>NZ_KB905844.1:4261-191614 GCF_000381065.1 Propionispira raffinosivorans DSM 20765 | reverse complement strand
GAGTTTGTGGACCCGTTTACGGGTAGCAAGAAGCAAAAGGCATAAATAAAAAGCCCCTTTAGGGGTCGCCCGAAAAAGTAAAACGTTGGTTAGACCATTCGGACGCCCCTTGAGGGGCTTATGTTAGTAATATGCCCTTCCAGGGCTTGAGCAAGCCTCCGGTTTACCGGAGGTCATGACTTAACGAACGATTGATGGTAAAAGCAAGCTATCAATACAGCGGCGTGTGTGATAAAATATAACGTAATCGGATAATAGAGAATGTTCTATATCCATTTGATTTTTTTAGATGATGGATAAAGAAAGAGGCTTAATCAATATGCAGAAATACTGTATAATTCCTAAAGATGGTAATGATTTTTGGCGTTTAGTTCATACGATGTCGACAAACGATCAAGAAAAAAAACTATTACAGGAATGTAAAATAAAACATGTAGAAATTAATTTAAAAAACAATTCATGGGAAATCCTCCTACAAACCAGAAATCGATTGCCCAATACCTTAATCGATCGAACATCTGTTCATATCGCTGAAAAGTGCCAAATAAACCAAGTTTTCTTCTATCAGGATGTAATTGATTTGGAAGCCTATATTGAACGCGAATGGAAAAAAATCGTTAAACAAACTGCCGCAGGCAATCCAACGGTGACACATCTGTTAATGCATTCAAAACGCCATTTTGATGGAAATACCTTAACCTTGGAATTATTTGGTGAACTTGCTGAAGAAATTTTAGCAGCACATTCTGTAATCAAAATGATGAAGCTGGTAATTTCTGATACACTGAATTTTTGCTGTGAAATACAATATAGTACAAAAGATGCCGCTGAAAATCAATTTTCTCAGGCAGATGATTTTATGACTCCCGAATTTCTTGAAGCGCTGCAAATTGAAACACAGAAGAAAGATGCAGTCGCTGCGAAAACAGGGAGTACGGATAAGGGCACTGCCAAAGTAAATAATTCACCATTGATTTTTGGTAAAATGATTCAAGGCGAAGCAGTACCGATCAATGACGTAGATGGTGAAATAAAAAATACGATTTTTGAAGGTACAATGGGTGATTTTGATGTACGTGAATTCAAGACAGGTACGAAGCTTTTAACCTTTGATATTGCCGATAAAAGTGACGGTATAAGTTGTAAAACATTTTTTAAGGATAAAGATGAATTTGAACGTGTCCAGAGTGCTCTCAGTAAAGGTATGTTCGTAAAAATTAAAGGCTCGATCAAATTCGATACATTCCAAAATGATTTTGTCATGTTTGTTGATAGCATGTATAAAACAGCTGTGAAAGGACGAATGGATTTAGCAACGGAAAAAAGAGTGGAACTTCACGCACATACGCACATGAGTAATATGGACGCGGTGGTTTCCGTTAAGAAACTTGTGTGTACTGCAGCAAAATGGGGCTGGCCAGCGATTGCTATTACGGACCATGGTGTTGTCCAGGCTTTTCCGGAAGCCGCGAAAGTAATCAAAGAACAAAAACTTGATATCAAGATTATTTATGGTATTGAAGGCTATTTAGTGGGCGACGATTACCAGCAAAAAAGAGCCAATCATATTATCTTATTGGCAAAAAATCCAGTAGGTCTGCGTAATTTATATCAAATGGTTTCTCTTGCACATCTAAAATACCTGCATAAGCAGCCGCGAATCCCCCGTAAAATTATTGCTGAATTTCGCGAAGGCGTAATAGTCGGCTCAGCTTGTGAAGCGGGTGAACTAATTCGGGCAATTGTTGCCGGACAAAGTGATGAAGAATTACTGGAAATTGCTAAATTCTATGATTATCTGGAAATACAGCCAATCGGCAACAATGAATTTTTAGTACGCAGCGATGACTTCCCGCATATTCAGTCCGATGATGACTTGATAAAAATCAATCTAAAAGTAGCGCAGCTTGCGAAACAACAAAATAAGATGTTGATTGCAACCTGTGATGTCCATTTTTTAAATCCGGAAGATCAAATTTATCGAGCGATTTTGATGAAAGGCAAAGGATTTAAAGATGCGGATATGCAGCCACCACTTTATTTGCGAACGACAGAAGAAATGCTGGCTGAATTTCAATACTTAGGCGAAGAAAAAGCATATGAAGCGGTCGTAACAAATCCAAGGAAAATTAATGAAATGATTGAAGTATTTAAACCGATTCCTGACGATTTATATTCTCCAATGATCCCAGGCGCAGATGATGATATTAAAAACATGTCTTATGATAAGGCAAAATTTCTCTATGGAGAAAATTTGCCGCAGATTGTTCAAGATCGCTTGACGTTAGAATTAGATTCTATCATTGGGCATGGATTTGCAGTACTATATCTCATTGCTCATAAGCTTGTAAAAAAATCACTAGATGATGGTTACCTGGTTGGGTCTAGAGGGTCCGTTGGCTCTTCTTTTGTAGCGACGATGACGGATATTACGGAAGTTAATCCGCTGCCACCGCATTGGTATTGTCCAAAATGCCAATATAGTGAGTTTATCACGGATGGCTCCTATGGCTGTGGTTTCGATTTACCGGATAAAACATGTCCTGTCTGCGGCAGTGATTTAGCAAAGGATGGTCATGATATTCCTTTTGCTGTATTCATGGGATTTGATGGTGATAAAGTACCGGATATTGATTTAAACTTTTCGGGGGACTATCAACCAGTAGCCCATAAATATACAGAGGAACTCTTTGGTAAAGATAATGTATTCCGGGCGGGAACAATTGCCACCGTTGCAGATAAGACTGCTTATGGCTATGTACGAAAATATTTTGATGAAAAAGGTCTTAAAAAACGCAATGCTTATATCAATAGTCTCGTTGATGGCTGTACTGGCGTCAAACGAACGACTGGACAGCATCCAGGTGGCATAATGGTTATCCCGCGCAATATGGATGTACATCATTTTACACCGATACAACATCCAGCGGATGATAAAAACACCACGACGATTACAACACATTTTGATTATCATTCCATCAGCAGTCGGTTGGTTAAACTCGATATTCTTGGACATGATGATCCAACGGTTATTAAAATGCTAGAAGATCTGACCCATCGTGACCCAAAAACGATTCCATTTGATGACCCGGCAACGATGAGTATCTTTTCTTCAACTGCAGCACTGGGGGTAACACCACAGGATCTCGGGAGTAATTCAGGAACATTTGGTATTCCTGAATTTCGGACTCGTTTTACAAGACAGATGCTGGATGATACCATGCCGAAAAAATTTAGTGACCTTGTGCGTATCAGCGGATTTTCTCATGGAACCAATGTATGGCTGGACAATGCACAAGAACTCATCAGAAATGGAACCTCAACCCTGTCTGATGCTATTTCAGCCCGTGACGATATCATGATGTATCTGATCCATAAAGGAATTGATCCGCTGCTTTCGTTTAAAACGATGGAAAATGTACGAAAAGGAAAGGGTATCCAGCCTGATGTTATTGAAAAACTCAAAGCGGGCGGTATCCCGGACTGGTACATTGAATCTTGTTTGAAAATAAAGTATCTATTTCCAAGAGCCCATGCGACAGCCTATGTTATGATGGCGTATCGGATTGCTTTTTGCAAGGTGCATTATCCTTTAGCCTTTTATGCGGCCTATTTTTCAATTCGTGCTGCTGAATTTGATGCAAATCTGATTTCACAGGGGAAAGAACAGATTCAGGCCAGACTAAAAGAACTCGATGCGCTGGAAAACCTGTCTGTGAAAGATAAAGGTCTGCAAATTGTCTTGGAACTAGCTTGGGAAATGTATATTCGTGGTTATTATGTGGAAAAAGTTGATTTATATGGTTCTTTAGCGGATAAATTTGTCATTCACGAAAAATCATTGCAGCCACCATTTGCCGCCTTAGACGGTCTGGGCAGCTCTGCTGCTAAAAATATCGTTGAAGCAAGAAAAGACGGGGAATTTTCATCCATTGATGATTTAAAGAAAAGAACGGGGATTTCAAAGACCGTTGTGGAAATACTGCGTGAACACGGCTGTTTAACTGGTATGACCGAAAGCGATCAAATGGAACTGTTTATGTAAAAACCAGAATCCCCCTGATTTACAACAGGTTTCTGGTATATAAAATCAAATTGTTGACATTTTGTTGACGCTTTTGAGAAAAGCAAAAAAAGATAGGCTGGCTGCTCATTAATTCATCGAATTTCTGAGCAGCTTCTTTCTTTTTACAATAATTGATTGAGCAACTCGGAATGGGTGCTATTATATTTTTTCTAGGCAAAATCAGAGCACTTTTACTTGCTTATTTTGTATGGTGAGAATCAACAAACCTAATTGATAAAAATAATTATTCCAAATGAAAAGGATTTCAGCTAACTTATCTAGAATAGTAAATATCTGTGTACTATTTTAAGGTAAGGAGACATTTATTTATATGATTAAAATTAGAAGGATATGCGTTGATAAACATATTGATTCTGTTGGTTGGTTTGGCGTAGTTTGGCTGTTGTGCATCATTCCATTATCGTGGATATTGCCACCGCAAATCAGTTGGGAAAATGGCATTTTAGAAAATTCACAGGTGATGATATTATTCATTGGTGTATTTATGAGTTTTTATTTTTATATAGAAGCTCTTTCATCTCAAGGGAAAAAACTTTGGGCTTCCATCGGTGCTTTTTTTGTGATGCTGGCTGGTCGTGAATTAAGCTGGGGCAGAGTTCTTTTCCAAACAAAGCTTACGCCATCCGGCCCAGAATTAATTGCGATGAATCAACTACCACATTCAAATATTATACAAGGAATTATTCTGTTGTTTATTATTAGCGTAATAAGTGCTCTTATTTATAATATTCCGTGGAATACCGTGGTTGCGATACCATTGCCTATAATGTATCTTACACTTGGATTTAGCAGCTTTATTTTAGCAACAATCGGCGAACACAACTGGTTGCTTGCCCATAAACAAGGACAGCCGGTAGAGGAGTTGTCGGAACTGTTAGCTTATTTTATGATTGTGAAAATTGTAAAATATTATGCTGCTTCGTTAAAAAATAATTCAATTTGCTAAAAGATTTCCTGGCTTGTTAGAGTAGATAAATGTAGACGCTATAATAGTTTACATTTATCTGCTCTGATGCTATAATAGAATTATATTAAATTTAAGTGTGATATCTAAAGAGTGGGTGCAAACCCACTCTTTACTCTTATATTTAAGAAAATTAATATTTTATTCATTCCACGTGTACGGGAGGTGTTTCGATGGCAAATCAAATAGAAAAAATCGTAGAAAAAATGGCGTTAGAATTTCTTAAAGACACTAATATTGAATTGATTGATGTTGAATATATAAAAGAACATCACTGGTATTTGAGAGTCTTCATAGATAAAGAAGGCGGTATTGAAATTGAAGATTGTCAACAGCTCAGTGAGCAATTGGAAGAAAAATTAGATATTTTGGATCCAATTAAAGATAATTATTTTTTGGAAGTTTCTTCACCAGGCTTAGATCGTATCTTAAAAAAAGAAAAAGATTTTCAAAGACAAATAGGCAGTATGGTCGAAGTAACCACGTATCTGCCTATTAATGGTGAAAAAGTTACAGTCGGTAAATTAACCGGCTATACTGAGGATGCAATTATTTTAGAAGATATTTCTATTCCACGCGACAAGGCTGCATCGGTTCGTTTGCATCTTGAGTTTTAACATACAATTGAATAAGGGGGATTTAAATGAGTAGTAAAGATAAAGGCTTTATGGAAGCCTTTAAACAGTTAGGTAAAGAAAAAGGAATTGCACCAGAGATATTATTTGATGCAATTGAAGCAGCTTTGATTTCGGCTTATAAAAGAAATTTCAGTTCAGCCCAAAATGTACGGGTTTCACTTGATAGGGTTACCGGAGAATTCCATGTTTATGCGAGAAAAACTATTATTGAAATAGTAGAAAATGATATTGTAGAAATGAGTCTGGCACAGGCAAGACAGATTAATCCTGGCTATGAAATAGATGATATTATAGAAATAGAAGTAACTCCAGCTGACTTTGGTCGTATTGCCGCCCAAACAGCAAAACAAGTTGTTGTGCAAAGAGTTCGCGAGGCAGAACGTGGTATTATTTATGAAGAATTTTCCAATCGTGAAAGTGATATTTTAACTGGTATTGTACAGCGTATGGAAGCAAAAAATGTATTTATCGACCTTGGTAAAGCAGAAGCAATTCTGACGCCATCGGAACAAATTCCATTTGAACAATATAATCATGGTGATCGTTTGAAATCATACATTATTGAAGTGAAAAAAACGTCAAAAGGTCCTCAGATTTTAGTATCACGTACGCATCCGGGCTTGTTGAAACGTTTGTTCGAACTAGAAGTTCCTGAAATTCACGATGGTATTGTTGAAATCAAATCGGTAGCACGCGAACCAGGTATGCGTTCGAAAATTGCTGTATTTTCGAAAGATGAAGATATAGATCCCGTTGGTTCTTGCGTTGGTCACAAGGGTATGCGCGTTCAATCAATTGTAGACGAATTAAAAGGCGAAAAAATCGATATTGTAAAATGGAATGCAGATCCGGGTAAATATATTGCAAATGCATTGAGTCCGGCTAAAGTAGTATCCGTCGATGCTAATGAAGAAGAAAAAATATCCAAAGTTGTTGTTCCTGATTATCAATTATCGCTAGCAATTGGCAAAGAAGGTCAAAATGCCCGTTTAGCTGCGAAATTAACTGGCTGGAAAATCGATATAAAGAGTGAAACACAGGCTGCTGGACAAATTGCGGTAACAACTGAAGTTTCACCAGCAAAAGCTGAAAAAGATCTTTCAGTGGAGGCTAAATAAGCATGGTTACGCAAAAAAAAATTCCACAACGAATGTGTATCGGTTGTCAACAAATGCGTGATAAACGCGATTTAGTTCGTATTGTCAGAACGCCGGAAGGTGAATTTTTGATTGATCTCACCGGCAAAAAATCAGGTCGTGGTGCCTATATTTGTCATAATGTCGATTGCTTTACAAAAGCAGTCAAAGAACGTCGTTTTGAAAAGTCTTTTAAAAGTGCGATGGATAGTAAAATTTATGAAGAATTAAAAACCGGGATTTTTCAAGTCAATGAATGATACGGATAAAAAAATAATAAATTTACTTAGTATGGCTCAAAAAGCAGGAAAATTAGTTTCTGGTGAATTTGCTGTTGAGAAATATATACAAGCTGGTAAAGCTTCGCTTCTTTTAGTTGCAGCAGATGCATCCGAAAATGCGAAAAAACAATATAAAGATATGTCCGATACATATGGGGTCCAAATGTATTACGTTTTAACGAAAAATGATTTGGGAGCCACTATCGGCAAAAATATCCGTGTAGCGATTGCTCTTGCTGATAATGGATTTATCAAAGCTTTATTAAAACTCATCAATAGGAAAGCAGAAATCTAAATGGGGGTGGATCGATGTCCAAATACAGAATATATGAATTAGCAAAAGAATTTAATACTACAAGCAAGGTGGTTCTTGATATATTAGAGCGTAATAATAATACAGTAGCAAAAAATCATATGAGCAGTGTCGGTGATACAGAGAAAGACATCATAACAAAAACATTTGCTGGTAAAACCAGTACGGAAACAAAAGTTGCAGCTAAAGTTACAACTCCAACGCCAGCTCCGACTATAATTGTAACGAAAACGGCAGCTGCCGCACCAAACAACAATTTCAAACCAAAAGCACCCGTACAACCAGTACGTAAAAATGATGGTCCCAGACCATTTATAGCACAAAAACCAAATAACAATGTTTCAGCCAACCCACATAAAGGGCCAAGTAATCCAAATTTTAATAAACCAAAACCAGCAGTGAATCATACTGCAACGAATACAGCAGCCAACACTACAGCTGCTACGCAGAATAGCAATACAAATAATGGCGCACAGCCGAATAAACAAGGCGGGCAAAATTCACGAATGAATAATAATGCAAATAAAAGTACATTCAATCCTAATAATCGTAACACGAACAGCCGTAACAGCAGAAACTATCGGGGCAACAACCGCGGTAGAAATAACCATATCCAATACAATACACCTAAACCAGAACCAATCAGACCTAAATTGATTAAAATTGGGGAATCTCTGACAGTAAAAGAACTTGCTATGAAGATGGGCTATAGTGTTACTGAAATCATAAAAAAACTTTTAATGATGGGCGTTATGGTAACAATCAATCAGGAAATTGATTTTGATACAGCAACACTTCTTGCTGGTGAATTAGATGTAGTCGTAGAAGAATTGCCACCTGAACAAGATCCTACAGAAATTCCTGAAATAGAAGATGATCCTAAATCACTTGTTCATAGACCTCCGGTTGTAACCGTTATGGGACATGTCGATCATGGTAAGACATCTTTATTGGATGTAATCCGAAAAACATCGGTAACTGAACGTGAAGCTGGTGGAATCACACAGCATATTGGTGCATATCAAGTTATGTGCCAAGGCAAAAAAATTGTATTTTTAGACACACCAGGTCATGAAGCGTTTACAGCGATGCGTGCTCGTGGTGCACAAGTTACGGATATTGCAATTTTGGTTGTAGCAGCAGATGATGGTGTAATGCCACAGACAATTGAAGCAATCAATCATGCAAAATCAGCAAAAGTGCCAATTATTGTCGCAATCAATAAAATAGATCGTCCAGGCGCAAACCCTGACCACGTAAAACAGCAGCTTGCTGAACACAATCTCATTCCAGAAGACTGGGGTGGTCAGACGGTTATGGTTCCTGTTTCTGCCAAACAAAAACTTGGTATTAAAGAATTATTGGAAATGATTTTGCTTGTTGCTGAAATGCAAGAACTCAAAGCAAATCCAGATCGCGAAGCACGTGGTATTATTATTGAAGCACAGCTTGATAAAGGACGCGGTCCAGTTGCAACCGTTCTCGTACAAACAGGAACGCTTCGCATTGGTGATTCAATTATTGCCGGTACTGCACATGGTAAAGTACGTGCTATGATTAATGACCGTGGCGAAAAAGTCAAAAAAGCGGGTCCTTCCGTTCCGGTCGAAGTTCTTGGGTTATCAGATGTTCCAGAAGCTGGAGATATTTTAGCGGCACTGGATGAAAAATTGACTCGTTCAATTTCTGATAAGAGAATTGAAAAACAACGTAATGATTTGATGCGTTCGAAGAAAGTATCGTTAGATGATCTCTTCCAACAAATTCAAGATGGTAATATAAAAGATTTGAATATCTTAATTAAAGCCGATGTACAGGGGTCTGTCGAAGCTCTCAGCAGTTCACTATTGGCTCTAAACAAAAATGATGAAGTTCGTGTAAACATCATTCATGCCGGTGTTGGTGCTGTTAATGAATCCGATGTTATGCTTGCTTCTGCATCAAATGCACTTATTATTGCATTTAATGTACGTCCAGACACAAATGCACGTAAATTAGCTGATAACGAAAGTATCGATATTCGTACGTACCGTGTCATTTATGAAGCAATTGGCGACGTTGAAGCTGCTATGACGGGAATGCTAGCACCACAGTTTAAAGAAGTTATTCAAGGTAAAGCAGAAATCCGTCAAGTAATGAAATTCTCCAAAGCACTTGTTGCTGGTTCTTATGTTTTAGAAGGTAAACTCACAAATTCTTCTAGTATCCGAATTATTCGTGATAATATTGTTGTATTTGAAGGCCAAATTGAATCACTTCGACGCTTCAAGGATGATGTAAAAGAAGTAGCATTTGGTTATGAATGTGGTGTTACGATTGAAAACTTCAAGGATTTCCGCGAAGGCGATATCGTTGAAGCTTATACCATGGAACAACTTGCACCGCAGGCACTTAATAAATAAGAAACGAAGGGACGGGGTAATATGGGTCAGCTTCGTATGGAAAAAGTTCAAGAACTCGTAAAACAAGAAGTCAGCCAAATTATTTTGCAAGAATTAAAAGATCCAAGAATTGGGTTTGTTACGGTAACACAAGTAGATGTAACGGGTGATTTAAGAAGCACCAAAATTTATGTGAGCATAATGGGTAGTGATGAACAAATTAAAGCCTGTTGGGATGGATTGCAAAGTTCAATCGGTTATATTCGCCGCGAAATTGGTAAACGAATTCGTTTGCGCTGTACACCCGAAGTAACTTTTCAGCTTGATAAATCACTTGATTACAGTACACATATTCAAAAATTACTTATAAAAATCAAAAAAGACGAGGCAGAGTAATTTCATGAAGATCGATCTTAAAAAAGCAGCAGAACTTTTAACGAAATATAAAAATTTTGTTATTACGTCACATGTCAATCCCGATGGGGATGCACTTGGTTCTGTTTTAGGTCTGGCACATTATCTAAAAGCAATCGGCAAAAATGTTATATGCTTAATTGATGATGATCTTCCTACTAATTTTGATAGTCTCCCGGGTTATGAATTATTGGCTAAACCCGGGCAGACTATTGAAAAAATCGATCTTTTGATTGTCTTGGATACTGGTATAGATCGCATTGGTCGGATCAAAGAATTAGCTGATGCACCTATACTGAATATCGATCATCATATTTCGAATAATAGTACGGTTGATTATTTATATGTGGATTCTGACCGCGCAGCCACGGGCGAAATTATTTTCCAGCTTTTAAAATTCATGAAGGCAGCTTTCGATAAAAATATAGCTGCTTGTCTTTATACAGCAATCGCAACCGATTGTGGTTTTTTTCGTTATGCGAACACAACGGCTTTAACGATGCGAATCGGCGCCGAACTTTTGGAATTTGATGTAAAACCAAATTTGATATCCGAAGCCATTGAAAAAAAACCACTGGCTGCCGTACGCGGCATTGCTTTAGCATTGAATACACTTGAAATATTCAAAAATGGGAAAATAGCACTACTTGCAATCACACAGGATATACTGGCTCAATGCGTGAGTACAGAGGGCTTTATTGATTTAGCACGGATTATCGAAGGTGTCGATGTTGCTGTTATGGTCAAATATGTCGATGAAAATACGTGCCGAATTAGTATGCGTTCTAAAACAACCAATGTCAGTCTTATTGCTGAAACGTTTGGCGGCGGCGGACATATTCGAGCTGCGGGATGCACAATGCATGCACCGGTAGAAGCTGCTAAAGAAACAATTGTTGCTGCAATCGAGCAATACATGGAGGATTCGTACAATGCTTGACGGTTTTATCTGTGCTTTAAAACCACCGGGAATGACTTCTCATGATATGGTTAGTTTTATTCGTAAGGTTTATGGTATAAAAAAAGTTGGACATGCTGGTACATTGGATCCTGGTGCAGCTGGAATCTTACCGATTGCGCTTGGAAAAGCTACACGGATGATTGAATACATGACCGATGCCGATAAATCGTATCGGGCTGAGCTTACTTTTGGTTTTTCTACCGATAGTGGTGATGATACAGGTACAATATTGACACAAGAAAAATTTATAATGCCTTCGTTAAGACAGATAAACGAAACGTTGCAGCAATTCATTGGTGAAAATATTCAAATTCCACCAATTTATTCAGCTATAAAAATTAACGGAACACGGGCTTGTGATTTAGCAAGAAAAAATATCGAAGTTGAAATTCCTTCACGCACCATTCATATTCATAACATGGAACTACTAGAAGTTGAAGAACCTAAACTTTTGTTTGATGTTGATTGTTCTAAGGGGACTTATATACGGACACTGTGTATCGATATTGGTAAGAAATTAAATATTCCTGCTGTGATGTCTTTTTTAGTTCGTACGCGTGTCGGTTGTTTTTCTTTGGCCAATGCATATACGTTGGATGAAATTAAAAATAATCCGCAACAGGCTATACAGCCTATCGATTCTGTTTTAGTGCATATGCCAGCAGTGGAGCTTACGAAAGCTCAAATTTCTTTTTTTCAACAAGGACAAAAAATCACTAAAAAACAACCAATAAATTTATCTTCATTGGTAAGAATTTATGATAAGGAACTAGGCTTTATCGGTATCGCCCGTTATCAGGCTGAGACCGCTTGTATTGTACCAGTTAAAGTCGTTTTTCGTTAAGCTGTATTCTGTAATCAAATTTTTCCCTTGATCGAACTAAGGAGTTAGATTACCAATGCAAATTTTTTCAACAATTACTAATTTAACTAAAGAATATTCAAATATCGTTGTTGCTTTAGGAACTTTTGATGGTGTACATTTAGGTCATCAAAATATCATTAAACAAGCAATCCGCTTAGCAAAGTCTATTCAAGGGACAAGTGTAGTTTTTACATTTAGCAATCATCCGCTTGGCGTGATTTCGCCTAAAAAATGTCCTTTACAAATCAGTGATAATATTTGTAAGGAAACTGCAATGCGAGACTTAGGAATTGATGTTTTGATGAATGTACCATTTACCAAAGAGCTTGTAACCGTCACACCTTTAGAATTTTTACAGCTTTTGCAGGACAATCTAGCACCTAAATACGTGGTCGTTGGTCCTAATTATACATTTGGCTATAAAGGTGAAGGCAATCCAAAGCTTCTTTTGAAAAGAAGTCAAGATTTTGGGTTTATTTCGGAAATCCATCCGGTAGTTCATCTTAATAATCAAATAATCAGCAGTACGAAAATAAGACACCTGTTGCTCGAGGGGCAGCTTGATGCTGCAAACATGCTTATGGGAAGACCTTTTCGGTTATGCAGCAAGGTAGTCCATGGCGATGAACGCGGTCGTCTGCTAGGTTTTCCAACAGCGAATTTAGCTATTGAAAATCATCGAGTCATGCTGCCGAATGGCATTTATGTTGTTCATGTTTTTTTTCGTGAAAAAACATATCGTGGTATTGCAAATATTGGCACGAATCCAACCTTCGATGGTGTGAAGCGTCATATTGAAGTACATATTCTTGAATTTAAACAGGATATTTATGATCAACTCATTACGATAGAATTTGTGCAAAAAATACGTGATGAAGAGAAATTTTCCTCGGTTGATCAATTAGTAAAACAAATTAAACTGGATATTAAGCAAGCGACAACAATTTTTAATTTACATTGATATTTTTTTATGATATAATATCACAAGTATCTTACATTTATGATACTTTGATCCGTAGCGAGGATAGCGAAAACTCCGACGATATCTTGGCTAACGGAATGAATTACAAAACAGGAGGTATTTTTATACTATGTTAACACAAGAAAAGAAACAAGAAATCATTGAACTTCACGCTGTGCATGAAGGCGATACGGGTTCATCCGAAGTGCAGATTGCAATTTTGACTGCACGTATTACTTATTTGACTGAACATTTGAAAGAACATAAAAAGGATCATCATTCACGTCGTGGTCTTTTGAAAATGGTTGGACATCGTAGAAGATTATTGAATTATCTTCATAACAATGCAATTGACCGTTATCGTGCAATTCTTGCAAAATTAAATCTTCGTAAGTAATAGAAGCGGGAGTATTCCCGCTTTTTTCTTATGTTTTCGTGTAAAAATGAACTATATAAGATGGTTTCCCTAAACATTAAATTTACAATAAATAAAAATAGCTAGGAAAAGTAGTAGGAGGAAATTAAATGCATAGTTTTGAGATGCAATTAGGTGGCCGTTCTTTCATTATTGAGAATGGTAAAATGGCTAAACAAGCCAATGGTTCTGTATTAGTTCGTTACGGTGATACTGTTGTTTTAGTTGCTGTAACGGCTTCATCTGCACCAAGAGAAGGTGTTGACTTTTTCCCATTAACGGTTGATTATGAAGAAAAATTATATTCTGTAGGTAAAATCCCTGGTGGTTTTATCAAAAGAGAAGGACGTCCAAGCGAATCGTCCATACTCTGCAGCCGTTTGATTGACCGTCCAATTCGCCCTTTATTTGCTGAAGGTTTCAGAAATGATGTACAGATTGTCGCTACAGTATTATCTGTCGATCAGGACAATCCATCCGATATCGCTGCTATGATTGGCGCATCTTGTGCTTTATGCGTATCAGATATTCCTTTTAATGGTCCGATTGCCGGTGTCAAAGTTGGTCATGTTGATGGTCAGTTCATCATCAATCCAAACAATGAACAAACAAAACAATCTGATTTACACCTTACAATCGCTGGTTCCGCAGATGCTGTTATGATGGTTGAAGCAGGGGCGAATGAATTATCAGAAGAAGTAATCTTAGATGCAATCATGTTTGGCCATGAAGCGATTAAGGAAATTGTAGAATTCCAGAAAAAAATTGCTGCTGAATGTGGTAAAGAAAAACGTGAAGTACAATTATTTAAAGTGGAAGAAGAACTTGAACAGGCTATTCGTAAGCAAGTTACGGATAAATTGGATGTTGCTGTGCGTAATCCTGACAAACATCTTCGTGACGAACATATTGCAGCTGTTAAAACCGATGCGCTGGAATATTTCCTTGAAACGTATCCTGAAAATGCAAAACAGATTCAATATGTACTTCATAAAATTGTTAAAGAAACCGTGCGTAAGATGATTACACATGAAAAAATTCGTCCGGATGGTCGTGAAGTAGATGAAGTTCGTCCTGTAAGCTGTGAAATCGGCATACTGCCACGTACCCATGGTTCTGGTCTTTTCACACGTGGGCAGACACAAATCCTGACAATCAGTACATTAGGATCACTTGGTGATGAACAAATCATTGATGGCATTGGCAGTGATGAATCGAAACACTATATTCATCACTACAACTTCCCAGGTTACAGTGTAGGGGAAGCAAAACCTTCACGTGGTCCTGGCCGTCGTGAAATTGGACATGGCGCCTTAGCTGAGAGAGCTCTCGTGCCTGTTTTACCAACACTTGAAGAATTTCCATATACATTGAGACTTGTATCTGAAGTATTAGAGTCGAATGGTTCCAGCTCAATGGGCAGTGTTTGCGGCAGTACTTTATCTTTGATGAATGCTGGTGTACCAATCAAACGTCCAGTATCTGGTATTGCAATGGGTCTTGTCAAGGATGCTGATCAATATACAATTTTAACCGATATACAAGGCATGGAAGACGCCTTAGGCGATATGGACTTTAAAGTAGCAGGTACAACGGAAGGCGTAACAGCAATTCAAATGGATATAAAAATTGCTGGTATTACTCGCGAAATTCTTGCTTCGGCCTTATCACAAGCAAAACGTGGTCGTGCATTTATCTTAGATAAAATGTTGGAAGTTATCGATAAACCAAGTGAAGAACTTTCACCATATGCACCACGCGTAACAACGATTAAAATTAATCCTGATAAAATCCGTGATGTCATCGGACCAGGCGGAAAAACGATCAAAAAAATTATTGATGAAACAGGCGTACAAATCGATATCCAGGATAGCGGTACAATCTTTATTTCGGCTGTTGATATTGAAAGCTCAAAAAAAGCAGTTGCTATTATTGAAGATATTGTACGTGAAGTTGAAGTTGGTGCCATCTATAAAGGTAAGGTTACTCGCTTGATGAACTTTGGTGCATTTATCGAAGTAATGCCAGGTAAAGAAGGCCTTTGCCATATTTCTCAGCTTGCGAAAGAACGCGTTGAAAAAGTAGAAGATGTCGTTAGTGTTGGCGATGAAATTGATGTAAAAGTTACCGAAATCGATCGACAAGGTCGTGTGAATTTATCACACAAAGCAACTTTATAACAGACAAAAAAGTCCTAGAACTTAAGTTCTTAGGACTTTTTTATTTAAAAATTTACATATTCTGCTGGAGTGAATCGGTATAATTTGATATATAACGTTGTATACCGTTAAAAATCATTTCACTTCTTGTATCAGGGATTATCGGCAGCCACTCAGCATCTGGTGTTTTTTTTATCGTATTTTCAACGGGTGTAGCGTCGGCATGGAATAACTGTGAAAATACGGTTCGAATTTGTCTCTTTTCTAAATCACACTCTACATAAGACATGCGATATGCAACGTTTTTTATATCAGCAAGAACATCTTCATCGAGATCACTATCTTGCAGAATTTTTGTAAGAGATTGCATACCACCTGCCGTAGTTTGCGATTTAACCCAAGTGTAAATCTTACTTTTATCTGAATGCAGGGGGTCATCCATTACAGATTTAATCGTATTCATATCAATGAAAAAATCTACTGAATCGTTTGAAGCAATCCACTGCCAGCGATCTGCCGCAAAAACAACATTAGTCATGACGATAAAGAAAATGCAGAAGAATGTAAGTGTTCTTAATTTATTCAAATAAATTTTCCTCCTTTTATATGTTATCCACATATGGTTTTAATATAGTTAGTCTTGTTTTGTAACTTTATATAACTTGAAATAGATTCATTGATACTATTGTACTACTATTTTACATAAAATAACATCTTTCCCTTTTAGCTTAGTATGAATAAAATATTATTAATTTTTAGCAGGTAATTCAGCAGACTTGTAGAAATTAATATATAGAAAGATGGAGGTGACAATTATGATTAAAAAATTAATTGGAATCGGAATTATCTTATTTTTTTTCTTGCCAACTCCGCAAGCTTCCTGTTCATCTAGTGATAGTATCGATCAACAACTGAATGCTTTTCAAGACAGCATAGATGCTTCATCCGAATCTTTAGCAGGACTTAGTGACAGTACCGAAGATTTGAGCTCACTCAGTCAAATCAAACTACTGGTAACACAATTGAAAACAACCACAACGCAGCTTAATTCACTGAAAAATCAAATGAAAAGTATCACCAAACAAACAAGTGCCTTAACCTCTTTAATGGAAAAAGTTACGCAAACCACAAAAGTATACGAAAAACAAAAAACGGATTTAAAAACTTTAGTAAAAGACAAACAAAGTTCATTTTTAGATTCCCTGTCGCTAGCACTTCTGAGTAAGTTATTATAATAATAAATTTAAATTACTCCAAATTAAAAGACGACACGCTGCATAAACAGCGTCGTCTTTTTTATTTATTAAAAATTAAATATACTGTATAAAAGATTGACTGCCTCAACCACTTTTTAAATAGGCTAAAATAGAGAGATATAATTTTTTCATTACTACCGAGAAAAAAACAGCCTTTCAAAACTCGTTTTAAGACCTATATTTTATGGTACGAATATAAATCTATGCATTTCAATTAAACATATCTTAAAACGAATTACATGCGATTTTTTAACGGTGTTTTTTCAAAGTGGATAGAGTGAAATGGATTACCGATAATTAACTATTATCGAATTTTTATCTAAAAATCCCTTTAAATAGGTCATAAAAGGAATTGTAATGGTAATTTTGCCTACGCTTTGCCAACTGAATTTTAATTATTGATTCACAATCTGCTCTAAAATAGAGACGGTTCGATCCTGCATCTTTTTACGTACATGCGCATAAATATCGGTAGTAGTTGCCAAGTTCTTATGTCCGAGTCGTTTTGATATATCAAGCATATCGGCGCCATTTTCCAGCAACATCGTCGCGTGAGTATGACGCAGCATGTGGAAATTAAAAACTATTCCCAGCTCTTTTTTACACAAAACCGATAAATAACGTATATCGTTATGCGAGAGGGGTTCACCGTTCTCCTTTACACACACTTGGCCGGATTTTATATAAAATTTCCCATATTTAAGTTTACTTTTCACTTGTTTCATTTTTTCTTCTTTTAAAATGGACCGTAACGTGGGCCCGAACGGGATATCACGCACACTTGCCTTGCTTTTTGGTGGTCCGGTACGGCGACTTTCACCACTTTTTGTATCTAGTAAAGTTTCTCTGATTTTTAAAACATTTGCCTCGAAGTCGATTCGGGTCCATTCTAATGCCAAACACTCACCCACACGTACACCAGATAGATAAGCAATCATTATTGGTATGTAGAAAATGCTATTTTTGAAATTATTTTGGATAACAGCGAGTTCTCTGTCTGTCAAAGTTTTCATTTTTCGCTGTATATCTTCTTTTATTTCTATATCGAATTTTGGAATTTTTATATATCTTGTTGGGTCTTCTTTTATATACTGAAGAGGCTGAACTGCGTAAGCGAGCGCGATAGAAAGAACTGCAAAAATCTGTGAAACTGTGCTTTTTTTATAACCATTTATTTTTTTTGAGTTGATGAAATCTTGTAGCACTTCTGGCTGTAAATATTTCAATTTATAAGCTCCTAATGATGGTTTTAAATGATTTTCAATGATTTTTATATAGGTTTTTTGCGTATTATAAGCAAGATTGATTCTATATTGCTTAATCCAGCGATCTAAGAAATCCGCAAATGATATTTCACTTGATGTCCGAAATACACCATTTAAATCCATCTCGTATAATGCTTTGTGCAAGGCTTTTTCTGCATCTTTTTTTGTCATGCCTGCAACACGCTCAACCCGTTTTCTTTTGCCGTCAACCGTTGATAATTCAAATGAATAATACCACTTTTTCCCACGTTTTCTAATATGCCCAAAAGACATTTTAATCAACCCTTTACATCGTAATCATTCTGCAAGAACATCTTTTGTATTCATTTAAATAAATATATTTCATAGCTAATCATTACAAATTATGAATAAACAATATACACGAAAATGAAATAAAGTATATATTATAAAGTTATTTTTGATTGATTATAATTAAAATAAGTATATCTAAAAATTTATATTTTATATGATAAATATAAGTATTGAAAATCATTGAATTTTTACATTTTTCCATACATAAAATAAATATTTTCAAAAAACTTGCACGCTTTATTATTTTCGATTCGAATCGCTGTTTTTCCTCTTCGTTAAAAACCTTTTTTAAAAGACCAAGCTTCAATTTTAAAAGTGGTTGAGGCTGTCGACTAATTATGAAAGCAAAAATTTCCTCAATGAAAAAGAGATATCAATGTTAAAATGATATCTCTTTTCATTATTTTGCATTTGCATTCATAATTGAAAATACAAAACCCGTTTTTTCTATATATTTAAAATGATATTTTTTATCGCCGCGAATCGCATCATTGTCAGCCTGACGAATATCCGCACCTTCGCCAAAACCAAGTTCATTTAAAATTTCGCTGCGTTTATTACGGGGAACATCCGGACTCATGATATCAATTACCACTCCCATGGAAGTCACAAATTTTATTAGATCGTCCTGTGATGATGGCTGCGACATAATCTGCACATGAATTAATTTCCGTGTTGTCTTATCTATTGCGCCGCTTATCATTAAATTTGGATTCAGTGCATATTGGAAAACATCCCCTTTATCATTGACATCACCCAAAGAAAGAGCAAACTTTTTTGTATATTCACTATCGTTGAATTGTTCTTTAAATTTTTTAAACGTCAAGCCTAAATTCGGCGTTGCATTTGCCGCTTGTTTGGCTAATGTTTCATTCGTTTGTTTCTGGGTCATCAAATTGCCACCAAAGGTCGTAAAGACAAAAATAAGTGCAATAATAATAATACCCAACCCAATATACATCGTTCGTTTTTTATGACTTTTTGCAGCCTGCTCCAGATCACCTAAATAACGGCCACAATGGTGGCAAAGGGTCTCTTTTGGGGCAAGATCTGTTCCGCAATACTTACATTTCATAGATCCATCATCCTCGATTACAATTTATTTACATCAAACTGCTTTTTATTATACTAAAAATTACACCATAACGCATCTAGTATTTTGAAAAATAAACAGCTATTATTTTCTCTATCCACGTCATTACAAAAAAGTAATCAAAAAATCGAATTATATATGATATAATTAAGAGTACGTCTGCTTTAAATTGTACAAAAGCATCAGTTCATACTAAAATAAAGAGAGGGGATTTGCGTTGATTATTATCCATAGGGCAATTTTGCATATTTTAGATTTTAATTCTGGTCTTACAGTTTTTTCAGACCAAGAATTATTAATCGAAAATAGCGTTGAAACCTTCTTATTGAAACATATTGAGAAATCGTATGCCGATCAAAATGCCAAGAAAGGAACTTTTTACGAGGATAGTACGTTTAAAGAACAACTTCACTTGTATTTAAAAGAAGAAAGTACGTTTGTTGATTTTTCCAAGTATATTGTCAAAACGGTCTATACCGCAATATCACATTCTGAACAGCTTGATTCCGCCGACATTCTGGTATGTGATATTACAATTGATGATGAGCGCAAAATTGTAGTTTTTAAATGCAATAACCATATGGGCTTTATACACCAGGTGATCCAGACAGATGAAGGTGTGAAAAATGATATTATCAATCATTATGCCATCATGCCTAATTTAGCACAAAAAATTGATGAATTTTCTTTTATTAATACAGCGGATGATGAAATAATTTTTGTTGATAAAAAATACGTAATGGATGGTAATAAAGTCAGTATTTTTCCAGAAGTCCTTCTGGAATGCAGTCAAAGTGTTTCGCCAAAGGAAACAATCAGTCTTGTTAGTAAAATCGTTAAAAAAGTTGCCGATGAATATGGTCAGGATGATATAGCGGCTGCAACAGCTGTAAAATCATTTATTACCGAAACCATACAAGACTCACCGAATGTTGAACCAAAAGAAATAGGGCGCGAAATATTTAAAGCCAATCCATCGATGCAGGCGTCTTATATGGAACAAATCCAAGAGGCTGGGCTACCAGAGCGAGTCGAAGTGGAACAAGAATCTACATTAAAGCGACTGCGAAACCATAAACTAAAAACAGATACAGGTATAGAACTTACGATTCCACTTGATTATTTTAATAATACCGATTTTGTTGAATTCAATAATAATCCGGATGGAACTTTGTCCATTACCTTAAAACGTATTTTAAATGTAACGAATAAATCGTAATACCTTAATCGATGCAAAACATTTACAGAAATAAAATTTAATGAGGAGGTGTTTTTTTGGAAGTACATGGCGATACAAAAGGTATTAAAAAATATATTTTAGATCAATTAAACGCTATTTATGATTTACAGATACCGCTTGGTCAAATATCTACCAATGAAATCAACGAAAAAATGCTTGAAATAACACAAATGATTAATCGTGAAGTGGCAGTTTATATAAACCGCCAGGGAAAAGTCATGCAAGTCGCGATTGGTGATACATCGACCATCAGTCTGCCGGAAATAAAAGAACGGACCTCAACACTACGGCTTTCTGGCATTCGCTGCATTCACACTCATCCAAGCGGTGATACAAGGCTCAGTCAACCTGATTTATCCTCATTGCGGCGTATGCGTTTTGACGCAATGGTAGCCATTGGACAACAGGGGTCTGATATGCTGGCCAGTATTGCTTTTTTCACCGGCGAGTATGACGAAGATGATGTGCCGCAGCTGCAAGGATTAGGTCCAACCAGCCTGACGGAAATACACCAAATTAATCTAACCTATTTGACGATGCTCATTGATAAACAACTTGCTAAACATAATGCTCTAATGACAATAGATGATGAAGAGCGGACTATCTTGGCAGGAATTGATCTTGCAAACTCCAAAAGTACCTGGACAATTGAAGATTCATTAAAAGAACTTGAACAATTAGCTGAAACAGCTGGAGCAAAAATCGTTGCTACCGTTACCCAAAAAAAAGATCGTCCTGATATGGCTTTATTTTTTGGGAAAGGCAAGATTCAGGAAATATCCATGCTGATTCAAGAAACCAATGCGAATATGATTGTATTCGATGATGAATTATCACCATCACAGCAACGAAATATCGAATTGATGCTTGGCATTAAAGTTCTCGACCGAACGGCTTTAATCCTTGACATTTTTGCTCAAAGAGCTAGATCACATGAAGGAAAACTTCAAGTTGAACTGGCCCAGTTACGCTATGCACTGCCACGAATCAGTGGACAGGGGCTTGTTTTATCAAGACTTGGCGGAGGTATCGGCACCAGAGGCCCTGGAGAAACGAAAATGGAAGTCGATCGGCGCCATATTCGTTCAAAGATTAATGATATTGAAAAACAAATTGAAGCGATTAAAAAGCAGCGTCAGCTGCATCGTGAAAATAGAGAGTCTTCCAATATATCCACCGTAGCACTTGTCGGTTATACCAATTCCGGCAAATCAACACTGCTCAATGCCTTGACTGGCTCCGATGTTTTTGCTGAAGATAAGCTTTTTGCGACATTGGACCCAACAACCAGACAGGTGACACTCAGTACAAATCAAAAAGTTCTCATTACAGATACGGTTGGTTTTATTCAGAAACTGCCGCATCATTTAGTTTCTGCGTTTAGAGCTACTTTAGAAGAAGTACAAAGTGCTGATTTATTACTGCATGTCATCGACAGCAGCCAAATCAATTATAAACAGCAAATGGATTCGGTTGTTACTGTACTACGAGAATTAAAAACAGCGGATAAACCAACTCTCAATGTATTTAATAAAATCGATAACCTAACAGATGAAGATACATTAAAAACCATGTTAACAACCCCTGACAGTATCGGCATATCAGCCAAACAAAATATGAATCTCGATTTATTAAAAACAAAAATCGAAGAATATTTTGCTGGAAAAAATGTCGATTTAGAATTGTTAATACCGTATGACGAAGGTAGTGCCATCACCTTATTACATGAAATCGCCATGGTACAATCTACCCAGTATAACGAAGCTGGAACATTGATAAAAGCATCGGTTCCTCGTGAGGAAATCAACAAATTTAAGAAATATATGTTAGAGGAGACTACTATTTAATTATGCCATTTACAAATAAAATCCTTCAAATGAAAGCAGCTGCGCTAAAGGAGTGCGCACCATATTTTAACAAGATAGAAGACATCGCCGAAAAAAACACCTTGAAAGTATTGGAAGCTATGCGTAAAACGAAAGTTTCCGACATTCATTTTAATACAACTTCCGGTTATGCCTATGACGATATCGGCCGAATGAAATTAGAAGAACTTTATGCGGAAATTTTTGGTGCAGAACGAGCTTTAGTGCGTACACAATTCGTCTCAGGAACACATGCACTGGCAACTGTTTTATTTGGTATTTTAAGGCCGGGCGATGAATTGCTTTCCATCACAGGCAAACCATATGATACCATGCAGACCGTAATCGGTTATGAACAACCCAGTTCCGGTTCACTTAAGGAATTCGGAATTCTTTACGATGAAGTACCAATGTTAAATGGAAAAGTTGATTTAGATCTAGTTTGCAGTAAGATTAAACCATCTACTAAGGTCGTTTTGATTCAACGATCCCGTGGCTATAGCATGCGGTCACCACTGACGATTCAGGAAATTAAAGAAATCTGTACTTATGTAAAACAAATAAAAAAAGATTGTATTTGTTTTATTGACAACTGTTATGGTGAATTTGTTGATACGTTGGAACCAACACAAGTCGGAGCAGATATCATGGCCGGATCGCTTATCAAAAATCCAGGTGGCGGCATTGCTCCAACTGGTGGTTATATTGTCGGCAAAGATAATCTGGTAAAACTTGCTTCCTATCGTTTAACGGCACCGGGAATGGGGGATGAGCTAGGTGCATCTTTAGCCAATAACCGTTTGCTGTTCCAAGGCTTGTTTTTAGCACCACATGTTGTGGCACAAGCCGTAAAAGGGGCGATTTTCGCTTCCGTACTCTTTACAAAACTTGGCTATATGACATTGCCACGCCCGCAAGATGATCGTGGCGATATCATTCAGGCCATTGAGCTTGGAACGAAAGAGCGTTTAATTGCTTTTTGTCAGGGCTTACAAAAATACTCCCCTGTAGATTCTTATGTAACGCCTGAGCCTTGGGATATGCCAGGATATGCTGACCAAGTCATCATGGCAGCTGGTACGTTTGTCCAGGGCGCTTCAATTGAGCTGAGTGCGGATGGACCAATGCGAGAACCCTATATCGTTTACCTGCAAGGCGCACTAACATTCGAACATGCTATAATTGGCATCATGGGAGCTGCACAGGCAATTGAAGATTTAAAATAAATGTATAAAAAGAAAAAAGAACGATTGCCTCAGATAGGATGAACTCCAAACTGGGGCAATCGCTCTTTTATAAATCAATTCATTTGCCGATAGACACCGATCACTTTTCCGAGAATAGAAACATTTTTTTCATAAAAAGGTTCCATTGTATCATTTTCCGGTTGAAGACGAATGCAATCTTTTTCCTTGAAAAATCGTTTTACCGTAGCATTCTCATTATCAACTAAGGCCACGACCACATCATTATCATTGGCGGTATCCTGCTCACGAACCATGATATAATCACCATCAAAAATCCCAGCATTAATCATGCTTTCACCTTTTACTCTTAGCATGAACGTTTTATCCTGAGTTCCCAATAATCCTTGTGGAAATGAAAAAACATCTTCAATATTTTCCTCAGCCAAAATAGGAATACCGGCTGTGACCTGACCGACTAATGGTACGGAAATAGTCTTTGACCATGGTTTTGCTTCTAAAATGTCAATTGCACGAGGTTTCGTTGGATCTCTTTTAATAATTCCCATAGCTTCCAATTTTGCCAAGTGACCATGCACCGTTGAACTAGATTTTAATCCTACGGCTTTCCCAATTTCACGCACAGCAGGTGGATACCCTTTTTCTACTAGAAAAGACTTTATAAATTGCAAAATTTTTTGCTGACGGTCGTTTAGCACAACGTCATGATTCATTATAATCACTCCCGATTCATCAAACATACAAGTTAGTATTATTATAGCACAGATCGCTTTGATTGCAAACGTTCGTTCTTAGTTTATGGAAATTTTTTTACAATCATTCATTTTCTATTTTCCTTTACATTTATGAAAAACAAGATTATCATATAGTGATGAAATTTTAATGATATAAAAGGGAGCGTGCAGCTTGAATGAATGGTTATATTATTGTAATTGCACTTTATTCACTCGTTTTAATTTTAATTGGAACAATTATGTCAAAAAAGGTAAAAACTACAGACGATTTTTTTGTCGGTGGCAGAAACTTCGGTTCACTGCTTTTGTTTATCACGCTCATTGCCCCCAATATTGGTGCAGGTTCAACCGTAGGGGTAGCTGGTCTTGGCTTTAAATCAGGAATTTCTGCAGCTTGGTGGATTATTGCATCGGCAATTGGCACGTTTTTTTTAGCATTTATCGTCGGTCCTGCTATTTGGCGTTTAGCTAAAAAGTATAATTTTTATACACTAGGTGATTTTTTAGAATATCGGTACAATCGAAATTTCCGCGGACTTATATCTTTATTTATGGCAATTGGAACCATTGCTATTTTCGCTGGTCAGCTTATGGGCATTGCCTGGATTTTATCCACGGTGGCGGATGTCAGCAAAAATAAAGGTGTTTTAATAGCCGCCATTGTTGTTGTTCTCTATTTTTGTGCAGGAGGATTGCTATCGGCTGCCTATGTAAACATAATCGAAGTGATTGTAAAACTCCTTGGTTTTTGTATTGCCATACCTTTTGTCTTTCAGTTTGTCGGTGGCTGGACTGGTCTGGAAAGCAAAATCGCGGCAAATTTAGGCAGCAGTTTGCAAGAAAATAACTATTTCAGTATGACAGGTTTAGGTTCTAGTACGATTATGGGATTTTTCTTGATGCTTACACCATCCTTTTTTATATCACCAGCACTGATTGGTAAAATTTATGGAGCAAAAAATGAAAAAACCGTTCGCCGCAGTACCTGCTTATGTGGTCTTGCAATGTTGTTGTTTGCTGTAATTCCGGTTATTTTAGGAATGGCCGCTTTCGCAATCAGCCCTGATTTAGCACAACCTGATTTAGCACTACCTTATGTTATGAAAGAATGTATGCCTTTTTGGGCTTCCGCATTTGCCTTGGCCGCTATTTTTTCAGCTGAAATAAGCGCAGCAGATGCCGTACTTTATATGATTACTACGTCTTTTACAAAAGATATTTATAAAAGCTTCATCAATCCCAGTATTTCGGATGAAAAACTTTTAAAGAGCACACGTGTTATTACAGTTATAACCGGTATCATTGGCGTAGGAATGGCTATGATTTTACCGAATGTTATTTCAGCATTGTCTATTTTTTATGCATTGATGTCTGTGTCTTTAACCGGTCCGTTATTGTTTGGGCTTTTCTCTAAAAGAGCGAGTACCACATCTGCTTTTATTGCAGCAATTGGCGGAATTATCGTTACTGTATTTTTACAATTTGGTAATGCTGGGCAGGGGATATGGATCTTAAATGCACAATCGACAGGAATTTTGTTCACGATCTTTATCATGTTTTGTCTATTATATACAGCACCAAAACGTAAAATTATTATATCCGACTCATCAACTAAATAACTTTTTACTATCAACAAGCTGACAGACTGATATATTAAATTTCTTTAATGCATTATATAGTCAAATGCTCTATATTTGTGGTATGATTTAAATATGTACCATAAATTAGCATAAAAAATTAGCATAAAATAAAAATGTAAATTTTTATTTATAGGAAAAGAGAGATATTTGTGATTATTAAACCAAAATTCAAAGGTTTTATCTGTACTACGGCTCATCCTGAAGGTTGTGCTGCCTCGGTAAAAGAACAAATTGATTATGTTAAAAAGCAATCGTCTGTAGACGGTCCCAAACGTGTACTTGTCATCGGCGCATCTACCGGTTATGGTTTAGCTTCAAGAATTGTTTCTACATTTAACTGTGGAGCAGCTACTATTGGTGTATTTTTTGAAAAACCGCCTGCTGGTAATAAAACAGCTACAGCAGGTTGGTATAACAGTGCCGCTTTTGAAGAAAACGCTATCAATGCTGGTTATTATGCAAAAAGCATTAATGGAGATGCTTTTTCAACTGACATTAAAAATCGCGTGATTGATTTAATCAAAAAAGACTGGGGCAGTGTTGATTTAGTAGTGTATAGTCTTGCATCACCTAGACGTACACATCCGATCAGTGGTGAAACCCTTGTTTCTTCTATTAAACCAATCGGAGCACCTTTTACTAGTAAAAATATTGATTTTCATAAAGAACTTGTCTCTGATATTACAGTCGCTCCTGCAACGGATGACGAAGTGCGGCAAGCCGTAGGCGTAATGGGGGGCGAAGATTGGGAAATGTGGGTACAAGCCCTCCAAGCTGGCAACGTTTTAGCGAAAGAAGCTACTGTCATCAGTTATTCCTATATCGGTCCTGAAGTTACGCATCCAATTTATCGTGATGGAACAATCGGTAAAGCCAAAGAAAGCTTAGAAAGTTCTGCTCAAAAAATCAATGGGCTCTTACATAAAGACGGTGGGCGAGCTTTTATTTCTGTCAATAAGGCAGTCGTTACGCAAGCCAGTACAGCAATTCCAGGCATGTCACTTTATATGTCCTTATTATTTAAAGTCATGAAAGAAAAAGGATTACATGAACATTGCATCGAACAAATCTATCGGTTGTTCCATACCCAATTATATGGAACAACACCAACACTCGACTCCAAAGATCGAATCCGACTCGATGACTGGGAAATGAAACCAGAGGTACAACAAACGGTAAAAGAATTGTGGGAACAAACCTCTACTGAAAATTTAAAAGCTATTTCGGCTGTTGATGAATACCGAAATGATTTTTTCCGTTTGTTTGGCTTCGGTTTTGCTGGTGTTGATTATGAAAAGGACATACCTTCATTAAAAAAAATCCCTAGCATCAATGAATAAAGTTACGTGATAAGTAGTAGATAAAAAAGAGGCTCCATGATGAAAAACCTATCCATCATGGAGCCTCACTTTACTGAAACAGTGAATGTTTGTCTTCGATCAAAAAAGAATCTCTACGGCTCAATCGTAGAGATAAAAAAGACAATATTCAATGAATCAATATCTTATATTATAGCACTTTTATGAACAAAATGGGCAAGAAGAAAATAAGCATTTAATTATGATAAATAGCATGGTGTTTACAAGTACGATGAAAATGAATATAATCAGATTATAATTAATTTAATAAATGCTTATTTATAACTAACGATAATTTATAGTTATCACTAGTTAATGCCGAGATTATAAAATTAAGACAAATTTGATTACGAATTTAAGGAGCCCATTTTGCATGAATAAGGATGATAAAAAATTTCTTTTACGTAAAAATAATTTGATTGAAAATAATAGTAAACTTTCGCTAAAGAGTAAAAAACGTTTACAAAAATCGAAAGCGGATAATACGTTACGTGCTTATGAATCGGACTGGCTTGACTTCTATGACTGGTGTGCCCATGCCAAATTACAGGCTTTGCCAGCAGAGCCTGAAACCATCGTCAATTACATTAACGATTTAGCCGATAATGCCAAAGCAAATACTGTATCCCGTCGTTTAAGTGCTATTTCTGAAAATCATAAAGCCGCCAGTTATCTTGATAATAATCCTTGTCGCAGCGGACTTGTCCGCAATGCTCTTGATGCTATAAAGCGAGAAAAAGGAACTATGCAGCGTGGTAAATCACCAGTTCTAATGGAAGATCTAGAAAATATGGTTGCTTTTTTTGATACAACCGATATCGCTGGTATTCGCGATAAAGCTCTTTTATTGACTGGCTTTATGGGAGCCTTTCGTCGTTCAGAACTTGTCGGTATCGATATTGAAGATTTAACCTTCACCAATGAAGGAGTCATCATTTTACTTGCAAAATCTAAAGGAGATCAGGAAGGGCAAGGGCAGTATGTTGCAATCCCCTATAGCACCTCCCCTACGCTCTGTGCCGTAGCTTCTTTAAAATACTGGCTTGAATTTTCTCAATTAAAATCAGGTCCGCTCTTTCGTCCTTTAACTAAGAATAAACAACTACGCAATCAGCGTTTAACGAATCAGTCTGTCGCACTCATCGTAAAAAAATATATTGGCCTGGCCGGTTTAAATGCTGCTGACTTTTCCGGACACAGCTTACGACGTGGTTTTGCAACCAGCGCAGCTCAGCATGATGTTGATGAACGTTCCATCATGCAGCAGACACGCCATAAATCCGAAAAAATGGTACGCCGCTACATTGAGCAAGGCAATATGTTTAAAAATAATGCCCTAAATAAAATGTTTTAATATCATCCGATTTAAAGGGAGGTAATGAATATGAGTCCAATAATGGCTGCTATATTGAATCGAAGAAGTATTCGCTCGTATACTTTGGAAAAAGTGAAGTTGAGTGATGTTGCAAAAATACTGACAGCTGCAAGCTGGGCCCCTTCCGGCAAAAACTTGCAGCCTTGGAGGTTTTCCGTAATAGCGAATAATACAGAGCTGATCCATAAACTAGCAGCATTAACCAGTTGTGACCTTTGGCTTAAACATGCACCCTGCTTGATTGCTGTTTTTTTCGACAGCACTGTCTTGAAAAATCCTGAAAACAGTACCGATAAGGCTTATAGTAAACATATGCAGGCAATCGGTGCAGCTGTACAAAACATGATGCTTGCAGCTCATGAAATTGGTCTTGGAACTTGCTGGGTCAGTGAAATCATAACGCAGGAAGTGAAAGTAAAAGAATTTCTGCATATTGCTGCCGAATTTGATTTACTTGCCCTTATCGCTGTTGGACATCCGAAAAAACAAGAATTGAAATCCCAAAGAAGAGAATTATCAAAAAATATTATAAATTGGTTATAATATTTATGCTTTTATATACTGAAAGCGTGGCATAAGCTGCCCGCCAACATTCACTGATTCCATAAACATTTTTTTGGGTCGTACCCAATACCCACACTCCCCATATAATGCCTGATACACAACCATTTCCTCTACTGTTTCACTATGTTTGGCTATAAATAGAACCCTATATTCCTTACCTTTGTAATGCCTGTAAATTCCTGATTGAATATCCATACAAATACCCTTCTTTTTCTTATTATGCAGTCTGTAAAAATTATTTTTATATAATTCACGTTTTTCTTGTTTTTCTTGCTTATATACTCTATTATATAAGCAACGAATAATTTTATAAGGTATTCATTGTATCACTGTACAAAGTTTTTATCCAGCCTAAACTATGAAACTTTAAATTTTGCTTGGCTAAACTATACTTTATAAAGAAGGTTTGACGATGATCATTGAAAAATTAAATAACCAAGACATTCCTCAATTATTAGAATTATATAAAGAATTGACGCCTTTCGAAAATTCACTTGATAAAGCATCTGAAGTTTATAAGAAAATGGATGAAAATCCCAGCTATTTACTTTTAATAGCTAAAGAAAATAATGAAATAATTGGTTCTGTTTGTGGATTCATTATGGATTCACTTGCTCGCAGCGGCAATCCTATTTTATTTATTGACTCCATTGTCGTAAAAAAAAATTCACAAAGAATGGGTATTGGTAGTAATTTATTTCTTAAATTGGATGAATTTGCTAAAAAAAATCATGCTGCTTGTGCCATTTTGGTATCTGCAGCCTTTCGAATGGCAGCCCATGAATTTTACAAAAGTGTAGGCTTTATCAATGATGTACGCGGTTTCCGCAAAGAATATTAATTCTATAAAAAAACAGCTTCTCATGTTTTATGTATGCATGAAAAGCTGTTTTTTAGTGTGCCTTCATTTATTATAGCATAGTGCTTAATCGGCATATTGATCACTAATTTCTAAAAACCGTTTTTCTATCCGCAAAAAAGATTCTACGACTGTAGGATCAAAATGCGTGCCCATATCTTTGTAAATTAGCTCCACAGCGGCAGCATGAGGCATTGCCTCCTTATAGACCCGCTTACTAATCAAAGCATCATACACATCTGCCACCGCCATCAGACGGCCTGATATCGGTATTGCTTCGCCGGCTAGCCCTTGTGGATAACCACTGCCATTCCATTTTTCATGATGGGAATAGGCAATTTCTTTAGCAAAGCGTAAAAATGTATCAGGCTGTTCTTGCATTTCTTCCGCGCGAATAATTGCATTTCGTCCCAACGTAGTATGTGTTTTCATGATTTCAAATTCTTCAACGGTCAATTTACCAGGTTTAAGTAATATATAATCTGGTATGCCAATTTTTCCAATATCATGCAGCGGCGCAGATTTTACGAGCAATTGGATGTTTTCCATTGAAAGCACGTCTTTTAACAGCTCATGTTGACGCATATCTAAAGCCAATTCATTAATATAATATTGCGTTCGCCTGATATGTCCACCGGTTTCATTATCACGAGTTTCCGCCAATGAGGCCATCGCTGCAATACTTACTTCCTGTATCATATTGATTTCAGTGACCCGTCTTGCGATTTCAGCTTGCAAATAAATATTTTTGTCAATAAGAAAATCTCTAGCTTGTTTCAACATTAAGTGTGTTTTAATTCGAGCTAATAAAATAGGGGGACTGATTGGCTTGAAAATGTAATCAACGGCTCCTAATGAAAAGCCTTTTTCTTCATCATTTACCGTATTTTTGGCTGTCAAAAAAATAATTGGTATATCTTTTAAGTTTTCATCCTTTTTTAAGCGCCGACATGTTTCATATCCATCCAAAACAGGCATCATTACATCTAATAAAATTAAATCAGGTGGATCGATCATTGCAACGGATAGAGCTCTTTCTCCATTAATTGCAACTTTTACTTTGTAGATGTTTCGCAGTAAATCACTAACAATTGCTAAATTTAAGGGTGTATCATCCACAACTAAAATAACTGGTTTTTCATCATTTTTCATCATCTTCACCTTTTGCCTCAAAAATTTTTAATAAATTGAGTGCCGCATCAAAATCAAACATATTCAGTGCTTTATCAAGTGATTTAACTAAATCACGATTATGCTCTTCCAAGAATATTCCTTTAACAGAAGCAAAAAAAGCAATCGCTTCACTATCGGCATCTAGCAAAAAAGTCCGTAACTTTTCATGGCATTCTTGAATAGATAGTACCATTGTCGCTGGTACTGCTTTAACTGTTAGTTGACTTTTCAAATAAGTGTCTATACTCTGTATGACTTCGTCTAAGTTTTTAGAAAATTGGTCTAAAAGATTTTGTATCGTTTCAATTTGCACATCAGGATGTATTAGGCCTTTTTCAATTAGACTTGCTGTGTTTTGCAGAGCCACCGCACCTATATTACCAGCAATCCCTTTTAATGTATGGGCAAGGCTGATAACCAGGTCAGTTTCCCCATTGCCCCAAGCATCGAAAAGCTGCTTGTCCACCGTACGATAACCATTCATAAATTGCCTAAGAATCCGTTGATACAAAGCCTCGTTATAGGATACACGCTGCAAACCGTCCGCTATGTCAATTCCTTGAAGGACAGCTTTTCCAAAATTTCGAATATGTTTTTTTTCTGGAATTTGTAAACTGAAATCTGTATTGATAGGAGGAATAGCATGATGATTTTTCCATATGTTTAATGTCGCAAACAATACCTGTGGGTCAATTGGTTTTGTAATATGTCCATTCATCCCCATAGCCAAACAGCGATCCCGCTGATCGGACATTGCATGTGCAGTGAATGCTAAAAGCGGTAGTTTTTGATCAACTTTACGAATTTCACATGCCGCCTCAAAACCATCCATAACTGGCATTTGTAAATCCAAAAGTACAACATCATATAACTTATGTTCATGCAAAACCTTATCAACGGCTTCTTTCCCATTTTCTGCTACATCGACAAGAACCCCCTGACTTTCCATTAATTCGATAGCAATTTGTTGATTAATCACATTATCTTCGGCTAGGAGAACCTTCATCCCCCATAAACCATAAGATTGTTCTTGTTGTTTGTGTCGACTGCTTCCATCTTTATTCGCTGAAAATAATTGTAGTAATGTATTCAGCAGCATAGAAGGACTAACTGGCTTAATTAAAACACCTGCCAGCCCTGCCTGAGCTGCTTTTTCACGCAATTCCTCTCGATCATATGCTGTAACCATTACAATCGGCGGCGGTATCCCTTTATTGACTTTTAGCTTGATAGATTGTGCCGTCTGAAGTCCATCAGCACCGGGCATCTGCCAATCCATAAAAATAACCCCATATGGTTTGACGTTTAAATTTTCTACGAGCTGAATAGCCTCTTCACCACTCGCAGCAGTATCTACACAAAATGCCATTGCTGTCAAATATTCAAATAAGATATCTCTTGCGGTGGGATTATCATCGACTACTAAAATACGTAAATGGTTAAGCTCTTTTGGCAAACGATTTTGTTGTTTTTGCTTAATCTCAGAAATGCCAAACCAAGCTGTAAAAATAAAGCTGCTCCCAACATCAGGTATACTCATTACTCGTATGTCGCCTTCCATGCGTTCTACGAGTTGTTTTACGATAGAAAGTCCAAGACCTGTTCCACCATATTTACGTGTAGTGGAACCATCCGCTTGGATAAACGGCTGAAATAACTTGTCTACTTCCTGCGATGACAACCCAATCCCTGTATCACGAACGGTAAATTGCAGTTGAATCCTAGTATCTGTTTCCTGCATTTGTTTGACACAGATTGCAACTTCACCTTTTGCCGTAAACTTCAAAGCATTGTTTACCAGATTTGTAATTACTTGTCCTAAGCGCAGTGGATCACCTATTAAGCTAACTGGTAAATCTGGCGGAATATAGTAAAGAAATTCCAGCCCTTTATCGTAAGCTTTTGCACTGGTAACATCCACGACACCTCGTATGACATCATCAAGAAAAAAATCAATTTTTTCTAAAGGCAAATTCTGTGCTTCCATCTTGGAAAAATCCAAAATATCGTTGATAATTTGTAATAGAGAATTACCGGCACGATGAATTTTATCAAGATAATCACGTTGTTTCACGGTAAGATCTGTCTTAAGCGCCAAATAAGCCAAACCAATAATAGCATTCATCGGTGTACGAATTTCATGGCTCATATTTGCCAAAAACATGGACTTGACTGCATTAGCTTTTTCTGCAGCTATTTTTGCTGATTCCAATTCCTGCGTCCGGATATCAATCATTTTTTCAAGATTTTGCCGATGATGTTCCAACTCCTGTGCCGTTTTTACTTTTGTGGTAATATCTTGCACAATAATTAGAACATCGACTGCCTGTCCCATCAAATTATATTCGACTTCGGCACGCTCCTCAACCCATTTGATTTGGCTATCAATTAAAAGTCTATAACGATTGGTATAAACAGCCTGTTCTTCTTGTCTTGCCCGCTGCCAAGTTTGTTCGACCTGTCTCCGGTCCGCTGGATGAACTTGTTCCAATAAGATTTCTGGGGTCAGCAATGCTGAATCTATTATGCCAAAAATCTGGTAAACTTCCGCAGATCCAATAATATTTTCTGTTTCAAATTTAAGATATAAATGCCCTGTCTTCGATACCGCCTGTGCCCGTAATAAAATTTCTTCATTTTTTTTCAAAGCCCGCAAGAGATTAAGCCGTTCTTGGTTGCCTATAGCTAAACCAATATGATCTGCAACCTGAAACGTAAAATTTATTTTTTCATCCGACCAGACATAAGGCTGATATTGACGAGCCAGACAAATAACACCTAACTTTCGTCCACCAGAAAGAATATTGCAAATAAAAATAGAGGTTATGCCACGAGGGACTAAATAAATTTCTTTATATTTTTCTATACGAGAATCCGTCAATACATCATCCACTGCAATATAGCGATTATTTTGCAGTAATTCACGTACAACAGCAAAAAAATCTTCTGAAAAGATTGCCAGCGGATCGTGTTTTCTCTGTTCTGTTTCAAAAAAATCAGCACATTCTAAACGTATACCACTATCTTGATATTGCCAAACTGAAACTCTTTCAATCCCTAAAGTTTCTCCAATCAATTGTGTAATTTCCCGAATCAGAGTGAATGTATCGCTATTATCAATCGATTCAAGCTGAATAATTTCACCTAAAAGACAAGAATAAAGACGAAATCGTTCGGCACGTGCACCTTGTATATTTTCTAACTGCTGTAATTCGGCAGTCCGGCTCTGTACCGCTTTATTGAGTGAACGTGTCCAAAGTAAAAGCAAGGAAATCGCTACTATTACCAAAGCAACTACTACATAAAAATCCGTAAAATCAAAGGGCATCATTTACAGTTCCTCCCTGCTAAGTTCATGGTAAAAACATCATTATATCTAGTATTCTTTATTCCCGTTTAATGTGAAAACTCCTGTTAGCTGAAAAAAAGCCGTATCATTGGATACAGCCTTTTCTTATTTTTTTATTTGTTGAAAGAGCCATTTTCTCATTTTATGATCTTGATAGGCTAATATCCATGAATAATGTGCAATTGGATATATATAGGTATTTTTCGGATATTCTGTATATAAAGGTACCCCACCAGCACCTCGTACAGCCTGAATCATTGCCCGCGAACCTTCTACAGAAACAATAGGATCTGCTTCAGCATGAAACGCCCAAATTGGTTTACCAACTATTTTGTCAGCCTGCGTTGGATCACCTTCACCACAGACTGGAACCATAGCCGCAAACAACGATGGATAAGCTTCATTTAGGCGCCAGACAGCAGATCCACCATCTGATACACCAGTCGCATATAAACGATTTTTATCAATATGATAACTTTCAACAACCCGTTGTAAAACTTTAATCGCCATATCAAGATCAGCTGCCTGATTAGCAGGCGTGAATGCAGGATCGTCGTTCCAAGTATATTGAGCTTGCGGGGCTAAAACAAAGCACGGATTTTTCGCTTGTTCTTCTGGTTTAGCCCAAATTGTTGCTCCTTGATTGGCGATCAATTGTGCTTCATTATCTGTGCCGCATTCACCACTTCCATGTAAGAACAAAACCAGCGGATAAGATTTCAACATACTATAATGATCTGGTTTAAATAAACGATATTCCATCGTGGTCCCAGTTTGCATATCCGTATAGGTATATTTCAAAAATTTATCCACGACCGGTTGTATATTTTCCCGAACAATATGTAGCGAATATTTTTTTTCTATACCCGCTGGATTTGTAACCATTATTTCGAATTCATTCTTCCCTGAATGGAGTTTTGCTGTATACAAGTCACTCGAAACTACCTTCATATGGTTGATTTTCAAATAATCCTCTGTTGATGCGGTAATTGCTCTAATCATAACCGTTGTAACATCACTTTGAACCAAAAGGCTGTATCTTCGGTGGGTACTAGAAAAAGAAGGTTTTAATTGGTTCTGACCCGTAACGAACACTTTCAGATCTGCTAATTGTGCCGTAGTGTCTTTTGCTGCCATAACCGGATATAATGGAAATAAAATTACAATCAAAAATGAAATGAAACTAAATAAAACGTGATATTTATTGCACATCCTAATCTCCCTTATCTATAAAATCTCTACTGTAAAAATAAAAACATCCAATTCGTAAAATTGAATGTTTATTTTTAGTTATTGTATTTTTTGTACTCTACCAACGATACCACCCTCAAGCATCACTTTGATGCCGCGCGGATGCACTTGAGAATTTGTAAGCAGTCGCTGCACCACACCTTCTGTTAATTTGCCCGAGCGCTGGTCTTGTTTTTGTACAACAAGAACCTTAGCACCAATTGCTATCTGTTTCCGTATTGTTCCATCCATATAAATAGTCTTCCCTTCAATTGTTCACTTTCTAGCTATATTGTTATATTACAGGATATTATTGACTCTGTCCAGCAAGAAAAACACCACCTCACCGAAAAGATCATTACGAATGCTGCGCAAACATATCCGCCAAATCCGTAGCTGATTTTGTAACATCTTCTGATGCTTTTTCAATTTCTTGCGCGGTTTGCGATAGATTTTCTAATGAATGATCAATATGATCAATATGTTGATAATTTTTATCCGTCGAAGTCGAAATTTCCATCATCTGCGCGGCACTGATCTTTACCGAGGCTCCAACTTTCCCCATCATGACAATTTGTTCCGTCATACTCGTGACAACCTCACTTGTCGAAGCACTATTTTTTTCAATCAAATCAGCAATTTGATGAGCGGAATTGGCACTTTGTTCTGCTAATTTTCGCACTTCATCCGCAACAACAGCAAACCCTCTACCAACATTACCAGCGCGTGCTGCTTCGATTGCAGCATTTAATGCTAATAAATTTGTTTGTGCTGCAATGGACGTAATAGTTTCAATAATATTAAACACTGACTGTGATGTAACGTTCAACACTTCAATCTTCTTTTGGACATCCGTGGTAGCTGAAGAGAGCAGCTCAAGTTCAGCTACCGTTTGATGAATGGATTTTTCTCCATCGATCGCTGTCAAACGGGTTTGATTGGATTCATTTTTAACTTCCGTAGCAGCTAATTTTATTTTTCCAACCGATTCCGCCATTTGTTCCGTGGAGGCAGTTGTTTCTTCTGCAGCTGCAGCCAGCGTGTGCGAAGAATCCTCGATATTAACTAAAATCGCTTTTTGCTGTTCTAATAATTTTTCTTCAACCTCAATTTTTTCCCTTAAAGCACTTGAATAACGCTGCACAAATTCCTCCATCACGACCGCTTCCATATAGTCAGTAATTTGGTTAAAGGCAATAATAACTTTGTACAAATGAGTTGTATCACTTTTATAAGCTTGAAAAACATAGGGAAGAATCGTTTGTTTTAAAGCCCCAACGCTGAGTATAAACCAACTAACGGGTAACTGTATTCTGTTGTGAACCTGTCCTATTTTATAAATTTTATCCATATGTTCAGGTGTAATATGTATCTCATACAGCAATGGCAAAAAATTACGAAATGTCATTTTTAATTTATCAATCGATGAATATTTATTGATAAATTTCTCGATTTCGCCTACTTTCAACAATTTCGTATAAAAATCGTCGGTAATTGAATCCAAATTTTGATCAATGATCGTTTTCAGTTCTCCTAAATATCCTAAAGATTCATTATCCATTTGCAGCATTTCTTTCGCAATTCGATCTTTTACCGTATAACTTCCTGATGAAACAGTTGTTTTATTTTTCGTAAAAAACATAAGGATCCCCCCATATTATTGTAAGTATAAACATTTTATACAAGTTAAATTAAAAATTATAAACAGGACTGAGACTATCGATTCTTGCGGCTAGCCTCAGCTAGGTCTGTTTATAAAACAAATACCATCTAGATCTTGAACTTTTGTATTTCATTTTGCAAATCCACGGCAAGTTTTGCTAAATGGGTACTGGCGGAAGCAATTTCTTCCATGGATGCTGATTGCTGCTCTGTAGCCGCCGAAATCGTTTCCGTTGCTTCGGCGGCTTTTTTTGTTTCGTTGCTGCTATTCTCCGTAGCAGTAACAACATCTTCAGTTCCACTCGTCAGTTCTTCAGTCGCTGCGGATATTTCATTAATTTCATCGGCCACAACCTTAATCATTGTCAATATTTCATTGAAATTTTTACCAGCTAAATCAACAAGTTCCGATCCCATTTTGACTTCACGTTTACTTTCATTCATAAAATCAACTGCTGTTTTTGTTTTGGCTTGTACATCAACAATGAGCTCCGTGATATCTTTTGTCGCATGAGCTGATTGTTCAGCCAGTTTCCTAACTTCTTCCGCAACGACTGAAAAACCTCTGCCAGCATCTCCGGCTCTAGCTGCTTCGATCGCCGCATTTAAAGCTAATAAATTCGTTTGCGCTGCAATATTTGAAATCAGTCCGACAATCGTATCGATTTGTTTTGATTTATCCTCTAGCTCACCGATTACATCCGCTGTATCATCGGTTCGTTTTTCAATCGTTCCCATCTGTAAAACGGTCTTTTCAATCGCTTTACCGCCTTCGATAGCAGCGTTTGATGTCTTATCGGTTGATCTAGCGACTTCACTGGTATTTTCCGTAACTTGGTGAATCCCTTTTGCCATCTCTTCGACAATATGATTTGTCGCAATAGCCATTTCCAATTGTTTTTCCGCGCCTTTGGCGACTTCGCCAATGGACTCGGCAACTTGATTTGATGCCTGCGCTGATTGTTCTGCACTGGCGGTTAATTCTTCCGATGCTGCCGCCACCTGTTCGGATGTATTTAAAAGCTGCTTAATTAAGGCCCGAATATTTCGATTCATTCGATCAACCGACTGTGACAGCGCTCCAAATTCGCTTTGATCTTTCATACTGTGCTCTGCCACATCCTGCGAAAAATCTCCTGATGCAATATCCCCTAAAAATTTTACAGAATCACTCAAGCGTTTCGTAATTTGTTTGATAATCAAAATGCCGACTACCACTCCCAGGAGTAAAGCAATCACGGTAATAGCAATCGCTGTCATACTAGAACGGGCAACATCTTCTCTTGCCGTTTGATTCAACTGCTCTGAACTTTTATTAGCTTCACTAGAAATCGCCCTGAATTTATCAAAAAGCTGCTCTGCTAATGGTGCTGCTTTTGCTTGAAATAATTTATAGGCTTCTTCATTTTTGTTTTGCAGCGCCAAAGCAAGAACTTCGGCGTTCGCCGCGCGATACTGCGCCACTATAGTCTTTACAACTTCAAGCTCAGCTTTCTGCTGCTGGGTCAGTGGCAACTGTTCATATTGCACAATATTATTATCAAAGCGCTCCCTTGACTGAACAATATCAGCTGATAATCTTTTGTTTTCAGTATCCTCTGTTGTAACCATTAAAGCAAATAAATCAGCCTGAATTCTTCGCTGTGCCAACCGACAATCATCCGTCAATTCAATTGCTTTAACATTGACCGCATACAAAATTTCCATACTTTGACTGCTTTTTTTCAAATTCACATGACCTAAAACCCCGATTCCAATGATTGCTATACTGAAAATTGCGATCAAAAAATATAATTTTTGTTTAACCTTTAAATTGTTAAACCAATTCATTTTACATCTCTCCTTGTATAATTTTTATGAAAAAACTTTCATACTATAAAAACAAAAGTTGTAGAAGCGTCTTTTATTCAACAACAGTCTTACAGTTACAATTACAACAAGATTCAATATAAGATGAAGCTTTAGGGGACATGTAAAAAGCCTACGAGCCTATCTTTGTTAATTAAGAAATCTTCTAGATTACTCTTCAAAAACCTTCTTTCTTTTACAATAATACAGAAAATAATTTATGAGTGCATATTGACTTTCAATTAAACCGTGCAGTATTATGATATCTATATAAGTGAGGTGATACCATGCCCATCAAAATAACTGGCTATTATAAACTCCCGAATTCACTTGAACCGCAGCTTGTCGATTTTAATGAAATATTTCATACTTCATTTATGCGTAAATTTACTCGCTATAAATCCTTTGAAAAGTTTTTAAATGGGGGAAAGTTTACAATTAAATGCCAGCAAGACTTTGAAGCTCTTCCTGAATCTGAAATGGATAAACACGTTCTCCAATCGACAAAATTTAAATCATGGCAGGAAATGCTTGATTATGCAACGGACAAATATATATTAAAACAATAAAAAAATGAAAAAAGCAGAAACTCTTTTGTCAAAAAGAAGTTTCTGCTTTTCTTTAGATTTCCATAATGATTGGTAAAATCATCGGTCTTCTACGAGTTTTTTCATATAAATATCTACCAAGAGCATCACGAATATTAGCTTTGATGGTCGCCCATTCGGTAATATTATTTTCTTCACATTTTTCAAGTGCTGTTTTAACTTTTTCCTTCGCTTCATCCATTAATGCTTCGGATTCACGCACATACACAAATCCTCGAGAAACAATATCTGGACCTGCGGCTACACAGCCTTGGTCTTTATCCATAGTAACAACAATAATCAAGATACCATCTTGGGATAGCTGGCGGCGGTCACGCAATACAATATTGCCAACATCACCAACACCCAGTCCATCAATAAGCACGTTACCAGCGGTAACCTTGCCAGCCACAGTGCCTTTATCTCTGGTAAATTCTAAAATCTGTCCATTATCACTAATAAAAATATTGTGTTTTGGCATGCCGAGATCCTGAACTAGTTTGGCATGTTTAATCAAATGACGATATTCTCCATGCACAGGCATAAAGAATCTTGGATGAATCAAATTATACATCAATTTCAATTCTTCCTGACTGGCATGCCCAGATACATGAATGCCTTTTGATTTCTCATAAATTACTTCGGCACCCTGCTTCAAAAGATTATCAATCGTTCGCGAAACGAGTTTTTCATTACCAGGAATCGGCGTAGCCGAAATAATAACGGTATCACCAGGAACAATGCCCACCTTGCGATGATCCGACATTGACATTCTAGTCAGTGCTGACAACGGTTCGCCTTGACTCCCCGTTGTCACAATAACAACCTGAGACATTGGATAATTGTTGATTTCATCAATATCAATTAAGACACCTTCAGGAATCGTCAAATAGCCCAACTCTAAAGATATATTCACAACATTAATCATGCTGCGACCTAAAACAGCAACTTTACGTTTATACTGACAAGCCGTATCAATTGCCTGTTGAATACGATGCACATTCGAAGAAAACGTAGCAATAATAATACGATTTTTTGCATTATGAAAAACTTTATCAAACGCAACCCCTACTGTTCTTTCACTAGGAGTATGTCCTGGTCTTTCTGCATTCGTACTATCCGACATTAATAGCAATACGCCACGATTACCTAATTCGGAAAATCTTCGAAAGTCCGTCATTTTTCCATCAACTGGCGTATAATCCATCTTAAAATCGCCTGTATGGACAATCGTTCCAACTGGTGTTTTAATAGACAAACCAACCGCATCAGGAATACTATGACTTACACGAATAAATCCGACACTAAAGCAGCCAAGATTAATAATGTCACCTGGTTTAACTGGAATCAAACCACTCGCATCGACATTTTTTTCTTTTAGTCTGCCTTCTAATATTCCCAGTGTCAATTTCGTTCCATATACTGGTACATTGAGTTGTTTCAACACATACGGTAAGGCACCAATATGATCTTCATGACCATGGGTAAGAACAATCGCCTTTATCATATCGCGATTTTCTAATAAATAAGATATATCAGGAATAACCAAATCGATTCCCAACATATCATCATCAGGAAACATTAATCCAGCATCAATAACCAGTATTTCATCATCTACACGAACTACTGTCATATTCTTGCCGATTTCCCCGAGTCCACCTAGTGGAATGATTTGAAGTTTTTGTGGTACTTTAGCCAAAAATTACACCTCCGACGTTAATTTTATCTACTTATTTTGAATCTATCTTTAACTCTTAGTAGTTAAGTCCTGAATGGTAAGTCCGAACTGTACAATTAAAAAAATATATAAATCGACCGTTCTTCTTATTTCTTCTATTATATATCTTACAGCCGCCTATTGTAAAGCTTAATACAATGTATTCACATTGGTTTCCTTGCCAAAAGACAACATCCGTAGCTTCGATGCTCTATTTTGACAATGAATGCAAACCTAAGAATGCCAAAATCCAGTTATTTACACTGAATTTTGGCATTTTATCAGTTAAACGCTTAAAACATTTTATGCTCAATCATATATTCAGCGATCTGCAATGCATTCAAGGCAGCACCCTTACGAATTTGATCACCAACAACCCATAAATTCAAACCATTCTTAATTGAATAATCTTTACGGATACGACCTACTGCTACATCATTTTTACCGGATGTATTAAGCGGCATTGGATAAATCATTTCAGCTGGATCATCTTCGACAATAACCCCAGGGAATTTTGCTAACGCATTTTTGGCCTCTTGAACGCTGAATTCGCCGTCCAATTCGATATTAACCGATTCGGCATGACTGCGATATACAGGTACGCGGATCGTCGTAGCTGTAATACCCATATCATAGTCATTCATAATCTTATGAGTTTCATCAATCATTTTCATTTCTTCTTTTGTATATAAATTATCTTTAAATACATCAATCTGCGGGATTAAATTAAAGGCAATCTGATAATGTTTCGGCAAACTTGCACCAGGTAAGATGTTCGCTACAACTTCCTGACCGTTCGCAATGGACTTCACTTGATTTTCAAGTTCCGCCATCGCTTCTTTTCCGCCACCAGATACAGCTTGATAAGTTGATACAACAACACGTTTGATCTTAACCTGATCATAAATTGGTTTGAGTGCCATAACCATGATAATCGTAGAACAGTTCGGATTGGCAATAATACCTTTGTGAGTTTTAATCATTTCGGGATTGACTTCAGGAACAATCAGTGGAACTTGTGGGTCCATCCGAAAAGTACTTGAATTATCAATAACAACGGCCCCTGCTTCAACAGCAGCTGGAGCGAATTCCTTACTCGCTGCACCACCGGCAAACAAAGCAATGTGGATATCTTTAAAAGAATCTTTTGTTGCTTCTTCAACCGTATAATCTTTACCCATAAAATGAATAATTTGTCCAGCTGAGCGTTTTGATGCTAATAGTTTTAATTGAGCAAAAGGAAACTTGCGTTCTTCAATTAAATCCAAAAACTCTTGCCCAACGGCTCCAGTTGCCCCCAATATTGCTACATTATATTTTTCCATAGTTATGAATCCCCCTCAGTTTTCATCAATCTAATAAATTTTCTAAACCTATAACCAGTCCCTGTAAACCTTTGACTTTTTTACACGCAAGAACAACTCCCGGCATAAAAGAATCACGATTAATCGAATCATGACGAATGGTCAACGTTTGACCAAGCCCGCCAAAAATCACTTCCTGATGCGCCACGTAGCCAGGCAAGCGAACACTATGGATATGAATTCCATCGACATTCGCCCCACGAGCCCCCGCAACTTTTTCGAATTCATCTGGGTTTCCCTGCTGCATACTTTTACGCACTTCACGAATCATCTCAACCGTACCAAGAGCCGTGCCGGATGGTGCATCTAATTTATTATCATGATGCAATTCGATGATTTCTACATGAGGCATATATTTCGCAGCTTCTTTCGCCATTTTCATCATTAAGATGGCTCCAATCGCAAAATTAGGAGCTATAAAAGCGGCAGTATCATTTTTCTCTGCTAAATTTTTGATTTCAGCTTTATGTTCATCCGACAAACCTGTCGTACCAATAACTGGAGAAACTCTATGTTTTAAGGCAATACAAGCATTGCTAAAAACAACACTTGGTTTTGTAAAATCAACTAATACATCTGGTTTTGCCGAGACAATTGCTTCTACTAAATCTGCCTGTACGGTAATTCCCGTCTTAGGTATACCAATCAAATCTCCAATATCGCTGCCTGCATTTAAATCAACAGCTCCAACCAGTTCTAATTGTGGATCTTGCTGTACTGCATTTAAAACAGATCGTCCCATTTTTCCGCAAGCCCCGCTTACCATTACTCTAACCAAAATATGCACCTCCAAAATTTATGCTAATAAAAAAGCCAATGAGAAAATCTCTCATCAGCTGTTTATAACACATCAGCCCTTAGGAAAAATAAAAATTTTTCCAGATGAGATAGCTCTCCATCAAAATGATGACAGACAAATACCTATTCGATATTCATCCAGTCCTGATATTGGGGCAATATCAAAACTTCGGCGAAAAACCCTTTCTCTTTAGTTCATTGCTGCCAGTCTCCCTAAAGATACTTTTGTTTTCCGCGCCTCTATTTCATCCTATACAGGATCTATATTTGATTTATGTATATTGTATATCAAGTCTATCCCAAAAATCAATATGTTTTTTTAGGATTTACAAAGTATTGGTCAGTTTTTCAAATAAGTGCACAATCTATTGCTATTTTTTAATTATCCGTAATCTTCATAAACTGATCTTTATACTGCACGGATAAAATCTCTAAAATATAACGTAAATCATCCACACTCGCCAGTGTCTTCAATGCGGCTTCTCTAGCTTTTAATAAAATGTCTAGATCATTCAAGACATCGGCTATTTTCAAATCTGCCAAACCATGCTGCATCGAGCCAAAAAACTGACCTGGCCCACGCAACTTTAAGTCTTCTTCGGCCAGCGCAAATCCACTATTCGTCTTTTCCATAATGCCAAGCCGTTCTTTTGCCACAGCAGATTTCCCTTGGGCAATTAAAATACAATAGGACTGATATTGACCACGCCCGATTCGTCCACGCAGCTGATGAAGCTGTGCCAGACCAAAACGATCGGCTCCTTCAATCACCATAATACTAGCATTTGGCACATTGACACCAACTTCTATCACCGTTGTTGCAATGAGTAGTTTTATGTTTCCCGCATGAAAGTCCAACATGATCTTCTCTTTTTCTTTGGAAGAAAGCTTCCCATGAACAAGTCCACAAGTTATATCCCGAAATATTCCACTTGTAAGTTCCTCATAAACCTCAGTCGCGGATTGTACATTTAGCGTCTCTGACATTTCAATCAAAGGACAAACGACATACGCTTGCCGACCTTTGGTAATTTCTGCTTTAACAAACTGATAAATGAGGTCTCGCTTATTGCTTGTTCGGACAAACGTCCGTATCGGTTTACGTCCCGGCGGCAGTTGTTTAATAACAGATACATCCAAATCACCATAAACAGTAAGTGTCATGGTTCGTGGAATCGGCGTTGCCGTCATTACTAAAACATCCGGCACAAGCTGACCTTTTTCTTCTAACAAGGCCCGCTGACGGATTCCAAATCGATGCTGCTCATCCGTCACAACCAGTCCAAGATTTTTAAATTGAACCGCTTCTTGAATGAGTGCATGTGTACCAATCACAAGATCTACTTCTCCAGCAGCAATTTTTCCCAGTGTTAATTCACGATTTTTTTTCGTAAGTTTACCGCTTAAAAAACCAATTCGAATGCCACAAGAATTGAGTAAATTTGTAAAGCTGGCAAGATGCTGTTCTGCCAAAATTTCAGTTGGCGCCATTAACGCTCCCTGGTAGCCATTTTCAATCGTTTTTACTAACGCCAGAACCGATACAATGGTCTTACCTGAACCAACGTCCCCCTGAACTAAGCGCCGCATTGGCAGGTTAGATTCCATATCATGATAAATTTCTTCCAGAACCAACTTTTGATCCGTTGTCAATTGAAACGGAATTTTATGCAGCACTTTGTTTAATAAAGTACTATTCATTAAATGTCGAATCCCTTTTTGTTTATCACGGCTTTGTTTTTTCAAAACCAAAAGACCACACTGAATCAAATAAAGTTCTTCGAATGCTAACCGATAACGAGCCTTTGTCATTTCCTCCATTGTCGTAGGAAAGTGAATTTTGTATATAGCTTCTTTTCGATCCATCAATTGATATTCGAGTTGCAAATGTTTTGGTAAATTTTCCGAAATCGTGATAGACTCCTCTAAAACCTGCTCGATAAGTTTACGTAAAAATTTTTGTGGCAAGGCATCTGTTGCCATATAAACTGGTAAGATCTTATGTCTATCTTCAGGCTGTTCATCGGCAATCTCATAGTCAATAATATGATTCATCTCAAATTGACCTTGTCCACCATAGGCGTAATTCATTTTTCCTGTGGCAAAGATTCGCCGACCAATTTTTAGATTTTTCTTAATAAAAGGCTGGTTGAACCAAGTCATTTGCAAAAAGCCTGAACCATCATTAACCACGGCTTTCAACATTTTCAATCCACGCCGGGGATTATGCTCCGTCACATTTACTAAAATACCGCTGATCGTCTCGGTCTCGCCGACCTTAGCTTCGGAAAGTTTAGTAATAACACTACGATCTTCATACCGTCGCGGATAATGCGTGAGCAAATCATATACAGTCGTAATGCCTAGATTTACTAAGGCTTTACTTTTTACCGGACCTACACCTTTTAAATATTGTACTTTTTTCTCAAGATCTGTATTCATTATTCTGCTCCAAATTATTTATCATAAAATAAGAACTTACATTCGTATTCTTCATTTTAACAAATATGGGCTCAATCTACAACTAAAGCTCTTTGTATTCGTGTATACTTTTTACAATCCGACAAAATCCGACAAAATACTATTTACTATACTCTGAAAAATAGTTACTATAGAATTATATTATTTGACAACGAAAGTCTACGGTATGTTGTCAACATGGAAATGAGGAGTTTTTATGCGCCTGAATCAAGATGAGCCGGTCGTCCATAGCGACGTAATCTATATATCCAATCAAATGAGTACCTTTAGTCCAAATCTAGGTGAACAAACGTATAAAACATTAAAACAAATGGAAATTAAACTCGACCGACATCACAGCAATAAATATAATATCATCAAAGTAAATATTTATGTGCCAAATCTCGACTATTGGTATTCCATGAAAGATTGTTATCAGAATTTTTTTGGCAGTGCTCAGCCTAATAATTCAATCATACCAACATATGATGAACAAGCGCCAATTTCATTTGAAATGGTCGCCAAAAAGATGACCTACGCGAACTGCTGATCATTGGCAAAAATTTAGTTTACCTTCCCGCTGAAATGTGTTACCATAGATTGGTATTCGTCTCCAATCTATGGTAGTATTTATAAAACTTCTTGCAATCAATGCCAATTTTGTGATAGAATACTTGTATTACGTATGAGGATAGCTCTGTCCTTTACTTAAAGGAGGTGGACTACATGGCAAATGTTTGTGAAATTTGCGCAAAAGGTGAAGTAGCTGGTATGAACGTCAGCCATTCTCACTTAAAAACAAAACGGACTTGGAAACCTAATATCCAACGTGTTCGTGCTGTAGTTAGTGGTGAAGTTAAACGAATTAATGTTTGTACTCGTTGCTTACGTTCTGGTAAAGTTGCACGTGCGATTTAATCCGTGCTATTAATATCGAATGATATATCATAAAAATAAGCGACCTAATTTTGATTAGGTCGCTTATTTTTATGTTTTTTTATCGAGTTGCTGCAATGTCACCCCATTTGGCTGACATTAAACAAAGCAGTAAGTTCTTCTTTGTTAAATTGATATTTCTCCCCGCAGAAATGGCAGCAAACTTCCGCTTTGCCATCATCAACCAAGGAAGCAAGATCGTTTTTGCCAAGACTCATTAAAACTTCTTCAATTCGGCGTTTTGAACATTGGCATTTAAAAGTTAAATCTGTCGTCTCAAAATACGTAATATCCATTCCCGCAAAAATAGCTCCAATAATTTGTTTTGCATCAAAGCCATCATGCACCATGGTTGAAACAGGTCGCAGCGTCTTTAAGTTTTCTTCAAGCTTATCAAGCATCGCTTCTTCGACATCTGGCAGAGCTTGAATGAAAAATCCACCGGCAGCAATAACTTTTAGATCAGGACTCACTAAAACGCCTAAACCAATACTACTAGGGGTTTGTTCTGACGTATAAAGATATTGGGTAAAGTCTTCGGCAATTTCACCAGTCAAAATCTCAGAACTTCCCGTCACGGCTTCTTTAAGACCGGTAAAACGCGTAACGGATACAATACCATGTCCTACTGCTTCCCCGACGGCCAGCTTACCATTATTGAGCGGTAAGTCCACATGCGGTTGATCCACATAACCACGCACAAATCCTTCTGAACTTGCATCAGCAACAACATTGCCCAGCGGACCATCCCCCGCAAATTTAACAGTCAGGCATTCCTTGTTTTTCAAATTTGCCGCGAGTAAAAGCCCCCCCGTCATTGTCCGTCCTAAAGCTGCGGCAGCAATCGGATAACAGTCATGACGAGTTGCAGCTTCTGCGACAAGCTCTGTAGTGACTGCTGCATAAGCTCTAATACCATTGGCTGTTGCTTTTATTAAATGATCTTTCATAAAATCCTCCTAAATAAAAGTAAGTTGATATGCAAATGACATATCAACTTACTTTTTTCTTATTTCAGTTTCAATGCGATAATCGTTTGATTTACCGTCATTTTGTCGCCCCTATATCTTGAAAAATTAAAGATTTCTGAACAAGTTGGCCATTTCAATTGCTGAAACAGCTGCATCTGTACCTTTATTACCAGCTTTTGTACCAGCACGTTCAATTGCCTGTTCAATATTTTCTGTTGTTACCACGCCGAAAATCGTCGGAACGCCCGTTGATAAACCAACGGTTGCAACACCTTTCGAAACTTCGCTGCAAACATAGTCATAATGAGACGTCGACCCACGAATGACTGCACCAAGGCAAATCACAGCATGATATTTTGTGCTTTCCGCCATTTTTTTTGCGGCAAGCGGAATTTCAAAGGCTCCGGGAACCCAAGCAACATCCACATCTATATCTTTAGCACCATGACGTTTTAACGCATCAAGAGCACCTGATAATAATTTACTCGTAATAAATTCATTGAATCTAGACACCACAATCCCAAATTTCAATCCCTCTGCAAGCAGTTTTCCTTCAATTACATTTGCCATACTAAAATCCTCCTACTCATCTTTTAAAATATGCCCCATTTTCACTTTTTTGATATTCAAATATTTCTTATTGAATTTATTGGATTTTATTTCTAATGGTACTCTTTCGACAATTTCCAGTCCATATCCTTCCAGTCCAGCTCTTTTTGCTGGATTATTTGTCAATAACCGAATACTGGTGAGTCCAAGATCCACTAAAATTTGTGCTCCGATCCCATAATCCCGCAAGTCTGGTGCAAAACCTAAAAGCAAATTCGCTTCCACTGTATCTTTGCCTTGATCTTGGAGTGCATAGGCACGAATTTTATTAGCCAAACCGATTCCGCGGCCTTCTTGACGCATATAAAGCACAACTCCCGTGCCTTCTGCTTCAATACGCTTTAAAGCCATTGCCAATTGATCACCACAATCGCAGCGCATGGAGCCGAGTGCATCTCCCGTCAAACATTCCGAATGAACACGGACTAAAACATTTTCTTTCCCTTTAATATCGCCCTTAACAATTGCAATATGGCATTTATTATCTAAATCATTTTCGTACGCAATCAATTTAAACTGACCATATTTACTCGGAAATTTTGTTTCTGCTACTTTATGAATGAAATTTTCCGTACTTTTGCGATATTTAATTAAATCTGTAATCGTAATTAATTTCAAATCATGTTTCTCAACAAATTTCATCAAATCCGGTATACGCGCCATATGTCCATCATCATTCATAATTTCGCAGATTACCCCGGCAGGAGAAAATCCTGCCAATGTTGCCATGTCGACAGCCGCTTCTGTATGACCGGTTCGTCTTAACACACCACCGTCAACAGAGCGTAACGGAAATACATGGCCTGGACGACGCAGCCCTGTCGGTTTTGTCGCTGGGTCTAAAACAGCTTTGACAGTCTGTGCCCTTTCATAAGCAGAAATTCCCGTTTCGGTATCATAGGCATCGACAGAAACAGTAAAGGCTGTTTCATGATTATCGGTATTATTGGCAACCATTGGACCAACATCCAGAGCATCTAAACGTTCCCCATCGATCGGCATACAAATCAAGCCACGCGCATAAGTTGCCATAAAGTTAATTGCTTCCGGTGTTACTTTATCCGCAGCAATAATGACATCCCCTTCATTTTCTCGATCTTCATCATCTACTACAACAATCATTTTCCCCTGTCTGATATCTTCAATTGCATCTTCTATTTTACTAAATCCCATAACTGAACTCTCCTCTTTAAAACCCGTATTTTTGTAAAAAATCCGTTGTTATTTTTGTTTCTGGCGACGATTTTGTATCTTCGTGATATGTTAAAAATCGTTCAATATATTTTCCAACCATATCTGTTTCAATATTTACAATATCACCGATTTTTTTCACACCAAATGCTGTAACTTCAGCAGTATGAGGTATTAACGATACCTTAAAGCAATGCGAAGTACAATCAACAACCGTGAGGCTTATGCCATCGATCGCCACTGACCCTTTTTTAACAATATATTTAGCAATATCTGCCTTAACATCAATCGTAAATACAATGGCATTCTCATCTTTTTCAATGCCGATAATAGTTCCCAACCCATCAACATGTCCACTCACCATATGCCCGCCCAAACGACTCGTCAGCATAAGTGCTGGTTCCAGATTCACGACACTGCCATTTTTAAGTTGAGAAAGCACGGTTGACTTTACTGTCTCTGGCATTACATCTGCCGTAAAGTTATGCTGCGTAAAACTCACAACCGTCAAGCAAGTTCCATTGACAGAAATACTGTCACCAATCTTTAACCCGACTAGTACTTTTTTTGCTTCGATTGTAATCTTAACAGACTTCGCAGCGAAATCCATTGCCTTTATTTTTCCAAGTTCTTCTGCTATTCCGGTAAACATAGAATTCCTCACTTTCTATTTAGCATAACCGCTAATTAAAATGTCACCATCTATCAGTTCCGTCTGCATCTTTTTAAGTAAAAATGCATCCTGTAAATTCTCAATTCCACTACCTTCAAAAGCTGTTACTGCATCTTTACCACCAACCAGTTTAGGAGCAATAAAGACATGGATTTTATCAACAAGATGTTCAGAAATCAATGAATAATTGATGGTTGCACCACCTTCAACGAAAATACTGCTGATAGCACGTTCACCCAATTTACGGAACAAAATCTTCAAATCAACCTGCGTGCCATCATTAACAACTAAAACTTCTACTCCTGACTGCCTGAGTGCTTCAACTCGAATTTGCGGTGCTTCTTGTGTCACAGCAATGATTGTTTGCGCCGCATGATCCGTCACCACCTGAGCTGTAAGCGGTGTGCGCGCTTTACTATCAACGATAATCCGAATTGGGTTTTCCCCTTTTATGCCTGGCAGTCTTGTCGTTAGACTTGGGTTATCTGCCAAAACCGTTCCAATGCCAACAAGAATACCATCATATAAATCTCGCATTTTATGTACACGCTCACGCGATTTTTCATTTGTAATCCACTGAGAATTTCCCGTGCAGGTTGCAATTTTGCCATCTAAAGTCATTGCTGTTTTCAAGATAATAAATGGCTGTTTTGTCATAATCCATTTCAAGAAGACCTCATTCAGCTCAATGGCTTCTTGTTTTAAAATTCCATCTATCACTTCTATCCCAGCATCACGAAGCATCTGTATGCCGCGTCCCGCCACCAGAGGATTTGGATCTTTCATGGCAATTACCACCCGCCCAATACCAGCTTCAATCAACGCTTTGCTACAGGGCGGTGTGCGCCCGTAATGGGAACATGGTTCCAGTGTTACATAAATCGTTGCGCCTTTGGCTGCTGCACCAGCTTGTGCCAAAGCATGGATCTCTGCATGCGGTGTACCTGCTTTTTTATGCCAGCCCTGGCCTACAATACGTCCTTCTTTTACAATCACGGCACCAACTAAAGGATTCGGACTCGTCCGCCCCTCAGCATAGCGAGCTAACATCAGTGCCTGTCTCATATAATCTTCATGCTGCATTTCATCGCCCCACTTTTCCACTAAAAAAGCTGCCAAAAAGATTTCTCTTTTTAACAGCCTCCAAAACGCATATACAAAAAAACTACATCACAAATGCATTCTAAATTTTTGTCTTTTCTCATCCAGACTATACTGTCGGCTCCGGAATCAAACCGGATCTTGCCTTTCGGCTTGCGGGCTATACCGCCGGTAGGGAATCACACCCCGCCTCAAAGACTGTTTTATATTAACTTTACGAATTCATATTAACACTTTACCAATTCATTGTCAAATTTCAGGGAAAATTCGTTATATAAGCGTTATCTTTTGCATGAAAGCAGACTAGAAAATGTATTATTTATTGATTCAATACTTTGATGCCACCCGAAATGGTAGCTGCCACCCGATTTGGTGGTTATATTCTTTTCCAACCGGATCTTGCCTTTCGGCTTACAGGCTATACCGCTGAATACTTTTTTGTATCTTCATCCATATTATGTTGTTATGTTTCAAGGTACTACATTATACGGTAGGCGGTCAATATTACCCCAAAATCGGGGTGATGCCCACAAGAAGAAATAAACGTAACTTTGTTACTCTTTTTTCTTCTTGTGGTACTAGTAAATTCATGCTTTAAATGAAAAAATTAATAATTTATCAACTATTATTTTATATTATTTGTATGTTATAATGGACTTGCATTTCTCATTTGTACCAAGCAAGTCGAAAGTGCAAAAGCCTGCCCTCAGTTCTGCGGCTAATGGGTAGGCTCTTTTTATGCAAAAAATCCAGTCTACAATGTAGGCACTACCGCTAAAAACAAATAAAAAAAGACCGTTTTATATGCTAACTTCGCAACTTAATATTTTATTCATAGTATAACTCTACACCTACGCCTGCCTCTTTTACTGATGTCACAGCTGAAAGTGCTATTTTAGCATTAAGGTCCGTACAATGTGCTGCATAAACTTCAACAGGTTGTAACGCTCTAAAATAATCACATGTTCTTTGCATGCGCTCAGGTGCTGTATGTAAAAGATGAAAACCTCCGATAACATTAATCACGCGTTCTTCCTGACAAACTTTTTTCGCCTGTTCAATGATATTGCATATTCCAGAATGCGAACAGCCCGCTATGATAACCAAACCATTTTTAGCTCGATACACTAGAGCACTATCATCCATAACATAATCAGGGATATTTTTAAGATCTTCTTGAAACGTCCCCACTGGATTTTTTGCTTCAAAATCATTTAACCGTTCAATTTCGCCTAAGAAAACCAGGCGATCCGTAAGCCAAAGTGGCTTGCGGCTTAAATTAAACGAAAAATATTTTTCTAATACACTTTTTTTAATTGGGCAGCCAATCTCGGCACCATTTTCAGACCTTGTCAAAAATACTTCTGGATGGGCAATTAAACTTGGCTTCGCTAACATGTTTTGAAACTTCTGTTTGACTAAATATGTTAAACCTCTAGTATGATCATTATGTCCATGTGATAAAATGACGCCTGAAAGATCATCAAGCGAAATATTCATGGCCTCTGCATTTTGTAAAAAGACATCAGAGTAACCTGCATCAAATAAATATTTATGCCCGGATTCTTCAATAAAATAAGATACCGCAGGTTCTCCTACATAATATGAATCTATAATCGTGTTATTATCCACTAACATTGTAATTTTCATAATAACCTCGCTTTACATATGGATTTTATTCCAGTATATCACTCCAAGGCAAAATAAAAAAGGCGACCATTTATGATCACCAATTTTATCTGTTATTTAATAAACTGATCCTACTTTTTGTATGATACATTCTTGAATATCAAGAGGAAGCTTTATATTGTGCAGTTAATTTAAAATTCATAAAATATTCATATTTTCTTCATAAAATCATCACAAATATGCTCTATTATAAATCTTGAGATTGATACTTCTCCATATATTAATCTCGATTTTCAAAGTATTGAAGTTGTAAGTTTAATTCCTTTTTTCATCGCACAGATTCTTTCTCTGTGCGATTTTTTATTTATATTCAATACATCCCATATGCCAAATCGATCCCTGAACGGATGTTATGATATCATCCGCCTGAATTACTAGCTGGCAACTGCAATCGTCTTCCGGAAAATACATTAAGGTAGCTGTTTTTTCTCCGTCTTGGCAAAATAGTTCAATTACTGTACGATCAATAAAGAAATGTAAGCGTAAATTAGCTTCTGCCGCCAATTTGAATTTCCGTATGCCTTTTCCCCCAAGCTTCATTTTATTACGATCAATACAGAATAGTTTTTTTTGCCGATCATACGAAAAAGTGATTTTTTCCAATGCAAAATAGAACTCTAGCTTAATCTGCTTAGCTTCACCAAGTACTAGATCCAATAAAATCTCTGAGCCGCGTGGCAACTCACCTTGATATTTGGTAAATTCCCGTCTGGAAATTTCTATTTTATCGCCTCGTAACTTTTCAATTTCATGGATAGGCTGTTGATAAAGCCGCCCATTTTTCATAGTAAGCTCCCGCATCATCGTTAAAGCAAACATCCAGCCTTTATTGCTTGTTGGATAGTCCTCACTACAATCTGGCATTCCAATCCAGCCAAGCATTAAATGGCGACCGTTCGCTTCAAAGACTTGAGGTGCATAAAAATCAAACCCCATATCAACCTCCTCAAAGTTTCCATGTTTAAACTCTATAGTCGACAAATTCAAATTCCCAGCTATATAGCCGGTCTGATAGAGATTCTGCCACTTGGTCTCCTTTGCTGGAAGTCCTTGCGGCGAAAAAAGCAGTACATCAACATCGGCAAAACGCAGCATATTCGGACATTCCCACATATACCCAAAATCACCTAAGCTTGTCTTGATTTCACCGAAAAATTCCCAACACCCTGCTTTTTTATGATATAAAACCACACGACCTTTCAGCGCTTCAGTTTGAATACCAAGAACCATGTATTGTTCGCCCGCACGATAAAATATATAAGGGTCACGAAAATGGGCTGTATATCCACTGGGCTGCTTTGCAATAAGGACACCCTCTTTTTTGATCGTACCATCTACTTGCAGGCTGCCCAGACATTGATAAGATTCACGCTCATTTTTATCATTTTTCACATTACCAGTATACACAAATTGTAATTTATCTTCATCCACAAACCCACAGCCCGTATAACAGCCATCCTTATCAAAAGATTCACCAGGTACTAAAGCCAGACCTGGAATCGTATAATGCACAAAATCAGTTGTCTTTATATAACCCCAACTTTTATGTTTATGTTCACAGCTATAAGGATTCCATTGATAAAAAATATGATATTCTCCCTGATAAAAACTCAAGCCATTTGGATCGTTGATCAAGCCAAATGGCATTTCTATATGAAATCGATTATGCCAAAAGTGTTTCATTGGCAAAGCAGCTATGATTTTTTCTTTATATTCTGTCTTTGTCCATACCATCTCTTTGCCTCCCGCAAACGCTTTCTCTCTCTATAAATGACAACGGTAAATTACTTTGTGATTCCATTTTTTTACCTGCGATAAGATCCAACAGCCCTTGAGCCGTTTTCATACCTACAAGTTCATAGTCAAAGGCTACCGTCGTAAGTGCCGGATAAGACACAACCCCTACTGCATAGCCCCCAAAACCAGCTACTGATATTTCCTGTGGTACTTTAATTTTTTGTTCATGCAAATATCGCAGAACACCCAACCCTATATTATCAGTAGCACAAATCACCGCCGTTGGTTTAAAGGCGAGAATTTCACTACCACTTGCATAGGCTGATTCAAAACTAAAACCGGTTTTGACAAAATCAACTTTTGCTTTTGGATGATTTTCCATAAATGCATCAATAAATCCCTGTTTGCGTTCAATGCCAACCGCACGATCCATATTTGTTACTCCGGCAAACACTACATGATGATGTCCTTTTTGTCGTACATAAGATCCCATAAGACGACCAGCTCCCTCATCATCAATTTTGACGTAATGAACCGCAGTGTGCTGCTGTCCCGTAAAAACAACTGGAATATCAAATGTCTTCAGCAACTGCAAATGCCCGCGGGTAATACCTAAAGAATCAATAATAATACCATCAACACCCTGTTGTTGTAGATTGCTTATATTGCAAATTTCTTTTTGCTTTTTTAAGTCACTTACAAGAATGAGTCCTTGGTACCCTTCCGGTTCCAGGATACGATTCACTCCTTCCAGAAGTTTTCCAACCGTTACAGAATCCATACGTGGCAAAATTATGCCAATTAGCTTGCTTTGCTTCATTTTCAGACGTTTAGCAAAAAAATTCGATTGAAAGCCCGTTTCTTGAATAACTTCTTTTATTTTATCCATTTTCTCTTGGCTTATATATCCCTGATTTAAATAACGTGATACGGTACTTTTAGAAACCTTTGCCATATCTGCTATATCTTGAATCGTATACTTACTATCCATGAAAATCCTCCTGTGCTTTTCCAAAAATCTGATAATATTCTTTATTACAAATATTCGTCAAAAAAAAGGAAAGCCCTGCCACACAAAATTGTTCTGCATGCATTTAAAATGGAAGAATTAAGTTATTACTGGCTTCATCAAGCTTTTATATGGAACCGGTTTACTAAAAAATAAAGCAACACCATTCATTCACTCTGCTTAAACAGCATGAACGTAAGCGTAAATGCTACACCAAAACCGATTGCATTAACAAAAAGGTACTCGAGTAAATGATTCATGTATAAAAGTGTTCCCGGAATAACAGTAATGCCCATTCCAGTGCCGGCAAGATGCATGAGACTTGCAGCCATACCAGCAGCAGCGCCGCCTATTAATGCATAAATAAAAGGTTTGACAAAACGGAGATTAATCCCAAAGATAGCTGGTTCCGTAATACCAAGAAAGGCTGGAATGACAGATGAAATATATAAGGAACGTTTTTTAGGATTTTTTGTTTTCAAAGCGACTGCTAAAGCTGCCCCGCCTTGTGCCACAATCGCACCAGTAATAATTGCATTAAAAGCATCTTGTCCAGTCGTAGCCAAAAGTTCTATTTCGAGTGCATTGAATACATGATGTACACCAGTTACAACAATTACCTGATGTAAGCCGCCAACAACAAGACCGCCAAGGCCAAACGGTAAATCCAAGAATGCCTTAACTGCACTAAATATATTAGACTCAACGGAATGCATAATTGGACCAACAACAAGAATGCCAATAAGCATTGAAATGAATAATGTCATAAATGGAGTTATAATAAGATCAAGTACATCTGGCACAAAAGATTTAAACCATTTCTGCAATTTTGCCGCAAGAATTCCGAGTACCAGGGCGGGTAAAACAGACCCTTGATAACCTACAACCGGAACGGTAAGACCAAAAATACTCATTGAAATAACCTGTGCATCCCCACTTGCTACCGCATATGCATTCGGTAATTGTGGCGCAACCAGCATAAGACCAAGCACAATCCCAATAACAGGTGTACCACCAAATTTTTTCATTGTAGACCACGTAACGAGCGCCGGTAAAAAAGCAAAAGCCGTATCGGTAAGAATTTGTGACATTCGTAAAAAATTTTCACTGAACTGTATTCCTAAACTCTGCGCCATTCCACGCAATCCCATAAAAATACCAGTAGCTACAAGTACTGGTATGATTGGTACGAAAACATCGCCCAGTGTTCTTGAAATTTTTTGCAGCATTGTCATCTCTTGGTAAGCTGTTTCATTATTACTGCTGCCAGCTAAGCTTTCCGAATCACGGACAATAACCGCATAGACTTTATCAACAAAGCCTGTTCCTAAAATAATCTGGAACTGTGCTGCCGCAAAAAATTGTCCTTTTACCCCATCAATATTTTCAATAGACTTTTCATTGATCTGACTCTTATCTTTCAAAATAAGACGCAATCTGGTGGCACAATGTTCTACAGAACGAATATTTGACTTACCACCGATATATTTCAATATTTCGGCGGCAACGTATTCTTCCTTTGCCATGTTGTCTGGTATACTGTCCTTCACGTTAGTTTCCCCTCCTATTGATTTTATGATCGTATCACCTAATAGCAGTGTAATCATAGCATACTCCGATGAATTGGTTACAACGATGGCAGTTGTTGTATCATAACCTGCATTTTCAATCGCTGCCAGATCAAATTCAACCAGCATTTGTCCTTTGCTTATCTTGTCACCTTGTTTCACATGTGCTGTGAAATACTGACCCGCGAGTTTCACTGTATCAAAACCGATGTGAATTAGTATATCTATACCGGTCATCGATTTTAATCCAATCGCATGCATCGTTGGAAACAGGACTTCTACAACACCATCAAAAGGTGCATATACTTTACCATCAATTGGCTTTACAGCAGCACCTCTTCCCATAGCACCGTTCGAAAATCCGGCATCCTTTACCTGGGACAACTCAATCAGCTCACCGGCAAGTGGGCTTTCAATACAAATATCCTGCATAGTATAAATCCTCCTTTATGAAATCGGTTCCATATTTGATATGATATCAGTTCCATATATTTTTGTCAATTAAAAGTTAGAAAATTTAATTTATTCAACACTATAGATAATGCATTAAAGAAATGCCGCCTATCCGCTTGTCAGGAATGGGATATAAAATATTTATTCGCTTGTTAAAAGAAACACTATAAAATTTATGATTCGTTATAGATTCCAGTGTTCTAACACACAAAAAAGCAAGGCTACAGCAATAGCCCTGCTTTTTTGTGTGTTATATTTTTATGATACGGGTAGTTGTAAAGTGTTACCTTACAATTTTGATTATACTTGTAAAATCTTGGATTTTCCTTTGAAAATTAAAAATATTTTATAAAAAAGTATTTTTAGTTTAACTTAACTAAAAGCCAGTATAAACATATGTTCTATCGATTTATTGTCTGCCTTATAAGATGATTTCAACCATAACTTCTTTTACTAGAGCATCCGCAATATCGGTCATGGTCCTGACTTTTCCAATTGATTCCATCAACACCCATTTTACTTTACCATTAACTGCTTTTTTATCATGGAATATACTCTTAAATAAACCATCTACTGTACATTGTTGTGCTTTGATTGGTAAATGAAATTTTTGCAGCATGTTCTTTACCCGATCTACATCTGTTGATTGGATCAAACCTAATTTATAGCTGAGGCGTGCCGCCCCATACATACCAATAGCGACTGCTTCACCATGATTATATACTTCATAGTTTGTTTCACTCTCAATAGCATGTGCCAGTGTATGACCAAAGTTTAAAATAATCCGCAAACCGGATTCTTTCTCGTCTTGACTTACCACCTTTGCTTTTATCTCACAAGAACGATGGATAATATGAGATAGAACCGTTGGTTCCAAAGCAAGGATTTTTTTCGCGTGCTGGTCAAGATAAGAAAAAAAATCTTGATCATAAATAATACCATATTTTATAATTTCAGCTAAGCCAGTATAAATTTCACGATTTGGCAGCGTTTTCAGCATATCTAAGTCCATAAAGACTGCACTTGGCTGATAGAATGCACCAATTAAATTTTTGCCAAGCCGATGATTGACGGCAACCTTGCCGCCCACGCTAGAATCTACCTGTGCTAGTAAACTTGTCGGGACCTGAATGAAGGGCACACCCCGCATATATGTTGCCGCCACAAAACCCGCAAGATCACCAACAACACCACCGCCCAAAGCCACAATCGGTGATTTGCGATCAAGTCCAAGTTCAATTGCTTTCGTATAGATTCCATCAGCCACCGTCAGCGATTTTGAACTTTCACCTGGAACCACAAAAATGATTTCTGCTTGAAACCCTGCTTGTTTTAGTAAGTCTAATAAGGCATTGCCATACAACGGCCCAACATTATTATCCGAAATGACCAAAACTGTTTTAGAAAAATTCGCTTGCGAAACAAATGTTCTAATATTTTCTGTTAGTTTGGTACCAATAAGGATCTCATAACTTTCTGCGTTAAGATCAACCATTACCTTACACATGAGCACCAACCTCCTTCCGCAGAAATAGTAAAATCTGCTCCACCACTTGTAACGGCGATAAATTACTTGTATCAATACTAAGATTAGCTTTTTGATAAAGATCTTTTCTACTATCCAATAAATTTACAATCATTTCTCGGCGTTGCGTTACGTCTTCAAGTGCAAGTAAGGGACGTGATGATTTTCTACCGGTTCGATCTAGAATAACATCGATCTCCGCGGTTAAGGAAATAACAATGCCGCTTTCTTGTAAGATTTGCAAATTAGCAGGATTTAAAACGGCACCGCCACCAGTCGATATGACAACATTACGATACTTTGCAACTTTTTGAATCGTTTCAGCTTCTTTTTTGCGAAAATGTGCTTCTCCGTATTTTGCAAACATAGCTTTTATAGTTATTTTATGATCCACTTCAATTTTATGATCCGTATCGATAAAAGAGTAACCCAAGCGACTTGCCAGTAATCGCCCCGTACTCGTCTTCCCTGTTCCCATAAACCCAATCAAAATAATATTTTTCATCCGTACGTACCTTAAATCCGTTTTTGGTAATGTGCAATTGCTGCTTTTAAATCACCAATGGAATCCCCGCCAAATTTTTCTAAAAGTGCCTGCGCCACTACAATCGCGGTCATCGCTTCGCCAACGACCGATGCTGCGGATACTGCACAAACATCACTGCGTTCTTTGCAAGCTAGGACGGCTTCTTTCGACTTAATATCGATTGAACGCAGTGGTTTCATTAATGTTGGTATCGGCTTCATTACCGCTCGTACAACAATTGCTTCACCGTTGCTCATACCGCCTTCAATTCCACCCGCATGATTCGTTTTTCGATATACATGCTGCGATTCATCTAAAAATATTTCATCGTGAGCCAAACTTCCTGGTAGATTTGCATATTCAAATCCAGCACCAATTTCTACCCCCTTAATGGCTTGAATCGACATTAAGGCGCCGCTTAGTCTTGCATCCAAACGTCGATCCCATTGGATATGACTGCCTAATCCTGGCATAACCCCTAAAACGGCAATTTCAAAAATTCCCCCTAATGTATCACCATCGGTTTTTGCCTGTCTTATTTTCTCTTTCATTTTTTCTTCTATAGCATCATCATAACAATTTAAATCGGATGGATTGTTTCCCCACGTATCATATGCGGTGTTTGCCCCATCAATCTGAATTCCACCAATATTCGTAACTTGTGACACAATTTTCATTCCACATGCTTTTAAAAGTTGTTTTGCCAAACCACCAACAGCCACTCTGGCTGCGGTTTCTCGGGCGCTGGAACGTTCTAATATATCACGAATATCGTTGCGATCATACTTTTTGATACCAGTTAAATCCGCATGACCAGGACGTGCCGCTGTTACAACAGGTCCTTCTGGTTTACCTGAAACTGACATTCGCCCCGTCCAATTTTCCCAATCTTTATTGGCAATTTTAACTGTAACTGGATCTCCCATTGTTTCGCCAAAACGCACACCTGAAAGAATTTCCATTTTATCTGTCTCAATTAACATACGTCCGCCTCTGCCGTAGCCTTGTTGGCGGCGTGCCATATCTTTATTGATTTCATCAACATCAATTGTCAGTCCCGCTGGCATACCTTCTACAATTGCTGTTAAGCACTGTCCGTGAGACTCTCCAGCCGTCAAAAAACGAAACATAGTAACGCACCTCATCCATAAATTATTAAATATGTAAATCAACAGTTCAATTATACATATTTAATAGTTTATTCTATCAAGCAGTACAAATCAAGTGTATGGTAAAGAAAAAATTGTCTCATTGTAGTGGATTATACGATAAGTTCCTACTCCATCTCAATTTACAATGAATAAATACTAAGAACTAGTTTACAAACTAAAACACCATCTTGCGTCTGGATACTTAAATGGCTTCCTTTATTAAAGCGCCGTGCAGCCTCTATTTGTCGCAAAAAATGAAGTATCTGAAAATAATTACCCTGAAACTCAAGTAGAATGGGAATTTCTTGATAGTTATCTTTTGAAATCAGTTTATTCGGTTTTATCTGTAATAAAGTAACTTGGCTGGCGGCGGCCATTTTCTCAACTTCGCTTAAAAAGCTGCTTAATTCCATATTATTGGGTAACATTTGTGACAAAAAATCGTTTTTTTCCCGAAGTTCTTGCTCATAAGCAGGCATATCAGGATGTTCATTCATAAAATTCTCAATTGAAATTATACTTGTTTCTTTTTCTGTAACAGCTGCTGTCAAATCCAATAGTTCTTGCTGGCGAGGTACATAAACAAACGTGTACACCGTAACACTCAAAAAAATCACACCAAACAGAAAAGAAATCAGCTGATATATCAGTTTTTTAGACTTCATGATATCACCACATTTATTTAAATTTTGCTGTAATTTCAAATACTGTAATATCTTTGTTAAAAGCTTCATCGTGCATATTTTTTGAATTGATTAATGCCGCCTCAGAAAACAATGTATCTTTTTCAAATTTTTTTACAAAAGATGCCAAAGCTTGATAATCTAAACTTTTACCTTGCAGACTCAACTCATTTTTATCACTTAGATATACTTCCGTAAGCCATACATCATCAACAACTAAATTACCTAAATGGACCATCATAGCATACCAAGAAATTTTTTGATTCGATAAATTGATTAAAATAGAATTTTTATCATCAATTTCCTGTTTGGTTTCAGCCAATTTTACTCGGCGGCTGACACTCTCATCAAGTAATTGTAAGGCGGCATCATTTTTTGCCAGCTGCTGTTCCACATTATAGATTTTTACACAAGTATAAGCATACCAACTACTAAAACAACAGATCAGTAAAATTAAAACGCCAGCGAATAATCGATACAAGACAAATTCATCGGCACGCTGCGCAAACGGCAACAGATTAATTTGTTCTCGGTCAATGTTTTTATAAAATATCGTCTCTACGGCTGGCAAAATTTTATCAGGCTGCGATAGAATTGACTGGCTATCGAGCGCAGATGAAATAGCTATGGTTTGCTCTACCGCGGCATGAGATTGCCAAACGAAGCCCATTTCATTTGCTTCAATAAACTCACCCTGCAATGCATTTGCTTCTAAAATACCTAGCAGCGGCATTGAATTTACCTGAAAAACGGTCGCTGCCGTGTCTAACAAGACTTTGTCCATCGCCGCAATACGCACGGTGATCTTCAGTTCTTTTTTTTCAACAATTTTGAAATCATAATGATATTCACCTTCTAAAAATGGAATATATTTTTCTACATCCCATTTTATTGCTTCGCGTAAAGCCGCCCCTTCTAAAACAGGAAAATCTGCCAGACAAGAAAAAATGTTTTTTGCCGAAAAAGCAACCACAGCTGCACATTGAGCTAAGCCTTCAACGTCAATTGTTTTTTGCAGCAAAGCTTTATACAGCAGCGCCAATGAATCCTCTTCATATATTTTCGGAATTTCAATCTCTATACTTCGTAATAAAAGCGGAATTTTGCCTCTACAATCCAGTTTTACAATCTGTATTGTATGTTCGCCGATAACAATGCCCAAAACAACTTCATATGTTTTAACGAAAATTTTTTCCTGCCAAAATTTTATATTTTTATGCATTCCTCTGAAGCTCCCCATTAAACCATATTATTCACAACGTACAATCTCAAATTCATCATTTTTAAATTGTAAATAAACAACAATCTGAGCTTTTATCTTGCCCACATGTCCAATAGACATTACTAGCAATTGGTTATCCGCATTCGTCATATAAACTTCATAGGTGCCTTCTCTAAAAGCGTCTGTACGCGATTTCAATATCGAATCATTATCCAGTAACCCATTTTGGGCTCGGTAAAATAAGTCTGAATTATTTTTTAAAAAACACAGACCATCCTGCACTCCTGCTTCCGCTAAATTTTGAGCTTGCATGCCCGCCACAAAATCATTTGCCATGCGCTGTTCATTCTGACTAATAAGAAAGAGCCCTGTTCCTAAAAGTAAAAGAACAACCATAATACATAATCCCAGAATTGAGCCAAAACCTTTTTGCATCCTTTCACCTTACTTCTCTTAAACACTTATGATCCATCCACCATCTTAGCAACGGCTGTTTCTAGTGAAATTTTTTTATTCGTATTTTCATTTACCCCTTCGATTTCAATATTGATAATATGATGCTTGATTTTTTTGCAATTGAATTTTGTAATAGAAATAGCAGCAACTCTACTTTCTCCCGTCAACGGTTGATTATCTTTCATTAAACGATTGATCGTGGGTCCCGTATTTAATTCATAAAGAATCTGTTTTTCTTGCTCAAAATGACGTTCTGTCGTAATTTCCAGTTTATCCGCGCTTATTTCAACTATCTTTGCCGCTGCAATATCTCGCGTCATACTAAGTAGTGCAAATCGCATCTGTTGCTGTAATTCTAAATCACCTAGATAGCTACTATAAAATTTCATCAATAAAAGAAACGCCGTTCCAATTGTAAGCAATAAAAAGCATAGCAGAGGCATAGCCACTAACATCTCAACCAGTGACGCGCCCTTTTTATTATGTATGACCTGTCGCAGTTTATCCATGGCAGGAAACCAGTGTTGCCATGCTGACTTGTTTATTTATATGATTTTCTTCCCATGAAACCACCACAACTACTTTTTTCAATGCCTCATTATTTGGCACAGCCGCTACTGTAGTATTTACAACATAAGATACTCCATTTTTTTTGACAGGCACAGGATCATCAGTATCTTGCCAGGGAATTATGCCATTTTGATACGTTTGCAATACTGCTGTATCACCTTTAATATACGCTAATTGCTTTTGCGCTAAGAAACCAGCGGTAATTTGAATTGTTGTATGTTCCATTACTTTTCCACTAATGGTATATAAACTAAACAATGCCGCAATCGCAAAAGCAATAGCCGATAGTACCATTACCTCCACTAAAAAAAATCCATTTTCATGCATAAATATAACCTCACTTAAAGAAACTTCCTGGCTTTTCTATCCGAATCCGTCCTGCCACATCAATTATTACCGCCAGCCGTTCATGCCCTTCATATAAATAAATGGTCCGGGGCGGATTCATACGTCCATCAATTGTAAAACGTACATTCACATAATTAGTGGGAATTGTAATTGGTTTCGTAAAAGTATGTTGTTTTACGATATTTGGACCTTTAAAAATAACATAACCAGACTCTGGATTCTGATCCATCACTAGCTTTGGCATGGTGTCAAACTCAATTCGATTGAATTTTTCATTCCCATTCATTCGATAAATCGACTGTTCCTGCATCCAACGTAAATCAGAAACCAGATATCTTGCCTCATAATCCAAACTGATTTTGTCCATCATGGTAAGTTTTGGTAAAATTATGGCAGCCAGTATATTTACAATCAATAAGACACACAATAACTCAATATAGGACGTTCCCTGCTCATCCATAAGCAATTACCTGATAAACAGATAGAATAATGTTTCCATATAAATAAATGAAAAATGCAGCAAATGCTAAAAATGGTCCGAACGGCACAAAGTCTTTCCGTGTTTTTTTGCCTGTTGCTAAAAGTACAATTCCCGCCAGACCGCCTAAAACAAACGCGATCCATAAAATCAATAAAATATCCTGCCAGCCAAACCAAATACCTAGTGCTGCGGCAAATTTAACATCTCCGCCACCCATACCACCATGGCTCAAAATCATAAAAAGAAGCAAACAGCCACCGCCCGTCAAAAAGCCTAAGAGCATATTCAGATAAGAAGTCTGTCCTAAAAATATTTGAACAGCACCTCCACAAAAAGCAAAACTAAGCAAAACTTTATCAAAAATCAAATGCCAGTCATAATCGATAAAAGCGATACTAATCAAAAATCCTATTAGTAAGATTCCCGCAAAAAAAGCTGCACTTCCGTTTACATTTTTGTAAACAATCACGCTTGTAAGACTTGTTAACACTTCAATCACTGCATAGCGGCAGGAGATAGGCGCTTGACAATAATAACAGTGACCATGAAGGAAAATCCAACTAAAAAATGGCACTAAATCTATGCTACGAATTTGCCTGCCGCAACTTGTACAATAAGAACGAGGCCATATAATAGACTGATGACGTGGTATTCGATAAATACACGTATTCAAAAAGCTCCCTAAGCTCAAGCCAATCATACCAATCCAGATGTCCATAAAACTATCTCCTATCGCTTTATTTGATCCGTGCCAAGCACCTGTTTGTTTTTTAGGTATTGCCAAATTCGTTTGCCATTTTACCTTGGCACAAAGCATGGTCACCATCAGCATTTAACTCATAGGCCGTATTTTCAATTTTAACTTTTCCATCCGCACCACCATTCTTAACAAAACAGAACCCCTTAGGGGCTTTTAGTGTATCAGCTCCCGTAATAAAAGAATTTAAATCCGTATCAATATTACTGGGATATTTACCATTTTGTGCCTGATACATTACAATGGCTGTATCAATTGTCTGTAGGTCAGATTGTATTCGAGCTGTATTCGCTTGGGCAATTGCATCATTAAATTTAGGAATGGCGATCAGCGATAAAATGCTAATGATGGCAATTACGATCATTAATTCTAATAAAGTAAAACCATTTTGATTCTTTTTAATATATTTAAACATGCGAAGCGCTCCCCTTGCTTAATTTTATTGGTTGATATATGTAAGCGAATCAAACATTGGCCAGGCAATTGACAACACAATAATGCCTATGATAATTCCTAAAATAATAATCATCAGAGGTTCGAGTAAAGTTCCCATTCGTTCAGAAATACGATCCACGTCATTTTCATAATACTGGGCTGCTTTTTGCAAAATCTGATCCAATTCTCCTGTCGTTTCACCTACCACCAGCATTTGTAAAAACATAGGTTCAAACACAGTCTGATCTTGTAGAGATTTCGATAAAGAAACACCTTTTTGTAAGTCGCTTTTTGCAATTGAAAAAATTTTTGTTAAATACAAATTACCAATAATCTTTGTTACAATACCCACCGCCTTATCGATAGGAACACCACCTTTAAGAAGAGCTGCTAATGTTGAACTAAACCTCGCAATTGCCATTTTAGTAAAAAATTCACCTAGAAACGGTATTTTTAACAAAATTTGATCTAGACGCTCCCGACAGGACGGTCTTTGATAAACCAAATACCCTATTACGCCGACTAGACTAAAACATAAGATAAGTGTCCAACCATAATTCACCATAAAATAACTTCCTGCTAATAAAAGACGCGTTACGAGAGGAAGCTGTACGTTTGCATTATCAAATAGTGTCACAAAAAGCGGCATAATAAATACTAAAATAAAAACCAATACAATGGTAGACAATGACATAAGTAACAATGGATATAACATCGCTGATTTCAATTTTTCACTCATTTGATAATCTTTTTCCAAATAAACAGACAAACGATTCAGTACTATATCCAAAACTCCGCCACGCTCTCCCGCAGCAATCATATAAACCATAACCGATGGAAAAACCGATGCATACGAAGCTAATGCATTCGACAACGTTTGTCCTTCTTGCAACTGCATATAAATCACACGCAAAATATCTCTTAATGTCCCGGTCCCGGTCTGATTCATCAGAATTCCCAGACTATCAGCTAATGGAATACCAGCTGTCACCATAATGGCCAATTGTCGGCATAAAAGAACGATTTCTTTGTCTTTAACGCCATTTCCCATAGCAACTATGTTTTTAATTGTTGTAATTTTTTTGATTTTCGTAATGTAATAGCCATCTTCCCTAATTAAATGCACCGCCTCCTGCTTTGATTCGGCTCGAATTTCACCTACCATTACACTTCCTGCTATATTCCGTATTTCATACCCATAGCGATCCAGCAAAATCACCCCCGTTCAAAATGCATCACCTCGTTGACATGAAGCAGCCACCTCTTGCGTGATGATATCTTTTTCCAACAATTCTTGCAATGCCATAGCCATCGTATTCATCCCAAATTTTCTACCCGTTTGCAATTGTGAAAAAATCTGCTGTATTTTTCCCTCGCGAATCAAATTACGAATAGCTGCGGTAACAACCAGAATTTCCATGGCACATACCCTCCCCTTTCCATCTTTACGTAAAATAAGCTGCTGCGCAATAATTCCTTGCAAAGTCATTGCCATCTGCATACGGATCTGACCTTGTTGGTGAGCTGGAAACATACTAATAATACGATTGATTGCCTCGATGGTGTCAAATGTATGTAAAGTTCCTAAAACAAGATGTCCTGTTTCTGCGGCTGTAATCGCCGTGAGCATGGTCTCCGCATCGCGCAGTTCACCCACCATAATCACGTCGGGGTCTTCACGTAAAGCAGCTCGCAGTGCTTCATGAAAGGAAAAAAAATCCAGCCCGTATTCTCGCTGATTCACCAAACTTTTTTGATGCGGATAAATATATTCAATAGGATCTTCTAATGTAACGATATGGTAGGCTTGGGTTTGATTCAGCCAATCCACCATTGCGGCTAAAGTCGTCGATTTTCCTGATCCAGTGCTCCCTGTCAATAAAATAAGACCATGTTTTTTGAGCAACATATTCTGTAAAATACTTGTTTGATTCAGCATCGCCAAGCTGCGGATCGTCTTTTCGACAATGCGTATCGCCATTGCAATACAGCTTCGCTGTCGAAAAGCATGAACCCGGAAACGCCCCACTTGGGGAAACTCATAGATAAAATCCAATTCTGCTTTTTGGTCTAATTTTATTTGCTGGTCCGGATTTGTCATAAAACAAAAAATAGCGTCTAACTCTGTTTTTTCTAACGCTTGTTGTTTTTGGAAATATAAACGACCATTTTTACGAAAAGCGGGCGGTGCCCCCACTGTCAAATGAATATCCGATGCTTTTTGTTCAACACCTTCCTTTAATATAGTATAAACAAAATTTTCTGCTAATTTAAATGCTTTTTTACAAATTTCCATATGTAACTCTCACAACCTCTGCTAAGGATGTATCACCTGCTAATGCTTTTTGAATGCCATCTTGATAAATCGGCACCATATTTGCTTGAGAAACACTATGTTTTATGAGAGAAATCGATATTCCATTTTGAAAAGACGCGCGAACTGCATCATTCATCACCAAAACTTCCTGAATAGCCATACGACCTTTATAACCCGTTCCACCACAAGCCCCACACCCTCTGCCACGGTAAAGGACGGTCCCCGCTTGATAGAAATCTTCTAAATATTTACGTTCCGGAGAATTTTCTTTTACAATGTAGGCCTCTTTGCAAAGTGGGCAAATTTTACGAACTAAACGCTGGGCCAAAACACCTAAAAGAGAGGATGCAATTAAAAAAGGTTCAATTCCCATATCAAACAAACGGACAATCGCCCCAATCGCATTATTCGTATGCAGCGTACTAAAGACAAGATGTCCTGTCAAAGCAGCTCGCACAGCAATTTCAGCTGTTTCGTTATCACGAATTTCACCAACCATGATGATGTTCGGGTCTTGCCGCAAAATTGACCGCAGGCCAACCGAAAAGCTGAGACCCTTTTTAGGATTCACCTGAATCTGGCTAATTCCATCCAAACAATACTCCACTGGATCTTCTATGGTAATGATATTTTTACTAGGTGTATTGATTGCGTTTAAGGCTGCATATAAAGTTGTAGTTTTACCTGAGTTAACTGGACCGGTATTTAATATCATCCCATATGAACGGTGGCAAAGATCTGTAAAAAGCTTAAAATTTGCGGGTGAAAATCCCAATTCACTCGTCTGCAGCAAGGATGCCGATTTATCTAAAATACGAATTACCACTTTTTCACCATACATAACCGGCATTGTTGATATCCGCAAATCAATTTTTTTCTGCGCATATTCATAATGTATGCGACCATCTTGCGGCATACGTGTTTCTGTTGTATCTAAAGAGCTCATAATTTTGAGGCGCGAAACAAAAAACGCATGAACTGAGATCGGCAGTTCATGCGTTTCGCAAAGCTGTCCATCAATACGAAACCGTATGCGAACTATCTCAGCTGTTGGTTCAATATGAATATCACTCGCATTGACGTCAATTGCTTGTTGGATAATTTTATCAACAAGCATAATAACTGGCGCATCATTTGGAGCTTTTGGCTGAGGCGGCTTATAAAGACTTGTCTCCACCTCAATGCTATGCAGCATTTTATGTATGAGCATTTCCATTGTATAATGATTTTCCAGCATTGTTGGCATGGTATCACCCCATCTACTCAAAATAAAAATTTACAAAAACATATATATAAGTTACATTTAGCCTATTAGTCTGCCAGGATTTAACCGAGGGCTTTTTGTAATTGTTCGGTCATAATCTGTGTATCAGGTCTTTGTTTCGTCCATAATTCAAATGCGGCGGCTCCTTGTTCTACTAACATCTGTTCACCATTTAGCGTCGGATTGCCGTGTTTTTTAGCCGCAGCTAAAAACTTGGTTTCCTGAGGCGTATAAATAATGTCATAAACAAATGTATCATTTTTTATATACTGCCAATTGACGGTCGGACTTTCATCTATTTTAGGATGCATACCCAAAGGCGTCGTATTAATCAATAAATCAACTGAATCTAATTTTTTCTGAAACACCGGATCTTCCCAGTGGAATAATTCAATATCGATAAATTTCTTAAATTCTTCAACTAGAGGTTTTACTTTTTCGATATTGCGAACACCAATGACAATTTGCTGAATTTTATTGGAAATCAAACCCCAAATAATGGCCCGAGCTGCACCACCAGCACCCAAAAGAGCAGCTTTTTTATGCTCAATCACAAAATTTTGTTTTTCTAATGCAACAATAAATCCGATGGAATCTGTATTATACCCAGCTAATTTCCCCTGCTCAATCACCACAGTATTGACAGCACCAATCATTCTGGCATTTTCATCGATTGTATCCAAAAGCGACATAATTTTGACTTTATGAGGAATCGTAACATTAAAGCCGCGAAACCCTAACGCAACAATTCCCGCAACTGCATTTGGTAAACATTCTGGCTGCACGGGCATAGCAATATAAGCATAATCCAGTCCAGCCTTCAATAATGCTGCATTTTGCATGACCGGGGAAAGGGAATGTTCTACTGGACAACCAATGAGTCCCAAATTTTTTGTCTTACCTGTATATAACAAATTCATCATCCTTACCTTTTTAGATACATTTACCTATGTGAACTACATATTTTTTTAATTGTCCTATAATAATAAAAACTTCGCTGCACAATTTTCAATTCCTGCACGAAATAAGCACATTTTTTATCTTTATTTTGCTCCTGTCCATCGTTCAAAAAGTGTATGTTCTATTCCCATAGAATCACAAATTTTTCCTACTAGCATATCAATAATATCCTCAAGGGTCTGCGGACGATGATAAAATCCCGGACAAGCTGGAATAATCCGAACGCCTAAACGTGACAATTTCAACATATTCTCCAAATGAATCGCATTAACAGGGGTTTCGCGGGGCACAATAATCAGCGGGCGGCTTTCTTTTAACGTAACATCTGCCGCTCGAGTCAATAAATTATCCGCTATACCATGTGCAATACTTCCCAACGTCTTCATTGAGCAAGGAACAATAACCATCGCATCATTTTTAAAAGATCCACTGGCGATTGATGCACCAATATTATCGACTTCATGTAATGCATCTACTTTTTTCGCAAAATCCACCTTAGAAATACCGCATTCATATTCCATGACTTGCAAGCCGCTTTTTGTCACAACAGCATGCACTTCGCAGTTTTTTTCTTTTAACACTTCAATGAGTCTAACTCCATAAATAGAGCCGCTTGCTCCCGTTATACCAACAATAACACGCATTTTAGACCTCGCTCACTTTCTGTTTCAACACACTTCAAATGCATTTTTTATCTGATGCACCCGATAATTTTCTGTATTTTCATAATAAACTTCAACCACATCAAATCGACAAGGTTGATCCAACATATTTTCTTGCTGCAAATACCACTGCGCCACTTTAATGATTTTTCTCTGCTTATAATAATTGACAGCTTCCGCTGCATTACCAAATTTCAAGCTGCGCCTTGTTTTTACTTCAACAAAAACAAGAACGTCTTTGTCTTTTACAATAAGATCAATTTCACCAATTTTAACTTTAAAATTTTTCACTAAAACAGAATACCCATTTCTATGTAAATAGGTTGCTGCAATCGCTTCTCCAAGTGCCCCCAAACATTTATTATCCATAAAAGCGCTTCCATTTCAAGCAATTTAATAAAAAAATCAAACTATCATAAGTTACATTAAATATTTTATATGGCAATCGTCAGGAATTTGGTATAGGCTTGAGTGGCGTTACGGAGGAATCAAACGATGCCCTGTACCAAATTCCCGACAGACTAATAGGCTAGATATCATTTATTTAATACATTATATATAACATTACAAATTAAAATCCTTCATTCTTTTTTGGTCCATTCGATATACATACGCTAAAACCTCAGCAACCATGGCATACAGATCTGGTGGAATTTCCTTATCAATTTCCAGTGCCATAAGCATTGCTGTTAACGTTTTATTCTTATAGACAGGCACAGCATTATTTTGCGCAGTAAGCAGAATGTTTTCTGCAACTTTCCCCTTACCTTTTGCAACAATTTTTGGTGCCGTATTTTCATCTTCCCTATATTGTAAGGCAACGGCTTTAATAGTTTCTTGTTTTTCACTTTTTTCATCATTGATCATAGTTATTCACCTATCGCCCGCACTTTAAAATCTTTTAAAACCAAAGGATAATTTTCAAAAGAAGCTTTCAGTTCTGGTATATATTGATTAAACGACTCTACCATGTCTGTATTTGAAAAAGACAGCCGCACATTTATATTTTCTTTTTCATACAATCGAAATACCATTTCTACCGCACCAATATTTTCAGTAAGAAGACAAAGCCTGAGCCATGTTTCTTTTTTTTCATTATTTGGACCATTCTCATTTTCAGACTGGTCATATATATGAACATAGGTTGGATAATTTTTTTGATTCTCACCTAAATACAACGGTGTCATAAATGCCATCGAACGATGATTTTCCGAAATTGAGTTTTCATTCCCCATGGATTTACGTAATAGCGAGGCAAAATCGTTCATATTTTTACTGGCATTTTTTAATTCATTCGCTTGCATATCCTTTAATTCACTCAAATCACAAAGTTGAACAAATGTCCATAATTTTGGTAATTCAGGCAGGTTTTGCTTGATTGCCGCCTGTGAAATAGATGTTGGTATGTTTTTTTCGCTGAGTTTCAGTAACAACTGTAACTGTTTTGCATCCTCTTCTGACATCATTTCTTGTTTTCCATTGAGAAAATTCTTCAATAAAGTGAAACTCTTCTCATCTAATGAAGACGTATTCATCAGCTGATTTGCTAAATTCTTCATTGTTTGCATCGTCTGTTCTGTATTTTCCAGCGGTGCTGCTAATAACTGACTCAAGGTTTGCGGATTCACAGCCGAACTTACTACGAATTGTCTCATCATCGTAGAATTGGCTTGACCAGGTAGAGACCCTGCAGAATTTTGTAGTTTGGTTTGCGTTTGCATCATTTCATTTTCATCGAATGCAGCCGTACCAGCATTTGTTAAAATCAGCTTTGTATCTGTTTTTGTGGCAAGTGTCTGATTTAATGTATCATTTGCCAAGGTTCTCGTCCCTGCATTTTGCTGCAAAGAAGAAGCCATTGCTTGTCCTTTCACTTGTGGATTGGCTCCAGCTTGATTATTTTGCTTGTTGGCTCCATTTTCTTGGTCCATTGATTCAGTTTCAGCTGATGTACCAGGACTTGATAAGGTTGCATCCGTTTTTGTGGTAAGTGGCTGATTTAATATATCATTTGCCAAGGTTTTCGTTCCTGCATTTTGCTGTAAAGAAGAAGCCATTGCTTGCCCTTTCATTTGTGGATTGGCTCCAGCTTGATTATTTTGTTTGTTGGCTCCATTTTCTTGATCCATCGATTCATTTAATGAATCTTCAATAGGCTCCTGCAGTGTCATCGTATTCAGTAAATTTTCATTTGCTGTACCAAAATTTTTCTGCATAGCATAAGTTGCCGAAGCCAAAGACTGTGTTGTTGTCTGCAAGGGATTTCTCAGGCTGCCTTCATTTGGCATTGATTGTTTTGTATTCGTCGCCGCCGTTTGATTTTCATTTTCCAAATTGCCTGTTCCTAATTTTTGCTGAGGTACATTCGTTGAAGCCGTGGCTGAGGGTGCATTAGTCTGTCCCATATTTTGCTGATTTTGCGATGCAGTATTTATCGATGAAGGAGTCGGCAAAAACATTTTAACCAATTGTTTCAAAAAGCCTAAACTTTCTGTTTCTGATTGCGGCAAAGCAGGCATAGAACTTTTGCTATTCCCTAGCAAAAGTTGTAATTGTGCAGGAAAATCTTCGACGGATTTCCCTTCTAACAATTGAAATGCCATTTTCATCAAATTTACGGAATTAAGTGTTTTTCCATTATTTCCATCTAACTGCGTTAGATTGCTTAAAAGTGTTTTCAAATCATCCGGTAAAACCTTCGCTTGATCCATTTCCGCCAGAGTGCCCATTTGATCTAAAATTTTTGCTACGCCATTCAATTGATCAAGCGTGAACCGTTGGCTTTGCAGCACACTGCCAAGGCCTTCTGATAAAGAAGAATCTACTGAAAAAGAATTTTGCAGCAAATTATTGATAAATTTCTGTAATTCAGCTGGCATTTTTTGTGTTCCATCTGCGGTCTCTGTTGCAGCTTTTGATAACACATTCAGCATATCCGCTACTGAATTTTCTATTGTTACATTCGTTTGTGGCTGAAACGGCGAACTTGCTTGATCACCCACTTTTTTATTACTGACTGTGCTATTATTTGAAATAGGTTGTGTCCGCTCTACAGGCGATATATTATTTACACCCGTAGCATTCGTTTCTATTGCCATAGTTATTCCTCCATACTTAACACTTCACAAGCGACTTCACTGGTTCAAAAGAGCGACGATGGATTGGGCAAGGACCGTATTTTTTAAGAGCCGCTACATGTTGGGCTGTTCCATATCCCTTGTGCTGCGCAAAACCATATTCAGGATACATTTTATCATATTCATCCATCATATGATCACGTTCTACTTTAGCCACAATCGATGCTGCTGCAATCGAAGCACTGATAGCATCTCCTTTTATCAAAGACAGTGATGGTATCTCTAGCTGTTCTAAAGGAACTGCATCAATCAAAACCTGCTGTGGTTTTGGCTTTAGTGATAAAATCGCATTATACATACCATTAATCGTTGCTTGATAAATATTAATCCGATCAATCGTTTTCTCATCCACAATTGATCTTTCAATAGCAATTGCTTCTTTTAGCAGTAATTCATAAATTGACTCTCTGACTTTCGCTGATATTTTTTTCGAATCATTTATTTTAGGAATATATAAACCGATCGGTAAAATAACAGAAGCTACAAATACAGGACCAGCTAAAGGTCCACGTCCAGCCTCATCTACACCAGCAATGTATTCAATGCCTTGCTTTTGGAATTGATATTCATATTTATATAAAGCATCGACTCGCTGTATTTCATTTTGCTCACGTTCCCATTTACGAAAAAGTCTCTGAACCGCACTGCGTGTATCATTTGTTAACGCTGTGATTGTTTCTGCCATTAAATCTTTTTGCTTAACTAATATCTCTATTTCTTTTATCGTCATTTTTTGAATATCCATTAATTAATTCTGCGCCCCATCTCATAATTCTTCTAAAAATATATTACATATATAGAACGCATTAAACATTTTATATGGCAATCGTCAAGAATGGGGTATAGGGCTCCGTGGCCTTACGTAGGAAGCAAACGATGCCCCCTATACCCCATTTTTGGCAGACTGATAGACTGGATGGAATTTCTTTAATGCGTTATATATAATCTGTATTCGATAGCAAAAGATTTGTTTCCTTGTAAAAAGTACTTTTATTTCTTCCGATTAAAAAAGCTGTCTACGATATTGTAAACAGCTTTTAGCAAAGGTTTAATGAACCTGCTGCGCATTGGGCTGATCCAAACTAATCAAACCAAGCTTGCCGGCACGAAATTCATTTATGATAATACGTCTACCTTTTTCATGATCGATAATACCACCTTTTAAAAGGAATCCACGTTTTTTACCAATCATCTCTAAAATTTCTGCCGATGTTTTTGGCAATTCACCGATTAATTTATAACGTTCTATGAGCCTTTCTGGATAATCTGCTGCCATCGTTTCTAAAAAAACACTCATTACCTTTTCCATATCATATGCTTCATCATTAATTGCTCCAGTAAAGGCGAGCTTTAACCCTACCGTCATATCTTCAAATTTCGGCCATAATATACCCGGTGTATCAAGTAAATCTAGATTTTTTCCTATTTTAATCCATTGCTTTGATTTTGTCACACCTGGTTTATCGGCGGTCCGTGTGACCGATGCACCAGCTAAACGATTAATCAAAGAAGATTTCCCTACATTCGGTATACCTAAAATCATAACACGTGCTGCTCTCGCATTCGCACCACGACTCACTAATTTTTCTGTTTTTACCCTTGCTAATTCTTCGGCCATCTTCACTAAAGTTTTCATACCAACACCGGTCATTGCATCAATAGAAACAGCTTGTACCTGCTGCTTTTTATACAAATCAATCCACGCCTTTGTCGTTGCTGGATCTGCCAGATCAGACTTATTTAAAGCCACTACACGCGGTTTTTCACCAATAAGTTCAAGAAGCATCGGATTAGCACTACTATAGGGAATGCGTGCATCAAGAAGTTCAATCACCACATCAACGAGTTTTAGATTTTCGGTAATTAAACGACGTGCTTTTGCCATATGCCCTGGAAACCAATGAACCGTTGGCAAATCATTTTTCATTTCTTCAGTCATCTTTTATTATCCTCCTGTGAACCATTGACAGTACTGGATTTCTCAATGGTTTCGCATTTTTATTTTTTTAATTTTCTTGTATTATCTTTTCCTGTATTATACAGTTTTAAAGTGAAATGGTAGACGGCGGTAGACAAAATGTAGACAAATCGCTTAACATCAAGCATATTCTTGATTATTTATTTATAAATATTATCTATTGTTTAATTGTTGTTTTTTGCGTATACTTACAGTATCAACATAATTTGTTGAAATGGTCTAGAAGGGAATGGTTTATAATGCAGAGACACACTGTATCATCTAGTCGAATAGATAGTGTTGGCTGGGAAAATAACGTCTTGGAAATTAAATTCCCAGGCGGATTACTATATCAATATGCAGATGTTTCTAAAGCGGAATATGATAATTTTCTTAATTCCGCGTCTTTAGGTTCTGCTCTTTCCCGTATTGAAATAATCCATCATTATCATCGAGTTTAGCTTATAAAAGTGGCTGTGGTTTTGGATGCAGCCACTTTTTTTGTTTCTATAAATAAAACGCCAGTATATAGGTTCTATATACTGGCGTTGTTGTCTAATTAAGATAATGTCTTTAAATGATCAAACGGCCAAAATACCATAACCGCTTTTCCTTTTATTAATTCAAACGGAACAAATCCAACATCAGAAAATCTGCTGTCTTCTGAATTATTTCGATTATCGCCCATAACGAAGATGTGACCATCCGGCACAGTCGATAATGGATAATCTCCCATTGTTTTACTTAAAATATAAGGTTCATTCATCAATTGTTGATTCACAAAAACTCTGCCTTCTTTTATCTCAATTGTATCGCCAGGTACAGCAATAACTCTCTTAATAAAATCGCGACTAGTGTCTTTTGGATATTGAAAAATCAAGACTTCGCCACGCTCAGGGGCTCTAAAGCGATAAATAAATTTATTTACCACCAAACGTTCCTGACTTAGTAAAGTAGGCCGCATGGAAGGTCCATCTACTAAATATAATTCAACAATAAAATATCGAATAAAAAACGCTAATATTACAGCAATAAGTATGGATATGATCCAGTCTTTAAGTTCTTCACCTAGCGACATATTACTCATAAACGCAAGCCTCCCTATAAAAACAAAGAATAGGGACTGGAAATACAGTCCCTATCATTACTACTAACGTCTTTCTTTAATACGAGCAGCTTTACCAGTAAGGCTACGAAGATAATAAAGTTTCGCGCGGCGTACAACACCTCTACGAATAACGTCGATTTTTTCAAGTCTTGGAGAATGTACAGGGAAAGTACGTTCAACACCAACACCATAAGATATACGTCTTACTGTAAATGTTTCACGAACGCCGGTACTCTGACGACCAATTACAACGCCTTCAAACATCTGAATACGTTCACGCGTACCTTCGACGACTTTTACATGTACACGTACACTGTCACCAGGTGCAAATTCAGGAATATCTGAGCGAAGTTGTTCTTGTTCTAAAGCTTGAATAATGTTCATTGATAATTTCCTCCTTAATTCAGACGTTCATGGTAAATCATATAATCATTACTCAGAGGACCGTCCACATACTTTTTCATTATATCATATATTAAAATTTGTTTCAAACACTTTTTTCATTTCCACCAGATTTCACCTAATAGGCGATCTAAAATAATCGCTGCAGCGGCACGAACTGGCAAATGATTATAATCAACAGCACCATAAATTGGAGTAAGAATAAAATCAAACTTTGCCATGGTCTCTTTTTCAATACCCCAGCCCGTACCAAATAGCAGTAAGCATGGCTGATCGTCCGCAGCTAGCTTATCTCGCAGCAACTGATATGATATCGTATTGGGATAGGTTCGTGCATCTGTTGTTACAACAAAAGGTCTCTGACCTTCTCGTTCTTGAATTTGTTGAATGGCGTCTTCAATCGTAGCAACCTGTTGCAAAATTGAAAATGCTTCCTTACGATCTTTATGATATTCGCTGCCATAACCAGTTTGCCAATAATCAATAACAGCCTGAGCCAGCTTTGCCTGTGCTTCATTTGGTTGAATAATAAAATATTTAACCATACCATAAGTCCGTGCAGTTCGTGCAATATCATGCAAATCATAATTGGTCAAAGAGGTCGTTACAACTTCCATATTGCGATTATAAATCGGATAATGTACCAAACCAATATACACCGTCATATTAGCTGCCCCTGCGTTCTGCTTTTATTTCAGCTAATAGTTTGAGGTCCGTCGAATCAAGTTCAATCTTTTCTAATAAATCAGGGCGTGCGTACAATGTTACACGCAAAGCCTCTCGGCGACGCCACAAATTAATTTTCGCATGATCCCCAGAAAGAAGAATATCTGGTACTGAAAGCCCATGATATTCTCGCGGACGAGTATATTGCGGACACTCTAAAAGCCCTGCATAAAACGAATCAGTTGGCGCTGACTCAGCTGAACCAAGCACGCCAGGCAGCATTCTAGACAATGCATCAACAATCACCATTGCGGGCAATTCACCACCAGTAAGAACATAATCACCAATGGAAATAGCTTCATCAACTAGATGACCCGTAATCCGAGCATCAAAACCTTCATAATGACCACAAACAAAAATCAACTGATCATAGCCCGCCAATTCTTTTGCTTTAGCTTGCGTAAAAGGCTGTCCACTCGGACACATCAATACGACGCGACGCTTGATAAATTCTGTATTTTCTTTAATATGCTTGACCGCACGAAAAAACGGTTCTGGTTTCAAAACCATACCGTTGCCGCCGCCAAAAGGAGCATCATCGACCTGCTGATGTTTGTCATAAGCAAATTGACGAGGATTTGTAATTTGTACATTTAAAAGATTGTTTTCAATTGCTCTTTTGGTAATGCTTTGACCAAAAGGACCCGCAAACATCTCAGGAAATAAAGAAATGATATCTATCTGCATAATTAATCCAACTCTTCTGGACGAATAATTTTCATTTTACCATTCACGAGATCAATCTCTGTTACAACCTTTTTAAGTGCTGGCACTAAAATCTGTTTTGCTTGCCCTTTTTGCGAAACAATATATACATCATTGCTGCCTGTTTTTAATATTTCCGTAATGTTTCCGACAAGCTCATTATTTTCATCGTACACAGACAAACCAATGATATCAAAAGAATAATACTCACCTGCAGAAAGCGGTGGGACTTCACTGCGTTTCACATGGATCAATTTTCCATTAAAAGGCGTGATATCATTCCGTTCATTGAATTGCTTAAATTTCATGATAATGAACTGTTTGTTGTATTTCATTGATTCCACCTCAAGTGTTGTGGAATCTTCCAAATAAACTTTTTTCAAAGACTCAAATCGATCGGGGAAATCAGACAGAGAAATAATACGAACATCACCCCGCACACCGTGCGGGGCACCAATCTTACCAATTACAATTAATTTTTCCATTGTTTTAGTTGCGGAAGGCAATGATTTTTCCATCTTCCACCAAAATTTCAGCATTCATAATTTGTGGCATTTCATCGCCAACTTTGATTTCAACAATTCTTTCCAATGTCCCCTGAACGATTTCCGCGCCAATTTCAAGCTGTCCACTTTCTTTTAACTGATCAACTAAATGATTTTTAAAATCAAGGCGCTTCTTAGTTTCCGCATCAATTTGTTGGCGAACTGCTTCCAATCCCTGCATATCCTGTTTTGCTTGTTCTGCCATGATACGCTTTGCCTGAAATTCAATCTGCTGCAATTCTAAATCTGTTTTCTTGATATTGTTTTGAATCTCACTCGCTAATTGTTTTTTTAAGTCTTCCGTAACTTTTGCCTTGATAGTTACAGGACATTTCAAAGTCATACTATCCATTATACGGTCACTCCCACTCTATTTTATGTAAATAATCTATCATTTTCCATCAAAATTTTTATAAAGAAACAGCGGCAATAATCCCTATTCTAAAAGAATGGATTCGTTGCCGCAGTTTTCAAACGATCTCAACAGTGACTTTTTTGTTTTCGCGAGTAGCCGCCGCTTTCACAACAGTCCGCATTGCTTTCGCAATGCGACCTTGTTTGCCGATGACTTTGCCCATATCATCCGGAGCAACATGTAATTCATATACAGTAATACTAGTATTATCTTTTTCTACTACTACTACCTGTTCCGGATTTTGTACTAATGATTTGGCGATAATTTCAACAATTTGTTTCATATCTATTATGCCTCTTTCTTAGTTCTTTGTGCGTTTTGCTTCATCAAATTTAGCCATGATACCTTCTTTTCTAAATAAAGACTTAACGGTATCAGTTGGTTGAGCACCTTTATTCATCCATTCAAGAGCTTTTTCTTCATCAATCTTAATAATTGCAGGTTCTTTAGTGGAATCATAATGTCCTAATATTTCAATAAAACGACCATCACGTGGTGAACGAGAATCAGCTACTACCACACGATAGAAAGGGTTCTTTTTCGCACCCATACGGTTTAAACGAATTTTAACTGCCATAAAAAAATTCACCTCCTTCTAAAAATAATAAATTCTATAAACTTTAATTCATAAACGGCATTTTAAAACCGCCTAGACCTTGTTTACCTTTACCTTTGGTCATTCCCTGCATCTTTTTCATCATCTTTTTAGCTTCAGAAAATTGTTTGATGAGTTTATTAACCTCTTGGACTTTTGTACCACTGCCTACAGCAATACGTTTACGTCGGCTGCCATTTATAATATTTACATCCCGACGTTCTTTCGGCGTCATGGAATAAATAATAGCTTCAATATGTTTTATTTCTTTACCATTCAAATCAAGATCTACATCGCCTAGCTTTTTCTTGATATTACCCATACCCGGAATCATACCAAGAATCTGATCTAACGATCCTAATTTACGAACCTGCTGCATCTGTGCTAAAAAATCATCTAAAGTAAATTCATCTTTACGGAATTTCTTTTCCATTTTTTTAGTTTCATCGGCATCAAACGTTGATTGTGCTTTTTCAATCAACGAAAGCATATCACCCATACCAAGAATTCGTGATGCCATACGGTCTGGATAAAATGGTTCAAGAGCTTCTAGCTTTTCGCCCATACCGACAAATTTAATTGGGCAGCCTGTTACTGCCTTAACAGATAATGCCGCACCACCGCGGGCATCACCATCTAATTTGGTGAGGATTACACCATCTAAGCCTAAATCAGCATTAAAACTTTCCGCAACATTAACTGCATCCTGCCCCGTCATAGCATCAACTACAAGTAAAATTTCATGTGGTTTGACGTGTTGCTTAATTGATTTTAATTCCTGCATCAATTCTTCATTGATATGCAAGCGACCGGCTGTATCTATAATTACAATATCATTGATATGTGAGTTTGCTTGTTCCATCGCTTTTTCAGTGATTGTCACAACATCCGTGCCTTCCGGCATTGCAAAAACTGGAATATCAAGCTGTTCGCCTAATACTTGCAGTTGCTTGATTGCTGCCGGACGATAAATATCCGCTGCCACTAAAAGAGGCCTTTTGCCTTGCTTTTTCATTGCTAAACCAAGTTTTCCTGCCGATGTTGTTTTCCCTGCGCCTTGCAGACCAACTAACATGATAACCGTTGGCGGTTTAGATGCAATCATAATTCGGCTTTGTGTGCCACCCATTAAAGCCGTTAATTCTTCATTAACAATCTTTATGACAACTTGCGCCGGTGTCAATGTTTCTAAAACATCTTGACCAATTGCACGTTCTTTTACTTTTGCAACAAATTCTTTTACAACTTTAAAGTTAACATCTGCTTCTAAAAGTGCCATACGCACTTCACGCATTGCTTCATTAACATCAGCTTCTGTTAACTTGCCATGACCGCGTAACTTCTTAAAAGTCTCTTGGAGACGATCCGCTAAACCTTCAAAAATCATTTCATGCCTCCTTAACCTTACCAATTAGGCTGGAAAGCCTTTTCAATATATCATTTATTTCTGTTTTATTATCTAAACCCCGAAGTTTCTCTACCGATTCTGAAATCGATTGCAACTCCAAGCGTTCTTCTTTATATCTTGCGACTAAACCCAGCTTTATTTCATAATCATTCAAAGACTGCTCTGAACGATGGATAATATCATAAATAGCTTGCCTCGATATTCCCAGTTCATTTGCAATTTCTGATAAAGACAAGTCATCAAAAAAATGCATTTCCAGGCAACGTTGTTGCTTCTCTGTAAGTAAAGCCCCGTAAAAATCAAACAATGCACTCATGTGCAAAAGTTTTTCCAGCACGTCGGATCACCCTGACTACTACATTTATTCTGCCAAGTAAATTCACTTGACTTTGCTATTATACAGAACTTATTTATTATTGTCAAGCTTTTTTACTTGTCGGAGAATAAAGCTTTCGCAAAGTCTTCTGAGTTAAATGGTCTCAAATCATCTACCGCTTCACCGATGCCAATCCACTTCACTGGCATTTTTAGTTCGGCTTTGATGCCAACAACAACGCCGCCTTTTGCCGTACCATCCAATTTCGTCAATACTACACCAGAAATTGGTGCCGACTGTGAAAAAACATCGGCCTGATTAATCGCATTTTGCCCCGTTGTTGCATCTAGCACAAGCAATGTTTCGTGGGGAGCTTCGGGAATTTCGCGTTGAATGACCCGATTTATTTTTTTCAATTCTTCCATTAAATTTGATTTTGTATGCAAACGACCAGCTGTATCAATAATGAGCACATCGATATTTCTGGCTTTTGCCGCTTTCACTGCATCAAAAGCAACTGATGCAGGGTCTGATCCTTCATCATGTTTAATTACAGTTGCCCCGATACGGCTGCCCCAAATTTCCAGCTGATCAATCGCCGCAGCGCGAAATGTATCCGCGGCAGCCAGCATAACGGTTTTGCCTTGTTCCTTATAGTAATTTCCTAACTTACCAATGGTTGTCGTCTTACCGACTCCATTAACACCAATAACCAGAATAACCGTAGGTGGATTCACGGCTAGTGTACTTGCATCCGACCCGGCCATTAAAAGCGCACTGATTTTTTCCTCTAGGAACGGTCGTAAATCTTCTGGTGTATTAATTTCTTTCTTTTTGATGCCGCGGTGAACCTCTTCCATTAACAGAGTTGATGTCTTTACCCCAACATCTGCTGAAATCAAAGCTTCTTCCAACTCATCGAGTAAATCATCGTCTATTTTTGCGTAACCCACAACAATTTGTTCAATTTTTTCTGTAAACGATTTACGTGTTTTTTCTAACCCTTTTTTTAATTTATCAAAAAATCCCATAATTTTCCTCCAAAATTTATTTCAACGCTTCTTCCAGCCTTACGGAAACAAGTCTCGAAACACCTGCATCTTCAACGGTTACTCCATACATGATATCCGCGGCCTCCATCGTTCCTTTACGATGTGTTACAACAATAAATTGTGTTTTTAGAGCATATTCTTTCAAAAAAGCACTAAATCGATCCACGTTCGCCTCGTCAAGCGGTGCATCAATTTCATCGACTACACTAAATGGTGCCGGACGATATTGTAAAAAGGAGAACAGCAGAGCAATAACCGTAAGTGCCCGTTCACCCCCTGATAAGACTGCAAGATTTTGCAGTTTTTTATCGGGAGGCTGAACAGCAATTTCCACCCCGGCTTCCAATACATTTTGTGTATCGGTAAGTTCCAATTTAGCTTGACCGCCACCAAACAATTTTACAAAAATCTCGCTGAAGTACAGGCTGATTTGGGCAAAAGCTTCTGAAAACTGTTTGGACATTGTAATATCCATATCACGAATAATACCCGCCAAATACTCTTTTGCGACACTAAGATCCGTTAACTGCTTTTGCATGAATGTATACCTTGTATTGAGATTTTCATATTCCGTTATCGCGTTAGGATTGATCGGTCCTAATTCTTCCATTTCTTTTTCCAGTAAACGAATTTTTTTACCAAGTGATGTATTCGTCTCATCGAGTCTATATGTTTGTGCCTGTTCAATCGATAAATGGTACTCACCCTCGAATATTTCAAGACATTGCTGCCGTTCAAATTCAGATTTTGTTTGTAACAGTTCCGTTTGATGAATTTTATTTTGTAAGTCATTTTGTTGTTTATTCGCATCTTTTATTTCGCGATCATTACTTTGAATTGACACCATTTTTTCCATTTTAACTTGATAAAAATTATCATAATCTTTCGTGCCAATCTCACGGAGTGTAACGAGCTGTACATTTTTCTTCGTCAATTCCGTTAATTCTCGCTGCGTTGCAGAAGTCACCTGATGCAGTGACTCTTGTTCTTGTTTGATTTTTAGTAAATCGCTGTTATACCGATCCATAGTCTGCTGCATATTAGTTCGAAGTTCATGATGGCGGATTAATTCCTGCTCAACGACAGTTTGTTCTATTTTACTATTCACAGAAATCTGTCGAAGTGCTTCTTGTTCTTTTTTTAATTGTACAAGCTGATTTGCTGTCGTTTCATCTTGGCCTTTTTGTTGATTATCTGTATGCTGCATATATTCAATTTCAGCTTTAACATCTGTCATCTGCTGTTTGATACGAATTTCTTTTGCCTGTAACGTATCACCTAGTTCCTGTAAAGAATGCAGCTTAGTTTTCTTATCGGCTAATTCCAGCGTCGCTTTTTCAATATAAATTTTCAGTTCCGCCTGTTGTACTGTCAAGAGGTGCTCTTGTTTACTAGCAGTTTGAGCTTGCATTTCCAATTCTCGCAGACTATTTTCCTGTAAAATCTTTTTTTGATTCAATTCTATAAGTTCACGCTGCTTGCTTGCGATTTCCTGATGGAAGGCTGCAATTTCGCCACTACGATTTAAGAAACTGACCTCACGCCGACCCGTACTACCGCCAGAAATAGATCCGCCGGGATTGATGAGTTCACCTGCCAGCGTGACAATTCGCGCTTTAAAGCCTTGCTTTTTCGCCAATTCAACTGCATGTTCAATCGTATCAACTACTAATGTCCTAGCAAGTAAAAAATCAACGATTTTTTTATATTTCACATCGGTGGAAACAAGTTCGTTTGCATAACCAATAAAACCTGGTGCCGTATGCAGACTGCCATCATCAAATGATTTACGAACAACAATTGTATTCAAAGGTAAAAAGGTTACACGCCCTAGTTTCTCGCGTTTTAAAAAATTAATTGCTGCTTTTGCTGTCATATCATGATCGGTAACGATATTTTGCAGACTGCCGCCTAAAGCAATTTCAATTGCTGTAATATAATCCGATTGAACATCAATGAGTTCAACTACAGCACCGCAAATACCAGCCTGCCATTTTTCATTGCTTTTTAACACACTTTTTGTAGCACGACCAAAGCCTTCGTATTCTTTCTGCATATTCGCCAAAAATTCAACTTTTGATTGAGCCGCATTAAGTCCTTGCTGCAATTTCCGTTGTTTTTCATCCATTTCATGCTGCTCAATGCCAGCCGCTGCAAGGTTTTTTTCTACCAACATTTTTTCATGCTGTGCTTTCATCATGTTATCAAACAAAACTTGTACCTGCGTATTTAAATCTGTTAAAATTACCTGATTATCCGTCATCTTTTGTTGTTCATTCACAACTTCTTCATTTCGTTGAAGCAATTGTACTTGAAGTTCTTTTATATCATGCTCTAAAAGAAGCAAATCATTGCGCCGATTCGTTAATTTTTGGACTTGTTCCAACGATTTTTCCTGAATCATTTTTATTGCCAGTTCAATTTCAGAAATTTGTCCCTGCAGTATTTCTTCACGGACCGATTCCTCTTGAATCTGTAAAACAATTCGTTTAGCTTTTTCTTCAAATTGTTCTATATTTTTCTGTGATTCAAAAAGTTGGTCTGACATTTCCAGCTTATTTTTCTCCAATTCGACTTGATTGGTCTGTAATCGTTGACTTGTTTCATGGCTTCGTTCTAATCGTTCCTTACATATAGCCATATCACTATTGTTTTTTTCAATCGCAGTAGCGAGTTCACTATTTTTAACCGAAAGTATTTGCAGTGATTTCTCTACTTGGGTTAATTCATTATTTAACTGTTCCTTTGTGACCTCTAATAAATTAACTCTCACTTCACTTGCCTGACTCGATTGCTGCAATTCAAAAATTTGCTTCTTATTCATTTCAAAATCATGATTATACTGTTCATACCGATTTAATAATACGGTTAATTTTGATTTTTTATATTCTTCATTTAATACATTATACTGTTTTGTTTTTTCTGCATATTCAGCCAGTGGCCCTAACTGATGTTCAATTTCATGAATAATATCCATAACACGCAGCAGATTCTGCTGTGTATCATCTAGTTTGCGTAAGGATTCTTTCTTTCGATTACGATACTTGGTAATGCCTGCTGTTTCTTCGAATAAAAGTCGTCGTTCTTCTGGTTTACTATTTAAAACCTGATCAATTTTATTTTGGCTGATGACGCTGATCGCATCACGCCCTAATCCCGTATCGGCAAAAAGATCATAGATGTCTTTTAAACGACAGCGTGCTTTATTAATATAATATTCACTTTCACCGGATCGGTACAGACGGCGTGTTATGACAACTTCATTAAAATCGACCGACAACTGTCCATCACTATTATCAAAGGTCAGGGAGACTTCAGCTAAACCTAATGCTCTCCTAGTAGAGCTTCCTGTAAAAATAATATCTTCCGCTTTTGCCCCACGTAGATTTCGTACATTTTGCTCACCCAAAACCCAGCGAATTGCATCTGTAATATTGCTTTTTCCGCTGCCATTTGGACCGACAATTGCCGTAATTCCTTTATCAAATTCAATTTCCAGCTTATCAGCAAACGATTTGAAGCCATACGCTTCTAATTTACGTAATTGCAATCTATTCACCAACCTAATATTATTGCTATTATAGAAATAAATTTTTTCAGTCATTCTATACCTTAAAATAAACCTCAAATTTATTGTATCACAAACAAGCTTTATAAAACAATTACAGCCAAATCATCCGGTACATAGATCTGCCCCTTATAATACGCTGCACCTTCCTTTGTATAAGAATACTGACGATTTTTCATGTTTTTATCTTCGGTATGATAAAGCACCAGATTCTTTGCTTTAAGTAGTTCCGCTGTCTCACAAGCTTCTTTTACAGTACTATGATTTTTTTCATATGGCTTGAAAACATCACGATCCGCATAAAGACAAAACGCTTCTGATAAAAGCCATTCGCTGTTTTCAACATAATCCTGACAGCGTTCATTAAATGGTTCATCACCCAGACAGGAAAACCGTTTCCCACTTGGCAAAACTGCTGTAAACCCAAATTGCTTTGCTTTTATCGATGCAATATCAAAAAATGTCATTTTCATAGCCAATATCGATAAAGATTGACCATCTTGCACTTCTTTAAAGAAAATACGCTGTCCTAATTGCTGTATATCCTTCTTTTTCAAAGTTAATTTGGTGATGGTGGTTATGATATCGATTAATTCCCTGTGACAATATATCGTAAAATTCCCCTGATATTTATTTTGGTTCATGAGAGTTGCTATTTTTCGAATGACCCAGATTACTCCAAGCACATGATCGGTATGACTATGTGTCACAAACATATGGTGAATATTTTTACAGGGAATATTTGTTTGTTCCAATTGGCGCAAAATACCATTGCCACCCCCCGCATCTACTAAAAAATATTCTTCGGATAAATGTATGGCAAAACACGTATTAAAACAATTTGTCACCATAGCCGAACCAGTTCCCAGCATAATTAATTCTTCCATCTCTCAAATCACCTTTTCATTTCATAATTATATAAGTTTCATTAAATATTTTATATGGCAATCGTCAGAAAACATTATTGGCATGGTTTTTCAACAATTTTTTGATGTTCCGCTGCCGTTTCATACAAGCCTGCTTCCAGATAACTTGACCCAAACTGATGCATCATTTCTAAAATAGGAATCATCTTTCTGCCATTATCCGTCAGACCATATTCAACTTTTGGTGGAATGACCGGATACACTTTACGAAAAATAAGTTTATCTTCCTCTAAACTTCTAAGCTGCAAGGTCAGCATCCTTTGCGTAATATCGGGCAAGCGCCTTTTTATATCACTAAAACGAAGCACTTTATAGCTTAAATACCAAAGAATAATCAATTTTCGTTTCCCTGATAAAAGATGTTGTACTAAATCCATTGGACAAATCGCATATTGGACACAAGTATCTTTCATATGACATTCTTCATGTTTTTTAATTTCTTTCACAAATACCCCTCCTTTACAGTATCATTATTGATACTACAATACAAATAAGTGCCTACTTGCAAAATAAATAGTGTAATGTTACTATCTTAACATACAAATTAAAGATTTGCATGTAACAAATAAAATACAATTGAAAACTTAGAGGTGCTTTATATGTTGAACCAAAAAATTAAAAAACAAGTAATCATCAGCCAAATTATGCTACCGAATCAAGCGAATGTAGCCGGCAATGTTCATGGCGGCGAAATCATGAAAATCATGGATTCAACTGCTTATACAGCAGCTCGTAGATATGCACATACCAATGTTGTCACAGCCCGAGTCGATGAATTGCAATTTCATGAACCAATTTTAATTGGTGATTTAGTAATTTGTACAGCTGAAATTGTATTTGTCGGTCATACATCAATGGAAATTTCCGTAAAAGTAGAAGTTGAAGATCTAGACGATGAGTCCACACCACAACAAGCTTTATCCGCTTATTTTACAATGGTAGCAATGGACCGGAATGGTAAACCATTGCCAGTACCACCATTAAAATTAGAAACAGATACAGAAAAAAGAGCTTTCATGGAAGGCAAACGCCGTTATGAAGAACATCGTCAAAGCAAGCGCAAATCTGCTTAAAGTAAAAAAGACTTTTGCACGAACGCTATTATACAATTAGAAAATTACGAAACCTACACAAAATAAACTCTGCTCAATTTAATTCGGGCAGAGTTTATTTATATATCTTTTTATATCATGACTAATAAATCACTATTCAAACTGTATTTTATGTTTTGAAATTCTACAACAACGTGATGTAGAATTGCCAAATCCTGTTTTAAAATAATATTTTTTAACTGATATTCTTTATACCAACTGCCTAGATTGCAATTTTTATTGCCTCGTAGTTTAGAAGTATCTTTCGGATGATGGTGCACAATGATTTCTCCATATTGAGTAGGAAGTCTTTCTAGTAGCTGATCCATTTGGATTTTAAATAAATACGAATCCACTAATTCGCCAAAAGCAGGATGATACGGTCCAGCAAGGATCGTTTCACCATCATCAAGTTGTTCACTGGCCTGAAGCCCAACACGAATGACCTGAATATCATGACGAATAAAAGTCAGCTTCATGAGTGCAGCATATTGAATGGCCTGTTTTAATGATAAAGGCTGATAATCTCCGTTTTTATAAAGCTGTGCTAATTGCGTCTGAATTAAAACTAAGGTTGGATAAATACGCACAAAATCAGGACAAAGTGCAATCGTATAAAAAAGTGAAGCCATAATAGTTTGCCAAGTATCTCCAGGCAGTCCTGGCATCAATTGAATTCCCAAATGAAAGCCATGCCCACGCACAAGTTCAGCTGCTCTTAGAATGTCGTCCACGGTGTGACCACGTTCTGATCGTGCAAGGATTGAATCATTAAAAGATTGGGCACCGAGTTCAATCGTCTCTACACCAAAAGCAGCTAAATTATCTAAAATATCACTCGTAATACAGTCTGGACGAGTCGATATCCGAATCGAATTTATTTTTTTTGCTTGCATATAGCGATAAGCCGGCTCTAATAATTTTCTTTGCAACGAAAGCGGTAGTGCCGTAAAGCTGCCACCATAAAAAGCAACTTCAACAAATTTATTTCCCCGGATTCGATTTAAATGATATTCAATTGTGTTTTGAATAAACTCTTGCGTCACATCAGTTTGGATACCGGTTATTTTGCGTTGATTGCAAAATACACAGGTATGAGGGCACCCATAGTGCGGTATAAAAATTGGAATAATATAATTTTTCATATTTACCTCATACAAAAATTGGATGGCCGAGGCCATCCAATTTTATTCATCAATTTTATTCATTTTTGCTAAAGCTGCTTTAGCAGCGTGCTGCTCCGCCTCTTTTTTGCTCTTGCCGAAGCCAATGCCATATTTCTCATCATTTACCATAACAGCAATTTCAAAGATTTTATTATGATCTGGACCATCTTCCGAAAGCAATGCATAGTGAATTTTTTGATCGATATTTTTTTGAATAACCTCTTGCAACAATGTTTTATAATCTTGAATATTTTTTCCCGTTTCAATCATCAATAAATCATCTTGCAACTGTTTTAGAATATAAGAGGATGCTTTTTGCATACCTTGATCCATATAAATAGCACCAATAACCGCCTCAAAAGCATCAGCTAAAATAGATGCACGCGTTTTACCACCAGTTGCAAGCTCACCCTTACCAAACAGAAGATACTCCCCTACATTAAGCTTGGAAGCCCGTTTAGCAAGAGTCGCCTCACAAACGACAGAGGCTCTTGCTTTTGTCAATTCGCCTTCGGGCAAATTGGGAAAATGTTTAAACAAATACGAACTGGTTGCGAGTTCCAACACGGCATCCCCCAAAAATTCCAACCGTTCATTATGAACAATATGCGACCGTTTCGCTTCGTTCGCATAGGAAGTATGAGTCAACGCCTGATGGAGCAAATTCCAATCCGTAAATGCAACACCCAATTTCTTGGCAAATGTAACTAATGCTGCTTTTCTTTCCTCAGTCAATTTCTTAGCTACATTCATTTTACTTTACATATTTCTTTAAAATGAGACATGCATTATGACCACCAAAACCTAAGGAATTTGATAAAGCAACATTGACAACTTTTTCACGGGATTTATTTGGTACATAATCAAGATCTAAACCTTCATCTGGCACTTCATAATTGATCGTTGGCGGCATAATATCATTTTCAATGGTAAGCGCCGTTGCAATACATTCAATTCCACCAGCAGCACCAAGCAAATGTCCTGTCATGGATTTAATTGAGCTCATAGCCAATTTATAGGCATGATCACCAAAAACAGTTTTAACCGCCGCTGTTTCTGTTTCATCATTCAAATGAGTAGATGTACCATGGGCATTGATATAATCAACCGATTCAGGAGCAAGCTTTGCATCTTTTAACGCAATTTGCATGCATTTTGCAGCCTGTGCACCACCTGGAGCAGGAGATGTAATATGAAAAGCATCCGAATTGGAACCATAGCCTACAATCTCAGCATAAATATGAGCCCCACGCCTTTCGGCATGTTCTAAACTTTCTAATAAAACTACACCAGCGCCTTCGCCCATAACAAACCCACTACGTGTTTTATCAAATGGACGAGATGCTTTTTCTGGATCCGCGTTATGATCGGAACATAATGCTTTCATTGAACAAAATCCAGCAACCGCTGCAGGTGAAATACATGCTTCTGTTCCACCAGCAACCATAGCATCGGCATCGCCGCGTTGAATCAAACGACAAGCATCACCAATTGAATTGGTTCCGGTAGCACATGCTGTTACGACACAGCTGCTTGGACCTTTAAGACCAAAGGTAATCGACGTTTGACCAGCTGCCATATTGCCAATCATCATTGGAATAAAAAATGGGCTGATACGACCAGGACCTTTATCGAATAACGTCGTATATTGTGTATGCAATGTCTCAATACCACCAATACCAGTACCAATGATAACTCCAATACGATCCCGATCTTCTTGATCTAAATCAATTTTCGAATCTTCTAAAGCAAGCTTACTTGCCGCCACCGCAAACTGCGTATAACGATCCATGCGCTTTGCTTCTTTTTTATCAATATAGTTGAATGGCTCAAAATCTTGAACTTCTCCAGCTACTTGTGCAGTATAATCAGACGCATCAAATCGGCTGGTTTTTTTGATTCCAGACTTTCCTGCTAACAGAGCTTCCCAGAATGCATCTTTACCAATACCGATTGGAGTAATCGCTCCTATACCTGTAATTACTACTCTATTTTCCAAACTCTAAACACCTCACAACTTAATCTATAATTGCAATTTCCGCCTGTAATCTTGAAAATATTTCCTTAACCGATAAAATTTCTTTTATACGATGAATATATTCTCCTGTGAATACCAACCCTGTTTCTACATCGCCCTGCTGGGCTCGAATCAAGGCTCGAATAATGCAAAAATTCTGTTTGCAATTTTTCAAACAGGCATCACAGGTTTTAACAGGGACTGGCCCCACTAATATTTTTTCTACAAACGGATTTCGAACTGCACGTCCCGGAAGACCTACTGGACTTTGAATTACAATTACATCTTCAGCTCTAGCTTTTAAATAAAATTCTTTTAATGCTGGAGCTGCATTAGACTCTTCACTGGCTGCAAAACGTGTACCCATTTGTACACCATTTGCCCCCATTTTTATCAGATCAACAATATCTTGACCATTCATTACACCACCTGCTGCAATTACAGGAATATCCACAGCCCTACGGATATCAGGAATTAAATTTCTTACCGATGTATCGGTTCCCAAATGTCCGCCTGCTTCTTTTCCTTCTACAACAATGGCTGCTGCACCAAGACGTTGAGAAATTTTCGCTAATTTAACAGAAGAAACAATAGGTACGATTGGAGTACCAGACTCCTGACCTAAACCAAACATATCGCGCGAAAATCCGGCACCTGCAACAACTAAATCTATACCTTCATCAATTGCGGTTTTTACAATCTCGCTAAACTTTCTTGCTGCAACCATCACGTTAATGCCAACAATTCCGGACGTTAAAGATCTAGCCAGTCTGATTTCATAACGCAATTCGTCATTTGTCATACCGGAAGCCGCAATCAGTCCAATCCCGCCCTGATTAGCTACTGAGGCAGCTAATTTAGCAGTGGATAAGCGAATAGCCATACCACCTTGAATGATAGGTACTCTTGCAATTTTAGTGCCAATTTTCAGCTCTGGAAGTTTCAAAATAACTCCTCCAATCAATTCAATGCATATTACCTTTAGAAAGTCCCGAGAACGAATTCACGGGACTTTTCTTCTAAAAGGTAAGACTCTCAAACTTATTTGCTTTGGTCTATATAGGTTACAACATCATTAACAGTTTTAATCTTTTCAGCAGCTTCGTCCGGAATTTCAATACTGAATTCTTCTTCGAATGCCATGATTAATTCAACAATATCAAGAGAGTCTGCACCTAAATCATCGATGAAAGTCGATTCGATTGCTACATCGTCTGCTTCCACACCTAATTGTTCTACTACGATATCTCTAACTTTTTCAAAAGTTGACAAGTCGTTCACCTCCTCCCACTAGGAAAAATTATAATTACATTACCATACCGCCATCTACATTGATAGTTTGGCCAGTGATGTAAGAAGCATTGTCAGATGCTAAGAATAAGACGGCCTGTGCTACATCCTCAGGAGTTCCCATTCTTGCGAGTGGAATATTTTCCACCATATCTTCTTTAATCTTATCAGAAAGAACCGCTGTCATATCGGTTTGAATAAAACCAGGCGCTACCAAGTTTACTGTGATACCTCTTGAAGCCAATTCTTTCGCCATAGATTTAGAAAACCCAATTACACCAGCCTTTGCTGCTGCATAATTTGCCTGACCTGCATTACCAGTCAAACCTACCACGGATGTCATATTAATAACACGACCAATTCGTTGCTTCATCATGATTTTTGAAACAGCCTTCGTACAATAAAAAACACCTGTTAAATTTGTTTGAATGACTGCATTCCAGTCACTTTCTTTCATACGCATCAAAAGTCCATCACGCGTAATTCCAGCATTATTTATAAGAATGTCGATCCGACCAAATTCAGCCATTGTTTGTTGAATCATGGCATCGACAGATTCACTATCTGCAATGTCCGCTTGCACCAGCATCACTTTACCGCCGGCACTCACTATAATCTGTTCTACTTCTTTGGCAGCCGCTACATTACCTGCGTAGTTCACTACAACAGCTGCACCGGCTTTCGCTAATGTAATTGCAATGGCACGGCCAATTCCACGCGATGCACCAGTAACAAGAGCAACCTTACCGTCTAAAAGCATTTTAGCGAACCTCCTTGAAATAATCAAGCGTTTTTTGTAAAGATTCAAGATTTTCCACATTTAAACTTTTCAGTGTTTTATCAATACGTTTGTTAAAACCATTCAAAACTTTACCTGGTCCCACTTCTACATAGATATCCGCACCAAAATTTTTCATTTCAGCAACACAGTCTTCCCATTTCACTGGGCTTGCAGCTTGGGCAATAAGACTTGCTTTTATTTCATCTGCCTTTGTTAAGATTGTCCCAGTAACATTTGTTACCACTGGTATCAATGCATCAGCAATCGTTACTTTATCGAGTTCAACTGCCAGTTTATCAGCTGCTGGTTTCATGAGTGCACTATGAAATGGGGCACTCACTGGTAAAATCACACATTTCTTCGCACCAGCTTCTTTTAAGAGTTCTGATGCTTGTTCCACGCCTTTTGTCGTGCCGGCAATTACAACCTGTCCTGGACAATTAAAATTAACAGCCTGTACAAGATTATCTTTTGAAATCTTTTCACAAATTTCAATTATAACATTCCTGTCAAGCCCAATAACAGCAGCCATGCCCCCCTGTCCAACTGGAACAGCTTCCTGCATGAAAGCACCACGTTTATTGACAAGGCATACAGCATCTTCAAATTTCAAAACCCCCGCTGCCACAAGAGCCGAATACTCACCAAGACTATGTCCCCCAACTATTTCAGGTGCAATCCCATGCTCTTTTAATATTTCATGACAAATTACACTTATCGTAAGAATAGCTGGTTGTGTATTTGCTGTCAAGCGGAGAGATTCTTCAGGACCATTAAAACACATATCCATAATGGAAAACCCCAAGGATTCATCCGCTGCTTTAAATATTTTTTTTGCTACATCATATTTTTCATAGAATTCTTTTCCCATGCCAACAGTCTGCGAACCTTGACCTGGAAATACAAATGCAATTTTACTCATTACAATGCTCCTCTATGTATTTTATTTACAATTTTCTTCTATTGTATTCATAACACTAGATAAACCATCTACAAGATCATGAATGATTTCATCCACAGACTTCAATTCATGAAGCAGTCCAGAAATTTGACCGATCATAACCGATCCATTCTCCACATCACCCTTATGCGTTGCAAGATGAAGTTTGCCAGCACCAAGTTTCTCTAATTCGTCAACAGATACGCCTGTTTTTTCCAGTTCTAAATATTCACGCGTCAGTTTATTACCGATAACACGAACCGGATGGCCTGTTGATCTGCCCGTGACGACAGTCGCACGATCTTTAGCTTTCAGTACAGAATTTTTATAATTGTCATGTGCAATGCATTCTTTCGAAAGCACAAAACGAGAACCAATCTGAACCCCTTGCGCACCAAGGGCAAACGCTGCCGCAAGGCCTCGTGAATCACCAATTCCACCTGCTGCAATTACAGGAATATCGACGGCATCAACAATTTGCGGCACAAGTGCCATCGTTGTGATTTCACCAATATGACCGCCGCTTTCTGTTCCTTCAGCAATAACCGCATCGACACCAGTGCGGGCAAGGCGTTTTGCCAAGGCTACTGAAGCTACAACCGGAATGATTTTACTACCGATTGCTTTTAAAGCCGGAATATATTCGCTAGGATTTCCTGCACCAGTTGTAACAACCGGCACTTTCTCATCCACAACAACCTGCATTACTTCTTTAACAAAAGGTGACATTAACATGATATTAACACCAAACGGTTTATTCGTCCAACTTTTAACTTTTTGAATTTCCGCTCGCAAAATATCTGGAGGCATATGTCCAGCACCAATAATCCCTAAACCACCAGCATTCGATACCGCAGAAGCCAGTTCAGCCGTACCAATCCATGCCATACCACCTTGAAATATAGGATACTGAATATTTAACAATTTGCAAATAACATTCTTACCAAACATGCTAGTCCTCCTTAGCCCATTTCATAATGCACGATGCCCATGTAAGCCCTGCACCAAATCCGGCAATGGCTATTACATCACCTTTTTTAAAGCGTTTTGCCTGCACGGCTTCCGCTAAAGCAATCGGAATCGATGCTGCGGAAGTATTACCATACTGTGCCACATTAACAACTACTTTTTCCATCGGCAAATGCAATCTTTTAGCTGCCGATTGGATAATACGAATATTTGCCTGATGGGGAATAAGACAATCAATTTGATCTTTTGTGAGACCAGACCGTTCTAAAGATTTTAAAACGGTACTGCCCATTACTTTTATGGCAAACTTAAAAACTTCACTGCCGTTCATATGAATATAATGCATATTACTAGCAATCGTTTCCAAAGATGCTGGATGGAGACTCCCACTAGCTGGTATATCAAGACATTCTGCCCCAGCCCCATCCGAGCCAAGATCAATGCCCAGTATCCCATAACCATCGTCTACTTGACCTAAAACAGCCGCACCAGCACCATCACCAAATAAGACACAGGTATTGCGGTCTTTCCAGTTAATATATTTCGATAAAGTTTCAGCTGCAACAACCAAAACTTTTTTATAAACACCCGTTTTAATAAACTGAGTTCCGACACTCATTGCATAAACAAAGCCCGAACACGCTGCCGATAAATCAAATGCAGCTGCATGCGTTGCCCCTAATTTATCCTGTAAAATACAAGCTGTAGATGGAATCGTCCGGTCTGATGTGAGCGTAGCTACAATAATCAAATCAAGTTCTTCCGCTTTAATGCCTGCATTGTCAATTGCATTTTGAGCAGCTTTAATGGCAAGCTGCGATGTAGGAACATCATCTTCCGCAATTCGACGTTCACGAATTCCTGTCCGATCGACAATCCATTCATCGTTTGTATCAACCATTTTTTCTAAATCAAAATTGGTTAAAATCTTTTCCGGTACATAATACCCGACGCCGATAATACCAACACTATTTTCCGTCACTATCATTATTCAATATCTCCTCCTTTGCTATACTATCACTGATGTGTTCCAAAACATTATTCTTCACATATTCATTTGCAACCCCAATGGCACTACGAATTGCTTTTGCATTAGAACTGCCATGGCAAATGATATAGCATCCATTAACACCTAACAAAGGAGCGCCGCCGTACTCAGCATAATCCATTTTCTTCGCTAATTTTTTAAATGTTGGCACAAGCAAAACTGCCCCGGCTTTTGCTAACCAGCCGCCGCCTTTGATTGTCTCTTTAATCAGCTTCATAATAGTTTTTGCTAAACCTTCAGCAAATTTCAGCACAACATTCCCAACAAACCCATCACAAACCACTACATCGAATGTACCGCGAGGAATATCCCGACCTTCGGCATTCCCTTGAAAATTAATTGTTTTCATCTCTTGCAAAAGTGGATACGTAGCAAGTGCCTGTTCATTACCTTTTGTTGATTCTTCACCAATATTTAAAAGTCCAACTCTGGGACTTTTTATACCAAAAACATATTTTGCATAAATTGATCCCATTAAAGCACTTTGTACCAAATGTTGTGGTTTACTGTCGATATTTGCCCCTGAATCCAATAAAAGAGTAACACCATTTACAGTTGGCATCGGCGTTGCTATTGTCGGACGATCAATCCCCTTTATCCGACCAAGGCCAAACAAAGCTGAAGCCACTGCGGCACCCGTACTGCCTGCTGAAAGCACCGCATCGCAAGTCCCGTCTTTTACAAGACGGGTAGCAACAACGATTGATGCATCTTTTTTTCGTCTTACGGCTGCACCGGGATGTTCGGCCATACCAATTTCGTCACTTGCATGATAAATCGATATTTTCAAATCCTGCCAATGAGGACTTTTATTTAGCTCCGCTTTTACTTTATTTTCATCGCCAACTAAAACGACTTCACAATCATATTGTTTCGCAGCTGCAATCGCACCTAGCACGATTTGTTCAGGAGCAAAATCCCCACCCATAGCATCAACTGCAATTTTCATACACTAGGTCCCTCCATTAACTCTCCAATGAAACCATTATAAATTTAGCTCTAAATACTTCCTGTGTTTCATTTTTTGTTTTAACCCAAACAAAGTATTTATTCCCTCGTTTACGCATAATTTCTGCCTTGGCAACTAACTTCTCACCAACATGAACTGGAATTTTATATTTTACATTCGCTACACCAGTCACAGCCAGAGGTGCATCAATAATCGCAAGTGCTAAAGAATTCGCTTGTGAAAACACATAATGTCCACGTGCAACCTGCGTTTTTTCAAACACCATTTCTTCTGTAATTTTCATGAGTGATATACCCGATTTCCCAAGCTCAAGATCAATGAGTTCTCCAACTACTTCGCCTCGGCCAATAGATTTAACCTTATTTTGTGCGTTTTCTGCCATTTTTTTGACACGTTCACGCAACTCAGGCATTCCAAGCTCTAATCGATCAAGCCGAATCGTCTGGATGCTAACCTGCAAAATTTTCGCCAGTTCTTCATCCGTAAGAAACGGCTTTTCTTTTACCTGATCCAACAACAACTGTTGTCTGATTCTTTTTTTTATACGCACCATATGATTATCACCTATTTTTAGTACTAGATACTATAACCAGTTACAATTAAATATTATAACGACTTTTGAGCTAAAAGGCAAGTAAAAAGAATGAGCAAGATATAAGTAACTTATATCTTGCTCATTCTGAAGACTTTTATTCAGCTGCTGCTGCAATAACTTGTTTACCATCATAATAACCACAATCCAGACATACATGATGTGGCATTTTTGGTTCATGACATTGCGGACATGCAATAAAACCAGGGGCTGTTAACTTCCAGTTTGCACGGCGTTTGTCACGACGAGCTTTCGACATTTTACGCTTAGGTACTGCCATTTATTACACCTCCTTAAAAGGATCACCGTTGTGATCAATTCCAAGCTATTCCTTATTTAAAGCTTCTTGTAATGCTGCAAGCCTAGGATCCACAATATGGCGATCGCAACCACATTCTGTTTCGTTTAGATTAGCACCGCACTTCATGCATAACCCGCGACAATCAGGACTACATATATTATTCAACGGCTGTGAAAGCAAGATCACATCACGAACTAAGTCCGTAATGTCGAGCGCGTCACCGTTAAAATAATTTACATTTTCATTTTGATCTTCTGCTTCTTTTTTATAACTTTCATCAAAAGAATGCTTCTGATCGTGTACAAAATGTTCGAGACAGCGGTCACATTGAAAAGATTTTTTACAATAAATAACGCCTTCCACACGATAAACTTTTCCCGTATTCACAATAGAACCTTTTACTTCTATTTTTCCTTCAATAGAATAGGTTTCGTGAACTAAGTCAATTTCATTAGCAGAAGTCGTAAATGTAAATGGATATGCACTTCCAATGTCTGATTCCAACTGTACAATACTTACTCTCATCATTTAGCATCAACCTCAATCTATTATAGCGGCCAGAATATCATTTGTCAAGGGTTTCTCCTTGTCTTACTTTTTGATTTTTCTCAGCCAAACTATACAAAAATTTATTTATCATGGTAAAATATAGTAAACGAAAGGTGGTCTCTTATGGAATCCATTGGTATTATTGCTGAATATAATCCGTTTCACAACGGGCATCTCCATCAAATAACGGAAGCAAAAAAAAAATCCAAACTCGATTATACAATCTGCATCATGAGCGGCAACTTCACGCAGCGTGGTGAGCCAGCACTTTTTAGCAAATGGACTCGCGCTGCTATGGCTGTCAATTCAGGTGTAGATCTTGTAATAGAGCTTCCTTGTGTCTTTACCGTACGCAGTGCACAAGACTTTGCCAGAGGCGGCATACGGCTCTTAAACAGCCTCAACATCCGTTACATATCTTTTGGCAGTGAACATGCAGACCTTTCACTTCTGGAAAAAGTTTCGGCAGCCTCACTTGATCCAGCCATCACGGAAGAATTACACACCAATTTAAAATCCGGTCAATCCTATGCGGCGGCATTGAGTACTGCAATAAGTAAAATGCATTCCATTCCAGCAGCTATTTTATCACAGCCAAATACTATTTTAGCAGTTGAATATTTAAATGCAATAAAAATTTTCAAAACAAAGCAAAAAATACTACCAATCGAGCGTGCTGCTGCTCCTTACCACAGTGGAATAATTTCAGGTAATCTTGCCAGCGCTGGTGCGATTCGCAAAGAACTATATAGCTCTTCCCCAAATTTTTCTTTAATAAAGCAGTCCGTCCCGCTGCAAGCTTATCAAACAATTGAGACATTCTGCCAAAATAGTGCAGCCCTGCCATCAATGGATTTACTCAGTACCAGTATACTTGCTTTACTTCGCAAAATAAAACAACCCGAATTAAAAAATATCACGGGGATTTCCGAAGGTCTTGAATACAAAATCGCCAAAGCCGCTTTGCAAAGCAGGGATTTAACGGAGCTTTTAGCTTTAACAAAAAGCAAACGCTATCCCATGAGTCGGCTGCACAGACTTGTTCTGCATTGTTTGCTGGGTACCACCAAGCAATCTATTGCCGCCTTTGACCAAAGTGGACCGCTCTATGCCAGAGTTTTGGCCTTCAATATGAAAGGGCGTGAAATCTTGCATGAACTCAAAAGAACTGCCCGCATCCCAATCATCACGAAAACAACTGATTTTTTAGACAGCACAAAACGCTCTCATTCTCAACTTTCGTTGCTTGAGAGCATGCTTGCCATCGATACGTATGCAACCGATCTATATGCACTTTGCTTTTCCCCAGCCCAGATAGGCGGGTTAGACTTTCTGACCTCACCTATGTATATTAAACGCTAAATAATACGTCTATATTATTTACTGCCTTGATTTAAATCTGTTTTGGCTTGTTGAACAACGTCGAGTGTGCTATTCATCCCTGATAATAAATGATCAAAAACCTGATTTGCATATTTTACAGAATCCTCTTTAAGTTCATTTGAATTTTGAATCGTTTTTTCCATAATTTCACTCGCCTGATTTTGAGCCTGCTTTACGATCTCGTGTTCGGCTACTAATTTTTCGCCATAATTTTTTGCCTGCTCAACAATTTTATTTGCTTCTCTTTTTGCTTCATCAAGTATTTGCTGGCGTTCTTGCATAACTTGACCCGCATTTTGAATTTCATTTGGCAGTGCATTTCTCAAATCATCAACAAGACGGATCAAATCATCTTCCTCAATAATGCATTTATTGGTGAAAACAACGCGTCTAGCATCCACTACTAAATTTTCAATTTCATCTAAAATTTCATTTACAGCCATATATCCAGCCTACCTTCATCTTTTCGTTAAATTTATAAAATTTCTATTCAACTTTTATTTTGAACTTTTTGTTTAATTGCTATTTCTACACATTTTGGCACAAGTCCTTTAATCTCACCTTGAAAATTCGCTAACTCACGAATTCCTGATGAACTCAAAAATGAATATTCATTACTGGTCATCATGAAAACAGTCTCGATTTCCGGATCCAGGTGTTTTAGTAAAAGAGCTCTTTGAAATTCGTATTCAAAATCACTCATCGCCCGAAGACCTCTTACAATAATACGCGAACCCTGTTGTTTTACGTATTCGTTCAACAATCCGTGAAAAGAAGTAACTCGTACGTTTTTAAGATGTTTCGTCGCCTCCGCCAGCAAAGCTACTCGCTCTTGCATCGTAAATAAAGGTTTTTTATTTACATTATGAAATACACCGACAATGAGTTCATCAAACATCGTACTAGCTCGTTCTATAATGTCGATATGCCCATTCGTCACTGGGTCAAAACTCCCCGGACATACAGCAATTTTCATACTCTCGCCTCCATTTCAATTAACAATCTGTTAAAGAATCTGTTTTTCTGATAAAAATACTTATCTGCGTCGTCGTCCCATAGCGCTGATTCCGAAAAAGTACGATATTCTGTAAATTCAGTTCCAAAGAATCCTCCGCGGCATGTTCCATAATTACAAGGGCTTCACTTGTCAATAGATCCATTTCGTCAAAAAGTAATAATGCTTTTTGGCATAAATTTTTATTATATGGTGGGTCACAAAAAACAACATCAAATTTTTTACCCAACCGTTGTAATTTTTTCATTGCTGTGAACACATCGCATTTGATAATTTCTGTTGCGTCCGTTAATTTTGTATGTTCAGCATTTTGTTTAATGATATTTACACTATCGACACTTTGATCAATAAATACTGCATCGATAGCACCACGACTGAGCGCCTCTAAGCCCAAGTTTCCAGTTCCAGCAAAAATATCCAGTACATGCGTGCCCGCTATATCCGCGTTTAAAATATTAAACAAAGATTCTTTAATGCGATCAGCTGTTGGTCTTGTGCTCATTCCTTTTGGTGTTTTAAGTTTGCAGCCCTTTGCTTTCCCTGTTATGATTCTCATATATCTACTCCAAAACTATATAGAACACATTAAAGAAATTACATCCAATCTATCAGTCTGCCAAGAATGGGGTATAGGGATACCCTATGCCTGACGATTGAGATATAGAATATTTAATGCCACTTATATATTAATAATTAATTGCTTTCATTTTACCATACTTTCCCGTGTTAGTGAACTATTACACGTAGGTCAATAGTACTCCATTTATGTTATAATACGATGGTAATAATTTTTTCATAGCAAAAGGATGATGTTTCGTGAAGCTGCGCTGGCTATTTTTCGTTGTTTTTATATCGAGTCTAGTTGTTTATTTTAATTATACGACCCAAAGGTTTCAAGCAGCTGCACCAGTTGAAACCAAACAAATTTATACGCATACTGTTATTTTGCTGCCCCTTGACAGCCGTCCCCCATGCCGCCAGTTTGTGATTGATGCTGGCAAAATTGCGAATATTAAAGTAATCGTTCCACCACCAAACATCCTTGATTACTATACGCAATCCGGTGATACAAAAGCACTGCGCCTATGGCTGGCAGAAAATATAAAGCAGGCAGATGCCGCCATTATTTCCATTGATCAGCTGATTCATGGCGGCTTGCTTGCCTCACGTGAAGCACGCAGTAAAGAAAGCGATGAAATAGAAGCACTGGATTTTTTAGAAAAACTGCACGCTGATAATCTTCAAATCCCAATATATGCCTTCAATATTTTACCGCGTATCTATCCCACTGCTAGTATTGACAATTATAAAGATCAAAAAGCCCTCATAAAATACTCAAGATTACTTGATGAACTTGCTACTTTCGAAAACCCCCTTGATCTTGATGAATTAAATCAAATACAAAAAAAGATCAAACCTGAAATTATTGAAAAATATAAATCACTTTACACAAAAAACACACTGCTCAATGAAAAGCTGAGTGCTTTAGCTAAACGGGGTGTCTTAACTAAGCTCATCATCGCCCAAGACGATGGCCAAGATTTTGGAATTCCGAATATGGAAAAAAGACAAATCCAGAGGTACTTACATCAAGAAAATATTTATTCCAGTCAAGTTACCAGCACACGAGGTGCCGACGAAGTTGCACTTACACTACTTAGCGACATTAATAATAATCAAGAGTCTTATCAGCCTAAGATTTACGTTGAATACTGCGATGAGGCAGCGCCTAAAACCATCATGCCATATATGCCATGTTCTGTAGCAACAACCGTCAAAGAAAAGATAGCCTTGGTAAACGGACAACTCGTGAATAATCCAGTGGCAGCTGACTTTATTTTATATGTCTATATTGGCAACGAAAAAAATCTCAGTCAACGAATACAAAGTACGAAAAAAATTGAAGGTTTCCTGAAACAAAATTACAAAGTTGCCTTAGTTGATTTAAGTAAACATTTTTTAGCAGAGGAAACCCTTTTTCCTATTTTACTAAACCACGATATCCCGTTAAACCAGTTAATTGCCTATGCCGGCTGGAATACAACCAGCAATGCGGTTGGCACGGCAATCACCCAAGCTTCACTTTTTACCGAAAAACTGAGGACTCCACTTTCATCAGCGAATGCATTGCTACTCTATAAAAACAACCTTACATTTCTGAACAATCGCTACGTAGAAGATTATTATTATTTAAAAGAAGTCATTGATCTTGTAAATGTAAATCTCAAAAAATCCGGTTTTACAAATGTGAATGATCTGGACCTTGACCATAATTCCAAATGGGCCAACGATATGCTGCAAACAGGTCTCACTAAGCGAACAACACTTTTAAAATACAGTAAAGCCTATAAACAATCTATCCCAGTACATACCACCGATGGTGATTTATTACTCAAAATTAATGATATACAAATCGAGGCGTCTTATCCCTGGCCACGAACCTTTGAAATTTATTTAGAAACTACTTTATCGTTGGGAAAAATTGATTATTGACTTTCATGCTTTATTTATGTATAATATTGAACTGTTGAGAACACATCTTTTTTGAATGGGGTATCGCCAAGTTGGTAAGGCACGGGATTCTGAATCCCGCATTCGTTGGTTCGAGTCCAGCTACCCCAGCCATTATGTTTTTTATGTAATTCCAGTATCGGAATCACAATATTATAAATCCAATACAAAAAGCAGCGATTTAGTAATCGCTGCTTTTTTCGTATTATTGTGCTTTTTTATGCTGATAGTCTAAAATAATCAATTCTGCAAGTTTAACAGGAAGCTCTTGATAATGTGAAAATTTCATATCAAACGTACCACGGCCTTGTGTCAGGGAACGTAAATGGGTAGCATATTTATTTAATTCTGCTAATGGAACTTCAGCACAAATTCGTCCACTGCCATCATCCCGAACATCTGTAGATGAAATATGAGCTCTTTTTGTATTAAGACTACCGATTACATCTCCCGTATAATATTCAGGTGCCTCAATAAACACCTGATAAATTGGCTCTAAAAGCACCGGTACTGCATCCATAACACCTTTTTTTATTGCCTGTGCTGTTGCAACCTTAAACGCCATTTCCGATGAATCGACATTATGGTAGGAACCATCCACTAAATTGACTTTGACATCAACGACAGGATACCCTGCAAGTACTCCAGCCTGTAATGTTTCAAAAGTACCTTTTTCCACAGCTGGTATATATTGTCTTGGCACTGCTCCACCAAAAATACTTTCGATAAATTCATTGCCTGCACCTAGTTCCAAGGGTTCAATTTCCAGCCAAACATGACCAAATTGTCCATGCCCGCCACTTTGTTTTTTGTGTTTGCCTTCCACCTTAACCTTTTTCTTAATCGTTTCACGATATGGAACAATGGGTTGATGCAGACAAGCTTCCACTCCATATTTACGCTTCATTTTTTCAATGACGATTTCAAGCTGCACTTCACCAATCCCATTGATTAAAAAGTCCTTTGTTTCGGAATTTTTCCCCAAACAAAGTGTCGGATCTTCATCTTTCATCTTAGCCAAAGCACTACCGATTTTTTCTTCATCGCCTTTGTTTTTAGGACTGATTGCCATCGTCAGCATTGATTTTGGATACACTATTTTTTCATACAAAATTGGTGAAATTTTATCACAAAGAGTATCTCCCGTATTGGTTTCTTGTAGTTTTCCCACCATACAAATATCGCCAGCATTGATACAGTTAACATGTTCCTGGCGTTTTCCCTGCATAGTGACAATATTACCAATACGTTCATTCTTTTTAATATTGACATTGTAAACATAGGATTCACTTTTTAAAACACCGGATAGAACCTTTATAAAGCTAAGCCGACCGACAAATGGATCAACCAATGTTTTAAAAACCTGACCGGAAAAAGCACCTTCTGTTTTACGTTCAAGCAAATCGCCGTTGTCAGGATCTGTACCGAGTGAAGTTTTAAAATAAGGGACAGGCATATATTCAACCATAGCATTCATCATTTTCATTACACCAACATTGCGATAACCAGAACCACAAAGTACCGGAAAAATCTTAGCTGAATGAATTCCCTCAATGAGTGCCGCGGCCAATTCCACTTCGGTAATTTCTTCCCCCTCTATGTATTTTGTTAATAATTCATTATTATACTCAGCAACCACTTCAATTAATTTTTGGCGAGCCTGTTCCACCTCAGCCGCTAGATATTCTGGAATACCGCCTTCAACTACATCATCTTTCACGGTAACAATCTTCGTGTGCATTGTAAGCAAATCTACAACGCCTTGAAAGGCTGCTGCATGGCCAATAGGGATTTGAATTGGAACCACGCCAGGGCCAAACTTCATACGGAGCTGCGAAACCACGCCTTCAAAATCGGCATGTTCACGATCCATTTTATTAATAAAAACAGCACGTGGCAAACCGATATCACTTGCATACTTCCAGTCACGTTCTGTTTCTACTTCAATCCCTGATGGTGCCGATAACACCACCAATGCATTGTCCGCTGCCAGCAAGGCACCTTCGACATCACCAAAAAAATCTGGATAACCCGGTGTATCTATAAAATTCAGTTTGTACCCTTGCCATTCACATGAAGCCAGCGCACTGCTGATACTGAGTTTTCTTTTGATTTCTTCTGGATCGAAATCTGTAGCTGCTGTACCATCATCAACTTTCCCCAAACGCTTCACAGCTCCGGCGTTAAATAAACAAGCTTCCGCCAAAGTCGTTTTACCACATTTTCCATGTCCAATAATCGCAATATTGCGTAAATTCTTACTGCTATATTCTTTCAAAAAAATCCCCTCCCAATCACCCAGATTTTTCTATATAAATTGAACTAAAGATTATGAATGCTTACCGTCAAAAAAAGAGATACTTACCAGCCCTGACAGACTTCTAAAAGACCCCATCCTTTAACACAACCTATATAGCTTTGCTTATATATTCTCCAAAAGCAGATCAGATTCCTTTTTATTTGTTGCATTTTATAAATTAGCTTCACGCAAAATGGGGATTGTTTTTCTCAAACAATCCCCCGTACATATTATAGCTCTTCAGTTCGCATAAGTACAAAACATAAATCAGATAAACGATTCAAAACCAGCAGTACATTTTTATTGATTTGCTCAGATGCAGCAAGCTCCAAAGTCCTGCGTTCTGCCCGCCGGGTAACGGTTCTTGCAAAATCAAGTGCGGCCCCGCCTGCGCTATCACCCGCTGTAATAAATGCAGTAAGGGGTGGAAGTTTCGCCTCCAAATCATCAATTGATTTTTCTAATTCATGAACATGCGCTTCTGTAATATAGGCCTTTGGCGCAATACTGGCCAAATCTGCCATAAGCATCATATTCAATTTTTGTAATTCTTTAATTTTTTCTTTTACGAAAGCCTTGCTGCATAAAGCACGTGCCAAACCTAAAGCTGAGTTGATTTCATCAACTGAGCCATAAGCTTCAACCCTGCATGAATTTTTAGCAATTCGTTCACCCGTAAGTAATCCAGTTGTTCCCTGGTCGCCTGTTTTCGTATAAACACTCATACCTATTCCTCCAAATCAGAAATCAATCAAATATTTCTGTTTCATTAAAGAAAATGTGAATCTCTCGCGCGGCACTTTCAAGTCCATCCGAAGCATGTACGGCATTATGCTGCACACTTTGCGCATATTCTTTGCGAATTGTACCTGCTGCTGCTTTTTCAGGATTCGTCGCCCCATTTAACGCTCTAACTTTAGCAATCGCATTTTCTCCTGTTAAAACCATTGCCACCAGCGGTGCGGAGGTCATAAAACCAACTAATTCATCATAAAAATCTTTACCAATATGCTCTGCATAATGTTTTGCCGCAAGCTCAGGTGTCATTTTTAATAGCTTCAATGCTTTAATCTTAAGACCATTTTCTTCATAACAAGTAAGAATCTTGCCCGTATATTTTTTATCAAAAGCATCTGGCTTAATCAAAACCAATGTATTTTCTATCATGTTAAAACTCCTATTTCTTCATATATTCTTGCGCCACTAAATTATAATTAATAGCCGATTGATGAATGGCTGCGATTTCATCATCACGCAACGGTCTAATAATTTTCCCTGGAGCCCCCATAACCATTGAATTTGGTGGAATTTTTTTATGTTGTGTAATAATCGTCCCCGCGGCAATAATAGTATTTTCACCAATTTCACAATAGCCCAGCAAAATAGCACCCATGCCAATTAGACAATTATTCCCGACTTTATTACAATGAATCACCGCATTATGCCCGATTGTAACATAGTCACCAATAATTGTTGGTTGATTTCCCATTACATGAATTGTTGTATTATCCTGAATATTTGTATATTTACCGATATGGATACGCTCAATATCACCGCGCAAAACTGTATTAAACCAAGTACTTGAGCCTTCCTCCATTGTCACATCACCGATAATCGTAGCTCGATCCGCAACAAAAACACTCGGATCAATTTTTGGTGTTAAAGATTTGTAAGGCATAATCAAATTTTCAGACATTTTTACCACTCCTTCACAATCTTACATTATACTACACAGATACTTCCAATTTACAGTCTCTTTTCATTATACAATATTTTCCTCATAAATGTAAATAAAGTGCTAGATAAAACCAGAAAATAAGTGTTACCATTTCATTTTAACTCCAAGCATTTTTTGGCACGCTAAAATGCGTTGCTGACGTATCCAGATACCAATATCGATGCCCTGCAAGGCTGCCGGTTTATTCGTACCACGCACTTTGTAAATTGTCTGCAAATATCGTTTATATTCTTGCAGGTAGGCAGGTAATCCTTTATGATCTGCCTCAATAATCAAATTAAAGCCCTCGACTCGCAAGGGATTTTTATCGAGCAGTAAAAGCAAATCGATGATTTTACCGATTTTTTTTAGATGTGGTGCCCGCATATGTTCCGAAATAATCACAGTTGCACACTGCAGCCAAATCTTAGGCAACTGCATCCGCCTGTTCCAATCTGCCAGAATTTCTCTGCCAACGATCTCATGCCCATAATGATGTGGCAAAAGATCGGGTTTTGTAGCACCTTTGCCGATATCATGAACCAATGCTGAAAAACGAACTTCGAGGCGTTCCGTTTTTTTTGCAACTTGATCTAATATAAACATACTGTGTTCAAAAGCATCCCCCTCAGGGTGAAACGCAGCAGGCTGGGTTTTACCAATCAAGGCAAAAATTTCAGGAAAGGTTACAGCCAAAATCTCCGCCTCAGCAAGATAACGAAAAAAACAGGATGGCTGGCTTGATCCCAAAGCCAGCGTCAATTCCTTCAAGATTCTCGCCTGCGGTTCGCAAATCAATTCGGTCCGGCAAGCTTTCATCATAAGAACCGTTTCCGATTCAATTGAGAATCCAGTTTGTGCCGCCTGCCGTGCTGCCCGCAGCGCTCGAACTGGATCTTCTAAAAAATGCTCCGATATCGCCCGAATCTTTTTATTTTTAATATCTGCCTGTCCACGATATGGATCAATTAGCTCTCCATTCGGCAGTGCAAGAGCAATACTATTCATCGTCGTATCCCGTCTATACAAATCTTCTTCAATTGTAACCGAAGCATCATAAAAAACAGCAAAACCCTTATAACCACTGCCTGTTTTTCTTTCTTTACGGGCAAAAGCAATTTCACAAATCTTCCCATCAATTTCGAGCAAATATACCGGAAATGATTTTCCAACCTTCAAAGCGGTCGGAAATGCTGTTTTGAACTTCATTTCCGTGATTCCAGTGATTACATAGTCTTTATCTTTTTCTTTTATCTGCCTCAATTGATCTCTAACCCAGCCACCCACAATATAAACCTTTCCGTTATTTTCTTGGATTCGATCCATAAAACCTTTTTCATTCATATTAAACACCTCAAAAGCCCAACTCAAACTAAGAAAGCAACAGGCAAAAATGCCTGTTGCTTTCTTAGTTTCGCCTTATAGCAGGCATGCTCCTTTTTTATCAATCGTCAAAAGTAAATATTTTGCTTTGACGTTATGTTCTTTAAAAGCAGCAACCATAGCTGTGCCAATTGCGTCACCATTTTTCTCAGTAAAAGCGATTAAGCAAGGACCCGCCCCACTCATCGCTGCTCCCAAAGCTCCATTTTGCACCGCCGCAGCAAATACATCATACATACCCGGAATCAACTTCTCGCGATATGGTTGATGAAGACGGTCTTCAAAAGCATGCTCCAAAAACTCCGTTTTACCTTCACAAAGTGCACCAACTAAAAGTGCTGTCCGCCCGACGTTAAAAACAGCATCTTTGAGTGGAACAACAGCTGGCAATACTTTGCGGGCTGCTTTTGTTGATAAAGAAAACTCAGGAACTGTAACAATAAGCTGTAAATCAATTTTAGGAAAAAAAGACAAACATTCCGGCTCACCATCTTTACGAAGAATACTCAATGTCATTCCGCCAAAAATTGCCGGAGCAACATTGTCTGGATGTCCTTCAAGATCCGTAGCCATCGCAAAAATTTCCTGAGACGTAAAACGATTTCCAATTGCATAATTCGCGGCAGTAAGACCAGCGACAATAGCCGCAGCACTACTGCCAAGACCGCGAGAAAGCGGCACACGATTTAGCATTTTTATATAAGCACCTTGATATTCAACATTTGCTCGATGAAGCAAATATTGAATCGATTTCCAAACAACATTACGCCCATCACAAGGAATGTTTTGCGCACCTTCGCCCATGATTTCAATCACCAGTTTACCTTTTTTGCGTAAAGTAAGCTCTAATTCATTATAAAGATTGCAAGCTATTCCCAATGAGTCAAAACCCGGACCACAATTAGCCGTAGTTCCCGGTACTTTTACTTTTACCGTCTTATCTTCCACCATGTATTCAATTGACCTCCTGCGATTTCTCTACACGAATCACATTACGAATCTCGGTAACAACCGGCAATTCATTTAATACGTGCGTTGCCTTCCGCAGATTTGCCTCCGTTACACAATGCGTAATCACAACGATTTCCGCTTGATTTGCCACACGTCTTGTTTGAATTACCGAATTCAAACTAACACCTTGATCCCCAAATGCACAGGCAATAGAGCCTAAAACACCTGGCTGATCTTCAACCAGTAAGCGTACATAATAAGAAGACACTGTATTTTCTACAGGACAAAACTTTTTATCTTCAAAACAAGTACAACGAATACGACCAAAAGTCTGGTTTACGATATCACGAGAAACATCAACCACATCAGCCACAACAGCAGATGCTGTCGGCAATGCGCCTGCCCCTCGACCATAAAACATTGCTTCGCCAATTGCATTACCCTTGACAAAAATTGCATTAAAAACATCATTAACCGCTGCCAATGGATGTGCTTTTGGCACAAAAGCCGGATGTACACGTACATCCACACCATTTTCCGGCGAATCTTTTGCGATTGCCAATAATTTTATGACATAGCCTAATTCGGTAGCATATTCAACATCTTGCGGTGTAATTTTTGTAATGCCTTCTACATAGACTTTATCGAGAGTAACTCTCGTATTAAAAGCGATCGATGATAAAATCGCGGCTTTGCGAGCTGCATCCAGCCCCCCCACATCAGCTGTAGGGTCGGATTCAGCATAGCCCTTCGCTTGAGCTTCCGCTAATACAGTATTATAATCCATGCCCTCTTTGGTCATTTTAGTCAACATGTAATTCGTTGTCCCATTGACAATACCAATTACTTCAGTTATTTTGTTGGCAGTTAAACATTGTTTCAGTGGTGTAATAATTGGAATACCGCCGCCGACACTTGCTTCAAACATGAAATCAACATCTGCTGACTCAGCCGCTTCAAACATCTCTTTTCCATGCTCAGCAACAACATCTTTATTTGCGGTAACAACATTTTTACCCGACTGCAATGCACGCAGCATATACGTACGGGATGGCTCGGTACCACCCATAAGTTCAATCACAATGTCAATTTCAGGATCGTCTAATATGGTCTCAATTTTATCGGTAATCACAAAATTACCAACGATATTGCGTTTCTTATTGACATCACGTACTAAAACCGTTTTAACTTCTACTGCCCGTCCGACTTTCTGTGAAATTTCATGAGCATTTTCCGTCAGAACTTTACATACCCCAACACCTACTGTACCCAAACCTAATAAGCCTATTTTTATCTTATCCTTCATTCACTATCCAGTCCTTTCCGCCGGTTGGTTTCCTTACGCTTGTCCTAATACTTCCAAGCGTTTTACACCCTCAACCATTCTCAATTTATCAAGAAGTGCTTCCAAATCCACCACCAAGTTTGCCGTTTCAATGGATACCGTGGCATTCGCAACCCCCTGCAGTGGTATTCCCTGATTAATTGTCAATACACTTCCTGAATCAGCGGAAATCGTATTTAATACACTTGATAAAACACCTTGCTTATGTTCCAGCAAAAATGTCAATGTTACAATTTTATTCTGACTCGCTTCATAAAATGGAAATACATAATCTTTATATTTATAATATGCACTACGACTGAGTTCCATTTTTTCAACAGCCTCATTAATTGTTCTCGCTTCACCACGTTTCAACATTTCCTTAACGCGGATTGTTTTTTTTATTGCTTCTGGTAAAATTTCTTCTCTCACCAAAAAAAAGCCAGATTTTTCTTTATTCATATTCAGCCTCCGTACTCTTCCAATGGATGATATTCTATACTCAGTAGACATTATACCATCTTTTATTTACAATTTACAATAGATAATCAATAAAAAATGCCCGCTTATCACAAAATGAATCATGCGCGAGCATTTTTATCCGAACTAGTCGGTTTTACTTATTTATATGTCCAGATCGAATCTTCGATTCAGTACCATTTATTAAACGCTCAATATTCATTTTATGTCGGCAAATCACAAAAATTGCCGCAACAATGCCAAAATACAAAAATTCCAATGGCTCATCAAATATATACGCAACAATTGGAACCAAGGCTGCTGCAATCACTGATCCCAACGATACATATTTACTGAAAAATACAATGACAATCCATACCCCTAGAATAACAAGCGTCACATGCGGCATCAGCATTGTAACAACACCAAGACCGGTAGCCACACCTTTACCGCCTTTAAAGCCTAAAAAGATCGACCAGCCATGACCTACAATAGCTGCGATTCCACCCAAAATCATAGCCAGCGGCGTCCCAACAAAATAAAGTCCTAAAGCCACACCGAGAACACCTTTTAGTAAATCAGCGGTAAATACTAAGAGTCCCGGTCCTTTACCCAAAATACGCCAAGCATTGGTTGCACCGATATTTTTACTACCATGTTCACGAAGATCGACACCCCAAATATATTTTCCAAAAAGTAAACCACTTGGAATCGATCCAAGACAATAACTTAAAATGCCAGCGAAAAAAAGTCCCATTTTATCGCCTCCCCATTCACTTTGTTATTTATTCATCTTCTTCTTTACGACCTCTAACGACTAGCTTTAGAGGCGTCCCTTCAAAGCCAAAACTATCACGCAATTTATTTTCCAAGAATCGCAGATACGAAAAATGCATGAGTTCCGGATCATTGACAAATACAATAAAGGTTGGTGGTTTAATATCAACCTGTGTCATAAAGAGGATCTTCAGACGTTTTCCTTTATGAGCTGGTGGTGGATTAATCGATATAGCATCCATTAAGAGTGTATTTAGTACACTCGTTTGAATACGCATCGCTTGTTGTTCTGCCACGTATTTTACTAGTTCTGTAATTCTATGAACACGTTGTTTCGTTAAAGCTGATGTATACAGTACCGGTGCATATTGCAAAAAGCCAAGTTCATCGCGTACAGTTTCCGTAAAACGAAGTGAAGTCTTATCATCTTTTTCAATTAGATCCCATTTATTTACGACAAGAACGACACCTTTTCCCGCTTCATGTGCATACCCGGCAATTTTCTTATCCTGCTCCGTAACACCATCGACAGCATCAATAACCATTAGCACAACATCCGAACGATCCACTGCGCGCAAAGCACGCATAACGCTATATCGTTCTACCGGCAAATCAATTTTACTTTTACGGCGCATGCCAGCTGTATCAATCAAGATAAATTTTGTATCATCTCTTACAAAATGTGTATCAATAGCATCACGTGTTGTCCCCGCAACATCACTGACAATAGAACGCTGCTGACCAATTATCAAATTCACTAAAGATGATTTACCAACATTCGGCCGACCAATTACTGCAATGCTGATTTCATCGGTTTCTCGTGCTTCTTCGGCATGATCTGGAAAAGCTTCTACAATCCCATCCAATAAATCCCCAAGATTTAAGGAATTTGATGCAGAAATTGGAATCGGCTCACCGAGTCCTAATTTATAAAACTCATAAACATCCATTTCACGATTTGGGCTGTCTACCTTATTTACTGCCAAAACAATTGGTTTTTTAGTGGTACGCAAAATATGAGCTACGGCTTCATCCGCATTCGTTATCCCAGACCTGCCGTCAACTACGAACACGATCACATCTGCTTCCTCAATCGCAATCTTAGCTTGATAACGCATCGAAGTCAGCATATCATCCGTTGTTTCAATTTCAATACCGCCCGTATCAATCATTGTAAATTGATGATTCAACCATTCTGCATCCATGTAAATACGATCTCTGGTCACACCTGGAAAATCTTCAACAATCGATACACGTTTTTTTCCAATTTGATTAAAAAGTGTGGACTTACCCACATTCGGACGACCAACAATCGCCACAATTGGTTTGCTCATTCATCTCACCTGTCTTTACTATTTATTCTTACTATATGCTGCATTACTTTGCCAAGTATATACATTCGGATTGACATCTAATGTCATCGGATGCTCATGCCACGATTGCAACAAACGTTTAAGTTCACCGCCATTATAGGCAACCTTCACATCCACGCCCAAATCTCGCTGTAAATCCGCTAATGAATAATCATCCAAAAAAACATCTTCGCCAGTACGTAGTGCTGACCCTGGAATAATGACACCAGTCCGTTTTCCTTGGTGATCTTTTAAATTCTTTAAAATGTCCTGCCCTGTCAAGAGCCCCGTAACTGTGATTTCTTTTCCAAAAAATTCATTTTCAATCGCAACAACCCGAACTGATAAATTTGGTATATCAAGCTGTTCGAGTAAAGAAGTCAATACCGAACCTGCTGATTTACCGCATACAATATCTAAGTATATCTGCTTCGCGTAAGGATTGCAAACATTATCTGTAATTTCATCCCATTCAGAGAGAAAATTGCGGGTAAGACCTATACCATTTTCGAGTTGTGGAAAGCCATCATATTCCTTAGTAGGCGGGATTTCCCGTTTCGCCAGAAAATAAAATTCATCACCTAAGTATACAAACGATTTTCCCGTTTTATTGCGATTTATTTTTTGCCAGCGTTCAACTTGATCAATCACTCTCGACGCTTCTTCTTGGCTAAACATTGCCAAGGGGTAACAATCTTCGCGATATTTCGTCAAACCTACAGGAACAATCGCCAGTGTTTGGGCAAATGGCTGCAGCTGCATCAAATCATGAATGGTTTTTTCCAATTCTTCGCCGTCATTGATTCCAGGGCATAATACAATTTGTGTATGAAATTCTACCGCAGCCTCTTTTAAATGGTTCAATTGCTGCATGATATCGGCCGCACGTTTATTCTGCAGCATTTTGGCACGAAGTGCACCGTTCGTTGTATGCACCGAAACAAACAGTGGTGTCAAATGCAGTTTCTTAATGCGCTCAAAATCTTCCGGTTTAGTGTTCGTAAGTGTCACAAAATTCCCATATAAAAAAGACATGCGATAATCATCATCTTTGACCGACAGACTGGCACGCATATTGGGTGCAATTTGATCGACAAAACAGAACCAACAATGGTTACCACAGCAGCGAATTCCATCAAAAACAGCCGATTCAAACTCTGCGCCAAGTTTCTCATCATATTCTTTATCAAATTCAATAACTTCTTGTTCACCATTTTTTTTCTCAATCAGCAGCTCAATTTCTTCCTCCGCCAAAGCAAAACTAAGATCAATGATATCTCGCAAATTTTGACCATTGATCTCGATAATTTTATCGCCAATTTCTAGCCCGATTTCTTCCGCTAAACTATCTGCTTCGATGTTGACAATAATTCCTTTATGTGTTACCAATCCAATCACCTTACCTATGAAAGCTAAACCGATAAACAAAGGAGTGATGTAGAAAAACCACCACTCCTTTGGAAATTCAGTCACACTCAATTTTTCCTGTATTAAGTAATATTATATACGAATTAAAGAATCCTGAATACCAACAAGATTATCTTTTATTTATCGGAAAAGTTTTTAAACAGATCCCCAAATTGATCACCCAATGTGTTTGTTGGTTCCGTCTGTTCTGAAATATAATCCGTATACTCTGCTCTTTCAGCATCTTGTTGTGCCTGTATAAGACTAAGTGCAATGCGTTTCGTCTTTTTATCGATATGAATAATTTTTACGTTTAGTTCCTCATCAAGATGAACGACTTCTTCCGCTTTTGTTATCCGTTTTTCCGAAAGCTCTTTCATATGAATCAACCCGTCTAGATGATCTCCAATCGTTAAAAATACACCAAATTCGGCAATTTTACTAACCTTACCCTTAACATAGCTGCCTTCTTTATATTGCTCCACTTTGGCAAACCATGGATCACGAATTGTATCTTTCACACTCAAAGAAATCCGTTTTGCCGCTATATCAAAACTTTTTACGAAAACATCAACTTGATCGCCTACTGCCAAAATATCGGAAGGGTGATTGACTCGTTCCCACGATAAATCTGAAATATGTGCCAAACCATCAATTCCGCCAATATCGATAAACGCTCCATAATCCGCTAAATGTTTCACAGTGCCGCGAATCACCTGACCAACCGCTAACTGCTCAAAAATCTCCGTTTGTTTTTCATTGCGCTCTGCTTCCAAAAGCACACGCCGTGATAAAACAATACGCTGTTTATCTGGATCAATTTCGATCGGCAAAACAACCAACGTTTGACCAATATATACAGATAAATCTTCAATAAATTTCAAATCAATCTGTGAGGCAGGAATAAAACCTCTAAGACCAAATATCGCTGTTACCAGACCACCTTTTACAGCTTCAAGCACAATCGTTTCCAGCTTTTCTTTTGTATTAAAAGCATTTTTTATTTTATCCCAAGCAACAGTTTTATCCGCTTTCACTTTCGATAAAACAACCCCGTTTTCACCACCGACAGATACAACATATAAATCAAGTTCATCACCAATTTGTACAAGATCAGCGGCATTTTCAGGAATTGGAAATGCCAGTTCCGATTTTGGAATACTAACTTCGGCCTTATAGCCAATATCGACAAAAATTTCCTCATGATTTATTAAGACAACCGTCCCTTTAATTATATCATCTTCCTGAATTTTTTTAATATCTTGTTCCTTAAGTAAACTTTCCATATTCTGCACTTTTTCGTAAACCTCCTTAATAATCCAATCTGGAGTTGAAGCCCCAGCTGATATACCAACTTTATGAATACCGTTAAACCAGCCCGTTTCAATCTCTTGTACCGTTTCAATATGATATGTTTTGCAACCGACATTTGAACAAAGCTGGGCTAGTCTAGTTGTATTTGCGCTGTTTTTTCCACCAACTACAAGCATGAGGTCAACTTCCTGTGAAAGCTCAATGGCGGCCTTTTGCCGCTGGTCTGTTGCCGTACAAATCGTTCGGGCAATTTTAATATCATTTGATTTATCAATTAAGACATTGACAATCTTCTTAAATTCTTCCCCTGAAAAAGTCGTTTGAGCGACAATACCTAATTTTAAACACGTTTTAATTTGAGCCGCCTGCTCCACCGTCTCAACAACTTCCGCCTTATGCCCTGACCATTCAAAAATACTTTTTACTTCTGGATGTTTTTTTTCGCCAACAATCACAACTTGATAATTTTCTTCAGACAGAGAATAGGCTGACATCTGCGCTTTTTTCACATGCGGACAAGTTGCATCCACAATTTGCAGACCAGCAGCTCCTGCTTCTTCATAAACTTGCGGACCAACACCATGAGAACGAATAATGATTGTATCCCCTGTCATCTCTTGTAGCGTATCCACCATACCAATGCCCTCACTGGCTAAGCGTTCTACCATTTGGGGATTATGGATAATCGGGCCTAATGTACAGGCCTTTCCCTCTAAAGCGGCACTATCTTGTGCTAATTTGATTGCGCGTTTTACACCATAACAAAAACCATTATGTCTTGCTAAAAAAACTTCCATCTTTATATCACCATCAATTATTTATTCTGTTCAATCGTTATCATTTTTTCTATTTCATCCATAATCTGCTGCGAAAAAGCTTGTAATTCATCTCGATCCGCTGGATTTCCTTGAAACACCATTGGCATTCCATAGCGGATTTTCAGCTTGGGAAATTTTGTCTTTTCACCAAAAATATCTGCGGCCCCTACCAGTGCGGTGGGAATGACCGGCACATTAGCCTTAGCAGCAATAAAAGCTATTCCAGCTTCCGGCTTATGCATTTTGCCATCATGGCTGCGTGTTCCTTCTGGAAAAAGCCCTAAGCAATCTCCTTTTTTTAATATCTGCAAGGCTGTTTTTATTGCGCCACGATCACCAGACCCCCGTTTAACTGGAAATGCATAGAGTTGCTTTATAATTTGTCCCAAAACAGGTACAGCAAATAATTCCTGTTTGGCCATAAAGCAGACCGGACGCAAAGCAAATACAGCTGCCATGGGAGGGTCCCAATTACTCGCATGATTCGCGGCGATAATGAGTCCTCCTGACAATGGAATATGCTCAGCACCTGATATTTTACAGCGAAATACCACTTTAAACAACCACTGTAACAATTTGCGAACAAATTTGTATAACATGATATATCACCTACATAAATTTAATATAGCTTCTACCGTTTGATCAATAGATAGTCTCGTCGTATCAATCAAGACTGCATCAGCCGCCTGAACAAGCGGAGAGATTTCTCGTTCACTGTCCGCCTTATCACGAGCTGCGATTTCTTGTTTTAATTCAGACATGTCCACACTATAACCATTCAGCTGCAATTGACGCCAGCGTCTTGCCGCACGTTCATCAATTGATGCAGTTAAAAATATTTTCACATCAGCATTCGGTAATACATTGGTTGCTATATCCCGTCCATCCATAAGCACCGAACCACGCTGTGCCATTTTTCGCTGCAACGCGACTAATTTTTCTCGAACAACACCAATTTTTGCAACTTGCGAAACAAGTGCTGTAACTTCAGGAGTTCGAATTTCACCACTAACATCGATTCCATCAACAAAAATAATAGATTTTCGATCTATATATTGTAAATCAACTTCAATATCTGCGGCTACAGAAAGTATAAGTTCCTCTGTGATATTTGTTGCAGCTTGTTGCAAAACTTTCCAAGCTACAGCACGATACATTGCTCCTGTATCAATATATGTATAAGCCAATTTTTCTGCGGCCAACTGTGCTACGGTGCTTTTTCCAGCCCCGGCGGGGCCATCAATTGCTACGACTAAATTCCTCATGTATTTCTCCCCCGCTATCCTTTTCTTAAAGTTTCCAATGTCGCATAAAATTCCGGATACGAAATATTCACACATTCCGCATTGTCTATGGTTACTCCCGCACCCGCTGCTCCCGCAATTGCCAAGGCCATTGCTATGCGATGATCATGATAGGATAAACAAGAGGCAGCTTTCAGCTTAGCAGATCCTTTAATCGTAAGTCCATCCTCTGCCGCGATAATGCAGTCTGCTAATTTATTAAACTCAGTCGTAATGGCTTGCAAGCGATCCGTTTCTTTCACCCGAAGTTCACCCGCGCCAGTAATGACAGTTTCTCCTTCAGCAAACATCGCCGCAACTGCAATCACAGGAATTTCATCAACCAGACGAGGAATAATTTTTGCACCAAAAGTTGTACCATGAAGTGCAGCTGATTTTACGACAATATCTGCGACTGGTTCTTTGCCGCTAAACCGTTTATTAATTAAAGTAATATCAGCTCCCATATCAATTAAAACATCAAGGATTCCAGTGCGGGTTGGATTCACCCCAACATTACGCAATGTCAATTCACTGCCTGGAATAATAGATGCTGCCACCAGCCAAAAAGCCGCTGAACTGATATCCCCGGGAACTTCAATCAACTCTGGTGCGTGAAAAGAATCCACCGCTTTGATTGTAATGCTCGTTCCCTCTTTATCCAATGCAACACCAAAAGTTTCCAGCATTTTTTCTGTATGATCGCGTGATGTATAAGGCTCCGTAACCCGAGTCTCACCATCAGCATACATACCGGCGAGCAAAACAGCAGACTTCACCTGTGCACTAGCCATCGGCATCTGATAATCAATACCTTTTAATTTTTGCGTTGGAATCAAAGTTACTGGCAAAAATTTCGCACTTTCACGACCGACAATATGAGCCCCCATCGCCGACAGCGGCTTAATAACACGTCCCATCGGACGTTTATGAAGCGATGCATCACCTGTAAAGGTTGTTAAAAAAGGCTGGGGTGCTAAGATTCCCATCATTAAGCGCAAAGTCGTTCCTGAATTCCCCGCATCAACAATGCACTGCGGCTCCTGCAATCCATGAAGGCCCTTGCCATGGACAATAAATTCAGTCGGTCCGATTTGGTCTATTTGAATACCCAATGAACGCATACATGCAACAGTAGACATACAATCCTGTGCATTTAAAAAATTCCTTATCCGTACTGCCCTATCGCCTAAACTTGAAAACATAACGCTGCGATGTGAAATTGATTTATCTCCTGGAATAAAAATCTCCCCGCATATACCATGTTTTAAAGAATCAACTGTTTTATTTCCACCCATTTCATTCAACCTTTCTACTTAAAAATCATCAATCACTCCAAGCCGCATATTGCCCTGCGGCAGCACCTGTCGAAAAGGCAGCTTGAAGATTGAAACCACCTGTATAACCATCGATATCAATGACCTCACCAGCAAAATATAAGTGCTTCACAAGCTTTGATTCCATTGTTTTAGGGTTAATTTCCTTGACTTCAATTCCCCCCGCTGTAACAATTGCCTCTGCAATCGGCCGTGTTTTCGTAACGGTAAGCGTTAAATGTTCAATTGCATTCACCAACCTGAGCCGTTCTTCTTTTGTTACTTGATGGATTTCTTTATCCGGTTCCAGTGAAGCTAACCCAATCATTACATCAATGAGTTTCGCTGGTAGAAGTTCGTGCAGCGAATTTTTAATCTGTTTACGAATAAACTTTTCAAAGTCACGTTGAATTCTTTTATCCAATACTTCCGGTGTCAAAGCTGGTTTTAGATTAATACTAAGTTCTACCTTTTTGCCCTGTTGTAGCTGCTCCGTTACAACCCGGCTGAGTGATAATATAATTGGTCCTGATACACCAAAATGCGTAAACAGCATCTCGCCAAAGTCCTCACCAATCTTTTCACCATCAGCAAGAGCTGTCACTTTTACATTTTTCAGTGACAGTCCCTGTACGGATTTGATCCAGGATTCTTTTGTTTCAAGCGGAACCAACGATGGTTTGATTGGCACAACCGAATGTCCTAAATTTTTGGCCATAGTATATCCGTCGCCCGTTGAACCTGTCCCGGGATACGAAGCTCCACCCGTTGCTAAAATAACAGCATCGCCCTCATAGATCTTTCCCGTTTTCGTTTTAACACCGCAGACTGTGCCATCTTTCACTAAAATATGATCAATCACCTGATTGATTTCAATTTTAACACCAAGTCGATGCAGCGCGCGCAACATTGACCCTACTACATCAGCAGCTTTATCACTTTCAGGAAAAATTCTACCGCCACGTTCTATTTTAGTACTCAGTCCTAGTCCATTAAAAAAAGCAATAACATCCTCATTATCAAATGCTCGGATTGTACTATTCAAAAAAGCACCATTGCCCGTAATGTTTTTTATAAGTTCAGGTATTTGTGCTGTATTTGTTATATTGCAGCGCCCCTTACCTGTAATCAACATTTTTTTACCGACACGATTCATTTTTTCCAGTAAAAGTACTTCAGAGCCATTTTCCGCAGCTTTGACGGCTGCCATCAATCCCGCGGGACCACCACCGACCACAATAATCTTTTCCATTTGTCTACACCCTATCTTTTGAAAATAAACTTTTCTTCTTATTGAATTGATTTCAAACGATCTACTTCTCTTGCCGTCAAAGCACGATACTGTCCGCGATGAACGCCCGACAAGGTAAGTCCCGCAAATTCAATTCTTTTCAGTGACTTAATCGAGCATCCAATCGCTTCACACATCCGACGTACCTGACGGTTCCGACCTTCATGAATGATGATTTCAAGCGTTGTAATATTTTTCATAGGTTCTGTCCCAGCAATATATACTTCAGCGGGAGCCGTCATACCGTCCTCAAGTTCAATACCAGCCCTCAGCTGATCGAGTTTATCTTCCGAAGGATTCCCTTCAACTTTTGCAATATATGTTTTATAAATTTTATATTTAGGATGCAGTAGTGAATTCATTAATTCACCATCATTGGTCAAAAGCAAAAGGCCTTCTGTATTGTTATCAAGCCTGCCGACAGGATAAATACGTTCCGGAACCTTTGCTAAAAGATCAAGGACTGTTTTTCTGCCACGTTCATCCTTCGCTGTCGAAATAACCCCTTTGGGTTTATTTAAAATAAAATAAACATGATCCGTCATTGTCTTAATAACTTTTCCATCAACCAAAAGTTCGTCTTTTTCCGGATCAATTTTGCTACCAAGTTCTTTTACCACTCGTCCATTGACACTGACGCGGCCTTCTAGAATAATTTTTTCTGCTGCCCGGCGGGATGAAACTCCAGCCTGACTCATAACTTTTTGTAAACGTTCCAAACAACATTCTCCTTTTTTTACGCAACTACCGATGCTTTCATAAAATCATACTGCTTTTATTATAACAGATATCGCTGTTAAATTTTCTTTTTATACAAAAAAAGAACAGTTTACACTGTTCTTTTACTGTATTATATTAAACCAATGTATTTTTGATATAGGACACGGCCAAAGAAATCGTCTGATATACCGTTGAAAAAAAAGAACGTTTATCTACCGATTCCTTAGCGATCAGATTTACCGAAGCAACCTCTTTACCATCATACATGATTTTCACCTTACCAACAGAATCTCCTTTGCTAACGGGTGCATAAATGCGTTCAGGAACATCAATCAGTGTTTGAAATTTATCCTGATCACCTTCGACAACCGGAATATCAACATCACCATCCGCTATCAACTGAATCGCATCTTTTTTCCCCGATATGACATGAACCGTCTTCACAATATCTTTTTTCTTAAATAAATTCATTGGTTGAATATTCCTAAAGCCATAATCTAACAAGGCAATAGAATCATTCCACATATATTCACTGTCAAGAACTACTGCAATCAATTGAACCCCATCACGTTTGGCCGCGGATACCAAGCACCGCCCGGCAAGATCCGTATATCCTGTTTTAACACCATTGCCGCCATCATATAAAGACAGCATCCTGTTTTCATTGTTCAAATCTCGCATATAAGCTCTAGATCCCCATGGAATCAGCTTTTCTTTCGTATTAACAATCTTGGCAAACATAGGGTTTTTATACCCATAAGCAGCAATCTTGGCCAAATCAGATGCCGTTGTATAATGATTTGGATCAGGCAGTCCACTTGAATTCACAAAGGAAGTATTTTGTGCTCCGATTTCAATAGCCTTTTTTGTCATAAGTTGAGCAAATTTATCAACAGAACCAGCAATATGTTCTGCCACCGCCACCGTAGCATCATTTCCTGATACGAGCATCATACCATATAATAAATCGGACAACTTGATTTTTTCACCTTCGTCAAGGCCCAGCGAGGACCCCTCTGTCTCTACTGCATTTTTACTTACTGTTACAGTATCTTCCAGCTTGCCATATTCAAGTGCCACAATTAGCGTCATCATCTTTGTTGTACTAGCAGGATATCGTTTTGAATTTGCATCTTTTTCATACAAAACCTTGCCGGTAGCTGCTTCAATAACGATGGCTGACTTTGCCGTCAGATTCGATAGCTCTTGTGCCGATGCAACACTAAAGTTAAAATTAAGCAACATCATATTCAGCACTAAAATAATAGAAAAAACTTTTTTCAACCTTTCCACCCTTTCATTAAACACACCGTAAATATTATATATAAGACCACTAAGCACCGTCAAGTATTTTTACAAAAAAACAGCTATTCTGCCAAATAAGTAAAAAACAAGGACTATCCTCGTAGATTGCAAGACAGTCCTTACTTTTATTCATTCCGTATATACTGCATCTGGCAGTAATGGCAAATCTTCAATATTGTCCAAACCAAAACATTTTAAGAATTCTTCTGTCGTTCCATACAAAATTGGTCGTCCAATTACTTTTTTTCGACCTAATTCTTTGACCAGCAAACGATCTATTAGTTTCATCAAAACTCGATCTACTCGTACACCACGAATGTTTTCGATTTCCTGTTTGGTAATCGGCTGCTTAAATGCAATAATAGAGAGCGTTTCCATAGCCGGAACAGATAATTTATTATCCAATACCTGTGCCATTTTTTCCACGATCGCTGCTAATTCTGGCTTTGTACAAAGCTGATAGCCGCCAGCAACTTTAATGATGGTCAGGCCACGCTCCGATGTATCCATGTCTTCTTTTAACTGTGTGACGATTTCTTCTATATTGACTTTATCAACATTCAAAATTTCAGCAAGCTGCCCCGCTGGAACAGGATCACCATTGATAAACAACAGTGCCTCAACATGACCCTTAAGATTTGCATAAAACACGGTTATTCCTCGCTCCTTCTGTTAATATAGATAGGCGAAAAAGGCTGTGTCTGTTTAATTGTGACAGTTTTAAGCTTCATCAATTCGAGCAAAGCCAAAAATGTCGTAATAAATTCATTTTTTGTCCCGGATCTTGTGAAAGCGTCCGTAAAGAGAATAGTCCCAGCCTGCTTATCCAAAAGAAAAATAATATCCGCCATTTTATCTTGTACACTGAATTTTTCACGAGATACAAGCGAAGTATGATCTGCATTTGCCTCTAAAACACTATGAAATGCTTCCAAAAGCAGTTGAATATCGAGATTTGTCGGAGGCAGGTACTGAACAGGTATTAATGTTGGTGACCGAAAAAATAATTTTTCCTGTTCTTCTGCCAATTGGTCCAAAATTTCGCTTACTTCTTTGAAACGTCGATATTCTAAAAGACGATCAATCAGTTCTTGTCTTGGATCCAGTTCATCCTCAATATCCGTTTCATCCTCTGTTTTTTTTACCTTAGGCAATAAGATACGTGATTTAATTTGCAGCAAAGTTGCCGCCATAACCAAAAACTCGCTGGCTATTTCAATATTGAATTCCTGAAACCGATCCAGATATTCTATATACTGCTCGGTAAGAACAGCAATTGGAATATCATAAATATCAATTTTATTTTTTTCAATTAAATGCATCAGCAAATCCAAAGGACCTTCAAATGCATCTAATTTAATTTCATAGTCCAGCATTTATTGTAAATGCATTGCTTCGCGAACTTCTTCCATTGTCGCTGCTGCAACTTTACGTGCCCGCTCCGTACCAGCCTCCAAAATTTCTCGAATTTTTTCTGGCTTTCCTTCATATTCCTGACGACGCACATGCATCGCCCCCATGATGTTTACCATCTTTTCAGCGAGTCGTTTTTTGCAATCTACACAGCCAATGGATGCACTGCGACAGGCTTGATCAATCTCAAGAACCTCTTCTTTATTGAACAATGTATGAAATTTAAAAGCTATACAAACATCCGGATTGCCCTTATCTGTCCTTTTAATGCGTTGTGGATCCGTAATAATCATGCGAACCCGTTCTCTAAGTTCATCCGGACTCGAAGCAAACGGAATCGTATTTCCATAGGATTTGCTCATTTTACGCCCATCAATACCAGGAAGAACCGCCGCTTCGCTCATTAAGCCCTGTGGCTCAGGGAAAATTGGACTATATAAATTATTGAAACGACGCGTAATTTCACGCGCAAGTTCCAAATGCGGCAGCTGATCTTCGCCGACAGGCACAAAGCCTGCTTTATAAAGAATAATGTCGGCTGTCATAAGTTCCGGATACCCTAAAAACCCATACGTATTAATATCTTTCCCCTGTGCACCAAGCTGCTGGAGTTTATCTTTATAGGTTGGTACACGTTCCAGCCAGGAAAGCGGGGTCATCATCGAAAGCAGTAAATGCAGTTCGGCATGTTCCTTTACCTTTGATTGAACAAAAATAACATTTTTTTCTGGGTCTAACCCTGCACTTAACCAATCAAGTGCCATGTTATAAATATTTTCTGGAATTTTACTTGTATCAGCATAGGCACTTGTCAAGGCGTGTAAATCAACAATTGAAAAAAAACATTCATAATCATTCTGTAATTTCACCCAATTTTCAAGTGCACCCATATAATTTCCTAAATGAAACTTACCCGACGGCTGCATACCACTAAAAATACGACCCTTACTCAAAAAAATCTCCTCCTAAAATATAAATGACAAGATAAACGACATTACATTAAGAATTACATTCCGAATCGGGAAAATAATATATCCCAATATATTCGTAAAAACTAATAAAATTAAGATAAAAAAGCTATAGCGTTCTAACCCAGCATATTGATAGGCTAATTTGCCCGGCAAAAAACTCATCAGAACTTTCGAGCCATCAAGTGGTGGCAATGGAATCATATTAAATATAGCAAAATTAAGATTGAATACCATAACCAATTTGATAACAAGATAGACCCACTGCACCTGAATACCCATTACTGCAATAATATTCAAAAGAAGCAAGGATACAAATGCTGTTATTAAATTGGCTGCCGGTCCGGCAATTGCAACATAGAGTTCACCATGACGTCGATCGCTAAAATTCCGCGGATTGATCATAACTGGTTTTGCCCAACCAAATTGTGCAAAAAACAGCATCAATAACCCAATTGGATCTAAATGAGCTAATGGATTGAGTGTCAACCGTCCCTCAAACTTTGGAGTTGGATCTCCCAATGCCACAGCGATCCTCGCATGTGCATACTCATGCACAGTCATCGCAATCAATAAACCAGGTATACCAAAAATCATATCTGGACCAAACACTAAAAAACCACTCCCAACCTGTTAAACTAAAGATAAATTTATGTCTATCTTTATAATTATACTAGAAAACCTTTGAATTGTAACGATAAATTACAAATTTTTCAAAACCATATTTCAATAAAATGAAGACCTATATATAAAAATCCTCTCTACAGATCCTATTGCAGAAAGGATTTTTACAAATTAAAGAATAAAATTTTTCACCATAAGCAAAGAAACTACTGATTTTGCATCATCAATTTTCCCTGTCTGAATCAATTCATCAATTTTTTCAACTGAAATCATCACCGTATTAATAAACTCATCTTCATCAGGACATTGTAACCCGGCATCAAGATCTTTAGCAACATACAGATGAATCACTTCATTTGAAAACCCCACTGTTGTAGCAATTGTAGTAAGTTTTGTTAAAGTATGAGCTCGATAGCCGGTTTCTTCTTTTAGTTCACGGCGTGCACATTCTAGTGGATCTTCATTTGGATCATCGAGTTTTCCTGCGGGAATTTCAAGAGTCACTTTTCCCATCGGATGACGATATTGCCTAACCATAACAATTTTTCCATTATTTAAAAGAGGCACTACAGCCGCTGCCCCTGGATGTTCAATCCATTCACGTACCGCCTGCTTGCCATTTGGCAGTTCGACTACGTCTTTATTAACCTTCAAAAGAACGCCTTCATAGACGCGTGTACTGCTTATTTTTTTTTCAATTAAACCTTCATCCATTTTTGTGCCTCCATTGCTATTCAATCCTATTTATTTTGTCTAAAACTCTCTTTTTTCAATTTTGCATTATTGAGCATTTCCATTGCGTTGTCAAGTGATGCCGCCGTAATATCGATTCCCGAAGCCATTCGCGCAATTTCATTTAACTGCTCACTCGTTGATAAAGGACGCACTTGCGTTACTGTTTTATTATTTTGTATCTGTTTATCAATATATAGATGTACATCGGCCATACAAGCAATCTGGGGCAAATGTGTAATACATAAAACCTGTTTATACGCAGCTACCATTGCAATACGTTCTGCAACCATCTGTGCCGTCTTTCCACCAATACCTGTATCGATTTCATCAAAAACCATGATACCAATTTTATCTTTTGCTGCACAAACCGTTTTAATTGCCAAAGCAATTCGGGAAAGTTCCCCGCCTGAGGCTACCTTTTGCATTGGTTTTGGATCTTCTCCTAAATTAGCAGAAAATAAAATATGAATTGTGTTAGCACCATTCATATGGTAAATAGCATCGTCTTTTATTTCAATCACAAAACGTGCATTTTCCATTCCCAACGACAACAAATGTTTTTGAATGTCAGCGGATAGCAGCTCCGCTGAACTTTGTCGAAGTTTCGTCAATGCGGCTGCCTTCACAGCCAAATCTTTTTCTGCCTGTGCAATATTGTATTTAAGATCTTCAATACGCTGATCATAATTTTCAATTGCCAGTAATTCTTTTTTTGCATTATGATAATGCTCTAATACATCTGCAATTGTGGCTCCATATTTTTTACGAAGCTTATAAATTTCATCCATGCGTTCTTGTAATTTATTTAACCGCTCCGGACTATAATCAATACTTTCACCATAATCACGAATTTCGTAAGAACATTCTTCAATCTGACATAATGCATCCGTAATCATTTGCATAACATTTGTTAATTTCGTGTCATAGCGAATAAGCATCTCCATATTTTTTTTAATTTCTACCAGCGATGGGATGACCGCTGGCTGCCTTTTATCCCCACTATCTAAAAGGCGATAGGAAGACTTAACCAAATCAGAAATTTTTTCGGCATTCGATAAAAGTTTAATTTCTTGTTCTAACCCTTCGTCTTCCGCTTCTTTTAATTTAGCTGCCTCAATCTCATTGACCTGCCACGATAACATATCCATACGCTGAGCATGTTCGCGTGAATCCAGCTCTTGCTGTTTAAGACTCTCTTTCAGCTCATTCCATTTTACAAATGCAGTCTGATATACGGCAAGGCATGTCTTAATTTCTATCTTATAAGCATCCACAAGAGCAAATTGATTTTCCGTCCGCAAAAGGGCTTGGTTCTCATTTTGTCCATGAATGTCAATCAGTAATTCGCCTAGCATTTTCAATGAAGTAAGCGTTACATGGCAGCCATTGACCTGAATTGCATTTTTTCCGGTTTTAGCAATTTGCCGACTGATAATTAAAGAATCGTCTTCATCTACAATATCGGATCGCTGCAAAAAATCATGCACGTCCGGATATTTGCTAGTATCAAAGACAGCTTCCACTCGCAACCAGTCACGATCTTTACGGATTTTTTCAATTGAAGTCCTGTGCCCAAGAATCATCCCTAAAGAATCAATCAAAATAGATTTTCCCGCACCCGTTTCACCCGTTAAAATATTTAACCCACGCTCAAACTCGATCTGGACATGTTCGAGTAAAGCAAAATTCCATACAGTTAATGTTTTCAGCATAGTCAATTTACTCCCTTGATGAACGATGCACTTAATTAATAAGCAGCTCCAATTTTTTTATAATACTCGGGACTGCTTCCAATGGTTTAACAACAACAAAAATATTGTCATCCCCAGCTACCGTTCCAATAATTTCCGGCCATTTCGCGTAATCCAAAGTCGATGCTACGGCATTCGCTGTTCCCGGCAGCGTTTTGATCACAATAATGTTCTCACTGAAATTCAATCCAATAACCGAATCCTGAAACATCCTAGTCATTCTATTTTTAGAAAAAACCATATTTTTTTCTAAAGGATAAGCATACCTATAACGGCCATCACCCGTCGGTATTTTGATGAGCATTAGTTCTTTTATGTCACGTGACACGGTTGCCTGCGTTACCTCTATATTTTGTTTACGTAAAGATTCTGCTAAATCTTCCTGTGTCTCAACAACCGTATTTTCAATAATGGCTTTTATTTTCGCATGACGTATTGCCTTCACTTCATCATCTCCTAACTTTTTCGATCAAATATAAAACAGGTGCCTTAATTGTGTGATTGAGCATACTATAACAAGCCACAGTAAATTCTTGCATTGGCAAATTTCTTAAATACTCGACCAATTGATTATATTCCAAAAGACCTTCCTCATGTCCAGGATACGTAGTAATTGCCAAAAGTCCATTTGTCGCTAAACAATCGATAATTTTCATTACAGCTTCTATCGTTGATTCAGCCTGTGTAGTAATCGCATGATCACCACCCGGTAAATAACCGAGATTAAACATTGCCACATCAATCCGCGTAACTACATATTTTTCAATATTCACATGACTGTCCAAAATCAACTGCACTTTATTTCGGTACAATTCTACTATTTCTGCTGTTCTCTCCAATGCACTTTTTTGAATATCAAATGCATAAATATGAGCCGATTCCAACGAATTTTGGGCTAAAAAAAGGGTATCATTGCCATTACCGGCAGTTGCATCAACGATGGTCAATGCATTCTGTAATTTCTTCTTGAGCAGTTCATGTGCTGCATCAATTGCACTGATTGTCTGCATTAAGCATTCCCCCGCCATAATTTCGTTCGCATCGTTTTATAGTAATTTTTATCTTCAAACTTTATTATTTTTGCCATAAACGAAGACTTTCTTACGATCACCTCGTCGCCTGGAACCAAATTACAACTTTCTTGACCATCAAAAGTCAATAAAATATCACGGTGTGCCGCTGCCACATTAATACGAACTTCTTCATCTTCAGAAATAATCATAGGACGAGCATTTAGCGTATGCGGACAAATCGGTGTCACCAATAGCAATTTCACCTTCGGATTTATAATAGGCCCCCCAGCCGAAAGAGAATATCCCGTCGACCCAGTTGCTGTCGATACAATCAGTCCATCCGCTTGATAATTGGCAATCAAGCAATTATCGATGCTTAACCCCAAATTAAGCATCCGAGCCACGCCGCCTTTTGTAACAACAATATCATTTATTGCATTGCCAACAAAACTCATTTGATTCCCCCGCTTGATAATACCCGCCAGCATCAAACGTTCTTCAATACGATATTCCCCCTGTAAAACCTTCTCAAGTTTATCTTCAAGTTCCGATAATTCAATATCAGCCAAAAAGCCAAATCTGCCAATATTGATTCCACAAACCGGAATATTACGCAAAGCCAATCGGCGGCAAACGCCTAATAACGTACCATCGCCACCAATTGTTAGACCTAAATTGATAGCTGCATCAAATATATTTTCTACGCCAAACGCCGGATAGCCAAAAAATTCTGCTTCATCTTTTGGCAGAACCAACTGAACATCTTTATCTCGATAAAAGTCAACAAGTCGTGTTAAAACAGAATTGGCTTTTTTTTTATTTTTATTAGGAAAAACAGCAACTGTAATCATATAACTACCCACAAACCTTTCCCCAACTGCTATAATGGCATATCCATCCCAGCTTCAATGATGTGTCACCTTATCTAGCTCCTGATGCGCATCCTTTACAACAGATTGAATTGTGTCAATATTAATCAAACATGCTTCATCCGTATTGAGACCAAGACGAACCAGATATTCGATATTGCCCTCTGGTCCTTTCACCGGGGAAAAAGTCAATGCCATCGGCATAAAACCAATACTTCGACTAAAATCTATAACATGCTGAATAACTTCTTCATGTACCTTCGGATCACGAACTACACCTTTTTTTCCAACTTTTTCTCGACCGGCTTCGAATTGCGGTTTAATAAGTGCTACAATTTCACCGGTCGGCTGCAATAAAGACTTTGCCGCTGGTAATACCTTCTCCAATGAAATAAATGCCACATCAATAGAAGCAAAATCGATGAGTTCATTTAAATCAGCTGCTGTAACATTTCGAATATTAGTGCGTTCCATATTCACAACACGCTCATCTGTACGTAAAGACCAAGCTAACTGTCCATAACCAACATCAATGGCATATACTTTCACGGCACCATTTTGCAAAGAGCAATCCGTGAATCCACCTGTTGAAGCGCCAATATCAGCTACAACTTTTCCTTTTAATTCAATTGAAAATACTTCAATTGCTTTGGCAAGTTTAAGCCCGCCCCGGCTAACATACCCAATACTATCACCTAAAATACGAATTTCAGCCTCTGGCTTTATAAGTGTACCGACCTTGTCTATTTTTTGCCCATCAACAAGTACCAGTCCAGCCATAATCGTTGTTTTTGCCCGTTCACGACTCACTACAAGATTTCTATTTACTAAGACTACATCTAATCTTTCCTTAGCCATAACTTTATCCCACCTACAAAAAAGTGAAACTTACTGAATAAAATTGCGCACCATTGCCGCAATCGTTTCACCTGTTAAATTATATTTTTGCAAAAGCTCAGTCCTGCTGCCCTGTTCAATAAAATGATCAGGCAGACCGCATCGCAGCACTTTTACATCATTTAGTTGATCTTCATTTAGTAATTCCAATACCGCAGAACCAAAACCGCCTGCCAATACATTATCTTCTACCGTTACAATTACATCCATTTGCCTCGCCAGTTGCTGCAGCAAAATATGATCAAGCGGTTTCACAAAGCGCGCATTGATCACCGTCGACTCAACACCAGCGACACGAAGCAAATCACTTGCCTTCGCGCAGGCATCTACCATACTTCCAATACCCACAAAAGCAATTTTCCCGCCCGAACGAATTTGCTCAGCTTTGCCAATGGGAATTCCACTAAAATCTGCCTCAATCGGAACACCGAGTCCACAGCCACGAGGGTAGCGAAGCACAACCGGTCCATCCATCGCAATTGCCGTACCTAACATCTGCCGAAGCTCATTTTCGTCTTTTGGTGCCATGATCGTCAAATTAGGCATGTGCCTAAGATAAGAATAATCAAAGACACCATGATGTGTCGGACCGTCTTCACCCACCAGACCAGCCCTGTCAAGACCTAAGACCACCGGCAAATTCTGTAGACAAACATCATGCAATATTTGATCATATGCTCTTTGAGCAAACGTCGAGTAAAGCACAACGACGGGCTTTTTACCCTGCGAAGCCAGCCCAGCCGCTAATGTAATCGCATGCTGTTCAGCGATTCCTACATCAAACAAACGAGTTGGATAAAATTCGCCAAATTTTTTAAGACCTGTCCCCGATGGCATTCCGGCTGTAATAGCTACAATGTCTTCATTTGTCTGTGCGAGTTCAATCAACGCCTTGCTAAAAATAGACGTATAAGACGGAATATTAGTTGCCGCTTTATTTGGTTCGCCACTGGCAATATCAAATTTGCCAATTCCATGAAATTTATCCGGTTCGATTTCAGCCGGTAAATAGCCTTTTCCTTTTTTCGTTAATGTATGGATAAGAATTGGTCCATGCATTTTTTTCGCCTTTTCAAGAACCTCCAATAATATCTCCATATTATTTCCATCGATCGGTCCTACATAGGTAAAGCCCATTTCTTCAAACAGCCCCCCGGGAACAAGGAAAAAACGAACACTATCTTTAATATGTTCAGCCGTTTTAAGAACTGTATCACCAATAGCCGGTATCCGCCGCAAAAGTCCTTCTAAATCTTTTTTGGCTTTATTATACTTAGGAGCTGTACGCATCTTCGATAAATATTCTGACATAGCTCCAACGTTCCGATCAATAGACATTTCATTATCATTTAAAATAACAATAAGATCTTTACCCAAATCTCCAGCATGATTGAGTGCTTCGAAAGCTTCACCGCCCGTTAAGGCCCCATCACCGATAACCGTGATAACATGATTTTTTTTATGATCTAAATCACGTGCAATCGCCATTCCCAGTGCTGCAGAGATGGATGTACTCGAATGACCCACGCCAAAACTATCATATTTGCTTTCACTCCGGTTAGGGAACCCAGTTATACCACCAGATTGTCGCAGCGTATGAAATACGTCACGACGACCGGTCAAGATTTTATGGGCATAAGCCTGGTGTCCAACATCCCAAACAATCTTATCACTGGGGCAGTTAAAAACTTTATAAAGTGCTACCGTAAGATCGACTACGCCTAAGCTTGGTGCGAGATGTCCACCAGTTTTTGCAACATTTTGTATAATAAACCCACGAAGTTCCTGGGCAAGTTTTTTCAGTTCTCCCAATGAAAGGTTTTTTAATGCATCAGGAGTATCTATCGTATCTAATATATGATTCATTTTCACCAACACACTTTCCTTTAGAATCTATATTTTATTTATCACGTGACTCCAAATACTGTACGATTGACCTCAGAAAATCGGCTTGGCTTCCAAAAATGTCTAAAGAATGTAACGCATCCGCAACAGCTTCCGCCGCCATTTTTTTTGCCTCTGCTAAGGATGTCAATGTAACATACGTAGATTTATGGTTGCGTTCGTCACTACCCACTGGTTTACCAATTTTTTCTGCTGAACCGATAACATCCAATATATCATCCGTAATTTGAAAAGCTAAACCGAATTTTTCCGCATAGAGCGTCAGCGCATCAACCTCACGTTCCGTCGCATTCGCTAAAATAGCACCGGAACGAATTGCTGCGCAAAACAGAGCTCCTGTTTTCGCTTCATGCATTTGCTTTAAAGTATTCATATCAATTCTTTTATTTTCTGATAAAAGATCAATAGCCTGTCCACCAACCATTCCATTTGGTCCTGCCGAAAAGCTCATTTCCTGAACAACACGAAGCCGATTTTCTGCGTTTACATTTTTTTGACTGCACAAAACTTCAAAAGCCATTGTAAGCAGCGCATCTCCAGCTAGTACAGCCATCCCGTCACCATATACTTTGTGGTTGGTCAGCTTACCACGCCGATAATCATCATTATCCATAGCTGGTAAATCATCATGAATCAAAGAATAGGTGTGTATCATTTCAATGGCACAGGCAGATTTCACAAAAGAATCCCCCTGCCCACCCACTGCATCAGCTGCCGCAATAAGTAAGACTGGACGAAGTCTTTTCCCGCCAGCCATAAGACTATAATTCATGGCTTCGCACAAAGTACTTGAAAGAGCTGACTTCGGAGGAATAATTTGAGCCAATTCAGCTTCAACCAATTGTAATTTTTCATTCCAATACGTTTTAAACATAAACTACTCTCCTTCTATATTCAATATTGATTCCTGAATTTCACCCTTATTTTCCTGTACCATCTTATCAATGGCAGCTTCAGTCTGATTTAACTGATCCAGACATGTCTTTGAAAGCAAGACTGCCTGTGTATATTTATCCAGAAGAGTCTCTAAACTAATATCGCCAGCTTCTAAATCTTTAACAAGTTCTTCTAAATTTTCCAAAGATGCTTCAAACGATATTTTTTTACTTTTCGCCATACAGAACCTGCCCCTTTCTAACACCCGCGACAATTGCATCAAAACTGCCATCACTAAGTATTACGGCAAGTTTCTGTCCCGGTTTTACAGCATCTATATTATACACAATTTTTCTTTCTATTTTCACAATACCATACCCTCTTTTTAAAACAGCAGCGGGATTGAGTATGTGTAGTTTTTCTAAAACTACATTCATTTTATGTTTTTTTTCGACAAGCAGCCTCGTCTTCAATTGTTCTACTTTTTCGAATGAATCATCGAGGTGCTGTCTTTTTTCCTGCAATAGAAGTTGTGGTTTTTGCAGCGTCTTACTCTTTAAACAAACCATCAGACGAGTTTTTTTCGTCTGCAGCGTATGACGTATCTGTAAATCAGCCTGAATAAATAGCGATTGTATATAACGGGTCAATTCTCGTGCATCTGGAACAATCAATTCAGCCGCCTGTGATGGTGTTGCTGCCCGTATATCACTTACAAAATCTGACAATGTATAATCCGTTTCATGTCCAACAGCAGACACTACTGGTATTTTTGAGGCAAAAATCGCCCGTACCACTTTTTCTTCATTAAAAGACCAAAGATCTTCCATCGAACCGCCGCCACGTCCAATAATTAGAACATCAACCGGAAATTTTTTATTAAAAAACTTCACAGCTTGAACAATTTGTGATGCGGATTCAAGTCCTTGAACTTGGACTGGATACAAAACTAACTGCACATTTGGATTGCGCCGCTTCGAAACTTTATAAATATCTCGTAAAACAGCTCCAGTCGCTGAAGTAATAATCCCCACTGTTTTTGGCAGAATAGGCAGACTTTTTTTATGGATTTTCTCAAAAAGCCCTTCCTGTGTCAATTTTGTTTTAAGCTGTTCAAAAGCAACACTCAGCTCACCTGCACCTTCTGGTATCAGCATATCAACGTACATCTGATATGCCCCGTCACGCTCATAAACTGATATAGACCCATTGGCAACGACTTTCATACCATTGGTCGGCATGAATTTCAGATATTGTGCTTTACCACGAAACATCACAGATTTAAGGCTTGAACTACTATCTTTCAATGTAAAATAGCAATGACCGGAATAATGCTGTTTAAAATTTGAAATTTCGCCTCGCACCATCAAATTTTGCAGCGTAAAATCCTGTTCCATGATAGTTTTTATATGTTTTGTAATTTCATTCACACCATAAATATTCAAAACGGTCATAGCTCCTTACTTTACATACTATAATAAGAAAAAAGCCAGACCAAAGCCTGGCAAATTTAAAATAAATTTACAGCAACAATTTTGCTACAATATCCATATTGAAACGAAAAATAAATTTTTTTCACTTTAACATTGACCCTAAAATTCCATTTACAAAACGTGCTGATGCATCTGTCCCGAACTTCTTTGCCAGTTCAACGGCTTCATTGATAATAATGTTTGGTGCCATTTTCTCTTCACTAAACTGCAATTCAAAAACAGCGATTCGCGTAATATTGCGATCAACCCCTGGCATTCTATCAACTTTCCACTCGGTGGAATTTTTTGTAATCCATGCATCAATTTCGGCAAGATGTGCTTTGGTTCCATCAAGAAGCAGCTTTGCATATTCTCTTGCGGAATCACTGAGTACAGGTGTCTCACTTAATACAGCATCATACGCATCGGTTTGATCTATTTCATTATAATCCAATTGGAATAACGCCTGCAGCGCTACCTCTCTGGCTTGTCTACGACTCATAACGTACCTTCCTTTTAAAACAACATTTTATAACGATTCATTTTCTATCATCTAAATCTAGTGGGAATCAGCTTTTCTAAAAGCCGAAACAAGTCTTCGTGATGATCAATCTTACCACCTATATAGAGTCCTATAACAGCACAAATCAACACGAACAAAGTCTTAAAAAAGCCAAAAACTAAAACAGACAATCCAATAAAAAGTCCTGTGATAGTTCCGATAAATCTACCGCGATGATTTTTCCAGACTGCTTCCATAAAATTCTTCATATCTTCCTTCACTCTGTCACCTCATTGTGTAATGCAGCAAACATCACATAACACGCTGTTTCTGCAGCGCTACATTCGTTATATTGTCCACTGCAATCGTAACGGTCAAAGTTTCTAGGCCTAAAATGTTTTTCACATTTTCTTTTATAGCTGTTTGCAGCTGATCAGAAATCTCCGTAACATTGATTTCCTGCCCAATGACAACTGTTAAATGTACACTTACATTTGTATCAATTGCACCTTTTGCAGCTTCAACTAAAACACGAACCTTTACATCACGTATCCCGCGAACCGCTCTTGCTGTCTTATCCACTAAATTTTTGACAGCATCTACAGCCACAGACACATCACCCAAATCTCCATGAATAAGGATTGCTTCACTGGCATACTTTACTTTTTTATTGGAACTGAAACTGACGCCCATAAGTTGTATACTAACTAAAAATACAGCAAAGGCTGCAATGCCTGTTTCATAGCGTCCACAAAGATATAAAAAATTATTCCATACCAAATCAATTGGAATAACCCCTGTACACAAAACAACAATTGCCAAGGACAATACAGCAAACGCAATTGTGTATATAAATAAAAGAATTCGATTTATGACTCCCATATTTATACCTCTCCCTAGCGTACTCTGACTTCTTCTTCTTTTGCATCCTCAGGAAAACCTACACCCTGCACATGAATATTAACTTCCACAACACGTAATCCAGTCATGGTTTCAATTGCTGTTTTTACATTTTCCTGTACAGCTAAAGCAACATCTGGGATTCGCACGCCATATTTCACAATAATATATAGATCAACAGCGGCTTCACGTTCCCCCACCTCAACCTTAACACCTTTGGCGAAATTCTTTTTACCAAGCATTTCGGCAATTCCGCCAACAAGGCCTCCACTCATGCCCGCAATACCAGCTACTTCTGTCGCAGCCAGGCCTGAAATAATGCTAACGACCTCATCTGCAATACGAATAGAACCAAGACTACCCTGCATTTCTTTCTTTTCCATATTTTTATCCATGATAGAAACCTCCCTTATTTTGTTGATTCACCCCATCTGTTCATTATACCTAAATTATAACAAACAAATACTTAATATACAAATTCTATCCTACTAATTATGTAAAAATTTATTATTTTTATTCATAAGCAACCAAGAATATAGCTCAAGCTGAACTTACTCTATTTCTTTAAAATTCGCTATCAAACGCAGTAAATCCTCCAACTGTGTAAAAAAATCCGATGAAGAATTTTCATCTTCATCGGATTTTTTATTCATATTCTACGCTCTTTCAAGATAATTTCCTGTACGAGTATCAATGCGTAAAACATCACCCAAATTAATAAACAAAGGTACACGCACAGTATAGCCTGTTTCCAAGGTTGCTATTTTAGTAGCACCAGTCGCTGTATCACCTTTGATACTTGGTTCACATTCAGTTACCTCTAAATCAACCGAATTTGGTAATGCAATACCAATAATAGTACCTTTATGAGTTTGCAAACTAATATTCATATTTTCTTTCAGATATTGCAAAGCATCACCAAGTTGATCTTTACTAAGCTCAACCTGTTCATAGCTTTCATTATCCATAAATGTGTATACACCATCTGCTTCATATAAGTATTGCATTTCGTTTGTTTCAATATGAGCTCTTGGCAATTTTTCATTCGGGTTAAAGGTACGTTCAACAACAGCACCTGTTCTTACATTTTTAATTTTTGTTCTAACAAAAGCAGCACCTTTACCTGGTTTTACATGTTGGAAATCGACAATCTGCCATACACCATTGTCAAATTCAAGTGTTAATCCTGTACGGAAATCACTACTAGAAATCATTAATTACGCCCTCCACTATCATCTTAATCAGATTTACTTAATTTCTACTAATTGCTTGTTACTTTGCGTCAACGGTCGACCGCCGAGTGTCGTAACCAAAACAGTATCTTCAATTCTTATGCCGCCCCACCCCGGCAAATAAATCCCCGGTTCTACAGTGACCAGCATATTTTCTTCTAAGTGTTCACACGTACTTGACGGTGAAAGCCTTGGAAGCTCGTGAATTTCAAGACCTACACTATGCCCAAGTCCATGACCAAAAAAGCGGCCATACCCTGCGTCCATAATATAGCGGCGTACATCAGCATCTACAGCTTGACCAGAACTGCCAATCTGTACTTTTTCGACACCTAAAAGCTGCGCTTGTAATACTATCTCATAAATTTTACGTTGCTTATCATCGGCACTACCAACACATACAGTCCGTGTGATATCCGAATGATAGCCTTTATAAACAGCACCGAAATCCATTGTAACAAAATCTCCGTCAACAATCAACTTATCGGTAGCAATTCCATGCGGCAGACTGCCTCGTTCACCCGATGCAACAATTGTCGTAAAGGCTGGTTTCTCCGACCCTAAACGACGCATACAATTTTCTAATTCGGCGGCAATTTCAATTTCGGAAATTCCCGGTCGAAGAATCGTTAAAATATGTTCATAAGCCCGGTCACTGATTTCAACGGCTTTTTGCAAAAGAGCAATTTCTTGTTCATCTTTAATCATACGAAGCGTATCAAGCTCCACAGCTTGTTTAAAGTCCACTCCGTTTAGCATTTTTTTAAGAAGAGAAAAGTCGTTATACGTAAGTGCATTGCCCTCAAAGCCTATATTTTTGAGTTCTAACCCCATAAGTACCTCGGCCGTTTTTGGCAAAAGCCCCTTGCTATGTTCGATCAACTGAAAAAACTTACTTTGCTGCCTTGCCTGTTCCATATAACGAAAATCTGTAATAAGTATGGCAGCTTTCTGTGAAACGACCAATATTGTGTCATCCCCCGTAAAGCCGCTAAAATAATGCAAATTCTCTACTTTGTTGATAACGACTGCATCTAAGCCCTGATTTTTTAGAAGCTCGCGCAGTTTTTCTAAACGTGCATCCATCGGCACGCCTCCCTATTTTAATTTACGTAAAACAATTTCTAATGCCGCCAGATAACTGTCAGCACCAAAACCACAAATCTGCCCCATTACCACAGGTGCTATCACAGAATGATGTCGAAATTCTTCTCGTTTATGAATATTTGATAAATGCACCTCAATTACAGGGACCGTAACGCCCGCAATCGCATCACGCAAAGCAATGCTGTAATGTGTAAAAGCTGCTGCATTAAAAATAATAAATTGATACCCTTGCTCAGCTGCACTTTGAATAGTATCTACCAGTACACCTTCGTGATTGCTTTGCACAGCATCTATTAGAACCTCGCCTTGTCGGCCTCTCTGATACAGCAGTTCATTTATATCTGCCAATGTCATTGAGCCATAAATTTCCGGTTCACGTTTACCAAGTAAATTCAAATTGGGACCATGCAATACCAATATTTTTTTCAATAAGATCACTGCCTCACCTAAAAAGTAACATGACAATAAGTCCCATTATTATACCATAAATCATTTCAGTATTCAATCCTGCAACGCGGATTTAAACCACACAGCGGTATAATCAATACAAAATAGCAAATTTTTTATCTTGATCGATCACATCAATCTGTGTTAATTCCATATTTTTCACTTTAATAAACGCACTACCCTTTTTTATTCGCGCAACAAGTTTTTCAAGTTGTTCCTCGGTTCCCTGAATTTCCATTGTTACGCTACCGTCATCCATATTGCGCACCCAGCCTGTAACATCAAGTTCCATTGCATTTGTTTGCACAAAATAACGAAAACCAACCCCTTGAACACGGCCTGCTGCACTGGCAAAATATCGTATTTTTTGCTCCGTCATAAAAACTCACCACCTTCATCATAATATAATGAATTTTATCTTTAATTATACGTCGTTTTCACAAAACTGCCAATAAAAAAACTGGTCATATACCAAAATGATATATAACCAGTCTGATCAGGAAGATTTTATACGAATCACAGGCATGGGCATATTTTCAACAATTCCCAAAACATCTTCATAAAAATCTTTTGTAGTGCTAATGATTAAAATACCCGCATTTTTATCTAATGTTGTTACGACACCAAGGTACTCGTAACCTTCCATAATGCGATTAAAAAAATTAATATTCTTGGGAGAAATTTTCAATTTTATAATCTCATTCATGCTTTGATGTCTCGCCGCAAAATAGAATGCGGCTCTACGCTTTGTGTCATGACGATCGTCACCACTTGTTGGGCATGTGGTGCTACAACAATGGGCAGTCCCGTCTCATCAAACATTTGTTGAATCGTCTGTTTAAACAATTCGCCGCACGGCTGAAAGACTTCAATCTCCTGACCAAGTTTCATATTATTACGTTGTTCAACCACTGCCATTTTTGTTTTTTCATCATAGCTTAATACGAAACCAATAAAATCAGACGTCTGCGTATAAGAAGATGTACTGTAAATCTGATCATCTTCGGTTGGTTTATTAAAATAAAAACCAGTTGTATAGGCACGATGTGATACTTTGTGAAGTTCATCGATCCATGCCTGCTCAATTTTAAACTGCACCGGATTTTCACAATAACTATCAATTGCTTGACGATATGCTTTCACAATACTTGCCACATAATGAACACTTTTCATACGACCTTCAATTTTCAAACTAGTGACTCCGCTTGCAATCACTTCATCAATATGCGGCAAAAGACACATATCTTTAGAATTAAAAATATAGGTACCTCGGTCATCTTCTTCTACCGGGAAGTATTCACCAGGACGTTTCTCCTCAACCAAGCTGTATTTCCAACGACAAGGTTGTGCACAGCTTCCACGATTCGCATCGCGGCCTGTAAAATAATTACTCATAAGACATCGACCAGAATACGAAATGCACATCGCTCCATGCACAAACATTTCCAGTTCCACCTTTGATTTTTCACGAATTTCTTTAATTTCAGCCAAAGACATCTCGCGTGCCAGCACAACCCGAGTCGCTCCTAGATCATCCCAGGCATTCACTGCCGCCCAATTGGTATTATTCGATTGTGTACTGATATGCAGCGGCAAATTTGGCACAAGACTGCGAGCCATCATAAAGATTCCCAAATCAGCTACCAAAACAGCATCAACTTTTATACGATCTAAAAAAAGCAGATAATCCGGCAGTGCTTCTAAATCACTGTTATGTGGAAATATATTAACTGTCACATATACTTTTTTATGTAAAGAATGGGCAAAGTCAACCCCCTCTTTAAGTTCTTCATTCGTAAAATTTCCACCAAAAGCCCTTAGTCCAAAAGCTTTTCCGCCCAAATACACTGCATCAGCACCATATAAAAGAGCTACTTTCAATTTTTCTAAATTTCCTGCTGGTGCTAATAATTCAGGTTTTTCCACTATTCTTCCTCCTATAAGAAACAGCTAAACCATCCCCTTGCTCATGGATCACCGTCTCAAACTCAGGATGGTTTTCAACTATTTCGATATATTTTTTCAATCTCGTTACAATTGTTTTATAACGACGCGGTGGTTTTTCACTGCTCCGTACATATCCACGAAATAGTACATTATCTGCAACAACAACACCGTCTGCTGCCAGATGCGGTAATATCTTATTAAAATACGTAAGATACTGCCCTTTGGCAGCATCAATAAAAACAAGATCATATACATCTTGCAGTGTATCAATGTTTACCGCCGCATCACCAAGTAAAATTGTAATTTGTTCACTGTATCTTGACTGATTCATAAATTTTCTTGCCGTCGCGGCACGCTCTTCATTTAACTCCAAAGTAGTGATTTGAATATCATCTGCACTATTTTCTGCAATCAAAAGCGAAGAATATCCAATTGCCGTACCAATCTCCAATACACGATGCGGTCGTTTGGCTGCAACGGTCTCTATAAGGAATGCTTTGCCGTTTACATTAATAATTGGTACATGATGCACTACAGCATACTCTTCCATTTCTCGTAACAAATACTCCATTTTATTCCACCCGGTCTATCGTTTGTAAATGTTCTTGATATGTTTTGCTAAAATGATGTTTCCCATGCTTATCCGCCACAAAATATAAATACTCTGTTGGTTCAGAATATAAAACTTCTTTAATAGATGCAAGTCCCGGATTGGCAATAGGACCCGGTGGCAGCCCCATATTCAGATACGTATTATAAGGCGATTTAATCTGCGTATCCTGAATAGACAATTCTGCTTTCGGATTCCCCAAAATATATTGAATGGTCGCACACGATTGCAGCGGCATCTTTTCGCGCAACCGATTCATAAATACTTGTGCGATGATAGGACGATCTTCTTCCACTTGCGCTTCTTTTTCAACAAGGGAGGCCAAAATTACCAAGTCGCGAATCGATAAATTCATTGCTGTCGCCCGTGAACGCATTTCCGGCGTTAATTTATGATCAAATTCCTTCGCCATTAATGTAAGAATATCCATTGCCGTAAAATCTCCAGCAATTTCATAGGTATCGGGAAATAAAAAACCATCCACTCGATATTTCACATCATGCGCTTTTGTTATATAGTCGTATGGTGCAAAATCGGTAGCAGCTTTTTCAAAATCTTTGGCACTAACAATCCCCTTATCTTGCAAGGTTTTAGCAATTTGCTCGACATTATAACCTTCAGGAATCATAATTGACATCATCGCCGTTTTCCCACTAACTAAAACCTCAAGAATTTCCTTATATGTCATATTTGTCTGTAACTGATAATCACCCGTCTTTAAATTATTATCTAAGCCTTCCACCTTCGCCATAATTCTAAACATATAGACATTATCAATGACGTTCCGATCTCGCAACAGGTTGGCAATTTTTTCAGCATCCATCCCTGGTTTTACACGAATATAAACGGACTTCACCTTCGACTGCTCATTAGAAGCCGCCGCCGTATGAGATTGATGCATGCAGCCATATGTAAAAATCATAAAAATGAAAAGTATGATACTCCCTAATACAATACCTTTTGATAATTGTAACTTCTCTTTTATTTCCGACACAAAACCCTCTCCTTAACTCTAGACGCTTTTACATATCTTTTAATTATACGAAAACCACATAACAATTACAATATTTTTTTACGAAAAAAAAATGTACTTACCTTTCACAGATGAGTACATTTTCTTTCCATGACCTATAAGTCAGAACTTAAACCTTGAACTTCAAAATTGAATTTTGCAGTTCCATCGCCATATCAGCCAAATGTTTACTCGCTGTCGCAATTTCCTCAACAGCCGCCGATTGCTGCTCCGTTGCCGCTGAAATAGACTCGGTTTCTTCCGCTGCTTTTTCACTTTCCTTTATGGTATGTCGAGCGCTCATTACCACCGTATCCGTTCCACTGGTAAGTTCCTCACTCGCCGCCGAAATTTCATGAATTTGATTTGTAATCTCACTCACCCTTGTTAATATTTCAGCGAAATTTTCACCAGCAAGATTCGCCACTTCCGCACCAGCTTTAACTTCTTTTTTACTATCATTCATAAACGAAACCGCACTATTGGTTCGTTCCTGAATTTCATGAATCAACTCCGTAATTTCCTTAGCAGACTGGGCAGATTGTTCCGCCAGCTTACGAACCTCTTCAGCTACAACAGAAAAACCACGCCCCGCCTCACCTGCTCTAGCAGCTTCAATTGCTGCATTTAAAGCCAGTAAATTGGTTTGGTCGGCAATCGTCGTAATGGCCTCAACAATCTGACCAATTTGCTGTGAACGAGCATCCAATTCACTGATAACATTGGCTGTATGATCCGTTTTTTGCTCAATGACTTTCATTTGATCGATTGTTTGTTCAATAGCTGAACCGCCGCTGGTTGCCGAAATTGATGTTTTTTCAGCCGACTGCGTCGCAACCATACTATTTTGAGCTACTTGCTGAATTCCTTTTGCCATTTCTTCAATCGTAAGACTCGTTTCGTTCGCCATATGCAATTGCTTTTCCGATCCCTTCGCAACCGTTGTAATCGACTGAGCTACTTGTTCTGAAGCTTGTGCTGATTGCTCAGCTGTAGCAGATAGTTCCTCAGATGCCGATGCTAAGTTCTCAGCCGTAGTAGAAATATTCTTAATCAACGCACGAATATGCTTATTCATTTGATCAATTGACCTTGATAAACGACCAAATTCACTATGATCTTCAAGGCTGTGAGCTGCACTTACATCGCGTGAAAAATCGCCTGTCGCAATTTCATCTAAAAAATCCACTGCATCATTTAAGCGCGTAACAATTTGTCGAATAATAAGGCTGCCTAAAATAAGCCCGATCACAGTCAGACACAAAACAAAAAGAATAAATACCATTTTTGCCTGCTGGAATGCCGTATGTGATGCAGCCGCCATTTCATCCGCATTCGCTTGTGATTTAATTGTCATATCATTTAAGTGCTGTACAAAATCATCGGCTATGACTTCGCCTTTATCCCGATATAATTGTCGAGCCGCTTGATCCTGACCAGTTGTAGCTAATTCAATAACCCTCTTTTTGACCACACGATAATCATTGATCGCATCTCTCAATTCTTTTAAATTTCCTTGTTCCATAGAGTTTAGAGGCAGCTGTTCATAAGATTTAAGAGTTTCATCAAATTTTAAGGTTAGATTATTAATTTCGCCCATTAATTTTTTTTCTTCCTCAGGATAGGTGGTACTCATTAAAAGAAACATATCTCCCTGAATTTCGCGAATCAGTACGCAGCCTTGTGATGCCTGCTCAACTTTTTTTAAATCCACCTGATATAAATTTTCAAAATTCTCATTTGCTTGCCGTAAATAATAAAAGCCCATAACCCCAATACTTATTAATCCACAAATAAATACAAACATCAAAATAAATAGTTTTTTCTTCACCTTTAGATTATGCAGCCATTGCATTGTACATCTCTCCTTTAATCGATTACGTTCATTGAATGGACACCACGACCGCCATACACATCATAAAATCTTACACGTTGTATAATCTTTTAAAAAAATTGGCATTTTTAATGCTTGGTATCAATAAGAACTGTATTAAATGATTTCTTGAGAATATCGTACAAAGTATCTACGTAAAATAACTTCTAAAAAAAATAGCAACAAACAAAAAAATTTGATTACTGCTATTTTTTAAATTCACTCACTATAAATAGTATTTATTATTTAATTCCATTTAAAACATAAGATTCCTGCTGCGATCAATTTAAATTTACAAATAAAAAAATAAATCGTCCCAATCAACAAGACAGGGACGACTTAAAAAGTTATTTATTCGCTTTTATTCTTTATCTTCGGCTTCTTCTTCATCCATAATTGCATCATATGCTTTTTGAACTTCTTCGAATTCTTCATCCGTAGGGTCGATATATTCATCTTCGCCATTTTCATTGGTTACGATTTTCGCAATCAATACATCTTCTTCATCGTCACAACCGCAGCCACAGCCGCAATCTTCATGTTCATGTTCATGAGCTTCCTCGGATACATCTTCTTCATCTTCATGAATACCTACGAGTAAAGCAAATTTCTTGTCGCCAACTGGTATGATCATTTCTTCGCGATAATAAAACTCATTACCGTCTTCATCGGTCATAACAACAACCATTTCTTCTGCTTCATCAATTAAATCTTTTTCTTTATCTGTCATTCAATTCACCTCATAGTATTTTTAGGTCCGTATAAACCCATTCTTTGCTAACATTCTAACCTAGAAACTTCGCTCTGTCAAGAATTTATGAACGACCATCCAAATATCCCTGTAAGATAAAAACTGCCGCCATTTTATCAATGACTTTTTTTCGTTTTGCCCTGCTTACATCAGCGGCAATCAAAGAGCGCGATGCTGCAACAGTAGATAACCGTTCATCCCAAAAAATGATTTTCGTCTCCGGCATCACATTTGTAATCTCTTGCGTAAAAGCTTTGACAATTTCGCAGCGTACCCCTATGGTACCATCCATATTTTTAGGTAACCCAACAAGTAACGTATTGGTCTCATACTGCTCCATCAACTCACCCAGGCGTTTCAAATCACGATCTAAAGATGTACGGCGAATCGTCTCCACTCCTTGTGCTGTAAACATCAGTTCATCACTCACAGCAATACCAATTGTACGATCACCAACATCAAGCGCTATTATCCGCATACGTCCTCCATTATTATCACTATACTTATTTATTCGTTGCAATGTAAGATCGAATGAGCTCTTCTAACAGCTCATCTCGTTCCAGTTTTCGAATCATACTCCTGGCATCATTGTGACTCGTCACATAAGCAGGATCACCTGACAACAAATAACCAACCAACTGATTGATTGGATTATAACCTTTTTCTTCCATAGCCTGACATACTTTTTTAAGAACATTTGCTGCTTTATTTTCATCGGCACCAAACTTAAACATCATTGTTTCTTCCATATTAGCCATTATTGAGTCCTCCCCTCAAAACACAGATCATTTGCTATTTCCGTAAATATAGTATAAATAACGCGGTAAATAGTACTTGCAGTAAAAATCTAATGCATTATTTATATTTTAGATACTTATAGTTTATATTCTTGTTTCATTCATGATTTCCTGTCCAGTATGAAAAATAAAGATAGAGCAGACTGTAAGATCTGCCCCATCTCCCTTGATTAGACTTAGTGAATTTGTTCTTTTATAATAGCTGCCGCCGCTATAAAAGCATCCGCCAGCTTTTCCGGTATTTTTCCGCCAGCCTGTGCCATATCTGGGCGACCGCCACCACCGCCGCCAACAAGCTTCGCTGCATCTTTAATAATTTTTCCGGCATGAACGCCTTTCGCAACAGCTGCTTTACTCACTTTAACAACAAGACTAACTTTCCCGTCATTAACAGCTGCAAGCACAACTGTACCACACGTTAATTGATCACAAACCATATCAGCAATATTGCGCAATTCATCCATATCGCTAGCCGTAGCTTTCGCAATGACAACTTGAACTTCACCATAATTTTCAGCTGATAACAAAAGTTTTTGCGTTGCTTCCTTTGCTCTTGTTTCATTAAATGCAGTGAGTTCCTGTTCTAAATCCTTGATGTTGCTTAAAATCGCATCCACTCGCGCTGCTGCTTCATCAGGTCGGGTTTTTAATTTATCGGAAATCACCTGCAAAGTTTGAATCTGTTTATTTGCATACTCCATAGAAACCCTGCCAGTCACCGCTTCAATCCGGCGCACACCCGATGCGACTCCAGATTCACTCATGATTTTAAACAAGCCGATTTGCCCCACATTTTCCACATGTGACCCACCGCACAATTCCATACTGAAATCAGCAACCGATACCACGCGAACAACATCGCCATATTTTTCACCAAAAAGTGCCATTGCACCTTTTTCTTTTGCTTCGGATTGACTCATTTGGCAAATATCAACAGCAGTACCTTTTAAGATTTCCGTATTAACGATTGCCTCTACTTCCTGCAACTGCTCTTTGCTAACCGGTTCAAAACTAGAAAAATCAAAACGCAAATGCTCTGCGTTAACAGAAGACCCTGCTTGGTTCACATGTTCACCAACGACAGATTTCAAAGCAGCCTGTAGTAAATGTGTTGCTGTATGATTACGCGCCGAAGCAAGTTTTTTTATTTCATCTAATTCTATTTTGATTGTATCACCAACTTTAATGATACCTTCTTCTACATAACCAATATGATAAACGGTTCCATTTGGCAATTTTTTTGTATTTGAAACACTTACCTTGCCAAATTGACCTTCAAGAATACCCGCATCGCCGACCTGTCCGCCGCCTTCTGCATAAAACGGCGTAACATCAAAGACCATCCCCGCTTCTTCGCCATCATTGACTGAATCGACCATCTGGCCATCTTTCCAAATACAAACAATTTTCGCTTCTTTCACAGTTGGATCTATCAATAATTTTTCCGTATCAAGACCGCGTAAATCCGGTATTGCCACTCTTGTATTTTCGTGGCGTGCCGCCCGAGCTCTTTGGCGCTGCTGCTGCATTGCCTTATCAAAGGCATCTTTATCCAGCGTCATATCATTTTCGTGCAAAATTTCATCTGTAAGTTCCCAAGGGAAACCAAACGTATCATACAACTTAAAGCCAATTTCACCACTTAAAACAGTTTTTTTATCGGCTTGTAATTGTTCAATATGCCCGCTTAAAAGTTCCATGCCTTGAACAAGTGTCGTATGGAAACGATCTTCTTCCAAACTGATTACTTTTTTGATATAATCTTGTTTTTCTACCAATTCAGCAAATACGCCATTATAAATTTTCAGGACTGCATCCACAGCGCCCGTCAAAAATTTCGTTTCAATCCCCAGCATCCTACCATGACGAATGGCTCGACGTAAAATGCGACGAAGTACATACCCCCGACCTTCATTAGATGGCAGGATACCATCCATAATCATAATCGTCATACTTCTTGCATGATCAGCAATAACTTTCAGGGAAACATCCTTATCTTCATCGCTGCCATATGTAACACCGGAAACGGCACTTGCATATTCGATGATTGGGAATAACAAATCTGTTTCAAAATTTGTCTTTTTATTTTGCATAACCGATGCCAAACGTTCCAAACCAGCACCTGTATCAATATTTTTCTTCGCCAGCGGTACATATTCACCCGCTTCGCTCTTATCATATTGTGTAAAGACAAGATTCCAAATTTCAAGGTATCTGTCACAATCACAACCAACTGCACAATCAGAGCTGCCACAACCGCGTTCTTCACCTAAATCAATATAAATTTCTGAATCCGGACCACATGGACCAGGCCCGATTTCCCAAAAATTATCTTCCAACTTAACAATATGAGAAGGATCTACATTTGTTTCTTCGGCCCAAATCTTATAAGCCTCTTCATCTTTCGGATAAACCGTGACCCATAATTTGTCTTCTGGTAATTCAAGTTCTTTTGTTAAAAACTCCCAAGCCCAATTAATTGCATCATGTTTAAAATAATCACCAAACGAAAAATTGCCGAGCATTTCAAAATAAGTCTGATGACGGGCTGTTCTACCAACATTTTCGATATCACCAGTTCTCACGCAGCGCTGACTCGTTGTAATACGTGTACAAGGCGGCTTCATCTTTCCTGTAAAAAACGGTTTAAACGGTGCCATTCCAGCACCAACCATTAATAATGTTGGATCATTTTCCGGTATCAAAGACGCACTTTGCAATCTCAGATGACCTTTACTAACAAAAAACTGCAAATATTTTTCTCGCAGTTCATTTCCACTCATAAATTTCAAACTAATCGACCTCCACTACAGATAGGTACTTTTTCAAGTAAAAACTATTCAAATAATTATATAAAATTCCAGTCATAAAGTCAATTTTCACTGACTTCAGCTTTTTTCATAAAAATAGATGTTCTGGTGAAAAATTCAGAACATCTATTTTTATCTGCACAAAAGGCGCCCTAGCTGAAAGCTCGCACGATGTTGCCACCGCCAACCACAGAATCATTTTCATAAAAAACAACCGACTGACCAGGTGTAACCGCTCGCTGCGGTTTATCAAATACCACTTTGACCAGTCCATCCTTAAGCGGCGAAATCAATGCCGCACCCTCTTTATTGCCATACCGAACTTTGGCCATGACTTGCATTGGATCCTTGAGTTCATCAATCGTAATCCAGTTCATATCATTGGCAATCAGTCCATTTGTAAAAGTATCTTTATCTTCACCGACCACAACCAAATGCTGTTTCAAATTCAGTTCAACAACATAAAGCGGGGTTTTTGCGGCAATACCAAGACCTTTGCGCTGACCAATCGTATACAGCGGCACCCCTTTATGACGACCAAGGACATTTCCTTGCAAGTCGACAATATTGCCCGGCTGAAGTGCCTGAGGTACCTTATCTTCTAAATACGCTTTATAGTCATCATTTGGCACAAAGCAAATTTCCTGACTATCTGGTTTATGTGCTACCGGTAAATTAAATTCTTCCGCCAGCTCACGAGTCTCTACTTTCGTATACGTTCCGAGCGGCATCATAAAATGCTGCAAAGATTTCTGATTCAAATGATACAAAGCATAGGACTGATCTTTTAGAACATCAATCCCTTTACGAAGTAAATATCGTCCACTGTGTTCATCCTGCTCGATTTTGGCATAATGCCCGGTTGCTACGTAGTCAGCACCAATTTCGCGGCATCTTTGTAAAAGCCCCTCAAATTTCACATAACGGTTGCAGGCAATGCAAGGATTTGGTGTTCTGCCATGAACATATTCATCCAAGAAATAATCCACGACTGTTTTTTGAAACATATCACGAAAATTCATAACATAATGCGGGATGCCAATGATCTCCGCCACACGCCGAGCATCATCAACTGCTTTTAGCGAACAGCATCCGCGATCTTCATTTTCATCATAATCCCTGCTATCATCACTCAGGCGCATTGTCACGCCAATCACGTTATAGCCTTCACGTACAAGAAGGGCGGCAGTCAAAGAACTGTCCACCCCTCCGCTCATGGCTACAACCACTGTTGGTTTAGTACCCATTTAAATTCATCCTTACTAGTTGTTATTCATTATTTCCAATCAAAACTTCTTAATTATCATGTATACACAGTATAAACCATTACAGAGAAACTGAACAGATATTTTAAAAATTTTAAATAAAAAATCTTATTTTTTATGATGTTCCATATAATCTTTTATGGCTTCATGCATAGCATCCGCTGCTAAATTGGAACAATGCATCTTAACGGCCGGTAATCCACCCAAAGCCTCTGCTACAGCTGCATTCGTAACGTCCAGTGCAGCTTCAAGAGTTTTGCCTTTAACAAGTTCCGTTACCATACTGCTGGTAGCTATAGCCGCCCCGCAGCCAAAAGTCTTGAACTTCACATCTTCAATAATATTATTTTCTACCTTTAAATAAATCTTCATGATATCACCGCAAACCGGATTACCCACTTCACCGATACCATCCGCATTTAAAATTTCTCCAACATTTCTTGGATTTGCAAAATGATCCAATACTTTCTCATTATAATCGCTAGCACCCATTCTATTTCTCCCCTATTTATGCAATATTCTCGAATTGTATTTCAAAACAGCACAGATTGTGTCAGCCGTTTGCTTTTTGATATGTTTTGCCTTCACTGGCCATAATTCCCGTAGTATGCTTTTCATTGAGTGGTGACATGCTGCGAAGTCTGGCTACGATTTCCGGTAAAACTTCCAACATATAATCAATATCTGCTTCTGTATTTTCCCGTCCTAATGTCAGGCGCAACGAGCCATGTGCTACCTCATGCGTTAATCCCATAGCCAATAATACATGCGACGGGTCTAGCGATCCTGATGTGCAAGCCGAACCACTCGAAGCAGCAATTCCTTTCATATCAAGTGTCAATAGGAGTGATTCACCTTCAACAAACCGAAAACTAAAATTTACATTACCAGGCAGGCGCTGGAGGCGATGACCATTTAATTTCGCATCTGGTATTTTAGATTCAATGCCCTGAATCAATTTATCGCGCAGACTTTCCAGTCGATTCTTTTCTGTTTTCAACTCACTGAGTGCCTTTTGTGCTGCAATACCCAAACCGACAATAGCAGGCACATTTTCTGTACCAGCACGAAGTTTACGTTCTTGCGCACCACCATGTTGAACCGTTTCAATCTTCACTCCACGGCGAATATAAAGAGCCCCAATTCCTTTTGGTCCATAAAATTTATGGCCCGATAACGACAATAGATCAATATTCATTGCCTTTACGTCAATTGGCACATGAGATACAGCCTGAACCGCATCTGTATGAAAATAAATGCCCTTTGCTTTAGCAAGAGCACCAATTTCAGCAATAGGTTCAATTGTGCCAACCTCATTATTAGCAAACATCACGCTGATTAAAATTGTTTTATCCGTAATCGCCTGTTTTACAGCCTCAACACTTACCAATCCAAATTCATCAACTGGTAAATACGTAACCGTAAAGCCATGCTTTTCGAGCCACTGACAAGTATGCAAAACAGCATGATGTTCAATTTGTGTCGTAATGATATGATTGCCTTTTTTCTGATTGGCAAAAGCAATCCCCTTCAAAGCAAAGTTATCACTTTCACTGCCCCCGCTCGTATAAAAAATTTCATCTGCGGTTGCACCGATAAGATCAGCCAATTGCTGCCTTGCATCAACAACTTCTTTGCGAACCTGACGGCCAAAATAATGTGGACTGGATGGATTGCCAAATTTTGTCGTCATATATTCAAGCATCGCGTTCGCTATAGCTGGGTCAGTTGCGGTTGTTGACGCATGGTCAAAATAAATGTGTCTCATTATAAAAATCTCTCCTTAAGGTTTATCTTTACATAAATCTGCCAAAGTAATAGAGTTCAATACACTGCTGATGCTGTCACAGACTTTAGCCCAAACACCACGAGTAACACATCGTTCGGCTTTATTGCAATACTGATTGTCCGTAATATCCGTAAGCAGGCAATCCACAAGCGCAATAGGGCCTTCCATCACCGTAATAATATCCCCGACCGTAATTTCAGCCGGATTTTTGGTCAATAAATAACCGCCCTGTGCTCCACGCATACTTGTAACAAAACCAGCATTACGCAGCGTACAAATAAGTTGTTCTAAATAATGTTCTGAAATATCTTGTTTTGCAGCTATCGTTTTAAGCGATATGGGACCTTCACCGTAATGCAAAGCAAGTTCATACATTGCAATAACTCCATATCGCCCTTTCGTTGATAATTTCACAAAAATCGCTCCTTATTTTACCCGGTAATCATCTCCGACTAAAACAATCGGATTTCTGAGTATTAATATACCAAATATTTGTTCATTTGTCAAAGAAATTTTATCCATCTATATATTAATGAACTTAACGAAACATTAAGCCATATAACAATATAATTTGAAATGATATAAAAAGGATGCTGCAAAAATGCTGCAACACCCTCTTTTAAGCGAAGTTTATATATCGGTCTTAGTAACCAATTGAAGCTCGGACAAAATTTTCTGCAATATATTCTTCTTTAAAATATATTTGTGTGTCAAAAGGAAGCTAAGAAAATAGGCTATCCCTGGAACTACAGTAAATAAAGCAACGATTCCACTCAGAGCAGCACTTCCCTGTGTTGTTGCTCCCGCTTGATAACTGGATCCGGCCAATACCCAGCCAATTAAAGCCCCGCCAATGGCTAATCCCAGTTTTAAAACAAAAAGTATGCCAGAAAAGCTAATGCCAGTAAGGCGTTTACCGCTCTTCCACTCACCATATTCAACAGTATCAGACATCATAACCCATTGAATTGGTGTAATCATTTGATGTAGTATTCCAATAAAAAAGACAAAAATAAACATCATAACAACGGACTGCATGGGAATCCAAAACATCACAAAACTGATAACAGCTAAAATTAAATTTGTCCAGCCAAAAACACGCACTTTACAGATACGATCTGTAACTGGTTTAGCCAAAGCACTGCCTAGCAGATTGCCCACGGAATACGTCCCAAGAAAAACAGCAAAATAACCAGCATTGCCTAAAATGTACGTTACATAATACATCATAGCTCCACCGCGAACCGACACAGCCAAAATATTCAAGATTGTGAACCCCGCCACAATACGCCATTGATCATTTTTTATCAAATCCTTTAAATCATTCCACATACTAGAATGATAAGCCTCTGTAACTGTCACTCTTTCTTTTGTAAAATAAAAACATAAAACCAGCATAATGCAGGCAGCCACGGCCAAAATTGTAATCCCACCTTGATAGCCAAGAGCACGATTGCTGCCACCAATGAATTCCGCCAGAGGTGTCATGAGTACGGTACTCAACATACCGCCAGCTGTTGCCAAAACAAAACGATAGGACTGCAACGACATCCGCTGCGTCGGCTCAGCTGTAATAACACCACCAAGTGCACAATAGGGAATATTGACTACCGTATATAAAAGCATCAATAAGACATAGGTAATCGCTGCAAAGATCATCTTCCCATCCATCGCAAAATTTGGTGTTGTATAAACTAAGATACAAGACACAGCAAATGGCAGCGCTCCAAATAAAATATAAGGCCTAAACTGTCCCCATCTGGTTCGCGTTCGATCAGTGATATGCCCCATAATCGGATCTACCACAGCATCCAATCCTCTTGCCAGTAAAAACATGGTACCAACAAAACCAGCAGGCAGACCAACGATATCTGTGTAAAAAAACATCATATAAAACATGACATTATCAAAAACAATATGACTTGCTGCATCACCTAAACCATAACCAATCTTTTCCGTGCGTGATAAAACCTGCATTGCTGTATCATTTAATGCGTTAGCAGATATTTTACTTTCCTCTACAAATGTACTCATTTTTTCGCTCCTTTTATCTTGCTGACATTTTGAAAATTTATTCAAAAACAAATTTGTTATATTTCTTCTATTATAAAGGAGAACGCTTTTGTTCCCGCTTGTACCAAAATTCGATCAGCAACTATTTCGACAGACCTCGCTAAAGTAGAATCAAGTTTTATTTTTTTATAACCATGTACCACCATCACACAAGGCTGGATAAGTTTCGAAAATGTAACATTACAGACGGCAGCCTCTCTTTCAACGCGAACCTCTAGTGAAACCGCTCCTGTTAAATCTCGGATCACACACACAGCATGATTGCCAGCCTGAAGTTCAAATAAATGCAGCTCCAATCCGGCTAAATAATCATAATCCGGCTTTTGTGTATTTGCTCCGATTGCCAAGAGCGTATTTTCCTTTATATAAATTGGCAAACTTTTAAAGTCATAGATTTCATTTCGCCAGCCTGTTCCAGATATGCTTTCCCCCGTAAATAAATGCGTCCACTGACCTTTTGGCAGATATACCGAAACCTTGCCATCTTCACGAAAAACAGGTGCCACCAAAATAGAATCCCCCAGCATATACTGTCGATCCAAAGATTCACAACCTAAATCATCCTGAAATTCCAATATCATAGCCCGCATCATCGGCAGTCCCTGCGTCGCAGCCAGCACTGCCATCTGGTAAAGATATGGCATCAAGCGACATTTCCAATTTGTGAAAAATCGCAAAACATCCACCGCTTCTTCATCATAAGCCCAAGGAATTCGATAAGATTTACTGCCATGCAGCCTGCTATGGCTTGACAGAAGACCAAACGCGCACCACCGTTTGTAAACATGCGCTGGTGCCGTATTTTCAAAGCCGCCAATATCATGACTCCAAAAACCAAAACCAGATAAGCCAAGTGAGAGTCCTCCCCGCAAACTTTCCGCCATAGATTCATAAGTTCCATAACAATCACCGCCCCAATGAACGGGGAACATTTGACTGCCCACACTCGCCGAACGAGCAAAAACGACTGCTTCTTTTTCGCCTTGTATTTCTTTTAAAACATCAAAGACTACCTTATTATATAGGTAAGCATAATAATTATGCATTTTCAACGGATCAGAACTATCATAATAAACCACATCTGTTGGAATCCGTTCACCAAAATCCGTCTTAAAACAATCGACCCCCATTGCAATTAATTTGCGCAGACAATCTGTATACCATCTGCACGCCGCTGGATTGGTAAAATCAACAATTGCCTGCCCCGGCTGCCATTTATCCCATTGCCATACATTTCCCGCTTTATTCGTAATAAAATAATGGTGATCCATTCCCTCTTTGAACAAATGCGACTGCTGACTGATATACGGATTGATCCAAACACAAATTTTAAGACCTTTCTCTTTCAAACGTCTAAGCATCGCCTCTGGTTCAGGAAAAACATCTTTATCCCATGTGAAATCACACCAATGAAGTCCTTTCATCCAAAAACAATCAAAATGAAAAACATGCACCGGCAGCGAACGCTCTTTCATGCCGTCGATAAAATGATTAACAGTAGCTTCATCATAATTCGTTGTAAATGACGTGGAGAGCCACAACCCAAATGACCAGGCTGGCGGCAAAGCTGGTTTGCCAGTCAATGCCGTATAACGTTCCAGAACCTGTTTGAGTGTCGGCCCTGCTATAACATAATATTCTAACACTTCACCTGGCACAGAAAATTGTACCTTAGATACTTTTTCCGAGGCAACTTCAAATGACACATTTCCTGGATCATTGATAAAAACACCATAGCCTTGATTGGTTACATAAAAAGGGATGTTTTTATAAGCCTGCTCCGTACTGGTCCCGCCATCGCGATTCCAAGTCTCAACCGCCTGTCCATTTTTCACAAAAGACGTAAAGTGTTCACCAAGACCGTATACCACTTCACCCACACTTAAATCCAGCCGATCAAATATAGTTTTCGTTCCCAATTTTCGATCGCTGGCATAACCAGCTGATTTTGTTCCGCTTCCCGTAATGCGCTGACCCTCATGCATAAAATCAACCTGCCATAGTTTTTCCTTATCAATTTCTACCGATAAAGGTCCACTGCTCAAACTGGCTTTTTTAGCATCATTCACACAATGAACCGTTACAGCTTGATCTCGTTGCAAACTAAATTCCGGTGTTTTGGGGTAAATTCCTGTAAAATGCTCCATCCTTACACCAATAATACCTTCACGCGGCGAAAAAAAATGAAACGTGATTAGTGGTATATCTATTTGATTTTCGCGCGCTTTCACCGGATACTGTGCGACATATGCTGTAAGTTCACTTCCCGTAGACTCTATCTCATATACATGACATGGATTCAAAACAGCTAAATTTTCTTGAATCAGCCAATTTCCATCACTAATCTTCATCCAAAATTACCTCACCTTTTTTATTTCTCAACAAAATATTAAATCATACTTAACCTAAATATTTCAAACAGCAAAGGATGCCTATTCTTATGAAACCTTCTCCTGTAATGCATTACTGCTCTTTATTTATTATAAGTAAATTCAAAACTAGAATCTTGCTATATATTGACCGTCACTAACAATATTTTGACTTTTCAGATATATTTATTTGAAATTGTTTACTTTTCTTTTCTTTCGTTTTGCAATATAATTTGAGATATGAACTACATAAGGAGATAACGATTTTGGACAAAGCTATTTTAAAAGAACATCGTATTCATGGCAACGATTCATTTCCGCTCGGCACATATACAATTGAGCACGAAGCTGGCGAAAACATTCTCGATTGTCATTGGCACGACGAATGGGAATTTTTACTTGTAACCGCCGGAAAAGCCACATTCCAGATTGATACTGCTTACTATCCGGTCGAAAAAGGACAAGGTATTTTTGTAAACAGTGGCTGCATTCACGCCGGCTATCCGCTGCAAAATTCAGCCTGTACATATCGTGCGATTGTTTTTAACCCGAATCTCTTATGTAGTACTTCGTTTGATCCTTTGCAAATAAAATTCATTGATCCGTTCTTAAATGAACACTATACCCTGCCTGCTTTTATTTCTGGTAAAGAAGCCGGGGAAAGTGAAGCCTTATTATATTTGTTAAATATTTTAAAAATTTGTGAAGATCTGCCATTTGCCTATGAATTAACGGTAAAAGCGCAGCTCCTTCTTGTTTTAGCTTCTTTTATAAAAAACCACACCTTTCATACAAAAACAATACATCCCATGCATAATCGCAAAGCCGAACAACTAAAAACCATTTTATCTTTCATTCATGAAAACTATAGCAAAAAAATAAACAGCAACGAAATTTGTCAGCAAGTCCATATAAATGAAAGTTATTTTTGCCGTTTTTTCAAACAGATGATGCGCCAAACACCCATTGAATATATCAATATGTATCGAATGAACATGGCTGCCAAGCTGCTGCGCGACAACGATCAAAAAATTTTGGACATCGCCTGGAGTGTCGGATTTGATAATCTAAGTTATTTTAATAGTGTCTTCAAAAAGCAATTCCAATCTACACCTTCCGAGTATCGTCAAAAAAAATCGCGTAACCCTTGAAAATCAGGGTTACGCGATTTTTATTTATTTTTTGTTCTTCCAGCACTGTTGCAGCCGATCTTTCAAGACTTTTTCCTGTCCATTTTCTGTCGGCAAATAATATTGACTGCCTTGTAATTCTTTCGGTAAATATTGCTGAATAGTAAAGTGACCTGGAAAATCATGTGGATATATATATTCAATTCCATGTCCTAATTTTGCTGCACCTTTATAATGTGCATCACGTAAATGTGCCGGAACAGCACCACAGTTTTTACTGCGTACATCTTGCAATGCCCGATCAATCGCCAAATAAGCCGCATTACTTTTGGGAGCAGCAGCTACATATGTCACAGCTTGCGCCAGAGGGATTCGTGCCTCTGGCATTCCTAGAAACTGTACGGCCTGCACGGTTGCCATAGCTAAAACAAGAGCCTGCGGATCAGCATTCCCCACATCTTCCGCGGCACAAATCGCAATTCGCCTGGCGATAAAATTCAAATTTTCACCAGATACCAGCATTCTTGCTAAATAATGCAAGGCTGCATCTGGATCACTGCCGCGCATGCTCTTGATGAAAGCAGACACCGTATCATAATGATTGTCGCCTTTTTTATCATATTTCTGTAATCGATCGCCCACGATTTCATATAAAATATCGATTGTAATTTCACCACCAGTTCCACTTAGCATAGAACTTGATTGCTCTAAGATATTAAGTGCCACCCGAGCATCTCCACCTGAGGCCTCAGCAATTGCTGCCAAAACTTCATCGCTGCATTTAAGCTGCAAAAAACCCAGCCCCCTTGTCTCATCGACAAGAGCCTGCTTTAATATTTCCACCAGCTGGATCGTAGTAAGCAGCACCAATTTCACAATACGAACTCTCGATAGCAGTGGATGATTTACTTCAAAATAAGGATTTTCCGTGGTCGCACCAATTAAAATCAACCGACCATCTTCCACGTAAGGCAGCAGTACATCCTGTTGTCCCTTATTGAAACGATGTATTTCATCTATAAATATAATTGTCCTTTTTTGATAAAACTTCAACTGTTCTTTCGCCTGATCGACAATTTTACGAATATCAGAAATTCCTGCCGATACAGCATTGATTTTTTCAAAATCACTATGTGTGACATTAGCAACCATTTGTGCCAGTGTTGTTTTGCCGGTACCCGGCGGACCAAATAAGATAAGCGACGGAATCTGGTCTTTTTCAATCATCTTACGCAAATAACACTGCTTACCTACAACGGCCTCCTGTCCAATAAATTCATCAAAGCTTCGCGGGCGCATCCGAACCGCTAACGGTGAATAACCATTTTCGTTCTTGCCGCTTTGATTCGCACCTGAAAACAAATCCATATCTGTATCCATTGATCTCATACTCCTGTCGAGCCCATACCACCTTGACGTACATCACCATCGCCCGCAAAATCTCCATCTACCGTTAAATAGTGATAAAAAATTCCTTGGGCTACACGCATACCCTTCGTTACAAGAACCACTTCATCACTATGATTGATGACTGCAATCATGATATGACCTTCATTTTCTAAATTATTATAATAATCTGCATCAATTACCCCTTGGCTATTCATGAGTGACACTGCCTGCTTTATAGAAAATCCAGACCGGATATGAATTCCCAAATATTCGTCTTGCTGCATGTAAGCTTTAAGACCAGTAGGAATAATCGTTACCTTATGCGGCGTAAGTTCAATCCGTTCGGCAGCTTCCATATCATAGCCAGCACTGCAACCAGTTTTTCGTTTTGGCAGTGTAATGGCCTTATCTTTATATTTTGTAACAATTTCAAAACCACGTTTTCTCATAAACCCTCCACTTTGGAACCTTAGTTCTTTTTCTATTCAAAAAATAAGCAAAACAGTTCCCTGTTTTGCTTATTTCTTTATTTCGTTTCTTCTTTTTTATCAACACCGTAATTACCACTGAGGGTCTTAAACGGAGTAATTGTCGAAATTGCATGTTTATAAACCATTTGCTGTTTACCTTCATTTTCAATAATCACCGTAAAATTATCAAACCCTTTTACATAACCCCGAATCTGAAAACCATTCACCAGATGGATCGTAACGGATACATTCTCCTTGCGAACCTGATTTAAAAAACTATCCTGTAAATTGATCACTTTCGTTGGCATAGTGAAAACCTCCTGCACTTTGTTACACTTTATAAACTTAATTTACTACTTTTATATTAATTCTACTTGAGTAAAAATTCTCCTGCAATATCTTTAAAAACGATTTTTAATAGTTCTTTAGGACTATATTCTTCAACATCATACCAATGAATATATGGCATCTTACGATACCAGGTAATCTGACGTTTCGCAAAATGTCGTGTCGCTTTTTTAATATTTTCAATAGCGGTATTCAATGAAATAAATCCATCTATATACCCAACAATATCCAAATATCCAATTCCTTTCATCGCCTGGCAATCCCTTGAAATCCCAGCATTTAAGAGTGATTGGACTTCTTCAACAAAACCAGATTCCATCATCAAGTCAACACGCTGATTAATCCGTTCATATAAATGACTCCGTTCACGATTCAGTCCAATGACTACAGCATTATAAGCAAGTTTTCCATCCTCCAGCATCGCCTTATCCTGTGAAATAAGTTCCCCCCCCATATGATAAACTTCTAACGCGCGAATCACGCGGCGAAAATCATTTATATGCAGCCGCTCCGCTGTTTTCGGATCTACGGCTCGCAGCATTTCGTGTACATATGCCTTGCCCTGTTTTTGTGCCAAAGATTCCAGCTCACATCGATATACTTCATCACCTGGTGTTTTATTAAAAGAATAATCTTCAACCAGTGATTTTACGTAAAGACCTGTACCTCCGGCTAAAATTGGAATCTTACCCCTGTTATTGATTTTTTGAATATGCTCCTGTGCATAAGCCTTAAACTGCGTCACGCTAAACTCTTGTTCGGGATTTAAAATATCAATCATATGATGCTGAACACTTTTTTGTTCAAGTAATGTTGGTTTTGCCGTACCAACATCAAATCCTTTATAGACAAGCATCGAATCACCCGAAATAATTTCCGTAGACATTTTTTTCGCCAGCTCAAGACTAAGTTCTGTTTTACCGACGGCAGTCGGGCCAATAATTGCAATCAACTTTTCGCTCTTCATTTTTTACCTCGTATGACTTCTTTCCAGTAACATATGTCTTATTATACCATTTCATATCAAAAAGAAAAACTGCCTCTGTATACAAATCTGCTCATCAGAAAAAGATATATTTATTGACCACTTGATCTAAAAAAATGATACAATAAAATCTATACGATAAATCATTACATATCAGGAGTGAGTTTCTTTTGCGTAAAAAATATTTTTTCTTTGACATTGATGGAACACTCGCCTATGGAATTACTGGTATTATTTTGCCGGAAACCATCGCTACGATTGAGACGCTGCAAAAGAATGGGCATTTTGTTGCCATAGCTACAGGACGACTTCAATGTTCCGCTATACCACAATGCAAAATTCTCGGTATTCAAAACATGGTCAGCGACGGTGGAAATGCGCTAACTTTACATCACAAAATTATCCACATGCACCCATTACCAAAGCAACCCATTCTTGATTTAATTGCCGAACTTGAGCATCATCAAATACCGTGGGCCTACACTGCCGAAAATAAAACCATTCGTCATACGAAATATGTTAAATTTAAAGAATTAGCTGGCGAATCAAATATGGATACACTCGTACATCCCAGTATTGAAATAGCTTCGATTGAACAGTTTTACAAAATCTATATCTATCATCCGAATCTAAAAAAGCTCAATTCTTTGCCAAGTTTGACTGGTCTGCCGCAGATTCATTACAACAATAATATGCTGCTCATTGAACCAACCCATAAGGAAAAAGGGATTTTTAATATGATGGAATATCTAAAAGCCGACCTTGCTGATGTTGTTGTTTTTGGAGATGGAATCAATGATCTCTCAATGTTCCGTCCCGAATGGTTTTCCATCGCAATGGGCAACGCCATTGAAATCCTCAAACAAAAAGCCGATTTTGTCACGAAACGCTGTGAAGATGGTGGAATCACATATGCCTGTCAACGTTTTGGCTGGATCTAAAAATAAAAAATGCCTCCACATTATGCATAAAAGCGGAGGCATTTTTGCAACAAAATTTTTACTATCCAAGCAGATAACTTGTCATGGAAAGTGACCCCATCACACAAGCATCATTATAGACCGTAACTTTATCATCTGTATCCGCTGCTCCAATCATATATAGCAATGGATAATAATGATCCGGTGTTGGTACGGACCACTGTGCTGGCTTGCCAAATACTTCATAATTAATAATATTTTCATAGCGTCCAGCAACAACCTCATCACGAATTTGATGATCAAATGTTTCAGCCCAATCATAACCTGAAGTTGAATCCCAATCGACTCGCTGCAAATTATGGACAACATCACCACTAGCTAGAATCAAAACGCCTTCGTCTCTAAGCGGCTTTAATTTCTGCCCCAGTAAAAAATGGCCCTTGGCACTTAAAGTCTGATCTACGCTAAGCTGCGTAACTGGAATATCACAGTTTGGATACATCTTGTGCAAAACAGCCCAATTCCCATGATCATACCCCCAGCTATTATCAACTTTAACTATATTCCCTAATAAGTCTTGAACACGTTGGGCAGTCTCTACAGCTCCAGGAGCATCATAAACAACTTGATATAATTCTTGTGGAAAACCATACATATCATACGTCATTTTCGGTTTCACATCAGTCAAAACCCTTGTTCCTTTTACATACCAATGCGCCGAAATAACTAAAATCGCTTTCGGAATTGGTATTTTTTTCGCCATTTCTTCCCAGGTCTGAGTAAAAGAATTATCTTCAATCGCATTCATTGGTGAACCATGCCCAATAAACAAAACTGGCATTTTTGACATAAAAATCATCTCCTCCGATCAATCGAAAAAGTACGATCCATCATTTAAGTTCCAAAGAATTTCCTGAACTTACAATGTGCACCTCAGCACGTGATGTACTTTCTGCCAATTCTTTGAATTTTTCCGGGTCCTGCGCAATTGGCGGCCACGTATTATAATGGATTGGTATAACATGTTTTGCATTAAGCCACTGTGCTGCCATAGCAGCATCTTCTAAACCCATCGTAAAGTTATCACCAATTGGCAGTAGAGCATAATCAATTTTTTCTTTGTGACCAATTAATTTCATATCACCAAACAGTGCTGTATCACCAGCAAAATAAATAACCTGATCTCCAAAATGAAGCACAAACCCACAAGCTGTTCCACCAGCAATCCCTGAACTATGCAGCGCGAAAGTGACTCTCACTTTACCAAAATCAAAACGATATGAACCACCGAGATTCATGCCATGAACAGTGCAGCCTTGATCCGCACATAGATGGGTAACTTCGGCAGTTGAAATAATCATTGCACCTGTACGTTTAGCGATAGCCACCGCATCCCCAAGATGATCAAAATGTGCATGAGAAACCAATATATATTGACACTCTACCTGCTCTGCCGTTATCGTGGCTAACGGATTATTTGTAAAAAACGGATCAAAAAGCAAGGTCGTTTTACCATCACTAAGCGTAAAACAAGAATGCCCAAAATAAGAAAATGTAACCATTAAAACACAACCTTTCTTGTAAACAGCTAAACCAGAAAATCTTCTACACGAGCATACCTAAGCTGTTATTAAATAGATTAGACACCTAACAGAAAAATCCTGCTAACCAGCCTGTTACATTGTTTTTCCTTGGAAAATTGCAAATCCTCCCTAGTCGTAGTATCCTAAATTAGACTATGCAACATAAATTTGACAAACTATAGGAGATTACAGCATGAACCATCTTTTAATACTACCGCAGCTACGCTGTACCTTTAAAAATCCACTACCCGAAAAACAAGTTTTTTTAGTCGCCGGTGGTAAAGCACCAGATACTATCTGGTTAAAAAAAGCAGTTGGCACTGCTCCCTTATGGTGTGCGGATCACGGAATAGACGCTTGTATGAAAGCTAAACTAGTGCCCCATCATGTCGTTGGCGATGGTGACAGTGCTACAACCAAAGGCTGGAGCTGGGCCAAATCGTTACAAATTCCTGTTGATGAATATCCCCCAGAAAAAGATCTAACCGATTTACAACTCACATTACAAAAAATTGGTAAGGCTTATGGTGAAGCCAGCGTTATTTTGACTGGTGTCTGGGGCGGACGCTTTGACCATGCCTTCAGTAATATATTTTCTTTAAAAGGTGCCGCCGATTTTGGTATAAATGGCGCCTGTGCGGCTGATGAAAAAGAAGTTCTTATTTTGCTAAAAGGCTCAAACAATGTCCATATAGAAACCCTGAACCGACCTGAAGTCATTTCTCTTTTGCCGTTGTCAAGTGAATGCACAGGTCTCTCCATCGATGGAGTCCATTGGCCGCTGGATCAGGTTCTATTAAAAAACACCCTTCCCTACGCCATCAGTAACAGCTTAACCCCGTCCAATAATGAATTTCATGTTACCATTGAAGACGGCTGGGTTGGTATTTACCTATATTGGAAATAGGCTTTACAAAACTATTGAAACAGGAGTTGTTTACCATGCAAGAAACCGCACTGAAAAATCTGACCGAATTAGCAGCACATCCAAGCAGTCTATTTGCTTTGCTCGGTACTGCTTTATTGATTTTAGCATTAATCTATAGTAAAAAAACGAAATTAAATACTCCTTTGCTCGTTCATGTTGGACTTATGTTAGCTTTGACTGTTATTTTGCATCAATTCCGCCTTTATCATATGCCGCAAGGCGGCAGCATTACCTTAGGTGGTATGATTCCTCTATTATTTATTTCTTTCCGTTATGGTCCCGGTGTTGGTTATCTAGCCGGATTTCTTTACGGTATGATCAATCTGCTGCAAGACCCATTTGTAATGCATCCTGTTCAGGTTCTTTTTGACTATCCGCTGCCCTATATGGCATTAGGTCTTGCTGGATATTTTAAAGATCGTTTTCTCCTTGGAGCCAGCATCGGTATTTTCGGTCGTTTCATCTGCCATTATATATCCGGCATCATTTTTTTCGCCTCATATGCACCCGAAGGAACCTCCCCCTATCTATATTCACTTTTATTCAATGCGGCATATCTCTTGCCGGAACTACTCATTTGTCTATTTATTTTAAAAGTATTACCCGTTAAAAGACTGCTATTACAGATGCATAATACAACAAAAAATAATTTTTCATATAAATAGCACTCAAAAAGGAGTTGACTCTGCGTTACAGAGCAACTCCTTTTTATATCAAAATATTTAAACTTTACAAAACAAATATATAAATTCCTTATGTATTATCGTTGTCCGTTGTAAACCTTCTTACCTTTATGCCTTTCTTTATAGGCATACATATCCTTATCTGCAATAGAAACCAGATACTCGAACTCACTACCTTCTTGTGGATACGAGGAAACACCCACTGATAATGTAATGGAAAATCCCAACTGACTGGATAAATCACTCATATGCTCTGCCAATTTTTCTTTCCAAACATAGATGGCATCAAACTTAGCCCGATGCAAAATCACCAAGAACTCATCCCCACCCCATCTTGCAGCAATATCATTGGTTTCTAGCAGAACGTTAAATGTTTTAGCTATTTTTTGCAAGACCAAATCGCCTTTTGCATGTCCATATGTATCATTAATAACTTTAAAGTCATTGCAATCAATTAAAACAATTCCCAAACAGTTATGAATCTTTTTTGTATTTTGTAAAATCATCGGCATTGATTTTTGGATAAAGCGTCGATTATACAGACCTGTTAATTCATCTTTTTCTGAAAAAAATTTAGCTTCATCATATTTTTTACCACTCCAATAAACAACTCCCAAAACAATAATTCCTGGAATCGGTAAATTCATCCAGGAATAATCCAAATATAAATATGCATATATACGAATCATAAGAATAACCAAAAACGTTATTATGGTACCAAGCAATCGACCTGTATACTTCAATCAGTTCACCTTATTTATAAAATGTATTTATATTATACAATACCACAAAACAGTATTTCATAGAATCAAATTTACAAATTTTACAAAACAAACGAACCTGCTTTATTGCATATTTAACGAAAAAAATAGACCATCCATACTATATGGTGGTCTATTTTTAACTACATTAATTCTGTGGAGGAACATCATCCTGCGGCTGTGGTTGACCCGGCTGAGGGTCCTGATGTTCTTTATGCATTTGCGGTTGATGATGATCTCCAGGTTGATTTTCCTGTTGTTGTGGTGGTTGCGGTGGAACATCATTTGGCGGTACTGCAGCACTTACAGTTGCTGCCGATAAAGCAAACATAAACATAAATACGAGCAGCATAGATATTTTTTTCATATTGACATCTCCTATATTAAATTTTACTGTTATGTAACTAACAACGTATCTTTCAAATCTTATGATATAACTTTATTCTTTGTTTTTCTTTTATTTTCAATAAAAATATCATTTTATAAAAAATTGCACCTAAATAAAATTATTCAGGTGCAATTTTTTGTTAAAATACGATTTGTGAAGAATTATCTTTCTGTGACTGTTGATTTTCTTGAGCAGGTTTCAATTGTTCTTGTTTCGTTGGATCTGTTTTTCCTGATATAAGTGAACCTTGTGTAGTTTGATCTTCTTTATTTGATTTCAGTTGATCCTGTTTCTTTTGATCTTCTTTATTTAATTTTATCTGATCTTCTTTCACTGTGTCTTTTTTAATTAATTTAGCCTGATCCTGTTTTTTTGTGTCTTTTTTAATTAATTTGCTATCTTGTTTTGTTTGGTCTGTTTTATCTTGATTTAATATGTCTTGTTTTGTTGAATCTGTTTTGCCTTGATTTAACGTATCTTGTTTCATTGGATCTGCTTTACCCTGGTTTAACGTATCTTGTTTCGTTGAATCTGTTTTACTTGGATTTAACTGATCCTGTTTCGTTGAATCTGTTTTACCTGGATTTAGCTGATCTTGTTTCGTTGAATCTGCTTTACCCTGATTTAACTGATCTTCACTCTGTTGGCCTGTTTGAGTTGGAGTCTGCCTGATTTGATCTTCATGCTGCTTTTGCTGAGTAACTGGTGGGATTGTCTCCGTTTCAGGTACTGCGGCACTCACACTTGCTGCTGATAATGTAAACATAAACATACCAACAATCAACATCGATATCTTTCTCATCAATAAACCATCTCCTAAATTAAATTTTACACCTTTATTGTGTAACTCATTTACGATACAAGCCTTATATTACAAGGATACTATTGGATTTCCTTTTGTTTTACATTTGATTTTCATTTTTAAATAAAAAAAATAAAAATACCTATCGCTTGAACAAATTTTAATTGTCCTATCGATAAGTATTTTTATTTATATACAATATCATTAATATACTGTTTTCAATGCTAAGCGTTCATTTGAATTCTTATTTCAATTTTCCTGCACGAATATCGTCTGTCATTCCTACATAAGGTTCTTTTGATATCAATGTTTCATTATTCACACCAGCATTATGCAAAAATGTTATATCCGCAAATTCTGGAACAACATACTTCGGATACGTATCATACTTTTCACGAGATGTTCGCATGAGATCAAGATGATCATTTTGATAACAAACTGTAATTTCCGGATGTTCATGAACCCATTTCGGGAAAAATATAATTCCATGCATTCTTTTTTCATTTGGCATAAAATTCAAAGCAACATCGGTTCCGGTAGGCTCAGTCCAAGCAACTTTATAAACACCTTCTGTGAGTTTCACAATATTGACTTCCTGATCACGTACCCATCGTCCTGCAACCATACCACTATGAATACGATAGTCAATTGTATGATCATTTTTTATATAGATTTCATATTCCCAACCATTTTCATACGTATAAATCATATGACTGCCAATAAATTGTTCCATCTGTAAATCCTTCTTTCGTTTTAATTATTACATGTTGTTCTTGACATGTTTATATTGTAACCCATAAAAATAGACCAAGTCAAGCATCTTCTGCCAGTCTTGGTCTATTTTTATTTAAAAAACAAAATGAACATCGGCTAACCGCTGTTTTACATTTGCAATGATCTCCTGTTCTTCTGCTTCACCACCTGCTTCAAATGTCACGGAAAATCGGACATAGGCGCCTGCGTCATCCCACGGAACCGTTGAAAGCATTTTTTCGACAATAAGATATTCGGAAAAATCTTCTGCACTGGCAAAACTGCGGCCTCCTTTGATTCCCTTTGGCACCTTCACATAAAGATAGAAAGAAGCCTTCGGTTTCTTTACTGAAAAACCAAGACTCTGCAAAGCTGCGACCAGTAAATTGTGGCGACGTGAATACTTTAGACTCGTTTTTTCGGTAATTTCAGGATGTTTGAGACAATATACCCCTGCTTTTTGGATGGCTGCAAACTGTCCGGAATCATTATTATCCTTAACTGCAGCAAACGCTTTCACTACCAGCTCATTTCCACAAATAAAAGCCAATCTCCAGCCTGTCATATTATATGCCTTGGACAGTGAATGTATTTCCACACCAACATCCTTTGCACCATCCATTGACAAGAAGCTGAGTGGGACTTCCCCGTCAAATGTGAGCGCAGCATAGGCAGCATCTGATACGACAATAATATTATGTTTTTTCGCAAAGTCGATAACCTTTGCAAAAAACTCTTTATTTGCCACAGCTCCTGTCGGATTGTTTGGATAATTTATATAAAGCAATTTTGCCCTTTTACACTGCTCAGCCGTTAAAGAATCCAAGTCAGGCAAAAAGTTATTTTCTGCTAAAAGCGGCAGATTGACCACTTCGCCACCGATTGCCTGTGTCGTCGTCCCCATCACCGGATACCCTGGAACCGTCATAATAGTAATATCACCCGGATTAATGAAGGCCAATGGCAAAAGTGCCAAAATAGGTTTAGACCCGATACCATGATTCACCTCTAACACAGGATTTAACCCTTTCACATGATAAACGTTGTTCATATAATCTGCAGCCGCTTCTTTGAAATCAAGCAGTCCATTATCTGTATAACCCCGATTTTCTTTACACTTAGCTGCTTTATATAAAGTCTCAATCACTTCTGGTTCTGCCATCCAATCCGGTTCGCCGACCCCCAAATCAATTAAATTCATATCCGGATTTTTTTTCTGTGCTGCCCGCTTTGCTCTTTTAATTTTTTCAAATTTATACAAAACCGTATCTTTGCCAAATTGACTCCCACCAATTCTTTCCGCAATCATTTTTTGAATAAAACTTTCCGTCATTATAAATTCCTCCAATTTTATCTGTGTTTCACAATAAATATTTGTATCATACAAGTATTTGTTGTGAAAATACTTTACTCTGTTTTAGCTTTCTCCAATGCTCCCAATAGTGCTTCAACTGCACTCATAATCTCACGCACATGGCCGCGTGGTAAATTTTTGATGACATTACGATAATACATTTTTATACTCGCTTCCAGACGAACTGCCGCTGTGTGCCCTTGCTCAGTAAGTATCGCTTCTACAATCCGTTTATCGAATGTAGATCGCTGACGCATCAGCAAGTGATCCCGCACTAAATTATCCATGATCCGGGTAATCGTACTCGCTTCCAGCTTCATCTTCACACTAATTTCATTAATCGTAAGCGATCCATGCTTAAGAATTTCCAATAAGATATAACACTGCGAATGTGTAAAGCCATGTATGCGAATTTGTTCTTTCTCAAACATCTGAAATCCTCGAACTGTTTTTTGCAACAACTCACCGATATCTTCGATACAACGATTATATTTCTCATCATTCAAAATTACATCCAGCATCGTTATCACCCTCTTATATATTTGTATCATACAAATATATAAGAGTCAAGACCTTAACAATAAATTTCCTTATTTCCATAAAATTTACTGACATAAAGCAGGGCAGGTCTCTTTTATAGATTTATCACTGTGACCTACCCGCTTCATTTTACAAAAACATTCACATATCAGCTTACGATATGCACCATACCTTCTTTACGAGACACAGCTTTAGGAAAATTCCCCGCTATATAACCAAGTGCAGCTGCACCACAAACTTTATGATTTTCCGGAATTCTAAGTGAAGTCAACATAGATCTTACAGGTATATCATCACAAAACCAAGTCAGTTGATTGATCCAGCATGAACCAATATCGAGTGCATGCGCCGCTAAAAAAATATTCTGCAAAGCTGCGCCCGTATCCGCCAATGCATTTGAATACTCTCGTTCATTCGATACAATAATCAAAGTCGGTGCATGATAATAAAAATTATAAGATTCATTTACCGCTGCTGCTTTTCCGGCTTTTTTAGAACGGTACGTCGTATCATCAACTACTAAATTTGAAAAAGCGTTCCGTACCCATTGATTCAATTCTTCCAGCTTATCTGTATTTTGTACAACTGTAAAATGCCACGATTGTGAATTACCCCCACTTGGTGCATATTTCGCTGCTTCAAGAATACTTTCAAGTTCAAGATCGGCTATTTGTTCTGTTTTATATTTACGAACACTGCGACGTGTCAAAATATTTTCTAAAATAGGATTCATCGTATCTTCCTCTCATAAAATCTGCATGCTGTTTCACCGCTCAATCATAAGACAATTAAAACGTAATTGTTTTAGCAGCACCTTTCATATCTTTCAAAGTTGCCTCAGCATCTTCTATGTAGAAAAGTTCAAACAGCGAATCTTCAACACTGTAAACGTTTTTTAACATCGGCACAACATCTAATGCAGCCTGCTTTATTTGTGGTGTTGTATTAAAAACAGCTTTTCCCTTTAAACGTAACCATTCTCCTGTTTTAGAAGCTGTGCTGATTTCAATTTTCGGATTTACTTGAAGCTGCTGATATACAGACTTTTTATTATTTGTACCAAAGTATAGTTTTCCTTCAAATTCCATCGCTAAACCAAACGGACGAACCTTTGGAACATCGCCATCAACCGTGGCCAGAAAAAACGGTGAATTATCCTGCAAAAACTTTAAAACCTCATCCATTATAAAACACTCCTCATAATAAATTTGATCGTACTTTTAATATAACGCAGGACTCATCAATTTATTGCATAAATTTTTAAATTTCTTAAACAAACTTGCCTTAACGTTGATAAGACTAGTCATAAAATGAAAAATAGGAACATAAATTTATGCTCCCATTTTTTCTGTTTTATGTCCAGATAGTACAATTACACTTAAAAGCATTTTTGTACTCTATCAGTTTCACAACCTATTTACTTTTGAGTTCTTTATAGATCGCTTTCGCTGCCTTAACAGGATCATCTGCGTGAATAATACCACTTCCAACAATAATAATATCAGCACCTACTTTCTTATATTTATAAAGAGTACTTTCTTTGATTCCTCCCGCTACAGAAATCTGAGATTTTTTACTTACTTTCTTCATTTCTGCCAAATCTTCTAATGCTGTTCTGCCAACAGCCTGTTGATCAACTCCTGTATGAACTGTAAAACAGTCAACACCAATTTCCTCCAATTCTAAAATTCTTTTTTCCATATCTTTTACACAAATCATATCAACAAAAACTTTTTTCCCATATTTTTTTGCAGATTCCAGACAGCCTTTTACTGTCAAAGTATCTGTTACACCAAGAACTGTACAATAATCTGCTCCTGCTAAATATGTTAGTTCTGTCTCGTAATCTCCAGCATCCATAATTTTAGTATCTGCCAAAATATATTTTTCTGGGAAATACTTTCTAAATTCTCGTACGCTTCTCATGCCTTCTTCAATAATAAATGGCGAGCCAATTTCAATAATATCAATATACTCTCTTATTTTTTCTACTAATACTAATGCATCGACTAATTTTATGTCATCTAATGCCAGTTGTAGTTTCATGAACAATTCCTCCTAATTTATCTTCATTTATAGAGGATATACTAATTAAAAATATCTTCCATAATTTCTATATCCAGCTCTAGTATTAATGACTTATTTTTCATCTGGATGAAGTATAACTTTACCTATCAATTCTTTTCTTTCCATTAATTTTTTAAAAATTTCTGGTCCTTTACTTAAAGGTAATCTATGTGTAACAATATGCTCTGTGTTGATTTTGTGCTCCGCAAAAAACTTCACGCTATCCGACCATTCTTTTCCAGGAAAAGGTGCTGAAACATTACTCCATGAACCAAAAACTGTTAATTCACTTCTTAAAATTTTTTCAAAATAATATCTCTTCACATGAACATCACCATAAGGGATGCCTAAGAACAATATTTCTCCACCTTTTTTAGCATAAGCAAAAACTTGTGAAGCAGTGATATGTGACCCCGCAGCTTCAATAACAAGATCTGCTTTCAGTCCATCCGTATTTTTTGCAATAAGTTTTTCCGTATCCTCATTTAATGAATTAATAACGACATCTGCACCAACCTTTTTTGATAGTTCTAACTTAGCATCATCTATATCAATTGCTATAATTTTTCCTACACCGAAAATCTTAGCCCATTGAATAGCAATCAGACCAAGAGTTCCGCCCGCGCCAACTATTGCTACACTCTTGCCAACGGTTAAAGATGTTCTATATAATCCATGAATTACAACAGATGAAGGTTCAACTAAAGATGCTGCATCAAAAGAAAGTGTATTCGGTATTTTAACAAGATTTTGTGAAGGCAAACAAATATATTCGGCAAAAGCTCCTGGTCTTTTGGCACCAATAGCATTGTTAAAATCACTTCTATTAAATTCACCTTTTTTATAATAATAATCTTCTCCGTCAAATACGACTGGGCAGCCTACGACTCTATCATTAATTGAAACATTTGTAACTGCTTTGCCAATCGCTACTACTTCTCCAGAAAATTCATGTCCCCAAATCATCCCTATAATATAAGGTCCTAAAAGTCTATATCTAGATACATCAGACCCACATATCCCTGCTGCTTTAATTTTTACAATGACATCATTGTCACTGTGCATTATCGGTTCTTCTGCTTTTTCAAATCGTATATCTCTAACTCCGTATAATTTTAAAGAATCCATTTTAATCTCTCCATATTCAATTATTTTAATATTTTTTGTAATTTTAAAATATTTTCTTTTTTATCTCCATCAAACAAATAACTTCCGACAACAAACATAGAAGCTCCAATATTTGAAGCTTTTTTAATTCGGTTTGGGTCCATTCGACCATCTATCTCAATTTCAACCATTCGATTATCAATCAGCTCCTTTGTTTCTTTGATTTTACCGTAAATATTATCAATGAATTGTTGATTCCAATGTCCTGGATTAATAGACATAAGTAAAACAAAATCGATGTCTTCAATCATATATTTTAAAACAGCAGGTGGCGTCGCTGGATTAAGTGCGATACCTGCACGTACCCCCTTGTTTTTAATATTTTTCACCACTTCATGAGCATGAAGTGTAGATTCATAATGTATAGAAATGAAATCAGCACCAGCATCTATAACTCTATCAATTATTTTTTCTGGTCGAGCAACCATCAAATGAACATCTATTTTCATAGATGTATTTTCTTTTATTCGTTTTATTTGGTCAGGACCAAATGCAATATTAGGAACATAGTTTCCATCCATCATATCAATATGTAAAATATCCATATGATTTTTTTCTAAAAAGACAATATCATCTCTTAAATTTAACAAATCAGCATTAAAAACTGAAGGAATAATTTTTATCATATTCATGTAAATTTCTCCTATTATTAACTCCATATATATTTTATAGATTTAATATTAACTATAATTTTCTTACATTTATTGGAATATTGTACTTAACCAATAAATAAGAACGCCCCAAATAGGTGAACCAACAGATACATCTGTTCCTAATCCGTTAATACTCAACCCAGCTGCATTGAGCATTGCTGTAGCTCCAGGTGCCACATAAGCACAGGTATACATTGAAATTATGCAATAAATGAGCGTAGAAATAACCGATCGAAATAAATTACCATTACTAGCAAGTGTACAAACTACTGCAAAATAACAGACTGACGTCAGCATTCCCACCGGGAAAAATTGAACACCTGGTAAAATTAAAGCAAACAAAATCACGAGCGGTATCGTAACAACTGTTGTTGTAATAGTCGTGGGGTCCCCCAACCCTAGAGCAACATCCATCCCAATAATTATTTCTTTTTCTGTTTTTATCCTCTTTTTTATAAAACTATTTGCTGCTTTTCCAACCGGAGCTAAACCTTCCATCATAATCCCAACCATTTTAGGCATCAATAGCATAACTCCTGCAATTCCTATCCCCATGGTGACCGTATTAGAAAAATTTTGTTTTGTTAGGATACCAAGTAATGCTCCTACAAACAAACCTATAAGAACTGGATCTCCCATAATTCCTAATCTCTTATTTGCCTTTTCTATACTGAAATCTATTTTGTTTAAGCCTGGAATCAAATCAATAATCTTATTAATAATGAGAGCTACAGGAAAAGTCCACGCAATTAAATTAACGGTTGTACAGGTAGTTCCTTCCAACCCAAAGTATTTTTGCCATCTTGGTGCTAATTGATCTCCTACAAAAATTGCAATAACTGACATTAAAATTGTAACTAAAAACCCAGCAATAGCACTACTAAATAATACATATGTTAAAAATCCTGGTATTAAAAAATGCATATAATTCCATATATCAATATTCATTGTTCTTACGGCACCAAATCTAATTAATGCTAAATTGATAAATAAACCGACTGGAATTGCGAGTGCTGCGAAAGGAGCCATCCATGAAGCTGCACCAACAGCAGCCCAGCCAATATCAATAATCGTATAACCTGATCCTAATTTTTGATAAAATGAAACAGCTGGTTCTAATGTCGAAGTTAATAAAGTTATAATTAAACCTAACCCTAAAAATCCTAACCCAACTGTCAGCCCTGCTTTAATAGCATCTCTTAATTTCATTCTAAAAAACAAACCTAATGAACAGATAATAATAGGCAAAATAGCCTTAGCACCTAATCCTAAAACCTCTTGAATACCTGCCAACATTGTTTCCAAAATAAAACATCCCCTTTATATATTTTTCACTGAATCGAATAAGCATCAGGAATGATATCCTTCCTATTTCATTGTTTTAATTGTTGATAAATTTCCAATATTTGTTTTTTGACTTTTTCTCGCAAAGCATCTTCATTAATTCCTGTAATAAACCCTGTAATACTTATATGAGGTATTTGCGTTTTACCCGTATAATTATTTGTTGTCAAAATAAGATCTACATTTTTTTCCATGGAAGATATTTCAGTCATAGTACACTTAATAATCTCAAAAGAAGAAATCTTTAAATTCTTACATATTTCTTTTACTACATCAGCACCAATCGTAGAAGTAGCTATTCCACTGCCACAAGCAATCAATATTTTAATTTTTTTCATGTTCATCATCCTCACTTTAGTATTGATCATTATGCTTTGTCTTATAATATGGACCTCAAGAATCATGCTGGATCTAATAAACGCCCCCCCAATGAATCAGTTGATAACAAGCTTATTATTTTTTCCGAAGAAGCAGCTTTTTTCATTTTTAAAATTAATTTTTTATTTTTTATAATACAAATAACCTCCTTCAAAAACTTTATATGATCTTGATCATTGTTCATACCTAAAAAAAAACACATATTCGACCGGTATTTCCATCTCTGGATCATCCATTTTATTCATGATTACAGGTTTATCTAAAATAACAACACTTACAAATGATTTTTTTACATTTTTGCAATCACTATGAGGTATTGCTACAAAATAATCTTCCAATGCTAACCCTGTAGGAAACTTAATTTCTCTTGATATAAGACTTTCAGAATATTGCTCATTGACAAAACCATTATTATATAAATTTCTTGCAACTGTCTTGAATAAATCTTCTTTGTTGGGAAATAATTTATGAACCCATACAAGTTCTGGATAAACATATTGATCGATCATGTTAGTAAGCTCCTTTATTAATAAATTTATACCATCAAACTTTAATCCATCATAGTTAAGATGTTATGATTTAATGTTTTACTAAATTCTAAATATTTTAACTATTTTTTTTATAAAATATTGATAAGATGTACCGTTTAAAAAAAACTGTACTCCTTTTTCTTTTACTAAAAAGTGTATCAATTTAGGGAAAAAGGTATCCCACACTTCAAATGTTTCTTTTGCAACATTGATTAACAACACCATCTGTACATATTTCGTATTCCAAAGAATCGGTTTTTTTAAAACCAACACTGGTATAATTGTCTTATCAAGATCATTATATAAACAATGTGGAATTGCCAATAGATTGCTCATTTCGGTAGAAAACAAAGATTCTCGTTCCTTGATTGAAACTTTCCCAATTTCACTCATCATTCCTTTTTGTATCATCTGATCTGTCATAAAGTCTAAAATATCCTCTTTATTATCAAAATCCATTTGTGTATAGAAAAAATCCTCTCGAAAAAATTGTAAAATAAGATCTTTATTAAACATCTCTTTATTAAATATTTTTGACTCAATAAAGACAATTTCATCTAAATTTAATAAATAATTAACGTTTATTATTTTATCAGATTTGATATGATCGATAGGTATTGTTGTTAAGACCACATCCACCAAACTTATGATTTGTTCATTTAATTTATAACCAGGTATAGTGTTTACTATCTGTATACGATCTTGAAAATATTCTTGTATCCTTGCTTTCAATAAAACTGTAGTTCCAATCCCCGATCCACATACTAACAAGATTTTTTTTACATTTGCATTCTTTAAATTACCACGACGACTGAAGGCAGCCGCAAAATGAATTGCAATATAACCGATTTCATTTTCATTAACTTTAATATTTTTTTCCTGTTCAATAACTTTTCCTGCCATTGCTGCAATTTGAAAGGGCAATGGATATTCTTTTTTTATTAAATCTAAAGCCTCATTGTGAATATTCATATTGTTTTTCAGTCGGTTCATGGCAATGTCAAGATGCAGCGACAACCAATGGAGTAAGGTTTTATCTTCTGAAAAATCAATTCCACAAATTTTATTTATCATATTCATTATATTTTTTATCAAATTTTCTATTTCAACATTCACCTTTATATTTTCAAATTCAGAATATTTTTTGCTAGTAATGATATGTTGAGCAAGATAGCAAGTCTCATTTAAATTAATTTCCACGCCAAAGCTAAGATAGATTGATTTAACAATATATCGTGCTGCCTCAAAAGATTTTGTTTGCTCTATTTTTGCAATTTGATCATCATTATAAATAATTAACTGTCCAAGACTAGCTCGTTTCATTAAGATAACAATATGTATTAATAAATTATCAATAGATAAATCCGTTAGCTTTAACATATTTTGCTCAATTACTTGAATTACAATTTTTTTCAGCAAAAGTAAATCTATATTAGCAAAAAAAGGCTGATAAACTTGACATACACTGCTTTTATATTTTGTGAAAATGTATTCAGAAATAGCATACCGGATTTGTTCTTCATTCCCGTATATTTTCATGCCCTTATTTTTGTAATTAATAATTTCCAAATGATATTTCTCCAAATTATTTTCTATCATTTTGATGTGTAGTTTTAATGTCGAAAGACTCATATAGAGTTTATCTGCCAACTCTGCCTGCGAAATACAAGTATCATTTAACGTGTTAATGATAAGTTGTTCTAAAATATAATCTGTTTGTTCACAATCATTCAGATTTTTTTTCAAAGTATTAAATTTATCTTCGTCCAAAATTTCTAAGGAATAACCATTTTTTACAGAGGAATGTATTATACAGCCCGAACTTTCGATATATGTTTGAATATATTTAATATCTCGCCGAATTGTACGCTCCGAAACACCAATAAGTTGTGCTAATTCATTACCTGATAATCCTTGAGCAGATTCCAATAACAATGATATAATCTGGAATTCTCTGGCTTGCAGCATGTTCATCACCTCTATTCGTTGATTTCATTTTAACAATAAACAATAAAGAAGCATAGCTATATTATGTCCGTTAAAACGGACATAATATAGCTATGCTTCGATTGAACTATGCTTGTATGCATCGACTTACTTAATACAATGATGCTTTTCCCAGCGTATTTAAGATATCAAATTTATGATGAATTACTTTTTTCGCTTCCTGTATACACGATGAGAAAATCATGTTTGGCTCATACTGATCTGGATTTTCCCGAAAAAACCGCTGACATTCTGTAAAAAAAGCACTTTTGACATCACTTGAAATATTGACTTTACAGATGCCTAATGAAACAGACTTCGTGACTTCATCATCTGGATTTCCCGAACCGCCGTGCAATACTAAAGGAATATCCAAACGTTTATTCAATTCTGCCAGCAACGGTAGATTTAGTTTAGGCGTAAAGTTTTTTGGATATAAGCCATGTGCTGTACCTATAGCAATTGCTAATGTATCGATGCCTGTTTTTTCAACAAAGTCCTGTGCTTGATCAGGGTCTGTATACGTAACATTGTCTACGCCTTCATCCGCATAGTTCATAGCACCAATTGTACCCAACTCTGCTTCTACTGAAATATTCAACGCATGTGCTATTTCAACAACTCTTTTAGTAACTTCGATATTTTCCTGATACGTATTTTTTGAAGAATCAATCATAACCGATGTATATCCATTTCGAATAGCACGCAGCACATCATATAAATTAGCACCATGATCTAAGTGAATGACCACCGGTACCGGTGCTTCATAAGCAGCCTGCTTAACCGACTCTATAAAAACATCCGTTAAATATGCAATTTCATCAGGATGAATTTCCAAAATAACGGGAGAATTTGTTTCCGTTGCCGCATCTATGACGGAACGCAAAATTTCAAAACTCCCAATATTAAAAGCAGGAACTGCAAATTGATTTTTTTTAGCTACGCACAGTAAATCATTCATTGTATAAAGCATAGTTCTTCTCTCCTTTATTATAATTCATAGTTATTTTTTCTTTTTAAAAATGCCACACAGAAACAAGTTACAATACTTCCGGCAAGTAAAGCTACAACATACATTGGTAAATTACCGATGACATTTGGTATTGGCAATATCCAAATACCTCCATGCGGTGCCAAAGATGTACATCCAGCACCAAGTGAAATAGCCGCCGCTATCGCTGAACCTGCCATCAGCGAGGGAATAACACGAAACGGATCGGCTACAGCAAAAGGAATTGCCCCCTCGGTAATATACGAAAGTCCCAAAACCCAACACGACTTTCCCGCCTCACGTTCTTCGACCGTAAATCTTTGTTTAAATAAAACAGTTGCCAGTGCCAAGCCAAGCGGAGGTGTCATACCGGCGACCATACAGGCGGCAATGGGACCATAGACTCCAGAAGACATTAAAGCAATTGAAAAAGTAGAAATTGCTTTATTAATTGGTCCCCCCATATCAGATGCCATCATCATTCCAATCAAAAGACCAATCCAAATCCCATTGGTTGTTCCCATATTATTTAAAAAAGTTGATAATGTATCCAGTAAAAATTTAACAGGTGTGCCAATAATAAAAATCATAATAAACCCTGTGATACAAGTTGATAAGAGAGGCACAATGATAAGACCTTTTAAGCTTTGTATTGATTTTGGTAAGTGAATCTGCTTAAGTAAAAAAAGTGTTAAATACCCTGCGATAAATGCACCTGCTAATCCACCAATAAAGCCTGCACCAATACTTTTTGCCAGCATTCCGGCAACCATCCCCGAACAAATACCAGGCTTTCCTGCAATAGAATACGCAACCCCAGCGGCTAAGACTGGAACCATTAATCCAAAAGCAACCTCACCACCAATTTTATTGAAAGCTGCTGCCAAGATATTATAGGAAGGATCATTCGGATCACCGGCATGAATACCAAACATAAAACTACAAGCGATTAAAATACCACCGGCGATAACAAACGGCAGCATAAAATTAACACCTGTCATCAAATGTTTATATACACCTGTTTGCTGATTTTTTTGTTCTTTTTCCTCTTCAGCTAAATGAAATATGCTAATGTTTTTTCCTTCAACAGCATCCATGATAATTTGTCTCGCATTTTTAACAGCTTTGTCGATTGGTACTTCAATGACTCTTTTTCCTTCAAAACGTGTCAAGTCGACATTTTTTGCACAAGCAATGATAACAAGATCTGCCTCTTCAATTTCCTGTGGTGTTAAAATATTTTCAATCTCAATACCCTGTGTTTCAATTTTGACTTCATACCCCAATTCTTTCCCGCATTTCTCCAATGCTTCGGCAGCCATATAGGTGTGAGCAATCCCTGTCGGACACGCTGAAACTCCAACGATTTTCATACTAATCCCCCCACTCAAATTTTGTTATTTTAAAACATTTTATAATAAAACATGTTAAAAAATACGTAAAGCCTCAAACATAAGATCTTCATTTTTAGCAGCTAAAATGTTTTTTCTAAAATTCTCATCCATAAATTTCCGGGCAAGTTTATTTAAGATTTTCAAATGGGCATCATTGCCATTTTCCGGAACTGCAATCATAAAAAGAATCCGCACGGGTTCATTATCAATCGAATCATATACGATATTATGTGCTAGTTTCCCTACCGCAATAGCTGTTGTTTTCACATATTTTGATTTAGCGTGTGGTATCGCGATGCCATAACCAATGCCTGTGCTAAATTCTGCTTCACGCTTTAATACATCTTCTACATACCCCTTGACATCCGTAATAATATTGTTTTCTTTAAAACATTGTGCAAGTTCAAAAAAAGCATCACTTTTTTCCTTTGACTGCATAGCCAAAATTATATTTTTTTTATCAAGAATGGATGAAATATCCATCTGCATGACCTCCTATGTATCATCTCTACGTTTAGAATACGCCAGAGTAACTTCCATATTCAAGCTGTTATAGATCTCGAATTTTTCCATATTCAATTCATAAATAAGGTATTTATCTTGATTTTTCAAGATGCTCTAACTCTGTCAATATTTTCTTAATATCCTCCAAATTAGCTGATTTTTTTATTTTCTTAATCAGAACATCATCTTTTATAATCTCATAGAGTGTTTTAAAAAAATACTGATTTGTCATACTGGTCGAAAAATTGACAGCCAAAATAAAAATCAAATCAACATTATATTCATCCCAAACAATTGTTTTTTTCAAATTAACAATCACTAAAGCAGAAACTAACACCAATTCTCTCGACCCATGTGGTGCAGCTATATATCTTCCCAATGCTGTTGATGCACGATTTTCACGCTCCAGCATACTCTCTGCGTAGCCTGCCTTTACATAACCTTTCTTAAATAAATATTCCCCATACTTCAAGAAAACTTCTTCCTTCGTTTTTAAATCATCATTAAAATACAATAAATTTTCTGATTCTGATTTTCCTTCTTTAAAAGCATCTAAGACAAATTTACCTAAAATCCAATGACGAATCCGAGAGACATCCTCTTTTGTAAACATTTCCTGAATCTGAATCAATTTAGCCTGATCATTTTTAATCATATAGGTTGCATCAAGAATTAAATCATATTGTCCGATTGCCAAATAATTAAAATCATCACTAACACAAGTTTTGACGATTTTAATTTCCCGCACTTCCTTCTGAATGGCACTCTCTAAATATTGTGCAATCGTAATACCCCCATTACAAATCAAGCAAGTCTTAATATAGTTCCCCCGTTCGCGTCGATTAATCGCAGCAGCAATATGAAGGCAAATATATCCAATTTCATTTGAGTCAAAAGCTACTTGCTCGTATTTTTCTAATTCTTCAATAGAAGTCAACACCGCAAGATATATATTTGTAAACTCATGTCGAATCCGATAAATCAATGGATTTTCGATTTTTGCCCCATATTTTATTCTACGAATAGCAGGTTGCAAATGTAGCAGAAGATTATGGATCAAATCCTCATCATTCGCTAAATCAACCTGCAAGCACTGTGATACATTTTGTAAAAACTTCTCAGCTAAAGGTTGACTTAATTTTGTCGGATTCTTCTCGATAAGATTGTTTTTTTGCAAACGTGTTTCCAAAAGATATTCTGTTATTTCATACAATTCATTTTCAGGAATCTTAATTTTGAACATTTCTTCAATATGAATTTTCATCACCTGTGCCCCTAAATATTCATGAAGCTTTTTTACATCCTGCAGTGGTTTTATAATGATTTTGTGTATACATATCCTATTAATTAAAATATTAAGTTTTATAATTAAATAAAATAAGGAATTTTCTGTCATTTTTTGATTCAGTATAATTTCTGCCAGTAATGCAATTTGAATCGTCTTATCCGTAACCTCTTTGGTAAAAATCATGACAATTCTATTGTAATGATTTCGATCCAATCGATCAAAACTTGTAAGATTTAAGGTATCTTCATTAAGTGGAATATTAAGGCAATAATCTTTATAGGCCTCACGAATGAACCGTTCATTTCCCTCAAGCCAAATTCCATGATTTTCTTTTTTCATCAATTGAATATTTCGCCTTTTTAACCAATCTTCAATAGCAATAAAATGGGTATGAATGCTTGTTTTACTCATAAATAACATATCGCCAAGTTCCTGTGTAGTACATGGCTTAGCCGAAGTGAATAACACCTGTAAAATAAAAGAATAATCTGATAATTTTAATAAATTATTTTTAACAATCCTATTTATATTTTCAGCAGCAATCATACTACGAAGAGCATCTAACTCTTCCTCTGTTCCAATAAGTCGAATTCCTAATTTTTGTTTTTTTTCAAATACCACAGGTCGGATAAACGCTTGAAGTTGGTGCTGATTTAAATAATTATGGATTGTTTTTGTGGATACATGAAGTTGTTCCGCAATTTGCGCTACGGACATATAACTGCCACATTCCAAAAGAATCTCAATGATATTTTTTAACAATTCACTTTTCACCATACTTCCCTCCTGGATCTTTTATTTTATTTAAATATATGTTCATGATTAAATCATACCAGTTCATTCCTACTCTATACAATCTGTAAAAGTTCTTTTTTTTTACATGATTACCACAAAAATTATAAACATTACTTTTCTATAGACTTACAATTTTAAAAGCACCTTTCAAATTCGAAAGGTGCTTTTTCGTACAGTCAATTTATATTCATAAGCGTTTTGTCAATATTCCATTTACGCTTAACATTTTTTGTATGCATCGATCGCTCAAACATAGAAACATATTACTTTATATACCTTTGATAAGCTGCAAGCCAAACAAATAACCGAAAAAACTTTTGCTTTAAAATTCACACAAATCACACACGAAATTGATTAACAGCCATTTGTAAATCTCCTGCCAAAGTAGCCAAAGACTGACTAGCTGTTGCAATTTCTTCCATCGACGCCAATTGTTCTTCCGTTGCTGCAGAAACACTTTGTGTCTCTCCAGCTGCTTTTTTACTGAGATCATCAATTTTTTGTACAGAAACGACAATTTGCTGGCTTCCAGATGCCATTTGCTGTATAGATGATGAGATTTCCTTCACCTGATCAGAAACCTCACCTACAGCCATCATAATATCCTTAAATGCGATTCCTGTATCCCTGATTACTTTCGCACCAGTTTTAACTTCTAGTGTACCTGCATTCATAGCAATGACTGCTTGTTCTGTTTCACCTTGAATATGAGCAATCAATTCAGCTATTCTTTGTGCAGCTTCCTGAGACTGTTCGGCCAGCTTTCTCACTTCTTCGGCTACTACAGCAAAGCCTTTGCCTTGCTCTCCTGCCCGAGCGGCTTCAATTGCTGCATTCAAAGCCAGCAAATTCGTCTGACCAGCAATTCCTGAAATCGTGTCCACAATTTGTCCGATTTCTTTTGATCTCTCGCCCAGCTGAACTACAACCTGAGCGGAGCTATTTACTGTATTTTCAATTTGATTCATCTGACGGACTGCATCTTCCGCTTTTTGGTCACCATCTTTTGCTTTATCCGTAGCCTTCGCTGAACTTTCGGCAACTTGGCTGGCATTAGCCGCTATTTGTTGGATTCCAGCTGACATTTGTTCTACCACTGCCGATGCTGAATTTGCTGCATCCATTTGTTCGGTCGCACCAGCGGCCACATCCGTAATAGACGTAGCAATTTGGGTTGTTGCTTGAGCCGACTGTTCAGAATTTGCCGTAAGTTCCTCACTAGAAGCCGCTACCTGTTCTGCATTGATATTGACTTTTTTTATTAAAGTTTTCAATGCCACTACCATAGTATTAAATGCGACTGCCAGTTCCCCTACTTCATCTTTTCGATCAATTATCACCTGTTGTGTCAAATCACCGGCCGCCACTTTTTGTGCAACCCCAACCAATTCATTAATCGGACGCGATATACTACGAGCCGAAAAGAGCCCGATGAGCATACCTAAAATGGCAGCAAATATTCCGGCAAAAAGTGCTATCATCTTCGCATGACCTGCCAGTTCAACAGATCGATCCAAAGAAGCGGTAACGTTCTTATTTCGCAAATCTTGGTATTCATCTACTTTATCATTTAGAGCTTTCGCTGTCGGTGTCATTTCATTGATCATAACCTGCAAAGCTTCTGCATCCGCCCCTGCTTTTAGCAGGGGAAACAGCTTGTTTTCTGCAATAGAAGAATATTTATCATCTAGAGCTTTTACTTCTTTACTTAACCTTTTTCCATCTTCAGTGACAGAACTATTAATAAGATCATCTTCAATATTGCTATTCTCTTGAACGATTTTCTTATAATCATCCAGCATTTGCTGGTTTTTTGTAATAAAATAACCTCTCACATACCCAACTTTATCAGAAATATTGTTATTTAGCTTACTCGTCGTAAGTGTACGAGGTAAATCACGTGTTTTAACAGTATCGACAATTTCTGCTACATCGTTTACTTTCCACACCGTATATGAAAATCCCACTAAAGCTACCATAACCACCATAAAAAAATAAATCAACATTTTTGCCCTTAAATTCATTCTCACATTCTCCATTCCCCTATAACAATTTCATTTTCGTAACGAATCAACCCCAAATTCCGTCAATGACGCTGCTTTTCAAAACCATCCCCTGACTTAAGTCTCAATTTCTAGATTATTCTTTCCAATAGCGATGTAACACAATTGTATTGTGTTACTTGAAGAGAAA
>NZ_KB905844.1:0-4161 GCF_000381065.1 Propionispira raffinosivorans DSM 20765 | reverse complement strand
AATATGTACGGTAAAGCTCTGATAAATCCATCCCTTCAACAAAGTAGCGAAGTAGGCGGACTGGGTCATCCTTTGGAATTTTAAATTCAATATTTAATGGAAGATGCAATTGATAAGAACTCCCAAAAGTTGTATAATCTTTTTGTGTAATATTTGGTTTTTGCATACTTAAATTTTACACGTACTCTCAGACGATTAAAAGCCTGGGAGTTCTTTTTTTTGCAAAAAAAGCTGCCGTACGTTTTTGTAACGTGCGACAGCCCCTTTTGCTGTAATTTAATAGCTTTTTCTTGTTCGCAGCAATAAGGTCTTATATAATAAGAGTATAGAGTTATTTCATGAATCGTTAAATTATTATTGAGGAGTATGGATATGGATCATAATCTAAAAAAGGAAATTATTCAGTATGCAAAGCTTTTGGAGGCGCAGGGGCTCGTAAATTCGCTTGAAGGTAATATATCAATTTTGGATCGAACGGCAGGCGAGCTTTATATTACTCCATCTGGTACTAGAAAAACTTTTCTTACAGAAGATATGATTGCTGTAATGAAAGGGGATCAGCAAATTGGTGGGACACTAAAAAGATCAAGTGAATATCTTTTGCATGAAGCAGCGCTGCGGGTTCGTCCTGATTGCAATGCTGTTGTACATGCGCATGCGCCCTATTTAACAGCCTATGCTTATTGTAATAAAAGTATCAATATCAGATGTTCGACGACGTTTGGTTTGTTTTTTGGAGATATTCCCTGTTTGCCATATGGTGAACCAGGTACGGTTCATATTGCCGATGGTATTGAAGAAGCAATGAAAGAGCATGAACTTATTTTATTAGCGAATCATGGCTGTGTTTGTATTGGCAAAACGATGGAAAATGCAGTAAGTATTCTGGAAGCCGCGGAAGCAGTTATGAAAATTTATCAAATGGCAAAAACGGTCGGTGAGATAAGTGATCTTTCCCCTGAACAATGGGAACAACTGGGCAACAATCATCCAGGACGGAAGTCAACAGTTCTACATAGATAGGCTGTTATTAATGAAGGCAGGTTTTTACATATGAACGAAACATGGTCTATCGGTGAAGTAGCAAAGCTTTTTTCTGTTTCGACGGATACGCTGCGTTATTATGAGAAAATGGGACTGCTCGCTTCACACAAAAATCCGGGAAATGGGTATCGGTATTATTCATATGATGAAATTGTCGTTTTAATGGATATTTTATTTTTTCGTAATATGGAGTTATCAATTCAAGATATTAAACAGATGATCACGAAAATGGATGTTGGTGATATCAAAAATATCCTTTATCACAATCAAAAACTTGTTGAGCAGAGGATACAGGAATTGCAAAAGCTGCAGACAATGATTACACAGGTTGCGTCACAATATAAATCATGCGAGGAACGTTTGGGGCAGTTTAAAATAGTTACGGCACCAAGCTTTCAATATAAACTTATGAGTCATCAGGAAGACGATCTTGTTAGTATGATTCGTGAATATAAAAAAGAAGACTGGATTGATGATCGTATACGTTACATGCTGTTTGTAGATGCGGCGGATCTCGTAGAAAATGCAAATTTTTGTTTAGCACATGTTGGCTTTAGTATTGAAAAAGCAAATTTTAGTATGCTTCCGTCGTGGGAGGCTAAAAACTTTTTATCGCTGCCGGAAGCAGAGTATTTATATACGATTCTTGGAACGACTTATGTAGAGAGTGAAAATGATATATTGCAAAAAACCTTACAATATATTCAAGAATCAGGAAGAGAAGTCGCCGGAGATATGGTTGGTCGTTATATGGCCAGTTCTCATAAAGATGGTCTGGATTACTATGAAATATGGATTGCTTTGGCAAAAACTTGACATTGGATCTACTCCAAGCTTTATCATCTTAATTGGGTGATAATGATGAATGGAAATATCTTAGGTGAAGAGAAGATTACGACATTGTTTCTGAAATATACAATTCCAGCCGTTTCAGGAATGTTGTTTTTGGGCTTAAACACGATTGTTGATGGTTTTTTTGTTGGTATCTATATTGGCGTAGATGCATTAGCAAGTGTGAATATTGCGATGCCTTTTTTGAGTTTGTTAATTGCATTGGGTGTCGTTATCGGTATTGGTACGCAAAGTCTGGTAGGTAAATATTTGGGTGCAAACAATATTAAGGCGGCAAATGATACGTTTATAACAGCACTTAGTTTGATTACGGGCAGCTCGGTTCTGCTGGCAGCTTCGGCTCTTTGCTTTACAAAAGAAATGGCTGGTTTATTGGGGGCGAATGAACATTTGCTGCCAATGGTAACGATGTATATTTATTATACGAGCTGGTTTTTACCGTTTTTTGCTATTATGTTTGTTTTGGATTATGTGTTAAAAATTATGGGGAATCCCTTCTATTCGATGATGATTCTGGTCGTGGCTGTCATCGGGCACATGTTGTTGAATTATTTGTTGATTGTACAATTGGGCTGGGGGATAGAAGGTTCGGCCTTTGCTATCGGAATTAGTTATACAATCGCTTTTATCTTGTCGCTGTTGCCGTTTCTTATGGGTAAAACCAGTCTGAAATTATTTCAGGGCAGCTTTAAAAAACCTTTGGCACACCAGATTCTTTATACGGGTTCTTCTGAAGGCGTTGCCGAAATCGGAACGGGTGTCACGACTTTTTTGTTTAATATTACGCTCATGCGCTATGTTGGCGAAGTCGGTGTAGCTGCTTTTACCGCGATTGGCTATTTGTCTTTTATCGGTAATAATATACTGATCGGTTTATCAGACGGTGTTGGGGCCATTATCAGCTATAATTATGGCAGCGGAAAAATGGAACGGGTCAAAGAGGCTTTGAAGCTTGCTTGCGGTTCGGCTGTAGTGATTGGTATCGGTTTGTTTGCGGTGATTTCACTGTATGCGCAGGAAATTATTCAAGTGTTTATTGAATCAGGCAATGAACGTGTGATTGCGTTTGCCGTATATGGTGCACACTTATATGCACTGGCATTTTTAGTAAATGGATTTAATATCATTGCATCAGGTTATTTTACGGCTATTTGCCGCCCTCAAAGTTCCGTTTTGATTGCGTTAAGTAAAGGTATTGTCTGGATTGGGGTGGGCGTTCTTGTTTTGCCGCAATTTTTTGGCATAAAAGGTATTTGGCTGACGGTGCCAGCAGCGGAAGTCTTGACGCTGTTTTTGTCGCTCGTGTTATTATACAGACACTTTCGTCCTAAACTTGGTTCATAAATCGTTTTTGATGTAAGAAAAGCAGCAGAAAAATCCTTGCGATTTTTCTGCTGCTTTTTGTTTTGGCCGTTATTTTTAGAAAAACACACCTATCTTCATCAAATGAGTGATTTTTTAGTTTTGAAATATACTACGTAAGCGGGTTTTTGACATTTTTTTCTCTTCAAGTAACACAATTGTATTGTGTTACTTGAAGAGAAAAAAATACACTCTATATCTTAGATACGACATTTCCAATTCTATTCCTTCTATTTATACTAAATAATGTCATTTATCATAAATTTAAATTTATATAAATTGTATCTAATTCATCTTTTGTAATACCTATATAGGCCAAAGTAACACTAGGTGCAGAATGATTCAAAAGTTTTTGAATTCTGGTTACATCGGCACCGCCTTTATATGCCCAATAACCAAATGTTTTTCGTAGTGTATGTGTCCCGATTGCTTCCGTTATACCGATTGCCCGAGCCGCAATATTCATGATTCTATAAGCCTGTACGCGGGTAATTGGCTGCTGACTTTTTTTGCTTTTAAAAAGCCAGCCACTGTCGCGGTTTGTACTTAAAAGATATTCATTTATCGTTTTTTTACACGTTTCAGATAGTGGGAAATCTTTTATTTTACCAGTTTTCTTCTCCTGGATAATAATTCGATCACGATTTTTAATATCAGTTACCTTTAGTGATAATAAATCAGAAATTCTTAAACCACTGTTAATTCCCAGGACAAAAAGCAGGCAGTCACGGATATTTCGATTTTTTAAATACTGTTTCATTTCATTAATTTGTTGTTTGTCACGAATTGGTTCTACATATTTCATTATTACTCTCACCTTATCTAATGTTTCTTATTATATAAATATAATACATTATAATACATTAGTATATAGATATATGTAACATAATACAATTGTGTTAC
>NZ_KB905843.1 GCF_000381065.1 Propionispira raffinosivorans DSM 20765 | reverse complement strand
CTTGAAGGGATCTGCTCCTAGTACGAGAGGACCGGAGTGGACGAACCAATGGTGTACCAATTATTGCGCCAGCAGTACAGTTGGGTAGCTACGTTCGGAAAGGATAAACGCTGAAAGCATCTAAGCGTGAAACCAGCCTTAAGATGAGGTTTCTCACAGAGCAATCTGGTAAGACCCCTTGAAGAAGACAAGGTAGATAGGTCGGGAGTGGAAGCGCAGTAATGTGTGCAGCGGACCGATACTAATAGGTCGAGGGCTTGACTTAAAGCCAGAACGAAAACTAAAATGCAAACATTTCTTTCTTCTGTATAGTTTTGAGAGAACAAACTCTTAAGATAAAGTAGGCTGAAGTGAAAACTTTAGCAAGCAGTATCTAAAAAAAGAATATCTGGTAGTGATAGCCAAGTGGACCCACCTGTTCCCATACCGAACACAGTAGTTAAGCACTTGAACGTCGAAAGTACTTGGGTGGAAACGCCCTGGGAGGATAGAAAACTGCCAGTTAAACTAAAAAGCACTCATGTATATGAGTGCTTTTTTCGTATGGGGAAATAGGAAGATATCTTATAAGTTGCATTAAATATTTATATGGAAATCGTTAGGAATGGGGAATGATGCCCCTATATTCTTTTCATGGCAGACTGGATAGCTATAATTTCCAAGACATTATATATTCATTGTAATACGTGTTATGAATTGCACATAAGAAAAAGCAGGGAATCGTTTCCCTGCTTTTTCTATAGAACATGTGTCTAGATAGCGGTTAATTAATCTACTTCTTTAAGCAATTCAATATTATCAAAATAGATTGGACCTTCATATTTAAACATGTTTGCAACCAGATCAATATCAAGTTCATTCTTATCTTTTGATTGTCCATTAAACATATTCGTAACTTGTAATTTTACGTATTCCTTTCCGTTGAATGTAACAGTCGGTAATTGACCGATATAAGCATTGTTTTGATCTACACCACATTTTACCCAGCCTGGTGTAACAACGACATATGGTCTTAGCTGAGCATGGGCTGGTAAGCCTTCTTTGGGAATATAAATGTCATACTTACAGCCGGCATAAGGGGTTAGATCTATACCTTTAAGAGCTATTCTAAGTTCTTCCCAATCTGAAACTCCCGGGAATTTAACATCGAGTTGTAACGAACCATTTCCCACTTCTTTCGTGTATTTTACATCTTTAATTTCCGCTTGATATATGCCATTTTGATCCCATCCATCTAGTCCTTTGTTGAAATCAAATACTTTTTCACTAACCAATTTTCCTTGTTTGTTTCTAATATTGATTATATCTGATGTAGTTGCTGAGGTTCCATCCTTAAATTGAACTACAGCTGAAATAGGCATTTTACCATTTTCTTCTTTTGATACATCAAGATCATACCTATAGTTGCCAGCATTTGCTTTCATTATAATATTTTTATTTTTTTGTGTTGAAAGCAATACGTTACTTATTTCTTTACCGTATGGTATGACTTTAACTTCTACTAAAGCTAAATCTTTGGTTCTTTCATTTTTGCTTGGTGCCGTAATGTAAATATGTGGAGTTCTTGTTACTTTTTCACCATTCATTAACTTTGCATTTTCTTCGAAAATTTTAACGCTTGCCGCGTTTTCTTTTTTATTATATACGATTCTAAGACTATCGTTATCAGGATAAAGTCCATCTGCATCTGGCTTTAAATCATCAATACCGGTTAAAAGCCAAAACATACTACCACTATAACCAAGTTCATATGCTAAATTATTCCAAGTTTCATAAGCATAGTCACGATTCGTCACACTTGTTTTTAATATGCCATATTCTTCAAATACAACTGGTTTATTAGCTGTTTTAGCTAAATCAGCATGAGCTTTTAACCAAGCACAACCTGCTTTTACACCATCTTTCCACGGATCACCCCAATAATCGGGATATAAATGTACCGTACCATAGTCAATTGTAGGTAAGGCAATCACTTGACTCCAGTCAAGCCCTTTTGAACCATTATATTCGAGGATTGTACTTTTAGGATCTTTAATAAATCCTTCTTCACCCAAGGCTACAAGATGTTTCGCATCAACCGATTTAACATATTCACTCATTTCTTTTGTCCAGTTAAAAAGTGTTTTTCCGGACGGGTCGGATTCACAACGAGCTTCATTTGTTAATTCCCATGTCATGATCGTAGGGTCATCCATATACTTTACACCAGTATAGGTATTCACTCTATTTAGCATGTGATTTACGTAAGCTTTATAAGCACTTTTAATGGTTTCATTCGTATAAAACCCGTCATGTCTATTTGGGCCTTTTGTCCACTTCACATAAGCATTCATACCACCAAAGTCATCCCAATTATTTACTAAAACTATAACTAATTTTATGCCTTTTTCATTCGCTTTTTTAATAGCATAGTCTAAGCGTTCAAAGCCACTTTCTGCATATTCACCGATGCGGGGTTGCATTTCTATTTTTGGTTCGCTTGTTTTCCCTTCGCCAGTACCGTCAATAAATCCCCAGCAGCGCATCACTTTTAAGCCCATTTTACTACCATTATCCATTACATCATCAATCATTTTATTAGAACGATAATGAAAATAGTAATTATTTGAACCAGAAAATCTAAATTCTTTACCATTTAACATGAGTTTATCACCTTGGCGAGTCACAAAATTACGATTTTGTTCCTTACTATCATTGGCTAAAGCAACAGGGGTAACTGTTATGATTGAAAATAAACATAAGGCTAACATAATAAAAGAAACAGAAAAAAATCTTTTCATAATACAAGTCTCCTTTTTATTTGAATTATCATTGAATCATTTTCGATACTGCTTGCCTTATAAGAAAGCAACATTCATTTACGTTTATATCTTAGAAAGGTCTTTCGATAAACATCTCCTTTAAATTTTCTTTTTTCTAAATAATTGGTGCATTCTTTTTCATTTTTAATTATAGAATTAAGTATACTCTTTGTCAATTAAAGTTATGTCTTTTATGAATATTATTTATATGAAATACGCTTTTTCTTTAATAAGCCAATTGTTATACAATATATCTTTAAAATAAAGACAGCATATTTTTATATATTAAAAGTTATATCTTTTATTGACAATATAATTTTTTTATTGTATTATCGTATTTAAATAAAACTTCATTTTTTTAAGTTTTATTTAAAAAGTAAGGGGAGAGAGGAAGAATTATGAGAAACAAAAAGAAGGTTATTTTATCGGTCTTATCTACACTCATTATCAGCACCAGTGTAGCATCAGCAGCCGCTGCTAATCAGTTATACTCTGATGTAGCACAGGATAACTGGGCGGTAGCCGCTGTCACCAAACTAACGAATGACGGTATTGTCACAGGCTATGGCGATGGCACGTTCCGCGGTGATCGCGCGATCACCCGCTATGAAATGGCGCAAATGATTGCCAGCGCTCGCACACATTCTGAAAAAGCCAGCGAAGCGGACAAGGCTCTGATCCAGCGTCTGTCTAATGAATTTTCCGATGAGTTGAATTCTCTTGGCATCCGTATGCAGAATGTTGAAAAGAAGACCGACAACGTAAAAGTAAGCGGCATTTTTGCCAACAAGGCCATGAAAGGCATTACAGGCGGCAATACTTGGTGGGAAAAAGAACTGTTTTTGAACGTCGATGGCGATGTCGGCGATGGCTGGAAACTCCACGGCGGTCTTGATTGGAAATGGGGAACCAACACTAAGGGCTGGAATGGAGAAGAATCCTTCTCTGATCTTTATGGCACCTCGAATAAAGAGGTTAATGCCATGATTTACCAACTATATGCCCAGGGTCCGGTCGGCAAAGGTCTCACCACCACGGTTGGTCTATTCACACCTAGTCTGCAGGAAGGTGTTGTTGGCAATGCCCGCACCAAAGGTGTTGAGCTTGACTACAATATTGGCAAAAATACCCTTCGCGCCTATACCGGCAAAGTGTATGAAAAGAATGGTGATCTGTCCTCACCATGGTCGGATGGTTTCATCCGTAATGGCAATCGTTATGATTTCTATAATGATGGAAGCACGCGAGATGATATGACACTTCGTGTCAATGGTTTTTCTGCAGAGCATGCTTTCACGCCTAAAACTGCTGCCGGAATTGGCTACTACAGATTGAAATCCCCAAATGCTTATGACAGCAGACTGGGTATTGTCGCGCTCAATGCCCGTCAGAAATTAGACGATAATCTCGATCTCGTGGGATTCTATTCTCACGGTAACCAGGGGCATCAGGATAATGCTTATGACATCAAGTTCGTCTACAATGGTAGTCCATGGGGAAGCAACAAATGGGGTTCATCCATCGGCTATCGTTACCTTGGCGCTGATGCCCTGATTCTGTCCAGTGTGGTTAACGGCAGCGAAAAGCCAGGCAGCAAGGGGATGGAGGCCAGCGTTTGGTACCACTTCACAAAAAACATTCAGATGCAGAACTATTTCTTCTTTGGTAAGGCAATTGACGCTGACTATGCCGGAAGTCATCCCAATCATACAGCGTTCTTCTCAAATTTCATCTTCGCTTTCTAATTACAAGTTTGATTTCTCAAAATAAATTATTGAATTGCACTACTATGATGAAGATCATTCTAGAGTCTTTACTTCGAATTATTTTCTTTTTTTATATGAATTACATAAAAAAACAGTCATTGAGGAAATATAGACACTCAATGACTGTTTTTTTTATGATATTTTTGATAAAAAATTATACAGAGATGAATTACGCTCTGATACTTAAAGTTTTAAAAATAATTTTATCACTACGATGTCGAGAAATAGAATGTTCAAAGGCACGACCATCATCCAAATAAGCAACTTGCTCCACTTCCAACACTGGGAAATTAGTATCTACTTTTAAATATTCTTGTTCGATCTCATTTGGCCACATTGCTCGTATTGCACGATGCGCAGACTGAATCTTTAATTTTAATCTACTTTGAATATAATGATAAATAGAATCCAATAGAACATCATGCTTTAGACCTGGGATGATATCTAATGGCATCTGCGTATATTCTACAACAAACGGTTCTGTATCCGCATAGCGGGCACGAATAATATCATAGATAAAGCTATCTATATCTATTTGTAATTTATCAGCAACATCAGCGGATGGATGGACGATTTCAAATCGAATAATATTTGATTTGATACTTTTTCCTTGATTGGCTTCGGTAAACCCTGTAAATTGTTGTACTAGGCTAAGTTCTTGTACTGTCGCATCATTGACGGATTTTACAAAAGTTCCGGCACCACGTCGCTTGATTACAAGTCCGGCCGTAACTAATTCATCGACGGCTTTTTTTATTGTAATGCGGCTTACATTATATATTAAGCACATTTCCTTTTCTTGAGGAAGCTGCTCGGATGGCAAATAAAGTTTATTTAATATTTTACGGCGCAAGTCTTTGGCAATTTCTTGATATTTAACCATAATTGCATTTCCTCCTTTCACGCTATACCCTTTGTGCAAAAATATATAGTGAATTTTTTTATAGACTCTATAAATGTTGATGCATCTCGAATATTTTAGAATAGAATACTTGTAGTGAGCGTTTCATTTTTCTCTAGAATTATATACAAGAATAGTGTATTTGTCAATAAAAGACATATCTTTTACTGATAAAGAAAAATTCGTTTTCTATATACAATTTTTATTGAATCATAGTATACAAGACAAGATAGAGTTCATTGCATATTGGCATGTACATTTGGCAAGTGATGATAAATATGGTAAGCTAAGTTTAAAAGTACCGAAATGAGGTTGATTGTAAATGAAAGCATTTATTTTTGATATGGATGGGGTTATTATTGATAGTGAGCCTTTACATAATGAAGGGATTTTAAAAACGTTATCATATTTCAAAGTTTCTTTTACCCCGAGAAATCTTGAGCAATATGCGGGAACGACTACAGCATTTCTTTTTAATAAAATAGTCGAAGAACGAAATTTACAGTTATCCATCGATGAAATGGTAGCCTATAAGGATCAGCATGTTATTAAGGGGATTCGCGAAATGAATTTAAGGCCAATTCCGGGAATTCTTGATTTGCTGTCAGCATTAAAGGTGCTTGAAATTCCTATAGCGATTGCATCATCCTCTGCTTTTCCAGTTATTGATGCAGTTGTAGAAAAATTTCAACTTTCCAATCAATTTGATATAATCATGAGTGGTGAATCGTTACCGCAAAGTAAGCCGGACCCAGCTATTTATTTACTCACAGCTAAGCAACTTGGTGTAAACCCCGTGGATTGTGTGGTCTTGGAAGATGCCAGTTTAGGTGTACAGGCTGCAAAAGCCGCAGAGATGTTTTGTATTGCTTTTCAAAATAAAAATTCTGGTAAGCAAAATTTATCACAGGCAGATCAAATTGTAGCAAAAATTTCCGATATTGATGTCAGCGTATTGTAGTCCGAAAATAAAATATTTTTAAATTTAAAATAAAAACAGGTCACGTATAAAATATACTTGACTTGTTTTTATTTTGTTCTAAGCATTTCTTTTGTCAATAAAAGATATATCTTTTATTGACAAAAGAAATGCTTAGAAGTATAATTTTTGTAGGAAGAAAGAAAAACAAGCTGAACCAATAAAAATCAGGAGGTAGGACTATGAATATCTATTTAGTTTGTAATGCCGGAATGTCAACATCTATTTTAGTCAAGAAAATGCAGGATGCAGCAAAAACTCAACAGATTGATGTGAATATTGAAGCTTTTTCAGTCGAAATATTGGATGAAAAAGTAGACTCAGCGGATGTGATTTTATTAGGACCACAAATTCGTCATATGTTGCCGGATGTTAAAAAAACGGTAGGCGATCAATGCCCCGTAGAAGTAATTGATATGCGGGATTATGGCATGATCAATGGGGAAAAAGTTCTAAGTAAAGCATTGAAATTAGTTGGATAGGAGGAGAATATTAAATGGGTAATGCTGTTTCGAAACTTGAAAAAATAATGATGCCGCTTGCGGGAGTCATTTCTAGTAATAAATATTTGTTAGCAATGAGAGATGCATTTTCGATTATCTTACCGTTTATGATTGTTGGTTCAATTTTTGGGATTATGAGTTGGGTTGTTCTTGATCCACAAGGTACTGTTATGGGGGTAAATGGTTTAAATGTCGGTGCCTCACTCACTGGTCTGACGGGGGAAGCGTATTTAGCTTCTGACTTTGTTACAAAGTTGAAAAATTTGCAGACTTTGTGTGGATTAGTTACGACTATTGGTTTTGATGTATTTTCGCTCCTTTTAGTTTTATCGTTTTCGTATCGTTTAGGTGGTATTTGGGGCGGTGAAAAATTTATGACCGCACTAACCGGTGTTGCGGCATTTTTAATTGTTACACCGCAAAAAATCGGTGATGCGGGTGGATTTAGTACAGCTTATTTTGGGAATAAAGGCGTTTTGACAGCCATCCTTGTTGCGACAGTCGCTTCGTGGCTTTTTGTTAAATTATCAAAAAATAAAAAACTTAAAATAACGATGCCGGATAGTGTTCCACCAGCGGTGGCTCAGTCATTTGCAGCACTTATTCCAGTTGGTATAACTTTGGGACTTTTTGCTACTTTTTCAGCAATTTTGATTTGGTTTGATATACCAGCACTTAATAATTTAATTTATTTGGCAATTCAAGCACCGCTTTTAGGTTTTTCACAAGGTCTTGGTTTTTCACTTTTGTATCAATTCTTAGTTTGGTTCTTCTGGTGGTTTGGTATTCATGGGCATAATGTCACGGCGGCAATTCAAAATTCGATTTATATGCCAGCGCAACTTGCCAATCAGGCGGGTGATGCTTCTTATATTTTCAGTAATGGCTTTTTTGAAGCTGGTTTAATGCACATCATGGGATTGGTCATTGCTATTTTCTTATTTTCTAAAAAAGATAGTTGGCGTGCTGTTGCCAAAATTGGTGCACCAGCCATGTTATTTAATATTCAGGAACCACTCGCCTTTGGGTTGCCAATTGTGCTCAATCCAATTTTATTGATACCGTATATTTTGGCACCGTTAGTAAATACGATAATTGGTTGGCTGGTTATTTCAGGTGGTCTGGTGCCGATTTTTCGCTTTGTGGTTCCGTGGACAATGCCTCTGTTTTTTGGTGGCATGATCGGTACAGGTTCTCTAGCCGGTGGACTTTTACAAGTAGTATGGCTAGTGGTAGATATCATAATCTATGCACCGTTTGTTATAGCTTCGAATAAGATTAAAGATGGTTATGAGGAGAAATAAATAAAGTCTTTTGCAGACTGCAAACAATTTAGACTTGCACCTTGTTTTGTGGGTGAGTCAAGGATGAGCTCGAAAATGGTTGTTTATGGATTTGGAGGAAAGATGAATGGATGAAAAAATAGTAGAACAGTCCATGCAGTTAATTTTATATGCTGGTACAGGTCGTTCCATGGTTTTGGAAGCAGTAAAAAAACTATTGGAAGATAATGATGTTGTCAAGGCGAAAGCGGCTATCACAGCAGCTGGTAAAGAAATCGGTAAAGCACATGAAATTCAAACAGCACTTATGGCAGCAGAATGTGATGGAGAACCGATAGAAAAATCAATTCTCTTGATTCATGCACAAGATCATTTTATGAATGCTTTGACTGTCCGCGATATGGGATTGCTTATGGTACAAATGTATGAGAAATTAGAAAAATAAGATTTAGACTTCGTTAATATGGATTACGGGAGGTGAGCATGTTATGCGTGAAGAGATGATTTATAATCCGAATTTCTATCAGCTGCGGGAATATATGATTCAAACAATTCTCAGGATTATTGCTGATAATAAAAAATCGAAACCGCATGGTGTTTTGTTTTTTGGTGATTCCATTACCCAATGGTATAATATAGAAAAATATTATCCGGAAATCTCCGTAAAGTATAATTCAGGTATTGCCGGAGCTACATCCGAATCATTACGTTGGATTTGCGATGAAGCGGTAATCAAATATCATCCCCAGCTTATTGTTTTAATGGTGGGGACGAATGATTTTGGCAATACTAATATGCGAAGTCCTCGTGATGTTGGTTGTAATGTGCGAGTTTTACTTGATTTAATATGGGGCAATTTACCAAATACAAAAATTTTATTATTAGAAACCTTGCCCTGCGATGAAAAACGACAAGGAGCGTTTGTGGGGAAAAAGATGCGATCCAATAAAATGATAGCCTTATTAAATGAAGAGTATAAAAATTTGGCACAGCTTTTTCCTGACTTGATTTTAGTTCCGACTTGTGCAACGTTTTTCAATGAAGAGGCAAATTCAATCATTCCCGCATATACAATTGATGGATTACACTTGAGTGATGGTGGATATAGACGATTAACACAAATCATTCAGCCCGTTTTGCAAAAATATGTAAAATAATTGTAATTTATTAGAAAAGATGCATCATTGTATCAAATAACGATAGGCAAAAAAAATAGAGGTGGCAATTTTGAGTATAAAATATAAGTTCCCAAAAAATTTTTGGTGGGGGGCAGCGACCTCAGGTCCACAGACAGAGGGACGTTTTAATAAAAAGCATGCAAATGTTTTTGATCATTGGTTTGATATTGAAAAAAATGCATTTTTTAATGGGGTTGGACCAAATGTTGCATCCAATTTTTACAATAGTTATAAAGAGGATATAAAAATGATGGCTGATATTGGACTGAATTCAATTCGGACATCGATTCAATGGACACGATTAATTAAAGACTTTGAGACGGCGGAAGTTGATACAGAAGCCGTTGCTTTTTACAATCAGGTGATTGATGAATTTCTTAAAAATAAGATTATTCCTGTAATGAATTTGCAGCATTTTGATTTGCCGGTTGAATTGTATGATAAATATGGCGGATGGGAATCCAAACATGTGCTTGACTTATTTGTTTTATTCGCCGAAAAATGCTTTGCACTTTTTGGTGACAGGGTAAAACATTGGATTACCTTTAATGAACCAATGGTTATCGTGGAAGGTCAATATTTGTATAAATTTCACTATCCCAATATTGTGGATGGTAAAAAAGCCGTTCAGGTATTATATAATTTAAATTTGGCTTCGGCTAAAGTTGTGGCGGCATTTAAACAGTCAAAATGTGCAAAACAAGGCGGTGAAATTGGTGTTGTTTTGAATTTAACACCTTCTTATCCGCGGTCACAAGCCGAGGACGATATAAAAGCCGCTGCTTTTGTCGAAGATTTTTTTAATAAATCTTTTCTGGATCCAGTGGTAAAGGGTGAATTTACACCATCACTGGTTCAAACATTACGAAAAGATGGTGTATTATGGGAATCTACGGCTGAGGAATTGGCGATTATAAAAAATAATACAGTTGATTTTTTGGGCGTCAATTATTATCAGCCACGGCGGGCTAAAAGCAAAGGGGCTGTCTGGGACAAGACAAAAAGCTGGATGCCAGATAAGTACTTTGATGACTATGAACTCCCGGATCGTCGAATGAATCCTTATCGTGGTTGGGAAATATACCCACAGGCGATGTATGATATAGCAATCAATATTCGAGATAACTATAATAATATTCACTGGTATATATCAGAAAATGGAATGGGCGTTGAGGGGGAAGAAAAGTACCGTAATGCGGATGGTTTAATCGAAGATGTGTACCGTATTGATTTTTATGAAGAACACTTACGTTATCTGTATAAAGCGATTCAAGATGGGGCAAATTGCTTTGGCTTTCATGCTTGGACAGCGATTGATTGCTGGTCATGGTCAAATGCTTATAAAAATCGTTACGGTTATATAGCAGTTGATCTGATAACTCAAATAAAAACAATAAAAAAATCAGGCTATTGGATTAAAAACGTAGCGAAGGAAAATGGATTTTAATAAATAAATATAAAACAAGGCTGTCTTGTACATGTTTTATCAGCAGTGTTTCTTCGAAACATAACTGAAAAATGTAAAAAGATAAGCCTTGTTTTTTTTGCTGCTAAGATATACTTTTTTTATAAGAGTAGTTCTAATTTTAAGTTAGACGAGATCATGATATAATAAGAATATGTACGAACAAAGGAGAAAGTTCGATGATAAAATATCAAGAGATTGCTAACGATATAAGAAAAAACATTTTAGCAGGACAATATTTGTCGGGGGTGCAGCTTCCACTCGAAAAAGAAATGTGCGCACAGTATAATGTAAGCCGTATCACCATAAAAAAAGCAGTGGATGAACTGGTCAAACTAGGTCTTGTTATTAAACGACGTGGAGCAGGTACTTTTGTTAAGTCCATTGATGATGAAGATGCAAAGGATCTGAGCATGGCTAGACAATTTACAGGCTTTACAGAAACTAACAAAGGGAAAACACTTCGGACTGAAATTATTAAGTTTGATGTTGTACATCCTGATAAGGAAATTGCCGCTAAGCTGCAAATCGCGACGGACGATTTTGTTTATGATATTATTCGAGTTCGTTTTGCCGATGGGATGCCAATTGTAATCGAATATACAAAAATGCCGATCAATTTGATTCCAGGAATTAAAAAAGATGTTTTGTTAAAATCCATTTATTTTTATATTCAGCATCAATTGAAGCTTAAAATCCAGTCGGCACATCGCTCGATTCGAGCTATTTCACCGAATGCCTTGGAAATAGAGCATTTAAAGGTTAGGGACTCATTCCCTCTTTTAGAAGTAGAACAGATTGCTTTTTTAGATGATGGACGTGCCTTTGAATATTCCATTTCACATCATCGCAGTGATCAGATTGTTTTTAAGTCGGTTAGCATTCGGCAGTAAAATCTTCAGCGATACTTTCCCAAAAGCTTAACTATTTTTAGTATAATAAGTAAATAGAAAAGAAAATATATAATACAGTAAAAGGAGCAATAAAAGTATGTTATATCCATTAAAACTCATAGCACCATTAAAAGATTACATTTGGGGCGGTACTGCTTTAAAAACAAAATACAATCAAAAATCTGAGCTTGAAAAAGTTGCAGAAAGCTGGGAGCTTTCTTGTCATAAAGATGGGCAAAGTCTGATCGCAAATGGGGCAGCTTCTGGTATGACTTTAACTGACTATATTGAGCAGCAAGGTAAAAAAATTTTAGGCAGCAATGCGGAGCGTTTTACCTATTTTCCATTGCTTATTAAATTGATTGATGCAAAAGATAATTTATCGGTGCAAGTTCATCCGGAAAATGAATATGCACTTCGCGTTGAAGGTGAATATGGCAAGACGGAAATGTGGTATATCGTTGATTGTGAACCAGGAGCGGAACTTTTATATGGGTTCAAACATGAAATATCAAAGGAAGAATTTAAACAGCGTATTGAAAATAACACGTTGTTAGAAGTGTGCAATAATGTACCAGTCAAAAAAGGTGATGTATTTTTTATCGATGCTGGTACGCTGCATGCTATAGGGAAAGGTATTTTAACGGCAGAGATACAACAAAATTCGAATACAACCTATCGTATTTACGATTATGGACGTTTGGGTAAAGATGGTAAGCCGCGTGATTTACATGTTCAAAAAGCACTTGATGTAACGAAGCTGAGTCGTCCAACAAAACCTACAGTTCCTGAAGCAGAAATGCATTTTTTTGCTGATTATGATATGAAATTATTAGCACAGTGCGAATATTTTACAGTGTATCATTTTGATCTTATACGTCAATGCAATTTGAATGCAGATACAGATACGTTTCATTCTATTCTCGTATTAGAAGGTGAATTGGCTCTTTCATATGGAGAAGGTAAAATGATATTGAACAAAGGTGAAAGTGCATTTATTCCCGCGGGTATGGGGAACTATAGTTTACACGGTGAGGGTGAATTCATTTTAAGTATGGTGTAAATCTATCCAATAAAAAATAAGGTTATTGCAAATGTGTTTTTGCAGTAACCTTATTTTTTCGAAAATGCAATATTTGAGCACGAAACAAGCTATTATATATATAAGTTGCATTAAATGTTTTATTACGCAGGAAGCAAACGACCCTATATCCCGTTCCTGGCAGCCTAATAGGCTAGATGCAATTTCCATTATATATAGTAATGTATTTGAAAGTGAGTGGAATTATGGAAGAAACGTTAAAACGAGTAGAGATGTTGTTATTGTCATTTTATCAGGATAATCCATTTGTCCAATATTTAGGTATCAAAGTAGAATCGGTGGAATTTGGCAAAGTACAGTTATCAATGCAGATTCATCATGAATGTACAAATGTTTATAAAATCGCCCATGGCGGGGCGTTAATGTCAGTAGCGGATACGGCTATGGGGGCGGCTTGTTTGAGTGTGAATAAAAAAGTTGTGACCCTCGATTTTAATATAAACTTAATGAAAGCTGTACCGGAAGATCAATTGATCTATGCCGTTGGCCGGATTTTACATAATGGAGCGCGAACGATTGTGGCTGAATGTGATATTGTTGATGCAGCCGATAAAATTTATGGTAAGGCTCGAGGTACTTTTTTTGTTAATGAGAAATTTGCTGAGTAAGCAAACTATACTAATGAGGTGATTCAACTCATTATAATTTGTTTTTTATTAAAGTATATGCAGTCAAATGTTTGGTGTTACTGGCGGGGCAGCTGTTTGTGCAATTTCTATTTTTATACTATAATGAATTTAATAGAATTTTGTGATAAGTGAGGTTATGGTAAATGATTATTACGCTGGATTGTGCTATTCTGGATAATCTTTCCAAGACGGAACGACAGATTGTACAGTTTATCAATGAGCATGAGACCGATTTATCACATATGTCGATTGTGGATATTGCCTTTGAGACGTTTTCTTCACCATCTACGGTCTCCCGAGCGATTCGTAAATGTGGAATCAATGGATTTAATGAACTACGTTATAAATTAACGGTGCCAAGTGAAAATAAAGAATTAGTCAGCATTAATGAAATTATGAATAAGTCTTTGATTGAAGCAACGGAAGTTTTACAAAGAATGTCTCTTACGAATATCTTAGATATTGTTAAGGAAATCATATTGGCGAAAAATAAAAAAATCTATGTATTTTCGCGTGGTTTAACCGAACAAGTAGCTCGTGAATTTAGTTTAAAATTGGAACTATTGGATTATAATATAACTGAAACTGGTGATCCGAATATTATGGTGAAGTTAACCAAGTCCATTCACCAAGAAAATTTGATTGTCATATTCTCCTTGAATGGTCAAACAAGAGAATTGGTTGAATCTGCACAAAATGCTTATTTGGTAGGGGCAAAAGTTATTACAATTTGTTGTTCGGATAAAAGTCCATTACTACAGTATTCTTCAAAATACCTAATCGGTTATAAGCATGAAAAAATTGCTATAAAAGAATTTGAAGTTACATCCAGATTACCTTTGTTTATTATTGCAAGAATTTTAATTGATTATTTAGTAGAGCAAGAAAATTGATTCGTTCGTATTTTATATATTTACCTTAATTAAATATGTCTTACAATGAACAGTATGAAAATCTATTTGCAAAATGCGAAAAGATTTTCATGCTGTTTTCTTTTATGATAGAGATAGATAAAAGAAAATAGACAGGGAGATAGAATACTATGAACACAATTGTATCGACAAGACAAATGCTCCAGGATGCACAAACAAATCATTATGCGGTGCCGGCCTTTAATATTCACAATCTTGAAACATTTCAAGTGGTTGTTGATGCAGCAAAAGAAATGCGCTCACCCGTTATTATAGCTGTAACACCATCAACGATTGAGTATGCGAGAGGCGAATATGTTGTGGCGATGGCCCGCGTTGCCGCTAGAAGTACACAAACACCAGTAGCTATACACTTGGATCATTTTGAAGAAATAGCAAACATAAAACAAGCGATTGATATTGGTTTTCGATCTTGCATGATTGATGCTTCAAAAGATATTTTATCGAAAAATATAACGATAGTAAAAGAGGTTGTAGCTTATGCGCACCGTTATGATACGACAGTAGAAGCGGAACTTGGTAAATTAGTAGGTATGGAAGATGATCTAGTAGTAGCTGAAAAAGATAGTATTTATACGAATCCAGCAGATGCCGTGAAATTTGTTGCAGCGACAAATATTGATTCATTAGCGGTTGCGATTGGAACAGCACATGGTTTATACAAAGGTGAACCAAAGCTGGATTTTGATCGATTGAAGGAAATTCGTGCACAAATTGATATACCGCTGGTTTTACATGGTGCATCGGATGTACCAGATGAACTGGTGAAAAAGGCTATTTTATTTGGAATTTGTAAAGTAAACGTAGCAACAGATCTTAAAATACCTTTTTCCAATGCAGTTAAGAAGTTTTTCTTGGAAAATCCAAAGGCAAATGATCCAAGAAAATATATGACGCCGGGTAAAGAAGCTATGAGAGCAGTCGTAACACATAAAATCAAAGTTTGTGGAAGCTTAAATCGTTATTGAAATCGGAGTGAATAGCCATGATTTATACATTGACAACAAATCCAGCGATTGATATGAACTTGATGGGAAATGCTATCCGGCCTAACCAGGTGAATCGTACAGCTAATACTGTGTATTCACCAAATGGTAAGGGGATAAATGTTACTCTGGTTTTAAAGCATTTTGGCGTAAATTCTGCGGTACTTGGATTTTTTGGCGGATTTACGGGACACTATATTATGGACGAACTTGAAAAACGTGAAGTTCAAGTATTACCAGTCTGGGTTGAGGATAAAACGAGAATTAATATTTTTGTAAATGATGGCAGTGATGAATATAAATTCGTTAACAGTGGTTCTTTTGTACCAGTTGAGAAACAGGTAGAATTTATCGATAAATTAAAAAATCTTACAGATTGTGAATATCTAGTGATTAGTGGTAGTTTACCAGCTGGGATTGGCGAAGAGTATTACGAAAAAATTTTAGATATATGTCAAGAGAAAAGTATAGAGGTTATTTTAGATATTAGCTCAAGTAAATTAAAAGATTTATTGAAGTATAAACCATTACTGATAAAGCCAAATGATGAAGAAGTTCAAAAAATATTTGGTATTACGATTCAATCAAAAACTGATATTAACAGGGTCATGAGTTTTTTTAAAACAGAAGGAGTTAAGAATGTACTTTTGACATTAGGCGAGAAAGGTTCTTACTTTAGTGATGGGCATACGATTTATGAGTGCAGTGCACAGCCAGTGCATTTGATTAGTTCTGCTTGTGCTGGTGATGCAGCTTTAGGTGCATTTTTGAGTGAGTGGCTAATAACGCAGGATATAGTGAAAGCACTAAAAAAATCAGCAGCAGTCGGAGCCAATGTGGCGGAAAGTGATGCTCTGGGGGATTTTAAAAAAGTAGATTCATATATAAATAATATACGGGTGCGAAAGGTAGGGACTTTATCATGAAAAAAATTTTAGGCGTAACAGGATGCCCAACTGGAATAGCGCATACTTTTATGGCAGCTGAAGCTTTAAAAATGGCAGCAAAAGAATTAAATGTTGAAATTAAAGTTGAGACAAATGGTGCGATTGGTGTCGAAGATGCTTTGACCTGGGATGATATCCAGCAAGCTGAGTGTATTATAGTTGCCTGTGATAAAAAAGTTGATATGGAACGCTTTAATGGAAAACCTGTTATTGAAGTGTCGGTAGCACAAGGTATTCAACGAGCTAAAGAGTTGGTTTTAGAAGCAGTAAGTGGAAATGTTACGGTGCGAGGTGGAAGTGAAGTGCATCATCACATCGGTGCTTTTGATGAAAAACCTAGTATTGGTCATGTAATTTACAAACACCTTATGAATGGTGTTTCACATATGATTCCTTTTGTTGTAGCTGGCGGTGTATTGATAGCCATTTCTTTTTTATGGGGTATTTATTCTTTTGATCCAAATTCGGAACAATATAATCCAACGGCAGCTCTTTTGAAGCAGGTAGGTGGCTACTCGATGGGGCTTATGGTTCCGATACTTACGGCGTATATTGCACAGTCTATAGCGGATCGACCAGGGCTTATTGCCGGATTTGTGGCAGGGACGATTGCGGCAGCTACGGGGTCCGGATTTTTGGGTGGCATTATCGGAGGATTTTTAGCCGGATATACTGCGCTTGGATTGGTAAAAGCTTTAGCTGGTTTGCCAAAACAATTTGAAGGATTAAAGTCAATTTTTGTTGTACCACTGATTAGTGTTGCGTTTGTCGGCGTAATAATGTGTTTTCTGTCAGGACCGGTTGCAGCAGTCAATGAATATATGATGGTGTTTTTATCAAATTTGCAAAATTCGAGCCCGATTTTACTTGGTATTGTAATTGGCTGTATGTGTGCTTTCGATATGGGCGGTCCAGTCAACAAAGCAGCTTATGTTACAGGTACATTACTTTTAGGTCAAGGCAATTATTATTTTATGGCAGGGGTATCGGCTGCTTGCATTACTCCACCGATTTTAATTGCGATAGCAACAACCGTATTTAAAAATAGATTTACGAAAGATGAACGTGCAGCTGGGGTAGTAAATTATATTCTCGGATTTACGCATATTACCGAAGGCGCTATTCCTTTTGCAGCGAAATCACCACTTAAAGTTATTCCAATTCTAATGTTAGGGTCATCGATTGCAGCTGTTTTAACATATTTACTTAAAATACAAGTACCAGCACCACATGGCGGATTTTTAATTCTTGCACTAGTTGATCAGCCGATTGCCTGGGTTTTAAGCATTTTTATCGGTTCAGGCATAGGTGCGGTTTTATATGGCTTTAGTAGAGAAAAACTTATTGATAGTGAAGGAGACGAAAGGCATGGAACTATTTCGTGAAGATACGATTTATCTCGATTTTAAAGCACAATCGAAACATGAGACCATTGTCAAATTGGTAGATTTGCTAGATCAAGCTGGAATTTTAAATGACAAAAATATATACCAACAGGAAATATTGGCACGCGAAGAGCAGTCAACAACAGGCATTGGTTTTGGAATTGCCATTCCACATGCACAAACAACAGCCGTGAAGGAAACCAGAGTAGCCTTAGCTATATCAAAAAATGGAATTGATTATGACAGCGAAGATAAGACGCCAGTCTATCTCATTTTTATGATTGCTGCCTGTAATGATGAGGCTGATCTGCATTTGCAAATGCTTGCGCAGTTATCACGTAAACTCATTGATCCAGTTTTTCGCAATCGATTAATGGCATGCACAACAAAAAAGACTGCCTTACAGATCTTACAGGAAATAAAATAAAAACAGAGTGTATATTCAAGCTTCAACTTGTCTATACACTCTGTTTTATTTAAAATCCTAAAGCGGAAAATGTTACAATGAGAATTGCTGATTTTAAGTGCAGGTAATTATGTGATGTATAGCATTGCGCGTGTAAAGTGGCTCGAAAGGCTAAGATACCTTGACGATTTACACTGCTGAGATGTTTGATGCAGAATCTGGCAATGAAACCTACGAATAAAGCAGAAATTACAGTTCCTTCACGAAGACCCTCAATACTAGCGAAATAAATAATGGATAAGATTCCGCAGAGTATAACCATAGATATATCAAAGCAGGTTTTAACCTTACCAAAGTCGAATTTCCAATGGGTAGCTATTGCATTGACAGTTGCTTCACCTGGCAGCATGACAACGTTGCCGATAATTTGTAGTGCGACACCCAAGCCGAGTGCGCTACAGCCAAGCAGCAAGGTTAAAAGTTTTAGTATATAGATTTCGGGAACATAGGAGCTTAGTACGAACATAATCAGATCAATGAATGCACTAAATATAAAACTCATCGGAATTTGCAGTATCTGGATATAGGAAAAATTTCGTTTTAAAATGAGAAGCTGTATACTCATAAGAATAATATTTAAGATAAACATTAAGGTACCTAAGGAGAGGTGATATTTGAGATTTAAAATATAGGGAAGACTCGAAATTGGTGAAGTACCAAGGCCGCCTTTTATGATTAGGCAGAGTCCCAACGAGGTAAGGAAAAGACCAAAAATAAATAAGATATAACGTTGTAATAATGACATAGTATAAATCCTTTCTGACGATACTGTATAAAATAAGAAAAACCCACGTATAATAGTGGGTTTTTCTTATTACTTATATAGTATATAACTGAAATATATAAATATCAACATGTTTGTTTTTATAAAAAAGATTATTCCTCAACAAATTCAATTTTGCAATCCGCAAGGGATTTTATGCGGGCTAAAGATTCAATACGGTAACCTGCCGCAGTGAGTTTACTTTTGCCAATTTGAAAAGATTTTTCAATTGCTATACCGATGCCGACTACTTTTGATCCAGCTTCTTCAACCATCTTAGCAAGTCCTAAAGCCGAGTCACCATTAGCAAGAAAGTCATCAATGATCAATACATTTTCAGCGGCAGGTAAAAACTTTTTGAGAACAGAAATGGTATTTGTTTCTTTTTTTGTATAAGAAAACACTTTTGTCGAATACATTGATTCGGTCATCAAAATTGATGTGCGTTTACGAGCGAAAACGAGGGGCACGCCTAGTTTCAAGGCGGTAGTAAGACCAATAGCAATTCCTGATGCTTCAATAGTCAGCACGCGGTCGATTTTGCAGTCGTGAAACCGTTTGGCGAATTCTTCTCCCATTTTTAAGGACAATTCTGGATCAATTTGTTGATTGAGAAATGAATCAACCTTTAGAACATTGCCGGGAAGCGAGAAGCCTTCTTGCAAAATACGCTGCTTTAATAATTCCATAAAAAATAAACCTCCAAAATATTACGAAAAGGGGCTGTAATGACTGAAATGGACAAAGCCTCTTGTGTATAAAATCTATTGTTAAAATTTTAGCATTTTGTTCGCTGGTTGTAAATGTTAAGATGAAGAGTTTTTGCATTATGTGATAAAATCTATATAAACGAGTCATATATTGAAAAATTTAATGTAAATATTATGGGAAAAGGTGTATTTGATGAATAAGAACAAAGAAATTGAGTTGAAATTGCAAGTCATGGATGAACATGTCTGGCCGATGATTGGTACGTATATAAAAAATTTGCGAGGGGTGAAGCATTCGGATAAAATTCACTTGCGGGCAAATTATTTTGATACGGTAGATGAACGGCTAAGCAAAGCAAGGTTATCATATCGAGTCCGTCGAGAAAATGATGTATGGATTGCTACGATTAAAGGGGATGGGTCATCGCTTGGCGGACTTCATTCTCGCATGGAAATCAATGTTCCGGTTCATTCATCAAAACCGGATCTAAGTGTTTTTCAAGCAAATGATATTCATAAAAAAATTTTACAAGTGCTGGATGGAGGTGTACTCGAAGGGATTGTTCAGACGGATTTTGAACGCGAGGCAGTACTGTTTGAACAAAATGAAACATGGATCGAAATTGCCCTCGATCAAGGCAGCATTATCGCTGCGGATAAAAAAAGCCCGATATTAGAGGTAGAGCTTGAACTTAAAAAGGGGAAGGCTGCTGAGCTGCTGTCTTTAGGAGCGCAATTAGCAGGGCAGTTTCCCTTACGAATTGAGTCAAAAAGCAAATTATTCCGCGGGCTCATTTTGGCGGGGCGAGCAAAAGAAAACCCGGTTTCTTTTTTAGATAGTTCAAATCCACTTTATTATGTATATGAATTGTTGGACTTAATTTCTCAAGAATGGACAGAGGAAAAACAAGTGGATAGCAGACAGCATTTAAAGACACTAGCTGGATTGCTTTCTTATCGCCAGCAAATAATAGGAGTGGAAATTGAACTACAAGAAATCTATAATAAACTTAATGAAACAGGTAAATATGATAGGCAAAAATACATGTTTAGCTTATTACAGATTTGGAAAAATATGATTTTGTAACAGGTTGGTTATATAATTAAAAAAATACAACTTAAAAGTGAAAACTTATGTATTTTAGCAGGGAATAAAATTTTTTCATAGAATATATAAAATATATAAAATTGTTAGAAAAATTTTTATTAAAACAAGATTATATATTTTATATATATGCTGTAATAACTGCCTGAATATGAGTCTTTTGAGTATGAAAGGATGATCTTTTTTGAGGCAGTGTTTTAGTTTTAAAAGATTTTTTATCGGAATACTTTTTTTCAATGTTTTTATGGTATCGGCAGCACAGGCTGGTATCATCAGTACGAAGCAGGAAATTGCGATTGGGCAAAGTGCTGTGAAACAGATTGAAACACAGTATAAATTAGTAGATGATCCGGTTTTGCAAGAGCGGGTTAGTAAGATTGGCCGGAGAATTGCTGCAGTCAGCGATCGCCCTAATTTACCTTATACATTTAAAGTTCTTGATGTGGATGAGGTCAATGCTATGGCACTACCAGGGGGATTTGTATATATCAATAAAGGTCTAACAGATTGTATGTTGACCGATGATGAACTCGCTGGAATTATTGGTCATGAGATTGGTCATATTGTGAAACGTCATTCGATGGCACAACTAGAAAAGACATTAGGGATGGCGGTTCTCCTGGGTGGACTTTTTGGTGGACGTGAAATTGGTGCAGAAATGATTGCCCTTAATGCAATTGCTGCTGGTTATAGCCGCAGTGATGAACGTGAAGCAGACAAGCTTGGCTTTGAACAATCTGTCAAAGCAGGCTATAATCCGTATGGATCATTGATAGGTCTAATGAAATTAGCGGAATTGAATCCTGACGTGAAAAGCGATTTGTTTTCCGATCATCCGGAAGCTGCAGAGCGAATTAAGCTTATGCAGCAGTACTTAGAAAAAAAACATATTTATCCAACAATTATAGAAGATACAAGTACTGCATCAGCACAGGTTATCGACGGTAGTTGGTTGTTACCGCCAATTAAGATCAGTGCGGAAAAGTTGACACCTTGTTATCGAGCGTATTTGACAGCAGGGCGGTTGTATCAAATAGCCCAGCAACCAGATTATTCCGCCGATCACTATATTTTAGATACAGATGGCAGCAACATGAGTATTTATTACGATGATAACTTGCTTATCACGCTGATGCCGGAAGATGCTTTGGCTGCGGGTACAACATTAGAGGAATTGACAAAAAATTATGTAGAAACATTAAAGAAATGGAGAATACATAATTAAATATAGAATTATTTTACAATATGAACGATTAAGTAAGTAAGTAAGCGATGATTGTAAATCTCATAAGTAATACAGTTTATATAGGAACATGATATCGGTCCACAGTTTGTAGATGAGAATATGGATATTCTTATCTACAGGTTTATAAATATATTATGTGGTGTTGTAAACAGAAAAGTATGAAAACAATTCCAGGGGGAGTTTTTATGAGAAAAACAGAATGCTTAGCAATGATTTTGGCAGGTGGTCAAGGAAGTCGGCTGGGAGCGCTAACGAAAAAAATTGCGAAACCAGCAGTACCGTTTGGGGGGAAATATCGTATTATCGATTTTCCTTTAAGTAATTGTTCCAATTCGGGAATTGACAAAGTAGGTGTACTTACACAATATCGTCCATTGGAATTGCATAGTTATCTTGGAACTGGCGGAGCCTGGGATCTTGACCGAAATGGCGGCGGTGTGTTTATTTTGCCTCCATATGCCCAGGAAAAAGGTGCGGACTGGTATAAAGGCACCGCGGATGCAATCTATCAAAATATCAATTTTATCGAAATAACGAATCCGGAATATGTTTTGATTTTGTCGGGTGATCATATTTATACGATGGATTACTCATGGATGATTGAATCGCATAAAATGAATAAAGGTGAAGCGACCATTGGTGTAATAGAAGTACCGTGGGAAGAAGCTCCGCGCTTTGGCATTATGAGTACGGACAAGAAGGGTCGCGTTACTGAGTTTGCAGAAAAACCGTCAAAACCAAAAAGCAATCTTGCTTCGATGGGAATTTATGTTTTTAATTGGAAATTCTTGAAACGTTATTTGGAGGAAGATGCAAAAGATAGTGTATCGAATCATGATTTCGGTAAAAACATTATTCCAAAAATGTTAGCAGCCGATGCGAAACTTTTTTCTTATGCTTTTGATGGATATTGGAAAGATGTAGGTACAATAGCCAGCCTTTGGGAAGCGAATATGGATCTTTTGAAAGAAAATCCATCCCTTAATTTACATGATCCATTATGGAAGGTCTATTCCGTGAATCCATCGCTGCCACCACATTATATTGCGTCTACAGCCAATGTGACGAGTTCTATTGTAAGTGAGGGTGCCATGATTTATGGTGAGGTGGAAAATTCAGTTATTTTTCATGGTGTGAAGATTGGTAAAGGTGCAAAAATTATTAATTCGGTTATTATGCCATTTACAACCATTGGTGAAAATGCTTATATTGAAAAAGCAGTTGTGGCACAAAATTGTGAAATTGGCAGCGGGGCAAAAATTATTTCAGAAGATAACTCGGTTATCGTTGTTCCAGAAGGTGAAGTTGTACTCGCGGAAAATAGCAGTAAACAAGTTGGTTGATGTCTTTTTAATGATTTGATCGGAGTGGATAACATTGAAAACGGTAATGGGTATTATTGATCTTCAGGAAAACGATAAATTAATCAAAGAAATGACAGCAAAACGACCTTTAGCAGCTGTTCCATTTGCTGGTCGATATCGATTGATTGATTTTTCATTATCAAGTATGGTGAATTCCGGCATGGATACAGTGGGAATTTTATTGCCAAATAAGTCACGTTCTATTTTAGATCATCTTCGTTCAGGCAAAGACTGGGATTTGGCACGTAAACATGATGGCTTGTTTTATTTACCTCCTGCAGAAGCTGAAAATGGGCTGCGTAATGGTAATATACAAAGTTTTTATCGTCATTTGGATTTCATTGCAAACAGTTCACAAAAATATGTGCTGATTTCTGGAAGTCGTATTGTTTATAATATGAATTTTGATAATGTATTGCGTTTCCATCAAAATACAGGTGCTGATATTACGATGGTCTACAATATGGAATCTACAGAAAATACAGCAGGTGGTACGGTCATTAAGACTGCGGAAAATGGACTGGTTCAGGATATTGCTGTTCAGGCGGTTACGTATGAAGATGCTAAGGTCGCTATGGGAATTTACTTAATGGATAAAAACATTTTTACAAATATTGTAGAATCGTGTTTTTCTCATGGTGGAACGAATTTTCTGATTGATGGTCTAATGCATGTCGATGATTCTTATTCCATTTATGGTTTTAAGCATGATGGTTATGTCGCGAGGATTAATTCAACAGCCAGTTATTATAAAGCAAGTATGGAAATATTAAATCCGGAAATTTGGCAGGAAATTTTTATGAACGTGGATCGGGTCTACACTAAAGTGAAAGATGAGGCTCCGGCTCAATATAAGAAGAATGCAAAAGCAACGAATTCTTTGATTGCCAATGGTTGTGTTGTTGAGGGAACTGTCGAGAACAGTATTTTGTTTCGTGGTGTAAAAGTCGGGAAAGGCGTACATGTGAAAAATAGTATTGTTATGCAAAAATGCGATCTGCAGGAAGATGCGTTGATTGAAAATGTTATTTGTGATAAGAACGTAGTTATTACCCACGGGAAATGGCTCAAGGGCGCTTCAAATTATCCGCTCATCGTTGAAAAAGGTGTTGTTATTTAAGGAGATGAGGCCGTCTCAAATGTATTAGCGTATTCCAGTGATAAACAAACATTTTGTTTGCGCAAGGATGCTATGCATTTGAGGCGGCTTAGCTTGTTTCTACGGTAAGCTATACAAAAGAATGTGAGGGAGCTGTCGTATTTTGATTAAAGATAAAGAGTTGAAAGATATATTAAAAACAAGGTTTACGCAAGCGGCCCACGCTATGTGGGGTAAGGACTTAACCGATCTTACGAAAAATGAAAGTTATCAGTCTCTTTCCCGCGTCATACGCCAATATATCAGTGAAAACTGGGTCAAGACCAATAAATATTATTTAGATCATAAAGAAAAACAGGTATATTATTTTTCAATTGAGTTTCTACTTGGTCGCTTATTAAATAGTAATTTGATTAATATGAATTTTAAACAAATTTGTGAAGAGGCTTTTAAAGAATTAAATATGGATTTAAATGTGGTTTTAGATGAAGAACCTGATGCTGGGCTTGGTAATGGTGGATTAGGGCGGCTGGCAGCCTGTTTTATTGATTCGATGGCAGCATTAGGTCTTCCTGGACATGGGTGTGGTATTCGTTATAAATATGGTCTGTTTGAACAGAAGATTGTTAATAATTATCAAGTGGAAATACCAGATAACTGGCTTAAAGAAGGGTTTGCGTGGGAGTTTCGAAAAACCGACAAGGCAATTGAGGTCAGATTTGAAGGTAATGCCTATATGGAAAAACAAAAAAATGGAAAATTGAAAGCAATCCATAAAGATTATACTTCGGTTACGGCCATTCCTTATGATGTACCAATTGTTGGGTATCGCAATAAAACAGTCAATACTTTGCGGCTTTGGAATGCCGAAGTAAATAAAGATTTCTCTGATTATGGATTATTGTCACATGAGCAGCAACAGGCTAAAATGCATTATAAACATAATGTCCAAAAGATCACAAAATATTTGTATCCGGATGATAGCTCATATGAAGGACGCAGACTTAGATTGATTCAGGAATATTTCTTTGTCTCAGCGGGGTTGCAGAGTATTGTTCGTCATTATCGAAAAAAAGGCATGAAATTAGTTGATTTTGCCGATAATATTGCAATCCATATAAATGATACACATCCAGCGGTAGGGGTAGCTGAACTCATGCGTATACTTATTGATGAAGCGGATATGGAATGGGCTGAAGCTTGGAAAATTACAGTGGGAACGATGGCCTACACCAATCATACCATTTTGCCAGAGGCGTTGGAAAAATGGCCAATTGACATGTTTAAGTCACTTTTGCCAAGAATCTATATGATTATTGAAGAAATCAACCGTCGCTTACTGGATGATGTTCGTGAGCGGTACGATGATGATGAACATATGATTCAGGAATTATCTATTTTACAAGATGGGCAAGTGCATATGGCACGTTTAGCTGTTGTTGGCAGTCACAGTGTCAACGGGGTAGCGCAGATTCATTCTGACATATTAAAAAGTCATACCATGCATGATTTCAATACGTATTATCCGGGAAAATTCAATAACAAAACAAATGGTATTACACATCGGCGCTGGCTGATTGGAGCGAATCCTGAATTGGCCGCTTTAATTGATGATGCAATTTCGACAAAATGGCATAAACGACCGGAACGATTGATTGACTTATTGAAGTATAGTAAAGATAAAGCATTTACAAGTCAGGTGGAGAAGATTAAGTCGAAGCGAAAACAAGATTTGGCAAAATATATTAAAGAGCATAACAATCTTGTGGTCGATCCAAATTCAATTTTTGATATCCAAATTAAACGCATTCATTCTTATAAACGCCAGATTATGAATTTACTACACATTATGGATCTATATAATCGTTTAAAAGAAAATCCAAAACTTGATATTGTGCCGCATACATTTATTTTTGGGGGTAAAGCAGCACCGGGGTATCATGTGGCCAAGGAAACGATTAAATTGATTAATACGGTGGCGGAATTGGTAAATAATGATAAATCAATCCATAATAAAATAAAAATTGTCTTCATGGAAAATTATGGTGTATCTCTTGGCGAAATTTTATTCCCAGCTGCTGATATAAGCGAACAAATTTCTACTGCCAGTAAAGAAGCATCCGGTACAGGTAATATGAAATTCATGATGAATGGTGCAATTACACTCGGGACGCTTGATGGGGCAAATGTTGAAATCAGTCAAGCTGTAGGACCTGAAAATTGTGTAATATTTGGGCTGCGAGCCGAAGAAGTTTTAAACTATTATGCGAGCGGAAGTTATTCCGTTTGGGATGTCTATAACAATAATAGTCGTGTACGAACAGTTTTGGAACAATTGGTTAATGGATATTTTGTCAATGAAAATGAAGAATTTAGAGATCTCTATGATTATCTTTTAAATAGTAATGATGAATTTTTTGTCTTGAAAGATTTTGAGGCATATGCGAAAGCTCATCTGGAAATTGTAAAAAGATATCAGAACCGTTCGGCGTGGCTGACTTCAAGTGTTATAAATATTGCCCATTCAGGAAAATTCTCCAGTGATCGAACGATTGAAGAGTATGCAAAAGATATTTGGAAAATAAATCCTGTGTTGATTCCATGAACGTATTTTTCTAGGATGGAAATAAAATGAAATTAGATTTATATAAAAGAAATTTTTCAGGCAAGCGAATGACATTTTTATTTATGGTGAAAATTCAATGAGTTGGTGAGGCATTATCATGGAGATTTCAAGACTTAGTGAGTTTGACTTATATTTATATCATCAAGGAACCAATTATCATACGCATCAGATGTTAGGTGCACATTTAATAGAACAGAATGGTGTTTTGGGAGTTCGGTTTGCTGTTTGGGCACCTCATGCGAAATCTGTTAGTGTCGTCGGCGATTTCAACCAATGGAATAGTTCTTTAAACTATATGGAAAAAGTTTCGGACGGAGAAGTGTGGGCGCTCTTTATTCCAGATGTTAAAGTGGGTGATATTTATAAATATGATGTTGAGACAGTGCACGGTGGGCATATTTTAAAAGCAGATCCCTATGGATTTTATGCTGAAAAAAAACCGCAAACAGCGTCAAAAGTCTTTGATATCACTCAATATGAATGGCATGATCGGGTATGGGAAGAGCAGAAGAAGCAGCAAACATCCTATGAGTCACCGATGCTTATATATGAAGTGCATCTCGGTTCATGGCGTCGAAATTCTGCAGGGGACTATTTAAGCTATCGTGAACTGGCGGATTCGCTTATACAATATGTGAAAAAAATGAATTATACCCATATTGAATTTATGCCATTGTGTGAACATCCGTTTGATGGTTCATGGGGCTATCAGGCAACCGGATATTTTGCGGTAACAAGTCGTTATGGATCGCCCGATGATTTTTGTTATTTAGTGGATACAGCCCATCAAAATGGCATCAGTATCATTATGGACTGGGTACCAGGACATTTTTGTAAAGACGAACAGGGCCTGCGGCATTTTGATGGGCAGCCGCTTTATGAATCTGATAATGAACGTCGGGCTGAAAACTGGGAATGGGGTACAACGAACTTTGATTATGGTCGTACGGAAGTGCATAGTTTTCTGATTTCAAATGCTATGTTCTGGCTGGAGCAGTACCATATAGATGGTCTGCGGATTGATGCAGTGGCTAATATGCTTTATCTGAATTATGCCCGCAAAGATGGTGAATGGGAACCTAATAAATATGGAGATTCCGGTAATTTAGAAGGTATGGATTTTTTGCAAAAACTCAATCAGGCAATTTTTAAATATCATCCGTATGCATTGATGATGGCGGAAGAATCAACTTCCTGGCCGATGATATCAAAGCCCGTTCACATGGGTGGAATTGGTTTTAACTACAAATGGAACATGGGCTGGATGAATGATATGCTTGATTATATGAGTTTGGATTCGAGTCAGCGTAAATGGAATCATGGTAAGGTTACATTTTCATTTGTTTATGCATTTTCGGAAAACTTTGTCTTGCCGCTCTCACACGATGAGGTAGTGCATGCAAAAGGTTCATTGATCGAGAAAATGCCAGGAGATTATTGGCAGAAATTTGCGAATTTACGGGCATTTTTTGGCTATTGGATAGCCCATCCTGGTAAAAAATTATTGTTTATGGGCAGTGAATTTGGTCAATTTATCGAATGGAAATATGATGATAGTTTGGATTGGCATTTAGTACAAGAATATCCGATGCATGCGAAAATGGAGACGTATTCAAAGAGCTTGAATGCCTTTTATTTGCAGCACCAGGCATTATGGGAAGTTGATTTTGATTGGCATGGATTTGAATGGATCGACTGTAATGATAATGAAAACAGTGTCATTTCTTTTATTCGCAAGGGGAAAGATCCCGATAACTTTATCATTGTTGTGTGCAATTTTACGCCGGCAGTGTATCATGAGTACCGGATTGGTGTGCCGGTAAAAGGTTCTTATCGAGAGATTTTTAATAGTGATGCGGAAATTTTTGGGGGGTCCAATGTTTTGAATAAAGATGATATTCATACGGAGAATGTCATTTGGCACAACCAGGAACAATCGATTCGCTTTACGGTACCGCCTTTAGCTACTATTTATTTTCAATTGCAATTGGAAAAAAAAACAATAAATCGCTCTGTTGGTGAAAATATAGTTGCAGAAGCTAAAGCAATAAAAACTTCAGTAAACTTAGACATGCCAAAACATAAAAAAACAGACATAATGAAAAAAGAGGTTTCAAATGATAAGGGCGCAAAAAAAAGATCCCGCCCCAAAAATAAGTCAATACAATAAGAATGCAAAAAAGGAGGAATAAAACAATATGTTAAAAGTTCTTTTTGTAGCATCAGAAGTAGTACCATTTGCAAAAACGGGTGGCCTGGCAGATGTAGCGGGCTCTTTGCCGAAAGAGTTACGGGCACAGGGGATTGATGTGCGAGTTGTTATGCCGAAATATGGAAATATAGCAGAAAAATATAAAAAAAAGATGAAACCGTTGCTTAATACGCAAATTCATGTGGCCTGGCGTGAAAAATTTTGTGGTGTAGAATATGTAGAACATGATACCGTTCCGGTTTATTTTATTGACAATGAAGAATATTTCAAACGTGAAGGGTTTTATGGGTATGATGATGATGCAGAACGTTTTTCATTTTTCAGTCGTGCTGTATTAAATATGTTACCAAAACTTGATTTTAAGCCAGATATTATTCATATTAATGATTGGCATGCAAGTTTGGTAAGTGTTTTTCTGAAACTAGAACATCAGAACGACCCTTATTATACAAATATCCGTACCGTTTATACGATTCATAATTTAAAATATCAGGGTGTTTTTCCCAAGAGCGTTATGAATGATGTATTGGGATTGGATATGAAGTATTTTCAAAATGGTGATTTAGAATTTTTTGATGCAGTTAATTTTATGAAAGGCGGTATTATTTATTCAGATTACATCACGACAGTAAGCCGCACGTATGCGCAGGAAATTCAATATGAATATTTTGGTGAAAAACTAGATGGTTTATTGTGCGAACGTTCCAAAGAACTTGTTGGTATCATAAATGGACTCGATTATGATCTTTATAATCCCAAGACAGATAGGCATTTGGTGGTCAATTACGATGAGAATTCAACCAGTGCTAAGCTTGATAATAAAGTAGCTTTGCAGCAAGAACTTGGTCTGCCGGTGCACCGTAAGGTGCCTGTGCTGGCGATTGTATCGCGGCTCGTTGGTACGAAAGGCCTTGATCTTATTATTCGTATCATGGATGAAATTTTACAGCATGAAGATGTACAGGTTGTTATTCTTGGGACAGGCGATAAAAAATATGAAGATTGGTTCAAAGGCCTGGCGTGGCGTTTCCCAAAAAAAGTTTCGGCTAATATCACCTTCAGTAATAGTTTAGCTCATAAAATTTATGCGGCAGCTGATATGTTTATCATGCCGTCTCGTTATGAACCATGTGGTATTGGTCAGCTGATTGCACTTCGTTATGGCGCCATTCCGATTGTTCGTGAAACGGGCGGGTTAAAAGATACGGTTCAAGCTTTTGATAAATATACACAGACTGGTAATGGTTTTGTTTTTACAAATTATAATGCACATGAACTTTTATTTGCGATCAAACAAGCTCTGGGGACTTATAGCGATCAATCCATTTGGAATACGATTGTTCAAAATGCTATGACAAGTGATTACAGCTGGAAAAAATCAGCCCAGCAATATAAAGAACTCTATACGAGTCTAAAAAAATAGATCGAACTATGGGAAGCTTAACAGGTACTGTAATACTTGTTGGGCTTTTTCCATAGCTTGATTAATAAAAAGGTGAGGTAATATGCGGGAACAAAGAAAAATTATTCATAATTCACAGCATTCATATTATCGAAATCCGGTTGGTGCAGTTCGGGCAAAATCCAGTATTAAATTGAGTTTAGATGTAAATATGCGTGGTAATATATCTTCTATATTTGTTAGAATTTGGCAGGAAAGCTCTGGAGAAAAATTGGTTCCGATGTCTACAGTTTCTTCAGGTACAGACTGTGATCATTATACTTGTGAAATTATGGTTCCGGACAAAGGCTGCCTGCTTTGGTACTATTTTGTGATTGTGACGGCAACAAAATCTTTTTTTTATGGAAATAATATGGAGCATTTAGGCGGCGTAGGACAGTGCTATGATCATGTGCCGCCTTCATTCCAAATTACGGTATTCAATATAGGTGCTAAGACACCGGATTGGTTTAAACATTCGGTCATGTATCAAATCTTTCCAGATCGATTTTATCGCAGAGGAGATAAATTGATTTCTAAAAAAGGCGCCGTTATTCATGCCAATTGGGAAGATGCCCCCTGTTACTATAAAGATGTTGATACCAAAGAAATTGTAGCTTATGATTTTTTTGGTGGAAATTTGACGGGGATAATCGAAAAGCTGCAGTATCTGAAAGAATTAGGTATATCTGTTATTTACTTGAATCCAATTTTTGAATCACCGAGTAATCATCATTATGATACAGGGGATTATCATAAAATTGATCCCTTATTGGGCAGCAATGAAGACTTTACCGTATTGTGTGAAACGGCTAAAACGATGGGCATAGCAATTATTATCGATGGTGTTTTTAGTCACACCGGTAGTGATAGCAAATATTTTAATCGGGATGGCAATTACGATTCAATTGGTGCTTTTCAATCGACGCGTTCACCATATTATGAGTGGTATAGTTTTCATAATTATCCCTATGAATATGATAGTTGGTGGGGTTTTCATACATTGCCAAATGTGAATGAAACGATACCATCCTACATGGATTTCATCATTAATCAAGATGACAGTGTGCTGAAACATTGGATCAAAAAAGGTGTTAGTGGTTGGCGGCTTGATGTGGTGGATGAACTTCCAGCGGCTTTCTCACAGCGTTTTTACCAGGTTCTCAAAGAAGAAAATCCGGATGCTGTTTTGATAGGCGAGGTATGGGAAGATGCTTCAAATAAGATTAGTTATGGGTCAACGCGCGAGTATCTTTGTGGACAAGAGATGGATTCAGCGATGAATTATCCGTTTCGTCGGATCGTTTTAGATTTTCTCTTAGACTATGTGGATGCAGCGCAAACCAATCGGAAACTTTTGAGCCTTCAAGAAAATTATCCGATTGAAAATTTTTATGCAATGATGAATCTTGTCGATAGTCACGATGTGGAACGTGCGATTACAACATTAGGCGAAGCACCTTTTTATGAAGGCATGCCAGCGGTGAATCAGGGGAAATATCGTATGGATCAGGAGCATTTTCAATTAGGGTTGGATCGTCTCAAATTAGCAGTTTTATGGCAGATGACATTTCCTGGTGTTCCTTGTGTATATTATGGGGATGAAATTGGAATGCAAGGATTTAAAGATCCCTATAATCGTGGTACTTATACCTGGGGGAAAGAAAATAAAATTCTGTTAGATTGGTATAAACGTGTGATAGCACTGCGAAATCAGCATGTTGTTTTGCAAACTGGTAAGTTGATTCCAATCTATGATACGGCTGATGTATATGCGTATGCGAGGATTCTTGAAAAAAATCAAGATGTTTTTGGCAAAGCAGCGGATAATGAAGTATTTATTGTTTTACTCAATCGCAGTAAAGTGCATGAACGGACGGTCGAATTGGATGTACATGGAATAGCTTGTGGATCGCTTACAGAAGTGTTCCATAACGGCGAGTTGGTTATGGTGCATAATGGCAAACTGACGGTTACGATCAAGGCGTTGACAGGACTTGTCTATCAGATGATTTCTGAAACTGAGCAGCTGCCACGCCGTGCCGGGATTTTACTGCATCCAACATCATTGCCATCCAAGTATGGAATTGGTGATTTTGGTAAGCCGGCCTATGATTTTGTCGATTTTTTGGTGGGGGCAAAGCAGAAATTGTGGCAGATCCTGCCACTTAATCCAGTGGGCTATGGATATTCACCTTACCAGTCCCCTTCAGCTTTTGCGGGGAATCCGATGCTTATTTCATTAACTCAACTATTGGATGAGGGGCTGCTTACGGCACAGGATGTCAAGGTTCCCTTTGCAGATGTCCGTCATTGCGTTTATTTTGAGGGGGTCTGGGCATTTAAAGAAAAATGTCTCCACAAAGCACATCAAAAATTTGTGGCAGCAGAAGCTGACGGTGATTATCAAGCTTTTTGTGAAGAAAACAAGGTATGGTTGGAAGACTATGCTCTTTTTATGGCACTGAAAAAACAATTTAAGGAAACTGCTTGGAATACTTGGGATAAGGACCTAATTTCACGGCAGCCAGAAACTTTGACGAAATTTCGTAAGCTGCTTCATACAGAAATTTCGTACTATCAATTTTTGCAATATATATTTTTTAAGCAATGGAAAAAATTGCGAGAATATGCCAATAGCAAAGGTATTGAAATCATTGGTGATATGCCGATTTTTATTGCTCATGACAGCTCTGATGTCTGGGCAAATCAAAACCTATTTTTACTCGATGAAGCAGGACATCCGCTCAAGGTGGCTGGCGTACCGCCTGATTATTTTAGTGCAACAGGACAACTTTGGGGGAACCCTCATTATCGCTGGGATCAGATGGAACAAGATGATTATCTGTGGTGGCGCAATCGTTTCAAAACACTGTTGACGATGGTGGATATTATTCGTGTTGATCATTTTCGTGGGTTTGAATCGTATTGGGAGGTAGATGGCACAGCAACAACTGCGATCGATGGAAAATGGGTTCAAGGACCAGGCCAACATTTTTTTGCGATACTGGAAAAATATTTTGGAAAATTACCAATTATTGCTGAAGATTTAGGTATTATCACGGAAGCCGTAGAAAATCTTAAAGATGAATGTGGCTTTCCAGGTATGAAAGTTCTGCATTTTGAATTGTACCTTAATGAAATGGAACGACTGGGTTTTATATGCAATCAAAACTGCGTTGTTTATACCGGAACGCATGACAATAATACAACAGTGGGGTGGGCAGCAGAAAATATTGATGGTAAAACACTAGAAGCAGTAGCGGATTTAATTGGTGCAGATGCTAAAGTTCCAATGGACATTTGTGATAAACTGATTGAGTTTGCCTATGCGTCGAATGCAAGTTCAGTCATTGTGCCGATGCAAGACTTATTGCGGCTTGGTAGTGATGGTAGAATGAACAAACCGGGAACCGTTGGTACAAACTGGCAATGGTGTGCGGGTAAAGCAGATTTCACTTTGGATCTAAGTAAGGAACTTACAAAATTATGCGAGAAATATAAACGATAAAGTTTCAATTGAACAAAACAAAAAAATGACAGAACCCTAGAGGTTCTGTCGTTTTTTATATTCTGTCTGGACATAAAGGCGATTATAAATGTGATGCTTTCACGAAATCGACAAATAAATTAACAAGTGGCAGTTCCATTGAACTTTCGTTGCAAATCATCCACGTTTTTCGTGTGATGGGCTGATTTTCCTTGTTTTTTAAGTTCAAACGATGGATATTAGGAATGTCGTGCAGAATGCGCAACGGTAGTATTGCATAACCGAGACCAAATTTCACCATTTCTTTACAATTTGCTAATTTATCAACCATCATACTAATTGTTGGCGGCTGCTCAAAATTTTCTCGCCACCATTTATCAAGCTGTGATTTTAATAGATAATCACTTTTGTATTCGATACGCGGCAAATTTGGCAGATCTTTAAAGTCAAAAGGTGTTGTTGAGGCGATACAGATGGGTTCTTCATATAGGAGATGCATATCTTTACAACCACCGTAGTCGACGCTTACAAAACCAACATGAGCTTTTTGGTTATAAATAAGACTGAAAATATTTTTCGTCCAGTCTGTGGTTACTTTGAATTTGGCATTTGGATATTCTGTTTTAAATCGTTTCAGGAGCTGAGGAAGCGTATACATGGTCAAATAATTTGAGGCAGCGATTTCCAAGGTACCTGCATTTTGCTGGGATAAATTTTTGATTTCTTCTTTTATGAGATTGAAGCGATTAACAATATCGCTGGATGATGTGACAAGATATTCCCCTTCCGCTGTGAACTGGATTCCTTTTGTACTGCGGTGAACGAGTTTTACACCGAATTCTCGTTCAATATGCTGGAGTCTTGATGTAAGCGCTGGCTGTGACATATAAAGTGATTGTGCGGTTTTTGTTATGTTTTTTTCGGCATATAACGCCTGCATGATTAACCAATCACGGTCTTCCATAGATGATCCCCCTTAAAACGCTATAATACATATATATATATATAGATTCTGTACTTGTGGACGGCATTCCTTTATAAAAAATAAAAAGCCGAACGGGCGCTTATACCGTTCGGCTGAAGGGATATCAATATAAGGTTGGTTATTACCAATAACCGAGAATTTTCCACCATACGCCGCCGACACCAAGCCAGATGACAATATGCATAAGGGATACTCCAAAGCCTATTTTCCACCAGGTTTTTTGATCTACATAACCTGCACCGAAATATACGGGAGCAGGACCTGTACCAAAATGTGTTAAACAACCACAAATATTAGATGCGATTGCTACAACAAAGACGGAAATAAAAGCTGGTGCGCCCGCAGCGGCACCGAGAGTGATAAGGGCTGCATACATTGCTGTTACATGGGCGGACATGCTGGCAAAGAAATAATGGCTGTATAGATAAATCACAAAAGAGAGTACAACAGCTGTCAGCATACCGACACCAACCATTTGATTTTCTAAAAGACGAGAAAACCAAGGAATGAAACCAGTTTTGTTCAAATAATCCGACATGGTGATAACACTGCCGACCCAGACCAGTGTGTCCCAAGCTCTTTTTTCACTAATAACATCATTCCAGCTGAGTACGCGTGTTAAAAGCAAAATGGCTAACCCCATAAAAGCAATCAGAGTAACTTCTATTTTGGTAATAGAAGCCGTTGCCCATAATGCAAGTAAGAATACAAAGACGAACAGCAAATATTTTTCACTGCGAGACATTGGACCCATATCCGTCAAGGCTTTGGCGGCGATGACTTTTGCCTCAGGTGTTTCTTTTATTTCAGGTGGATAGACTTTGTAAAGTACATAAGGGATTGCTAGCAAGGCAACTGTGCCAGGAACTACGGCGGCAACAAACCAGCCGATCCAAGTGATATCAACATCTAAAACTTTTTTGGCAATACCAACAGCAATCGGATTTCCAACCATGGCTGTTAAAAACATTGCCGATACGACTAAATCTAAATGAAAAACGCAAACAACTAAATATGCACCAATTTTTCGAGCTGATTTACCAGGATATGAATCAAATGCTTCCGCAAGACTTTGGACAATTGGAAAAACCAAACCACCGGCTCGAGCTGAATTCGAAGGAATTGCCGGTCCAATAATGAGATCACTGAGTGCCAATGAATAAACCAGTTTTAAACTGCTGTCCCCGAAGGCACGCATTGTTATGTAGGCGATTCTGCGCCCTAGTCCGGTAATGATGAAAGCTCTGGCTAAGATAAAAGCCGAAACAATTAGCCATACTGTACTACCACTGAACGCTGACAGTACCTGTGGAAATGATAATGCTCCGGTTAAGGCAGCAAAAACCATAGCAACAAAAGCGACCGTTCCTAATTCGACTGGTTGTAACATGAAACCAACGACAGTTCCCATAAAAATAGCGAATAAACGCCAAGCCTGAAGGCTCAATCCTTCTGGTACAGGTATTAACCATAGAACGAGGACTGTACCTAATGTTAGGATAATAGCTGGTAGTTTGCTTTGTCCGAAAAGTTTTTTCATATGCAACGCTCCCTGATACAACGAATTTTTAAAATGTATGAAAATTCGCTTTATAAATTTTATTAATTAAATCATATAAAAATAGCGGAGTAATGTAAAATTAAAAAATTTTATAGGGGATGATTGCATAATTTAATAATGATAGGTATTGCAGATTTTGTTAATATACAAATCTGCTTGTATAAGAAACAAAGAGTGACATAATGTATAAAAATAGTATATAATATAATGAAAATACTGTGATAGTGTAAAGGAGGGGCTGCTGTTGAGAATGAATGGTGCTCAAGCAGTGATTGAAAGCTTAAAAAAAGAAGAGGTAGATGTTGTATTTGGTTATCCAGGCGGAGCTGTTCTGACTTTATATGATGCAGTATATAAAATGGGTTTTAGACATATCCTGACGAAACATGAACAAGGTGCTGTACACGCTGCTGATGGCTATGCGCGAGCAACGGGTAAAGTAGGTGTCTGCATTGCAACATCTGGTCCTGGTGCAACCAACCTGGTTACAGGGATTGCAACAGCCAATATGGATTCAATTCCGCTTGTTTGCATTACCGGGCAGGTTGGAACATCTTTTATTGGTAAAGATTCATTTCAGGAAGCGGATATGTGTGGTATTACAACGCCCATTACAAAACATAATTATCTTGTGAAAAATGTTGAAGAGCTGCCACGCGTAATGAAAGAGGCTTTTTTTATTGCCCGGACCGGACGTCCAGGGCCGGTTGTGATTGACATAGCCAAAGATGTTTTTGCGGCTGAGTTTAATTATATATATCCGACCAGTGTAAATCTCAAAGGGTATAAAGGTGAGTTTAACGGCAATGAAGCTGAGATAGAGGTGGCTGTTGAAGCGGTGAAAGCTGCAAAACGCCCCTTGTTTTTTATTGGTGGTGGTTTGACATTAGCTGATATGGGAGCTGAATTGCAAAAAATAATTGACCAGACAGGTATTCCGGTTACAACTACATTGATGGGGCTGGGCTGTATACCGGCTTCTTATGATGGGAATTTAGGTATGGCGGGGATGCATGGTTCTTATGCATCCAATATGGCTATTATGGAATGCGATCTTTTAATTGGGATCGGTATACGTTTTGATGACCGTGTAACAGGGGTTATTGCTGAATTTGCCCCTAAGGCAAAAATTGTTCAATTTGATGTAGATCCAGCTGAGATCAATAAAAATATTCCGGTTACTTATAAGGTAGTGGGTGATCTGCGTTGGTCACTTCCCATTTTTTCACGTAAAATAAAATCTCTTTCGGATGATTTTAAAGGCATATTTTCAGCGTGGCGTATGTATGTCATTGGTCTATGTAGTAAAGTACCTTTTTCTTATAAGCAAGATACCGGTTGTATTATGCCGCAGCAACTTATTGAAAAAGTGAATGAATTGACCGATGACGATACGATTGTTGTGACGGATGTTGGACAGCATCAGATGTGGACTGCACAGTTTTATAAATTTGGCAAAGCAAGGAAATTACTGACATCAGGTGGATTGGGTACGATGGGATATGGTCTCCCTGCTGCGCTTGGTGCTAAACTTGGCCGACCTCAAAATACGGTTGTTTTATTTACTGGTGATGGCAGTATTATGATGAACTGTCAGGAAATGGCAACTGCTGCTGATTATGATATTGATGTAAAAATAATAGTTTTGCACAATCATGTATTAGGTATGGTGACACAATGGCAGCGAATGTTTTATGGAAAACGATATTCGCAGTCACGGCTGAATGGGAAGACTGATTTTGTGAAACTAGCTGAAGCAATGGGGGTGACTGGGTACAGGATCAATGAATTGGCTGAACTAGAGGTTATCCTGAAAAAAGCACTCTCCCATAAAGGACCGGCCTTGATTGATGTTCTGCTGCCGGAGGTGGAAGATGTACTGCCAATGGTGCCTGGCGGTAATCGGCTTGATCAGATGGTACTGGGGAGGGAGATTCAATGAAAAAATATTTATTAGCTGTTTTAGTCGATAATAAGCCAGGGGTGCTTACACATGTTGCTGGTCTTATCAGTCGTCGTGCTTTTAACATTGAAAGTATTGCGGCTGGCTATACCGAAGAGGTGGACGTGACAAGGATTAACATTGTTGTATCCGTAGATGATCAGCTGGAACTTGATCAAGTGGTTAATCAGCTTTCAAAATTGATCGATGTGATCAAAATAGTTAATCTCAGTGAAGTCGATTCGATTAAGCGGGAACTGGTGATGATCAAGCTTAAAGCAACGCCGCAGACGAGAGCTGACATCATAAATATTGTTAATATTTTTCGAGCGAAAATCGTGGATGTGAACCGTGAAAATGTTGTTATTGAACTGACGGGAGAACAAAGCAAAATCGATGCGATTTGTGAAGTTTTGGCTGAATATGAAATTATTGAAATTGCCCGGACCGGTGCTATTGCATTGTCGAGAGGTCCGATTCCGGCGAAAGAGGCCTAAAAAAAGGATTTCAATTGACATCAAGTTTTGAAAATACTACAATAAAAAGAGATCTAGAATACTTGCTTTGTGGATTCTTTATAGTGCAACTTCGAAGCAGATGACTTAACGGTTTAATCAATCAATATATAGAATGATTCTTTTTGAATCATTCTTATATGTATAGTTTGCTCTATGACCATAGCGGTTATAGAATAAAATGAAATAAAAAGGGGAGATTTTAATGGATTTAAAAGGTTCACAAACAGAAAAAAATTTATTGGAAGCATTTTCAGGCGAATCGCAGGCAAGAAATAAGTATACGTATTATGCAGCAAAAGCCAAGCAAGATGGCTTCGTTCAAATTTCAAACCTTTTTACAGAAACTGCGGGCAATGAAAAAGAACATGCGAAAATTTGGTTTAAATTAGTTCATGGGATTGGAACGACAACTGAAAATCTAAAAGATGCTGCCGCAGGTGAACATTATGAGTGGACTTCTATGTATCCTGGTTTTGCAAAAATCGCCAAAGAAGAAGGCTTTACCAAAATTGCCTATCTTTTTGAGGCCGTAGCTAAAATTGAAAAAGACCATGATGAACGCTACAATCTCTTGCTGACCAATGTTGAAGAAGACAAAGTTTTTACAAAAGATGAGAAAGTAATATGGCAATGTGCAAATTGTGGGTATGTTTCTGTAGGTACAACTGCACCGGCAACTTGTCCCGTTTGTGATCACCCACAAGCTTTCTTTCAAGTTGTAGCGAAAAATTATTAATATATAATAAAAATGGTAAGATTTCGCTTGTGAAATCTTACCATTTTTATTATATATAACGAATAAACGAATACCGATGGATAAAAAATTAATTCATTTTACGAAATGAATTTTACATAACAGATATAAGCGAATAGGATACAAGCGGCGCCTATCGTGACTAACCCTGCTTTATCAAGATATGGACTAAATTTTTCTGGTATATTGACATGTTTTCGCACATAGATGGAAATGAGCGATAATGCAAGCAGTACATACATGAGCAGACTCGGTGTATCCAGTTCTGACCAGCCTAAAGCTAAAATAAATAGATTTAAACAGATGATGGCAATGAGCCAAAAATCGCGTCCGGGGCGACCTTTTTTTGTTGGAGTTTCAACTGGTTTTGTAATTTTTTGTTGAATGCGTTTCGATAATCTTGCCATAGAGGAAATCACCAATCCTTCAAAATGATCTATCTTAGTCATAAGACTATCGTTATTATACCATAAAGTATGGACATAATTAACGTAAACAATATTTTTCAATTGCGGCGGCGACTCCATCGTTATCATTTGATGCTGTTATAGCAGCTGCATGGATTTTGACAGCATCAGGAGCGTTTCCCATTGCAATTCCAAGTCCTGCGGATTCCAGCATGTCGATATCGTTATAATTGTCACCGATGGTCATAATTTCTTTTGTGGCAATAGAGCCGATATTAGCCAAATATTTTATAGCGTTTGTTTTTGAGGCAGAGCTGGGGACTATTTCTAAATAGGTTGGTTTTGAACAATAACTGGTTATGGATTTTGCAGCAAGCGAATTTTTTAAAGTTTGAATAATTTCGGGGGCAGCCATGCATAAAAGTTTATTAGGTCCAGTTTTTTGGCTATTCCATTGGGTTAAGAGCTTAGCGAAAGGCTGTATTTCAGGACGAATTCCGGTGATGTCGCTTTCCTGCCTTGACCAGACGTCATTTTTTTCGATATACCAGGTATCTTCTTTATAGATACTAAGATGAGCTTGCAGCTTTTTTGCCGCAGCATAAATGCTTTGAACGTCAGTTGACGGTAGTATTTCCTGGTGCAGAATATTTTGTTTTTTGTCTAAAATTAAAGCACCGCTGTAACTGATAATCGGGAACGCGATACCAAGTTCCTTTTGTAGAAAAATGATTCCTTTTGGCATTCTTGCTGAAACAAGGATAATGGGAATGTTTTTTTCTGTGACGACTTTTTGAATGGAATCTTTTACTGGCTGTGTGATTTTGTGCTTTGAATTTAAAAGCGTTCCATCGATATCAAGGCAAATCATTTTGTAAACAGACATAAAAATCAACTCCTCTATTATTGAATAAATCAGACCACGATAACTTGCACTTTATGCAGCATAAAGTTGCGTTTCATATCAAGCGGTGGTTCCTCGTTCGTGATAAGAATATCAATTTGTTCCCAACCGGCAGCTTTATGGTAACTTGTGGCATTGAATTTTTCAGCTTCGGCTAAAACGATGACACAATCAGATTTTTTGATAACAGCTTTTTTTATGAAGGCATCTTCTTCATCGGTGTAGTATAAACCCTGTTTATTGATCGTTGCTGTACCTAAAAATGCAGCATCAAAATGCAGGGAATCAATATAGTCCGTACAGCCCGGATGATAAAAAAAACGATTTTGGGGTTGCAATGAACCGCCCGTAGAGGCAACTTGAACGTGTTCTTTTTCCGACAATACTTCCACATTATCTAGAGAATGTGTGAGTACCCAAATTGGTTTTTCAATTTTTTGCGCTAAGAAACGGACAGCCGTTGAAACATCAAAAAAATAATGACCATTTTTTTGAATAAATTCATAAGCTTTTTGCGCAATCCTTTCTTTTTCGGCAGAGCCTTCTTGCAAGCGCTCCCGATATTCTTTTATTGAATTTTTTAAGACAGGCAGACTGATACCGCCATAGGTACGTGTAACGGTACCTTGTTCTAATAACTTTAGAATGTCACGTCTGGCGGTGTCGCGTGAAACGTGCAGTTGATCACAAATCGTATGGATTGACATCTTCTGATGTTCTTTTAGGTAGGTGAATATGGCGAGTAAGCGCTCTTCTTGATGCATAAGAAACCTCTTTTCTATAATATATGGATATGGTTTTTATTTACGACGACTTGTTTTTGTTCTAACAGTTTCAAAATGTCACTTCTTGCTATTGTACGCGAGATTGATAATTGATGGCAAATTGTTTGGATTGACATTTCTTTGTGTGTTTTTAGATAATTAAGAATAATCGACAAACGTTCCTCTTGCGACATATGAATCATACTCCTTACTTACAACATGCTTATATTATAAGCAATTATAAGTTTAAAATCAATAATATATAAGTAAATATAAGTTTATTTCGAAAAAAGTGTTTGCTGGAATGCTGAAAAAGTGATTTTACACGTTTTTTTGTAAACTTTTTTCGTGAATGAATTGCCACTGGGATAAATGATTGGTACAATGTAATATACACAAGTATGCGTGAAACACAATTTGCGGAAAAAAGATAGCTGGAAATCATTTTATTCGTGTAAAGCTCGGCTGCTTTTCAATGTAAAAAAAGTTCAAAGAGCGATGGCTGATGGAAAATCGTATTATAGATCGTTCCATTAAATTATAGTTTCACGTTGGTAGGAGGAAAATACATGATTAGAGAACAACGTAGTAGGACAAAGCTGGAATCCTATTATAAAAAGTATCAGGAAGAAGGTATTCTTGATCCGAATGTTCATCCGTGGGTTGCTCAATCTTGGCAAAAGAGCAGACAATACCAGGTGGGAACAAAAACAATGTCCACGCAAAATCGTTTAGACAACGCCGTTTTTACTGAATATCAGAAAAAACATAAAAATGCAATTGACTATCTCAGTCAATTTAGTGAGGAAATTAGAGAGTTTTTTCAAAAATACAATTTGAGTCTGCTCTTGATTGACGCAGACTGCAATGTATTAAAGAGTTATTCGCTGCCGTTTTATCAAAAAACACCAGGAGAAATCGAAGGCGTACAGGTCGGGATTGCTGATGTTGGCACATCGAGTATTAGTATAGCCCATGAACATAAAATGCCATTTTGGCTTTTTGGACCGGAAATGTGGGTAGAAGAATGTCAATTGGGAGATGCTTGTTCGGCACCGATTCTTGTAAATGGAGAGCTCGTATATATTATTACACTTGTTTCTGTTGAACATGAAACCTTGCCACAAGATGCAGTGATTTCGTTGATGCTGACGATGAAGCATGCACTAGAAACACATCTTAGCTTGTCGCTGCGTTTAAAAGCACAGGAAGCGATTTTGGATTCGACGCCATTTGCAGTGTATCATGTGATGCCAGGCGGCGATGTAGCCTATGCTAACAAGCTGGGATTAAGCCGCTTGGCGGGTATCGGTGCACATAAAAAAGATAGTCCGTTCATGAATCTAAATGATGTAGTGCTGAATTATCGACATACACCAATTTATAAAGGTTTTAGTGGCGTACCATCTTATAATAAAGAAGTAACTTGGATTACAAAAGCAAAAACCTACGAAGATATTACAACGGTTGTGCCGCTTGAACGCGATCTGGATCAGGCTGTGAGCAGTGTGGTCGCGGTATCAATGCCAATTGAAGATCTGCGAACTTTGGTAGCACATGCCGCAGGCTATACTGCGAAATATAGTTTGAGTTCTATGGTCGGAGAAGGCTCTTTGTTTGGCGCGATGAAGGAAAAAGCGGCACGTGTAGCACGTAACAAAAATCATATATTGCTGCAAGGTGAGTCAGGGACTGGTAAACAGAGGATGGCGCATGGCATACATCAAGCCAGTGCTCGAGCTGCTGGCCCACTTATTTCAGTTCGGTGCGGTGATGCAACGCCGGAACTTTTAGAACAAGAATTGTTTGGTGTATCCTTGACACCAGAGGTCAGCCATCAGGGGAAGCTCGAACTGGCTAATGGTGGAACGCTCTTTATGGATGAAATTGAAAAAATACCGAAACCATTAGCTGTTACTTTAGCCAAGGCATTACTTTCACAGCAGATGTATCGTATTGGTGAACGTGTAGAACGCACGATTGATGTGCGCATTATCGCTGCCTGTGACAGCGATTTAAAACGTCTTACCGAGCGTGGATTATTTGACAAAACGCTCTATGAAATTGTGGCTAAAAGTGTGATACGTGTACCAGCACTTAGAAGTCGCCGTGAAGATATCCCTGTGCTGGCGGAACATATTGTTAGTGAATTGGCATTGCAGCATCAAATGAAAGAAAAAGTAATTTTGCCAGAAACGGCAGAAGTTTTAAAAAATTATGATTGGCCAGGTAATATCAAACAAATGCAGGGTGTTTTGGAGTATGCATTTTTCAATACGAAAGATGATGTGATTTGCCCAGATGATATCAATTTGATGGGGGATATCAAACCGGATAACAAATGGAAAGAAGATCGCGATGTTTTTGTGAAAGCTTGGCAGGCTGCTGGTGGCAATGTAAGTCGATTGGCAAATCTGCTGAATGTAAGTCGTGTGACATTGTATCGTTATCTGAAAAAATATGGATTAGAAAAATCATAATTAAAGGGGATAGAGGATTTTGCGTTTAAGGAAAAAGCCTTGGATTGATGAGGCAATTTTGGATTTCAGTGATTTTGTTTATATTGATGAAGCCAAAATCGGCGAGGCCGAAAAAGGAAAATGGTGTGATCTGTTTGGGAGGCAGGCACCCATTCAAGTGGAACTTGGCATTGGTAAAGGAACTTTTATCAGCCAGATGGCACTGCGTTATCCAGAACTTAATTTTATTGGAATTGAAGCGCAGCAGGATGTCCTTTATTATGCGGCAAAAAAAGTTAAAGAGTTGAATCTTACAAATGTCAAACTGCTTGTTTTTGATATTAATAATATTGAAGGAATCTTCGGCGAAAATGAAATTGATCGTTTTTTTGTGAACTTTTGTGATCCGTGGCCAAAATCCCGCCATGCGAAACGCCGCTTGACACATATTGATTTCTTAGCGAAATATCGTAAATTGTTAAAAGAACATGGAAAACTTTTTTTTAAAACAGATAATCGTCCATTATTTGATTTTTCGTTAGAACAATTTGAATTGGCACATTTAAAAGTGGATGCATTGACTTTTGATTTGCACAATAGTGGTATGACCGATAATATTATGACTGAATATGAACGTAAATTTAGTGGATTCGGTGAAAAAATAAACCGTTGTGAAGTTTCATTTTAAGTGAGTTTAAAGGCTGAGAGTGGATGGAAATTGGAGGCTTATATATGCCACGTCAAAAATTTTGGGTGAACAATACGGAAGCGGTATTAGTGATTATGAGCATATTGATTGTTATTGGGACAATCAATGTATTTAGTGCTAGCTTTGTTCTAGCGGGAACGCAGTTTCATAATCCTTACTATTTTCTGACACGGCATTTGATTAGTCTGACAGTTGGAATTACAGCACTGGTTTTTACAATCAAAGTAGATTACCGTCGTTGGCGAGGGGGCGTGCCGTTGTTGTTTGCGGTTACTCTTATCGCGTTAGTGTTGGTGTTGATCGTTGGTGTGGAAGTGAATGGGTCTAAAAGATGGTTGAATCTCGTAGTGATGCAGTTTCAACCATCAGAACTCGCAAAATTGGTTTCTATTTTAATGGCTGCGGCTTATTTAGGTCCGCGAATTGATAAAAAACTGGAAATTCGTGTATTTACGACACCAATGTTTATGCTGCTAGTTTTGTCAGCATTGATTGAATTACAGCCAGATTTGGGAACAGCGGCACTTGTATTTGGTATTCCCTTGATATTGCATGTTTTAGCAGGGCTGGAATGGAAGTGGCTCGGTATTTTAATAGTGCCGGTCGTTTTGATTATAATTGGTCTGACGATTTTACAGCCGTATCGACTTGAACGCATGAAGGCATGGATTGATCCCTGGCCTTACCAGCAAAATCAAGGCTATCAAACAGTGCAATCGATGTCCGCAATTGGATCAGGCGGCTTTTTCGGTGTAGGATTAGGTGAGGGGACCGGAAAATACTCTTATTTACCAGAAGCACATACTGATTTTGCTTTTGCGATTTTCTGTCAGGAAAATGGCTATCTAGGTGCGATTTTTTTAATTTTTTTACTTTCCCTTTTGACTTTTTACGGCGGGAAAATTGCGAACCAAGTGCAGGATGGGTTTGGTAAGATGATTGTCAGCGGCGTGCTGATCCTAATTGTTGGACAAAGTGTGGCCAATATTGCTATGGTAAGCGGGATCTTGCCGGTTGTTGGTGTACCTTTACCCTTTATCAGTTATGGCGGGACATCCTTAATTATTAATATGGTAGGAATCGGCTTACTGGTGAATGTTGGACAATATGCGACAAAACATCCTAAACAGGTGACAACAGAAGATGTTGTGCCGACTCGGACACGGCTACGCCTTGTGAAGAAATAAACGATTGTATCAGATTGAAAGGGGCAGGGATCATGATTTATGAATTTCAATTGGAGACACCGCGGGAAGATTATATTAATATAACTGGCCAAGTACGAACTGCACTGCGTAAAAGCGGTATTCAGGACGGGATGTGTATTGTTTTTTGTCCACATACAACAGCGGGGATTACAATTAATGAAAATGCTGATCCTGATGTAGTTGAAGATATGTTATTTGCTATGAGCAAGATGTATCCAGACCGCCTGGAGTACAAACATGCGGAAGGAAATACAACCGCCCATCTTAAGGCGGGATCGATTGGCAGTAGTGTCACAATGATCATAGATCAGGGAAAGTTAATTCTTGGTACATGGCAGGGTGTTTATTTCTGTGAATTCGATGGTCCAAGGTCACGTAAGTTTTACGTTAAAATTTTAGAATATGCATAAAAAAACTGGCTCCTCTTAATAGTGGAGCCAGTTTTTTATGCTTTATTTAGTTGTATTATTATTTTTTTGCAATAGGAAAAGCTGCCTTTTTAATTCATTATATTCAGCTAGTGAGAGTAAAACGGCATTTTTATCATTGGCACGCTGAATGATAAAAACTTCTTTTTCATCATGCGCTTTATTGGCATAAATCGTAAATTCATTTAAAAATTCGGAGGAAGAAACAGCAAGCATAACAATCGACTCCCTTTGTTTTGTGTCGGCATATTAGCAGGATGATCTGCCAAAACGAGGATGACAGGCAGGTTTGAGGCTTAGTTTCCGAACAAGCGTGAGCGCTTCGGTCAGACTAATATCTTGCCGCACGGCACTTTTTTCAAATATGCAGACCGGTTCAGCGAGACCAATCTCACTGGCAGGCATATAAACATATTCTTGGTTCATTGTATCGCCATAAATAGTGCCGACTTTTAATTCGGCTGCTACCATAACACTCATAAAAATCACCTATTTTCTAAAACATATCTTTGCGCCATAAGACAAACGCACAAAGCGAAGTCAGTACTATGGCAATAATTGAGACGTACAGGAATCCGTTGGGGCCAGCTGAAGCGAATGGAATATCAACATTCATGCCAAAAAAACTTGAAATCACAGTTGGAATTGCCAGCATGATAGTCATGGATGCTAAAAACTTCATAACCAAATTCAAGTTATTGGAGATGATTGAGGAGAATGTATCAGCAAGCCGCGAGAGGATTTTACTATACATTTCAACCATCTCTTTGGCCTGTTTATTTTCGATAATGACATCTTCTAACAGATCCTCATCTTCTTCATACATTTTTAAAAAAGCTTGTACATTATGATTCGAACATAAGCGTAAAAGTTTGTCAAGTACGGCCCCATTGGAACGAAGTGCTGCATTAAAATAGGTCAATCCTTTTTGCAGCTCCAATAAGCGCAGTATTTCTCGATTTTTCATAGAATTACGCAGCTTTTGTTCTATTTCATCAGAGATTTTATTCATTTGCCGTAGATACCGTAAATAAAAAGTTGCTGATTTATAGAGAATCTGAAATAAAAACCGCGATTTTTTGTATGTACGGAAGGTTCTGGATGTTGTTTCATTAAATTCTGAAATAACAGGCGTATCTTCTAAACATACGGTGATGACATAATCAGTGGTGACAATAATAGCCAATGGTAAAGTATCGTAACTGTCGCGTCCACGCATTACAGGTACATTTGTTAAAACCATAACACAATTATCTTCAACATCGGTATGAGAACGTTCTTCATCATCTAGGGCTGATTTCAAAAAGTCAGGTTCTACTTCAGTCAAATTTCCTACGACTTTTAATTCATAAGGGGTTGGGGCGATAATATTGATCCAAGAACCTTTTTCGAGAGTTTTTAAACTAAGTTCCTGCAATGGACCACTTTCTAATGACTTATATATTTTTAGCATAGTGTATAACTGCTCCCTTCGCAAAGAAAATCAGTCATCATTCTGCTAAAAAGCAAAAAATAGCAAGAAAAATGACGAAATTCGGCGATATTTTTTTGTTTTTAACTTAGACCGCGAACTAGGGTGGTCTGCGTCCATTTTTCTCACCAACCTTTGATATTTCATAGATTACATTAAAATATTACTCCCTGAGCAGGCATTAGTCAATATATCTTCTGCTAGAATATCAGATTTCAAGTCATTTAATGAAAATTTTACAAAAAATAAAGATAAATTTAGAGGAATAAGTAAAAAAAATCGAGATAAGACGCATTGCTTGAGCTATCATAGGTTATTTATGGCAAATAATTAAGTTGAAAAAATATTTTAAATAAAAATTTGACAAATAAAAATAAAATTTGGTATAATGTTATAGTACGTTACGGAGAGGTGTCCGAGTGGTTTAAGGAGCTGGTCTTGAAAACCAGTGATTCCGCAAGGAACCGTGGGTTCGAATCCCACCCTCTCCGCCATTTTTTTATAAATATGATTCGTATCATGGAGTGGTACTCAAGTGGCTGAAGAGGACGGTTTGCTAAATCGTTAGACGCGCAAGCGTGCGAGAGTTCGAACCTCTCCCACTCCGCCATAATTTAAACATCTAGGACTTTGGGTTTTGCCCAAAGTCCTTTTTAGTATGCAAATTTATATTTTATAGAAATTTTCGGCTAAAGCATATGAGTTTATTTAGAGGTATTTTCTTTTTAATAGAGAAGATTTACTTTGTTAGTACTATATGAACGGATTAAAAAAATAACGAGTTGGCGCGTTTCGTAAAATTACGAGTAACATGGCTTATTAACTGACTTACATACAAGATTATTGGATCTTTAGGGAGGAAGTTGTGAAAGCATGGAGACATATCAACGATCGATGAAAAATCAAATTCGTTATTTATTTATTATTCTTATGACGATGATGATTGCAGTGGTGAGTTTTATTGCTTTTTATTATTGGAAATTGTCGATTGATGATATGGTTATGAAAATTCAGGAAGAAGCGAACGATGCTATTATACATGAAATAGAAAATTTCATTACAATTCCTTTAGATATGAATGAAAGGAATAGTTTGTTTATTAAAAGCGGTCTTGTTGATATAAATAGTGCAAATAATCGAGAGGACTTTTTTTCAGGAGTTATGCAAACGGCACCCTTAAATGTGTATAGTTTCAGCTATGGGACTCGCACGGGTGAGTATTATGGTGTAAGGCGCAATCACGAAAATCAGTTAGAATTTATGAAAAGCGATAAAACGACACAAGGGCATTCAAAATATTATGCGGCAAATGATGATTTTAGTGAAGGTGAATTGCGATTGACATTAGGTGCATTTGATCCGCGGACTAGAAGCTGGTATCAACTTGCCGAACAAACACATAAACCAATCTTTTCTCCTGTGTATAAACATTTTATTATGCACGATCTGGCACTTTCAGCTTCGTATCCTATTTATAATGTAACGGGCGACTTAATGGGAGTTATGGGAACTCATATTCTTTTATCAGAAATGAACCAGAAGCTAAAAGAAGTAGTCCGTGACAAAAATGCGATTGCTTATATCGTAGAAAAAAATTCCGGCGAACTGGTTGCCAATACCGAAGATGAATCAAATTTTGTTGTAGATCAGGCAGGGACGATTGATCGAATCGACAGTATGCAGATTAAAAATAAAATTATTCACACAGCGCTGGAAAACTATCATGAGGATGAAAAACCTGAGTTTATGGAAGATACGACAAAAGGACAATGGTATATCAAAATATCTGAATTGAAAAAAAACGGTTTAAATTGGTTGATTATTATGGCGATGCCAGAAGATCATTCTATTGTTGAACTTAAGCAAAGTATTATTTTTTCGGTATTTTTATCTGTTTTGACGATTATCATTGCAATTGTGATCTGGACAAAAAAAATAGATCAATATTTAAGGCCGATTTATGAATTGATTTCTATTACGGAAGAATATGGGTTAGGTGATTTTTCGAAGCGAGCCAATATATCCAAACGCGATGAGGTTGGTAAGTTAGGGTCAGCATTTAATAAAATGGCAGAGGAATTAGAAGTACTGATCAATCATTTAGAAAATAAAGTTGTTGAACGAACGCAAGAATTGGAACGAAGAAATACAGAACTCGCAAAAGCGAAAGAACAGATGGAGCTTTCTGCTCAGACCGATTTTTTAACAGGGTTATATAACAGGAAATTTATTATACAACAAATTGAAACGGAAATAGAAAATTTCGGGACTAAATATGATGGGTTTGCCATTGTTATGATGGATCTGGATTATTTTAAAAAAATAAACGATGAATATGGACATGATTGCGGCGATTTAGTTCTAAAAGATACTGCTATGATTATGCAGCAAGTAGTTCGTAAGCAAGACTGTGTTTCTCGTTGGGGTGGTGAAGAATTTTTAGTATTTTTGCCAAAAACAACGTTAATACAGGCGATTGAAATTGCTGAACTGCTGCGGAGTGGTATAGAGGAACATGCATTTGTTTGTAAAAAAACACCGTTGAAAGCGACGATGACTTTAGGGATTGCTATGTACAAAGACGGGCTTAGCTTGGATGAAGTAATTAAAAATGCAGATATTGCCGTGTATAAAGGGAAAAAGAATGGACGGAATCAAGTATGTTGTTTCGAACAATTGGCAGAGCATTAATATACAGCCTTTGTAAAGTTGCTCTTGCATAAAATTAGCAAAGTGTTAAAATAAAACTATATAATAATTATTATTGATTAGCAAAAAATTTTATCTTACAAAGGGAATAAAGGAGAGTTTCATATGAATAAATCTTCGCAGATGGAGCCAGTCATTATTGTTTTATTTGGAGCGTCGGGTGATTTGTCAGCACGCAAGGTAATTCCTGCTTTATATAATTTGCATCTTGATGGTTTATTGCCACAGCAGTATGCAATTGTTGGTGTAGCGAGAAGTTCTCTGACTGAGGAAACGCTTCGCGAGCGCTTTCGGCAGGGTGTTGATCAATATTCTCGGCGGGGACCTGCCAAGGACCAGGAATGGGATGCTTTTGCGGAGCATCTTCATTATATACAGTCGAGCTATGATGAACCAACGCTGTATGATCGCTTGACGAAACTTGGTGATACTGGATGGGAAACACCACCCAATATTGTCTTTTATCTAGCGACACCGCCCAATTTATTTACCATTGTTATTGATCAGTTAGGACGCTTTTCGGAACTTCAGGGTGATATCCGCTATCGTATTGTCATTGAAAAACCATTTGGCCATGATTTGCATTCAGCTAAAGCTTTAAATCAACGATTACTGCAAGTTTTTGAAGAAAAGCAGATTTATCGGATTGATCATTATCTAGGCAAAGAAACCGTGCAGAATATTTTGGCATTCCGTTTTGGCAATGCCATGTGGGAGCCTATTTGGAATCGAAATTTCATTGATCATGTGCAAATTACCGTATCGGAAAAAATTGGTATTGGTCGTCGCGGCCGGTATTATGATTCAGCCGGTGCTTTGCGGGATATGATACAAAATCATTTGATGCAGCTTTTGTGCTTAATTGCTATGGAAGCACCTACGGAATTTACAGCGGATCAAATTCGCAACAAAAAAGTAGATGTCATGCATGCAATTCGAGCTATTAATAAAGCAGACGTTCCGGCTTTTGCCGTTCGGGGGCAATATGGACAAGGCTGGATGGATGGACAGCCAGCGCAAGCCTATCGCTGTGAAAAAGATGTCGATATTAATTCTAATACTGAAACCTTTGCAGCTTTGAAATTATTTGTGGATAACTGGCGTTGGCAAGGCGTTCCTTTTTATTTGCGGACTGGTAAATGTATGCCTGGTCGTGTTTCGGAGATTTCACTGCAATTTAGACCAGTGCCGCATCATCCGTTTGCTCATTTAAATACGCAGGTTTTTCAGCCAAATCGTTTAGTGCTGCAAATTGAACCGAATGAAGGGGTGGTTCTTAGAACTCAGGCCAAAGAACCGGGAATGGGGATGAAATTGAAACCAGTTGATATGAGTTATTGTTATCAAGATGTATTTCATCAGGCATCACCGGATGCGTATGAAACATTGCTGGTGGATATCATGCGTAATGATCCGGGGCTGTTTATGCGAGCGGATCAGGTTGAAGCTGCATGGAGTGTAATCGATCCAATCTTAGAGGTGTGGAGCGAAAATACGGAACTTAATTTCCCAAATTATCAAGCGGGGCAATGGGGGCCGCCTGAAGCGGAAAGTTTAGTTGCACAAGATAGACGTACGTGGCTTTTACCAATTTCTTTTGAACCGAAACGAGGAGGTTGTTCTGTTGAATAAAATTTATCAAAATATGAATGAATTATGTGTGGCTGGAGCAAATTTATTTGTGGAAGAAGCGCAAAAAGCGATTGTGGCAAGAGGCCGTTTTTCAGTGGCTCTTTCTGGCGGTTCCACGCCGCGCCGATTATTTGAAGAGATTGCGAAAAAAGAGTGGCATGAAAAATTAGATTGGCAGCGAATTTTTGTCTTTTGGGGCGATGAACGTTTTGTTCCTGCGGATGATGCCCAGAGCAATCAAAAAATGGCACGGGAAAGTTTACTGCGTTACGTGCCAATTCCCGAAGAAAATATTTTCCCAATTCCGTTTGCGGAAACGCCTATAGAATCAGCAGAAAAATATGAAGAAGTTCTTAAACAATTTTTTCCGGATTCATGGCCGCAAATTGATCTTATTTTACTAGGCTTGGGCCCAGATGGACATACAGCCTCTCTATTTCCTGGATCAGATGCCTTAAATGAAGAGACCCGCTGGGTTTGTCCGTCTAAAACAAAAGTGCCGGGGCCGGAACGAATTACATTGACTTTTCCTGTTTTAAACCGGGCGGGTCTTGTCTGTTTTATGGTAACTGGAAAAGAAAAGGCAGAAATGGTAAAACAAATTTTAAAACCTGTTTCGACAGAATTAAATTATCCAGCTCAGCGTATTCAACCGCTAACAGGCCAGTTGATTTGGCTGCTTGATCAAGCAGCAGCTCAGCTTATTTCTTGAAGTTTATAGAATAAAAAAATAGAGGTGGATGGTATGGATAAAAAATATGATATCGGGCTGATTGGTTTAGCTGTCATGGGGCAGAATTTGGTTTTGAATATGAGCAATCATGGTTTTGCTGTTGCTGTTTACAATCGGACAGCTGGTAAAACAGATGAATTTAAACATACAACAGCTGTATCGGATATGATTGGGGCAGCCTACACAATTCCAAATTTTATCAAAATGCTTAAAAAACCGCGCAAGGTTATGCTGATGGTAAAAGCGGGTGCACCAGTGGATGCTGTCATTTCTGAACTTGTTCCTTATTTAGAAGCAGGCGACATTATTATTGATGGGGGAAATTCGTTCTTCATGGACACCCAGCGCCGTTATAGTGAATTGGCTGATAAACAGATTCGGTTTATTGGTATGGGGGTTTCTGGCGGTGAAGAAGGGGCTCTTAATGGACCTAGCCTCATGCCGGGTGGTGATCTTTCAGCTTATGAGGAAGCTGCTCCTATTTATCGGACGATTGCTGCTCAGGTAATGGATGGACCCTGTTGTGCGTATATTGGTCAAGGCGGAGCTGGCCATTATGTGAAAATGGTGCATAATGGCATCGAATATGGAGATATGCAGTTAATCAGTGAAGCCTATTACATTATGAAAAAAGTTTTAGGCTTAACAGCGGCTGAAATGTATCAGGTTTTTGATGAATGGAATCAGGGAGAACTGAATTCTTATCTCATTGAGATCACACGTGACATCTTCTTGAAGCAAGATGAAAAAACAGGTAGACCGTTGCTCGAGATGATTTTAGATAAAGCCGGACAAAAAGGAACAGGTAAATGGACTTCACAAAGTGCCCTGGATCTTGGCGTTCCGGTACCGACCATTACGGAGGCTGTCTTTGCCAGATGCATGTCTTCGTATAAGGATGAACGCATAGCTGCATCAACTGTTTTAATAGGTCCTGAAATCCACTATACGGGTGATCACAAAAAATTGATTCAGGCCATTCATGATGCGCTGTATGCATCAAAAATTTGTTCTTATGCGCAAGGTTTTGCTTTGCTAAAGGCCGCAAGTGCTGAATATAAATGGGATTTGAATTATGGCGATATGGCGCTGCTATGGCGGGGCGGCTGTATTATTCGGGCTCAATTCTTAGATCGGATCAAAGCGGCTTTTGTGAAAAATGCTAAGTTGACCAATCTTATGATGGATCCATTTTTCCAGGATATCTTGAGCCGAATGCAGGATAACTGGCGTTTGGTGACCACGATCTGTAAACAGCAAGGCATTCCGGCACCAGCCTTTAGTGCCTCCTTAGACTATTACGACAGCTATCGACAGTTGGTATTAAGTGCCAATATGATTCAAGCCCAGCGAGATTATTTTGGCGCTCATACGTATGAAAGAACCGATACAAAGGGGATTTTTCATACGCAGTGGCTAGAGGGAGCAGTTCATCAAGATTAGCCGACGTTTTCAGAAAAAATAGAACGATAAAAAAGAGGAGAATTTATATGGATATTTTTGCTTATGCACTCAAAATGGAGCTTGATGGTGAAGCCTATTATACTGAGCTGGCTAAACATGCTGGTTATAAAGATCTAGAAGTTGTTTTCCTGGATTTAGCGGAGGCTGAAAAACGTCATTACGAAATCATTAAAGAGGCAAGAGATGCGGGGCATTATACGCTTACGCCAGGTCCAATGCCAACGATTCCTAATGTCTTTGCTTTTCCCGATGAACTCAAAGAAAAATCGCCGGAATGGCTGGCTCAGTGGAAAAAAGAACAACTTGATGTCTATCAGGCCGCTCTTTTAAAAGAACAACAAAGCGTTACGCTTTATCAAGATTTGAAAACAAAGGTAGTTACGGTAGAAGAAAAAGATATTTGCGAGCGTTTGGCTTTAGAAGAAACAAAGCATGTCCATGTCATCGAGGATCTTATTGAAATGCTCAATCATGTTAATGATTGGGTTGAGGCAGCAGAATTCAACCCTAAAGATGATGCCTATTAAAAATAACGAATATGTTATATAAGCAGGCTGTCAAAAACCTTATTTGTAAAAATAAAGCTGCTTCAAACAAGATGAAAATCTAGTTGAAGCAGCTTTTTTCATATTTGTCCATTTGATAATTCTTTAGTTGGTAAAAAGGAGTTTTGCTGGTTTTGCGTAAATAATACGATAGGAGATATAGCGAGCCTTGCGCACAATTCTATTTATTTAGAGGAGGGATGGAGAATGAATAAAGCTTATATAATGCAGCAGGTTTGGCGATTTTTATTTTGTTTGGTTCTTTTATTTGCTGGCAGCAGTATCGCCCAGGCAGATTCTTTGTTGCCGAGTACCCGCTGGGCGGGCTATATGAATTATACGAATTCCAGGTTTGGTTATTCCATCGAGGTCCCTAATTCTTTTGTTTTGATTTTTAAACCAGATAATGCCGATGGTGCTATTTTTAAGGACAATACTTTTAATCGAAACCTGCGAGTATATGCTACGTATTTTAATACAGCGTATGAAGAGCAGCTTAAAAATTTACATGGAAAAGTAACATACAGCGATCTGCAAGATGATTGGTATGTGATTTCCTGGCTGGATCAAGGTATGATTTATTATAAAAAAGTATATTTCACGAAAGAAGAATCGGCGGGATTTATCTTAGAATATCCGGTTGGTGAAAAAGAAATGATGGATGAAGTAGTGAATCATATTGCTGAAACATTAACTCCAAGATGGAAAAAATAAAGGCTATTTCTGTTGATGTACCGAAGCTGACCGCCAAATTTTATGGTGGTCGGCTTTTTTTGCATGGTATTTTGGCGGATAATCTTTACACTTTCTTTATATAAATGGAATCATTATTGACGACATCTTTACGGAGAATGGATTTATAATGAGAACAAGCAAACGAAAGGGGCTCAGGGGTATGGATGATTTATGGCTGGCAGCTATTTTAGCTGGAGGAATATTTGTTTATTTAGTTTATGTCTTAATGAAACCGGAGGAATTTTAACATGTTTAGTGATATGACGTTATTTGTTGTTTTTGCAGTTGTACTTGTTGCAATAGCTTTGCCATTAGGTCGCTATATGACCAATGTATTTTTTGGCGAAAATAAAATCGTTGGTAAGTTCTTTTCACCAATTGAACGAGTTTTTTACCGTTTGACTGGTGTGAATGAAAAAAAAGAAATGAATTGGCGGCAATATGCCACAGCTCTTATACTATTTAATGTATTTGGTGCAGCTTTTTTGTTCTTTATCCAATTGACCCAACAGGGTCTGCCACTTAATCCGCAAAATTTCGGATCTGTGGAAACTTGGCATTTAGCACTAAATACGGCGATTAGTTTTATTACCAACACGAATTGGCAGGCTTATGGCGGGGAAGCTACATTAAGCTATTTCACGCAAATGACCGGTCTTACCGTGCAAAACTTTTTATCAGCGGCAACGGGGTGTGCTGTGGCTGTTGCTTTTATCAGAGGATTAACAAGGAAGTCAACAAATCTGATCGGGAATTTTTGGCTTGATCTGGTACGCTTTACAGTACGAGTTTTATTACCAATTTCCATTGTTTTAACGCTGTTTTTTGTACAGCAGGGTGTGATTCAAAATTTTGATACGTACCAAACGGTACAAACACTCGAGGGTGCAGAGCAAACAATCGCGATGGGACCCGTTGCATCACAAGAGGCCATTAAAATGCTAGGTACGAACGGGGGGGGATTTTTTAATGCAAATTCAGCCCATCCGTTTGAAAATCCAACACCACTGACCAATTTTGTGCAAATGCTGGCAATGTTTGTGATTCCGTTAGCACTTGTTTTTATGTTTGGTAATGTGGCAAAAAATAAAAAACAAGGTTATGCGATTGCCGGCGCGATGTTTTTGATGTTTTTCATAATGTTGGGCATTAATTACAGTAGTGAGATCAATGGCAATCCAATCATTGCTCAAATGAATATCAGTGAACCGACTTCTTTTGAAGGGAAGGAAGTTCGTTTCGGAATGGGAAGCTCTTCTTTATTTACAACAATCACAACGGCTGCTTCTTGTGGTGCAGTCAATAATATGCATGATAGTTTAACACCGCTTGGTGGATTAGTGCCGCTCTTACAAATGATGTTAGGTGAAATTGTTTTTGGCGGCGTTGGTGCAGGCTTTTATGGCATCATGGTTTATGTTTTGATTACGGTGTTTATTGTTGGCTTGATGGTCGGACGTACACCGGAATATTTGGGGAAAAAGATTGAAGCGAAAGAAATGAAATTCGTCATGCTAGCCTTACTCATACCATCAGTTACTATTTTGCTGTTTAGCGCAGCAGCATCCGTATCGGATGCTGGTTTGGCGGGGCTAAACAATGATGGGCCGCATGGGCTGAGTGAGATTTTATATGCCTTTACGTCAGGCACGGCAAATAACGGCAGTGCTTTTGCTGGATTAACGGCCAATACAGTCTTTTATGATCTGAGCCTTTCCGTCGCTATGCTGCTGGGGCGGTTTGGGGTCATTGTGCCACTTTTGGCAGTCGCCGGCAGTATGGCTGAAAAGAAAATAGCACCGAGTGGGTTAGGTACGTTTGAAACAACTGGTTTCACGTTTATGATTTTACTGGCAGGTATTGTTTTCATTATTGGTGCACTTACCTTTTTACCGGCATTGGCATTGGGGCCTATTGTAGAACAGGTTCTTATGATACAGGGAATAACATTTTAAAGGAGCTATAGAATATGAATGCGCAAAAAAACAACTTGAATTCAACAATTATTATAGAAGCAGTTCGTGATTCTTTTCGGAAACTGCATCCAGCTATACAAATAAAAAGCCCGGTCATGTTTATTGTGTATCTTGGGGCAATATTTACAAGCTATGTGGCTTTGCGTGATGCTGTCACTAGCTCAAATTCTATTTTTCTTGTAACTCAAATCAGCGTATGGTTATGGTTTACAGTGTTATTTGCCAATTTTGCTGAAGCTGTCGCTGAAGGTCGCGGCAAAGCGCAGGCACAATCGCTTCGCAGTACGCGAAGCCATGTGCAGGCAAAAAAATTGGCGGGGCAGGATTGGCTTATGGTTAATGCCGATACCTTACGTAAAGGTGATATATTATTAGTAGAAGCAGGAAATTTTATTCCCAGCGATGGTGAAATCATCGAAGGGATGGCAACGGTAGATGAAAGTGCGGTTACGGGTGAATCTGCACCGGTCATTCGTGAATCCGGTGGTGATAAATCATCGGTAACTGGCGGTACAAAAGTTTTATCAGATTGGATCAAAATCAAAGTTACGGCAAATCCGGGCGAAACATTTTTAGATCGGATGATTAGTTTGGTCGAAGGAGCACAACGTCAAAAAACACCAAATGAAATTGCCTTGACTATTTTATTGGTAAGTCTATCTCTTATCTTTTTAGTTGCCGTAGCCACCATTGAACCATTTGCCATTTATTCAGGAGCCGTCGTTTCGACGACCACCTTAATGGCACTACTGGTTTGTTTGATTCCGACAACGATTGGTGGACTCCTCAGTTCCATCGGAATTGCCGGGATGGATCGCCTGTTAAAGCACAATGTCTTGGCGATGTCTGGTCGTGCTGTCGAAGCTGCTGGTGATGTCAATGTATTATTATTGGATAAAACAGGTACGATCACATTAGGAAATCGTATGGCAACGGAATTTATTCCATCTGAGGGAGTCAGCGCTGCAGAAATGGCAGATGTTGCACAATTGTCATCTTTGGCTGATGAAACGCCAGAAGGACGCAGCATTGTCGTTTTAGCAAAAGAACAATATGGCTTACGAGAACGAGATCTCAATGCTTTGCAGGCTGAATTTGTTCCATTTACAGCCCAAACACGCATGAGTGGTGTCAATATTCAAAAATTAGAAATCCGTAAGGGTTCGGTTGATGCAATTGAAAGATATGTGAAAGAGCGGGGCGGGATTTTGCCGGATGATGTGAGACACGCGAGTGAACGTATCGCAAAAAGTGGAGGCACACCTCTCGTTGTAACACAAGATATAAAAATTATGGGTACAATTCATTTGAAAGATATTGTAAAAGGTGGTATTAAAGAACGTTTCCGTGAACTTCGGCAGATGGGAATCAAGACGGTTATGATAACCGGAGATAATCCGCTTACGGCAGCGGCAATTGCAGCAGAAGCAGGCGTTGATGACTTTTTGGCTGAAGCAACTCCAGAAGCAAAATTACAAATGATCCGTGACTATCAAGAGGGCGGTATGCTGGTAGCGATGACGGGCGATGGTACCAATGATGCCCCGGCACTAGCACAGGCTGATGTGGGTGTGGCGATGAATAGTGGTACCCAGGCAGCAAAAGAAGCCGGCAATATGGTAGATCTCGATTCGAATCCAACCAAATTGATTGAAATTGTTGAAATTGGCAAACAGCTTTTGATGACTCGCGGTTCTTTGACAACCTTTAGTATTGCCAATGATATTGCAAAATATTTTGCGATCATACCAGCAATGTTTGTTGGAACATATCCAGCACTGGGTGTATTTAATATCATGCAGTTAGCTACACCAGATAGTGCGATTTTAAGTGCAGTCATCTTTAATGCTTTAATTATTATCGGCTTAATTCCACTCGCGTTGAAAGGTGTGAAATACAAACCGATTGGAGCAGCCATGATTTTAAGACAAAATGTATTTATTTACGGTTTGGGCGGCTTAATTGCTCCCTTTATTGGCATTAAAATCATCGATATGATTTTAGTGGCACTCAATATTGCTGGTTGATAAAAAGGAGTTGGAAGATAAATGTTGAAAGAAATTAGTACTGCAATTCGAATGCTTTTGGTTTTAACCTTAGTCTTAGGCGTTCTTTATCCTTTAAGTATGACGGGGTTTGCACAACTGCTTTTCTCGTCACAGGCCAATGGCTCGCTAATAACGAAAGATGGGCAGGTAGTTGGTTCAGAGCTGATTGGACAGACATTTGCAAGCGATGCATATTTTAATGGGCGTCCATCGGCTGCTGGTGATGATGGGTATGATGCGGCCAGTTCTGCTGGTTCAAATTTAGGCCCAACGAGTGAAAAATTGATGAAAAGTGTTGCCGAAAGGGCTGATCAGGTACGCCAGGATAATGATTTATCACAAACGGCGATGGTTCCAAGTGATTTGGTTATGGCATCCGGCAGTGGACTTGATCCGCATATTTCACCGGCGGCCGCTAAACTGCAAATTACACGCATAGCGAAAGCCAGAGGTTTGGCTGAAAATCAGGTGTCTGCTCTGGTCGAAAAAAATATCGAAAATCCGCAGTTAGGATTTTTAGGAGATAAGAGAGTGAATGTATTGCAGCTTAATTTAGCGCTGGATGCAATGCCTTTGTGAAATACGCGTTATAAAACAGGGAGGAAAGAAAATGGACAACCGCCCGAATCCTGAAGTGTTATTAAAAAAACTGCATAAAGAGACACGGGGAAAATTGACGGTGTTTTTAGGTTCCATGGCTGGGGTTGGCAAAACTTTCACCATGCTAAAGTCGGCTCATGATCAACAACGTGAAGGAAAAAATATTGTGATTGGCTGGATTGAAACACATGGTCGAGCTGAAACTGAAAAACTGGTAACGGGGCTTTTTAAAGTAGCCCCGTTATCCGTTCGTTATCATGAAAATGATCTTTTTGAAATGGATATAGATGCAATTTTAACATTGAAACCGGAAATTGTTTTGGTCGATGAACTGGCACATACGAATGTTTTTGGCTCAAGACATGTAAGACGATATCAGGATGTGGAAGAATTATTAGAGGCCGGTATCAATGTTTATACGACTGTTAATATCCAGCATATAGAAAGTCTCAATGATGTTGTAGCACAAATTACGGGTATTATTGTGAAAGAGACTGTGCCAGACTATGTTCTGGAAGAAGCAGATACGGTTCAATTAATTGATATTGCACCAGAAAACTTGATGCAGCGGCTGCGCGACGGAAAAATTTATATACCGGAACAAGCCAAACAGGCTTTGAAGAATTTTTTTCGCCAAGGTAATATCAGTGCGCTGCGTGAGCTGGCGCTTAGATTTACCGCTCAGCGGGTTGATAAAGATTTAGCAGAATATATGCAGGATCACCATATTGAAGGACCGTGGCCGGCTGCTGGAAGAGTTATGGTCTGCATTAGCGGCAGTCCTTTTTCGGCGCAGCTGATTCGCGCGGCGAACCGTCTGGCAACCGGCCTGCGTTCCGAACTTTTGGCTGTACATATTGAAGCCGAAAAAATGGATTTTCCCATTGGCGATAAGGAACGAGATCGTATTGCCAAAAATATGCGGCTGGCTGAAGATTTGGGGGCTAAAACTTTAACGGTAGTAGGGCAAAACCTAGTCGATGAAATGCTGCTGATTGCTCGTAAACAAAATGTTACGGCGATTGTTGTTGGCAAGCCAAATCATAGTAAACTTCTGGAACTGTTTCGCGGCTCTATTGTAGACAATATTATTCGGCGCAGCGGGGATATCAATGTGTATGTCATTCCCGGAACGAAGGATACAAAAAATGTCAGAGTTACCGATTTCACCCCGAACTCGGTGGCACTTAGTTACCGTCAGGTATGCTTGAGCCTTAGCATGGTTGTTTTTATTACCGCATTTGGTTGGTGGCTTAAAGAGCAGCTCGAAATTTTAAATATTGCGTTTTTATATATTCTGCCTGTTTTATTTAGTGCTTTGTGGTGGGGGAAATGGGCATCGTATTTGAGTGCAATTGTTGGAATTTTGGCTTTGGATTTTTATTTTATCGAACCGATTATGACTTTTTCAGTGGGAGATGTACGTTATATATGGAGTTTTGTGATCTTTTTGCTGTTATCGGCTTTGATCGGTGGCAGAACAGATGAATTGCGCAAAGAAAGTAAACAGGCCCGGCAGCAAGAAAAAAGTACACGGGCCGTTTATGAATTTAGTCGTGATATTGTGGCAGTCGTCAATCTGGAAGCGATTGCAAAAAGTTTGGTCAGACAAGCGGGGGAAACGATTGAACGAAAAATCTTGCTTTTGCTGCCAGACGATAAAGGAAATATCAGTAGGCAAATGCAGTATGATCCGCAAACGGGGACTGTTAATGAAACGCTTCGCCAGATAACCCTGCATGAGTCCGAGTCAGCTGTTGCCGCCTGGGTGTATAAAAATAAACAAGCTGCTGGCTGCAGTACGGATACTCTGCCCGGCGGGAAATATATGTATGTGCCTATTTATAGTCAGGAAACAGTATTTGGTGTACTTGGTATAGATTTGGCACAGCAAAAATTGATACCAAGTGAACGGCGACTGATTGATGCCTGGGTGAGGCTGGCGGCTGTTGCGATGGAACGGGTGGATTTGGCTGAAAAAGCTCGTCGAACGGATTTGCTTCTGGAAGCTGATAAATTGCGTACGGCTTTATTTAATTCTATTTCACATGAATTAAAAACCCCGCTATCGGCTATTTTGGGCTGTGTGACAACACTGCTGGAAGCGGATTCCGTTTATAATCAACAAGATAGAATTGAATTATTGTCCAACATAAAAGACAGCTCGTTTCGTATGGAACGCCTGATTGGCAATTTATTGGATACCGCACGTATGGAAAGCGGGATGATGAAGCTAAAATCGGATTGGTGTGATATGGAAGATATCATTGGCACAACTTTACGGCGGCTGGGAGATCTCTTGAAAAATCATAAGGTGACGGTTGATGTTGAACCAAATTTGCCTTTTGTGCAAGGAGATTGTGTTTTAATTGAACAGGTTTTAGTGAATTTGCTTGATAATGCAATTAAATATTCTCAGAAACAGACTGAAATTGTCATTCGGGTAAAAAAAATACAAGGAGCAATTGAAATCGCCATAATGGATCAGGGGGTTGGGATTCCCATAGAAGATTTGGAGAATGTTTTTCATAAGTTTTATAGGGTCAAACAACCTAAAAAAGTCACGGGGACGGGACTTGGACTGTCTATTTGTAAGGGTATCATTGAAGCACATAAAGGGAAAATAACAGCAGTAAATCGCAGCTTGGGCGGGGCGATGATCGTATTTACACTTCCTCTGCCAGATAAAAACAAAAAAAGCAGCGATTAATTTGCTATAATTAGGTTAAAAACAGGCAGCAGGTGATCAATGTGACAACCGCGGGAACACGAATTCTGGTTATTGATGATGAGGCACAGATTCGAAAATTATTGCGTGTCGTATTAAGTGCGCATGGCTATGAAGTAGAGGAAGAAAAAAATGGTCGAGATGGTATTGTCAGAGCTACCATGTTTAAACCAGATCTATTGATTGTTGACTTGGGTCTGCCGGATATAGACGGTAAAGTTGTTGTCAAAGAAATTCGCGAATGGTCAAAAGTGCCAATTATTGTATTGACGGCTCGTGACGAAGAACAAGAGAAAATTGAAGCACTGGATTTAGGTGCTGATGATTATGTAACCAAGCCATTTAGTACAGGTGAACTATTAGCCAGACTGCGTGTCTGCTTGCGGCGAAGCATCACCGATGCCGATGCAGAGGAATCGGTCATCCAATGTGGTGACTTAAAGATTGACTTTGCCAAACGGAAAGTAACCATCCTTGATCGTGAGATCAAATTGACACCCACAGAATATGATATTGTAAAAATCATGGCCCAAAATGCAGGCCGTGTATTAACCCATAAGCAATTGTTAAAAGCAGTCTGGGGCAGCGAATACAATGAAGACACGCATTATATTCGTGTTTATATAGGTCAAATCAGGCGCAAAATAGAATCAAATCCTACACAGCCGCATTATATTCTTACGGAAACCGGAGTCGGATATCGTTTTATGGGCTAAAAAACACCCCTGTCACGCTCAAGCGTCTCAGGGGTGTTTTTGGTTAAAAACTTTTTTTTTCTTCTTCGATTCGATCTGCTTTTTCGGAGCGGATCATCAGCTGTAATTGCTCGGCCCGTTTGCGGTGCGCAATGATGGCAAATTCGATACGTTTTTTTACTTCTTCTGATTCAATGTCACTTTCATATGCTTGTTTTAGTTTTTTCCCACGCTCAATAATATCATGGAGTTCGTTTTCTAAAAGTTTTGGTTCGCCCAGACCAATGCCATAAATTGAGCGAATATTATCTTTGACGATTTGGGCATAACCGCCCTCAGCTGAAGTTCTTTCTAAGTATTTGGCAACATGGATAATGATTTGAAAGGGATCTTCACAATTATGAATCATATCCATTAGTTCTATTTTTATATCTTGCTGTATACCGTGGGGAATACTGACATCAATATTTTCGCTCATGTTTAATTACTCCTTTTTATAATGTATGATTTTTGTTTTAATGGCCTGTTGTAAAGAATCGAGTGTATAAGGGTAAAGCAGCTGACTTGATAAGCTCTGCAAGCCTTCGGGCGGAGGACCAGAAGGTGTAATTAGTAAAAAGGGAATATTCTTAATGAGCGGATGGCTGCGAAATTGAGCGAAAGAAAAATTTTCAGAATAAATGAGATCCGTATTTAAGATAATTAAATCTGGTAAAAATACTTCTAGATATGCCGTCGAGGTAAAATCATCCGAAATAGGGTATAAGTCATAAACATCAAATAAAGCGCAGCAAACCATATCAAGATTATCAAAATTATTATCAATAATTACTATTTTGTCTCTTGTTTGTTCTGGCATAGATGAAACCTGCCTTTCCATTACACAACTATCATTATATAATAGAATATCGATGAAAAACGTCATAAAGTTAAGAGGTCATGAATTTTTTTTGCTACAGATGCTGGTTCAATTTGGTTCATGCAGGCATTGGTTTTATAACGACACTTTGTTTTGTTACAATTTCGACATTCATTGTCGCTGCAAATGAATGTATGTCCTTTGACCAATGGGCCATATTGTTCAGGTCGTGTCGGTCCCCAGAGACTGATCGTGGGTGTCATGACCGCGGTGGCTATATGCAGCGCTCCGGTATCACCGGTTAATAGAAGATCTATATGTTTCAAAAGTGCGGCCATTTCCATGAGTGACGTTTTTCCGGCAATATTTATAACCTGCTTGTTCGTTAAGGTCATGATTTCAGCTGCATCCTTTTTATCTGAGGGACCGCCGGAGATAAGCAGTTGAATTTCAGGATCAAGCAAATCAATGCAGCTCGCAAAATGCTGGTTACCCCAATTTTTATTGGGCCAGCTTGTACGTGGATTTATCATGAGTATTTTTTTCAGAGGATTTATTTTATATCTAGTAAAAAAATCTTTTACGAAAGTATCAAACTGATTTGGCAGGGGTAATGTTAGGTGATAATCGGTGGTTTCAATGCCAAGCTGCTGCAGTACGGAAAGATAGCGTTTGATCATATGAGGACTGTCAATGGCAGGTGCCAATTCGGTCATAAAAAAACGGTTGAGTTCACGTGTTCCCGCCATGCCGATACGTCGTTTTGATTGGCTTAACCTGGTTATAATACCCGACATAAAGAGTCCGTGGATATCAAGAACGATATCAAAATGATGTTGCTTAAAAAAAATTTTTAGTGCTTGCCATGACTGAATGACTTTGCTGATATTAAGATGAATGGCAGCTTTTTCAAACTCTTCTCTAGACCAGATGAAGAGTTCATCAATATCGGGATTGTGTTTTAATAATTCAGCAGCTGTTTGGCTTACAATCCATGTTATATGACAGTTTGGATAGTTTTCTTTCAGTGTACGGGCAACTGGTGTTGCATGCAGAACATCTCCAATGGAACTTAAACGTACAATTAAGAATTTTGTGTTATTAAACATAATAAACCATGCTTTCTTATTATTTTGTTCCGTCACAGTAAAAATATAATTGTTATTGTAGCATGAGATGCTTAAAATCGCAAAAAAACATCATAAAAATATTGGCTTTGTGTTAAAATATGAATTTTGAGAAATACAAATTTCTCAAGCAATGATATGATATAGGGAAGACTTATTTTTTTGCTGGAACATAAATGCAGAAAATCGAAAGGATTTTTAAAGGTATGATCAAAGATAGTGAAATCCAAAAAAGAGCAACGGAAGCAGTTTATCAGCGTGGCTGCCGATATTTTAAGAATAAAGCAGTAAAAAAAATGAAACTTCACAAGGATGGGCATTATACGGCCGAAGTTTGGGGAAATTCTATTTATTCAATAGCGGTTCATTTAACGGATCAAGATACGGTACATTCCTGCTCTTGCAGCTGTCCGGCATATGATTTATATGATGGTATTTGCAAACATATTGTAGCGGTCCTCAAAGAAATGCAGAAACTCCAATTTATGGATCAACTTCAAAATATGGGAATGCATCAGGAGTCGAAAGGCAAACTGTTTTCTCTATTTGCAGAGGCAGTTCAGTCGAATGAAGTGGTTGATATGGAACCACTTCATTTAATCCCTGAATGCCGTTGCACGCAGCAATATAATGAAATGACCGTGTGGCTGGAGTTTAAAATTGGTCGGACTCGCCAATATGTGATGCGCAATGTAGCGGATTTTGTTAAATCCATGTTATATGAAGAAGAAATTGTCTTCGGCAAAGAATTGACACTGCGGCCGCATCGCATTAAATTTGATGCACTATCGCAAGAGCTATGGGATCTGCTGCGCATGGCTTATGAAGATGAAAAAAGCCTCTCACCATATAGTGCTGCTTCAGGGATTAGCAAAACATTTGATCAAAAACGGTTTAAATTGTCACCAAGCAACTTGGTGAAATTTTTCACCATTATGGAAGAGCATGCTTTTTCGTTTGGGCTCAATGAATTTGCGCCAACTCGAATTAAAATTGAAGAGTCAAGACCGCAGATTCGTCTGATGGTAAACGATTTGGCGGCAGGCGGGCAGCTATCGATGGGGCAGGATGAACTTGTCAATTTAGATAAAAATTTTCGCTATCTGTTATATAATCATACCGTTATCCATAAGGTGGATGAAGAATTTTCTCGTTATATAAAACCACTCATTCAATGTTTTAAAGAGGACAAACATATAAAAATAGATAAAAAATATATGCCGGATTTTTTTAGTAATGTCATGCCGGAAATTGAAAAAATTGTAAATGTGAAGGTTGCGCCGTCCTTCTTGAATCGTTTTGAAATTCTGCCACTCAGTGCGGATATCTATCTCGATTATGCAGGTGCTGGCATCGGTGCAAAAATTCTGTTTAGTTATGGTGATGTGACATTTAATCCAGCCATTGGTTCACAGGAGATTTCAACGATGAATCGTAAGATTTTGATTCGTGATCAGTTAGTAGAAGGGCAGATTTTACGTTTTTTTGAACAGTTTGAGTTTCGAGCTGAACAAGAATTATATGTACAAAAAGAAGAAGAACAATGTTATAACTTTTTGACGCAGGCTTTGCCCGAACTTACTGAATTAGCCGATATTTATTATTCGGAGTCACTTAAGAAAAAACCGATTCAGCGTCTCGAAAAAGTGACAGCAGGGGTAAGTGTCAATCAGGATAATCTACTGGAAGTATCACTCAATCATGAAGGCTTTAATTTAAATGAACTTCTCGATATTATTTCATCTTATCGGTTAAAAAAACGTTATCATCGGTTAAAAGATGGTACATTTATTCCTTTGGAAGATGATGCTTTGGCTGGTGTAGCGGATTTTGTTGAAAATACAGGGCTTCAGGCAGGCAAAGCAGAGTTTATTCGGATGCCGCTGGCCAAAGCAGCCTATATAGATAGTTTGGCTAAAGAGGAACATGGTTTTCGCTTAGAGCGCAATCAGGCCTTCAAAAAATTAGTAACCGATCTTAAAGATCCCATGGATGCTGATGTTGAAGTTCCAGAATCACTGAAAAAAATATTGCGTGACTATCAAAAAGTTGGTTTCCGCTGGCTGGCAACACTAGCTAAATATGGACTAGGCGGCATTTTAGCGGATGACATGGGGCTGGGCAAGACACTACAAGTCATTGCTTTTTTATTATCGCAGCGTGATGATGCTAAAAGTCCATCACTGGTTGTGGCGCCGACATCACTCATGTACAACTGGCTGGATGAAATCGAACACTTTGCCCCAGAATTAAAAGCCATTGTATTGGCGGGAAGCAAAAGTGAACGTCGGGAAAAATTAGCGACAATTCAAGGTGCGGATCTCGTAATTACGACTTATAATATGTTAAAAAAAGATATTGAAGAATATGAGAAATTAGATTTTTGTTATTGTTTCCTTGATGAAGCGCAGCATATCAAAAATCCTGGTACGCAAAATGCAAAAGCAGTCAAACGGCTTAAAACACATGGATATTTTGCGCTTACAGGTACTCCAATTGAGAACACTTTGACGGAATTGTGGTCTATTTTTGATTTTTTAATGCCAGGGTACTTGTTATCACATAAAGAATTTAAAAATCGATTTGAAATACCGATAATCCGTGATCAGGACAAACATGCTCTCCGGGATCTCAATCGACATATTACACCGTTTATTTTGCGGCGTATGAAAAAAGATGTTTTAAAAGAACTGCCGGATAAAGTAGAAGGTAAGATGATCAATGAAATGACTACCCAGCAGGCCAAGGTCTATTTAGGTTATTTTATGCAGGCCAAACAGGAACTTGAAACTGGGCTGGCACAGTCGGGTTTTAATAACAATCGCATGAAGATTTTGGCACTTTTGACAAGGCTGCGACAGATATGCTGCCATCCTTCGTTGTTTTTAGAAGATTATAAAGGCGGCAGCGGTAAACTGGAGATGTTGGAAGAAGTCGTGCATGATGCAGTCGACGGGGGGCACCGTTTACTTATTTTTTCTCAGTTTACGAGTATGCTGGCGATGATTGGTGCTAAATTAAAAAAAGCGGGTATCGTTTATGAATATCTTGATGGGCATACACCAGCGCTTGAACGAATTGAACGAGTTAAGGCTTTTAATAGTGGTACCCAGCCGGTGTTTCTGATTTCGCTAAAAGCTGGAGGGACGGGACTCAATTTAACTGGTGCGGATATGGTTATTCATTATGATCCATGGTGGAACCCGGCCGTTGAAGATCAGGCAACAGATCGCGCGTATCGTCTGGGACAGAAAAAAAATGTGCAGGTCTTTAAATTTATAACAAAAGACACAATCGAAGAAAAGATTTTTGCTTTGCAGCAAAAGAAAAAAGCACTTATTGACCAAATGATTCAACCAGGTGACAATTTCCTTTCAAAACTTACTGAAACTGAAATTCGCGAGTTATTTAATACGAAATAGAAAAATGTCTTTTCCCGTCGGAAAAGACATTTTTTTATTATATAAGTTGCATTAAATATTTTATATGGCAGCCTAATAGTCTAGATGTAATTTCTTTAATGCAACGTATATGGCCCTTTGGATACTTGCATCCGTAAGGTTTTTCAAGTAGAATAGAACATATGATTGGCGAAGCGGAGGGGTTTGATGGAACGTTGGATCATGCATGTAGACATGGATGCTTTTTTTGCTTCGATTGAGCAGCGAGACAATGAAGCATATCAAAATCAGCCGGTAATTGTTGGCGGTCTCAGCAATCGGGGGGTTGTGTCAACGGCTTCTTATGAAGCACGCAGTTTTGGCATACATTCGGCGATGCCTATGGTTGAAGCACGGCGCCGCTGCCCACAGGGGATTTTTGTTGCAGGAAATCATAGTTTATATAAAGCGGTATCCAAGCAAATATTTCATATTTTTCAAGAATTTTCCCCACTAGTGGAGCCGTTATCATTGGATGAGGCTTTTTTGGATATTACCGGTATGGAAAAAATCACACTTAATCAGCGAGACTACGCAAAATTGCTAAAAAAACGGATCAAAGATGAACTGGGACTGATTGCTTCCGTCGGTATTGCACCAAATAAATTTTTGGCAAAACTGGCATCGGACTTCGATAAACCCGACGGATTGGTCATCATTGAGCGTGGTCTGGAACAATCTATCTTACGGGATATGCCGATTCGTCGGCTGTGGGGTGTTGGGAAAAAAACAGGTGAAAAATTACAGGCATTGGGTTTTAGAACGATTGGGCAGATTGCCCAGGCTTCGTCGGATGAACTGGCCAAATATTTGGGCAAGACGCTGTCTTATCAATTAATTGAATTGGCCAATGGCCGCGATGAGCGTAAAGTGGAACCGGAGCGTGATATCCAGTCCATTGGCAATGAAATAACCTTTGAACAAGATCTTCTGCAAGCAGCACAAGTTGAAAAACAATTTTTGGCGCTTGCGGAAAAAGTAGGATGGCGTCTGCGATTGTCGGGAGTTAAAGCCAGAACTTTAACGATTAAAATTCGTTTTGCTTCATTTCAAACCATTACCCGCAGTCAATCTTTGCTTGAACCAACCAATTTTGATGAAGTGATTTATCAGATGGCGGTGAATCTATATCGACAAGTTAAAGTTAAAGAAAGTATTCGGCTGCTCGGTATTACGGGGAGTAATCTGTCGTTACATGAAGAAGAGTCACTCTTTCAGGAAGATCAAAAAAAGAAAGCACTATATCACATGATGGATGATTTAAAAGCTCGCTTTGGTGAAAATATCATTACGAAAGCCAATTTGATTCAGAAACCGCATAACGAAAAGGACCTACCCAAAGGGTAGGTCCTTTCTAAAAAAATTGCGCCCGCAATGCCGTTACCTCTTTATGTCTAAGACCTGCGGCTCAGCAGGTGGGTATCTTAAGTCGTGATTCTGCTATTCGCTACGAGACGATCCAGCATCCACAAAACAAATCAGATTCCCAATAAATAAAAGTAGGTTAGACATATCAAAGGTTTGCGTGCATCTCAGGCAAATCAATCTTTCTGAGGTAATGATAACATAAATAAAGCCGGTGTGCAACCCTGAAAAAAGTATGTTTAAGGACAATATTTCCAATATTCACGCAAATTCGAGAGCAAATGTAAAATGAATCGAGGTTATTCCGGTTTGCAACAAAGGAACTTTTGTGCTTTTTGGCGAATAATACTGAAATTAGGACATGAGAAGGAGATAGGCAATGGAAGAATTGAAAAATGTAATACATGCGATTTTAGTCAAACCGGGTCAGCAGCCGGAGATAGCTGAAATTCCGACAGGCCCTGATCAGCAGGACACTATTTGTGACTTGGTGGACGGAAATTTTGGGGCAACCGAATTTTTTGATGTGGGAAATGGGGCGTCCTTATTTATTGTGACAAATGATTTAAGTGTGCCATTGGGGCTTGCTCCTAATCGTCATTTCCCAGAGCCGGATCAGGCAGAGATTATTTTTGGCAATTGTTTATTTATTGCTGTTTATAATGAAAAAAGTGGTAAAGAAGGCATTGTGGATATGCCGGAACATGTATGCCAGATGTTTATAGAACAGATCAAGAGCAGCTTTAAACCATGTCAGGGAGATGAAAAACCAAGTTCCAAAGGTGAAATTTATATAGAAAATGAAGGCACATCAGAAGAACGGGCCTATAAGTGGGTAGAAATAGAAAAACCTACCAAAGTGGACAGGTTTTTACAAGCTGGGCGAGCGAAACTGATTCAAAATGAGGAATATGAAGTAATTGAAATACATGGTCGATATTTTCGCCAAGTTACCATAACAACAGAAAAAAAAACGTTGCAGTAAATTTTATTTGAAATAAGTCAGGATATTCATAACCATATAGACAATACCACCGGCAATCAAAGGCCCGACGGTGATTCCTTTAAAGAAAAATACGCCGATCATGGTACCGATAATTAACGAACTTACGACTTCCGGGGAACTTTTTAAAAGCTGAATACCCATTCCGCCGGAAGCTGCGGCAAGAATACCAGCAATGATGGCCGTGATGCCAAGCGGGGATTTGAAAGAGTTTATCATGATTTGGATTGTGATTTCACCAGTCGCTACTGGAATTAGGATTGCTATTGTCAAAAGTATAATGCCCCAATTAAGACCATTGGTCTGAAGCAGTGACATTATAGAAGTAAGCCCAAGCACCTTGATAACCAAAATAATTCCAGCGGCATACGCAACCGATAAGTTGTGACCAACCAGACTGAGAATCAAAATTGCTGCGATCGCAATATATTCAGAATACATAAGAAAATCATCCTTTATTTGTGTTTTGCAGATAATTATATAATGATTCATCACAATAGGCAAATCTTGCCTTTCGACAATCACACAAATCTAGGCTTTCGAAAATAAGACAAGACAAATTGAAATTTACAGATTATAATATATAAGAGATTTTTATACGAGGGAGACCTGCATATGGAAAATATATATCGTGTAGCTGTTCATTATCTAAATGATATTGGATATGTGGAATATGTAATTAATACAAAAGCAGCAAACGTCTTTTTAAAGACATTAGATAAGAAAGCGGCCGTAGAAAACTATTTGGCCAATGAACATGAAATCCAAGTACCGCATGCGACACTTAGAGATTTTACGACAGAAAAAATTCAGCCGCTTGCGAGTCTGGAATCATTTAAATTAGCTATGACACGCGTTTGGGGCGAAACGGATGTCTACGTTGACTGGAGCCGTCCGATTGACTACGTACTGGATGGTATGGATAAGTAAAATGTGAAAGAGGCGTGCAGCTGTAGTTGTACGCCTTTTTCTTATTTTTATAGAATCGGTCTTTAAATTTATGTAAGCCATGAAAAAATAGGTTTTGCAGGATGGAGAAAAAAATGCAGCAAACGAAAAATTCACGGGCAATTTGTTCAAACTGTAAATACTTCTATATTACGTGGGATCGTGCATTGCCGTATGGTTGTAAAGCAATGGGGTTTAAAAGCAAAACGATGCCATATATGGTAACGAGGCAGATTTCGCAGACAGATTGTCAGTCTTATGAAGTTAAGTAAGTAAAGCTAAAAGAGAAGTAAAAGAAATAATGCATGTTTTTACGGGCGGTTTTGTTAAAAACCGCTCGCTTTTTTTGTACGTTGTTATTTCTGCATAACAAAATATGTAGTATTTTGTTAGATTTTTACGATTCAATACACCGAACTTATTTTTCATGGAAACATTTGTACTTTTTTTCTTTGAAATGGATTTAACAATTTACTAATCAAAAAAATTGTCGTAAAATATAAATCATGTTGCGATAACGGAGCTATGTTTTTCCTAGACGTACAAAACGGGGTTCGGGATTATGCTATGATGATAAACTTGTCATCATGCTCGCTGTATCAAAGAAGCGTTTATTGAGAAGAATTTAGAAAAAAAGAGGTTATTTCATGAAACAACAGCAAGAACCTGATATTCTGCATGAAGGACTGCAGCGCGGCTTGAAAGAGCGGCATGTTCAACTCATCGGAATTGGCGGCGCTATCGGCGTCGGGCTTTTTCTCGGCTCAGCATCAGCCATCAAGGCAGCGGGGCCATCGATCGTTCTAGCCTATGGGCTTGGCGGTATTTTTATATATTTCATTCTCCGGGCATTAGGAGAACTTACCGTAGAACAGCCGATTTCCGGCTCTTTTACGGCTTATGCATATCAATTCATTGGGCCTTTGGCAGGTTACCTTACCGGCTGGTCATACTGGCTCTTTTGGGCGCTCGTATGTATGTTGGAGACAACAGCTACAGGAATTTATGTACAGTTTTGGTGGCCGGATATGCCACAATGGATCGCAGCGTTGGCTTGTACGGTTTTTCTTACGGTGGCGAATCTCGCTTCAGTAAAAGTGTTTGGCGAATTTGAATTTTGGTTTGCTTTGATTAAGGTTATTGCAATTATTGCCATGATTTTCTTCGGATCGGCCATGATTTTTTTTGGCATAGGAAATAGTGGTATCGCAATCGGATTTTCCAACCTTTGGATTCATGGCGGAATTTTTCCAAATGGCATATCAGGATTCATTACATCCTTAGTTATGGTGGCATTTGCTTTTTTAGGGATGGAACTCATCGGCGTTACAGCCGGTGAAGCGGAAAATCCAGATAAAACAATTCCATCAGCGATTAATAAAGTATTTTATCGTGTGCTTATTTTTTATGTGGGTTCCCTGTTGGTCATCTTATCGGTTTATCCATGGGAGGATATTGGTACGATGGGAAGTCCGTTTGTTTTGATCTTTGATCATTTGGGTATTCCGGCGGCAGCGGGAATCATCAATTTTGTCGTTATTACGGCTTCCTTATCCACGGGAAACAGTGGTATCTATGTAACGGGTCGTACCCTTCATAGTTTGGCACTGCAGGGCAAAGCCCCTAAGTATTTTGTTAAACTCAGTAAATCTGCAGTGCCGCACCGTGGTATTTTAGCATCGGTAGGTATGATGGTGATTAGTGTTATTCTCAATTATTTTGTTCCAGAAGCAATTTTTAATTATCTTATGAGTGTTATTACATTCATTGGACTGTATGTATGGTTTATTATCCTTTGGTCGCAGCATAGTTATCGCAAAAAATTAAGCGCTGCTGAGGTGTCAAAGCTTAAATTTCCGATGCCGGGTTATCCTTATACGAATTGGCTGACGATGATATTTTTGGGATTTGTAGTCTTTGCAATGGCTATCGACGATGCACATCGTATATCTTTGTTTGTCGGCCCTGTCTGGCTGCTCATTCTGACCGTCATTTATTACAAAGCCGGGTTTAATAAAGTAGATGCGGTAGATGAGGGTTCTTTGAAGGCACAAATTGATCAGGATTGAAAAATGCTGTCGCATGAACGATATAAATTTATCGTTGGCGGCAGCCTTCTTTTTGCAGTTATCCACAATTTTATCCACAAAACGACTGTTCTTGTGGATAACTATTGGATATAAGCCGTTAAATCAGGAGATTTTATTTTATGATTGTGGATAAAATTTTGGATAATAATGGAGTAAACAAGTTTTTAAAATATTTTTACTCAACAAAATAAGACTTATCCACAATTTTATCCACAAAAAAAACAAAAAAGTGGATAAGTAAGCAGAAATAGCAAAAATATGTGGATAAATAAGCTGACTATGTGTATAAGTTTTAACTTTTAAGGCTAGAGCGGAATTTTTATTCACAAATTCTGTGTATAAAATGTGTATAAATAGTAAACACTACATTTTTAACAATATTTTGCAAAAGAGATTTGACAAATGAAATTATAAATGGTATTATAATATTCGTTGGTTGTGAGAACAACTTAAACATGACTCTGTAGCTCAGCTGGATAGAGTATTTGACTACGAATCAAAGGGTCGCAGGTTCGACTCCTGCCAGGGTCACCATATCGAAATTAAAAACTCCGAAGTTGTTTCGGAGTTTTTTTGTATAAAAAAATACGTGAAGATAAAAGCATTTTCATATATAATAAATAGTAAGTATCGTTATTGTTGCTAAAGGGGGCTAAGTTTTGGCAGAAATCAATCGTAGAGAACGGAAAAAAATATTTTCGCAGAAGGCCATTGTAGAGTCCGCTGTAAAATTATTTGCGCAAAAGGGCTATCAGGAAACAACGGTAGCGGATATTATGAGTGAAGCAGATTTAGGTATTGGCACTTTTTATAACTATTTCCAGTCTAAAGAAGACATTTTGAAGCATTTGCTATTTCAGATTATAGTAGAAACAAATGATAAATTTGAAGAGTTGCAAAAAGAATCTCGCTTGGCGGGAGAGACACTGCGTGAGATGTTTTTGTTTACAGCTGAAATCTTAGATAGCAAACGGTTTGTGTTACCGCTGTTTTTAAGTGCTGCTCATAAAGGCGGATTCAAAGACCATAGTATGGAACCATCGAAAGATATGAGCGAGACAGAAAGACCAGCCAGTATGCCAAAAAAAATGACATTTAAACATATATTTGATCAGATTATTAAAGCTGGTCAGGCGAGCGGCGAGTTTCGGCAGGACATTCCAGCGGAGATTATTACGGAGATGTTTCATTCGGTTTTTCAAGCAGCATCTTTTAGCAGTATTCAGATTAGTTTTCTAGCCAATATTCGTTATAAATTAATTTTGATTATGGATGGAATTATTTTGAAAAAATAAGATCCTTATTTTACTGCTTCCATTCCAAAGGGATATAGCATCCAAACCAAGTGGATGTTATATCCCTTTGTTGATTTGCTAAAAATAAAATGAAAACTTTATGATAAATTACAAATTCATTTATTGACCAAACTATCAATAACTGTTATGATAAAAATAATGAATGCGATTCAGTTTTGAGGATGATTCTCTTTTAGCAAAGAAGTTGTTCACAGCTGTAATTTATAAAGTTTTGGCATAAAACAAGGTTTATATTTTATTTTTCAATTGTGTATAATGAAAAATTATGTTGTGAAAGAGATTTTATAAGTTATGTATATCAAAATACGATGTATAGGTGAGTGGGAAAATGATTAGTGTTACGAAATTATTATTTGGAACGGAATATTTTGGGGATTCACTGCGTTATACGAAAGGCGCAAATACAGCTCGAAATGGTGTACATGCAGGCGTTGGTCCAGTCGTTGTTTGGAATTCAACACGAACCTGTAATTTAAGCTGCCGTCATTGTTATATGAGTTCCGATGCGAAATTGTATAAAGATGAATTATCGACAGAAGAAGCGAAACAGTTTATTGACGATTTGGCTGATTTTAAAGTACCAGTTATCTTATTTTCAGGCGGAGAACCTTTGATTCGTCCTGATTTTTTTGAGTTGGCTGAATATGCAGAGAAAAAAGGCATCCGCCCGACATTGTCGACGAATGGAACTTTAATAACACGGGAAGTAGCGCAGAAGATTAAAGATATCGGTGTCGGTTATGTAGGTATATCTTTGGATGGGCTGCGTGATGTGAATGATAAGTTCCGTGGTAAAGAAGGCGCTTTTGATGCAGCCATGCAGGGGATTAAAAACTGTGTAGCTGTGGATCAGCGCGTAGGACTTCGTTTCACAATTAATCATCATAACATACAGGAACTGGAACGTATTTTTGATTTTATTGAAGCGGAAAATATAAATCGGGTTTGTTTTTATCATCTTGTTTATTCGGGTCGCGGTAATCAGATGATGGATGAAGATGTGACGGCAGAAGAGTCTCGCAAAGCGATGGATATCATCATTCGCCGTACGAAAGATTTTGAAGCGCGTGGTTTGAAAAAAGAAATTTTAACAGTAGATAACCATTGTGATGGTATATATATGTATTTGCAAGCTATTGCTGAAGGCGATATTGTAGTGGCGAAGCAGATTGAAAAATACATTTCGATGAACGGTGGTAATCGCTCTGGTATTGCTTTTGGGGAAGTTGATCCAATGGGTTATGTTCATCCAGATCAATTTACGCAGCATCATACGTTTGGCAATGTGCGGAATCGCAAATTTGGTGATATTTGGTCGGATGTATCCAATGAAATTATGGCGGGACTTAAAGACCGTAAACCACTGTTAAAGGGGCGTTGCAGTAAGTGTAAATATTTGGCTAATTGCAATGGGAATTTTCGAACTCGCGCTGAAGCAAGAACCGGTGATTTTTGGGAATCCGATCCGTCTTGTTATTTAACCGACCAAGAAATTGGTCTTACGAAATAAATTTGACTATGTTTTGGAGAGCGAGGAGAATAGATTATGATTATTTCCTGGAATACAACAAATGCTTGTAATATGTATTGTGATCATTGTTATCGTGATGCAGGCTGTAAGGCAGAAGAAGAACTGAATACCAGTGAAGCAAAGACACTTTTGGATCAGATCGCCAAAGCCGGTTTTAAAATTATGATTTTTAGTGGTGGTGAACCGTTGCTGCGTACGGATATTGTTGAACTCGTGGCGCATGCAAAATCATTGGGGCTTCGCTCTGTATTTGGTACGAATGGAACTCTGCTTACGGTTGAGCTGGCACAAAAGTTAAAAGATGCCGGAGCGATGGGGATGGGGATATCGTTAGATTCCCTCGATAAAGACAAACATAATACGTTCCGTAAATTTCCGAACGCTTGGGAAGGTGCAGTCCAAGGCATGCGTAATTGCCGTCAGGTAGGTCTGCCGTTTCAGATACATACAACGGTTATGGATTGGAATCAGCATGAACTCGAAGCCATGACTGATTTTGCTGTAGCCGAAGGCGCCGTCGCTCATCATTTTTTCTTTTTGGTACCAACGGGACGTGCGAAAACGATTGAAGCAGAATCCTTGCGGGCACATGATTATGAAGATGTGCTGACACGGATTATGAATAAACAAAAAGAAGTGAAGATTGAGCTTAAACCGACTTGTGCACCACAGTTTATGCGTATTGCGAAACAAATGGGGATGGATCTCCGTTTCAAACGCGGTTGTTTGGCAGGGACGTCGTATTGCATTATTAGTCCTCGTGGCAAAGTTCAGCCGTGTGCGTATCTCAACATACCGCTTGGCGATGTCAGAGAAACTCCGTTTGATGAAATTTGGGAAAATAATGTTGTCCTTAAAGAGCTGCGGACGCTTCAATATAAAGGTGGCTGCGGGTCTTGTGAATATAAAGTGGCTTGCGGCGGCTGTCGTGCCAGAGCGGCTTATTACCATGAAGGTGATTACATGGCAGAAGAGCCATGGTGTCTATATCATGGTCGTACAGGTCAGGTTTAACTGAGAAACGGGAATCGATCAACCACCTTAATGGCTGATTTATTCCCGTTTTGTCGTCTTTTCAATTGAGTGTGAATCGAGAATCTGTTATAATTAGAAACGCAGATGAATAATAGAACGGAAAAGGGCGTACGAACAAGCGTGTCCCTTGTGAGGAGCAATCATGATAAAATTAATTATGACAGATATGGATGGAACATTGCTTGATGAAAATGGGAAATTGCCAGATGAATTTGACGAAGTAATGGAAATGATTAAAGAAAGAAAAATTCTTTTTGCCCCAGCTAGTGGTCGGCAGTATTATGCTTTACTTAGTCAATTTGAAAAATATAAAGATGAATTTATATTCTTTGCAGAAAATGGTACGTATGTTGCTCATCGAGAAATTGAATTGTTTTCCAGTGTTATGCCAAATGCAACGGTTAAAAATTTATTGAGGATTGCCAAAACAATCCCGCAGTCGTATCCAGTTGTTTGTGGTAAAAAAGGTGCTTATGTTACAGCAGACTATGAACCTTTTATGGCTGAACTTGAAAAATATTATACGAAATTTCAGATTGTGAAAGATTTTTCACAGATTCAAGATGAAGTCATCAAAGTATCCTTCTGTGATTTCAGTGAACAAGGTTCTGAATTTAATACCTATCCGCACTTTTCTGAGTATAGGGAGCAATTACAAATTGCGGTGAGCAGCGATTTATGGGTGGATGTAATGAACTATGGAATTAATAAAGGAATTGCAATTCAGCAAGTCCAGAAAATGTTGGGGATCTCACCAAAGGAATGTGCAGCTTTTGGAGATTACCTGAATGATCTTGAAATGATGTCTTCGGTATATTATAGTTTTGCGATGGACAATGCGCATCCGCAAATTAAGGAAGTAGCCAATTTTGCGGCGAAAAGCAATCGAGATCATGGCGTTATGCTGGGGATTAAAGAACTTTTGGAAAAGGGTATTTAGCAGCAGGGAAAATTCATAGAAAGAATCGTTTAAAATGTATGAGGGGTACGAGTTCACCGGGAACTTGCACCCCTCATACATTTTAAACAAACCCTGCAGCTCTATTTATAGGGAGTTTTAGGAGGAGGTTTATATGCAGATGAATTTAAATAAGCAGTCCATTGTTAAAATGAGCTGGCCTATTTTTATTGAAGTATTTTTACAGTTAATGGTAGGGAATATTGATCAATTTATGATCAGCCAATATTCACAACCATCTGTAGCTGCTGTTGGCAATGGTAATCAGATCATGAATGTCATTATTATTTTATTGACGGTAATGTGTATGGCAACTACCATTTTATTAACGCAGTATTTAGGTTCGAAAAATCATAAGAAAATTTCAGAAATATTTACGGTATCGTTAGTGATGAATGGTGTTTTTGGTTTAGTCGCAAGTATTTTACTCATTACATTTCAGGAACCGATGTTTCATTGGCTGCAGGTACCGGAATCAATTATGCCCGAAACAAGTACTTTTTTTACAATTTACGCCGGTGGTATCGTTTTTCAAGCGTTGTATTTTTCATTTATAGCATGTTTTCGCAGTTATTCTTTAATGAAAACGACGATGATTGTTTCGAGTATTATGAATATCTTTAATATTTGCGGCAATTATTTATTGATATATGGTTTTGGCAGTGTCCCAGCTTTAGGTGTTATGGGGGTTGCTATTTCGACCAACATCAGTAAAGTTTTGGGTTTAATCATCATCTATTATTTGTTCCGAAAAAATTTGGACGTGGAAATTTCTTGGAAATATTTAAAGCCCTTTCCTTGGGAGTCGATCAAAAAAATCCTCAGTATTGGCATTCCGACGGGTGGAGAAGCTTTATCGTATCAATTGTCACAGACCACCATCATGAAAATGGTCAATGTTTTTGGGTTAGTGGTTATCAATACCAAGGTATATGTCTATATCTTATTGATGTTTGCCTATGTATACTCTTTGGCAATTTCAGCGGCAATGCAAGTGGTCGTTGGTTATCTGATTGGAGCCGGGAAATATGATGAGGTTAAACAGCGTGTTTGGTATACGGTGCGGATTGCAGTGACGATTGCTGTAGGTATGATTATTATCTTATATTTTTCCAGTGATTATGTACTGGGAATTTTCACGAAAGATCCAGAAATATTAGCACTAGGTAAGCAGATTCTCTTTGTCGATATTTTTCTGGAAATTGGACGTTCAATTAACATCACGATGGTCCGGGCACTCCAGGCAACTGGTGATATAAAAATGCCAGTGGTTGTGGGGATCATTAGCATGTGGAGTACGGCTGTTGGTCTTGCCTATTTCTTTGGTATTGTCATGGGGATGGGGCTGGTCGGAATCTGGATCGGCATGGCAGCCGATGAATGTGTACGAGCCGTTATTTTTGTTTATCGCTGGCATAGTGGAGCCTGGAAAAATAAAAAAATAATGGGGACGGTTTGATTCTTATTTTTATATAGAGTACAATAGAAAAAAAGCTTGACTTAGAGTTAACTCTAATCTGTATAATTTAGATAGTAAACTATAAGGAGGCATGCATTGTGGGGTGTACTATTTCTGAAGCTGCGAAAAGAAGTGGTTTGACAGCGTATACACTGCGTTATTATGACAAAGAAGGACTCTTGCCTTTTGTTGATCGTACTTCAGCCGGAAATCGTGATTTTAAAGAAAGTGATTTTGAATGGTTGAATCTTATTACATGTTTGAAACGGACAGGAATGCCTGTGAAAAATATTCGCGAATTTATCAATTGGTGTAGAGAAGGCGATGCTACTTTGCAGCAACGACTTACAATGTTTTTACGTCATCAAAAGGAAGTTCAGGAACAAATGTCGGAACTTCAAGACTGCATGGAAAAAATCAACCATAAGATCTGGTATTATACAAAGGCGGTAGAAGCTGGTACGGAAGCGGTCCATAACAAGGATACTTGCGAAACTGCGGCTTCCACCACAACTAAATTTATCACTGCGAATGTTTCGTAAATCCTTCGCGTTTTAAAATTCGACTAAAACACATTCAAAGGAGAAAATAATGGAAAAATCAAATGTATATTTTACAAATATGAGAGCTGCATCAGGTATGAATTTATTACAAAAATTGGATAAGTTAATCAAGAAAGCCGGTATTGAGCAAATCGACTTTAAGCAAAAATTCACAGCCATTAAAATTCATTTTGGTGAACCGGGTAATTTATCGTATTTAAGGCCGAATTATGCTAAAGTTGTGGTTGATGCGGTCAAAAATTTGGGCGGTAAAGTTTTCCTGACGGACTGTAATACTCTTTATGTGGGACGACGTAAAGATGCGCTGGAACATATGGATGCTGCATATGAAAATGGCTTTAATCCGTTTACTACAGGCTGTCAGATCATTATCGCCGACGGACTAAAAGGTACGGATGAAGCCTATGTACCAGTGCCAAATGGTCAATATATCAAAGAAGCTAAAATAGGTACAGCTCTGATGGATGCGGACATCATTATTACACTGTCTCATTTTAAAGGTCACGAACTAACTGGCTTTGGCGGGGCAATTAAAAATATCGGTATGGGTGGCGGATCTCGTGCTGGAAAAATGGAAATGCACAGTGATGGTAAACCGAAAGTGATTGAAAAACGTTGTGTGGGCTGTGGTGCGTGCCGTAAAATATGCGCCCATGATGCACCTGTTATTACAAATAAAAAAGCAAAAATCGATTTGGACAAATGCGTTGGCTGCGGCCGTTGTATTGGAGCCTGTCATTTTAATGCGATTACACCAGCGTGGGATGCTTCATGTGATATGGTAAATAAAAAAATGGCAGAATATGCTGCTGCTATTTTGCATGGCAGGCCACATTTTCATATCAGTTTAATTGTCGATGTATCACCGTTTTGCGATTGTCATGCAGAAAATGATGCAGCTGTTGTACCAAATATCGGCATGGCGGCTTCTTTTGATCCGGTTGCACTCGACGAAGCTTGTGCGGATCTTGTAAATGCTGCGCCTGTGCTCGGTCGGTCTTTACTGGAAGAACAGATTCAGCAAAATCCTGAAGAAGCAAAAAAACATGATCATTTTCATAATATAAGTCCGAATACAAATTGGACGGTTTGTCTTGATCATGCCGAAAAAATTGGTTTGGGAACGAGAAAATATACATTGATTGAAATCTGATCGAGATGTAATTCATATATATAGAATGCATTTGGCAATCGTCAGGAACGGGGTACCCTATATCCCATTTCTGGCAGACTGATAGGTTGGATATAATGTATTTAATTGTAGTATATAGACAAAAATACCGTAGCAGCAAATTATTTTGCCACTGCGGTATTTTTTTAATCGAATTTTATGCTGGTTCGCTGTCTCTGTGTAAATTGTAAACAAGAATCATATCCATACTGCTTGGCATAGACAATTGCATCCTCAATGTAGCGTCCGCAGTCTTCTGGCTTATGTGCATCTGACGACGTGATGATTGGTAAATCATACTCTTTTGCTATTTTGAGAAAATCTGGATAAGGAGAAATTTCAGCAATTGGATAACGATAAAATGTACCCGTATTGATATCAATGGCCATATTTGCTTGACTTAGTGCCAAGGCTACACGTTCTAAGATTGGGGTAACATCAAATTCAGGCAGAAACTTAAAAAGTCGTATATTAAATGGGTGCCCTAATACATCATACAGACCAGAGGCGCATAAGGTTTCAACTTCTTCAGCATACCAGGTGTAGATATCGGACAGCGCATGGTTTTCCCATTCAGCTTTGATGGCAGATGAATCATAAGCCCAGCCGCGTAAAAAATGTACAGAACCGATGATGTAATCAAACGGGTAGCGATCCAGTATGTCCTTTACCTTTGCCTGGTTTTGAAAATTGCAGACTTCAATGCCAGTTTTTACTCGATAGCCTTTCTGTTTCAGTGTATCCATAAATGTGAAATAATCATCGAGACTGTATTTAAACTTATTTTCTTTCAGCCATTTTTGTTGAAAGGAACCAACAAACGAATCATTGAGTATAAGATCTTCATAATATAGATCCTTAAAATCACTAAACCCATGGCTGTGTTCTGAAATCCCGATTTCATCAATGCCACGTGCTGCGGCACTTGTAAAAAATCCCTGAACCCAGTCAAGGTCATAGGATCCATATTCAAAATGCATATGATAATCAAATTTCATTCCTGTTCACTCCTCAAGATGAATTTCTTATAAGAAATATTGTAACATAGAATTCTTTTGCTAGTCATCTAATTTAGGAACGATAGTCCCTTCTTGAAAGATAAACTGTATTAATTATTCCACTTGTTATATATAGTTGTCATATATTATGAATGATCTTCACAATTGTATTGAAAAAGACATAATATCTTCAAAAGTTCTTCACAACATCTTCACACATCTCCTGTAATATATAGAACATAAGCTATCGCAGAGAAGTTGCCGATAAAAAATACGGACGATGCATCAAAACATCGAATGTTGTAGATGATTTTTCGACAGCAGCTTAAAATATAAAAAGATTCCATATACATATGGAAATAAAGGGAGTAAATATAATGAATAAGAATTTAAATAAATTAGTAGTAAGCGGCCTTATGGCAGCAGCAGTTTTTGGTTTAGGCTTTGGCAATCAGGCAGTACAGGCAGCCGCTTCCGATCAGGGAACAATTAGTTTGGCACATGTAATGAGTACAGGCAGCAACCAAAGCAATGCAACAGATCCAATTGATGGACCAAATGCACCAACAAGTGTAGCTCATGTGATGAGTACTGGCAGTAATCAAAGTAATGCCAGCAATGGTTCCGAAGGCGAAAATGCTTCTCTGAGCCCAGCTCATTCCATGAGCCTTGGTAGCAATGATTCCAACGATTGATTTGTCGCTTTACAATAGAATTTCCTCCTCCTATTTCAAATAAACCGACCACTAAACCATGAAACACATAAACGCCTTTGATTCGTTATTCGGATCAAGGGCGTTTATTTTTGCTGCTTAATGCAGTGGGGGCGTTTTTGTTGGCAGTGCGAAGGCTACGTCTTGAACAGCAATTGCTTTTTCCCGCATTTGGGCTGAGGTATATTTTCTCCAGACGTTTTGCACGGACGTCATATATTCATCCTTACTGAATGGCTTGTTCAGCTGTTCTTGTGTAGCGGTCCGCAGCTTCGTTTGGAATTCGTCATTTAATTTGATTGTTCGCATAGCTAATAATACATCAAGACGATTATCTACTAAATAAAGATGAATTTCCGCTTCCTGAGGCTTATTGAAATCAGGTCGCATTGCTGCTTTTTGAAACTTTACACTATAAGGACAGTCGCCCCAATCGTCTTTAAAAATCCCATCAATTTTATAAAGAAAAAAAAGTATATCATTTTCGGCGAACAGAGCAAGTTCCATTTTGCCGGTTCGAAATGCTTCCACCGCAATTATATCTGTTTTATTAAGTTTTAAAATAAACATAAGTCCATTGATATCATATTGAAAAAGACCGCCTTCACCGGGTGTGCTGATGGGCAGCGGGAATTTTTCGCCTACCTGGAAATTTGTATATGACATAGAAAATCCTCCATACTCTTTGAATATATCATGTAATACTATAGCATATATTTTAGATAGACAAAATAGAATATAGAAAAGCTTGAAAAAGAATTGGTTGACAATGATAATGAATATCGATACAATGGGGAATAAGAAGAATAACATCCATTGTACATAGGTATAGTTTAAGATGTTTGAGCGAAAAGGGGATGAGTCAGTGATGATTTTACAAGCAGAAAGATTGCGGTTGCAATATAAAAATTACAGAATATCCGATTATATGGATTTTTCCGTTGAAAAACCGGAAATTATTTCATTGATAGGTGCAGCTGATTCAGAAAAATCCACTTTATTACAAATTTTAGGACGAGTTTTGAAACCTTTGACGGGAGCCGTTTTGTTGGAAACACAAGATATTCGAATCTTGAAACCATGGGAGGCTGCCAAAAAAATTGCTTTTTTAACACAGTCTCCAAAAGTTTCTGAAGATATGACCGTGTATGACTGGATGTTTTATGGACAGCTTAAATATCGCAAACTCCTATTTCGGGAAAATCCAGCGGATGTCGCTGTGGTAGAAGAAGTGCTTGCCTTCGTGAATATCGAAAATCTCGCGATGCTGCGCCTGTCAAAATTAACAGCGGGACAGCGGCAGTGTGTATCCATTGCAATGGCACTTACGCATAAACCGGAGGTCCTTTTAATCGAGGAACCAATTCTTGGCCTTGATATTTATGAACAACTTGAAGTGATGACTTTGCTCAAACGTCTCAAAAATCAGTTAGGACTCACGATTCTAATTACCATGCAGGATCTAAATCAAGCAGCACGTTTTAGTGATCGCCTATTAGCTCTCAAGCAGGGAAATATCATAGCCGATGGTAATGTCAAAGAAGTTTTTACCTTAGAAATACTGCGTCAGTTATATGATATAGACGACAAAACAATGAAACTTCCGCACGATGCGATGAATCAATGTCTCTACTTGCCAGCAGATATTGGTCAGCCCGCTTGATGATTTTATAGTTTACGACGAAATACAAGATAGATAATACGCTTAAATCTCTTGAAAAAGATGTTTCTCAGTGTGACGAGAAACATCTTTTTTTATTGACTCTTTAACATGAAAAGTATATGATTAAAATCGAATATAGTAATATTGTTTTTGTAGTAAAGAAAAAGAAAAATTAATAAAGAATATAAAACAGAGACTACTTTTTAAGGAGTTTATGTTGCTATTGAAATTTTATTGATACGTATGGGTATACTTGGCATAGTATCATATACTGGAGATTGTTCATTTTTCTTGGGGTGGGGAAGATGATGGACAAAAAATATTACATGAAGAGGTGGAAATAGTGGTTATTGTAGAAGTGCTTAAAGCCTTGGCAGATGAAACAAGAATTCGAATTTTGAACGTATTATACAAAGAAACTTTATGCGTGTGTGATTTGGAAGAAATATTAAAACTTAACCAGTCTAATGCTTCAAGGCATTTAACCAAATTAAAAAATGCAAAATTGATTACCGGCACAAAACAAGCACAGTGGGTATACTATCGAGTTAATGAAAAAATACTTGAGGAATATTCATTTGTAAATAAGCTTTTGAAAAAGGAATTGGACAAAATTCCACAATGCCAAAAAGATGTGGCGCGACTGAAAAAGTACAAAGAGAGAGGCGGCAGTTGTGAAAAAATTGTTAGAATTGCTGACAACTAAAAAATACTAAACATATCATTCTTTTTAAATAAAGAGATCATAGTGTGTAGCAGCGAGCAGTTTCTTTTCCTAATACTAATAAAGGATTTTTAAAATTAGAAGGAGGTCTATTTCAATGTCTACAGAAAAACGGTTGGACTTTTTTGAAAGGTATTTAAGCTTATGGGTGGCATTATGTATTGTTATTGGTATTGGTTTTGGCAAGTTATTACCTGGGGTGGTTGATTCACTGAGCAAAATGGAAATCAGTCACGTGAATTTACCTATTGCTGTTTTAATTTGGCTGATGATTTATCCCATGATGTTGAAAATCGATTTTTCAGCCATTCTTAAAGTTGGCGATAGACCGAAAGGACTATTCATCACCTTGTTTGTCAACTGGTTAGTAAAACCATTCAGCATGGCACTACTGGGGTGGTTCTTTTTCAAATATCTTTTTGTTGGTATGATTGGTGAGCAAATGGCCAATGAATATCTAGCTGGCACTATTATTCTAGCTGCGGCACCTTGCACAGCCATGGTATTTGTGTGGAGCTATTTGACGGACGGTGATCCTGCATACACATTGGTGCAGGTAGCTGTCAATGATCTGCTTATGCTGGTTCTATTTGCACCAATTGTTATGCTCTTATTAGGGGTTTCTGACATTGTCGTACCTAAAGATGTATTGTTTATGTCGGTGCTGCTCTATATTGTCATTCCATTAGTTGCGGGTTATGTTACTAGACGGATATTGATTCCATCCCATGGTGAGAAGTGGTTTAATGACACCATATTGATGCCTTTAAAACCAGTAACTATTATTGCTTTGCTAGCAACACTCATTATTATTTTTGCTTTCCAAGGGGAAGTCATTACCAATAATTGGTTTAGTATTATTCTGATTGCCATCCCAATTATTATTCAGGTCTATTTTAATTCCTCGTTAACTTATGGTTTGGCCCGGTATTTTAAAGTACCACATAATATCGCTTCACCAGCGGCCCTCATCGGAGCTAGCAACTTTTTTGAATTAGCGGTTGCGGTTACTATTTCCTTATTCGGTTTGACGTCAGGTGCGACACTGGCTACTGTTGTTGGTGTGCTGGTGGAAGTTCCCGTTATGTTGTCGGTCTGTAGCTTCTGCAACCGGACGCGGCATTGGTTTGACGTTGAGTCTCAATCAATTAAAGAAAAAAGCTAGAAAAAATATTTTTGGTGCGCAAAGTATCGTTGTTATGTACCGCCGTCAATGTCGTATGGAGATTGTACCAAACGATATACGGATAAGGGTTATAAGGTTAAGCAGCTAGCTAAATAAGTATGGTTTTTTCGCTAAAACGGTGCTATACTTATTTTTAATAGCGGGTGCGTTGCTTAGGGATAGATTCTATTACCTGACAACAAACCGAATTTTGGATAAAAGTAATCGTGCTGATTTTCATGAAGGTTCGTCCTGAATGAGAAGGCGAGTTATAGTGACACTTGATTTATTGTCTAAATTTTGGTGTATATACTATTCCTGTGCCTTGGCTGCACAGGATTTTTTTATGTCTGAACGGAGGAGTTCTTATATGGAGGAAACACGTGTGGCACTGATTGGAATTATGGTGGGAAACCGAGATTCTGTTAGTAAAATGAATTCTATTTTAGAAGAATATGGTACATATATTGTGGGGCGTATGGGGATTCCTTACCACAAGCGAAATATTTCGGTTATCAGTATTGTTATGGATGCACCGCAGGACGAAATCAGTGCATTATCAGGCAAACTGGGTATGCTGCCAAATGTAAGTACGAAGACGATTTATGCCAAAATGCCGTCGACTGCGGAATGACACAAAAGGAGAGAGTAAGCTATGTATGATCCAAAATCTGGCGAAGCAACAGAATTTATTGACCACGAAGAAATTTTAGAAACTTTAGACTATGCAAAAGCCAATAAAGGCAATCGTGAATTAATTGAGCAAATCATTGAGAAGGCATCTGCTGGTAAAGGCATCAGTCATCGTGAAGCATCTATTTTATTAGAATGTGACCAGGAAGATCTCAATGAAAAAATGTTTACGCTGGCAAAAAAATTAAAACAAAAACTATACGGCAATCGCATCGTTATGTTTGCGCCGTTATACCTTTCCAACTACTGTGTAAATGGCTGTGTATATTGTCCATATCATCATAAAAACAAAACGATTAGCCGCAAAAAACTGACGCAGGCTGAAATTGAAAAAGAAGTTATTGCTTTGCAGGATATGGGGCATAAACGTCTGGTTATTGAAACAGGCGAAGACCCTGTCAACAATCCGATGGAATATGTACTTGACAGTATTAAAACAATTTATAATATTAAACACAAAAATGGGGCAATTCGCCGAGTAAATATCAATATTGCCGCAACAACGGTAGAAAATTATCGCAAATTGAAAGAAGCACAGATTGGTACCTATATCTTATTTCAGGAAACGTATCATAAAGAAAATTATGAAACACTTCATCCGACTGGTCCGAAACATAATTATGCGTATCATACAGAAGCAATGGATCGGGCGATGGAAGGCGGCATCGACGATGTCGGTATCGGCGTACTTTTTGGTCTCAATATGTATCGTTATGACTTTACCGGTCTTTTGATGCATGCGGAACATCTTGAAGCCAGAATGGGCGTTGGCCCTCATACGATCAGTGTACCGAGGATTCGTCCGGCTGACGATATTGATCCGGCAACATTCACGAATGCAATTGATGACGATGTTTTTGCTAAAATTGTTGCTATTATTCGAATTGCTGTACCATATACAGGGATGATTGTTTCGACCCGTGAATCACAAAAATCTCGTGAACGTGTCTTAGATTTGGGGATTTCACAAATCAGTGGTGCATCTAGTACCAGTGTTGGTGGTTATGATCATAAAGAAGCTGAAGATGACAATTCAGCGCAGTTTGACGTCAACGATACACGTACCCTTGATCAGGTCGTGAACTGGCTACTCGATCTTAATTATATACCAAGCTTTTGTACGGCTTGTTACCGTGAAGGCCGCACGGGTGACCGTTTCATGAAATTGGTAAAATCAGGTCAGATTGCGAACTGCTGCCTGCCAAATGCTTTGATGACGCTCAAAGAATATTTGGAAGATTATGCATCAGAAGATACACAGCGTAAAGGAGAAATCGCCATCAAAGCCCAGATTTCCAATATCCCGAATCCAAAAGTGCGTGTAACCGCACAGGAACATTTGCAGGAACTACATGATGGGAAACGTGATTTCAGATTTTAAACGCATTTTATATACAAAAGAATAAATGACAAAGGGGTCGTTATAAAACATAACACAGTAAAACAATATAGATTGTTTTTACGGCGTCTGTTTTATAGCACCCCTTTATATATTTGGAGGAAAATCTATGAGCTTAACAGATACACCAAGAGCAAATCGCCTTCATATCGGGCTTTTCGGCAAACGTAATAGTGGCAAGTCTTCACTCGTCAATGCTCTTACCAATCAAAATATTGCCCTTGTGTCCGAAGTGGCAGGAACGACAACAGATCCTGTTTATAAATCTATGGAAATATATGGAATTGGTCCATGCGTTTTTATCGATACAGCTGGTTTTGATGATAGTGGAGATCTCGGCACAATGCGTGTCGAAAAAACGAAACTAGCTCGTGAAAAAACCGATATTGCACTTGTCTTATTCAGCGATGTTGATCTTGTCGAAGAACTGCAATGGATTGCTCATTTTAAACATGTGAAAACACCAGTCGTGGCGATTATCAACAAGGCGGATATTCTTGCCGATCGTATTGATGAACTCAAAAAAGTCATTAAGAAAAACAGTGGGCTGGACCCGATTGTTGTCAGTGCAAAAGAAAAACAGGGGATAGCAAAAATCCGGGAAGAAATTATTCGTCTCCTGCCGGAAGATTATGAAATTAAAAGCATTACTGGTGATCTTGCCAAAACTGGCGATACGGTTCTTCTTGTGATGCCGCAGGATATTCAGGCACCAAAAGGCCGCTTGATTTTGCCACAGGTGCAAACCTTACGTGACTTGCTCGATAAAAAATGTCTTGTTATGAGTGCAACAACAGATAAACTCGATGAAGCCTTAGCAGCAATGAAAAATCCGCCTAATCTCATCATTACCGATTCACAAGTCTTTAAAACAGTGTATGATAAAAAGCCGAAAGAAAGTAAATTGACTTCATTTTCGGTACTTTTTGCTAATTATAAAGGGGATATCAAATTTTTCACGGAAAGTGCAAAATCCATTGATTCCTTGACGGAAGCTTCTCATGTATTGATTGCCGAAGCCTGCACGCATGCACCGCTTAAAGAAGATATTGGCCGCGAAAAATTGCCAAGATTGCTGCGTGCCAAAATTGGTGAAAAACTTAATATAACAGTTGTGAGCGGTACAGATTTTCCTGATGATTTATCGGGCTATGATCTTGTAATTCAATGCGGAGCTTGCATGTTCAATCGCAAATATGTCTTATCCCGTGCGGAAAAGGCTCGTTCCCAGAATGTGCCGATGTCCAATTATGGCGTCGTGCTCGCCTATTTGTCCGGTATCTTAGATAAAATTGATTTCTAACTAAAAAAACGAAAACCTCCAGCAATTGAGGTTTTCGTTTTTTTTAGGGCTTAGTTAGGTTATGAACAATAATATTCCTGCAAGGAAGGAAGCTCCAGGCAAGCCAGACGTCCACCAAAGACACAACCACAGTCAATATCAATCTTGTCATGATGAATCGGATCATGCCAGATGAGTGAATCACTGATACGCTTGGGGGCATCCGGTAGATAAAATGTAGGTGTGTGTCCGAAGATGACTGTTTTGCCTACATAAGCCGGGTGCGCGTAAAAATCACGAAGTCCCCAAACAAAATCTTTGGTTGTATTTTCAGCCAGTTCTTTCGCTGGATTGATACCGGCATGAGTAAAAATATAATCATCTATTACAAAATGTGTCGGCATGGCACGGATGTAGAAAAAAAGTTTGGTTAATTTTGTCACCGAAAAATCTTTGATTTCATTCAGCGTTTTTGAACCGCCATTATAGGTGAACCAAATCAAAAGTTCTTCTGGTGGACGTTTTTTCCAGTTCGTATCTGCTAGCATTTTTTGTAGATTTTCTTCCAGCATTTGTTCATGATTGCCTTTCAGGAAAATAGCACCGTTTTTGTGTAAATTCTGACAGAGTTCAAAACTCCCAATATTATCTTCACCGCGGTCTAAAGAATCGCCTGCGATAATCAATAAATCTTGTGAGGGGTCGTATTGAGACTGTTCTAAAACTTTGAGAAAATGTTTTTTTTGCCCGTGGATATCTGAAACTGCCAGAATCCGTCGATATTTTTTTTCGTCCATGAACCAGTCACTCCTTTTCTATATTGTATAGTGCAAAAACTCAGAAAACAATAGACGGGTGAATTTTCCTGTTGATTTTAGCAAGAAAATAATTTTTACGGATTTTTAGAGAAGAAAATGCACTGATATAGTATAATAGAAAAGAGTTCGTAATTTAAATAAGCTGTGATTTTTATTGATCCAGCCAATATGAGGAGAGATGATATGTTGAAACATTCAAAAATCATGCTGTTGTTTTTGCTGTTTACATTTCTTATAGCAAATATCCAGATAGCAAGTGCGGAAACAGAGTGGCAGTGGATTTCATCGGATAGCAAATACAGTAAATATTTTGCACCAGAACGAGTTGTGGTCACCGCGCAAAAAAATAATATCGCAACTCAAATTGAAGCCTGGACCAAAACCGGTTATGATTATGCTGGTGCGGCAGAAACAATTGCGAATTATGGAATTCAAGCTATTATTCCAGATCCAGCAAGACTCAGCTACAGTTTAGCTAGACTTCATATAAATCCACAGGAGCGTACGGTAGAATATGTACAGGAGATTTTTTATGATGTGAATGGGAATGTATTATGGTCGAAAGATACCAGTACACCTATCGTGAAAGAGATAAATTCCCGCTCTTTTGATGAAGATTTTTATTGTCTGATTGTCGATCAGGTATTTAACAAAAATGAAACCAAGCAGAGCAAAGCAAGTGACCGCTGGTTAACCTTATGGAAATCCGATGCAGCAGATGGTTCCACTGTATGCTGGGCGGATACTACCACAATCCGTGTGCGCGGTAATACGGCAACCCTTTGGGTATGGGAAGAACGTAATACGAGTGGCAAAGTGACGGAAATAAAATTCCGTAAAAAAGTCTACAATTTAACCAACGAAACAAGCAAAGTTGTGACCTATAATTACTGGAATGAAACCAAAGGCTGGATTGTTGAAACGGACGGAATCGATGGCAGATTTAATTCCATTGTACCTGATAGTAACGAAGATGTTGGCATAAAAGAACTAAAAAAATACATCGTATCCCATAAAGACTGGGTTTCACGCTACAGTGTAGAATAGAGAAATTTTGACAAAGAATCATTGCTTTGTTATACTATATCTTAGTGTGTGGTTGTAGCTCAGACGGATAGAGCGGTTGCCTCCTAAGCAATAGGTCGAGGGTTCGACTCCCCCCAATCACACCAAATGAAATCAATGCCTCCCAGAGATGGGGGGCTTTTTTTGGTTCTTTGTCAAGTGTTAGTGGTGTTCATGAGCATTTCAAAGGGAAAAGCCAAAACAACTACTGGTTGATTTTTATGTAGAAACTTCAAATAATGTTTGTTGGACATTCAATATATTTAGGCATAGAATTATTTTTGACAGTACTGTTAACTAAGATTAAGGATGATGTTTATGTTAAATAATATAGAATTTGGAAAAAGAATTGTGCTATTGAGAAAAAATAAAAATTATACACAAGAAAAAATGAGCTCTTTTTTAAATGTTACGCCACAAGCAATTTCTAAGTGGGAAAATGGTGATTCATTGCCTGATACAGGGCTATTACCTTTGTTGGCTCAAGTGTTAGAAGTATCTATAGATTATTTGTTAGCTGGTGAGATCCTGTTAGAAAAGATAAGCCCTTATGATAATCAATATCAAAAAGAAACGTACTATTGGGGAAAGGAACCGTCTTTACTAGCAAAACAAATTATAAAATTAGTTGATGATATACCAAATAGAAGTTTGCTAGACATTGGAAGCGGCGAAGGTCGTGATGCAGTATATTTTGCAAAGAATGGGTTTCAAGTTGATGCGTTAGAGATATCTGAACCTGGTATAGAAAAAATACGGAAACATAGTGAAGAAAATGGCTGTAATGTTCATATTTTGCATGAAAATATGATTAACTACGAATTGAAAAAAACATATAATATTATTTATTCAAGTGGAAGTTTGCAATTTTTACCGCTTGATCAAAGAAAAGATCATTTTGAAAACTATAAGAAACATACGGCTGTCGGAGGAATTAATGCACATTTAGTTTTTGTAGAAAAGCCTTTTATTAAGATTGCACCAGACTGGGAGAAAAATGAATTCTTTTATTTATCAGGTGATGTGGCTAAGTTCTATGCAGATTGGCAAATTCTATATTATGATGAGCAAATTATAGACTGTAACTCAGCTGGATTGGCACATCAACATGCAGTTTGTTGCATAATAGCAAAAAATAGATAGAATTTATTTCAAAATATTATCCATCACGTTGCCTGCTCTAAATTTTCGATAAGTAAAATGCAATATAAATACCTAATAATATTTACTAATACAATGACATTCTAGAGCAGTCGGTATATAATATATCTAAAACAAAACATTGAGGTGGATGAATTTTGAAAAATACAATTCCCGAAGTCATCTTAAACGATGGTTTAGCATTACCACGTGTTGGTTTTGGCACCTATACGTTAAATGGGGCTGCAGGGGTACAGGCAATACTAAGCGCCATAAATATTGGCTATCGTTTATTAGATTCAGCTTTTAATTATGAAAATGAAGGAGTAGTTGGTGAAGCTGTGCGACGTTCATTCATTCCACGAGAGCAGCTATTGATTACTTCCAAATTACCAGGAAGACATCATTCATATAATGAAGCCATTACCACGATCCAAGAATCTTTATATCGAGCAAATTTAGATTATTATGATCTTTATTTAATTCATTGGCCAAACCCGATTAAAAATTTATATGTAGAAGCGTGGCAAGCGTTAATCGATGCAAAAAAATGGGGGTTAATCCGATCTATTGGAGTTTGTAACTTTTTGCCAGAACATATTGAACGATTGATTCAAGAAACTGGCGTAATACCGAGCATCAATCAGATTGAATTACACCCTTTTTTCTCGCAAAAAGAACAACTTATATATAATCAAAAACACGGAATTGTTACTGAATCATGGAGTCCCTTAGGCCGCAAAAATACTCTACTGATGGAAAATAAGGAACTTTTAAGAATTGCAGAAACACATCATAAATCCATATCACAAATCATTCTTCGATGGCACATACAACTCGGATCAATTCCTATACCGAAGTCTTCCTCTCCAAAACGCCAACTTGAAAATTTAGCTCTTTTTGATTTTACCCTAAGTGAACAAGATATGATGATGATTTCGATATTAAATCAAGAAAATGGACGTCTTGCTAACCAAAATCCAGCCAGTTACGAAGAGTTTTAAATGATAAAAATCCGCAACCTTTAACTATAAAGATTGCGGATTTTATCATTTATTCCTAATGTGGCACTTACCTGTGCTGAGGGTGCTTCGGCGGTGGTTTTTTTAGAGTGGATCAAGAAGCTGTGACCAGTTAGGCACGATGTGACATTGGCAGTAGGAAAATATATACATTTAACAAGGTCAATAGAATAATTAATATCACATAAGGAATATATGAGTATATCGCTTGTTTTTTAGGGTCATTGCTTTGTGGTCCGTAATTAAATCCAGAAATACGATATGCTGTATACGCAGACCCTATCGCACCTAAGAACAACAATGTAAATTGCATGATTTCTATTGTATTCGCAGATAGTAATGCTGTTGAACTTGGCTGTACATGTATTCCAAACATTGCCATACCAGCATATAAAACAGATTTTCCTTCGGCGAGCAAATGAAATAAATTATGTGCCATATGTCCGGCAAAATCCAAGGGGATTAATGCATAGCCAAAACGAGCAAAATTTATATATGTCGAAGCAGAGTTTATACGAGAACTAATCCAGCTTGTAATATAAAGCAACAAAACAGGAATCGCCATAGCAATAGCAAAAATTACGGTAAATGTTATCGCATAATTATCCGTGCCTAAAAATATTTCCAAATAATGTTGTGCTTCAGCCCAGACGTCAAGCATTGTAATGTTTTGAACAAAAACGATTCCCATAATAATTACCGCTAAGAAAGCTTCTGCAACTTTAGGGCGTTGAATAAACCAAAGTTCTTTTGTTGGCATACGAAGGGAAACCTTGATAGAATCATTGGGACAATTTTTTATACAGTCTCCACAAAAATTACAGGAAGCATTGCTGTCCATTGTTTTAGGAAATTCAAACATTGGACATCCGGGAGCTTGTTCTCCACCTTTATAGCAAGCTGCTACATTACACGTTTTACATTTTTCAGGAGAACTCCGAAGTTCTAAAGCTGCACTACGTGAATAATTACCTGACAGTCCACCTAAAAAACAAAGATAACGGCACCAAGTTCGACGCTCAAAAAAAGCTCCAGAAAAAATTACGCCTGTAGTAATTAAGAGCATTATAACGCCAGAGCCGCGGGGATATTCTACCATACCAAAAACATGATCACTCCAGGTAATTAGCACATATATAAAATCAATAATCCATATGCCATATTTTTTTAAAAAACGAGGTACGGGACGATGATTGCCTACAAATTTTTGCACAAAATCACTTAACATAGCAAAAGGACAAATTGCACACCAAACACGTCCTACAATCAAGAAGGTTAGCGGAATAATAGACCACCAAAAAATCCAGGTCATTGCAGTACCAAAATTATCATGCGGGGAAGAACTTCCAAAGAGCATTTGAAAGATAATAACGCAAAATACGATAGCTGTAGGCCATTGCAAGATTCCAGGATACCAGCGACTTTTAAAAATTCTTTTTAATACATAATTAAATTTTTCGTCCATTTCCCAACACCTCCTTGTTTCTGAATTTCATTACGCCAGCAGAAATAACAACGATAGTATTAAACAACAAAAAGGTATAGATAAATGGCCAATTAGGACCGACACCTGCTTTTCCTGTTGTCCGGTCATCATGTTTATGGTGATTTGGTTCTTCACCTGCATTTTCAGAACCGTGGCTTTTATGGATATCTTCTCCGGACATAGTATTTCCTTCCGACGTACTTGCATCGGAAGCATGTTCATGAGACATCTCCATATCATCGTCCATAACCATTGTAGAATGTTGATTAACGACGGGTTCTTCACCTGCATTTTCAGAATCGTGGCTTTTATGGATATTTTCTCTGGACATAGTATTTCCTTCCGACATACTTGCATCGGAAGCATGTTCATGAGACATTTCCATACCATCATCCATAACCATCGTAGTATGCTGATTAACGACTGGTTCTTCACCTGTATTTTCTGAACCATGGCTTTTATGGATATCTTCTCCGGACATAGTATTTCCTTCCGACGTACTTGCATCAAAAGTATGTTCATGAGACATTTCCATACTATCATCCATAACCATTGTAGTATGTTGATTAACGACTGTTTCATTAGAATGATTCGCTGCATAGCCTGGTGATAAAAAAATCCCTGCTGCTGCAAGGCTGATTAAAATTCCCAACCAGAATTTTTTCAAACAGAACACCTTCTCTTATTATGTTTGGTTTTATTTTACAATTTAAATATCAAGAAACTATGAAGAACATGTTAATAACTTATGAAAATTATTAATATCACTCTGTCGTTTCAGTAAATGCTGTTTTTAGGGTGGGAAGAATTAGATCAATTTAAATAAAGAGACGACTAGATTTTATTCTAGTCGTCTCTTTATTTAGGCACTGTATAAAGTTGAATTACATTATTAATAATTTTATCACAATAACCCGGCTAGCAAGGCCATAAAGCTTTGCGTGGATCGTTGCTTTATTGATAGTCTTAATGAATTTACATAATAAATAATTGCAATAGAGATAGATGGTTAATTTTACTGGACTGCTTCGGACAATGCTTCTTTTTTAGAAGCGGCAATAGCTAAAACATCTTGTAAAATATTTGATTCTAGGCCATTGTTTTTTTCTTCAATGCGACTGCCGATAAAAAACACATCAATAAGTGCCCAAATTCCGATACCGCCAAGTGTTAATAACATACATATTCCTCGAATGGTATCCCCAGCATAAAAGCGATGACCGCCAAAAGCTCCGGTAAAAAACCATAATAAATAAGCGATTGTTTTTGATTTGTTCTTTTTGTCAAACTCGCTTTGTAATAATACTAATTGTTCAGGGGATAGATTGCTTTTTGCTAATAAATTTGAATCCATATCAACACTTCTTCCTTGAATTTATTGTAAGCTGCAATGCAGTTGTTACTAAGTTTACTCTAGCTTAATATTTCGTTTATAATATTTTAAATTTCCCGATTGGATAGGTCATCTGTTACTATTTTATTTGATGGGATATCTTAATTCGTGCTGAACGTTGGTGCGGAAATTTTTGCAGATAAATTAAGAATATATTTCTTTAAAATAGCACGGTCGCTTTTGGGGAGTTCCAAATATGTAAGAAGCAGCTGCTGGTCAAATTTATCCAGATTATAGGTCTTTGCCAGATGTTCTATAGCAGAGTCGTCAGGTTCAATAAACATTTCACCGATACCAGTACGCAGCCAAGTTTCATTTACATTAAATATAGAACAAATGGTTTTTATATGACGGTCGAGAATTTCTCGCTTACCAACTTCTAGCATACCTAATGTAGATTGTCCCATACCAAGTAACTTTGAAAATTCTGCTTGATTTAATTTTAGTGATTGACGGATTTTTTTTATTCGATTATACATATTGTCACCCCTTAAAAGAAATTATCACAAACGAAATAAAAATACAAGTATATTATTATATTATATTGATTTTTATTTTATTAGTGATATAATTATAAATATAAAATCACAAATGAAATAAATAAAGGAGAGGGTATTATGCAAGTTTTTGAAATGGCAACGCAGGAGTTATTGTTGAAGCACGAAGAAGGAAATTTGAAAAACTTGGAGGACATATCGGCAGATTATTATTGGGCGCAGAAGGCGATCAATCAATTAGAGGAAGAATTAGAAGCAAATTTACCGCAAGAAACTATGACAAAAATAAGGGAGAGTTGGTATAAACTTGGACTGCAGGAAAGTATTGCCGAAGATATCTTTTATGACCAAGGGTTTTCCGATGGTGTACGAATGCTTTTGGAATCTTTAACATGGGGTCCGGTACGAAGATAGTTTACGGATGTCTACAGAAGAATGCCTCTCGCAAAGAGAGGTATTTTTCTTTTAGCAGGCAAGTGATCGAACTTGACTGGGGCAGGTTATTTTATTGTCTTTAGCGAAATAAAATAATAGAATAAATGTTCAAGCAATATATGTATAATTGTGAAAAAACGGTTCATAATATACAAAAAAGCGTTTTACAAATCATTTTGTTATCCTTTTAAATAGCAAAGTGCGCTCATAGAGGGGGATCTTGTTTTAGGCAGTTTTTAAATAAGATTCATTCAGGGAGGTTTTGATTTTCAGATGAAAACAACGATTTATTATTATTCGGCTACCGGAAATTCGCTCCATGCTGCTAAGAAAATCAGTGAAGGAATAGGGGATTGTAAGCTAGTGGCAATGGCCTCACTTGGCGATCAAAATAAAATTTTAGTAGATGGCGATCAGATTGGCTTGGTCTTTCCCCTGCATTATTTTAGTGTTCCACCATTGGTGAGGGAGTTTGTTGAACGATTAGAAATACCCAGTGCAGCCTATGTATTTGCTGTTGTGACATGCGGAAGTTCAGCGTTTAGCAGCGCTTTGAGTCGGGTTAAGCATATTTTAGGGAAAAAAGATCAGCAGCTTTCGGCGGGGTTTCTTGTGCAAATGTTATCCATTTATCTTCCATTATCTGCATTGCCTTCTATTGATAAACAAGATAAATTGTTGGCAAAAGCGGATCGTAAACTCGATCGCATCATCGCTATGATTTCTAAGCGAGAACATCATTTCGACGGGGAACATATCAAAAGTCTTTGGACGGCGATTTCACGTTATTGGCAAAAAAATCAACTGCCGAATTCGTATAAAAAATTCTCCTGCGCTGATTCTTGTACGGTGTGTGGACTTTGTAAGAAAATCTGTCCAGTGGGAAATATTCAATTGGAGTCGGGTAAGGTTCAGTGGTTGAACAATTGCCAGGAATGTCTGGCGTGCCTGCATGTTTGCCCAGTACAATGTATTGAGTTCGGCAAACGTACGTCTGGCCGTCGACGTTATCGTCATCCGCAAATTACGGTAAAAGAATTGATCACTAAATAAATTTGTAATCCTCCGTATCAGTAATTTTTTAGTCAAAGGAGTTTCAAAAATCATTTTGTTATCCTGTTAGAAAGTAAAATGAAAGGAATTGATTCGTCCATGCAGTTTTTAAAAGGGAATTTTAGTTTGAAAAACAGGTTTATAGTTTCCTGTGCCATGGTTTTCATATATTACGCAGTGAGTTCAGTTTCTGTACTGGCAAGTTCAGCGGATGTTAATAATGTGGATTTTTGGCGCAAAAATTTAAAAAATGGTGATGCCGTTATTATGAACAATAATGACATTACAAAATATAATAAAGAGATGCTTCGTAAACAACCGACCACGAATTATGATTTAAAAAATTATCCGAAATCTGTTAAAGGCACGACGCTGCAAGCCATGTTACAGGAAAATGATTTTCCGACAGGGTATGTGAACGGGCAGTCCATTTCGGGTTCCTTTAAAAATCAAATATTGAGTAACATGAATCTAGGAGCCGCAGCCGTTGATAATCCCGTAAAATGGGGATTAGCGGTTAGACGTTCTTCTTTACGTTTATATCCTGCAACTGAGGGGATTTTTGATGATGCGGATGATCAGGAGTTTGATTCCTTGCAAGCTACGATTATCAATCCGGGTGAGGCAGTAGCTATATTATATAAGAGTACCGATCAAAAATGGAATTTTGTCCAAAGTAATAATTATCGAGGCTGGGTTTGGGCTGATAATATTGCCGAAACGAGTTATAAAGAGTGGCTGAAATGGCAAAATCCGGATCATTTTTTGGTAGTGACGGCGGCTGAACTCAATCTACAAACGAAGTCTGAGGCTTTATTGCTGGAAATGGGATCACATTTACCTGTTGTTGGTAAAGATAAGAATAATTATATTGTAAAATTACCACAACGGCAGAGTGATGGGAAAGCAGTTTTTATCAAAAAAACAGTTTCTGCTGATGATCAGGTGCATTTAGGAAATTTATCTTATACACGTGCGAATATCATTAAACAGGCTTTTAAATTTTATGGACAGCCATATGGCTGGGGTGGCCTGGAAAATAGTGTGGACTGTTCGAGCTTTGTTATGGATATTTATCGCTCTTTTGGCTTTATGATGCCGCGTGATGCGGATACGCAGGAGGTTGCAGTCGGTAAGGTCCAAAGCGTTACACCACAAAATGTGCAGTCGGTTCTGGATTCAACGTTGCCGGGGGCTACACTTCATATGGACGGACACGTGATGCTTTATCTTGGACATATGGATGATCAGTATTATGTGATCAATTCATTAGGTTCCTATGGTGACAGTAATAATGTAGGCAGTGACGGGCGTTTGGCAAGAGTGCCAGTGATGCAAGTTGTCACAACGGATATAAAAAATACCTCTTTGCGAAGTGGTAAAAGCTTTATGGAAGGCTTGCGTACAGTTAAAGAATGGCAATATTAATTGTAATTTGATATAAAAAGGCCCGCGAACGTATTGGATTTCACGTGAAATCGTTAATGCGTTTGCGGGCTTTTTTGTATTTCGTTTCCGTTTGGTGAAAACAGGGGATCCTTTAGATTGCCCAGTCTTCGCAATTCCATACATCGGTTACGATGTCTTTATAAAATTCTGGTTCATGACATACTAAAATCATGCTGCCTTCATAGGCTTTTAGGGCACGTTTTAATTCGTCTTTTGCATAAACGTCGAGATGATTGGTTGGTTCATCTAAAACGAGTATATTGGTTGGCTTATTAATAAGTTTACATAATCTTACTTTGGCTTGTTCACCACCGCTTAGGCGGTTGATAGGGCTTTCAATATGCTGATGACTCAGTCCGCATTGAGCTAAGTTGCGTCGTACTTCGCTGCGGGTTGCTTCAGGAAATTTTAACCAGACATCATCGAGGACGATGCTCGTATTTTCTTCGGCTAATTCCTGTTCGAAATAGCCGATAGACTGGTAATCACCCAAGTCAATATTTCCATCAATTGGTTCTAATAAACCGAGCAGACTTTTCAGCAAGGTAGATTTACCCAAGCCATTAGCACCGACTATAGCTATTTTTTGTTCTCTTTGCATTTTTAAATTGAGGGATTTGCTCAGTGGTTTTTGATAACCAATCACTAGATTTTTGGATTGGAAGATCATGCTGTCAGAGCGGCGAGCTTTTTTGAACTGAAATTGAGGTTTCATATTTTCGCTTTTTATTTCAATGCGGTCTATTTTCTCTAATTTCTTTTCTCTGGATTTTGCCTGTTTGGCGGTGGAAGCACGGGCCTTATTTTTTCGAACAAAATTTTCAAGCTTGGAAATTTCGTTTTGCTGTTCTTTGTATTCGATCAGGCGTTGTTCTTTTTGGATTTCATATAGTTTAAGGAAATGCACATAGTTGCCAACGTATCTGGTTAGCTTTTTGTGTTCCAGATGATAGACGACATTGATGACATCATTGACAAATTCACTGTCATGGGAAATTAAGAGAAAAGCATTTTCATAGTGGATCAAATAACTTTTAAGCCATTCGATATGTTCTTCATCCAAATGATTGGTTGGTTCATCTAGGAGTAAGACATCCGGTTTTTCTAAAAGTAATTTTGCCAGTAAGACTTTGGTTCTTTGTCCACCGCTTAAATTTGATGCATCGACATCTAAAAATTCGCGGATGCCAAGACCGGCTGCCGTAGCTTGGATTTTTGAATCAATACCGTAAAAATCATTTTCATCTAAGATATCCTGCATACCGGCAATTTTTTGCAAGGTCTTATTACCTTCTTCTTCGCTTAAATTGCCAAAGTCATTATATAAGTCGGCAATTTGCGTTTCAAGATCAAATAAATAGGAAAAGGCACCTTTTAGTACGGTTTCAACGGTATTACCGTTTTTCAAGTCGACATGCTGATCCATATAGCCAACGCTGATTTTATTGCTCCATTCAATGTTTCCTGCATCTGGCAGCAATTGGTTGGTGATGATCTTCATAAAGGTCGATTTACCTTCGCCGTTGGCACCGACTAAGGCGATGTGTTCGCCTTTCAATAGTCGAAAGGATACATCACTGAAGATGGTTCTTTCACCAAAGGCATGGCTCATATTTTCAACTGTTAAAATACTCATTGTGTTATTACTTCCTTCTCGTTCTCGTAAATCTGTTTATTTTATACAAACGTGCAAGCGACGTCTCTTTTTTACGAAAATAGTCAATATCTTCTACTATAACACAAATTTTAGAATTATATTGGTTTAATCTATATTTAGGGTTGCTTTTCTTTTATATTTCTTTACAGAACACTTGTTTTGTGATATGTTTAAGAGAAATGAAGTGAATGTCTGGAGCGATGGCAATGGCAGATAAATCAATCGATAAAACTGGCAATAAAGAAGCCTCTTTGGCTTCTGCCTTAAAGCAGATCCGTAAAGATTTTGGTGAAGGTTCCATCATGAAACTTGGTGATGCGGCAGCAAAAATGAATATAGAAGTAATACCGACTGGCGTATTACCGCTCGATGTTGCACTTGGTGTGGGCGGGATTCCGCGTGGGCGCTGTATTGAAGTTTTTGGACCGGAGTCTTCGGGAAAAACGACAGTGGCTTTGCATATTATAGCAGCAGCCCAAAAGTTAGGCGGCGTGGCAGCATTTATTGATGCAGAACATGCACTAGATCCCAGTTATGCACGTAATTTAGGGGTAGATATAGATAACCTTCTGATTTCGCAGCCTGATTATGGAGAACAAGCCTTGGATATTGTAGATGCGCTTGTATGCAGCGCTGCAGTTGATATTATTGTAATTGACTCAGTAGCCGCTCTTGTGCCGAAAGCAGAGCTTGAGGGCGAAATGGGCGACTCTCACGTGGGGTTGCATGCAAGATTGATGTCACAGGCCTTGCGGAAACTGACTGGTATTGTCAGTAAATCGCAGACGACGGTTATTTTTATCAATCAGATCCGTGAAAAAGTGGGAGTTATGTTTGGTAGTCCGGAAGTTACGACAGGCGGACGGGCTTTAAAATTTTATTCTTCGATTCGGTTGGATGTGCGAAAAAAAGAACCGATAAAACAGGATAATGTGATCGTTGGCACTAGAACACGGGTGAAAGTTGTGAAAAATAAAGTCGCGCCACCTTTTAAAGAAGCGGAATTTGATATTATGTATGGGCATGGTATTTCGCGTGAAGGTATTATTGTTGATCTTGGGACAGAGATGGAAGTCATCAACAAAAGTGGAAGCTGGTATTCCTACCAGGATAAAAGAGTTGGTCAGGGCAGGGAAAATGTGAAGAAAACGATGATGGAAGATCCACAGTTAGCCGATGAGATTGAAAGTAAAATTAGAGCAATCTTACTTGCTGACAAAACCGCGGAAGTGGATAAGAAAGCCGTGCCTGCACCTGATGTTGAAGTCACAGATAAAGAATTAACAGAATGAGAGAATGATAATTTCATAGATTTATTTTTTGAGAGGCAGCTGGTTTTGCATAGCTGTCTTTTTTGCTATAATAGGAGTAGTTGTTTAGGGGGAAAAGAGGTTTTTAGATGGAGGCAAAAAATACAGGAAAATTATTTGTATACGCCGCGCTTTTTTTGGCAATTGCATTGATTATTCAAAATATTCGTGTGATATTGCCCTTGCCGGGTCCAATTACGATGTTTTTGATTGGCAGTTTACTCAATATGACACTTATTCTGGCTGTCTGTTATACAGGGGTGATGCCAACTAGTATCATTGCTATTTTATTGCCGTTTGTGGCATTTATGCAGGGGCAGCTGGCGATTGTTTTTATGATTCCAATTGTGGCGGTTGGCAATATCGTTTATGTTCTTTATTGCCGGAAATTTTGGCAGGGAAAATTTGTCTGGCTGGCTCCTTTTATAAAAATGGCTATTTTGTATGTAGGTTCTTTGTGGGTTATTCACATGCTGCACCTGCCGGAAAAGACAGCGGCCATTTTATCCTTCATGATGAGCTGGCCGCAAATTGTTACCGGTTTAATGGGAATCATTTTAGCCAGAATCATGCTGAAAAAACTACCAAAGAAAATATAAAGAAATCCCCTGAACTATGTTTTTCAGCAAAACATAGTTCAGGGGATTTCTTTGTGATTCTTTGTTTTAAAATTCTTTGATATAAGGTGCCAGCGGCACAGATTCCTGATTCGCAAAGGCATCAATAATGAATTGTTGAAACTTTCTTGCTGCCGGAGAAAGATACTTATTTGTATTCCAGGCAATCCCTAAAGGTCGCGTGCAAAGCGGTGCTGATACGGGAATAAAGACGATTTCTAGATATTCGAGGCCGGGTATATGAGGGATAAGGGCAACGCCAAGATTAGCAGCAACCAGGCTGGCCACGGTCATGATTTCATCGCCTTCAAATGTAATTTTTGGACGAATCGATGCTGTTTCAAAGAATTGATCACCAAGCAAACGGAGTCCATACATCGGTTTGAAGGTGATAAATGGTTCATGGACGATTTCTTCAAGACGAATACTTTTTCGTTTAGCCAGGGGATGCTTCGAGGGGACAATAACAAAAAGTTCCTCGGAACAAAGTGAAACCCAGCCTAGAGTTTCCGTTGTCATTAATGTTGAGCAAAGACAAAGATCGGTATCACCATCGATTAACTCTTTGGTCAGTAAAGCTGAGTTGTTTTGATTTAAATTAAACTGAATTTTAGGGTATTTCTTTTTAAAATTACTTAAAAGGACAGGTACTAAATAACTGCCTAAAGAATGTAAAAAAGATAAACTTACTACACCTTGATCAGGTTCTGACAAATTAACCAGAGCCTGCTTGCCGTTGGCAATTTCTTGCAAAGCTCGTTCAACGTGAATTAAAAAAGTCTGGCCATATTGTGTTAATTTGATTTTTTTACCGACACGATTAAAAAGCGGGACACCAAGTTCCTTTTCCAATTTCGCAATGGAACGGCTGAGTGCAGGCTGTGATACGGATATACTTTCAGCTGCCTGCGTGAAGTGATTGATACGTGCCAATACTTTGAAGTACTCTAATTGATTTAATTCCACAGGAATCCTCCTAAATTGTATTTAGTAGTTACTACCGTTTGAATTTATGATGCATAAAAAGTATTGTTTGAATTTTATTATAATAGAAAGATTCAATAAATTCCATGACTATTTTTTATTATTTATATAGATATTTATTATTGAAAACTTATATTTACGCGAATTATAGCTTAAAGTAAATATAATAATAACTATTAGTAATTATTTAGCTTTAATATATATTTTATATTTATGTTATTTAATTATAATAATTATGTTTATTGCGCATGACTTAAATTAACATAACCGATAAACATAGATCATTGCAAGAACTATCAGTATAAATATTTAATATAATGCACTAAAGTTATCATTTGTATCTAAACGGTGTATTGGACACATAGATAGAGGGCGCGTAGTATAAAGATAAAGAAAGAGTTGCTATATAAGAGGATGATTATAGTGAATGAATATATACAAAAAGGTACAGTAAAATATTGGCGGGCAATTGCGAGTCTGTTTTTAGGGAGCTTTGTTGCTTTTGGCGTCGAGTGTTTTGTGCAGCCGATTATTCCGGTTTTGGCAGAAAACTTTAAGTTGACGCCGATGACGGCAGGTCTTGCAATGTCTTTCGCCACAATGGGAATGGCAGTGTCGATGCTGCTGATTGCCGGTTTTGCCAAAAATTTAAATCGTAAATATACAATGACGGTTGCTTTACTGATATCATCGTTATTGGCAATTGGTGTTTCAGTCAGTCCGGATTTTCAGCTTATTTTGGAAATTAGGGCATTACAGGGTTTTTTACTGGCGGGGTATCCGGCTTTAGCTTTGGTCTATATCAATGAAGAGTTCGAACCAGCTGTGATTGGTCGGGTTGTAGGTTTTTATGTCGCGGGGATTACAATCGGTGGCTTGGTGGGGCGTTTGGTAATTAGTGTGCTCACCGATTATGTTTCTTGGCGAGTTGGGATTGGCAGCGTGGGGCTAATTTATGTGCTGATTAGTGTGCTGTTTTATTTTGCTTTGCCGGCATCTAAAAACAAACCAGCGGCTGGAAGACAGTCTGTTCCTATTTTGGACAATATAAAAGAAACTTTTACCAACACCAAGCTTTGGGGGATTTATGGTATAGCATTTTTGATCTTTGGTGCTTTTACTTGTATTTATAATTATATTACGTATATTTTTATGGCAGCTCCTTACAATTTAAGTCAAACATTAATTGGATTTATTTTTCTGATGTATGTTTTTGGCACAATTGGTTCTGCGGTTCTGGGGCGTATGTCAGATCAATATGGCAATGGGCGCATATTATGCTTTGGACTTATGATTATGATCGTTGGGGTGACTTTGACGCTGGCAACAAGCCTTATTATTAAAATTTTTGGCTTGGCAATTTTAACTTTTGGTTTTTTTGGCAGCCACTCTGCCGCTTGCAGTTGGGCAGGAAAAATAGCATCTTTTAAGATAAAAGCCTCTGCATTGTCTTTGTATATGTTTTTCTATTACGTAGGCGGTAGTGCGATCGGGGCTGCAGGCGGTGCTTTTTTGAAAAATTATGGTTGGACGGGCATTATCTTGATGGTCATCCTTCTTTTGATAGGGGCACTGGCACTGTGCTTCCAATTGACGTTCAGTCAATTGCTAATTTATGAACAAAATGACATGCGCAATTTGAAAAAAGCAGTACAAAATTAACTTGTTATTGCTCATAATATAAAGTTTAAAATCTTCGTACTTAAACGACATTATAACAATTTGAAAGCTAATATTCATTAATTCAATTATAGCAATAAGGAAAAAGTCCTATTATTTTTACAGAAACTATTAAGTTTTTACAAATAATGCCGATAATATTAGTAACAAGGATGTTAATTCAAGTAGTTTAAGGGGGAGACGTCATGTTACCAAAAGTATCGGAAATTATTAGGGTTCAAAAAATTCATCAATACGATCTGAAAAATAAGTATGATCAACAAAGTCAATCTTTTGACAACCCGAAGAAAAAGAAACAATCAGCTTTCCGAAACATATTGAAACATACAATGGAAAAGTCAGTAGAAGAACAACCCTCGGCAGCATATACATTGGAGTTGGGCAGGATGCCTCGAGTTTGACGCTTTTTTAGTGGTAGTGTATAATGCACTCATACAAGTAGTGGAGTGTGGAATGACAAGATGAATCAAGATGAAACATATATGAGACTTGCTTTGGCAGAAGCACAGAAAGCATTCGATTTGGGCGAAGTACCAATAGGCGCGATTTTGGTGGATAGAAATGGCGGCATAATTTTTTCTGGGCATAATATGCGTGAATCTTGGCATGATGCAACGGCACATGCAGAAATGATTGTGATTCAAGAAGCTTGCAAGCAGCTGAAACGTTGGCGTTTAACGGGAACGACATTATATGTCACGATAGAACCTTGTCCAATGTGTGCAGGTGCACTTGTTATGAGCCGAATTGATCGTATTGTTTATGGTGGTTTGGACTATAAAGCTGGCGCAGCAGAATCGGTATTTAATATTGTCGATAATGCTGCATTGAATCATCAATTGCAGGTTACAGCAGGCGTTTTAAGTGATGAATGTTCTGCAATAATGAAAACATTTTTTCGCCAGCGTAGGAAAACGAATAAACAAGAAAAAAAAGCAAGATGAATTGTTCTGTAATATTTTACGTAACAATTCATCTTGTATTTTTTGTTAAAAAGGATTTTTTTGAAAAAACTAGCTTTATGTATTTTATTTTTAAGCATTCTATGATATAATATTTTATGTTCTCTATAGAACACTTACGGAGAGGTGTCCGAGTGGTCGAAGGTGATTGACTCGAAATCAATCTAGCAGAAATTGTGTTTTTTAGAGAAAGTGCCGCGAAGCCTTGATATTGCTGATATTTTGACTGCATAAAATTATGCTTTTAAGTAATTATTTTACAGTTAGGGTGCAACTGGGGTGCAGTAGCGGTAATGCATCATAAGAGAATGTAATTTTTATTCATTCTGTTTTTTGTTATGTATGCAGAAAAATTTCATAAAGTTTCATGTTATGATGAAACAGTTTTTTATCAGTGGTTTTTATTTATTACCATTTATGGTATACTATTACCGTTGATTAAGAACATGGTTATGGAGAGGTGTCCGAGTGGTCGAAGGTCTCTGACTCGAAATCAGACGTACCGCAAGGTACCGTGGGTTCGAATCCCACCCTCTCTGCCAGTAGTATTTTATAAGGCTTCGTGTGGCTTGCACGGAGCCTTTTTTGCATTTGTTTTTAAAAAGAGGCAATGAGGGCGAGTGATTAAAAAGCTTGTCTTAGTTGATATTTTCATAAAATAAAATCCTAAGGGATTAAGGAGATGTTAATATTAAGGCTTTAAAGGTTTTAAAAGATATTTTGAAATGCGTGAATACTCCTAAGCAAACAGCCAGGAATCACATTAAACAGCTATATGAAGACATTACAAACTACCCATACAAGGATTGTTGCATAAACTGGAATCAATCCACTCTTTTCTTTTATAATGAATTAATCCGTTATGTAAGAAAATATTCGAAATTTCAAGATATTATTACAACAAGTGACATCATAGACATAAAGTTAGATATATTAACGGTGGATAAAATCTCAGATGCGAAGACAACTGAAATAAAAAGAAGAAATTTACAAGATTTTTCTATGTCGTTGGATATAGATGGACCGGTTATGTTTGAGACGGAATTAGATTTTCAAAATAATACAAAGCATTTAAATGAAAGAGTAGTTCGCTGGAATGCTTCTATTCAAACGTGGAATAATGAGGTTTGTATACATAATTATGATGGGGCTCATCATCTAGCGGCAGTTTATCGTCAGTGTTTTGAACAAGGACGAAAATATTATCTAAACACAAGTTTTTGTTTTGAGAGTATTGATTATTCTTATTTAAATCAGCTTTTAGAAAACTATTATTTAATATATTCGGATGAGGAAAATATAAAGGCAATTCAAGAGTTCTATCAAATGGCTTTTGGGTATTACAATTGTGCAGATAAAATAATTTGTAATGATATTAGCTGTATATCTCATCCTATATTGTGGTTAAGAAAAGATTTTGAGCTTAACAAAAAGATTGTTGAAGAGCTTTGCAAGAATAAAGAGAAATTCATCAATCTGAATGCAGAAATTGAAAAATTGTATTTATTTAAGATATAGAGCTTAGATAAATACTCAAAATTAATCATTTTAAGGAGTGACCTCAATGGAGTTAGTGTTTTTTTGGATTAAAGGTTATGAGAAAATAAAATCAGAAGCATTTAATTTCAGTTCTAATTTTCAATTTTCATATAATGCAAATAAGTTATTTTTTGAAGAAAATAATGAGGCTGTAAATATTTTTGCAGAAAATACTCCCAATATTTCTAATGTTACAGTGATTGTTGGTGAAAATGGTAGCGGTAAAACTACCTTGCTTATGGCACTCAGTGATGTTTACAGAATAGAGTCAATTGAGGGGGCTTCTGCTATACCATATATTATTATTTTTTTTCAACCAGCTACAGAAAAAAACATGCCAGGTGAATTTTTTATATGGTATAGCAAGTTGGATGAAAATATAGAACAAATAAAGAGGCAAGAAAAATATAAATTTTTTTTCAACACCAAAAGTTTAAGTGAAAGTATTTGCATGGTTAATTATACAAATACTTTCAGTTGTTCTAGTTATATGGCGTCTTTTCTAAAGTCGGAGGGGCATTTTTACAATTTATCATTAATGCAAAGTCTTCAATCAGCGAAGAGCAACGCAGTTGAGATGCGTGTTACCAATAATGAGTCTGATCCTATATTAAATTTTTTCCATAAATCAACCCAAAGACAAATGAGAGCTTTGGAATCAGCGAACTTACCATTTACATTGTCTAGATTAGCTGTGAAGAAGATGAATTATCGAGATATTATTCAAGACTTAATCAAAAATAAGTTTAGTGGATTTAGAGTTATAAAAAAACAGATAAATGATATTTTTCAATCTGAAAAGTTTGATTTTCTACAAGCGGAAGATGCTCGATTTTGTATAGAGGGTATTCTTTTTTCTTTGTTACGGCGTATTGTTCCAGCTCTGTCCAGTCAGAGTACTCAAAAATATTATATAAATATAAAAGAAATATTGGAAAAGTGGGAAGAAATAATCAGTTATAATAAAAATAACATTACAGATGATGTTGTTTTTATTATGAAATTTGTAAACGTTACGATGAATAAGATGATTAATCCACCGGCGAATAAAGCTGCAATTGCTATGGCATATAAAAAAACCATAAAATTTTTGTTAGAAGATGAAATTAAAACAGATATGCTTGATGATGGTATTTTATTGAATTTAAACGGTAAAAAAAATGTAGCGAAAATAAAGGCTTTTTATAATAATTATCTGGTAAGTATTGGACAGATATATGATTATTTGCTTTTTGAATGGGAAATGAGCACAGGCGAATTTGCTTTTTTTGATTTATATGCAACATTCTATGAATTGGGACAGAAAATACAGGATCAAGAAAGGCAATCAGGGACCAGGACACACAGTATGCTAATTCTAATGGATGAAGCGGATCTTTACTTACATCCGAAGTGGCAGCAGAAATTTGTAGAAAGAATTTTAGATATGATGCCTGCGATTTTTGAGGGAAAGAAAATTCAAATCATTTTTACAACACATTCGCCAATTTTTCTGTCTGATATTCCCAATCATCATATTATTTATTTAACCGGTTCTGATGATAAGATTGTTATTGATACGAATATAAAAAAGAAAACTTTTGCCGCCAATATATATAATTTATACAATGACTCTTTTTTCTTAAATGACAATAAGCATATAGGCATAATAGGTGATTACTCTAATGGAATCATTAAAACACTACGAGAAAATTTAGAGTCCATAAATAAGGACTTAAACAACTATGAGGATGATAGAAAGCATGAAATACAAACTTTGTCGAATTTGGAATATGTATCAGCGTATCGTCGTGTTTTAGAAAAAAATAAAAAGATAATTGATCTGATAGGCGAGCCATTGATAAAAAATATGTTGTTGAATTTATGGGAGTCTGCAAATGATAAACTTTCTGCTTGTTTTGATGATCATGTTCAGAACTCAACAGTTGTTATAGAAAAATTTAAAGATCTTACGCAGCCTGAACAAGTTAAGGTAATGGAATTTATTATTCGTAATCATAAACATTTAGGTGAAATGAAATGATTAAAATTGAGATTAGTACCGAAATGCAACGAAGACATTTGGAATATTTTCAAAATAAAATAGTACCCAATTTTGACAGCGCAAATTATGATGAAATTTTTCAAAGGAAAGTTACAAAGAAAAAAAATAAATTAAAATCTGCATCACCAGAACAAATGCAATGGTTTGATGAATTTAAGCAGCAAGGTATGTCAACTGAATTTGATGACTTTATCCAAATTTGTGAGAGCAATGCGGAATTGTTGGCAATTGGTGATGTTAATGTATTAAGAACACTGTATGATGAAATTTCAGTTGCATATAATGCTATACATATGTCCAGTGCTTTAGAACAAGAGATATACCAAGATGTAATATTAGAACTATTTGGCTATGAAAGATTTTCCAAACGAACAAGTACCGAACCGACTCAACCACTTTACTTAGAAAGCTATTGTGACAATCAAAAATTCGATACAAAATGGACACCATATACATTTGTATTTCTGTCAAATATAAGGGTTTGTCCATATTGTAATAGACAATATATAACACCTATACTTACCAAAGATGGTAAATGTCGGGCAGATTTAGACCATTTTCTCCCTAAAAGTAAATACCCATATTTTTCAATGTCGCTTTATAATTTGGTGCCAAGTTGCAAATTTTGTAATTCGTCACTAAAGGGGGATAAAGACTTTACATTTGATGATCCGAATCCTTATTGTGATAATTTTAATGATTATTTCAAATTTAAAGCAGAGTTCAAAAGTCTAATGGAGATAGATTTGAATGTTCATGTAAATACTCGCGATAAAGATATTAAAAATTTTTTAAAGGTATTTAAAACTGAAGAATTATATAAGTATCATAAAAATATTGCAGCGGATTTTATACGAAAAAAGTTAATGTGGACGGATAATTTATGGACGGATTTGTCAAAGAAAGGTTATAATCCGTATGCTGATCAAGCGGCATTGAAGGCTGCGATGATAGGATATCCGTATTGCAAAGAAAATATCAATCAAGAGGCTCTAGGAAAACTTAAAAGAGATTTAGCTGAACAATTAGATTTTGTGAAGAATGGAAATGAGGATGTTGACCTGATTGAAAAATTAAAATGCATAGTGAAGGAAGCTAAACGCCAGTGTAGATAAAAAAGGCACCGCTGCAAAAATGCAGCGGTGCCTTTCGTCTAGTTCGGGCAAATTTGGTCTAGGTAGGCGGCGATGTCGTTTTGTCTTTGAGGAACGTGATGGGTGTAGATGTCCAGGGTTACGCTGACGGAAGAATGTCCGAGGCGTTCCTGGACATCTTTTGCGTTCCAGCCGGCTTTGAAAAGTTGGGTGGCGTGGGTATGGCGGAGTCCGTGGGCGGTAATGGCAATATCGGCATTTTTGGCATTGCGTCCAAAAATATTGCAGAAACATACCGGCATCATGGGCAGTCCATTTTGCCGACAGATTACGAAGTTTTGATTTTGATAGTTTTTGTTTTTGAGTATTTCAGCGGCTTGCAGTTTTTTATAGTTTTTGAGTGCCGTCAAAAGTTTAGGCGGCAGGGATATAGCGCGGGCACTGGCTTGTGTTTTTGGCGCTTCAATAATAGGACCATCTTTGGTGCGAATAATAACCTGACTGATGGTAAGCTGTTGTTTGGCGAAGTTAATTTTATTCCAAGTCAGACCGAGCAGCTCTTCACTACGCATACCCGTCATATAGAGAATTTTGATCGCCATTTTCATTTTGTCGGATTTTGTTTTATCGATCAGAATTTGCACATCTTCGGGGGTCAGGGGATGAATTTCTTTTGCTTTTTTTCGCGGTTTTTTAATGCCGCGAGTGACGTCTTTGACGAGAATGTTTTCATCTACCGCCCTTCGGATCGCCATTTTTAAAATGGCAAGGACGTATTCTGCCGTGCGGGGCGAGTGTTGCGCCGCCAAATCGTTGACAAAATGCTGTATTTGTATAGGTAGCAGTTTGTCGAGTTTTACCGTACCTAAGTGCGGGGCAATGTAGTGTTTGGCTAGATATAGATAGGATTCGTAGGTGTTTTGCCGGACACTGCCTTTTTTATAGGTGTCAAGATATTTTGACACCCAGTCACCGACGGTGATCCGGTCAGCATCCATGTAATAGGTGTCTTTATATTTTGCCAGCATATCGTTTTTCTTGGTGATGATGTCTTTATTATTATCGGCATAGACACGACGGCGGATTGTTTTTCCGGTGGTGGTGTCAACCCCGATGCAGATGGAAGCAACCCAGCATTTTTTTGTTTTATCGTAGTAAATCGACCCTTCTCCGTTTCCTCGTCTTGCCATTTTTATAAACTCCTTTCTGTGGATAACTCTGTGGTTATCCTGTTTATATGCTGTGGATAAAAAAACATTGTCGTATTATTTGCGGTCGGGAGTGCCGTCTACTTTGCAGGGGAGTTTGCGGTCGCTATTCCGACAGATAAGTACTAAAGGAAATAAAACAAAATAAAACAGTAATAGCAGGGGTAGTTCGTAGGTTCAGCCGACAGGCAATTTATTTTTGTTTGTCGGTTTTGTAGTCAGCGGGTGTCTCGGCTATTTGACGACTCAGCATAAATTCCCGATAAAGTTGGCGCGGGTCGTTGCTGAGGGCGGTAATTACTTGGGCGGCTGTTTCAAAATTTTGTTCGGATAAAGAATCAATCTTTTTCAGAAGGTCCTGTGCTCTATCCGAAGGTTTTTCTGTGTGCGCATCAATGAGAAAATCAATCGTGACATTGAAAAGGGCTGCTATCTTTATCAGCATTTCAATTCTTGGTTCTCGTTTACCTGATTCATAGCCATTGATTGTAGCTTGTGTGACACCTAATTTTTCAGCAAGCTGTTTTTGTTGCAGTCCGGCTGAATTGCGAAGATCTTTTAACATTTGCGAAAATCCCAATCTAAGCACCTCCTTGATTTTTTACTCGTAAAGTTTAGGCTTATATAACGCTTCGTAATTATTTATAATACGATTTGTTATTAATTCTATTATAATATAACAAAGTGCGAATTGTAAATAGCAAAACGTATTTACAGGTCTTTAGACACATGCTATAATAAATTATAACGAAGTGTGAATATTAAAACGCATTTTGCTAATGTCAGATAAAAGGAAGTGGTTACATGACGATTATGGTGTCAATTAAAGAGTTTGCTGAGTTGACGGGTATAGGGATAAACCGGCTTCGTGAAATGACGAAAATCACTGGATTTCCGGCGATGCATTCGGGAAGACATACGTTGATCCATAAAGATGATGCTGTGAACTGGCTGCGTGATTATGTCAAGAAGCAGTCAAATGCCCAGGGCAGCAATCGACTAAGATGAAATGAATTATCTTAGTGAAATTAATGAATTTCATAAGCGGTGTTTGTATAATCCAGTCAGCGCACGAGCGATTGCTTTCTGGTTTATCCTAATGCATTATGCAAATAGTGCACGTTGGCATTTTCCACTGGTTATTCGGGAAAGTAAAATTCGCGGTGATTTAGGATTGAATCATGAGCAATTTATTATTGCCCGCAAGGAACTGGTCGATGGTGAATATATTATCCATGAAGTGCAGAGTGGGAACCGACCAGCAAAATATAGAATCGTCAGCCGTGGAAGTCTGACGAACAGAGGAGAGATTCAATGAAGATACTGGTGAGTGGTGAAATACGGGAACTTAGATACAGAGATTCTAATGGATTAGATACAATGTACGATATTTTGCTTGAAGAGAAGGCAATTTATGATAAGAAAAAAGGAATACCTGTTTTACGCAAGCCGGAAGAGTTTGAGGACTGGAAGATTTTTGCCAATGAACAGCAGTTGATTCAGCAAAAACGACAAAGCCTAATCCAAAAAGGGATACAGCCAATGTATTTGCAGCAGATCGATGTTCGAGCGGGAAAAATGACGTCGCTTTTTAAACGGAATCATTATATGTTTGCTGAATTATGTGATTTGGAGGCAGAATGGAATGCCTCGGTGAAAAATGATCCGTTGCAGAATGAATTTATGGAATTATTAAAAAACTCAAAGAAGATACAGGATATTATTCGGCTGGCGGATGCGACTCCGTTTACGATACAAGCGGCGGAATCGATGCAGACTGTTTTGAGTTTTATACATATTGCGCAAATTGATATGGAATACAACGATGCTGTTTTTGTCGAAGCTGCAGCGCCGGAGGTGACACCATGAGTTTATCAAAACAGGCTTTGCGTTTTTTGGATTTTTTAGCAGGGCATGAAGGGAAACTTAAAGAAAAAGAGATACGTGAGGTGCTTGGGGTCAGTCATGGAACGTTTATTCATGCCAGACGAGAACTGGTGGACCGACAATTTTTACAGTATACTTCACCAGGCGGGAATGAGCCGCCCACTTATAAAATAATCGAATCGGCAGCGCCGCTTTCGCCTACGGTGAAGGTTGGCAAGGTTTTGCCTCCCGCTGAGGTTAAATCGCTGATGCAAGAAGTGGATGTAATGCCAGAGGTTTCGGGTGAGTTTTTTTCGTATGATGATTGGGTCGATGCTTTGATCGGGCAGCTAGGCGATTGTGTAGATGTTGATTGTGAGGATATTGGTTTATACAGGGTGTTTTCGCATACCTATCAACAAGCGGCGCGATATAAAAGACAAGAAAATGAGAATGGATTCAGCGTTTACAAATGCTGATGCTATAGAAGTCTGTTTTTAGGTATAGTACCTATGGTGAAATTTTAGTAGAGAAAAGAGGCGGCGGATCGGCAAAGATTGTACCGAAAGGAGGCGATTTAAGTGGATTCGGATTCTACTGTAAAGAAAAATGTGGACACGCTGGGAAGATGTATCGATAATCTGGCGAAGTCACCAGCGGCAGAACATGATTCGGTGCTTATGTTAGTGACGAATTTGTGTACTGATTTTGATTTATTGAAAGAAGAGCTTCGTAAGAAAAATTGGTATTAAAAGGTTTGGGGTGCCGAGTGCGACCGCGGGGGCGGTCGCACTCGGCATTACGAAATAATGTAGGGGCGGTGGAATTACGCAGGCAACGGACAGCTGCCTTATGAGCAGTCCGTTGCCTGCGTGAATCCACATACAGAAAGTTGGTTCGATGCAGCCACGGGTGATGCGTTATCACAAGCGCCTACCTTTTGCAGGTTTGAATGGCGCGAAGCGAACTACGGATCGTCGCCTCGGTCACCCCGCCGCTTTTGGGGAGTATGCCCGCGCGGCTTAGTTTAGCGACTCCGCTTCCGCAGGCGGGCATAGTCGACCGCAGGTGCCCGGAGTCCTCCTCTCCCTTTTTCTTTTGTCGCATCATAATTGCCCTCGGCAGGAGTTGCCAGTGGTGGGGGTGAATGCGCAGCAGAGGGGGAGGAGGACGGAGAGTGAACACGGCGAACTGCCTGACGGGCGGCGTTTTTTGCCGTCCCTGTTTGTCAGGTTGTCCGCCATGTACACGTGGCAAGACGGCTCCCCAAAGGCGGCGGGGTGACAGCTGCAATGCCGTGGCAATCGAGAAGTTTAACCATGTTTCCTAGTAGTCAATTCGGATTTTATGGTCGGCACGGCTTGGTCGTTGCCGCGTGGGAGGGGCGTTTTTTGCCACTCCTAGGCGGATAGCCTCGGGCGCTGGCGGAATGGTGGCACAATCGATGCCGCCCCGTGCGAGTTGCATCGGCTGTGCCGCCAGTTCGGGCAGCGCAGGGCTCGATGTGAAACGAACAAACGAACCACAATGAAAGGAGATGTCCGTTACAATGACTACAGAAATAAAGTGGATGCTGATTTTTACAGTATGCAGTTTTGTGGGTAGTACGCTCTCGAACCTGTTTTTCTATTTTGTTGTGAGGTGACCAAAATGAAAGTATTTATAAATGGCGGACATGCGCCGGGAATTGATCCGGGCGTGGTCGGCACCCAGACAACGGAAGCAGAGCTTTGCTGCACGTTTATGCATGAGGTATCCGATTCTTTATTGGCGGCTGGTTGTGAAGTTCGTTTTATGCAGGATGATGATTTGGGGAAAATCGTCCAGAGTGCTGCGGATTTTGCCGCCGATGTTTTTGTAGCGATTCATTGTAACGGTTTTTCGAATCCGGAGGCGAAAGGTACGGAGACATTTTGTTATAGTTTGTCGGCAGCCGGCGGCACCTTGGCAAACTGCATTCAGACACAAATTTTAAATGCATTGCATACGGTGGATCGGGGCGTCAAAGAAAATAAGACCTTTTTTGTCCTGCGTAAAACAACCTGCCCGGCGGTCCTTGTCGAAACCGCTTTTTTAAGCAACGAAGCCGATCAGGAACTATTGGTTGATGCAGGACCCGAATTTAGCAAAGCAATTGCCCGTGGTATCACGGATTATGCATTGTTGACGGGCAGTAATTGACAGCAGAACGTTAAATATTGCAAATAAAACAAGTAATTTAAATTGACTACTTGAATAAAGTCGGTAGATTTTGTAGTATTAAATTGTACTAAACCACGTAACTGTTTAAACTTCCTCGTTGATTTTGCAAGAAAAGAACTTACGGAATAGGTTCAAAGCGTAGACATGTTTGTTTTCAATACGATGCAGTGGGCGCGCTCCCTGTTATAGAATCTATTCCGCAGAAAGCCTCGTTTACACAAGACGTTTCCTGTGTAGGCGGGGCTTTTCTGTTATAGAAAGGAGGGCTTGTTATGGCAATTACAGCAACAGGAAATTCCAAAACGCTAAAAGTCAAAGTGCAGACTGGTGTCAATTCCACTGGCGAAGCCGTTTTGTCAACGCGTACACTGGGAACTGTTAAAGCCAGTGCAGTCAATGAAGATTTGTATGCAATCGGCAGCATGGCTGCAGCGTTGCAGTCGCATACGGTAGATGCGATTCAAGTTTCCGAATCGTATGAACTCCTTAGTAAATAAGCGGCATTTATTTCGCTAGAAAGGAGGAAACATCATGGCAAAGTCTCTGGAACTGGTATTTAAAACGGTGTCAGATAAAGAAGTGCAGTATTCGCTTTCCGATCCGAAAGACGGTCTAACCAAAGCCAATACAGACGAATATATGGCAGCGTGTATCGCTAAAAATGTATTTTCAAATAAAAGTGGCGATTTAAAGACGGCGGTCAAAGCGCAAATTAAAGAAGTCACCGTTACGGCACTTGTCTAAGTGTAGTCAACGTCAAAAAAGCCCTGCAACTGCGGGGCTTTTCCTGTATATAGATCGATTGGGCAAAAAGGGGGTGTATGGCTATGGACGGCAATATATTGACTGCAATCGCACAGGTCGGGTTTCCAATTGTGATTACGCTCTACCTGCTGATTAAATTTCAAAAGTCGCTGGACGTTTTCGCAGATAAAATAGGCGACCTGGCGGGCGAGATCAAAGAACTCTCGGCAATGATCCGGAAAAATTAATAGGCAGAAAATACAAAGTATGGTTTATGCTTTGTATTTTTTTTTGCTCTTTTATAAACTATATTGTCGTAAAATAAATAGGTACACTTTTCTGGGTAATTGTATTTTAATCCGATGTATAGGTGCTAACGTTCTTGGAAGCAATTCATTCGATCGTCGACAGAACTTTACTAGCTGGAAATTTCTTAATTTACCAACTAATTTGACATCAAGAATGTTATAATAACGAGGAATAAAATAACAATATTTGGAGCGATACTATGACAAAAGAATTGAAGAAAGAATTGAAAAAAGAATTGAAAAACGTTATAATGCTTTTTTTACAAAGTATGATGGTTTTTGTAGTACTATTTTGGGGATTGAAGGTTCCTTTATCTATTTATGCAATATTAAGTATGGTTTGTTGCATTTTAGTGCTAATACAATTTTGTCCTTGTAAGAATCGCGTATTTTATAATAAAATTTTTGCGGTTTTGTATGGTGGAAATGTAGCATTTTTTTTTGTAAATCCTAGCGATGCATGCTTGTTGCTTATATTGCAAATGATACAGTTTGCCTTGCATTGCACAACTTTCTGCCAATTTGTTGTGAATAAATCAGATTTAAATCCGCAATTATACGGTAAACGGAAAAGCGATTTACATACAATAAAAGAAAAAATCGAAAACAAAGATTTTCCGATTATTGGGATAGAAGCTGCATGGGGCGATGGAAAGACTTTTTTTGTTGAGAAATTAAAAGATTCTTTTGAAGACAATGCGAAGTATGAAGTTATCACGATTGATGTATTAGCTTGCAATTTGGATGTTTTACCGCAGATTATAGTCGATGAAATGGAACGGGTTTTATATGAGAATGGAATTATATCAAGGTATTCTAAACGATTAAAAAATTTCTTTGATAAAGAACCAAAAATAAAATTTTTTGGCGAATTACTTTCAGAGTCAAATGAATCTTATGCCAAAGCATTTGATAGCTTAAAAGAGGAATTAAAAAAAATTGAAAAAACTATCATTATTGTTTATGAAGATCTGGATAGGATCGTAGATGAAAATTTAATAATAAAAATTTTTTATATTTCAGAAAAACTGGCAAGTGATAATGAATGCGTTAAAATTTTGTATCAATATGATCCGGTCAGACTCAAAAAATGTTTGGGAGATGCAGGCGAGCCTAAATATTTGGAAAAATATATTCCATATACAATGAAGTTGTCAAAAATTGGTTTTTATGAAATAGTACAATATGAAATAAAAGAAAAAGAAGAAAAAGAAAAATTTGTCAAAGGTATTTTAACATTAAATGATTTGAAATATTTTAAAGCAGCTTCAATGGTTTTTCTAAAGGATAAAATTCCAGGTATAGACTTAACAGAAAAAATAAATGTGATATTTAGAGATTTGTATAGTATTAGGACAGTTGGGTGTTTTTTGACAGATATTTATCACATATTGAGTCGACCCAATAATAGAGTTCATGATGATAACTATACAATAATAGCGTTCTTTTTCATTAAACATTTTTTGCCAGAAGTTTATAGTCGTTTTGCCTGTGGGAAGAATCTAAGATATTGTTTTGATATTAAAAATGATGATACCATGATGCCCACGGGAGAAATATTACGCATTTTAGCAGGTAAAGACAACTCCAAACCAAAAGAAATTATAAAAACGGAGAAACTCTTTCAGGATGATGAGGATATAAAAGTTTATATTGCGTATAAATTTTTGTGGGCAGACAATTATGAGTTAGACACTCGATATACTGAAAAATCTCGAACAGATTTGACTGAGAGCCAAATAGCCATCAAGAGGATCCAGCGGGATCAGACGGAATCTCTTATTTGGCGCTTGTTAGAAGCAGGGGAGCCTATGCTGATAGATGCCTATCAATGGATTGTAAATAGTATGCAAACGTTAATTTTATGCAAGAAAAAAACGGAATGGGAAGCAGGCTATAAAAATTTTGAAAGTAAATTATTAACAGAACCTTTTTCAGATGATATGTCGAATGAGCTATTTAGTAAAAAGAAAGAATATCGTTGGAAAATATATTTTATATCCTTTATTGTGACAGAATCACCAAATCAACCAGTGGATTATAGAGGATTATTAGAACTCTATTTTTTAATTGAAAAGCCAACCCAAATTAATGACAGTTTTATTGCCAATATGAAGCCCTTTTTAGCTCGAATTCGTGAGGATTCTTTGGTTACATTTCTTATGTTACTACAGCGCATGAATAAATTTGACGTAGTAGCAAATTATGATTATCAGTATATACATTTTTTGCAATTGTTAATAGATTTAGTTAGAAACTTAGGCTATTTACGGTCTCCAATAACTTTTAATACATATGAAGAGATGGAAGATAGTTTCGAGAATATTGAAAAAATTTTAGCGAATCAGAAAAGAAACTTGCCGGAAACAATAAAATATTTTAAAGACCATCTTAGTCTTATTGATGAAATAGGTATATTTATTAAAAATGTTTTAGCTAGTAAACCTCCAGTGTCACAACCCCTAGAAACATCTTCAATAGAACCGGAGGAGCTTGAAAAAATCTATAGGGAATTACAACAGGCAGGAACGGAAGCAGAACGAGAAAAAATAATATCAAAAGCAAGTATTCCAATTATATATTGGGCAGGGCTGTTTGATAGATTGAAAAAGGAAGAAAATTAAGATAAGTATTAAGGTTGCAGGAATCTAAAAAGAGCCATAAGCATCATGACGGGTGAGATAAAAGAAATCTAGGCAATGATCCGGAAAAATTAATAGATGAATTTCTAAAAAAGTTTATTGCAGTGCAGTAAACTTTTTTTAGTGCTAGTATTTTAGTAAACATATGATAAAATTATATTGCCATATAGCAATTTTGATAAATGAGATCATAAGGGAGATATGAATAATCATGAATGGATTAGATGTATTTCGAGCTTTAGTAAATGTAACGACTCCTCACGGTGTTGTTTCGCGTCAGCCAAACATACCATCAAGGGGTAGGGAAAATCCACGAATAATTGAAAAAATAGTAAAAAGGTATGTTTCAGAAGATGTGGGGGCAGTCCTTGAAAAAATAAACAATGCAGAAGATTCGATTCAAAACGTAAGAGATGCTGTGGATCCAGTCTCTAAAATGGAACGAATTTTTACAGGTAAAAGTGTAGTGGAAATCAAGAAAAAGCTAAATAAAGGCGATCATATATTTGTAACAAGAATAGCCTATACGCATCATGGACTATATGATGGCGCGGGTTTTGTCTTTGAATATAATGAAGGCATGGTTAGGTGTATTTCACTTGAAGATTTTGCGGGGACGGATGATATACATTTACGCAAAAGCAAGGCTGCATTTTCGGAAAATGAGATTATACGTCGTGCTTGGAGTCGAACGAGTGAAATGGAATATAACGTTATATATAATAATTGTGAAAACTTTGTACACTGGTGTAGACATGGCTGACGCGTGATATCTTTCTATAAATAGGCGCTCCAGACCAAGGCGGCGGCACGGACTCTGCGAAAGCACATTCCGTGCCGCCGTCTTCGTCTGGAGCTCATGTAGCCGAATGCTGACAGCACTCGGCTTTCTTTCAATCTGTGATAGTGCCAATACAACATCGCAGCGTTTAATCGGTCAGCCTTTTGGGGCGAGGCTGATACTCAGACCGGAGACAGCAGTCCTTGCGACACTGGTCTACGAAACATTGATCGGAATGAAAAATGTTTTTAAGTTGATATAAAATTTTTGTGGATTATATTAACATTCAAGTAAGCATCGTTATCTAACAGCTTTGCGGACAACTTTCTTTGTCAAAAACTTTAATTTAAGTTATACGGAAATTTCTAAAAATCTATATCATTAATAAGCATTATGCTATAATACATAGTACTGAAAGTTGAAATGGGTGATTTTTTTGGATGCAGAACAGCGCAGACAGGCATTAATTAATCAGTTTTTGTTCAGAATGTTAATTTTAGGTGTCGCAATAATAATGATTTTTGTCTATGTAGATGGTTTAATATGGAATCCTATTTTGGTAACGGTAGCCATGGGAATAGCATGCTCATTGCTTGCATGGGATGCAGTTGCTATTTATGATTTGATAGTGGAAACTAAAGCTCAATTTCGAGTTGAAAAAATTGCTTTTCAGATAAAAACGCAGGGTATCATGGAAAATATTACTAAAGAAATTCAACAAGTTATAAATGAAACAACACTCGATAAATTTATTAGTTCCTTCAATCAAGAAACTGAAGAAAATCGGAATCTATGGAAATATATTTATAGCGAAATTGAAAAGTTGGAGGAATATATAGAATTATTACCAATCGAACAACGTATTTTTGTATTGTCAACTGATTATATGTTATTTAAAAACTATATAGATCGTTGCTTTTGGTTATTGACGGCACATGTTGCATTTGATAAAGATAAATGTGAATGTAGAACATTATATAAAAAGTTCACAATTATCAAAAAAGATGTAGGGACAATAACCATTGAAGAATTTACTAAACTTATTAACCAATGTAACAAGTTTGCGGTTGATGCTCAGAAGCTAAAAAATATAGATCTTAATGGGAAACCACTTCGGATACCTAAAACTATACTTCAAGAGCGAATAGGCAGTGTATTATGCTCCAAAGCAACGAGTAATTGGGCTACAAAAACAGATGACAGGATAAGTTTTCTTCCATATGTTGAGTTTGAAAAAATTGTGTTAAATAAATATAAATGGTATACACTAATGATAGATTTACTTAATCTTAAACATAAATTATTTATGGAGATATAAATAAATAATTTATGTTTGTGTCTACATTACCTTGCTGTACCGGGGCGATGCACGTCGCTTTACTGACTTCAAGAAATGAGATGTGCGGTTTATATAAGGTTGAAGATTTTTTTTCAAATAATTATTTGTTATGATGTTTTTACAGGTATCTCTTTTTAATTACCGAAGAGTATAGGATAAATAAAAAAGGGGAGAGGAATAAAAATGTCAGCAGATTCTAAAAATACTTATGCATATCTTACTGAAAGTGGTTGGACTGTTGAACCCCCAAAAGGAGATACAGTATATGAGAAATTAGCCGTATCTGTATCTCAGAGTTTTAATCCTGGGAATTGGCATATAAGGCATAGTACACTGGAATGGCGAAGTGAGGATAAGGAAATATTAGATAAATTGCATAATAAATATGGTGACGCATCAAATGCTAATTTAGACTGGGATTAGGTTCATTTATTAACACATGGCAGGGTGTATTGCAAAGTTCCAAAATGACTTTCAGCATAGACTCTAATTAATATTGGCTATGAAACTGGAATATATAGTGCAAGTGTTAGTATGGGGCGCAATAATTAGCAGCTTATAGCGTATGAGAAAAATCAGGTGCGTATTAAATATCTTTATCAGAAGTTTGTAAAATGTATAATGAAGCGAAAATGAGACCATAGCAAAATACTTTGTATTTAGTTTACAACCTAAATGGTAAACATAAATTAGGAGATGATATTATGGAATTATCAAAAGATCAAGTTTTATTATCCGTGTATAACAAAAAAGCTCTGAACAATGAGTATAGTGAAGTATTGATGGAATTAAAAGACAATGGATTTATTGATGGTCTCAATCCGAAATATTCAAGTGGAACTGCTGCTCATCCGCTTATGAGCGCAGGATATACACCTGCGAATACAAATATTACAGATAAAGGGGAACAATATCTTAAAGAACATGAATTGATAGACTAAAAGAACTTTGGCTGAGAATGCTTTTTTATGGGAAAAATCAAAGTGTTGCAGTATTTTTTATTTAGAATGGAGCTAATTGACAATAGGCGCTCCAGACCAAGGCGGCGGCACGGACTCTGCGAAAGCACATTCCGTGCCGCCGTCTTCGTCTTCCGCTCATGTAGCCGAATGCTGACAGCACTCGGCTTTCTTTCGTTTCTGTGATTGTGCCGATACAACATCGCAGCGTTGAATCGGTCAGCCTTTTGGGGCGAGGCTGATACTGACTATGTGTTGTAAGACCGGAGTCGGCATAGGGGAAGATGGGCGGCTCCTGCCTTTTCCGCCGCCCGTATTCCCTAGCCTTAATCCGGCAGTCCTTCGGACACTGGTCTACGACCGATAAGCACAGTTATCGATAGTTAAGAGTGTACCAAGAATTTTAACCAGTTAGAAAGCCGAGCACACTCTTAACGGTCGATAACTGCCTTACGCTTATCGATAGTAGACCCGAAACCAAAAAATTCCTAATAAATATTTACAAAATGGTATCATATATGGTACTATTTAGACAAGGAGGAGGCGTGCTATTGAGTCAGATAGAAAAACTTTTGCAGCGAATCAGGAACAACCCTAAAGCTGTTCGATTTGAAGAACTGGAAAAGATTTTAAAAAAAGCAGGGTTTAAGTGTAGGCAGCCGAATGGGGGTTCTAGCCATCATTCATATACGAAACCAGGTATCCCGATGATATTGACGATTCCGTATAAAGAGCCGTATGTAAAAGAATTTTATGTGAAGTTGGTTATAAAAGCATTGGAAGAAAAAGATTGATAAAGTGTGCGAGCCTTTGTTCAACTTTGGCTTATTAAATTTATTATAAATATCACGATAGAAAGAAGTGAAAAGTATGAAAAAAAATATAGAGTATTATATGAAATTACCTTATAAAGAAATTATAGAAGCATCTTCTGAGGGGGGCTATGTTGGATATATTCCGGATCTAAAAGGATGTATTACGCAGGCGGAAACAAAAACCGAATTACTAGATATGTTGGAGGATGCAAAGAAGGGGTGGATTGAAACTGCTTTGGAGGCCGGGATAGATATTCTAGAACCAGTTCATGATGATGATTTTAGTGGTAAATTTAATCTAAGATTGCCTAAGAGCTTGCATAGAAATTTAGCTGCGTGCGCAAAAGATGAAGGTGTAAGTTTAAATCAAATGGCTATGTGTCTTATCGCAAGTGGCCTCCATATTCCGCTAGCTAAATAATATAAGAAAAGGTCGTTTGGAAGCAGACGGTCTTTTCTTATGTCACTTTTTAACTATTCAGTAGCCACTTAAAATGTCCACTAAAAAAATCATTGGATAATAAAATCTGTGGATAAGCATAGACAATACTTTTAGAATGGAGAGGGTTTTGTGGATCAATCATTAATATATCGTTATCGACCAATGAAAAGTATTTTAGGAGATTATAAGGAACTTGAAAAACAGGAAATATTTTTTGCATCTATGGAAGAATTAAACGATCCAATGGAAGGAAGTATTACCCCTTTTTATAAAGGGGTAAAAGAACATTGGATAGGTGTATTTCGATTTTATTTTAGAGAAGTTTGCAATGATTATCTAACAAAGAATTATCCTGGTAGGTTTAGTGATCCAAAAGATCTTTTAGATATAGAAAATCTTTTTATTCAATCAGAACTCATTCAGAAAATAGTCGAAGAAATGGGGAAATCAGAGGTTTATTATACGAATGCTGGAATCGTTTTTTGCTTTCAATATCTTTTACACCCGTATATTTATTGGTTTATAGCATTCAATGTAGACAAATATTTAGGGGCAGCAACCGATCAAATTGAAAGCATGAATGCTATTTATCATAGCGCAAAAAAGTTGGTTGAAGATATTATTGACAATAAAATAACGGGTATTCATAACTTTATACGTCCACAAGATGCTTTGCAAAACGTTGAAGCAGTATATATAATACAAAAATACATTCAAGAGAACTGGAAATTGTTTTGTTTTGAAAAAACTATAGCCGAAAGCTTTACAGGTGCCATTTATAATGCTTCCTGGATGATTTTTAGAAAATTTGACGAATCTGCACGACCACAGTTTCGGATTGCATCTTTTTCTAAAAGAAATGATAATACTTCTTTATGGGGACATTATGCAAATGCACAAAAAGGGATATGTTTATGTTATAATTTGATTTCCGATGGGAAGAAAAAAAGCATACACTTTAAGGGGAATTCATTCGAAAATTTATATTTTGAGAAAGTTGATTACCGCGAGAAGCTGTATCAAGGTGATAATGCATTTAATATTTTAAGTATTTTTGAGAATAGATTGTGTGGGAGTCCTATAGATCCAGAGTTAATGAAAAGTCCTTATTTACAAAAAACAGTAGATTGGCAATATGAAGAAGAATACCGTTTATTAATACCTAATATGGGGAAAGACTATGCAAAAATTTGCTATGATTTTTCAGCACTGAATTCAATTATTTTTGGGAGGAATACATCATTTTCAGATCGATATTCTGTTATTGACATAATTCGCGATAAACTTAAAAAAAATGGACAACGTTGTTTTAATTTTTATGAATTTAATATTGAAAATGATAATTGGTCAAAACAGCCAATATATACGATACAATAATTTTGAAAAAGACGAAACAGCAATTATAGAAAATTATTGCTTAGTTGCTGTTTTTGTTACGTTTTTATGTAATAACGTCTTAATCGATTCGGTCACAATATAAAAAACCAGAAGCTCCAGTTCCTGTGAAAGTTAATTGATATTTTTCGTGGAGACCGTTATAATTAAATTAAGGGTAAACAACGTCGAGTGTTTATCGTAGTGTTGATATAAAGTGTTGTTTCAAGGTGCAGTGCTTTATGGAGCTCTATAAGGGTTGAACGTTTACCACAACTTGAATAGGTAGTAATGCTGAAAGAAAATGTTCTAAAAGGGTCCTGCGTGAGCGGGACCTTTTTATTTTATGTTAGAAAGGATATTTTCATGGATAGACTGAAAGAATGTGCAGAGTTTTTGCCGGACATTCTTTCTCTGTTTCTTGATGAATTTCCGGATGCGGGGTTACGATATTGTAAATCATTTTTTCCGAAAACGAATAATGACTATACGACACGACAAACATCAATGACGTTATTATATAAAGAGAAAGTACATATCGGAACTGGAAAAAGTGACATGCAATTTGATCGGCTGACTCCTAAAAAAGCGAAAAGGTAATCTATATAATTATGCATAGATTACCTTTTCGCTTTTGCTGATTTTTAGGGTGCAATAAGGGTGCAGTAAGTGGGTATTTCTATATGAAAATATAACGAAGTGTGAATTTTTTAGGAAAATATTGCTTTATAAACCCAGTAAAATCAATAAAAATATAACGAAGTGCTAATTTTAAGAGACTCGAAATCAATTGTACCGCAAGGTACCGTGGGTTCGAATCCCACCCTCTCTGCCAGTAGTAATTTCAAGGCTTCGCGTGGCTTGCGTGGAGCCTTTTTTATGTGCTTTTTTCTGGAATCAATTACATTATTGACAGCCTATTTGACAGCCTGCACTTTTTGAGGTATTTTCCTATGTTGTAATAGAAAGATTAACGATTGTGTGGCATGATCACTGTAGATGAATGGCCAAGTCAAATTTGAAGTTTTTTTGTCTGAATAGTAGTTGCACGTTTTGGAACATTGCCCCTGAATATGGGGTGTTGTTACTGACTCTTGGACGACTCTGGGATAGCGTAATTCCAAATTGGCATAGCGCAGATTCTTTTCGTTGAAGTTCTTTTATATATGGAATAAATATTTGTAGGATGGTATCATATATGGTACTGTTTAGATGACGAGGAGGCGTCCTATTGAGTCAGATAAAAAATTTTTGCAGCGAATCAGGAACAACCCTAAAACTGTGCGAGCCTTTGTTAAACTTTGGCTTATTAAGTTTATTATAAATATCACGATAGAAAGAAGTGAAAAGCATGAAAAAAAATATAGAGTATTATATGAAATTACCTTATAAAGAAATTATAGAATCATCTTCTAAGGGCGGCTATGTTGGATATATTCCGGATCTAAAAGGATGTATTGCGCAGGCCGAAACAAAAGCCGAATTATTAGATATGCTGGAGGATGCAAAGAAGGGGTGGATTGAAACTGCTTTGGAGGCCGGGATAGATATTCTAGAACCAGTTCATGACGATGATTTTAGTGGTAAATTTAATCTAAGATTGCCTAAGAGTTTGCATAGAAATTTAGCTGCGTGCGCAAAAGATGAAGGTGTAAGTTTAAATCAAATGGCCATGTGTCTTATCGCAAGTGGCCTTCATATTCCGCTAACTAAATAATATAAGAAAAGGTCGTTTGGAAGCAGACGGTCTTTTCTTGTTTTTTGTTAGAAAGGTTATTTGATGGATAGACTGAAAGAATGTACAGAGGGTTTTTCAGAATTATTAAATACAAAATATATTCTGAGACTAGGTCGGGAATATATCCACTTAGAAAATGATTCCCTAGCCTGAAAGCAGCCTTAGCGGGCTAATTTGTGTGAAAAGGTTGTTTGATTATGATGCAGTTGTGAGTGCATTAAATAACGATATTTTCAGAAAAAAAACATTTTTACAAAAATAATGTTGATTTTAGATTATGGTGAGTGTAAAATGAAAGCTGTCAAAGAAAACGTTTGCTTTTTAAAAGTAGATCAATTCTCGGCTTGGTGTCGAAGTAGTGTGAAGTTTTGTACCAGGTGGCTTAATTTGATAAGGTAAACTTGCTTAATAAAAAGAAAACGTTTACTATGGCAAATGAAAAAAGATACAATAAATAATTTGTTGGTATTGACTAAAAAATAAGATGAGGTGATTTTTTATGAATGAAAAAGTTGTGATAACCGTTAGTAGGCAGTATGGTTGTGGTGGACGTGAGCTAGCAACCAAATTAGCAGAAAAATTAAATATTAAACTATATGATAGACAAATCATTCATATCGCAGCAGCCAAGTTAGGGATTAATGATTTGAGTGAAAGTGATTTGTTAGAGTTGGAGAATCAAGTGCAACCATTATCTTTAAGTTTTATACCATTTCATTCTTTTGGTAGTCATATGGGAAACTCTAGCCGAGGCCTGTTCTTAGCTGAAACGAGTGTAGTTAGAAAACTGGCTCAAGATGGATCATGTGTTATCTTAGGTCGTTGTGCTGATTATGTTTTAGAGAAGGATCCCAATCATTTTTCTGTTTTTGTTTGTGCGGATGATGCATATAGAGAAAAAAGAGGGACTGAAACTTATAATGGTAAATCTTTGAAAGAATTAGATGCTGAAAATGAAAAAAGAGCGGGGTATTATCAGTATTATACAGGTAGAAAATGGGGCGTAGGCTCTAATTATGATTTGGTTGTAAATACTAGTAAAATTTCATTAGATAAAATCGTCGATGGGATTATTGAATATATAAATGCGATACAAAGATAAGAGAAACAAGAGGAATTAGGTTAAGAAAAAGTAAGATTATAGCGGGAGGCGTTACAGTGTCAAATTCAAACAGTAAGAGCAAATTTTGGACTCGTATAGCATATGCCAGTGGTACGTTTGGACATGATTTTTTTTATGCCATGATAGGTACATATTTTATGATATTTGTGACTAGTAACTTATTCAATACAAATAACCAAAATTATAACGAATATATGATTGGTATTGTAACTACGATCATTCTTGTATTACGTATTGGCGAACTTTTTATTGATCCGTTTATTGGGAATACGATTGATAAAACGAAAACCAGATGGGGAAAATTTAAGCCTTGGGTTATAATTGGTGCATTTATTGCAGCGATTACTTTGGCTATTTTGTTTACGGATATAGGGGGACTAACAGCATCTAACCCAATACTTTATTTAGTGTTGTTTGCAGTCTTGTATTTAATTATGGACATTTTTTATTCGGCAAAAGATGTAGCTATCTGGTCTATGATTCCAGCGCTTTCTTTTGACTCCAGAGAACGAGAAATTACAGCAACATTTGCCAGAATTGGCTCTGTATTTGGTGGACAGCTTGTAACTATTCTCGTTATTCCAATTGTTTTACACTTTTCTTTAAATCCAAATGGTGGAGCCGGCGATGCCAATGGGTGGTTTGCTTTCGCTGTCATTGGTGGTGGTATTGCGACATTAGGTGCTATTATCCTTGGACTTGGCACAAAAGAGGGAACCTCTACACTTCGTGAAAATAAGACGGAAACATCTTTCAAAGACGTGTTTTCTATCTTATTAAAAAATGATCAGCTCTTATGGATTGCTTGTGCCTATCTTATTTTTGGCTTAGGTCAAAATATTGTAAATAATTTTAATTTATATTATTTTATTTATGTGTTAGGTGATTCTACGCAGTTTTCTTTTTTAGGTGTAATCAATGTCATTATTGGCTTATTGGCAGTTGCTTTATTCCCGACGTTAACTCAGAAATTTACCAGACGTAAATTATTTATTTATTCTATTATAATTATGTTAATTGCATTAATACTTTATGCTTTTGCTGGACAAAGTGTAATCTTAACATTAATTGCCGCTGGTTTATTTTCTTTACCACAACCATTGATCTTTTTAGTAGTACTCATGACCATTACGGATACAGTTGAATATGGTCAATTAAAACTAGGTCATCGCGATGAAGCCCTTGTTTTATGCGTTAGACCATTGATTGATAAATTATCTGGTGCAATCACTAGTGGTGTTATCGGGATAACAGCTATTTGGGTAGGAATGACAGGTAAGGCTACAGCAGCAAGCATTACGCTTAGCAACTTAATGAATTTTCAAATTGTAATGTTCGCTGTTCCTTTTGTTCTCATGCTTATAGCTACCTTTATTTATAAAAGGAAAGTTACTCTGACAGAAACAGAACATGCGAAAATTGTTAAAGACCTTGAACAGAACTGGGACACGATCAATAAATAATCAATATGAAGTGAATGGGAATATAAATGATAAGAGGTGTATTTTAATGAAAAAAAAATCTTTTGACATATTAAACCTGACGGATCCAGAATATTTTGCTGACAGGAGGCTGCCAGCACATAGCGATCATTCTTATTTTGCCGATATGATGGAACTGACGCTGGGGCAGTCATCGTTTAAACAGTCACTGGATGGTTTATGGTATTTTTCTTATGCGAAAAATCTCTCGCAACGCCTACAAGGGTTTGAACTGCCTGATTTTGATTGTCGTGCTTGGGATACGATCAGAGTGCCAGCGCATATACAAATGGAGAACCATGGTAAACCACATTATACGAATACAACATATCCCTGGGATGGCAAAGAACTGGTACAACCCGGAGAAATTCATCAGTCTGATAACCCAACGGCTTCTTATGTAAAATATTTTTCGAAACCGGAAAATTGGAATACGCTTTATATATCCTTTCAGGGAGTAGAGTCAGCAGTTGCTGTTTGGCTCAATGGTGAGTTTGTAGGCTATAGTGAAGATAGCTTTACGCCAGCAGATTTTGACTTAACTCCTTATGTAAAGGATGGAGAAAATAAATTAGCGGTGCAGGTGTATCGTTTTTCAAGTGGCAGCTGGCTGGAAGATCAAGATTTTTGGCGGTTCAGTGGAATCTTTCGTGAGGTTGCTCTCTATACGAAACCAGCGATACATTTAGATGATTTGTTCGTGCATACTGAATTATTTCATAACTATCAGGATGGTCGGCTGATAGTCGAATATCAATGGAATACCTCGAATGAAAAAAAATTGCAGCTACAGCTTTTTGATGAACAGGGAAAATGTATCTTAGAGGCAATGCAAGAAAAAATCTTGGAAGACAAGGGGGAATTTTCTGCAGAATTAAGGGGGCTGCAACTTTGGAGTGCAGAGAAGCCATACCTTTACCGGGCATTATTTCGTGTTTTTGATTCTGCGGGAAATTTGCTGGAAGTTATACCGCAAAATATTGGTTTTCGCGAATTTAAAATGGATGGAAATATCATGAAAATCAATGGAAAGCGGATTGTATTCAAGGGAACGAATCGCCATGAATTTGATTGTTATCGTGGTCGTGCCATTAATCCGGCAGAGATTGAAAAAGATATCATTCTTATGAAGCAGTATAATATCAATGCAGTCCGTACATCTCATTATCCGAATAACAGCCATTTTTATGAACTTTGCGATAAGTATGGACTTTATGTCATTGATGAAACTAATTTGGAAACACATGGGTCTTGGCAAAAAAATGGACAACCTATAGAGGATGAAAATACGGTGCCAAATGATCATAAAGAATGGTCCGCTGCTGTATTGGCGCGCGCGGCTGCTATGCTGGAACGAGATAAAAACCATGTGTCGATTCTTATATGGTCATGTGGTAATGAATCTTATGGTGGTAAAAATATTTTTCAAATGACAGAGTACTTTCATCAGCGGGATGCTTCGCGATTGGTTCATTATGAAGGAATTCGCTGGGACCGCCGCTATAATGCTACCAGTGACATGGAAAGCCAAATGTATCCTAAAGCAATGGAAATTCGCAGCTTTTTACAAGAGCATCGTGATAAACCTTTTATTTGTTGTGAATATACACATTCTATGGGAAATAGTAACGGTGGTATGCATAAGTATACGGAACTGACTGATGAGGAAGAACTTTATCAAGGCGGATTTATTTGGGATTTTGTTGATCAGGCGATATGGGATCGTGATCGTTATGGTCAGGAAACTTTGTGCTATGGCGGCGATTATGGTGATCGTCCAAGTGATTATAATTTTTGCGGCAATGGGATTGTCTTTGCGGATCGCAAAATAACGAGTAAGTTACAAGCTGTAAAATACAATTATCAAGATATTCTATTAAACCCTTCGGAAACGCAGCTAAAAATTCAAAATAAAAGTTTATTTACGAATGTAAACGAATATGAACTGTTCTTGGAAATGTATCGTGATGGGCAGCTGGTTTGGTCGAACGTTATGCCAGCTCCAGCAGTAGAACCGGGAGATTGTGTGGAAATTGCTTTGAATTTGCCTAAGTACGGTATTGGTGAGTATGCCATTACGGCAATGCTTCGTTTGCCAGAAAAAAGAAAATGGGCTCCATGTGGACATGAGGTTGCGTTTGGACAGGGGCTGTTCCATCAAAAAAATTATGATATAGAAAATAATATGGCTGTTGATGCATGGTTGTTTGGTTCGGAAAATTTGCCCACTGTGATACCGGTTGCAAATAAAAACGTGTTACATGTTGTTCAAAGCGATATTAATCTTGGTGTACTTGGTCAAGGCTTTAGCGTTATGTTTTCCAGTGCGCAGGGGAATTTGGTTTCTTATAAATATAATGGGGTGGAACTCATTGAGGAAATGCCACAACCTAATTTTTGGCGAGCTCCAATTGATAACGACTATGGAAACCAGTTAATGAATCAGTGTGCGCAATGGAAACTAGCCAGCCTTTACAAGCGTTGCATTGGTGTTGAAATAATCGAGAATAGCAACTCTGCGGGAAAAAATGAAAAGTTGAAATTTTTTGGTGAAAAGGGTAATGCCGAATACGATACAGATCATATTGCTGTCCGATTTACCTATGAACTGGCAACGGCACCGATATCTGTTTGTTGTGTGACATATACGGTAGATGGCTCAGGGACGGTTAAAGTGGAAATGGATTATGAAAAGGTTGAAGGATTACCGGAAGTTCCTGACTTTTCGTTGATTTTTACCTTGCCGTGCGACTATGATCAGATTCGTTATTATGGATATGGACCAGAGGATAATTATATTGACCGTCAAGCAGGGGCACGTTTGGGACTTTTTGCTACAACAACCCAAAAGGAAATTCAACCGTATCTGCGTCCTCAAGAAAGTGGAAATCATTGTGGTGTTCGCTGGATTGAAGCAACAGATCGCCGCGGACGTGGCTTGCGTTTATTTGCTCCATTGCCTTTTGAAGCCTCGGCCTTGCCATATACAGTGCATGAATTGGAAAATGCGCGTCATGCCTATGATCTTCCCCAAATTCACCATACCTTCGTTCGAGCTTCGCTGGGAATGTGTGGTGTAGGCGGTGATGATTCCTGGGGGGCACCTGTTTTGGAAGAATACATGAAAAAAAATGAAGATAAACATTTTGAGTTTTGGATAAAAGGTGTTTGAGTGAGGCATGATTAGCGGATGATTCAATAGTGCTGCAAGGTGCGTGGGTCAAATCTATCTGCCAGTAGTAATTTTAAGGCTTCGTCTAGTTTGTGCGGAGCCTTTTTTTTGCGTAAAAATAGAATTTAAATTCATGACTTGTTTATAATGAAGGAGGTTAAAGGTTTTTGTGTATAGGTGCAATATTAGTAACCTCTTGTCTTAATTGCTTTTATTGTATAGAATAGTGTCGAGAAAAATTCCGGAAATTCGTTAACTAAATAGTTCAAAGCTATGATGAATTTTGCGAATATTTCCACGACAATACACAGAGGTTGGATTTTTCCTACTATTATTAGAAAATTCTGCGTTTTATAATTTTACATTTATACATATAATGAAAGCAGAGAGATGGGAGGAAGAAACTATGGCTGTAGCAGGCATCGATATTGGATCAAGTGGATGTAAAATTATTGTATATGATGAAAATGGTCAATATATATTTAAAGTACATCAAAACTATGCTGGCAAGCGTTATCAGGAACAAGAAGAAATCGATGCAAATGACATATGGAGTTCTGTTCGAAAATCTATTATAATTGCTGCACAAAAAATCGGGAATATAGAGGCAATAACGGTTACTTCTTTTGGTGAATCATTCGTTTTATTGGATGAGATGGACCAAGTGCTATTTCCGGTACTCATGTATACGGATATTCGGGGGAGTGAACAAGCCACTCAAATGATGAAAGATTTTGATTTTAAAAAAGTCGCAGCTGTCACGGGCGCGAAGATACATTACATGTTTTCCTTGCCTAAATTGATGTGGATAAAACAGCATCATGCAGATATTTTTCGCAAGACGGCACATATACTTTTGATTCAAGATTATATTGTGTATATGCTTACTGGAACTTTACAGATTGATTATTCTATAGCGGCACGCACACTCGCTTTTGATATAAAAGAAAAACGGTGGGATCAGGAACTTTTGAATTATAGTGGAATCAGTGAAAAGTTATTGTCACGACCAGTTCCATCGGGAACTCCTGCTGGAAAGATTAAAAGTGAACTGTCAGAACGATGGGGGATTTCGGACAATATAATAATTGTAACAGGATGTCATGATCAAGTTGCTGCCGCAGTAGGGTGTGGGATATTTGCAGAAGGAAGTGCAGTGGATGGTGCTGGAACAGTAGAATGTATAACCCCTGTAATAGAGGGGTTTCCTGATAGTGATATTTTGTCCGAAGGTGGAATCGCAATTGTACCATACATCATACCCAATAAATATGTCTGTTATGCGTTTTCATTCGCTGGTGGATCTTTGATAAAATGGTATAAAGATAATTTTGCAAAATATGAAATAATTTTGGCAGAGAAAAAACAAACAGATAGTTATTCTTTACTGGAAGAAGACATCGAGGCAGTCCCGGGAAATATATTGGTTGTTCCTCATTTTAATGGTGCGGCTACACCCTACATGGATGGAGGCGCAAAAGGTGCTATAATCGGGTTGTCTTTGTCGCATACAGCAAAAGATATTTATAAATCATTGATGGAAGGTGTGGCATATGAAATGCTTGGCAATATAATGTTTTTGGAAAAAGCGGGAATTAAGTTGAATTATTTGCATTCAACGGGTGGTGGTGCTAAATCTGCTCTTTGGATGCAAATTAAGGCAAATATGTTAAATAAAGAGCTTATATCCGTACAAGGGGATGAAGCTGGAACTGTCGGCTCAGCTATGCTTGCAGCAGTTGCTTTAGGACAATACAAAAACATTGAAGATGCAGCAAAAAAGTTCGTTCATATGGCGCATAAGTATAAGGCTCGTAAAGACTATACGAAACAATATTCTGAACAATATGAAAAATACAAAAAGTTATATAACTTATTAAAAACAGTAAGGTAGGTGGGATTTTATGCTGGCTAAATTAAGTGATGTTTTAGAAAGTGCGCAAAGAGAAGAAGTTGCCGTAGGAGCTTTTAATACACCGAATTTAGAATCGATTTTAGGTGTGCTGAATGCAGCTGAAGTGCTAGGCTGCCCCGTAATCCTTATGCATGCCGAAGTTCATGAGAATTTGATACCTATTGATATAATTGGTCCAATCATGCTTTATATGGCAAAACGAGCAAAAGTACCAGTTTGTGTTCATTTGGATCATGGAAAAAGTATAACTTTGCTAGAAAAAGCAATGAAACTAGGATTCACCTCAGTGATGTATGATGGTTCGTTACTGCCTTATGAAGAAAATGTAGAAAATACAAAAAAAGTTGTGCAGATGGCGCGGAAATATAATGTTTCAGTTGAAGCTGAAATTGGTATTATCAATAGAGAAGGTGGCCAAAATGAAATTTATTTTAAAACAATGGAACATATGTATACAGATCCGATGACTGCTAAAATTTTTGTTGAAAGTACTCAGATTGATGCATTAGCTTGTGCTTTTGGGACAGCCCATGGAATTTATAAAGAAAAACCTCTATTGGATTTTTCCCGAGTAAAAGAGATTTCACGCTTGATAAAAATTCCATTAGTCATGCATGGCGGCTCGGGCGTATCTTTTGATGACTATCAGAAGGCAATATCTTCAGGTATAAGAAAAATTAATTATTATACATATATGGCGAAATATGCTGGAGAAAAGGTCAGAGATAAACTTCAGGAAGCAAAGGGGATTCCCTATTATCATGATATTTTTGCTTGGGGAACGGAGGCGATGGAAGAGCATGCCAAAGACGTTCTGCGTGTTTTTTCAAAAAACACGCGAATGGAACTATCATGATGATAGTTAGTGATTTTATAAATTTAAAAAGGGAGATGAAGAAAGTAATGAAAAAAAATTTTTTACTTTTAATGACTTGTTTATTTGCAATCAGTTCCCTGCTGACGGGGTGCGGTACATCTTCTGGATCGACAGAAAATACATCAGGTTCGAGTAAAACGGATAAGCAGATCAAATTGGGCTTTGTTTGTATGAATTTAGGAAATCCTTGGTTTGTTTCAGTAAAAAAGGGATTTGAGGATGCCTGTAAAGAAGAGGGCGTTGATGCATTGACTATAGACTCGCAATATAAAGTCGATAAACAGGTTAGCGACATGGAGAGTCTTGTAAATGCAGGGTATAGTGCTATTATGCTAGCTCCTATTGATAAAAATGCAACAAAAGATATTGTAGAAAAAGCAAAAGCTGCTGGTATTGCGACGAGCTGTGTTGCGCAGAGCCAAGATAATACGAATATGCGGTATATTGTTGATGAACATACGTATGGTGAATTTATTGGTAAACAGGCAGCAGAATGGATCAACAAAAATTTAGCCTCAAATCCAAAGGTGAAAGTAGCAATTATTTCTCAGGATAATGTGGATTCTGTAATTCCTAGAGGAAATGGCGTGGAAGAAACTATAAAAACAATGTGTCCGAACGTTGAAATTGTTGCTAGACAGGCGGGTGATACTCCGGAACTTGGCATGAAGATCATTGAAAGTGTTTTGCAGCAGCATCCAGATCTCAATGTTGTAGTCGCAACAAATGACTCTGGGGGACTTGGCGGATACCAAGCAATGGTTTCAGCCAATATTTCTGGTGATGATAGAGCGGTATTTTCCGGTGATGCAACGGCAGAATGCTTAGCGGCAATGAAAAAACCAAATTCTATTTACCGAGGCACCGTTGACTTGTTCCCATACAAGGCTGGTTATGAAAGTGCTAAAACATTGATTAAATATATCAGAGAAGGTATTCCGGCGCAGCAGGAAACTATAATTTTTGCACCGGTTCCAGTTCCAGTCGAAGACTTGCTTAGCGGTAAATACGTACCGAAAGGCTGAAGCTTGTAATAAAATGTGCATGCTTGTCTGCCAGTAGCGTGCACATTTTATTTTTAGGAGGGGTGGTAATGGAAAAACCGATACTCAAAATTAATCATATCGCAAAATATTATCCGGGGGTAAAAGCTTTGGATGATATTAATTTTGAAATTTACGAAGGTGATACACATGCGATTTGTGGTGAAAATGGGGCGGGTAAGTCAACCTTTATAAAAATTCTTACGGGTGCGAATACGCCGACGAAAGGAAGCATAGAATTCGCGGGAAAAAAATATGATCATTTTACACCGCATGAGGCGATGGAATTAGGCATCAGTGTGATTTATCAAGAATTTAGTTTAATTCCTTATTTGTCGGTAGCTGAAAACATCTTTTTTGGTAGAGAATTAAAAAAAGGTATATTTCGTGATATGCAAAAAATGAATGAAGTGGCTAGAAAACTCTGTGTGGAAATGGGCGTTGATATAGATGTAGAAGATCGAGTTTGCGATTTAGGTGTGGCATATCAACAGATTGTGGAAATTATGAAAGCTGTGTCCAGAAAAGCAAAACTGCTTATTATGGATGAACCTACAGCTCCATTGACAATCAATGAAACAAATATTTTTTTTGGTATTGTTAAAAAGCTGCAAAAAGATGGAGTAACAATAATTTTTATTTCACATCGCTTGGAAGAGGTTTTTGAACTCTGTCAACGAGTTACCGTTTTTTGTGACGGAAAATATATTACAACGAAAACAGTAAAGGAAATAGACAAAAAGCAGCTTATTTCCTTTATGGTAGGTCGAGCCTTGGCGGATGACTATCCAAAACCAAACAGCAATTGTGGTGAGGTTATTTTAAAAGTTGAGGACTTAACAAATTACAGAGTTAAAAATATTTCTTTTGATCTTCATCGAGGTGAAATTTTAGGCTTTGGGGGTCTTGTTGGTGCAGGTCGAACGGAATTAGCCCGGGTTCTTTTTGGCGCAGATGTTTATGAAAGTGGCAATATGCTCTTGCGAGGCAAAGCATATAAACCGCATTTGCCGGGTGATGCTCTATCTTCTGGAATTGGATTAATTCCAGAAGATAGAAAGAATCAGGGGGTTATTCTGGGGCTTAGTATAAAGGATAATATTGTATATAGCGTCTTGGATCGCTGCTGTCAGAAGATGTTTTCCTATATACAGCCGGAAAAAGAACGTGCTTATGTAGATAAATATATACATGAACTCAATATCAAGACTCCTGGTGTGGACCAATTGGTGCGTAATTTATCTGGAGGAAATCAACAAAAAGTTGTTTTGGGGAAAATGCTTTCTACAGAATGTGATATATTGATTTTTGATGAACCAACAAGAGGCATTGACGTTGGTGCTAAATACGAAATTTATCAGTTGATGTGCAAAATTGTGGATCAGGGGAAAAGCATCATCATGATAAGTTCTGATATGCCAGAATTGATTGGCATGTCAGATCGGATTATTGTAATGTGTGCAGGCAATATTGCTGGAGAACTCGATAAAAAAGAATTTTCTCAGGAAAAGATCTTAGAGTTAGCATCAATTCATTAACAATGGAGGGGTTATTATGGAACGCAACAATGTAGTACGTTGGTTGCTAAATTATGGAATTATATTAATCTTGTGTTTATTGGTGATCAGTTTTTCCTTTGCCACGGCAAATTTCATGAAATTGTCGACGATATTTACGATTTTAAAACAAGTATCTATCATCGGAATTATTTCTGTTGGGATGACGTATGTTATGCTAACGGGTGGAATTGATTTGTCGGTGGGGTCTATTGCGGGAGTATCGGCAGTTACGGCTGCAATTTTAATGATGCATGGTGTGCCAATTGTGCCGGCTTGTATTATCGTATTACTGATTTCTCTTGTATATGGAGCGATTAGCGGATTCTTCATAACCCACTTCAATATACCAGCCTTAATTGTCACATTAGGTGTAATGACTTCATTGCGAGGATTGGCATATATTGTAACAGATGGAATGCCAGTCTTTGGATTCAATGATAATTTTGGCTCTTTTGCCAGCAGCACTTTATGGCTGCTTCCCTATCCAGTAATCCTTGCAGCGGCAGTATTTATCGTAGCTTTTATTAGCCTAGAAAAAACATGCATGGGTAGATATCTGTATGGTGTGGGCGGCAATGAAGAAGCATCACGTCTTTCGGGAGTAAATGTCGTGCGTATAAAATATTTTGCTTATGCTGTCAGTGGGCTACTGTCTGGTTTAGCTGGACTGGTACTGCTTTCAAGAACAAATAGTGGACAACCGGCAGCTGGCTTGGGTTATGAGATGGATGCAATAACAGCAGTGGTGTTAGCTGGGGTTAACATTATGGGCGGAGAAGGACGCATCGGCATGGTAGTTATCGGCGTTTTGATCATGGGTGTTTTGGGAACGGGTATGATCATGTGTAATATTAATGATTATGTGCAACAATTTGTTAAAGGGATTGTTTTAATTGGTGCAGTCGCATTTTCTGCTTATTCCAAAACAATGCGTTCTCGTATGATGAATAAATAATATAATCAAGGAGGAGATTTCTTGAAACGTTCAGAATTGAATGATATAGTAGATTATACGATAAATGTAACGGAAAATTACAAATTTCCTTTGCCACCTTTTGCTTATTATAAACTTAAGGACTGGCAATCAATTGGCGAAAATCAGCGTGAGATTGTAGATAATATGTTGGGCTGGGATGTTACAGACTTTGGCACAGGAGACTTTGATCATATTGGACTAACTATATTTACATTTCGTAATGGGAATTTTCAGAAAAAAGAAACGTATCCGAAGCCGTATGCGGAAAAGTTATTGTTTGTCAAAGATGGACAAATCTTACCATTTCATTTTCATTGGAGTAAAATGGAAGATATTATTAATCGAGGCGGAGGAATCCTTAAAATTAAAATATATAATTCAGATAAAAAAGAAGGCTTTTGTAATTCGCCAGTGACGGTCAGTGTTGATGGTAAGAAAGTTGTTGTTGAAGCAGGCAGCGAACTTTTTCTTGAACCGGGACAGAGCATTACATTAAGACCGGGGCAATATCATCAATGGCAAGGTGTTCCTGGAAGCGGGGATATCGTCTTATTTGAGGTATCGACAACGAACGATGATCGAATCGATAATCGCTTTTACCAGGCAAAGTCTCGGTTGCCAGAAATAGATGAGGATGTTGAAGCAAAGTATTTGCTGTTTACGGATTATGATAGGTATATACATTTATAGAATAAAAAGCAGGCATGCCTAATCAATGCCTGCTTTTTGAGACCATAAATGTATTTTATGAAAGTACGGCAAATACAATAGTATGTAATAACTGGATTATGTTTGAACGAACGAGTTTCCTTAAGCCGAAGGATTAAAGGAAAAATTATTGCAACGTATTGAAATAAAGTAAATATGGTTAAAAATTTTTTCTTGCAGTAATGGAGATGGTCATAATGTGGCGCCCCAATTTTAGCAGAAATAAACCATTGTTTTCAATCAAATATATTTTAATTTATACTTTTTTGTTCTTATTTATTTTGCCGATTATATTTATTAATATTATGTCTTATTACAATAATATTAATATGATCAAACATACAATGGATGATTTTTCACAGCAAAATCTTATGCAGACTCAAAAAAGCTTGCAAATGACTTTAGCGGCATACGATTACATGCTTTATCAAATTTACACAGATCGAACCATTATTGCCATTATTGATAATATCAACAATGGGCATGAAACAGAAAAAAACCGTATAGAACTTACGAATGCTTTAAGTACATTTATTTATGGGCAATCCTACATACAAGCAGTTTCCGTTATAACGGATAGTGGAAAAATTTTCTTTTTTGATCGTTTAAAAGGGTATCATACAGAAACAAGTTGGCTTAAGGATTCATCAATTCCGATAGCACATATTTATAAACAAACGTTGAGTATGGATAAGACGAATATGTTTTCCACAAAATCCAGTGCAGACTTTTCCGGCCAAATTTATTATTATTGCCATATTGCACATTCGATTATGGACTACAAGGATGTAAAACATAAAAAAGGAATTATTATTTTGAGTATCAATGCGGATGTGTTAAATAAGATTAGTAATGTCACTTTATCTTCCCAGGCTATTCCTTCGAATCAAGGATTTTGTTTTATTGTTGATCAAAACAATAATATTGTGTCTTTTCCTCAAGCTGAGTTTATAGGAAAAAATTTACTGAGTACAGATAGCCATGATATAAGGTCTGCTTGTAAGGGGTTTGTCAAAAATAATAATTTAATGCAGGGAGACAACATTGATGTGCAGTTTTTAAATGATGAAAACATCGGTTGGAAATTCATTCGTGTGTCTGATACAAGTAATATTATGAACTACATAAATAAACAATATCAAATGACCGCATTGATTATTTTAGCAATGTCGATTTTATTGGGAAGTATAATATTTTTTATAAATAAAACTGTGTTCGAATCATTGAATCGTCTGATCAAAAATATGAAAATTTCTGAATGTGGTAAAGTTATGATGAATAATCGTATGCCAATTATTACGGAAATATACATGATTTACCAGAATTTCAACCATATGCTGTTGCATATCAACGAACTCATCGCGCAGATAAAATACATTACGAAGCAGCAAAAGGACTATGAGATAAAGTCTTTAGAGATGCAGATCAATCCTCATTTTCTGTATAATAGCCTGGATATGGTGAATTGGATGGCCATTGATGCCGGAGAATACCAGATTAGCGATGCAGTGCATTCATTAGCGCAGATTTTACGCTATTCTATAGCTGATATTAATGCACCGGTTCCGATAAAAGAAGAAATTGTCTGGTTACACCGTTATCTGCATTTACAGCAGATGCGTTTTAAGGGAAGCTTTGATTATCAAATTAGTTTGAGTGAAGATGCGGAACACTGCATAATCTATAAAATGATTCTGCAACCTTTTGTTGAAAATGCCATTTTACATGGATTAAAAGAAATCAATGAAATGAATTGGATTGATGTGAAGATTTGGACACAGGATAATCTGTTGTATATCAGTATTAAGGATAACGGTAGTGGTATGCCGGCAGATGTTTTGGCAAACATAATAAAAATGGCAGAAAACCCACAACTTCCGATAAAAGGTAAGATTGGTCTCTACAATGTTTTTAATCGTCTCAAATTTTATTATCAAGATAAGGTCATAATAAAATTTGAAAGCGAAATAAAGCACGGAACGAGCATATCTATTGGGATTCCAATTGAGGAGGGGCATTGATGAAAATTATAGTCGTCGAAGATGAAATTAGAAGCCGTGAAGGCTTAGTAAATCTTCTGGGGCGGTTAAAACCTTCATATAGGGTGGTTGCGACTGCGGAAAATGGCTGTGTTGGTTTGGGTATGATCAAAAAACATGTACCAGATTTAGTTATAACAGATATAAAAATGCCAATAATGGATGGTTTATCAATGATAAAACAGATGCGCCAAGGGAAAATTATGTCACAGGTTATCATCCTAAGTGCATTTGCAGATTTTTCCTATGCACAAAAGGCTATATCTTTTGGAGTGACAGAATATATTTTAAAACCTATATCGGTCAATTATTTGATTGATGTACTAGCTAAAATAGACGATCACTATAGTAATGAAGAGGAAATGCTTACAAATGGAGAAGATTTTACACCATTGATTCAGCGTGTGTGTGATATACTCAGTTCGCCGTTGTCATTGAATCGATCTTTAGGTGAAATATCGTTAGAACTTAAAATAACTCCCGAGTATTTGGGAACGCAATTTTACAAAGAAGTAGGTTGTCACTTTAGTGTATATATAAAGAACAAGAGGCTTGCCTATGCAAAGAACTTGCTAAAAAATACAAATGTTAAAGTTTCTGATATTGCAGCAAAAGTGGGGTATAGCGATGCAAAATATTTCAGTCAATTATTTAAAAAAGAACTAGGCTGTTTACCTGTCGAATATCGAAGACAAAATGGCTGATTTCGTTGTAAAAGTATTCGTAAATAGTATCATCAAATGATCCTGTGTTGTCAGCGTAGATAGACAATAATAAATAAAATATATATTAAAAAGGGAAAATGATAAAAATAAAGAATGTTACTTAATAAGCAATATAAGTATTAAAATTAAAAGCAGTAAAAACAAATACTAGGGGGTAATGTAATGAATATTTGGATTGTATTAATACCGATCGTAATAATCGTAGCATCGTATTTTGAAATTTATAGATTGAAACACATTACCGTTGCATATAAAGATGAATTTGGGAGTGTTCGTGGGTATGCTTTTTATTATGCTTATCCGTTGAAAGACAGTTGGATGAATATTTCGGAGTTTGAAAAATACGTAGCTGCGAAAAAGAAATTGTCTGAGGTCAAAATCGAACAAATAAAAGTGAAAACTGCATGGAAATTGCGGAGGTCGTAGAATGACGAAAATGCAGATAATCCACAGGACAACTGTTGATGCACTTGCTTTTTTGATGCTTGTGATAATGATACTTATATTGAACCCGTAAGAAAAGTATAATTGCACCAAGATTATTCTGAGCCATATCAATGAAATGATTGCGCTGTATAAATTGTTCGTGTAAAAAGTCCAATCAAAGGGAAGATACCAAAAGATATAGCGTTTTAAAAGCTGTTTATTTTGCAGAATGCAGCACTATAGATATTACAGATGCAGAAAAAATAGAGCCGTCGGCGTGTTTGTCGACGGCTCTAACTATGGTATACTAAGGTTAGTATTTATCTTTGAAATGGTGAAGAAAACGCAGTAGTGAATTATTAGGCTTCATAGGCTTGCGTGTGAGGTCTTTTTTGTATTTATTTTGCTATAAAAAAGAAAAAATGATTTCATGTTAGCATATGTTGTTATGGATGCGCTTGATGGCAAACCAGTATATGATGAATTACTGGAACGGTTTTTGGCTAAGAAAAAGAACTTGTCTGCTGTTATAAAATATCGGCGGACGATCTTAGAGCTGGTTATGGAGAGTATTTCGCTGATGGATGAGAAAATAATAAGAAAAGCAGGTGTTCGTATGGAACGAAAAAATATTTGGCTAAAATATGATGAAACAGAATTGCAAAAAGTAGAGTTGGTCAATAAGGAGTATATACAATTTCTCAATAGTGGTAAGACAGAACGAGAATGTGTGAAAATTTCGGTGGATATGGCAGAAAAAAACGGTTATAAAAATCTTGCTGATATTATAAAAAATAAAACAAAATTAAAAGCTGGTGACAAAGTTTATGCCACGAATATGAAAAAGGCAATTATTTTGTTTTTGATTGGCGAAAATCCAATCGAAGAAGGCCTGAATATTCTAGGCGCCCACATAGATTCACCAAGACTCGATGTTAAACAGAATCCTTTATATGAAGACACCGAACTAGCTTATCTTGATACCCATTATTATGGTGGAATAAAAAAATATCAATGGGTTACGATTCCACTGGCGATTCATGGTGTTGTGGTGAAAAAAGATGGAACGGTTCTTGAATTGGTAATTGGTGAAGCAGATATGGACCCGGTTATGTTTATTTCGGATTTACTGGTTCATTTATCACAAGAACAGATGGAAAAAAAGGCAAATAAGTTCATTGAGGGTGAAGACCTGAATGTAATTATTGGCAATAAACCATTACAAAAGGAAGAAAAAGATGCTGTGAAAAAACACATATTAAAATTTTTACAGGATACGTATGATATCGACGAGGAAGATTTTATTTCGGCAGAATTAGAAATTGTTCCAGCTGGCAAGGCAAGAGAAGCCGGGCTGGATAAGAGTATGATTATGGCATATGGTCATGATGATAGGGTTTGTGCCTATACTTCGCTGGCAGCAATGCTGGAGTTTCAGCACGTAGGTAGAACGGCGTGTACGATTCTGGTTGATAAAGAAGAGATCGGCAGTGTTGGGGCAACGAGTATGCAATCAAAATTCTTTGAAAATACAGTGGCGGAAATATTAAATGCAATGGGTATAAATTCAGATCTTATCCTTCGACGGACACTGGCTAATTCAAGAATGTTATCCTCGGATGTCAGTGCGGCATTTGACCCAGTCTTTGCTTCCGCTTTTGAGAAGAAAAATGCGGCTTATTTTGCCAAAGGGCTGGTATTAAACAAATTTACGGGATCAAGAGGGAAATCCGGTTCAAATGATGCCAATGCAGAATATATTGGACAATTGAGACAGATTTTGGACGAACAGAATGTTGCCTATCAGACAGCTGAACTTGGAAAAGTTGATTTTGGTGGTGGTGGTACGATCGCTTATATATTGTCACTTTACGGGATGCAGGTAATCGATTGCGGTGTGGCCGTGCTTAATATGCACGCACCATGGGAAGTTGTGAGTAAAGCCGACGTATACGAAGCAACAAAAGGTTATCGGGCATTTTTGTTGTCCTAATAAAATAATAAAAAACGCCCCGGATTAGACTAACTAATTCGGGGCGTTTTTTTGCTAGTGATGAAAATCTTGGTTGGGAGAAATTTCACCTAGCGGTCGTGCTGTCTGATAGTTTGTTTATTGAGGATTTTTATCCAAGGATTTGTTTCGTGGCGTGGACCAAAATTGCTACGCCGGTTGGCAATGCATCTCGATTAAAATGCATTGCCGGATGATGCAGGCCTGGCTTAAGATCACAGCCAAGCCCGATGAAACCTGCCTGAATAGTGGGTTTATATTGTTTAAAAAAGTTAAAATCTTCACCGCCAGGGGTAAAAATATCTGGTTGGAGACCATTTTCACCGAGGATGGCAATAATTGACTTTTTCAAAACATCAATAATCGTTTGATCGAATTCTGCAGCCGGAATAGGATTTACGATAGCAACGGAGGCTGTAGCGCCAACCGTTGCGGCTCCGGCGAGAATTGCTTTTTCAACGAATTCACATAAATGCTTCATGGTTGAATTTTTTTCAGCGCGTACATCCCAGGTAACAGTTGCTTCGTCTGGGATGACGTTGGTTACGCTGGTGTCACAAATGAAGCGTGTTGCTTTGGCACTATAAGATAAAGCAGGGTCAAGGTGGATAGCATTGACTGCGGTAATCGCAGCAGTTGCCGCATCAATGGCGTTGATGCCAAGGTGTGGACGCGCTCCGTGAGCCGTTAACCCCGTGATTTTTGCGATAATGCGTGTTGATGCAGAATAATATACAGCACCAGCCGCTTTGCCCATTGGCGTTTCTTGATAAGGCCGTACATGCTGACCTAAGATGATATCCACATCATCAATGACACCGGCTTTGATCATGGATAAAGCGCCAGTACCAATTTCTTCGGCGGGTTGAAATAAAATTTTTAATTTACCTTTTTGGATTGCGTTGGTTTCGAGCAGTTCTTTTGCGGCAGCTAAAACCATCGAAGAATGGGCATCGTGTCCACAGGTATGGTTAGCAGCTACTACGCCATCAACCATGGAACCTAATGCATCCATGTCGGCACGCAATGCTAAAGTTGGACCGGGCTGTTTACTGTCGTATATTCCGACAATTCCGGTGCTGCCACCGACATTTCGGGTGACTTGAAAGCCATATTTTTCGAGTCGGTCAGCTAAAAATGCAGCTGTTTTGAATTCCTGATGACCGAGTTCCGGGATGGTGTGTAGATATTTGTAAAAATCAAAAACAGACGACATACATAAGATCCTCTCTATGAACGGCTATGAATAGTCGTTTTTTTAGGCGAAAATTTTTAAAATAAACATAGCAATCAGCGAATTTACAATGCTGGTTACAAATAATGCAGGCCAATATTTTTTTGGTACATCTGCTACACCGAGTAAACGTCCCATGTATTGCAGCTGTGCGCCCATGAGAAAAATAGCCGGCAGTAATATTGTGGCTTGCGTATTGCTGATGCCACCCGAAGCGTAAAGATTTACGGCAATTCCCGCACCGGCTGAGGAAGAGAGCCAAGCTGTTAAGAGTACGGTGATTGCTTCACCGGGGAGTCCGAAAATTCCCATGAACGGACCAAATACTTTGCCGATGAATTCCATTACGCCTAATAATTTTAAGATTTCAGAAATAGTATAGGCCATTAAAACGTTTGGCAGTAAGTTGTTGATGCCAATTTGGAAGCCTTTTCTGGCACCGATAACAAAAGTATCGAAAGGATTTTTATTCATGTTTGAAATCCTCCTTATATACAGTATTTAATAAAATTCGGATAAAAAAAGCACCAACGAATTTCATTATGATAATGATAAATAATGGCACGATTAATGGAACTGTTAAAAAAGCGAAAAGCGCAGAGCCGATAGAAAAATAATTATTGATGGCTCCAGCACCAGAAAATTGCCAAGAACCCATAATGATAAGTTCTTTCTTGGTGATTAATTCGTCATCATATAATTCTTTGGTTAAAGCTGCTCCGGCATCGGTACTTTGTAAATCTGTAATTAAGGTTAAACCAGTAAAACCGGGAATACCTAATAGTGGTTTTAAAATTGGGGATAATAGACGTTGTCCTGCTTTCATGGCACCGTAGGAGGTTAAGATTTCTAAAAAACCTAAGGCTAGCATGGTTGTAGGAATCAATGACAAAGCAAACAAGAAGCCTGCTCTGGCACTGTAACCACCGTCACCGACAAAACTGTTTTTTGCGGGTTCTTTCATCGTTCCAAAAGCTCCAATTAAGGATGTGAAATCAAAGGCACTGATCCATTTCATGCCGGCGATATTCATCAATAGTCCGGAAAAGAAAATAATGGCTACGATCAAAGCAATATAACCGCTGATGGGAACATTTATTTTTCCCGCTAATAGTGCTTTTTTTTCATCGGTTAGAGAATCAATTGTATTTTTTTCTGGCATGATAAAAGCTCCTTTCTTAAGTGACGCGTAAATTTATTTTTTTATACTATAAAATAGCAGCTTGAAGTTTTGCTATTTGTAGTCTGTTTATTTGACTGGGCTATTCGTAATGAACTCAATCGTTTTTATCAATAAATTGAGACGAGGCTTAACGGAGTTGGCATCGAGCCATTCGTGGACGCTGTGACCGCCGCCGCCGACAGGTCCGAGACCATCGACTGTAGGGATGCCAAGCGCGGCACAGTAATTACCATCACTGCCACCGCCTGTTGTCACCCAGTTGAAATCAATTCCAAGCGATTTTCCTAAATCGGAAATATTTTTGCATAGTTTTAGCGTTTGTGGACTTGGATTCATCGGAGGACGATTGAGAATGGTGTTACAGGTTATTTTGGCTCCGCCGGCCGTGAAGGATTGCTGTTCAAGTTCATGCAAAGCGGTGCTGATTCGTTCGAATTCACTATGTTGTTTGAAGCGAATATCGACTTGCGCCTGCGCTTGTTCAGCTACTACATTGCGAGCACTGCCGCCTTTAATAATACCGACGTTGATGGAGGTGCCCACTTCATAATTGCTTAGTGCGTGAAGCTTTAAAATCCACGCGGCAAGTTCGTTAATGGCGCTGCTGCCATCTTGTGGATTTACGCCGGCATGAGCGGCGATTCCGGTAGCTGTTAAGTCACAGGAGGCAATACCACTGCGGCTGTTGACCATATCGCCAGTTGGACGAGCTGCTTCAACGATGAGGGCGTAACTTGATTTTTTTGCCAATGTTTCAATTAAGGTGCGGGAATATAGGGAACCTATTTCTTCATCGCTGTTTAATAAAAAACAAATTCTTTTTCCTGCGAGTTTTTTGCTTTGATCAAGTTCCTTTAACGCAAAATAGGTCATTAACAGACAGCCTTTCATGTCGCTTACGCCGGCACCGGTGACTTTTGCCTTTTTATCAATAGCATAAGGTCGCTTAGCGGCAGTGCCTTCAGGAAAAACGGTATCCATGTGGCCGAGCAGCAGGACATCATATCCTTCGTCCGGACAATTGCTGATTTGTAAGCACGGACCAACTTTATCCGATGTTTTGTGTATTTTAGTGTTCCAGCCTAATAGGTTAAATTTTTCTTGGAAAAATTCCATGACTTTTTTTGTTCCGGCTGGTGTATAACTACCACTGTCGATATTGACAAGAAACTCTAGATCTTGTAAATATTCTGCCAGTGTAAATGATTTTGTCATTACGTTACCTCGTTTCAGTTAAGTGGATTCAAAAGATTCATCTTGCATATAGTGCTCCTTATCCTTTGCTTTATAATATATGCAAATTTCATGCCAAGATTAATATCTGTTAAAATATTGTATTTGTGCATAAATTTTGTGCTGTATTTAGGGTATTTGCTAAAAATATAAAAGATAAAAGCTTTTTTGTGGAGGACTTTATTGTATGCTATAATTAAATGGTGTAAACTTATAAAACCATTCAACCATTTAAACCAATTAAAGGAGCACTAAAATGAAACCACGTGTGGCAGTTATTTTACGTTGTAAAAGATTCCATTTTGTTTATCAACTCCAAGCACTTTTGGGGGAGTATATAGATTTTACCAGTTATTCGCTAGAGGAAGGTATTCATTCCTATATTAACTGTGATTTGGCCTTAACACCTTCTAATGAGGTGGTGGGACTCGTTAAGCAATACCTTATGCCTTCCACGGAAATTATTGTTGTACGGCGGACTGTATCAAAAAATGCTTGGGAAAAAATTAATAAAATACCTGCGGGAACGAAAGTTTTAGTAGTAAATACATATTGGGAAATGTCAGTTCAGACAATTGCTGTTTTATATGAATTGGGCTTATATCAATTCGAGTTTATTCCTTATGATCATACGGTCAATAATTATGAGGGCATTGAATATGCGATCACCCCAAATGAGGTTGATCTGGTTCCCGAGAGTATCCAATACATTACGGATATTGGGTCTCGCTTGGTTGATGTTTCGACTATTTTTGATATGTTGAATAAATTGAATTTAGTCAATGTTGAAACAAAACATGTTTTATTTCAACATATGAATGAAATGATTCCACTCAGTCCGGGCTTTGTCACCATGTTTAAGCAATTTTATGATACAAAAGAAAATTTTGAGCAACTTGTTAATATGATTACGTATGGAGTTATAACCTTTGATACGACGAATCAAATCACAATGTATAATCAAAAAGCATTTGATTTTTTTGCCCATAAAATATCAATTCGTTTAAATCAAACCTTGGATGCTTTATTTTATGATATAGCGGATTCGTCGATTGTGCGGGCAGAGCGCTTAACGGATGAAGTATTTATTTTGTATGGACATGCTTATATTGTAAATAAAAATGTCTTGTTAAGTAAAGGCGAAACCGTTGGTGGAATTTTAACGCTGCAAAAATCAGCTAAAGAAAATAAAGATAATTTTAAAATACAGCGCAGCAGTGCGGCGAAGGGGTATACCGCAAAATATAATTTTTCTGATATTTTAGGTAATAATAGTGCGCTGAAAAAAACAATTGAGCTAGCCCAAAAAGCAGCGAGTACCGAACACGATATTTTGATTGAAGGCGAAAGTGGTGTGGGCAAAGAACTTTTTGCCCAGTCCATCCATAATTATTCCAAGCGCAGTCAGGGGCCATTTGTTGCTTTTAATTGTGCGGCATTGAGCGGGTCTTTACTGGAAAGTGAATTGTTTGGTTATGAGGAAGGTGCTTTTACCGGTGCGAATAAAAATGGTCGGCAGGGACTGTTTGAAACGGCCAATCAAGGAACCATATTTTTGGATGAAATAGCGGAAATTTCGCAAAAAACCCAAGCTAAACTGCTCAGAGTTCTGCAAGAGCGGGAGCTAATTCGGGTGGGCGGGACGAAGATCATTCCCATTGATGTTCGAATTATTACGGCAACGAATCAGGATTTGTATAAGCGCATGAATAAGAAAAAATTCAGAATGGATTTGTATTTTCGTTTAAATGTCATCAATATCAAGGTTGAACCGCTGCGGTCACGCAAGGATGATATTCCATTTTTGGTTCAATCTTTTCTGCAAGAAAATTATATAAAAAGTGATATACCGCAAAATATTATGCAACGGCTTTTGTCTTATAATTGGCCGGGGAATATTAGGGAATTAAAAAATTGTCTCTACTCGATGACTAGTTTATCAGATTCTTTTTCGCTGCAAAGTCTCCCAGCACATATTTTAAATTACGGGGAAAAAGAGAGAATGCAGGTGCAAGCCGATGTTTCTGCATGGGGTGATCTGACGGAAATTAAAGCTATTTTACGAATTTTGGAAGATGCGTATGAAAACCAATCCTATATTGGTCGTAAGAAAATAGCGGAACAGCTTTTGCAGCAAGGTATTTTTTCGACAGAACAAAGTGTGCGAACTATATTGAAAAATATGGAACTCAAGAATTTGATTTTAATGAAGCAGGGCCGCGGTGGAACTAGAATCACGGACAAAGGTCGTGAATTTATTCGGGTTGAGGCACATTAAATAAAACGGACCGATCAAAGGTTACCCTTTGATCGGTCCGTTTTATTTAATTTTGGGAACAAGAATTTATAATTTTTTCCCTGCCGCATAGCGAGCGGCGATGTTTTGGGCATTGCCAGTGTAGATGAAGTGTTGGATTTCTTCAAGGGGAGACAATTCAGACAGCTGATTTTCATTTTTTATAACGAGAGCATCGGCAGCATAACCTGGTTCAAAACTGCCTACCTTGCCAAAGAAACTGCCACCGCCTTTTGTCGCCATATAAAAAGCTTCTGGCAGTGTAAGTGGTGCATCTTCCTCATGCTGGAGCGAATAAATTTTCGAAAGTTGAATTGCTCGAACGATTGTCTGTGGCATAAATAAGGAATGCCCGGCACCTATATCACTGCCTAAACCAATATTAACACCAGCTTTTAGCATTTTGCGAGCGGGCATAATACCGCTGGTGAGATTTAAATTGGAATCAGGGCAATGGACGGGAATGACTTTCTTTTTTGCTAGAATGTCGATTTCATCATCGGTTAAATGGATACAATGCGCCATTAAGGTTGGTGTTTGACCAAATAAATTGTAATGGTCATAAACCTTATAATAAGCATCATGTTCAGGAAATAATGCCTGAACCCATTCGATTTCACCAGGATTTTCGGCTAAATGGGATTGAACTGGTAGATTATATTTGAGTGCTAATTTACCGAGACCTTCTAGTAGTTTGCGGGTACTAGTCGGGGCAAACCGTGGCGTGATGATTGGCTTTACCAGTTCACTGTCAGACCAGGCAAGAATAAGTTCTTCTGTATTAGCCAAGGATTGCTGGGTATTTTCTTTGATGAAATCCGGACATTTTGTGTCCATATTCACTTTGCCCAAATAGGCACCCAGTCCCTTTTTTTTGAGAATTTCAAATAAGATTTGACAGCTTTGAGGATGGATGGTTGCAAAAATAGCCGATCTTGTTGTGCCGCTGCTTACCAGTGTATTGGCAAATTTTTCATAGACTTTTTGGGCATATTCTACTTGCCTGAATTTATTTTCTTCTTGAAAAGTGTAATGGTTTAACCAATCCAATAGTTTATAATCAAGCCCTAAGCCGATTTGGTTAAACTGTGGGGCATGGGTATGCAGATCGACAAAACCGGGAATGATTAAGGAGCTGCCATAATCTTCGACCATTAGGTCTTTATATTCTTCGGGTAAATCTTTGTAGATACCACAGATAACACCACCTTGTGAAATCAAATAACTATCGGGGTGAATTTCGAATTTGCCAGCGGTCGGCGTGAATAAAATGGTACCTTTTAAAATTAAAATATATTTTTTTCCCATAATAGACCTCGCTTTATAAGTTTATTGCCAAATATACTCTTTATAAAAATAAGTCAGCAGATTTAAAGCAATCGTTTTTCGATAGATTGCACTGGAGCGTTTATCATCGATAGGGCAAAGCAGAGAATTATATATAGTATGCATAGTTTCCCAAGTATCTGTCAAGATTTCGGTTTTGCCTGTAAGCAAATTTTCGGCTTCTTTTGATCGGATGATTGTAGGACCAACGGCGCCAAGGGCCGCGGCTATATAGGTGATTTTTTGATCTGTTTTTTGCGCGATAGCGGCAAAGGAAAGTTTCGAAATTGCCGCGGCTTTGCGCATACCTACCTTTTTATAAAAACAGATTGTATTATTTTGTCGAGGAATTGTCAGGCAGCGAACAATTTCGTTTGTTTTTAAGTCGATTTTCCCCGGTCCTTGAATAAAATCTGCCAGGGCAATCTGCCGAGTACCGTTCAGACTTTCAATCGTAAGCTGAGCATCTAAAACATAAAGTGGTGGTAATGTATCTCCGGCAGGCGAAGCATTACAGATATTACCAATTAAAGTACCTGCATTTCGAATCGCGGGTGAAGCCATTTCTCTAAGCGCTTGTTTTAGGATGAGCGGCAGGGTGCTGATCGTCGCCGCTTCGTTTAAGGTGACATTGCTGCCGATCGTGATCGAGTCTGTTTCAACGTTAATTGTTTTCAGGCTGCTTATCTGACTCAGCAATAATAATGGTTTCGGAAAATTGCCGATTATACCGGGACTGCCATGGTATTTGACCATGAGGTCCGTTCCGCCAGCGAGGAGCGTTGTGTCGTCGTTGTTCCGGATAAATAGAGCTTCTTGCCAGGTATGTGGCAGATATGTTTTTACCATAAGCCGTCTCCATTTTTTGCCGCGATTTTTACCGCATCGATAATCATACTATAACCGGTACAGCGACAGAGATTTCCCGAGAGTGCCTGTCGTATTTCTGTTTCATTTGGCGAAGCATTCACATGTAATAAGGCTTCGGCAGCCAGCAGCATACCCGGGGTACAAAATCCGCATTGTACAGCACCAGCCTCCGCAAAGGCAGCCGCTAAAATGTGATAGCGTTCCGTATCTTTAAACCCTTCAATTGACATGATATCCAGTTGTTCGACACTGCCAATCGGCGTGATACAGCTGTTGATAAGCTTATGGTTAGCGAGGACGGCACAAGCTCCGCATTCACCTTCACCGCAGCCTTCCTTGACACCAGTTAGGGCGAAATCTTCTCTTAGAACATCCACAAGTCTTTTTTGCAGATTGGTCTGAATGGCTACCGGCTGGTTATTTAACGTAAAGGAAATGGTTTTCATTTTGCAGGACCTCCAAGAGATATTCCGGTGTTACGGGCAGGCGATCTATATGGATTTTCAAGGCTTGTGCTACGGCAGCAGCATAGGCGGGAGCTGCACCAATCAGTGTCAGTTCTCCGGCACCTTTTGCACCGAAAGGACCATTATCATAATAGGTCGTGAAAAGTTTGTGATGAACTTTGCCAAAGTCAACCATCGTGGGGATTGTATAATTCGTTAGGCTGTCTTGCATTATTTTTCCGTTTTGGTCATTCGTCATTACTTCCATGCTTGCATAACCTAAGCCTTGCAGGACACCGCCTTCGATTTGACCCTGAATAATTTGTTCATCAATTGCCTGTCCAATATCAAATATAGTCCAGACACCATTAACATCGACTTGGAGTGTCAAAGGGTCTACGGTTGTTTCGACAACATTGATTCCCCAGGCATAGGCCGGATACGCATCCCCGCGTGATTTTTCGCTGTCCCAATGCATTCGCTCTGGCTGCTTGTAGGCTTGGGTGATTTCAATCGCACCTTTTTCCTGCCAGCGTGCTTTCAACTTTCGGGCCGCATCTTCTAAGAGTTTTCCTACAATCATAATAGAACGTGATGCAACGGTTGGACCCGAGTCAGGAACGTGGTCGGTGTCAGGATTGTTAAAGATGATGTCGGTCATTGGTATGACCAAAGCAGCAGCAACAATTTTTTTGAAGGTTGTTTTCAAACCTTGTCCCATATCGACATTGGCCGCAAGAATTTCCACTTGCTGGGAATTGGCTTGGCGCCGTAATTTTATTTTTGCTTTGATAATATCACGTTCACCACTGCCAGTGAAACCGCAGCCATGGAGAAAGAGTGAAATACCAATGCCGTGGTGATTTCCATTTTTTTGATAGAGTTCGTATTTTTTTGTATAATCGGACATTTTTTCGATGGTCGCAAGCATTTCTGGTAAAGGTACTTTGTCGAGAAAGAGCCCACTGGTAGCTGTTGTGTCTCCTTGCTTTACCATATGGAGTTTTTTATAGTCTAAAGGATTTTTTTGCAGCTTTCTTGCCAGCATTTCCATGTGCATTTCCATGGCGAAAAAAGCTTGTGGTGCACCGAAGCCGCGAAAAGCTCCGTTGGGAATTGTATTGGTGGCGACAACGCAGCCATGTACTTCTAGATTTTGAATGTGATAGACACCTGTGATGTTAAAAAGGCTTCGCTGGAGCACAACATCGGATATTCCGGCATAGGCTCCGCCGTCAAGAATGACATCGATTTTCATGCCGATAATTTTACCGGATTCATCCAAAGCGGTTTGAAAAGTAATTTGTGCCGGATGACGGCGGGTTGTCGAAGCCATGTCTTCCAGCCGGTCATATAAAATAGCAACAGGTCGTCCAACTTTTTTTGCGGCAATGGCGGCATGACCTGCCAAAATCGATGGATAATCTTCTTTACCGCCAAATGCGCCGCCGGTTGTCGTCTGGACAATGCGCACCTTTTCCTCGGGCAGAGCAAGCGCCTGTTCTAAAGCGCGTTTGATATAATAAGGACATTGCATAGAACCATAGACCGTTACTTTGTCATCGGCTTCAGGAACAGCAATCATTCCTTGGTTTTCTAAATAGGCGTGTTTTTGATAACCAGTGGTATATTCATCGGTTTCAATGCTATTTGCTTGGCTAAAAGCCAGTGCAACATCACCTTTTTCATAGGCATAAGAAGCGAATTTATTGTCTTTGCCAAAAATCGCACCCCCGGCACAACGCAAGGATTCTTCATAGGTGAGTGCCGCTGTCAGTGGCTGGTATTCAATCGTGATTTTATTTGCCAGCTCTTTGAGCTTTTGCCGATTCGGACCCACGATTAAGACAATTGGCTCACCAATATAATTCACCATCGTTTCGGCTAAAAAGGGTTGATCGTTAACGAGGAACTTTACGCGGTTTTGCCCGGGAACGTCGTTGTGATCAATAATAAAATACTCTTTTGGTAAGACTGGATAGTGAATGGCTTGTATTTTAGCCCGTGCTTTGGTAGAACGAATGGTTTTTCCATAGAGCATATTATCAAATTTTAAATCGGCAATATATTTTGCGGATCCACTTGTTTTTTCTTGATTGTCGACTTTGCTTACGCGAATACCGATATTGGTGTTATTCATGGCATGATTCGCTCCTTCGCTATGAGCCTTTTATTGCAGGCGCATATAGAAATTAATTAAAAAAGCCAAACTGACTAAGCACATAATCCAGCTCACGTCTTTGCCTTTGCCGGCGAAAAATTTAATAAACGTATAGCTGATAAAACCAAAGGCAAAACCATTGGCGATGCTGGAAGTCAATGGCATCATGATAATTGTCATGAATGCGGGGAACCCTTCCGTGAAGTCGGTGAAATCAACCTGACTGATATCAGACATCATTAGAGCACCTACTAAAATCAATGCTGGTGCTGTTGCAAAACCCGGAACTAAACCAATCAGCGGGGCAAAAAATAAAGAGATAAGGAATAACACGGCAACGGTTAGTGCAGTTAAGCCTGTTTTTCCGCCTTCGGCAATGCCGGCAGCACTTTCGATATAAGATGTGACCGTTGATGTACCAAATAACGCACTGCCTAACGTACCAACCGCATCGGTTGTTAAAGCTTTATCAAGATTTTCGATCTCGCCATCTTTATTGACTAAGTTGGCTTTGCGGGTTAAACCGATTAAAGTTCCCATATTATCAAATAATTCAACAATCGTGAAGGTAAAGATGATCGAGAAGATACCATAATTCCAGGCACCGGCAATGTCTAATTGCAGAAATGTTTCACCCATGCTTGGCAGATTGAAGCTGATGATATCATTCAATGATTGTGGTGTCGGCGATACACCGCAGATCATACTTAAAAGAGTGGTTGCTAAGATACCCATAATAATCGAGCCTTTTATTTTACGAGCCATTAACGCTGCGGTGAGAATCAGACCAAAGCAGGCGAGTAAAGTTTTAGGATCGAGCAAATGACCCAGACTGACGAATGTTGCTTTGTCAGCAGCAATAATACCGGCACCTTTCAGGCCGATAAAGGCAATGAAAAGTCCAATGCCAACACCGATAGAACATTTTAAATTCATCGGCACGGAACGAATAATAGCTTGGCGAATGCCACCCAGTGTTAAAATTAAAAATAAAATTCCTGAGAAAAATACGGCACCTAATGCGACTTGCCAAGAAAGATGTAAAACACCAACAACATAATAAGCAAAAAAAGCATTTAAGCCCATGCCTGGGGCTAAAGCAATTGGATAATTCGCCCACAAAGCCATGAGGCTGGTGGCGAGTGCGGTGGCCCAGATCGTTGAAGCGATAGCGGCTTCTTTGGGAATGCCGGCATCGGCTAAGATATTTGGATTGACAAACATGATATAGGCTAAGGCAACAAAGGTCGTCAGTCCTGCGAGCAGTTCTGTTTTTATCGTAGTTCCTTTTGCTTTGATTTTAAATAATTTTTCTAAAATATCTTGATTTTCGGTCGTTTCATTTGTGGTCATAAGAACACTCCTTATACTGTTGTTTTTTCTTCTAAACATTGCTAAAACGAAAAGTGAAACCTCCTTATTTATCGGATTTTTCGCCTTTGATTTTGTTTGGCTAAACAAAATAGGCTGCAAAAAGCAAAAAAATATTAGACCTTACTATAATATTGCAGTTGATATAGTAAAGTAAAATAATTTCATGCTTCTTGTAGCCTATGACAATTTAAGGTTGTCTGGTAGAAACGCCCATACCTTATTTATGAACTTATACAAGAATACAAAAAAGGCGCATTTCATAAAAGATTCCTTTTATGAAATACGCCTTTGTATTATCATGAACAATATATGAATTTCTGATAAATATAACAAGAATAACGGCAATTGTCAATATGAAATATTGTATACATGAGCCAAAATCAGTTCTTGACTTGGATCTGACAGACTGATAGTCTAGCTGTAATTATTATATATAAGAAGGGGTGAGCCAATGCCAAAACAATCCATGATAAAAGGCGGAATTCTAGTTGCGGCTGGAATGTCTAGTCGGATGGGAGACTTTAAACCATTGCTGCCTTATCGCAATACAACAATCATTCAAGCGGCGATTGAAAATATGCAAAATGCCGGGGTTGAAGAAATTATTGTTGTTGTCGGTCATCGCGGGCAGGAGATTGAAGCGGTAATTCAGTCGATGCAGCATGTGAAAATTGTTTTTAATCCCAATTATGCAAAAGGAGATATGCTCGAATCGATACAGCTAGGGCTGGGGCAAATCAAAAAAGCGAATGCAGTTTATTTTATGCCAGCGGATATGCCGGCGATTGCGGTAGAGACCTTTGTTAAAGTTTGGGTATGCATGGAAAAGACGGGGGCGGCGGTAGTATTTCCCACGTTGCTGGGACGAAAAAAGCATCCGGTTTTGGTGGGTAAAGCTTGTTTTAAAGCCATTCTTACATGTAAGGAGAATGGCGGGCTGCGAGTGGTTTTGGAGCAGTATGTACAGCAGACACAATATGTTCCTGTCACCGACCAGGCTTGCGGCATGGATATTGATACACCGGACGATTATCAGAAACTTCTTGATTGGACATGCAAACAATCCACGTCTGAATAAATAGTAGATGATCCATAAAACAAATTGAAAATTTGTGCTATATATAACGCATTAAAGAAATTCCATCCAGTCTATCAGTCTGCCAGGAAGGGGGTATAGGAGGGCATCGTTTGCTTCCTACGTAATGCCACTCAACCCTATACCCCCTTTTGACGATTGCCATATAAAATGTTTAATGCGTTCTATATAAACAAAGTAGAACGTGTTGCTTTATTATACGTGAATTTCATTTTCGGTAGACAATTGTCTCGTTTTGAGATATGATGAATTTATATCAGTTCTATTATAGTATTTATAGGCAATGACGCTCTAAAACGATGATTTTGTTTTAGAGCCTTTTTTCTGTAATCAATAGAAAATTCAAGGAGTTGAACATTATGCTGTTAATTGGTAATGGTCGGGTTATTACCCGGAATAGTCAGCAGCCATACTTAGAAAATGGTTGTGTTCTGATTAAAGATAATATCATTATGGATATAGGACCCACTTTGGCTATGAAAGCAACCTATCAGGATATTGATTTTATGGATGTACAGGGAAAGGTGATTATGCCGGGGCTGATCAATACCCATATGCATTTATATAGCACATTTGCGCGGGGGATGACTCTACAAACAGCATCACCGCAAAATTTTTTGGAAATATTGGAAGGCCTTTGGTGGAAACTGGATAAAATGCTGACACTGGAAGATGTTTATTATAGTGCCTTAGCCATTTTGGTTGATTTGATCAAAAGCGGCACGACGACAATTTTTGATCATCATGCCAGTCCCGGGGCTGTGCCGGAGAGTTTGTTTCGTTTGGCAGAAGCGGCGAAACTGGCTGGAATCAGAGCCTGTCTTTGTTATGAAGTATCCGATCGGGATGGCGTGTCAGTGTGCAATCAGGGAATTGAGGAAAACAGACAATTTATTAAGGCTTGTCAAGAAAATGATGATTCTATGGTGCAAGGATTGTTTGGGCTGCATGCATCCTTTACATTAAGTGATGATACTTTGCTTAAATGTGCCAATGCAGTGGCTGGTTTAGAAACTGGCTTTCATGTACATGCAGCGGAAGGTCTGGCTGATGCCATGCATGCCGAGCAGACTTTTGGCAAACGGCTGATTCAGCGATTTGCGGATTTTGCGGTACTTGGACCGAAGACGATTGCGGCGCATTGTGTTCATGTTAATAAAACGGACATGGATCTTTTGGCAAAAAGTCAGACGAACGTTGTTCATAATCCTGAATCGAATATGGGCAATGCTGTAGGCTGCGCGCCGGTTCTTGCTATGGTGCAGCAAGGAATTCGCGTTGGTTTGGGAACCGATGGCTATACGACCGATATGTTTGAATCTTTAAAAGCGGCAAACCTGATCCATAAGCACCAACAAGCGAATCCTAGTATTGGCAGCAGGGAAGTTTCCCATATGTTGTTTACGGCGAATAGCCAGATTGCAACGATGACTTTTCGTAAGAAAATCGGGAGTTTGGAAGCTGGGGCACTGGCCGATCTTGTTGTGATTGATTACGATCCGCCGACACCGATGACAACTGATAATATTGACAGCCATATTTTATTTGGGATGTCAGGGCGTGCGGTTGATTCGACTATGGTTAATGGACAATTTTTGTTAAAAGAAGGGCAGCTGACAGAACTTGATGAAGCGAAGATAAAAGCCAAAGCCAGAGAACTGGCAGCAAAAATGTGGAAACGGATTTGAGGTGGATGATATGAGCCCATTGGAGCACATTCAACAGACAGTACAAAAAACAGCCGAAGCTATTGCAGATGTTTTAAAAATCGAAGTGGAAATAGCTGATGAAAATTTGGTGCGAGTTGCTGGAACTGGACAATATAAAGAAAATTGTGGGCAGGTTATGCAAGCAAGTTTTGTTTATCAGCATGTTTTGGCCACGGGGGAAATGGTTCTTATTGAAAATCCCGGTCAGCATGAACTTTGCTGGCCATGCCCACAGTGTGGTCAGTGTTTTGAATATGCAGAATTGGCAACGCCTATTTTAAGTAATGATCGCCCAATTGGCGTCATTGGCTTAGTTAGTTTTGATCCGGTTCAGGCGAAACGTTTATTAGAAAATAAAGAATGGATGCTGCAGTTTATTGTCAAGATGGCAGAACTCATCATAAACAATTTACCAAACTCTGCTGCTGGACAAACAGCTCTGTTACCGCTTAATTTAGGCAGTTTGGAAAAAGATGCAATTGTTAAAGCACTTGGTGAAGTCGAAGGGCAGGTTCGTCGCAAAGAAAAGGCCGCTAAAATGCTTGGCATCAGTCGAGCTACATTGTATCGCAAAATTAAAGAATATGAACTTATTTAAAAAAAATTAAGTTTTAGAAAAAATATAGTAGACACTTGTCTCAAAATGAGATAATATATGTTTCATACAATAAAAAATATATCGTTGACAGATAAATGTTAAACGATGAGCGAAGGCGCTCTAAAAAAGAAATTTTCTTTTTTAGAGCGCCTTTTTTATGCAAGCAAGAAAGCGCTTTCTTTGTTTGCAGCGACTGGAGAGCTTGGACTGTGTGTATGCAGTCGATAAATGGAGGGTAAGATCATGAATGTATTAAAACAGAATCATCCTGTTGATGAAAAATTACCGTTAAATCAAATGTTTTTATATGGATTACAGCATGTTTTAGCTATGTATGCTGGTGCGGTTGCCGTTCCGCTGATTTTAGCAAATGCATTGGGACTGGAAAAGGATCAATTAATTTATTTGATCAATGCTGATTTATTTACGTGTGGTTTGGCAACGTTAATCCAGACACTGGGGTTTTGGAACATGGGCATCAAGCTGCCGATTATTCAAGGGGTAACCTTTGCGGCGGTGACACCGATGATATTGATTGGGAAAGAACATGGTCTAACCGGTATTTACGGCTCGGTTATGGTAGCAGGGATTATTGTGTATTTTGTCAGTCCTTATTTTAGTCGTCTGATTCGCTTTTTCCCGCCAGTTGTAACAGGTTCAATTATTACCATTATCGGTGTTTCGCTTTTACCGGTTGCTGTGCGCTGGGCTGGTGGAGGATCCCCCGGTGCCAAAGATTTTGGTAATCTGCACTTTTTGGGATTAGCATTTCTGGTGCTGGTTTTAGTTATCTTTTTCTATCGCTATTTTACCGGATTTTTAAGCAATATTGCTGTATTGCTGGGACTTGCGGCAGGTACACTTATAGCAATTCCTTTTGGACTGGTTAACTTTTCCGGCATTTCAAATGCTGCCTGGGTGGGAATTACAACACCATTTGCTTTTGGTTTGCCGGTGTTTGATTTGCCTTCTATTTTAGCGATGACGGTTGTTATGCTGGTTGTTATGACCGAAACGACAGGGGATTTTATTGCAGTTGGGGAAATCGTTGATAAACCAATCAAGCAGGATATGTTGACACGCGGTTTGAAAGCGGATGGCTTTTCTACGTTACTGGGCGGGTTACTAAACGCCTTTCCTTATTCGGCTTATGCACAAAATGTTGGACTTGTTGGTTTGACACGGGTTAGAAGTCGGTATGTTGTAGCTGCAGCAGGTATCATCTTGGTTGTTCTTGGCCTTTTTCCAAAAGCGGCGGCGATTGTTGCTTCCATTCCGGCACCTGTCTTGGGTGGTGCCGGGATTGCAATGTTCGGAATGGTTATGGCCAGCGGTATAAAAACACTTTCCAAAGTAGGCTTTGATGATAATCATAATCTTATGGTGGTAGCAATCAGCATTGCCGTTGGTTTGATTCCATTAGCGGTACCAAACTTTTATCAGCAATTTCCGGGTTCCTTGCAAATTATTTTTAATAGCGGGATTACAGTTGGTAGTGTAACGGCAATTGTTTTAAATGGTGTATTAAATAGACGTGCCTAAATATTTAATGCAACTTATATAGAACAGGAATCAATCAAAAAATAACGAAATGAATCTGTAGAAAGCTGCAGAAGTATGTAAAGTGATGGAGGCTTTTTAGATGGCTGATTTAAAAATAAAAATTTGTGGTATGGAGTTTAGCAATCCAGTTATGCCGGCTGCCGGACCACCGGTACGGGATGGACTTATGTGTCAGGCGGCAGCGCGTGGTGGAGCGGGAGCTATCGTAACCAAAACTATTTCGGTTGAACCGGCTGATGTTCCAAGACCTTGTATGGCAGAGGTCAAAGGAGGCTTTTTAAATACAGAATTATGGTCGGAACTGCCGAAAGAACAATGGCTGGCAGAAGAATATAAACTGGCAAAAGATACAGGACTGCCGCTGATTATTGGACTTGGTTATACAGCTGAACAGATTGAAATTCTGGCACCGTTGGTGGCACCTTATGCGGATGCTTTGGAGCTTTCGACGCATTATGTTGGTAATGATATTTCTCCCATCATCAATGCATTAAAAGCGGCTAAGAAAGCAGTGGATGTACCGGTGTTCATGAAGATGAGTCCACATCCTAATATCCAGGAAATAGCGCAAGCGGTTGAAGCGGCAGGAGCCGATGGACTGGTTATGATTAATTCATTTGGTCCTTGTATGGGAATTGATTTGGAAACAGGACTTCCTTTAATGGGGAGTGCAAACGGCTATGGCTGGTTGTCTGGTGCGGCGATTAAACCATTGGCTCTGCGCTGTATTTATGATGCAGCACAGGTTGTAAAAATTCCCATTATTGGTGTAGGTGGGGTTACATGTGGCCGCGATGTGGCAGAAATGTTTATGGCTGGAGCTGCTGCTGTGCAGGTTTGCACGGAAGCCATTTTAAAGGGTCCAACCATTTATGGGAAAATTGTCAAAGAATTAGATGCTTTTTTGGAGCAGCATGGGTACGCTTCATTAGCTGAAATACAAGGTTTGACACAACGAAAAGTCGCCGAGCAGCAAAAAGCAGCTACGGTGGCGATACCAACTATTGATATGGATAAATGTACGCTGTGTGGCCTTTGTATGGTGAGCTGTGTTTATGATGCTATTTCGCGTGATACGAAATTAAACATCGCGGCGGATAAATGTTTTGGTTGTGGTTTATGTATTAGCCGCTGCCGGCAAAATGCATTGAGCTTTTAAATAAGAAAATAAATGGGGGCTTGGCTATGGCAAAGATACTGACGGGCGGCACAATCGTTACGGCACTGGAAACATATCAGGCCGATATACGTTTCGAAAATGGAAAAATCAATGCAATTGGTTTTTTTCCCGCGCAAGCGGGCGATGAAAGAATCGCGGTAGACGGCTGTTATCTTTTCCCCGGCGGCATTGATCCGCATACGCATTTGGACTTAGCAGTTGGAGCGACAAGAACGGCCGATGATTTTTTTACCGGTACGAAAGCTGCTGCAGTGGGCGGGACAACGACCATTCTTGATTTTGCTACGCAAGATAAAGGCAAGAGTTTACAAGAGGCAATCCAAGTCTGGCATCAAAAGGCAAACGGAAAAAGCTTTATCGATTATGGCTTCCATTTGGCTGTTTGTGATCTTACCACATCGGTAAAAGTCGAGTTAGCGTCTATTGCCGCGTCTGAAGGTGTAACATCCGTTAAGCTGTATCTAGCTTATAAAAACACGATGCAAGTAGATGATGCAGCACTGCTTGAAGTTCTGGAAATTAGTAAAAAAGCTGGTTTCTTAGTGTGTGTGCATTGTGAAAATGGTGATCTGATTGATTCTTTTGTTAAAAAGGCACAGGCAAAGGGGCAGACTGAGCCCAAATACCATGCCAAGACGCGCCCGGTTTTTGTGGAAAAAGAAGCGACGGCTCGAGCGATTGCCTTGGCTGAGTTTGCCGGATCACCTCTGTATGTAGTTCATGTAAGTTCGCATGCGGCTTTACAGGAAATTGTCGCCGCAAAAAGTCACGGGCTAGCTATCTATGGCGAAACCTGTCCGCAGTATTTATTACTGGATGAATCAGCGTATGAACAGCCTGGTTTTTTCGCGGCAAAATATGTGATGTCTCCGCCGCTTCGCCAAAAAAACAATCAGGATTTTCTTTGGAATGGCTTAAAACATTCTCTGCTCGCCACGGTTGGTTCCGATCACTGCTCCTTTAATTTTGCCGGGCAAAAAGAATTGGGTCGTCAGGATTTTTCCCAGATACCCAATGGTGGACCTGGCATAGAAAATAGATTTGGCCTTTTATATACATATGGAGTAGTGGCGGGACATTTGACGTTGAATCAGTTTGTGGCGGTTACGTCGACGAATGCGGCAAAATTATTTGGACTCTTTCCGCAAAAAGGGACGATTGCTGTGGGGAGCGATGCGGATATCGTCGTATGGGACCCTGCGGTACGGTCAATTATTACAGCCGATAAGCAACAACAGAATGTGGATTACAATCTTTATGAAGGTTTTAGACAAAAAGGGGCTCCACGCTATGTATTTTTGCGGGGACAAAAGATTGTTGCTGATGGTATTGCCGTGGAAGAACCACAAGGAAAGTATATTAAACGACAACGAACAAGGTAAATCGTAGTTTGTTTTATATATATTAAGTTGCATTAAATATTTTATATGGCAATCGTCAGGAATGGGGTATAGGGTTGAGTGGCGTTACGCAGGAAGCAAACGATGCCCTATACCCCATTCCTGGCAGCCTAATAGACTACTGCAATTTCTTTAATGCATTCATTATATAGATCAAAAAAATTTGGGCTGAGGAGCTGGGATAATGAAAGAAATTTTATGGACGGCAAATTCGATGAAAAAACAGCAAGGGGTATCAACGGCTTTTTTAAGTGCGGCGACAGTGAAAACCGTGCAGAACTTTCATGCGAGTTTTCCTGAATATCAACCGACACCTTTACGGAATTTGTCGAATTTAGCCAATAAATTAGGATTGGGCGGGATTTTTGTCAAAGACGAATCCTATCGTTTTGGGCTGAATGCGTTTAAAGTGCTGGGAGCTTCTTTTGCGATTGCAAAATATTTGGCGAAACGTCTGGATATGGATATTCAGGATTTAGATTTTGCTTTATTGCGTTCGCCAGCTATAAAAAAACGGTTAGGAGAAATAACCTTTGTTACGGCAACAGATGGCAATCATGGGCGCGGCGTGGCCTGGGCGGCAAGGCAGCTGCAGCAAAAAGCCGTTATTTACATGCCGAAAGGATCATCCGACATACGTTTGAAAAATATTCAGGCGGAAGGTGCAACAGCCTCCATTACCGATTTAAATTATGATGATGCCGTACGTCTGGCAGCGGCAAAGGCTGATGAATTTGGCTGGGTCATTATTCAAGATACGGATTGGGAAGGTTATAAGGATATTCCCGAATGGATTATGCAGGGCTATGGTACGATTGCCGCGGAAGCTCTGGAACAGCTGCAGCAGTATAAAGCAGCGAAACCAACACATATTTTTTTACAGGCTGGTGTTGGTTCTTTTGCGGGAGCGATTGCTGGTTACTTTAGTGATTATTTTGGGCAGAATAAACCCAAAATCAGTGTGGTTGAACCGGATTTAGCAGCATGTATTTATAAATCAGCACTGGCAGCGGATGAATCCGCACGAATTGTAACGGGGGATATGGCAACTATTATGGCTGGATTAGCCTGTGGTCAGCCCAATGAGACCGGCTGGAGCATTTTGCGTGACAATGGAGAGCTGTTTTTTTCTTGCCCAGATGAAGTTACGGCGCATGGAATGCGTGTCTTAGGCAACCCAAGCGGCGATGACAGTCGTATTATATCAGGTGAGTCTGGGGCTGTAACCATGGGACTGCTTTGCTTGCTGCTGACAGATCCAAAACTGCAAACGGCAAAAGCACAGCTGGGACTCGATGAAACCTCACAAGTTCTTTTGATTAGCACGGAAGGAGATACTGATCCAGATGCATATAGGAAAATTGTTTGGGATGGTTTATATGCAAATGAGAGTTTATAAATAAAAACAGATGAAAAGGGGCGAAAATCTATGCTAGTAAAGGCGAGAACGGAAGAAGTGATGCGTTTGTGTCAAGGCTTGATTCAGCAGAAAAGCTATTCTGGATCAGAGAATTTAGTGGCGGATAAAATTAAAAAAACATTTGAAACACTGGGTTACGATGAGATTATTGTAGATGAATATGGAAATATTATTGGCCATATGAAAGGGAAAAGACCAGGGAAATCGATTTTACTCGATGGACATATTGATACGGTGCCAGTCCCTGATCCTGCTAAATGGCAGCATGATCCGTTTGCCGGAGAAGTCGAAGCGGGCCGGATATATGGACGCGGCGCTTCTGATATGAAAGGTGCAGTTAGTGCCATGATTTTGGCGGTACATTATTTTGCCAAAGATTGTCAACATGATTTTGCCGGAGATATTTATGTTGCTGGTGTTGTCCATGAAGAATGCTTCGAAGGAATTGCTGCTAGGGCTATTAGTAAAAGGGTAAAACCGGATTATGTGGTCATTGGCGAAGCATCTGAACTCAATTTAAAACGCGGACAGCGCGGCCGAGCTGAAATTGTTATTGAAACGGAAGGCAAATCCGCTCATTCAGCAAATCCGCAGATGGGTATTAATGCGGTTTATAAAATGGCAAATCTCATTGCTAAAATCTGTAATTTGCCCATGACTAAACATCCAGTCTTGGGACAGGGAATATTGGAGTTGACGGATATAAAATCTTCACCTTATCCGGGCGCGTCGGTAGTGCCTGATTTATGCCGTGCAACGTATGACCGCCGTTTATTAGTGGGTGAAAGCAAAGAAGCTGTTTTGGCGCCGATTTTAGAACTCATTGATACGTGCCAGAGGGAAGATCCAAAGCTGAAAGCCAAGGCCTATTTTTCCCAGGGCGAAGAAAAATGTTATACGGGAAATCATATCGCTGGCGAACGCTTTTTTCCGGGGTGGCTGTATGATGAACAGGATGAATTTGTTCAGGCAGCTTTTACTGGATTGTGCAAGGCTGGTTTGAAACCGGAAATTACCCAATATTCATTTTGTACCAATGGCAGCCATTATGCGGGGGAAGCTGGTATTCAAACAATCGGGTTTGGTCCATCACGGGAAAATTTAGCACATACAATTGATGAATATATTGAAGTAGATCAGCTTGAAAAAGCTATGGCAGGGTATTATGGTATATTGACTGCAGTCTGTAAAGTGGGGTGAATCCAATGAAATACCTGATAAAAAATGGACAGATTATCGATGGCACAGGCAAAGAACGTTTTGCGGGGGACCTGCTTATCGAAAATGAACGAATTGCAGCTATTGGTGCTATTGATGCTATTGATGTAGCGGATGTTGATCAAATATTCGATGTCCGAGGTAAAATTGTTGCGCCAGGATTTATTGATACACATAGTCATTCTGATTTGCAGGTATTGGTCAGCCCTTATATTGAACCGAAAATTCGGCAGGGAGTTACAACGGAGTTGTTGGGACAAGATGGTATTTCAATGGCTCCCTTGCCTGCTCAGTACATCTCACCTTGGCGAAAAAATCTGGCAGGGCTCGATGGTGACAGTGATACGATTGATTGGTCTTACGAGACGACAGACGGATATTTGAAACTTTTGGAAAAACAAGGTGTTGGACTTAATGAAGCTTATTTAGTACCACATGGGAATGTCCGCATGGAAGCGATGGGGCTTACGAATCGCCCTCCGACAGCGCAGGAACTGCAAAAAATGTGTGACATAACTAATCGTGAAATGCAGGCCGGTGCCTATGGCTTGTCAACTGGACTTATTTATATGCCGTGTGCCTATTCGGGGCTTTCCGAAATTGTCGCTTTGTGTAAAGTAGTAGCAAAGTACGATGGCGTTTTTGTTGTTCATCAGCGCAGTGAAGCGGATACTATTTTAGAATCGATGGAAGAGATCCTGGAAATTGGCCGTCAATCGGGCGTCAAACTTCACTTTTCCCATTTTAAAGTGTGCGGTCGCAAAAACTGGCGCTTTATCGAATCGGTGATTGCCCTTTTAGATAAGGCCAAAGCGGAAGGTCTACGAGTATCTTTTGATCAATATCCATATGTTGCCGGTAGCACCATGCTTGGTGTTATCCTGCCACCGTGGGCCCATGACGGTGGTACAGATCAGCTGTTGAAGCGATTAGAAGATGCAGACCTTCGGCAAAAAATGATTTACGATATGGAACATGGTTTGTATGGCTGGGATAATTTTGTTGATTTTGCCGGGTTGGACCAGATTTTTGTAACGAGTGTCAAATCAGAGAAAAACATGGATATTATTGGTAAAAACTTAGTGGAAATTGGTCAAATTCGTCAGAAAGATACCTATGAGGCGGTTTTTGATTTATTGTATGAAGAGGAAAATGCCGTTGGCATGGTTGATTTTTATGGTATAGAAGAACATGTCATTCGATTTATGTGCCGACCAGAACAAAATGTTTGCACGGATGGTCTTTTGGGCGGGAAACCGCATCCTCGGGTTTATGGTTCATTTCCACGAGTTTTGGGTAAATATGTGCGGGAAGAAAAAGCACTGACTTTGGAGTCCGCAATTTATAAAATGACGGGAAAACCAGCTGCGGTATTTGGTTTTAAAGACAGAGGCATGATTCAAATTGGTAACTTTGCTGATCTTGTCATTTTTGATCCAGACGTCATACTGGATCGGGGGACCTTCATTGAACCAATTCAGTATCCAGATGGAATTCAGGCTGTTTTTATAAATGGTGAACTCGTTTTACAGCAAGGAATTTATGAAAAAAGATGCCCCGGCAAAGTTTTGCGCCGCGCTTAACCAATAAAACATATCGCAGGAGGTTTGTTATGCAAGAAAATCCAATAAAATCAGCTTTTGCCGCGATGCAGGCAGCAATTGAGCAAAAACAAAGTGTTGATGTTATGACGCTGATCAGTTCATCTGGCGAACCGCAAATGCTCCTGCTTTATAAAAATGGAGAAATAGTCGGTGAAATTATCAATCTTGATTTTACCAACAAAATAAAGTCCTATCAAAAGAACCACAGTTGGAACAAACCTGTTTTGTTTACCATGGTCGATGCGCAGGGGGCATCGCAGCAAATTTTTTGGGATTGCGTTTTACCGCAGCCCAAGGTTCTCATCTTGGGTGCTGGACATATAAGCAGATCGTTGGCAGCTATTTTATCGATTTTGGAATATGAGGTAATCGTGGCGGATGACCGTCCTGACTTTGCGAATACACGGTCTTTTCCTACGGCACAGATGGTGCTGTGTGATAGTTTCGAAAATATTATTTCTCGCCTGATGCCGACAGTTGATGCCAATACAGCTATTGTTATTGTTACGCGGGGACATCGCTATGATTTTCTTTGTTTGAAAAATTTTCTGCGGGCGAATTTTGGCTATCTGGGGATGATTGGCAGCAAATCTCGTGTCAAAGCGACGATGCAGAGACTGCTCGAAGAAGGTGAAGATCCGGCTCGGCTGAGTAAAATTCATTCGCCGATTGGTATAGCGATTGCTGCGCAATCTCCGGCTGAAATTGCCGTAAGCATTGCAGCCGAGCTTATTGATGTTTTTAATGGTGAGCACGATCCCTTGAAAAGGTTGGAGGTTTAACAAATGGACATAACATTAATTCCTCATATCTGTGAGTCATTAAAAGAGTCAAAACAAGTTGTTTTAGCGACGATTGTCGAAACCAAAGGTTCTACACCACGAAAAACCGGCAGCCAAATGCTTATTTTTCCTGATGGGCAGGTACGGGGGACGATTGGCGGCGGCTGCGGTGAAGCGGACGTGAAAATGGCCGCATTATGTGTATTCGATGCAGGAAAATCATCACTTCATACGGTCACGATGCTTAACGGTGCTGCCAGTGAAGAAGGCATGGCCTGCGGCGGCATAATGCAAGTCTTTTTGCAGCTAGTTGGTTAATCGGAAAATATAATAAGGGGATAGCAAAAAACCTCACATTTATCTTTGTATACGTGAGGTTTTTTTGCTATGCTTTTTATTTTAGCATCTCTTCCAAAAACAATTGCAAAGCTTGTTTTTGTTCAATATTCAATTTTCGAATACTGTCTAACAGATGTTTTGTATCAGGGGGTTCTTCTTTGGAGCTGGCTGCAAAAAAATCGTTGAGATTATATCCTAAGGCTGCAATAATACGTTTGATCGTATCAAACGTTGGCTGCTGCTGTCCGTTTTCAATACGGCTTAAATTTGCTTGTGAGACCTCGGCTTTTTTTGCTAAGTAATTCATACTTATATTTTGTGATTTCCTTATATTTTTGATTTTTTCGCCAATATTCATGATTTATGCTCCTTTTTATATACTCGTATAGCTAGTGTAGCATAAAAATTTTTACCAATTACCATACAAATATGTATTGACTTTAATACTAAAAAGGATAAAATTATAGAATGAGCATGATATGTTTTTTTGAATCATACTGGTGAGCATAAAATATAAAATGATGTATTTACAGAAACTTGCTAACGCCGCATTAAAGAGCTTTTCTTAGGAAAGGTGAACTAGGGTCAATTCAGTAAGATAAATGTAGTAGATCGATAAATAATACAATACATAGAACCATTCCTTGCTAGTAGCAACATTTATTAGAATTGCCGATTGGTTAAAAGCTGTTTCGAGGAAATATCATAAGATGAGTGAGCGCACCGATTTTTTACGAGATAACTTGTCTGGATTAAAAGATTGTTTCCAATAGGCTATACAACCTTTTGGCGCGATAAATGAATAAAATTCTAGGAGGAATGCATATGAAACAACGTCTGCCAATTGGCATTCAATTAGGTATGCTGATGGGAATTGCATTAACATTAATGGTTATTCTCGTTGGGATTTTACTTTATCAACTGAGAGAAACGAATCTGGAGTACCAGAGTATTTTAAGTGGAACTGTTTCACGAACCATGGCACTGCAAAGTGCCCAAGATGATTTCCACGAAGGTTTAAGCGATTTTCGCGGCTATTTTGCTTACAATGATGAAAAATATGCTGTGGATACATTGACTTTACTTGGACAAAGTGCTGAAGCTGTAACGAAGATTACGGCAGCAATGGATGGAACAACAGGCAATAAACAAACAGGCGAAACCTTACAGGAAGAAATGCGTAGCTATATAGATGAGATGAAACAGATCATCGAGCTGAAAAAAAAGAATCAGCTGCAGGATAACAATCAACTCACAGTATTGCGTAAAAAAACCGAAACAGTCAATGTCTTGTTTGATAAGACGATGACACTTCAGGCTGAAGCATTGCAAACGAAAATTAGTAACCTCAATGACAAAGAGGCGACGATTTTTAAAAGTGTAATTATTACCAGTTTAATCGGAATCTTCATGATCGTAGTTCTTTTATTTTTATACAGTCGGAATTTATCACGACGAATTCAAAGTTTGCAAACGAATATTTTATTTGTAAGTAAATTGGATTTATCGCATCCCGATGTGCAGGCGACTCGTAATGATGAAATCGGTGATATGGCAGGCGAAATTATCAAGCTGAAAAAAGCACTGCGTGATATTGTAGGTTTACTGAGAAATAATGCAGATGTGCTTGCGGCCTCCAGCGAAGAACTTTCGTCATCTGTCGAAGAACAAATGCAGGTATCGGAAAGTGTGGCGAAAACCATCACTGAGGTTTCAGCTGGTGCGGATAAAAATACCAAAAACATAACGGAAATATCAGCTGTGATTGAGCAGGTTGGTGCTAGTACAGAAGAAATGAGTGCCAGTGCCTCACATGTCAATCAGGTTACGCAGGATGCTGTAGGGGATGCGGATAATGGAATGCAGTTAATACATAGGTTAGTTGCACAAAATGATACAATACAGACATCTATGATCGATATTACAAATGTTTCAGAAGCTTTGGTAAAAGGGTCGGGCGATATTCAGCAAATTATTACAACGATTCGTTCGATTGCTGGACAGACGAATCTTCTGGCATTAAATGCTGCAATTGAAGCAGCCAGAGCGGGCGAAGTCGGTCGGGGCTTTGCGGTAGTAGCCGAAGAAGTTCGCAAACTTGCCGAACAGAGTGCGGGTGCTACAAATACGATTGGCGAAATTATTGAAAAAATGACAGCGGATATTCAGTTCACCGTTGATGTCGTAGCCAAGGCCAATCAGGAAGTGGTGGCTGGGAAAGACGCAACGGACGCAACGCAGCAAGGGTTCCAGACTATTATCAGCAAACTATCGGAAGTTCGACATGGTATGGGGCAGATTAGTCAGGCTGTTGATGAAACAGCACATGGTATGCAGTCTGTTGTAAACAATGTCCAAAACATTGGCACTGTTGCAGCCGAAACGAGCAGCAGTGCACAAACTGTTGCAGCAGCCGCCGAGGAGCAAAGTGCTAGTTTGCATGAAGTGAGTGCAAGCTCGGATGCTTTGGCTCAAATGGCAACAGATCTCAATGCGATTACCGCGAAATTTAAAATTTAATATAGAACAACGCACCTCTCATCAATTGAAACAGATGAGAGGTGCGTTTTTTCTATATGGTGCTTTCTAAATAAACCTGCTCTTTATTTTGGTCATATTCGACAAGTTCAGCGTAACGTTCCCAGCTGATCAGTAAAGCCATTTGTGATTGGGCTGTTTTATCACCAAAGGTACGAGCCAGTAAATCTTCGAAAAACTCGATATTCATTTTTTTATTGGATTTGGACTGCAAAATTGTGATCATTTGCTGAACAAAAGGAACATGAGCCAATAGCTGCTCGCTGAATAGCTTTTTGCGTTCAAGGACAGTCGCTCGGGCAAATTGGATACCTTCGGCAGTAAGTTCAATATCACCTTCCACAACTTGAGCAAATTGCAGTAACGTTGATAATTCCACTAAAGGGAAAAAATCTTCAATATCCATCATAAAACGGCTGGCTAATTTATAAAGATCGGTTTTTTCGTTCAGATCTTCCAACAATTCCAAGAAACCTGTTAAAGCACCAGCTGATACCTGCGGCAGTTGTGTCAGTTTTTTTAACTGTGGCAAAGATGGCGGCAGGGCAGCAATCTTCTTTTTGGTCATGAAGGAATAAATTTCATCTACAATGGCTAGAAATTCAGGTGATTTTTTGTCACGCCAGCGCGGAATTGTGATCTCGATATCTTTTACGATTTCAGCAGGACTTTTTGATAAAATAATGGCTCGATCGGCCATATAGACCGCTTCTTCAATCCCGTGCGTAACTAAAATAATCGCTTTTGTGGGGATTTTTTTGTCGAGCCACAATTCCAACAAATCACGGCGGAGATTTTCAGCCGTTAACACATCTAAAGCGGAAAAAGCTTCATCCATTAAGAGTACATCCGGTTCACTAACTAACGCCCGTCCAATCCCGACCCTTTGCCGCATACCGCCCGATAATTCTTTGGGATAGGCATTCTCAAAGCCATCCAAACCGACAATATCAATGACCTGTAAGGCTTTTGCTTGTTTTTCCGTTTTTGTAAGGTTTTTACCTTCAAGCCCCAGCATAACATTTTCTAAAACGGAAAGCCACGGAAAAAGGGCAAAGGACTGGAAGACCATGGCGACCCCTGGATTGACACCCTCAATAGGAGATCCCAGGTAGGAAACTGTACCGTTGGAGGCGGGGATGAGACCGGCAATAATTCGCAGTAAGGTTGATTTACCGGAACCGGATGGGCCTAAGATGGCCAGAAATTCACCTTCCTGAATGCTGATGTTGATATTTTCTAAAATAGAAGCAGCACTGCGTCCTTCTATAGCAAATGTTTTATTTACATTTTTGATTTCAACTAAATTTTTCATAAACCATACCTCCTAGTCAATGTGATATTTAACTTCAGCTAAACGATATAAGCGATGCCAGACAAAGCGATTGATCATTACAACGAAAATGCACATGACCGTAATGCCCAAAACGATTTTGGGCCAGTCGCCCTGTGTTGTGGCCTGACTGATATAGGCACCTAATCCAGTGGCCACGAGATCGTTTTCGTGCCAGCTGACTAACTCGGATACGATGCTTGCATTCCAGGCCCCACCGGAAGCGGTAATCAAACCAGTGACGAGATGGGGGAAAATGCTGGGTAGAATCAATGTTTTCCATTTTTTCCAACCCTTCATATTGAATATGGAGGATACTTCGATTAAATCATTGGGGATGCTGGAAGCACCAGCAATTACATTAAACAGGATATACCATTGCGTACCGAGCATCATGAGTGCAATGCAGCCCCACTGAAAATCTACATGGAATTTAACAAATAAAATGGTGATAAAGGGAAATAACATATTTGCCGGAAAAGAAGCGGCTATCTGAATAACAGGTTGGAATATTTTTGACAGTTTAGGCGTTAGACCGATTTTTACGCCTATTGGAATGGTCCAGATCAGACCTAATAACAAAGCAATGATGACTCTGATAAATGTATAGAAGCCTAATTGCAGGATCGAGAAAAGTTCACGAGGCTCCATCGCAGCGAGCATGGCAAAAGCTTCCTGGGCAGGCTCGGCTAACAGATAAAGAACGCCAACGGTAAGACAAAGTGGCACAATAGTCGGCAGACCTTTTATCGATGTTTGGCTTTGCATACGCAGACTGGCAGCGGTTGAAAGTTCCGCTATTTGATTGAAGACGCAGTTAAAGACTTTACATAAAGGATTCAAAACCCATTCATTGATTAAGCGAATTAACGCAGAGCGTTGTAGCAAATTATAGACATAGGAAGAAGGTATATCTGCGGATTCGGATAACTCAATTTTGAATTTTTGGCTCCATACGACGAGGGGCTGCCAAAATATTTGATCGACTAAAATAATCATACAGAGCATAGTGAATATGGAATATAAAATTGCTTCCATATTACCAGCTTCTACCGCAGCCGCTAAAAAGGAGCCAACACCAGGTAGATGAATATTTTCGCCTAAAACACTGATAGCTTCACTGGCGGCGAGGAAAAACCAACCACCGCCAAAAGACATCATGCCATTCCAAACCAAGCCGATCATTGCTACGGGAAGTTCTAGCTTTATTAATTTTTGCCACCAGTTCAAATGCAAGATAGCGGCGGCTTCCTGCAAATCCTTTGGTGTTGTAACCAAAGAGTGATAAAAGCTGAATGTCATATTCCAGGCTTGCCCGGTAAAAATGGCGAAAATAGAAGCACATTCCACGCCCAGTAAACTTCCGGGAAAGAACGCCATAAAAGCAACAATTGTTACGGATAGAAAACCTAAAACTGGAACGGATTGCAGAATATCCAGTAATGGAATTAATATCTTTTGGGCAAATTTGTTTTTTGCTGCAATATAGCCATAGATAAATGTAAAGATTAAAGAAGCTCCAAAGGCAATAAACATTCTGAGCAAAGAACGTCCGGCGTAATAAGGCAGCATGTCTGGTTCAAGTGAGATTGCCGGCTGCTGTTCTGGTGAAAAAGGAATGCTCATACCTGCCCCGAGTTTTAAAATCGTATAGAATAAAATAAAAATAAAGGCTAAAATAAAAAAATCTATTATACTAAATTTTCGTTTTGATATGTTTGCTGTAAATAAAGCCATGATAATTTACCTCCATGCATTAAGAATATCGTTGCTATTTTTAGTTGACTTTCTAATAAAATTGAACTACACGATCGACTGTCACTATCGTCCATTCTTAAGCACCCCTTTCAAAACAAAAAGACCTTCCGCAAGACGGAAGGTCCAAAATTTTCCCATAGAAAAAACAGCTGACGAAGCCTTCCCAATCGTTCAAGTTTTAGCACTGCACAACGTAGAGTCAAATAATTCTCAGCCACCTTAAGTAATACCTTATGTCGATAATACCTGTTCTACCCGTTGGCATCTCTCGATGTTTCGGGGCAGTGGCCTGTGTTCATACAGGAACCTCACCTAACGGAATCTATAAATTTGTTTTTATAATATGGCTTATTTATTTATAAGCAAGATTTACTATATACTTTTTATCTGAAAAATATATGAAAAAACGCAAAGATTGATTACATATCAATCTTTGCGTTATATATAAGTTAAATTTTAAATTTGTTGATCATATTATGCATTTCTTCCGCCAACTCGGCTAGGGCATGTGAAGAAGAAGCAATTTCCTGCGTGGAAGCAGATTGTTCTTGTGTCGCGGCTGAGATTGTCTGCGTCTTTTCGGCCGTTTCATGACTTACCGTATTAACATCTGCGACGGATTGGAGGATGTTTTGTCCGCCGGCAGAGACTTGCTGCACGGAGGCTGATATTTCCTGCATTTTTGCGCTGATTGCTTCTACCATAGCAATGATACGATTGAATTCACTGCCAACATTTGTGATGGCAGCGGAGCCGGTTTTTACTTCTTCCGTACCATTATGCATAACTTGTATCGCATTTTGTGTATCTTGCTGGATTGTAGCCACGAGGTGTTTAATTTCTTCGGTAGAACGTTGCGACTGCTCAGCAAGTTTGCGCACCTCTTCCGCTACTACAGAAAATCCGCGGCCTTGCTCTCCGGCACGGGCGGCTTCAATCGCCGCATTCAAAGCTAAGAGGTTCGTTTGATCAGCAATTCCAGAAATCACATCAATGATTTGGCCGATTTCTTTCGAGTTTTCGCCCAGTCTGGTTACGACATCAGCCGACTGTCCTACCGAAGTTTCGATATGATTCATTTGCGTGATAGCGTCATTCATTAATTTTTTGCCGTTTTCGGCAGCAGTAGCCGTTGTGACCGTTATTTCAGCTACTTTGCTGGTATGGTCAGCGGTTTTGGTGATTTCCTGAATGATTGTATTCACATGATTTGTCGTGGTTTCAATCGTATCCATTTGATGGGACATTCCATTGGATACATGGGTGATGGTTTCTGCTACATGATTAGAAGCTTCAGCTGATTGTGATGCGCCCGCTGTGAGTTCTTCGGATGATGCGGCAACTTGTTCCGAGACGGTAGACATTTTAAAGATAAGGTCATGCAAATGAGAATTCATAATATTAAATGCATTCGTAAGCTGTCCGATTTCATCAGCGGATTCGATCGGCATTTTTTCCAAGCGAAGATTTCCTTCTGCCATTTGATTTGCCTGGTTCGTCAATTTTGTTATTGGTCGTGTAATTTTACCGGAGAATTTCAAACAAATAAAAATCATAAGAAGAAGTCCAAGCAGTGTTAAAAGACTATACCCATATTTGAGGGCAGCCAGGTCACTGTATATTATTTTTTCGGGGATGACGCAGCCTACAATCCAGCCTGTAGACGGTACTGTATTATAGGTAAAAATCATTCTGTCACCGCCCAGGTCATACGTGAAAAAACCGGTACCGTTATGTAGGATGTCATTGGCATGTTCTTTTAGTTCAGGCAGATCCGATATATTTTTCGATATATTTTCTTGATTGCCATCGGCGATAATAAGTCCATCGGCATTTAGGATGAAGCCCGTGCCGCTACCGTTGTATTTTAAAGATTCCGTTTGTTTTTCGAGAATATCGAGAGCGATATCCGCACCTAAAACGCCTTTGAAGTTTCCGGCTTTATCTTTAAGTGGATAGGCTGCGGATACGACCATTTTACCAGTTAATGCATCGACATAAGGGGCAGTAAAGATGAGCTTGTTCTGAGCTTTGGCATCTTTGTACCAGCCACGAGTCAAGGGGTTAATATCACCAAGACCTTTGGAGTGCGAAATAAATTTTGCATCGCTGCTGCCAAAATATACTTCTTGAATATCTTTGTCATCTTGGGCACCGCTTAAATGATCTTGCGTCAAAGGAATGGAACCGGCAATATCCATTGTCTGCAGTGTATGGGACATCATTTCAATTTCATTGCCTTTCGACGTAAGCCAATGATCGAGATCGGCAGAATTTGATTTTACAATGCCAGTCATTTCTTTTTCAATACTGGCGGTTAGATATTTTTGCGCTGTATAATAACCTGTGATCGAAACAATTCCTAAGATACAAGCCACAATACCAGCTAAAATAAAGAATTTTTGTTTGATTTGCATAAAAAAAACGTCCTCTCCTAAATAAAGTGCACATTATTCTTAATTATAGCAAAAATGCAAAAAAATCTCCACTGAATTAACAGACTTTTGACCTAAATAAACAAAATAAAAATATTTTGGGGACGGATGAATTTGAAATTCTGACGATTTATATGTAGAATATTTAATGCAGCTTATCTAGATTATGAAAAATTGAGGGAAATTCAGGTAACCCTTGCATTTTGGGGATGCTTTGCATAGAATTAGGGTTACGCTATAAATTGAAATAAGCAGGTGTGAAAGATATGGTGAACATTGCAGATCATATGACATATGAAATGCTTGGCGAATTACGTGCGAGTAATGCTGCCTGGCGGCTTTTGGCAGCGCCGCAGACACAGTTGATTCTGGCTTTTTTAAATCAGGAATTCATTGCTGTGAGCCGGCGTTCGATTACAGAGGCTGAACTGATTGCCGATTTGAGAGATTTTATATATATAGTGAATCAATCCGGCAATGAAGAGAAGTTTAACCGACCAGCTAAAGAATACCTTGAAATTTGGGCTGATCCTCAGCATGCCTGGCTTAGACGCTTTTATTTAAAGGATGAAGCAAATTATGATTTGACGTCAGCAGCGCAAAAAGCGATTGAATGGGTTTTGAGCCTCAAGCGACAACGGTTCGTCGGAACGGAATCAAGGCTGCGAACGGTTTTTGATCTTTTGCATCAAATTGTAGAGGGTTCAGAGCAGAATGCAGAAGCACGGCTCAGGCATCTTGAAATAGAAAAACGAAACATTGAACGGGAAATTGAACAGGTCAAAGCTGGGAAAATAGAAGTCTTAGACGATGTCCAGATCAAGGAACGGTTTTTGCAGGCAGCTGCTACGGCACAGGGGATTTTGGCTGATTTTCGTGAAGTTGAGGAGAATTTTCGTGCTTTGGAGAGGCGAATGCTCGATAAAATTGTTACCTGGACGCAGGGGAAGGGCGAGCTTTTAGAAGAAATTTTTCTAGAGTCAGATGGTATCAATCATTCGGAGCAAGGTCGTAGTTTTAATGCATTTTGGAAATTTTTAATGCGGTCATCTCAACAAGAAGATTTCCAACAGACAATGGATAAAGTTTTACATATTACAAGTTTAGAAGAAGCGGCTAAAGAAATTGATATGACCCAGATTAATAGAGATTGGTTCACGGCAGCCTCTCAGGTTCAGTCTACGATTGCCGTTTTATCAAAACAGCTTCGCCGTTATGTCGATGAAAATTATCTGTCGGAAGAACAACGAATTTATGCCTTGCTGCAAAATATCGAAGTGAAAGCACTGCAGGTTCGCGATTGTTTGCCACGTGGTGATTTTATGATGATAGATGCCATAGTGCCTGACTTTGAACTGCCGATGGATCGTCCCCTCTTTGTACCACCGCAGCATATACAGCTGCAAAATCAGTTTTTGCAAACAGGGAAAGAAGAACCATCCGTGGAAACAATGTTTGAACAGGTATATGTTGATAAAAAGATTTTGCAGCAAAATATTGAAACTTTATTGAAAACAAAGACGTCTGTCTCACTGGCTGAGGTAATTGATGCCTATCCATTACAACAAGGACTCACTGAATTATTAAGTTATATGGTACTGGCAAGTAAAACAGCCGATGCTGGATTTAGTGAACATGATTTTGAGGAAATAGCTATGAAAGATATGGAAGGGCGAGATTTGTTGACAAAGTTAGAGAAGATTACATTTTCGTCTCAACCGGAGGTATTATAATGGACAAAGAACAAGAAATTAATTTTTCAAGGGTCTTGATTACATTACTGCGTGGTGTTGTCTTTAAAGAAAGGCAGCTGGCTCTATGGCAGTCCGTCTTAGAGCATCGTCATTTAATTGCTGATTATGTGAAACGGTTAGGGCTGATCCTAATTATTGATGAAATGGATGAATATGCATATTTGAGGCAAAGCGAACAAGACTCGCTGCCTCGTCTGGTACCACGCCGACAACTCAGCTATCCAGTTTCTGTATTGCTTGTTTTGCTGCGTAAACAGCTGGGAGAATATGATTCTGTGAATGGTGACAGTCAATTGCTGATTACAAAATATGATATTGTGGATAAGATGCGAGTTTTCTTTGCGGCTACGACGAATGAAATAAAATTCAGCCAGGAGGTTGATCGCCATATAGCAAAAGTCGAAGAAATGGGCTTTTTACGCAAACTGAAAACGCAGGATGATACCTATGAGGTAGAGCGGATTGTGCGGAGTTTTGTCAATGCGAAATGGCTGCAAGAATTTGATGAACGATTGGCAGACTACATAGAATATGGTGCAAAATCGGAAACGAAAGAGGAGGATGGCATGAATGGACTTATTTGATTTTGAAAATCCTGAAGGCATCGATAAACTTGGTTTCCGTTTACAAAAACTTGAAATCTATAATTGGGGAACATTCCATAATAAAGTATGGACATTAAATTTAAATGGGGATACATCTTTATTGACAGGGGATGTCGGTTCAGGGAAATCTACTTTGGTCGATGCACTGAGTACACTTTTGGTACCGCCGCGTAAAGTGATGTATAACAAAGCTGCGGATGCCAGTGCAAAAGAGCGGAATTTAACTTCCTATGTGCGTGGGTATTATGGACAAAAGCGGACGCGTGAAGGCGGGGGACAACCAGAATCACTGCGCAATTCCGATCAATATTCCGTGATTTTAGCGACTTTCTCTGATATAAATCTCGGTGAAGTCGTAACCTTAGCACAGGTCTTTTGGTTTAAAGATGAACAGCGCTGGCCGGCTCGTTTTTTTGTCTTAGCGGATAAAACACTGCTTATTACGGAGCACTTCAGTAATTTTGGCAGTGATATTAAAAATCTCAAGAAAAGGCTGGATCGTGATCATTACATTCACATCTATGAGGATTACCCGCCTTATGCACGTGAATTCCGTCATCGGTTTGGCATTCGCCAAGCGCAAGCCATGGACTTGTTTCAACAAACGATTTCAATGAAAAAAGTGGATGAACTGACAAGCTTTGTTCGACAAAACATGCTTGAAGTACCAGATACAGCCGATGATGTAAAAAATTTATTAGGGCATTTTTATGATCTGGATATGGCACATCAAACAGTACTTAAAGCCAAAAACCAACAAGCGCTATTGCAGCCGCTTGTCGAATTAGGCAAGACCTATGATGCGGCGGGCAAACATACGAAGCAGCTGCAATTAATGCAGTTGACTTTAAAACCATGGTTTGCTGAAAAAGAAAATCTGCTTTTACTTGACGAAGTTACGGACTTGACATCTGATCTCAGCGAGACGGAACAGAGATGTACAGGGCAAACGGTTATTTTACAAGGAGTGGAAACTGAGCTGAACACGATCTCTCGTGAAATGGATCAAAACGGCGGACGACGCCTGGAGACATTGCAGCTCGAAATTAGTAAAGACAAGCAGATGCTTGCCTCCTGTAAAAAATCATTGGAGCAGTACAATCGGCAGGCAGAACTGTTGGGGCTTGCGACACCAGTTTCAGAAGCTGTTTTTCACTGTAACCGCGAACAGCTAACTATCTGTAAGCGAGACGAAGGAGACCTTGCGCAGGAACTGGCTGAAGAGCTTGCTGATTATGAAATTAGCTGTAATGAAGTGGAAAAAGAACGTAAACAAATTGGTGAAGAACTAGAATCTCTGCGACTGCGCCAATCAAGTATACCGCGTGAGTATATTGAAATTCGCAATCGTTTATGTTGCAGCCTTGATTTAGCTGTAAGCGAAATGCCATTTATTGGTGAACTGATTGAAGTGAAAAACACAGAAAGCGATTGGGAAGGCGCCATTGAGCAGTTATTGCATACGTTTGGTCTATCCTTGTTAATACCGGATTCCCATTATACCGAGGTCGTGAATTGGATTGAAAAAACACCACTGCATTTACGTTTTGTGTATTATCGTATCGTGGATGAAGCGGTTGCGATAGCTAAAGTAGATGACGATTGCATGATGGTCTATACAAAGTTGAATTTTAAACGGGATGCCAGATTTTCTGACTGGGTGCGCAGCGAAGTACATAAACGATTCCGTCATATATGCGCCGAAACAGTACAGGAGTTTAAAACTGCCGACTATGCGTTGACAAAAGGCGGGCAGATTAAAACTGGCAAACAGCGCCATGAAAAAGATGATCGACATAGTTTAAACGATCAGCGCCGCTACATTTTAGGGTTTTCAAATCAAAAGAAAATTTCGCTGTTAGAACAGGAAATTGAAAATTTGACGGGTGAAGTAAAACGCTGGAAAAAACTCCGTCGTGAAATCAAAACAAAACAAATTGAAAATCAAACACGAATTACGGCGATTACAATAGTAACGGAAGTAACGGACTTTGAAACGATTGATTGCTCTGGCGTAGAAAAGCAGATTCTTGCTAAACTGCAAAGATTGACGGAGCTTGAACATCAAAATGAAACGTTGCAAACTTTAAAAGAAAAACAAGAAGAATTAACATCCTTGAAAGAAAATGCAGCAAGAATTTTGAATATGACAAATAAACATTTATACCAGACACAGCTGTTACTAGAACAAAAAAATGCGAAAATGAAGGTCAATCGCATGTTGGCCGACCAAGTGGAAGCAACAATCCAAAAGCAGGCTTATCCGTATCTTGAAGCAAATTATACGGCAGCCCTGGGGGATAAAAAGATCAATCTACTTGAAATCATATCGCTTGAAAATACATATGCAATTTGGATTTCGGCACAACTGGAAACAGCGAGCTGCCTTTTAGCTGAAACGGCGACAAGTCTAACTCGACTTATGACACAGTTTTCGGTCGTTTACCCGCAAGAGACGATGTCGATCGATGCTGCACCGGAAGCTGTGGGGGAATATGAAAAAATTTTACAGCGGCTTGAACTTGATGATTTACCGCGTTTTGAGACGAAATTCAGAGAATTACTGAAAGAAAATACAATCAATCAGATTGCTTTATTTCATGGAAAACTTGAGTTGGCTTGTGCACAAATTCGTGAGCGTATTGATATGATTAATCACTCTTTAAATGCCATTGATTACAATGATGGGCGGTATATTCAAATTGAATATACTATTTCAGCCGAACATGAAATTAAACAATTCCGCATGCAGCTGAAATCTTGTACAGATAGTGCGCTGGCAAATAATGATGATGAACAGTATACGGAAGAAAAATTCAACCAGATCAGAGAAATACTGGATCGCTTTCGGGGGCGGGCTAATTTCGCTGAAGAAGATCAACACTGGATGGATAAAGTGATTGATGTACGGAACTGGTATACCTTTGCTGCATCGGAAAAATGGCGTGAAACCGATGAGGAATATGAACATTATACCGATTCAAGCGGGAAATCTGGTGGTCAAAAAGAAAAATTGGCCTATACAATCTTAGCTGCGAGTCTGGTCTATAATTTTGGGCTGGAAGCAAAAAATAAACGGATACAATCGTTTCGTTTTGTTGTGATCGACGAAGCCTTTTTAAAAAGTTCGGATGATTCCGCCAGATTTGGGTTAGAACTTTTTAAAAAGCTTGATTTACAACTGCTGGTTGTAACCCCGCTATTAAAAATTGCCACAATTGAGCCATTTGTTACACATGTTGGTTTTGTTTATCAAAATGAAGAACAACATCATTCCTATTTGCGCAACTTGACGATCAAAGAATTAAAACAAGAACGAGCTGTATATCGACAAATTGAACGGTAGATGGTGCTAACATTGAAAAAATAGAGTATGCGAAAAAAGCATAAAATCAGTCATTCTTGTTAAAAAATTAACATTGGACAAAGGGAAACTATTTTTGCTAACGAATATAATAAGGCAGGATAGTATGGTAAGTTGAATTAAAGAAGGCTACTTCACTTATCCACTTACTGGAAATTACGCAAAGAATATTTAGTTCAACGAATGATAGGATGAAGTAAGAATTTCTTTCTGATAAACGGACAAACAGGTCTAAATTCTTATTTTTGTGAATGTTTATTCAAAACGATTTATGTTATAATAAAATGGATATTTGGAGTTGGTAGTTCACAGGGTTGATTTAGGATGCAAGACATTCAGATTCGCTAAGGGGGACGGATGATATTGACTAGAAAATTGAAGATTTTAATCACGGATGATTCACTATTGTTACGCAGAAAGTTGAAACAGGAACTTGAAAGTTTGGGTTGCGAAGTATTTGAAGCTAAAAACGGTAAAGAAGCGGTCATGATGTATCTGGCAAATCAGCCGGATGGCACTTTTTTAGATATCGTTATGCCGGAAGTAGGGGGGCTTGAAGCCTTAAAGGCAATTCGCAAAATAAATGAGAAAGCGCAAGTTATTATGTTATCTTCAACGGGAACATCAAGTAAACTAGTGGAAACACTGAAGTTCGGAGCCATTGATTTTATTCAAAAGCCCTATACGACCCAGCAGATAAAAAAGACACTGGATGATATCAGAAAGAAGGTTGAGGCGGATGCTTAGCCAATATTTTGCTCAATATCTACTGAACCATCATTTCTTGACAGCGCAGCAGGTTCGTGAACTGCTTGATGCTGAAAGTAAACATCATGTCAAACTTGGCGTCTTGGCGATGAGTCAAAACCTAATGACAGCAGAACAAGTGGAACAAGTGCATCATTTACAGGTCAGCTGTGACCGACTTTTTGGTGAAGTGGCCATTGATGAAGGTTATTTGACAGAATCACAAGTTAAGACACTTTTGCATGCACAAGACAGTGGTAACTTAAATTTGGGACAAGCAATCATTGATAAAAATATTATGTCTTTACCTCAGTTGGAAAAAGTTATTCAAGATTATAAAAAGAACAGCAACATGGTCTTGACCGATGCATTAAGTCTTATCCAGTTGAGCAAAATTGACTTTTCTGAGATTGAAGAGGTTCGCGAATTATATACGGAATATACGGATCTTTTCTTACGCTCAGTCCTTCGTTTTATGGATACAGCAGCTGTTGTTGATCCCCATGCTGAGTTGGTTCATACGGACAAAGAAACGGTTGTGGTATCGCAGCGGTTGATGGGCGATGTTATTTTAACTACAGGAATTTTGGCAGAAGAAGCCGTTTTCTTGGAAATGGCCCGACGTTATAGTCAGGAAGATATTACAGAAGTGAATGAATTGGCGATTGACAGTGTGTCTGAATTTTTAAATGTGACAAATGGATTATTTGTTGTCAATTTGTCCAACCGGCATTTAGATGTTGACTTGGAACCGCAAAAATTTGCTCGCAATGAAGTACCGTTTGGCAATAAACAGGCTATTATACATGTAAATACTCGCTTTGGCGGCTTTGAATTGATTATTGCTGCCGATGAAATCATTTTTTAAATGCTAATATTACAGGAGTTCAGGGATCATTAAGATCCCCTGTAATATTAGCAGTCTGGCGTTAAAAAAATAATGTTGACAATAATGCCAATAGATGATAATATATATATCGTTGCAGATGACATGCAACGTAACAAAATATTCATCAATATTCAAGCACAATGGAGAGTTGTCCGAGCGGTTGAAGGAGCACGCCTGGAAAGCGTGTGTACGGGAAACTGTACCTAGGGTTCGAATCCCTAACTCTCCGCCATTAAAATTAAAAATAAAAATTCCTTTTTAAGGTCGGACCGCGGTGCCTTGGTCTTGCGCAATGGAAACTTGCGAATCCCGTCAGGTCCGGAAGGAAGCAGCGGTAAGTGATCATTTTCATGTGCCGTGAGGTTGCCTGGGGGCTGCGGCCCGACGTTAAAAAGGAATTGTATAGAAAATAAAAGCAACCTGTCGGGTTGCTTTTTTGTTATAATAAGCATTAAGCAGCATAAAGGCATTTGTAAGGCAGGGAGAGATGGTAATGGCCTACGTAGCATTATATAGAAAATGGCGACCAAGTAATTTTGAGAATTTAATTGGGCAGGAACATATCAGTAAAACATTGGCCAATGCTATTAATTTAGATAAAATTGCTCACGCTTACTTGTTTTCGGGGCCGCGCGGTACAGGGAAAACAAGCATGGCTAAAATTCTTGCCAAGGCACTGAATTGCGAAAATGGTCCAACGGCTGATCCTTGCAACGTATGTGCAAATTGTGAAAAAATAAATAAAGGTACATCCATGGATGTATTTGAAATTGATGCAGCATCAAATCGTGGGATTGATGAAATCCGTGACCTGCGTGAAAATGTGAAATTTGCTCCGGTGGATGGACGCTATAAAGTTTATATTATTGATGAAGTACACATGCTGACGACAGAAGCATTTAATGCTTTGCTGAAAACACTGGAAGAACCACCGTCACATGTCGTGTTTATTTTAGCGACAACGGAGGCACATAAAGTGCCGGCAACGATTCATTCGCGCTGCCAGCGGTATGATTTTAAACGCATTACTGTAGCTGAAATACAAAAGCGTCTTGAATTGGTCCTGCTAGATTTAAAGATCCCCGCTGAACCGCAAGCTTTGAAATTGATTGCGATTCATGCGGATGGGGGGATGCGAGATGCGCTCAGTATCCTTGATCAGTGTTGTGCAAATGATTCTGAAAAAATTAGTGCCGATCAAGTTCGGCAGCTATTGGGATTGGTTGGACATGAATGGATTTGGAAAATTACCGATGCTTTGGCAGATAAAGATTCAAAAGAAATTATTACCATTTTGGATGAACTCATCCGCAATGGGAAAGATGTAAAACAGATTTTGACAGAAATTGCATTACATATGCGAAGCGTAATGATTTATCAGGCCGCTGGCAGTGTTGCTGGTATTGACTTATACAGTGATCGTGAAGACATTTTAAAAGGACATGCGGCTAAATTTACGCATAATGAACTGGCGATTATTATTCAAAAGATGCATGAAGCGCTGAGTGAAGCGAAATGGTCGCCTCAGCCAAGGATTACTACAGAAGCAGCCCTTTTGTCATTGTGCTTTTCAAAAGTAAACGCATCGACTTCTGGCGACGTTCTAGCAACAGATGATGGACTACTAGAGCGTGTGAACGAGCTGGAGACGCAGCTGAAAGCGGTTTTACAACTTATGAAAAAACAACCAGTCGCAGCTTCGAGGCCAGTGTCTGTTGCGACAAGTGGACCTTCAGGTGGAGCACAGTATGCAAAGCAGCAGCCTAAAACAAGTGAAGTACGGGATCTTCCTAGCGATGGGGCTATTGATGCAAGTGCACAATCTGTTTGGCAGCAGCTGCTCAACACGCTGAAAGAACATGGCAAGGCTCCTGTTTTAGCATGTGTTGGTCAGGGGGTATTGCGTGGGTTGACGGATACACAAATGTTTATTGCATTTAAAGGATCCTTTCAAAAAGCACGTACTGAACGAAATGATTATCGCGAAATGCTGGAAGAGATCTTGCAAGAGATTTGTCAGCGCCCAATTCGGATTGTTTGTACATTAGAAACTGCCGCTCCGCCGAAAGCACCGACAAAAGCCAAGCCGAAGCCGATTCAAACGCAGCCGGCTAAGCTGGAGATTGACTACACAACGATGACGGAGCAGGAAAAACAAACTCTTGATACAGCGGTCGCGGTATTTGGTGATAATTTTGTCAAAAAAGAAGATTTGAAATAATCAATTGAAACGATAATTTAGGGTTTGACGAGAATCCACAATTTTGATAGTCTATGATATAGAGATTATTTAATCCAAAATGAAATAAATTTGCAATAGTATGAAGGAGGCCATTTATATGTTTAACGGAATGGGAAACATGGGGAATATGGGCGGTATGATGAAAAAAGTTCAAAAACTGCAAGCCGAAATGGGGAAAATGCAAGAAGAATTAAAAACTCGAACAATTGATGTATCTGCAGGCGGTGGGGCAATTAAAGTTGTCATGAATGGTGAAAAACAAATCCAGTCACTTATCATCGATCCGGCAGCGGTTGATCCTGAAGATGTAGAAATGCTGCAAGACCTGATTTCAGCAGCAATTAATGAAGCTGTGAAAAAAGTGGACGATTTGATGGCAAGCGAAATGGGCAAACTTACCGGCGGATTGAATTTACCACCAGGAATGTTTTAAATGCAATATATCGCACCCCTGGCTAAATTGATTGAGCATTTTCGTTCGTTACCTGGTATTGGGGCGAAAACAGCAACGCGGTTGGCTTACCATATATTAGATATGGATGTTGAAAAAGCGAAAGCATTGGCAAATGCAATTATCGAAGCCAAAGAAAAAATTGGTTTTTGCAATACCTGCTTTGATTTAAGTGATACAAATCCTTGTAAAATCTGTACATCGGAAAATAGAGATCGTTCTATCATTTGCGTAGTTGAACAGCCGCGTGACGTTGGAGCGATGGAACGTATGCGGGATTTTAAAGGATTGTATCATGTTTTACACGGCACATTGTCACCGCTTGAAGGAATTGGACCAGATGATATTCGGATTAAAGAACTTTTAAACAGGCTGTACAGCTCGGATGTCAAAGAAATTATTATGGCGACGAATCCGAACGTCGAGGGTGAAGCTACGGCAATGTATGTTGCCAAGCTTCTGAAGCCAATCGGTATCAAAGTAACGCGTATCGCACATGGTCTGCCCGTTGGCGGCGATCTTGAATATGCAGATGAAGTCACTTTATCGAAAGCACTCGAAAATCGTCGTGAAATATAAACAAAGAACTGGAGCAGCTACTGGCTTGCTCCGGTTGCAATATAAATTGGAGGTACTTTTATGGAATTTAGTATGTTGATTGCCTTTTTTATAGGCTTAGTTGTTCTTTATGCAATTGGTAAAGTTGTTTCTCTGCCGATGCGTTTACTGTGGAAACTTATTACCAACAGCATTATCGGCGGAATTATGCTTTGGATTATTAATTTGTTTGGTGTTGGGTTACAAATCAATTTGATAAATGCTTTAATTGCTGGTATTTTCGGTATACCTGGCGTCATTGGTTTAATTATTTACAAATTCATCTAAATAACGAAAAAAAGTATTGACAGCAAAACTAAAAGAGTGTAGTATATTACAAGTCGCCAATAACAACGGCGAAAACAAAAAACGAAATCATCGATTCACTTGTCTTTAACGCAAGTCATCAACTGGTTTCGAAAAAAGATATTGACAGCCGTTTGCGGATGTGATAATCTATACAAGCTGACTTAAGCAAGTGCCAGCAACGTGTTCTTTGAAAACTAAACAATGTAGAAAACAAAAAGATATATGTACACCAACATGTATCAAGCCAGATGTGCGGTTTTCGAACGCTTGCGTTTGAAAACAACAACTAACAATTTCTTTTAACAAAAAAGATAATTTAGATTTTTAAAGAGCCTATCAAGGTTCTCTAATATAATTTATTGGAGAGTTTGATCCTGGCTCAGGACGAACGCTGGCGGCGTG
>NZ_KB905842.1 GCF_000381065.1 Propionispira raffinosivorans DSM 20765 | reverse complement strand
CGATTTAAACAATGGCAAGAAAACGTTATGACATATGATATAAAGCAGTTTAATAAATTAATGAAGACAGTGATCGAATGGAAAAATGAAATTATTGCAGCAATTTCAACGGGTTATAGCAACGGATATATAGAAGGATGTAACAATCGAACAAAGGTACTCAAACGGACTTGTTATGGCATACAAAAATTTAAACGAATGAGAAATCGGATACTTTATATGGCTGCATAAAAATAGAAAATAGCGAGGAGAAATCCCCTCGCTAAAAATTCACTTTATGTTTTTACCCCAACACTTGACAAAGAACCAAATTGTCGCAAAAATATTTATTAATTGTATATAATTTTAATTTACACAAAGTATTTTTTTTATCAATGTTTCATTTATAAACATTGATAGAGTTCAACAAAGTAATAATTAAGCTTATTAAAGATAACATCTCTAAAGAAAAGTCTTGTCATTATTTTATTCAAGTTTAGATTTATATGGACAAATCTCTATGTGTATTCCATGTTTCCTATACCTATCCAATAAATCTTTATCGATTTTTTCATCTGTTAAAACCAAATCAAGATTTGATGAAGCAGAAAAACTTGTTGTAGATATATTTTCGAATTTCAACGAATCCAACATAACTACAATACGTTTGCAATGTTTAAGCATTGCCTTTTTTAATTCCACTTCATAAACATTAAAATCCGTAAGTCCTTCGTTTAATGTAAATCCATTTGCAGAAATAAATCCACAATCAGCATTAATATGATTTAATATATCAGCACCTAACAAACCTTCAACAGAACCCGAATTTTTTGTTACGATTCCACCTATAAAGATAACTGTGATATTGGGCATTTCCTTTAATGCCAGCATAGTATAAATACCATTTGTAATAACAGTAAGTTTATTAAAGCGGTCTAATTTTCTTGCTAAAACAAGTGCCGTCGAGCTTGCATCCAATAAAATACATTGATTATCTTGAATATACTGAAGAGCATATTCACTGATAGCTTGTTTTTCTTCACCATTTTTACTTTCACGCGTCTTAAAGCTAAACGTATTAGATACGACTGAATTAACCAGTGGCATATCGTCTCGAGGCATTAATAATGTCGCTCCACCATGCGTTTTGCAAATCAATTTATCGTTTTCTAACTTATTTAAATCATTACGTACTGTAGCTGGCGACACACTTAATTTCTCACATAACTCATTTGTCGTAACCTGTCCATTTTCTGACAATAGCTTTAAAATAACTCTGTGACGTTCGATTGCAAGCACAATATTTATTTCCCCTCTATAATGAATTTCAAACTTATCGAGCATTCTTAATATCCATTTTTAAATTATATAGATAGTTTAAGAAAATTTATACTCATATATAGTTTAAAATGCCTTTTAATGTATTAAATTCTCCTTACTCATTACACTATTGATACACTAAATGCACATGTTTCTATTTATATAATATAATATAAAAGGATAATAATCAACAAAATTCGTTATATAGGATCTTAGATTTATGCACAGAAAATTCATCTAATTAGAAGATGAGAAATTATCTGCCACCTCTATTTCTTTTAATAACCTATTGAAAATCTCTTTAACCGACAAGATTTCTTTTATTTTATAGATATTTTCACCTGTAAATACCAGTCCTGTCGCAACATCGCCTTGTTGTGCTCTCGACAAGGCACGGATTATACAAAAACTATGACTGCAATGTTTTAAGCAGCCTTTGCAGCCTTTTGATCCTGCGGTGCCTTGATCAATTTGTTCAGCAAATGGATTTTTCAAAGCACGTCCCGGTAACCCAACTGGGCTGTCAATTAAGACAACATCTTCTTTTTGTGCCTTCAAATAAAAAGCTTTTAAGGCTGGTGCGGCATTGCATTCTTCACTCATAGCAAACCGTGTACCCATTTGCACTCCGTCAGCACCAAGCCTTAACACTTCTGCTATATCCTGTCCATTAACAATCCCGCCCGCACCAATAACTGGGAGCTGAACGGATTTTTTCATTTCAGCTATAAAATCTTTTATTGAATGATTCGTCGTGCCTAAATGCCCCCCAGCTTCTTTTCCTTCGAAAACAACAGCTGCTGCGCCTAATCTTTCTGAAAGTTTCGCTGCTTTTATCGATGATACCATTGTAACAATGGGAGTATTGCTCTCTTTTCCTATATCAAATACATCACGCGAGAATCCGGCACCAGCTACAACTAAATCAATACCTTCGTCAATCGCTGTTTTTACAAGTTCTTTAAATTCCCTGGCAGCAACCATCACATTCACACCAATAATGCCTTTTGTCAGGGAACGTGCCAAGCGAATTTCAGTACGTAATTCATCAAAAGACATACCAGAGCCAGCGATGATTCCTATGCCTCCGTTTTCGCCTACAGCCGCTGCAAGTCGTGCCGTAGAAATCCGTACAGCCATACCACCTTGAATAATTGGTATTTTTGCAACTAAATTTCCTATTCTAAGTTCAGGCAGTTTCATTTTAAAAGCCTCCTCAAATATATAAAAAACAGCACCATTTTGAAGGATTACCGATTTTTCTCTTATATTATCCTTAAACTATACAGGTAATAGCCAGAACATTCTTGACTATTTTTGCAGTTTTTCATTTTTATTTAATCCAGCTTACAAACAGGAATATAAATACAAAATTGCTTTGTTTTAAAATAAGCGTGGTCATAAAATTCCATAGAAATAAAATCTGCGAACGATCGATTCAGTTTAAGCCCCGAAACCAAAAGTGCCTTACTGATATCTTGAACTACTGTTTTATAAATCAAAAACAGGTCTGTCGAATATTTGAAAACAGCATAGTCGGACTCCGGCACTGTTAATTCTACAAAATCAGCATCAGCCTGATCTCGTTTTATTTTACAGCCAGTAAAATAGGTCAAATTTCCGGCTTCCTTTTTTGTTATATTATACATTGGTTCAATGTTTTTCCGTTTAATAACATTCGTCAAAAATTCTTGAACGGAATTTACTACTTTATCTAAATCATTCTTTACCGTTGGCTTAAACGCTAAGCGTTTTCCAAATAACTGGAATTCAGCTACATGTTTCAGGGTAAAATCAACAATAATATCATTATGAACATTTTTAAATTTTCTTTCGACAATTTCTTTTTTTTCAATAAATGGTATTCCAAAATCTAAGTTCCGACAAGCAAGCGGGGTAATCTTAAAAAATCGTTTAAAACTTCTCGAAAAGGTTTCAGGAGACTCGAAACCATAGTCGAATGCAATATCAATAATACTCTGCTTCGTCGCTTTGATTTTTTTTGCCGCTTCTGACAAACGCCGCTGGGTAATATATTCCGCTAATGTGGCATTGGTTAACGACCGAAAAATTCTATAGAAATGATAACGAGAAATATAATATTTTGCTGCGAGTTCATCAAGCCGAACTGTTTTATGCAAATTATTTTCAATATACTCAATGGCATCATTCATTACTTCAATATAATTCATAAACTCACTCCTCCGCAAAACCGTAAAAATATATATCAATTTTCTTATTGCATTGAAAAAAGACATTCCTATCTTACCTGCTGCTAATTTCATTATACTCTTTAATTGCGGTCACAACATCTATTTATATAATGTAACAACATAAAAATGTAACAACTCAACGTTTTAAATTCATGATTAGGTTTTAAATAGCCAGTGCTCTCGCAGCTACTATTTGAAAAGCTGAAATATGGCGCATCGCCCATATGATTGTATGCTTATTATGCCTTTTTTAACACATTCTTTATGAATTAACATTTCTATGCAAGCGAATTAAGAATTCTTCCAACTGAGCTTTTTCATCATCTGTAAATCCGGTTAACAATTTATTTTCAAATTTTTCTTTCTCCTTATTTATGTTTTTAAATAACTCTGCTTCGTATTCTATAAGTGTTACAATTTTCATTGTTTTTTTATTAGGATTCAAAAAAGTTTGAATCAGTCCTTTTTTTTCTAAACGTTTTAAAATCCCTACAACCGTAGGATGAGAAACCTGTAATTCTTCTTCCAGTTCTTTCTGCGTCACTAACTTATCTTTATTATCATGCAAATATCCTAAAATGCGAAGTTGCCTCAGAGTTACTTCATAAGGTTTCAAAAACGAATTCACCTGAACTAAAATGCTATCATTAATGAGTTTAATAATAAAGCCTATAGGTTTTATTATAATCACTTCCCCCTCCACTAAACTTATTAATAAGAAAACCCCTTATCTATTAATTATAGCATAGATAAGGGGTTTTCCTATTAATAATAAAGTAGAGAAAGTTATCATTATTTACATTAAAAATATGATTTATTCTTTATAAACTTAGAATCTATTATTTAAAACATATTATTTTTTCATACTCTTTATGTTCTTTAAGGCTTGATTATAAGCCGCATCACTTACATTAAATGTTTTTTGAACATCTTTCCACGTATTAGATTTTGTTTTCTTTCCTGCAACTGTAGATATTGAATTATTACTTGCAAATGCGATGGCTCCAGCAGATTGTATATCTGAAGTAGAATATCCTTTTGCTTTTAAGGCATCAATTTCTGCTTTTGCCTGACTTTCACTAGAAGCAGCAAAAACTACTGTATTCATATTAGAAAAATTTATCACTGTAAAAGACAAAACCATTGAAAAGCATAATGCTACTATCATTTTCTTGTTTATTTTTCTCACGCTAAACACTCCCATATATTATAGATTCATAAGTTTATATTCAAAAGTGTAGCACGCTACACCTATTATGTCAATCATGAATTGGATCTACTACAATAAGACCGGAAAACCATGAATGTTTTTTACTCCTGTGGCATAACATTACATAAAAAGCCACAAAAGGAAGCTTAAAAGTCTGCTTTCTTTTGTGGCTTAAGGAAAATTATTTTATTTTTTTACCACAGCGCCATTGCTGCCGCATTTGCCAGTGTGGCAAGTGGAGCTGGATATATACCAATGAATAAGGTTGCAATCAAACTAAGCAAAGCTACAATTCGCAGTGAACCACTCATCGTAAAAATCTGCTGATCCTTTACAGCATTTCTATACATCGTTCTGACCACAAGTATATAGTAATACACTGAAATCATCGATATAACAAGACCTAATATGGCAAGCCATAAATAGCCATTGTCTGCAATCGCCATAAATATATACATCTTGCCGATAAAACCTGCCATTGGCGGAAGACCAGCCATCGACATCAAGGATACGGTCATAACCACAGCGAGCAATGGTGATTTTTGTGACAAACCAGATAAATCTTCAATATCATCTGAACCACATTGATTATAAACAGCTGCCGTTACAGCAAAAGCTCCAACATTAGCAACCATATAAAGTACTGCATACACTAACATTCCCTTGACGCCAGCTGAATTAGCAGCTAACATGCCTGATAAAATATATCCGGCTTGCGCTATTGAAGAATACGCCAGCATACGTTTCGTATTCTTCTGCCATATAGCACCTACAATGCCAACAACCATGCTAAGCCCTGCCAAGATGCTGATAATCGGCAGCCAGTACATTTGTAAATCGTTGAATGCTACAAAAAAGACTCGCAGCACAATTGCAAATCCTGCAGCTTTTGATGCCATCGCCAGCATTGCCGTAACTGGAATCGGTGCCCCTTCATAAACATCCGGTGCCCACATATGAAAGGGAACAATGGATAATTTAAAACAGAAACCGGCAATCATAAGGCCCATACCAAAAAGTACAGCTGGACTAGCTGTGATATGTTCAGCAATTTGGCTTAACATAATATTGCCAGTAAACCCGTAGATCCAGCTCACTCCATATAAGAAAACCGCACTAGAAGCCGAGCCTAAAATGGCATACTTTATACCAGCTTCACTTGACTTGACACTTTTCAAATCAAAACCAACAAGAACATAAAACACAATCGTCATCAGTTCTAACCCAACAAACAAGGTTAATAAATCCGTTGCGGATGCCATGACCATCATGCCAACTAAACCTAGCAATAATAATGCATAAAATTCCCCCGCATTGCGAGTCATTTTTTCTACATAATCCAGCGAAAATAACAGCGTTAATATCGTAGCCACAATGAATAACTGCTTGAAAAACAAAGCAAACGTATCAACCACAAAAAATCCGTGGTACACCGTAGCTGAAATTCCATACTGACTAAAGGTATATACGAGAATTCCCAATAAACCACAAACTGCAAAAGCCCCTAAGCTGCGACGCGTTTCTTGTCGTGGCAGCAGTAAGTCAAAAATGATGATAAGCAAAGCGAGAATAACAACCGCTATTTCACTCGTGAGCAGTGCAATATTCATCAAAAAGCACCTCCCATCAAAGTCGCCATAATCGGTTCTACACTACTATTAATCACACCTATTAATATTTGTGGGAAAAACCCAAATACAACTAAAACAGTACCTAATAGTACAAGGGATACTAACTCCGCACCAGAAGCATCCCGGCAACCGTCAAATTCTTCACGCCGCGGTCCAAACAGGACATTTGCTAACATGCGCAAGATGTAGACGGCCGTAAAAACAATACCGGATATCGCGATGAACGTATATAACGGATATACCTTAAATGCACCGACAAAGGTTGTAAATTCCGGAATAAAGCCTGCGAGTCCCGGTAGTCCGAGTGAGCTCATTCCTGCTAACATAAAGCCAGTGGCAATGCGCGGCATTTGATGCGCTAATCCGCCAAGTTCAGGAACCTGCCGTGTCTTTGTTTTATCATAAACCAGCCCAATCATCGCAAAAAACAAAGCACTCATGATTCCGTGAGCAAACATATTGGCAATCGCCCCATCGATACTAATAACATTTAAAGCCGCAAAACCAATCAGTATATAACCCATATGAGATATCGAAGAATATCCAATGATATATTTCAAATCTTTTTGTGCTAAAGCAACAAATGCAGCATACAAAACATTTACAACTGCAAAAACAGCGATAAATGGGGCCCAAAATTTTACCCCAAGCGGTAAAATAAGCAACCCGATCCGAATCAACCCATAACCACCGACTTTTTTCAATACACCGGCATGAAGCATCGATACCCCTGTCGGAGCAGCCGCATAACCATCTGGTGCCCAACTATAAAACGGCCACATAGATAAAGTCGAACCAAAACCAAGCAGTAATAAGAAAAACACGATGACTTGAACAGATTCTGATAAGTTCCCCAGAACATGTGCCTGCGCTAAAGCCTGCATCCCAAAGGTTCGCATCCCTGCTGGAAATGCATTCACATATAACGCAATAACACCAGCAAGCATGAAAGCCGAACCTAATAGTAAATAAATCGTCAGCTTCATCGCCGCGTATTCTTTAGTCACTCGCTCCGCCGATCCCCAAACAACCATCATAATATACGTAGGAACGATCCCCAGTTCATAAAACAATAAGAATATGAACAAATCCTGCGATACAAACGTACCAATTGCACCAACGATTAAAAGAAGCAATTGAATAAAAAATTCTTTAGAACGTTTATCTATATTCCAAGAAACAAAGACTGCTGAAAAGCCCACTAACATAGTCAATAGGAGTAATGGCAAAGAAATCCCGTCCACTCCCAATGCATAAGCCACACCTAACTCTTCAATCCAAGGAACATTCTCTACATATTGCAGCCCGCCCAAATTAACATCATAAGCCCAATACGCATATAAGGTTAGTCCGAGAGCAATAGCCATCGTTACTGCTGTTATCATCTTTATCGTTTTGTCAGCCTCACGCGGCATAATCGATAGTACCAATATCCCCCAGATAGGCGTTAATAAAATTGTCGTTAATAACGGAAAATGAACCATTTTAGTAAGCACCTCCTGCTACACCATTAAATAGTGGATTGAGTAGTACTAACCATACGACAACAAGGATCATGGCGCCAAACATGACTAAACCATACCGTTGCAAGTTACCATTTTGGCTTTTGCGCACAACATTGCCAAGTTTAACTGGTAAACTTGCTGCCACTTTTATAAGAATTGCTTCAACAAAATGAAGTTCCAGCCAATACAAAAGTTTTCCGAACCCATCCACAAACGTGTGATTAAACCACAAATACAATTCATCTATATAATATTTATGGAAACTGACTTTATAGAAAATACGAAAACGCCGAGAAAGTTGATCCGATCTAACCATACCATTCCCGTATATAAACCAAGCCAGACACATTGCTAAGATAGCAAGTACCGTTGAGGTTGCCGCAACGCTAAAATCGATGCCCTCATGAACGGCTGCACCGAAACGAACCCAGTCACCAAAGTTGTTTGCATATGGTATATATCCGCCAATAACAGCAAGAATACCAAGTACTATGAGAGGTATCCGCATAGAAAGCGGTGCTTCATGCGGATGATTCTCTGCTTTTTCTTCTCCACAAAAGACAACAATTAAGAGCCTTGCCATATAAAAAGCCGTCATAAATGAAGTCACAACCGCTATTATATATAATGGCGTACTCACCTGAGCCACCGCCAGTAGTATTTCATCTTTAGAAAAGAATCCCGCAAATGGTGGAATACCAGATATGGCAAGTACACCAACCGTCATTGCTGCAAACGTAACGGGCATTTTATGCCGCAAGCCACCCATCGTAAAAATATCATTATTTTTCGGTAAAGCATGCAGCACTGCGCCAGCGGCTAAAAACATCAATGCCTTGAAAAAAGCATGTGTCATCAAATGAAACATCGATGCCGTAACACTACCAACCCCAAGGGCCAGCATCATATAGCCTAACTGGCTGATCGTAGAATACGCTAAAATACGTTTGATATCGCGCTGTGTAAAGGCAATCGTTGCTGCAAAACAGGCGGTAAAAGCTCCGACCCAGGCGATTACTGCCATCGCATCTGGCAAAACACTAAATAAGAAAAAGGCTCTAGCTACCAGATATACCCCAGCTACTACCATCGTAGCAGCATGAATCAGAGCTGATACTGGTGTTGGACCTTCCATCGCATCCGGCAACCACACATGCAGTGGAAACTGACCGGATTTCCCTACAGGTCCTAGGAATATAAGCAAGGCCACAATCGTTAAGAGAGCTGTACCATGCTGCATAACATAATTTGGCACATTCGTCGCCAACTGCTGAAAGTCTAGCGTTCCAAATAAAATCTGTAAAAACAAGATTCCAATTAATAAGCCGAAATCACCAACGCGTGTTGTAATAAAAGCTTTTTTAGCTGCTTCCCTGGCGGAAACTTTATTGAAATAAAAACCAATTAGCAGATAGGAGCATAAGCCCACTAACTCCCAAAAAACAAACAATTGGACAAAGTTAACCGCAATGACTAACCCGAGCATAGACGCCGCAAACAACGACAAATAGGCAAAAAATCGGCCAAAACCGTTATCCCCCCGCATATAACCAAGCGAATAGATTTGTACAAGCAAAGCTACCAACGAAACAATGACCAGCATCATCGCCGATATTGGATCAACATAGACTCCCATATCAACCTGAAGCCCTGCGATAGAAACCCATGGTATTTTCTGCACGAGTGGATTATCCACCGTGATTTGCCTTACTATAACGCCATACCCTACACCTAAACTCAATATGAAACTAAGCAAACTCATGCAAATAGATACAAATCCTGCTGCTGCGGGAAGACGACGCAGAAAAAATCCTACGAAGATAAAAGCGAATGCCGGTAGCAACGGAATAAGCCAAGCATGATGTAATGCATATTGGTTAAACAAAATTTCTCACCTACTCTCTCATGCAATCTTACCAGTGCATCTCATCAAGTCTCGCTGCATGCACTGTGTTCCGATCATGATATACGCGAAAGACCATTGCTAGTCCCACTGCTACTTCAGCAGCCGCTACCGTAATCGTAAATATAGCAAATACCTGACCGGTTAAAGCCTCCGGTGTGATAAAATGTGAAAATGTAATTAAATTTATATTCACCGCATTGAGCATCAATTCAATACTCATCAAAATACCAATGATTGTGCGCTTGGTTAATACTCCGTACAACCCAATCGCAAATACAATGGCCGCAACGGTCAAAAAATGAGCCATTCCAATCATTCTTCCACTCCCTTTGCCAAAACAATTGCCCCAATCATAGCCGCCAGCAAAAGCACAGCCGCAGCTTCCATTGCAACCATATAATCCGTTAAGATGAACTGTGCAATAAGTGACGGGGTATCTTCAACAGCTCCCTCACCAAAATAATGCCACGGTGTTGTAGCAATAACGCCCAGTGTAACAATAACAAACAGACCACTGACCACAGCAACTAAACGAGATGGAATATTTTTTTCCGTATCATTGGTTCCATGCCGGGCACTCCTTCTGGTAAGCATCGTTCCCAAAACAAAAACAATTGCAATAGCCCCATTGTAAATCAGAATTTGGACAGCTGCCAAAAAGTCCGCCTGCAAAAGTACATATAAACCACTTACGCCAATAAAACACAACGCCAGTAGTAATGCACTGTGAACGAGATCATTTTTTGTCACAACCCCAATTGCCGATGCTACTGTAATCGCCGCAAATATAAAAAATGCTGCATTATAGGCCAGCTCATTCATCCAAAATCCCTCCTTTAAGGGTATTGCCCTTTTCACCAGCTGCTTTATCATCTACGGATATCGTTTTTGCCAATTTCTGCTTTGCAATAGCTAAACAATCAACATCCAGTTCATCCCGAAAGTACCGAGAATTTTCATAGTTTTTGTCCCAAGCAATAGCCTTCGTTGGACATGCTTCCACACAAAAATTACAATACAGGCACAATCCTGAATGATATACATATGACTTTAAGTAACGTTTTTTCGCTTCATCCGTACCGGTCGTAATCTCAATCACATGATTTGGACAGGCCATTTTGCACAGTCCACAGGCGATACATTTTTCCGTATTTAAATCCAGCTCGCCGCCACGAAAGCGTTCGGGCATGGTTAGCTTTGTTTCTGGATACTGCAGCGTTTCCTTTTTATGAAAAAAAGTTTTAAAGGTTACACGCATACCTTTTAATAAGCCTTTACCAAGCATATTTTGTCCCTCCTAACTGAAAAACTCGTAAATATACATGCCAATCCCTGTAATAATAACATTAGCCAATGCCAATGGCAGTAATATTTTCCAACCAAAAGACATAAGCTGATCAATACGCAGTCTTGGAAAAGTCCAGCGAAACCACATAAACAGGAAAATCATTACACCAATTTTAAGAAAAAACCATATCCACCCAGGCAGCCAAGGTCCATTCCAGCCACCCAAAAACAAAGTTGCTGCAATCGCTGAAACAGCCAATAAATTAGCATATTCAGCCAAAAAGAACAAGGCCCAGCGCATGCCTGTATATTCCGTAAATGGTCCAGCAACAAGCTCTGATTCACCTTCAACTAAGTCAAATGGTGCCCGGTTAATTTCTGCGGTTGCCGTAATCACATAAACCACAAAAGCAATTGGTTGTAAAAATATAAACCAAACCTGCTCTTGTGCGGCTACGATTGTACTCATCCGCATTGAGCCAACCAACATGACAATGCCTAAAATTGAAAGTACCATTGGAACCTCATAGCTAAGCATCTGTGCGACTGTACGCATACCGCCTACCAGCGAATACTTATTATTCGAAGCCCAGCCAGCCATCAAAAAAGGCAAAACCGACTGCGCAGATATCGCGATAAAATAAAAAATCCCAATATTCAAATCTGCAAAAATAGCCTTGTTATCAAAAGGAAATACTACATAAACTGCCGCGGCAGGAATAAAGAGCAGCATTGGTGCTAACATCCACATCCACCGATCCGCACCATCTGGCATAATATCCTCTTTCGCCATAAGTTTTACCATATCAGCAACCGACTGCAATGTTCCCTTAGGACCAACGCGATTCGGACCTGATCGTCTCTGCATAAAAGCACTTACCTTTCGTTCAGCATAAACTAATACAACTGCCGACAAGGAAATGATCGTAAAAATAGCTCCGATATTAATTAGGCTCATACAGATATCCACAAGCTGTTGATTCGGTAAAAAGCTTTCTAATAATGCTCTCAGCATTTTTGCAATCTGAAATAAGCTAGTTATCTCTTGCATACTTTGTGACTCCTCTTCATAAAGTTTAGCAGTCTACTTCCCCCATTAACGAATCTAATGTCGCCAATACTGCTACAACATCACCGATTAACAACCCCTGACAGGTTTCATTGAGCACCTGCAGGTTAATAAAGGAAGGACGACGTACATGAATACGATAAGGTTTCGTAGAGCCATCGCTAACGATATAAAAACCTAGTTCGCCACGTGGATTTTCGATAGAATGATACACATCACCGACTGGTGGTTTGATTACCTTAGGAATTTTCGTCATAACTTCACCCTCAGGCATTTGCTCCAACGCCTGAGCCACAATACGCGCGCTCTGCTTCATTTCTTCCATACGGCCGATATAACGATCCCAGCAATCGCCAACTTTGCCGAGAGGCACATCAAAATCAAAGCGATCATAAATACCATATGGTTCTATTTTTCGAATATCATAGTCAACACCTGAAGCCCTCAGTGCAGGCCCAGTCAAACCAATTTCAAGTGCCCGCTCAGCCGTAATCACCCCTGTACCTTTTAGGCGATGATACAAAATTTCATTGCCTGTTAATAACTCGTGGTATTCCACAAGCATAGCCGGAAAATCCGCCAAGAAACGTTTTAATTCTGGAATGAACCGGGGTGGTATATCGACCGACACACCGCCAAATCGTATATAATTATAAGTTTGTCTAGCACCACAGGTCATATCAAATAAATCTAAAATTCGTTCACGAGCACGAAAACCAAACATCATACCAGTCGAAGCACCAAGATCAATTGCCAGCGACCCCATAAAAATCAAATGACTGGCCATACGATTCAGTTCTGTCATGATAATCCGTAAATATTCGGCCCGTTCAGGCACCGTAATTCCCATCAGCTTTTCTACTGCCAGACAATATCCCCAGTTATTCCCCATAGATGAAACATAGTCCAACCGATCCGTATAAGGTATAAACTGAGTATACGTACGACTTTCCGCCAGTTTTTCAATGCCGCGATGCAGATAGCCCATGTGGGGAATTGCTTGAATGACTAACTCGCCATCTAGTTCCAGTACGACTTGCAGAACGCCATGCGTACTAGGATGCTGCGGTCCCATATTCAAAGTATAGGTTTCTGTCTTTACCATGAATTGATTACCTCTTTTCTCCCGTATTAGCAACGAAATTGTACGTTTTACGCAATGGATGCTCTGTGAACTCTTCTGGCATTAAAATACGCCGCAAATCAGGATGACCGATAAAATCCACACCTAATAAATCGTAAATTTCCCGTTCCTGAAAATTTGCCGAAGGCCAAATCTTTGTCACAGACGGAACTTTTAAGGCTTCCATCGTGCACCGAACTTTTATCGTAATCGCATGACGAAGCGGCAAGGAATATAAATGATACACAAGCTCCATATATTCCAGATAATCAACCGCGGTCAAATTACGCAGCATATTGAATTGATAAAGCTCATTCGTTTTAAGAATATCCAAAACTTCCAACATTCGTTCTGGCATAACAAGCAACGCTGCTTGAGAGTCCTCACCAATCAATTGTATAGATTCTCCGCAGTGTGCCTGCAGCGCAGCCAGCACCTCGTTTATATCTAGATTGCTCATATTTTTCTCCTTGCAGCCTCAGGATGCTTAATCTTGCGTTTCAACTCCAGCATTCCGTGAATCAACGCTTCCGGGCGTGGCGGACAGCCAGGAATGTACACATCAACTGGTAGAATCTTGTCCACACCAGGCACAACTGAATAAGAATCCGCAAAGGGTCCTCCGGAATTTGCACAACTGCCCATGGCAATCACATATTTCGGCTCAGGCATCTGCTCATATAAGCGTTTCAATGGCCCTGCCATCGCCCAAGTCAAAGTCCCCGCTACAATAAGCAAGTCAGCTTGTCTTGGTGAAGCACGAAAGACCTCATAGCCAAACCTCGATAAATCAAAGCGCGCAGCGGCAGCCGACATCATTTCGATCGCACAGCAAGCCAGTCCTGACGACAACGGCCACAAAGAATTACTTCGCGCCCATTTTAATACAGTATCAAAACTTGTTAAAATGATGTTTTTTTGCAGCAATTCATTGGCTTGCTCTTCTTGTGTTTGCAATTTACTTATTTCCATTCCAATGCTCCCTTCTTCCATGCATAGGCTAGCCCTACCACTAAAATGCCAAGAAAAATAAACATTTCAATAAAGGCAAATGTCCCTAATTGCCGAAATTTAATTGCCCAAAGATATAAAAAGACAGTTTCAATGTCAAATGCGACAAATACTAATGCATATAAAAAATAACTTGCTCTGAATTGAATCCACGTTTCGCCAACCGTATCTACACCACACTCATATGGCATAGATTTTTCCACGTCATTATGACGAGGGCGAGGGCGAATCATAAATGCGGTTCCTAATGCCATTACCGGAAATATCAAGGCAACCAGCAGTAATAGCCCAATATTGCCAAACTCTTGTAACATCCTGGCTTCTCCTCCTCCATTAAAGAATTATTTCACATAGTTCAATAGTAAACACCGTTCACACTCGATACCGAGCTATCCGCCTAAAAAACAAAAGCCTGCCCAACTCCAGAGATTTGATACTTATTCTATTTAAATTCACAACAGAATTCACGCTCTATACTCTATCTCTGTCATATTTTATATAAATAATATATTTCTTCGTATCGGGTATGTATAAAGACAGTTTATACCATTTGAGATAATTATAGCACGAGAAAATTTATTTGTCCTTCTAAAATTCACAAATTATCCGCTTGAAAGAGTTCACTGAAAAAGCGGAAAACTCCAATAAAACGTGCCATTCCTCGATCTAAAATACTCTATACACATCCTGTAAAATCGTTGATTATACAAGGGTTTCGCATCACCAAAAAGCGGTCAAAGCCCAGCACTTCTACTCAATATTTTCAGATACAAAAAACAATCCAGCTTAAACTGAGCAGGTAGTTCTTTTTCATCTTAAAATTTATAAAAAAATAACGAATGTTTATTATAAAAAGTAATATACTTGATTTTTTTAAATATAAATAAAAATAAACGTATGATCACATCTAGAGTTTTAATTGCAAAACCAAAACCAAATTTTAATTTTTTTATATCACCTGCCATAGACAACTAAAGTAAATTATTATCGTTTTCATATAAAAATAGCACCTTCTATGGTCTATTTATAAAGAAGGTTTCCGTAATATACTCAAATAGACAACTTCTGGACCAACAGCCAGTTTATGAATTCTTTATTTTTCTAGTCGAATAAAAAATTCCGTTGCCTGCAAATTATTTATTATAAAGTATTATATCCCTAAGTTTAATATTTTCTCCATCATCTTTTAATAAATTTCTCATATATAATGATTATTATTTTAATGTATTTCATTTATAAAGAATATAAAAATATGTTGCATAATTTTAATTTTTGATAAACCGATAAATATTTTTAAAATAGTAAATAAAACAGTATTTTTTATTATCATTTTTACAAATAGTTTACAACTTAACAGCTCTTTTTTAATATTGTCAAAAAGGAATATGCCTTACATTAGAAGAATACTATTTTAATAGGATACTTATTATTAAAGCACAGTCCTGTATTTTCGGATATTCAAACGAATATATCAAGTAGGCAATCATATCCGTTAAACAAAAGGCTGTTATATGCAAAGGTGGGATTGATTTTGGATTTATTAAGAGCAAAAAAAGGATTTATATGTGATATGGATGGTGTAATCTACCAAGGAAACCAGCTTCTCCCCGGTGTCAAAAAATTTGTTGACTGGTTATATCGCGAAAACAAAGATTTTTTATTTTTAACCAATAACAGTGGGAAGACCCCACAAGAACTGCATCAAAAATTAGCATACATGGGACTTGATGTAGACGAAAGTCATTTTTATACAAGTGCCTTGGCAACAGCGAAATTTTTAGGCCATCAACACCCAGGCTGTAGTGCCTATGTGGTCGGAGAGTCCGGTCTTTTTAATGCCTTACATGATGCAGGCATTACTCTCACGGATGTTAATCCTGACTACGTTATTATAGGTGAAGCCCTTAATTACAACTACGATCTCATATGCAAAGCCATGCATCATGTTTTAAACGGGGCAAAGCTCATTGGCACAAATACCGACTTAACCGGACCATCCGAGAATGGGATACTACCTGCCTGCCGTGCTCTCGTTGCACCAATCGAGCTCACAACTGGGAAAAAAGCCTATTATATCGGAAAGCCCAATCCACTAATGATGCGCACCGGCCTGCAAATTCTGGGCATCCATTCGGCCGAAACCGCAATGATCGGTGACCGCATGGATACAGATATCATCGCCGGCATCGAAAGTGGTCTCGATCCAATTTTAGTTCTCTCTGGTGTGACGACTCGCCGTGAAATGGAAAAATACCCATACCATCCAAGATTAGTTTTAAATGGCGTCGGGGATATCCCCACAGCTTAATCAAAAAATACAAAAAAACATCTTAAAAATGGATATGCTCCCTTTTAGTGGACAGTTAAAATAATAAAACTGTCTACTATAAAGGGAGCATATTTTTATGGCATGAAAAACTATTATTGCAGTAGTGCGCAAAATGTTAACATGTATATATACATTCATCAATTCTCAACATAGAATTAATAAATTTTCACTGCAGTCACGGTTAATTGGAAAATTTTATAAAATTTGTTAATTATTATTTATGGTATTGTTGTTCTATCTGTCCAATAAGTTTCGTAACCTCAGGATCTTTTAAATAATTTTCAATTGCAATGATTGGCTTGTCCTTAACAACCATACGAGTCCGATCCACTAATTTTTTATGTGTAACAATAATATCAGCTTCAGTCGGAATATTTTCAATAGCAAAATGTTCAACACGAATATCGATTCCCAGTTTGTCTAAATTTTTTTTCATAACGCTTGCTCCCATTGCACTGCTTCCCATACCCGCATCACAGGCAAAGGCAACAAAAGTAATGAGTTTTTGAGATGTATTATTTGTTATATCGGTAAGAATATTTTTTCCTTCCTGTTTCATCGACTTGGTCCGAACAATAGACTCATTTAAATCTTCATCCTTATTCGTTTTAGAAATTTTAAGAATGAATGCTGTAATTAGAAAACTTACTACGGCTGCAACAAAAACACCAGCTATTACACCTAAAAAATTACCTTTTGGTGTAAGTGCTAAGTAGGCAAAAATAGAACCAGGACTAGGACCTGCGACAAGACCTGCCCCAAATAATTGAAAAGTAATTATTCCACATGCAGACCCGCAAATCATAGAAATAATAGTAATAGGTTTCATTAGTACAAATGGAAAATACATTTCATGAATACCACCGAAGAAATGTATTATTATTGCACCGGGTGCTGTACTTTTTGATACGCCTTGACCAAATAACGCATATGCCAGCAATAAGCCTAGCCCCGACCCTGGATTTGATGCAACCATAAAGTAAATAGATTTTCCTGTATCTAAAGCATCTTGCATTCCCAAAGGATAATATACTCCCTGATCAATAACATTATTTAAAAACAATACTTTAGCTGGTTCATTGATTAACGCCAATATTGGTAAAATACCAGTGCTTACCAATACTTTTATTACTATACTGATAAGATTATTTGCTTCCTGTACAGCTGGACCAATTAGTGAATTTGCTAAGAGACATAAAATAAGACCTACAATACCTAGAGAAAAATTGTCAATTAACATTTCAAACCCTGATGGAATATGATTTTTAATTGCTTTATCAAATTTTTTAATCACATAAGCACTAAGCGGCCCCATAATCATTGCACCAAGAAACATAGGTATATTAGCTCCTACAATAAGACCTATCGTTCCTACAGTTCCAGCAATTCCACCTCTTGCATCATATACTAACTTCCCCCCAGCGTATGCTAATAACAAAGGTAATAAGGAACTGACCATCGGGCCTACTAATTTAGCAAACGCTTCATTGGGAAACCATCCTGTCGGTATAAATAGTGCAGTAATAAACCCCCAAGCTATAAAGGCTCCCATATTAGGAATTACCATGGCTGTCAAAAAACCACCAAATGCCTGAATTTTAGCTCTTATATTCGTTGTCATATTTATTCTCCTTTCAAATTCACATCATATTTCTATATAATAAAAAAAATAATGATTAACTGACAAATCAATTAATAGTAATACCAATAAGAAATTTAAAGTCAAAAGTATTTTTTGCATTACATTAAAAAATTTAGCTTTGAGCAGATTATTATAATTTAATAATTCTGATTTTTTAATATATTAATGCATAAGGTTGCTTGAAGTATCACGACTATCTATTAATGAGTGCTACTCTTACTCCAGATTAGCGTGATAATTCCATAACTTTTTCAACTCAATATTTTTTTTATCGATAATCATCACTGCTACCACATCACCAAATAAAAACAGGCTTTGCTCAAATAAACTGGACATTGGCTGTTTTGATACAATTTCATCAGACAAATAAAGTTTTGTCTGAACCGGGATACGTACCATTAAATCTGTAATAGACGCCAAAGAACTTTTAGAATTGGACCCTATGTGTATGATTTTTCCACCTATCTGCTTAGCCTTTTTAGCGATAGCTACTGGAATTAAAGATTCACCACTGCCAGATCCTATCACTAAAACATCTTTTGATGTCATCGCTGGCTCATTAATATCACCCACGATATGCACCTTTATACCAAGATGTGCCAGCCTTTTAGCAAAAGCTTCTAATTCTAGTTTTACGCGGCCCACTCCTACAAAAAAAACTTGATCAGCTTCCAAAAGCATATTCATAAAGTTATTGACTTCGTCTTCATTAATTTTATCTAATGCTGATGAACATTCACTTAAAACTAGTTTTACTGCCATTTTATAATTCATCACTCTTACCTCCTTTAAAAAAATTATTAACGATTTCGTTCACCTGCTGATAATTTGCTGCATAACTATTTTCTTTACGAAAAACGCTTTTGCTGCCAGCTACCAATACATCCGCACCCGCGTTCAACAATTTAGGAATTGATTCCAATGAAACACGACCATCAACAATTATTTTAGCTTTAGAATTATGACACTTCAAAAATTCTTTGCAATGATGTATTTTTTCTAAAGCATATGGCACCATCCTCTCATTTTTCCCATCAGCATAGCCCGGGTTTATTAACATTAATAAAACATAATCACAAGCTTCAACAACGTACTCAAGTACGTCCAACGGAGTCGCTGGATTAAGAGCAATTCCGGCTTTGATATCTGCCTCTTTTATAAGTTGCAGCATCTTTTCTACATGAATACCTGATTCATAATGAAAAATAATACTAGCTGGTTTTATTTTCACCAGTTTTTTAATAAAGAATTCATTATCGGTAGACATGATATGCACATCAAAGTCCATACTACTTTTAGCTTTAAGCTGCTCCACGCTGGAAAGCCCTATCGGCATACTTGGGCTGAAATGTGGATCAATAATATCAACATGTAAGGATCGCATCCCTGCTTTTTGCAAAGTATTAACCTCCTGTTCTAAATTGCATAAATCTGCACATATAAGTGAAGGAGACACCTCTATATATTTTTTCAAACCCACCATTCCTTTCGCAATGTTTAACAACAATATTATTGTTTTAATGGCCTTTAAAGCAAGATTATCATTGTTTTATTATTTTGTCAATATTATTTTATTGTTTTTAATTGCAATAAATTGATTTTTGTATTGTTAAACATTGCGATTATTTGACATAAAAGGATTATAATATTACAATAATTATAATCCTTTAGTGATCATTGCTAAAAATATGGTATCATGATACTCGTTTTACATTCATATTCATAAAAAACAAGGAGATATCTCCAAATAATATTATTAAGAGGTGCTTATTATGCCCAAGCTTATAACAGCCGAAAGAAGAAATAACATAGCTGAATTAATTATCTCCAATGGAAGCATCAAAGTTGGAGAAGTCGCAAAAAAATTTGATGTTTCAACGGAAACTATTAGAAAAGATTTGATTTATTTGGATAAAATTGGCGTCATCAAAAAAAGTCGTGGTGGTGCTTTATCCTCTTTAGAGATTATTGAAAAGCCGCTAGAATATAGAAACACGGAAAATTTTGATTTAAAAAATGCTATAGCAAATAAAGCCCTTTCTTTTGTAAAAAATAATTCTGTTATTTTTATTGATGCTGGCAGCACCACTCTGTGTCTGGCCAAACTCCTGTATTTAAAAAAAGGACTTACTATTATTACCAACTCATTTAGTGCTGCCAACGTTTTATCCAATAGCCAAAACATAATACACATGAGCGGTGGGCAGTTAAACAATACCACCATGGCTTTAGAAGGCTTCGGTGCTACTAATTTTCTAAGTAAAATTAAAGTTGATATAGCTTTTTTAGGCTCCAGTGGCTTTAAAGAACATAATGGACCGACTTCTATAGATTTTTCCGATGCTAATGTTAAGCAAACAATGATTGATAACTCTAAACTAGCCGTAGTTTTAGCAGACAGTAACAAATCACGCTCTACAGCTTTAGTGGAATACACCTCTTGGAAAAATATAGATTATTTAGTCACGGATGACGGAATGGCTTCTATTGATGCAGATAATTTAAAAAAACATGTTGAATTAATTATAATAACTTCATTCCCACAGTAAAAATTTACAATATTTAGAAAAAGCTCTAAATTGGTCACAAAAAAAGCATCGGCTTCACAGTCGATGCTTTTTTTGTGACCAATTTAGTTGAAAGACCTAGAGTTTTATTCATAGATACTTTATTCGGCTTGCATCGTAATGACTTTTTGTGAATAATTCACCGATTTTTCCTCACAAGAATCATTTAGCATTTGCCTTTTCCCCCACTGATTGATAATCTCCAATGCCGGAAGTATTTCTCTGCAGCTTTCCGTCAATGAATATTCTACATGAGGAGGAATTTGATTGTGGGCAATCCTATTTACAAGATGATGTTCCTCCAACCCTTGCAAAGCACGGGTAAGCATAATATTTGTAATACCATTTAAATGACGTTTGAGTTCATTATATCTCATACTTTTCTGTGCAGAAAGTTCCCATATAATCGGCAGTCTCCATTTTCCTCCAATAATTTCCAGAGCATGCATTACAGCACACTTATGAACATGCACGGAATTGACCTCATTCGATTTTTTAACCATACTAACCTCCAACTTTTAAGGCACAAAAATGTGCGTACTTGTACTTTTGTTCTTATCTCTTTATACTCAGTGTAACAACTCATAAAATATTTGTAAAGAGAAAAGAGGACGAAAATGAATTTTATAACACTGGCCGAGAAAAGATTTTCCGTACGTAAGTTCAAAAGCACATTAGTTGAAAAAGAAAAACTTGACCTTATTCTGAAAGCCGGACAATTAGCCCCGACTGCTGTAAATTTTCAACCACAACGTATCCTTGTCATTCAAAACGAAGCCGGACTGAAAAAGTTACAAGAATGTACCCCTTATCATTTCCATGCCCCCCTGGCACTACTTGTTTGTTATGACAAAACAACTAGTGCTGAGCGAAGTTTTGATCATAAAAACAGCGGTGATATTGATGCCAGTATTGTAGCAACACAAATGATACTGGAAGCCACGGACATTGGCATTGGAAGCACCTGGGTAATGCATTTTGACCCACAGAAAATCAAAAAATCCTATGCGATTCCAGACCAGTTCGAGCCAGTTGCTTTACTAGTAATGGGTTACCCTGCGGATGATGCCGCTCCAAGTAAATTGCACGCCCAGCGCAATGCTATTGATCAAACTGTATTTTATGATGACTTTTCTGGATGGGAGGGCATTAAAAATGACAACATTACAAGCACCAATCACCATTCGTAATATTTCGTTTAAAAACCGCATTGTAATGGTTCCTATGGTTACTTTTTCTTTTCATGGAGATAATGGTTCATATTACGGTAACCAGCATATAGAGCATTATACAGAAAGAGCAAAAGGTGGTGCTGGTCTTATTATCGTGCAGGCAACCGATATTTTTGGTGCTTCAACCTTAACAAAAATGTGGTCTCCTGATAACATGGAAACATTAACGAAAATTGCCAGCAATGTCCACGCCTATGGTGCCGTTGCGATGATGCAGCTTGCTATCTATAATGAAATGGACATCAATTTGCTGACAATTACTCAAATTCATGCGATTCAGTCTGAAATGAAACAAGCTGCAATAAATGCCTGTAATATGGGCTTTAATGGCGTGGAATATCATTTTGTACATGGTTATACCCTTTGTAAATTTTTAGATGCATCATTGAATCGTCGCTCCGATGAATTTGGCGGCAATGCAAAAAACAGAGCAAATATTTTAACCGAAATTCTTCCCGATATTCGGGAAAATACCCATAGCAGCTTTATAGTCTCCGTCCGAATGGGTGAATACCAGCCTGATAGCCGCAACGGCATCGAAGTAGCTCAGCTATTTGAAAAAGCTGGAATAGACATGTTAAATATATCTTATGCAATGGAGCCTCCTGTGAACCCCGTTCCTGATAAATTTGAATGCAGTCCTATAACTTATAGTGGCTGTAAAATCAAAAAAGAAGTAAATATTCCCGTAATTGCTGTAAATGAAATTCGTACAGAAAAACAGGTTCGATTTTTAATTGATAATAAGTATGTAGATTTTGTCGGTATCGGCAGAGGAATGCTTACCGATGCTGCGTTTGCAAACCATGTACTACAGCATGAACCTGTGAATAAGTGCTTTGGCTGCAAAAAATGTTTATGGTTTAGCGATCATACAAAGTGCCCGGCTAGAAAAAAATAGTTCTGTTGTTGCAAAATACTGGAACACTGACAAAAAATCATATTACATTTTCCATGAAAAAACTGACCCCCATAAATTAGATTTAGGTCTAACTTATGGGAGTCAGTTTTTTCAACTAAAATATTGGTCTTTTTGTTATGAGAAATTCTTTATACTCTGGCAGTATGACCAGTTTAAGATTTGATGATCTGCCAAAAGTCTAGTATAATGAGCAAAGCCTTTCACCAGACCTTCCTCATCCGTGGAAACGACTGGTGACCTGTAAAACTAATCAGGTAATCTCATTTCAGAAAGAAGGCTCATATGAAATTGAGTAGTGAAAAAAAATGTATTCTCTATGCAGTACTTTCTTATCTTATGTGGGGTCTTACACCAATTTATTGGAAACTAATCCAGCACGTATCTTCAGAAGAAATTTTAGCACAGAGAATTTTTTGGTCTTTTGTTTTTATGCTTGGAATTCTACTTATCATGAAAAAATGGTGTATTTTTATTAGTTTCATAAAAGAGATCCTTGGCAAACCAAGACTATTGCTATTACTTTGTATTGCTTCAATATTAATTAGTGCAAACTGGGGTATTTTTATGTGGGCAGTGATCCATGGAAGGATATTAGAAGCCAGCCTTGGACAATATATTACACCCCTTACCAGTATATTATTGGGTATAATTCTATTAAAAGAACGATTAAACAAAACACAAACCTTTGCATTTTTATTAGCCGGAATTGGTGTATTCATCTTAACGTTTCATTACGGCGGGGTTCCTTGGTTGTCGCTTAGTTTGGCTCTCACCTTTGCATTTTACGGTTTAGTAAAGAAGGTTATTAAAACAGATTCGACAATGGGACTAGCCATAGAAACAATGTCAATTGCCCCATTTGCATTCTTATATTTAAGTCATTTGATGGTGCAAACGCAATTGCAATTCACTGAATCCATTTCAACAAGTTTGCTATTAATGGGCAGCGGTGCAGTAACCGCTCTACCGCTTTTATTATTTACAAAGAGTGCGAAAACTGTTTCCTTATCCATGTTAGGTATACTTCAATATATTTCGCCAACTCTATCACTCCTGGTCGGTGTCTTTCTTTATCGTGAAACACTATCAACAGCCCACATAATGGCATTTATCTTTATCTGGTCAGCTCTTGCGCTATATACTTTTTCTTCGGTTTCCAACCGAGGAAAAAAAGTTTCACCTCGCTAACAATAGCACATCCGCTACTGCCTCAAGCATCCACTTCAATTGCTTTTAATTCAGTTAAATAAAAAGCATAAGTGAAAGCTCCAACGAGACAAGCTGCACCGGAAACAGCAAGTGCCGTGCCAAAATTGCCGCTGGTACTGATGAGATATCCTGTAATAATCGGACCAAGAAACCCGCCTATATTAGATGCACAATTTTGAATTCCACCCAAAACAGAAGTCATATTACGCGGTGCAACATCACCAGGAAGTGACCATAGTGCGGATCCGGCAAAAGCCAAACCTGAATATGATATACATAATAAAACCATAGCTACCGTATTAGATTCCACAAAACCAGCAAATGTAACCGACGTCGCAAAAAGCATCCCAATAACAAGATTTATTTTTCTAGCTTTTGTTAGATTGCCTGTTTTTTTATACGTATAGTCCGTAAACCAGCCGCCAAACCATTGGACCACGATTCCACATAATGGTGGCAGCATAGCCATCCAGCCCATTGTCGTCAATTGCATACCACGATCATTTACTAAATAGGTTGGAAACCATGTAATGAAAAAGTACACTGCATAATTCAGACAGAAAAATCCAAGACACATAGCTTTTACATTACGATATTTCAATAATTCATACCATTTCATTGGTTGCGTTTTATCAATACCCTCTTTTTTCATTTGATTATCACGGATGTACCTCAATTCAAGTTCATTGATAAATTTGTGTCTTTCTGGGTCATTATAATATGCGAGCCAAGCAACTGCCCAAACAATTCCCAAAGCACCACAAACAACAAACGGGAACTGCCAGCCATACATGGCTACCATCCAAGCAACGAATGGCATAGCAAATGCTGTGCCAAATCGACTACCGCTATCAAACAAAGCCGTCACTTTACCGCGTTCATTGTCAGGAAACCATTTTGCTGTAATACCAGCGTTGCAGGGATATACACCGGCTTCCCCCATCCCCATGAATAGCCTCGCACTTATAAGTCCACTTATTGTTTTTGCTCCAGCCGTCGCAGCTGTTGCTATAGACCACCACACAACTGCTACTGCCAAACAAATACGTTGTCCAAAGCGGTCGGCCAGCCAGCCCGTCGGAATTTGAAATAAAGCATAACTTAGGAAGAACATGGACATGATCCAGCCCATCTCAGTTGAACTTATATGCAATTCCTTCATCATTGTCGGCGTAGCTGCGGACATAACAGTACGGTCTAAATAATTTATTGCAATTGCACCTAGCATAAAGATGGCAACAACATACCTAGCTTTTGTCATTTTTTGTGATTTTGCAATTTCCATTTCATAACACTCCTTAAAAATACTATAGTTAAACTTTTAAAATCCTTTATTTTAACTAAAATTTCAAGACCACTTTTAGCATTGATGCAGCATTTTTATCAAAGTCGTCAAAAGCCTTTGCCGCATCTTCCATTTTATAGGTATTGGTAATTATTTTTTCTAAATCAACTTTCCCGCTTTTTACTAAATCAATCAAAGCAAGAAAATCTTTTTTTAATGCATTTCTAGAACCAAAAACATTTAATTCTTTTTTCTGCAATAAAGTAAAATCAAAATCAAGATTTTTCTTACCAACACCAATTTGGATAACTTTACCACCAAAAGCTACAGCATCAATACAATTTTGAAATGTTGACGGTAAGCCAACGGCTTCAATTGTAACATCAAAGCCCTTACCTTCTGTACACTCTGCTATTTTCTTCGTAAAATTTTCTGCACTATCGTTTAAGATTCCACCTGCCAGTTCAAACGTATTTACTGCATATTCCATTTTTCCTTTCGCAACATCTGCTATATAAACCTTTGCCCCCAAAGCTCGGGCAGAGACAGCCGCCAATACGCCAATGGTACCAGCACCAATTACCAAAACTCGATTCCCCTTTTGCACATTGGCACGGCTAACACCATGATAACTTATACAAAACGGTTCAATCAAAGCCAACGTTTTAGCCGGAAGCCCTTTCCCATCATAGATACGTTCAATCGGCATCGTTATATATTCAGAAAAAGCCCCATCCCTTTGTGCCCCTAGTGTCTCATTACTTGTACAGCAATTCACGAGCCCGCGTTCACAAGAATAACATTTTCCACAATTAAAATATGGATTACAGGTTACAATCATTCCTTTTTTTAGTCCCTGATGATTTGCGCCTATTTCCATAATCTCTGCTGAAAATTCATGTCCGGGAATTCTTGGATAAGAAGCATATGCAAAAGTACCTCGATAAGTCCCAAGATCGCTGCCACAAATCCCGCCATACAAAACCTTCAATAACGCTTCACCTTCTTTGGGTACTGGTTTTTCTACTTCATGGATTTCTACACGACCAGGTTGATTAATTATTATGCTTTTCATTTCAACAAGCCCTCTCTTTTTTTAATTTATTGTGATAAAAATTACGCACAAGTCATCTACATACAAAACACAGTATATTCAGAAACAAGTAACTATTTCTGATTCAAATCTTATGTACCGTAATTTATAACATGAATGAGTTCCTATGTATGCTAAATTTCATTCGCAAAAATTATCACACTATAAACTAAAGCAATAACAGTGCCAACTTTCACTGTGTATTCATTATTTTCTGAATATACAATGCCTAAACCTAGGTATTTCACGATAAAAACCTGCTCAAAAAAATTTTCGAGCAGGTTTTTTTACAAGAATTTTATTTTGATTTTTCTCACAACTCAAGTAAATAGTTTCAAAAATGAATTACTTGTATTTCATTTTTGAAACTATTTTGTTTTTCTCCATAAAGTTACACGACTAATTCCCATTTTTGCACACACCTCTTCTGCTGTATGTGTTTTTAATAAATGTCGAATAATTTCACGTTCCATCTCTTTGAGAGATAGATTGGTCGATAAATGAATGTCTAACCCTTCGGATTCTACAATGGGTTCTAAAATTGATGCCGCCTGTCTGGCATCAATAACTCCACTTTCAAAAGCCAAAACCTCTGCAACATTTTTTAACTCACGAATATTTCCCGGCCAACTATATTCCATTAAAATTTTTTCACTTTTTGCATCCAGCTTGGGAAAATCATTTTCATCGGTATGATATTTTCTTAGATAATAATTAAAAATCGGCATAATATCTTCCTGTCGTTCTTTCAATGAAGGCAGCTGTAACTTTAATACATTAATCCTATAATATAAATCAAAACGGAATTTTCCCGCTTGAGATAATTTTAATAAATCTTTATTCGTTGCACAAATAACACGAATATCAAGCGGCACAATTTTGTCATCACCAATGCGCATAATCTCACGTTCTTGTAAGACACGCAGTAACCGGCTCTGAACCGCTAGTGGCATTTCACCAATTTCATCGAGGAATATTGTCCCCTTATGGGCTAGTTCAAAAAGACCACGCTTTCCTGATTTACGCGCTCCTGTAAAAGCACCTTCCGCATAGCCAAACAATTCACTTTCAATCAAATTAGGCGGCAAGGATGCACAATTCACGGATATAAATGGTTCCTGAGCTCGCTGACTCGCATTATGTATGCTTTGAGCCAGTCCCTCCTTGCCGGTTCCCGTATCACCATAAATCAAGACATTCGACTTTACTGCCGCAAATTTTTGTGCCGTCATTACAACCTGTTTCATAACCGGAGAACGCGTTATAATATCTGCGAAATGCCATTTTGCATAAAAACCCTTGTTATACATCGACAGTCTTATTTTTCGTTCGTTTTTTTCGATACGGCTTATTTCTTGAAAGATCCATACATCATTTTTATATTGATTATATACCTCCAGCGAAATACTTTTTAATAAAATTTGATTGTCACCGATTTCAACTATCTTCTCCTTATGAACGCCTTCTATTTTTCTCAATATATCCTGCCGCCAGTCAAAATCATTTTCAGTATTTAATATTTCGTTGGCAATCCGATTCGAAAAAATCGGTTTTTGTTCACGATCCAGAATCACAACCCCTTCCTGAATATTATTAATAATGGCGTTCATTCTTTCCAGTTGAAGTGTGGCAATGCCTTTTGAATAAACGATATTTTGTGCTTCCTTAATCGCCTTGCGTATGGATATTTCCCCTGATTCAATATAAGCATGATCAACACCACAGGCAACTGCCGCTTCAACAGCTCGTTTACAGCCAATAATATAATCAATGCCCTCTTTTTCTAAAAACATTACCCGTTTGGCTATTTCTCTATCACTCCTACACGGTCGTACTTGTATCTTTACACCCAAAAAGCTAAAATCTGTTTCTACATTGTCAATAATATTATCCTTCGTTACGATTGCAATACGTTTATAGCCTTTACACAAAGCCTTTTCGATAATCAGTAAAATATCCGTAAACGATGTATTAATTTCAACGATTGTTTTCTCTGGTAAAACTTTCAAATCAGCCGCCGTCCCGCCACGGCTTATTAATACAGATACGTTGGGAAATTTCTTGATGGCTGGCAACGCTGTTTCATTGTTGGCAATAATAACTGGTATTGATAGTTCCATTTCTAAAATAACACGTTTCGCAACATCCGCTATTTCTTTAAACGGAGCAACAAATAAAATTGACTCCATATTTATACACCTCTTCTAATCCAAATCCTCTATGAGTATACTACAAAAATCATCGTCTTCTGTTCAAATCACAAATGATCGACCTCTACCTAAATATAACCGCGACGGACATGACATAATAAAAAAACAACTTCCTATAATTTTATCATAGAAAGTTGTTTTTAATTCATTATTTATATAGTTTTTTACTGCCATTAATGATCTGATTTAAGACCAGCGCCACACATAGGAAGCAAACAATCCGTTGTTTTGCCATTTAACTCACAATATTTCATATATGCTGCATACGTGGCAGCTGTCGTATGTTCACAGTAAATCCCTTTCGCCGCCAGTGCCATTCTAGCTTCCATAATGTGATTTTCAGGAGCTGTAATTATTTTTATATGATACTTATAGATATATTCCAATATTTCATCACCGCGCATCGGTACGCCGATTGCAATCCCCTCCGCCATTGTCGGTGAAGGAGTTACTATAGCTGGATGTTTTGACCCAATACGTACAGCCTTCGCAAAAGGATCACAACACTCACTTTGAACTGCAATAATATTAGGAAATTTTTCAATAATCCCACTATCCATAAGTTCCTCCAACGCCTTTACAATACCAATAAACAAGGTTCCGTTACCTAACGGAACAAAAATGTTTTGGGGTATTCGATGCAACTGTTCAAAAACTTCATAAATATAAGTTTTTGTTCCTTGATAGAAGAATGGATTATAAACATGGTTTGCATAATACATTCCTTCTGATTCTACTTTCGCCCGACAGACATCGGCACAGTGATCTCTCGACCCCGGGACAATATTCACCCGAGCCTTATGAGATTCAATCATATGAATCTTTTTTTGTGATGTTCCTTCAGGAACAAAAATCTCACAAGCAATACCCGTTTTTGCACAATAAGCCGCTACACTATTTCCAGCATTCCCACTGCTGTCTTGTACAACAGAATCTACTCCAATCGATTTACAATGAGCCATCAATACAGCTGCCCCTCTATCTTTAAAAGATAAAGTTGGCATGTAATACTCCATTTTCAATAGAACGTCCTCATCAAACTCTATTACAGGTGTCATACCTTCTCCTAAAGTAACTTCACGCCAATATTCGTCATAAATTGGCATAAATGCTCGATAACGAAAAAGACTCCACGTATCACGATCAATCAAAGACAGATCAAACTTCGGCGGTTTATAATCAAGCTTCCAAAGACCACCACAATCGCACATTGCCTTTCTAGTTGTTACCGATATCGATTTTCCACATTTCGAACAAATATATTTCATTTATTATTCACCTCAGCAATAGCCTCAATTTCCACAAGACAGCCGAAATGAAGCCGCCCTACAGGTACAACGATTCGAGCTGGTTTGTGTTCCCTAAAAAATTCCGTATAAACACGATTTACCGCATCCCATTTTTCAATATCCGAAATATAGACTCTGCACTGGACAACATCCGTGCGACAACAATTCGATTCATTTAAAATATGATCAAGATTTGCCAAAGCAAGCCTTGCGTGTTCTTCTATTCCGCCATTTGCCACTTTGTGTGTATCAGGATCAATGGATAGTTGTCCCGAAATATACAGCATTCCATTTGAAATAATTCCCGGGGTATAATGTCCTTTGTTTTCAGAAGCATATCTGGGTATAATTTTTTCCATAATATGTAACCTTTCATTTTGCTAACATATAAATTTTCAAAGTAAAATATTTGACTATCATATAAAAAAATATATAATAAATAGTATATTCTACCTCTTTTCTATATTATATATAAAAAATTATACAAATTCAAGGTGTTTGTAGATTTTTTTATACAAAAGGAGTTAAAATTTAAGTGACTAGTAAAAATAAGGCATTAGAAACCTACATACCCATCGCAAATTTAATAGCGCAAACCTTCGGCAAAAATTGTGAAGTAGTACTCCATGATTTATCAATTCCTCAAAATTCAGTGGTATATACCGTTAATAACCACGTCACGGGACGTCAGGTCGGACAACCATTTGAACATTTAATAAAAGACGTTTTGCTCTCCAAAAATTTTGAGAACGATTGTACCGCAAATTACAGAACTACGACCATTGCTGGGAAAAAAATCAAATCGTCCACGGCACTTCTTCGCGATGCTAAGGGTGAAGTAATAGGTGCTTTGTGTGTAAATTACGATTTAAGCCCATTAAACGATATGAAAATATTATTAGATGAATTTATGGACACACAGCAAGAAAAAATCGAAGCCACTGTAGAACCCTTTGATAACGTTATCGAAATCGTAGAAGATCTTATAAATAAAATGATTGGCAATAGCTCTGTAACAACTTTAAAACGAAAAGATAAAATTGAATTGATTCAATTTATGGACAAAAAAGGTGTTTTTCTAATCAAAGGAGCAATAGAAAAAGTTGCTGAAAAATTAAATATATCCAAGGTTACGGTTTACAGCTATCTTGACGCTATAAAAAAGAGCGAAAATGAGTAAACCGGGTTTACTCCTGATATATCAAGCAAAACCGACTTACTGACGAAGTCATGACCTCAATTTCAAAAGTTCAATCCATCATATAATGTTCCTTATAAACTAATCGGACTGCAGAAAATTTCTGCAGTCCAATTGTATTTTTATCCTATATAAATAAGTTTTTCTTGAATCAGATTTTAAACTTACTAACCGCATGCTGTAATTCCTCAGCCATCTGAGCTAAAGCCTGACTAGATGATGCAATTTCTTGCATACCAGCAGATTGTTCTTCCGTTGATGCTAAAACAGTCTGCGTTTGTCCTGATGTTTCTCCGCTAATATGATTTATTGACTCAATATCAGAAACCAAATTTTTACTGTCAACCGACACCTGCCCAATTACAGCTGAAATACCATGAGCTTCGGACTCTGCTTGTTTAACCAATTCAGCAATCTCTTTAAAGGTCAAGCCAGCTGAAGTGACAACTTCTGTACCACAGATTACTTCATGAGTTCCCGCATCCATAGAAATGACCGCACATTCTGTATCAGACTGAATTTCACCAATAAGAGTCGCAATTTTTTTGGCCGACCCCTCCGATTGTTCGGCTAGTTTGCGCACTTCTTCTGCCACCACCGCAAAACCACGTCCCTGATCACCAGCTCGAGCAGCCTCAATCGCAGCGTTAAGTGCCAATAAATTAGTTTGCCCGGCAATTCCTGAAATAGCACTCACTATTTGTCCAATCTCCTTGGAACGTTCACCCAATTTCCCAACAACTTCAGCTACTTTTTCAATTGCAATTTCAATATTTTTCATCTGATCTGAGGCAGATTGCAGCGCTTTATTCCCCGTTTCGGCAGCCTGAGATGTTTTGCTGGTAACATGAACTACACTAGCTGCACCATCAATTGCCTGTTGAATATTTCCAGACATTTTTTCTACAATAAGAGTTGCTGTATCCACAGCCTTGACCTGTATGTCTGCTCCTTTGGCAACCTCTGCAATAACAAGAGTAACTTGGTTAGCTGCCTCAGCCGATTGTCCTACACTAGAAGTTAACTGTTCAGATGATGAAGCTACTTGTAAGGCGGATTGTTTGATATGTCCAACCAAACCTTGAATATTCTGCATCATTATTTTAAACGACTCTGCCAATTTGCCAATTTCATTTTTCTCTTGTATATCTATAACCGTTGTACAATCACCATTCGACAATTTTTCAGCCGCCACCTGCAACTGTTTTAAAGGCTTGATAAGACGTCTTGTAAAGAACAATACCGCCAATGCTGCTAAAACAACAAGAATAATAGCAGAAATAATGGACCATAAGCGAATGGCTATCAGCGGATTCTTAAATTCATGGACGAAAGCTGTTGCTGTAATTGCCCAGTTTACATTCTTCAACGGGGCATAAGACACATATTCAGCTTCTCCATTTTCCACAATCTCCTCAATACCTGATTGTGCATTTTTTAGTTTTTTTACAACTCCAGACAAGGGGCTGTCTGCCTCCTGTAATGGATTATACTGCAAATTTTTTTTCGAATCTCGATCCACTAAAACAGTACCATCTAATTGATACAATGTAGCAAACCCCGACTGCCCAATTTTAATGGAAGAAATCAATTGCATCAATTCATCCATTTTTACATTACCGCCCAAAATCGCTACTAACTGTCCATCTTTAATCACCGGAACAGCAACAACAACTGCCATTTTTCCATCTGCCTTCCCAATCAAAGGCTCAGAAATTACAGTTTTTTTCGTTGTTAAAACCTGTTTATAATAAGCTCTCTCTTGAATACTTCCCGATGAGCCGACTGGCGAATACCAATTTCCATCTGGATCAGATACCCAAAAAGTACTATAAATTGGCAGCCTTTGATTTTCCTGCAGCAAATATGTATTAATTGCCTTTTCATCACCACTACGCAAGACTGGAGAATTCGCCAAGCCCTCCAATTCCGACATACGCAATTGCAGCCAACAGTCAACATTTCCTGCTGCTTCTCTGGTCGTATCCGTTAAATGTTGTTCTATGCCATCAACCAAAACAGTTTCCGTTTTGATATAGTTGATCGTTGTTAAGGTACCGGCCGTAACCACTAAAATTGTAATCATTAATATAATAAAAATAGATTGAATACTTCTCATATAAATCCCAGCGGCCTCCTTATTTTAAATTTTTATGATTCATCTAAATAAGAAAAATCATACCTTTTATTCGCTTTATGATAATGTGTATGCAACAACTCATGTGATTTCTCACTAAGGGGTTTCCCCAAAAACTCTCGATATAGTTTTTGCACTTCTGGATTTTCATGCGATTTTCTAATCTTCTTACTACAATCAATTTCATAAATTGCATCCATACGCATTTTCTTGCCGTCAATTGTTGTGTTAAGCGGTTGGCCACCTCCACCTATACACCCGCCTGGACAAGCCATAATTTCAATAAACGTGTATGGACTCGTTCCCGCTTTAATTTGTTCCATAATTTTTTGGGCATTAGCAAGTCCATGTGCTACTGCGATTTTCAATTTTCTACCCTTTAAATCAACTTCAGCCTCTTTAATTCCTTGCAAACCCCTTGCATCTTTAAATTCGAGTTTTTCAAGTTCATCTTCCATTACCACTTCATATACGGTCCTGACAGCAGCTTCCGTGACTCCCCCTGTTGTCCCAAAAATAACACCCGCACCAGTTCCTTCTCCCAACGGACTATCAAATTCAGACTCTTCTAAAGCGACAAAATCTATTCCAGCATACTGAATCATTTTTGCAAGTTCCCGCGTCGTAATAACAATATCCACGTCTCGTACCCCATCGTTTGCCATCTCGGGTCTCGCCGCCTCAAATTTTTTTGTAACGCAAGGCATAACAGATACCGTTATAATGTTCTTTTTATTCATATTGCTTTTGTCAGCGTAATAAGATTTTGCGATTGCACCAAAGATTTGCTGCGGAGATTTTGCTGTAGACAAATGATCAATCTGATCACTATAATGTTTTTCCATATAATTTACCCAGCCTGGACTGCAAGAAGTAATCATTGGCAATATTCCATTATTACGAATTCTATCCAATAGCTCATTCCCTTCTTCCATAATAGTCACATCGGCAGCAAATACGGTATCAAACACTTTATCAAAACCAAGCTGCTTCAAAGCGGTCACCATTTTGCCAGTTACAACAGTTCCTTTCTCCAACTCAAAAATATCGCCAAGAGCCACTCTAACAGCAGGTGCTACTTGAACAATAACATGTTTCCCCGAATCTTGTATGGCTTCCCGAACTGTTTGCGTATTATCTTTTTCTACAATAGCACCGACAGGACATACCGTCGTACATTGACCGCAAAGCACACAATCCGTATCCATCAAGGACTTGTTATAGGCGGTTGTAAACGTAAATGTTTCAGATCGTCCGGCCCAGGTTATAGCACTTACCCCCTGCACGTCGCGACAAATCTTATCACAGCGGCCACACTTTACACATTTATCCATATTACGTTCAATACATGGATTATCATCTAAATAAACAGGATTTACCGTTTTATCCAGTGTCTGCCTTTGAATTCCAAACCGCATACAAAGATTCTGAAGTTCACAATTTCCATTTCTTGAACAAGACAAACAGTCCTGTTTATGATTGGCCAAAATCATTTCCAGAATACCTTTTTGTGTATCATACACTTTCTTGGTGTTCGTTAGAATTTCCATCCCATCCCATACATAAGTTGAACAGGCCGCTGACATTTTTTTACTGCCAACAACTTCAACCGAACAAATACGACATAATGCTTTGATTCTTTGGTCCGGATGATAACATAGATGAGGAATTTCTATATTTAAACTTTTTGCCGCTTCAATAATTCGGGTCCCTGATTCAACTTCAATCAAAACTCCATTAATTTTCACATTGATTTTAGCCAATTTCCACACCTCGTTCCATGATTTTAAATTCATCAGGAAATACTTTCATAGCTGTTTTAAGAGCATTTTGCGATGCCTGTCCCAGTCCACACAAAGAAGATACTGTCATAATATCTGCAATTGAGTTAAGTTTTTCGATATCTGCCTGCGTATGTACTCCATCTTTAATCTTTTGCAGCAATAACCGAATCTGTCGATTGCCTTCACGGCAGGGAGCACATTGTCCACAGCTTTCATGACTGAAAAATGCCTGTGTTGTAATTAAAAAATCAATTACACTTGTACTTTCATCGACAACTAAGATAGCTCCTGATCCTATCCCCACACCAGCCTTTATCAAATGTTCATAAGAATATGGTGTATCAAGTATATCTTTACTAGCAACTTTACCGGATGCTCCGCCAAATTGTATAAGCCTAATTGGCTGATCTTCCAGCCCCCCGGCAAGTCCATAAATAATATCTCTTATTGTTATTCCAAAAGGAATTTCGAAAACGCCCGGCTGCTTTACATTCCCGGCAACACTAATCAGTTTCGTTCCAATGGAATTTTTTTCTCCTTTCGTTCCATACGTCTGATATATGTTATTTTCATCATTCACAATAGCTGCAACAAGTGATAAGCTCTCAACATTTTGTACACATGTCGGATGATTATACAAACCACACTGTTTTATATAAGGTGGTTTCATTCTAGGCCTGCCGCTTTTACCTTCTATAGATTCAATCAGCGCCGTCCCTTCACCACATACATATGCCCCGGCACCACTGCAAAGATGTAATTCATAATCAAAGCCTTTTTTACCAAGAATATTCTTTCCCAAAAAGTTTTTTTCCGTAAGCTGCTCGATCGCGTTTAACAAGATAGATTTCAAATAACTGTATTCTTCACGCAAATAAATATAACCATGTTGTGCCTCAATGACATATCCAGCAATAATCATACCTTCCAACAAATTGAAAGGATCATTTTGAATAAGAGTTCTATCTTTAAATGTACAAGGTTCCCCTTCATCGGCATTACAAATGATCACTTTTTCTGCCGCTTTTACAGCTCTTGCCTGCAGCCATTTTTTTCCCATTGGATACGCGGCTCCACCCCGTCCTTTAATGCCTGCTGCGGTAAGCAATGCTGCTATATCATCGCCTGGCATCTGAATCGCTTTTTTTAAGGCTGTTAATCCACCAATTTCCATATAAGAAGCAAGCGAACGGATATCATAACGGCCAAAATTTTTCGTCATAAACTTAACTGCCATTGTCATCATTTTATCTCCTCACACAAGTTCTTGAAGCATTGCTTTTATTTTTTCTTCATTGTTTAAATTACCATATACTTTTCCATTTACCTTGACCGCTGGAGCCACATCGCAGGCACCAAAACAAGGTACCATTTCAATAATAAATTTACCATCTGCAGTTGCTTGATCGATTTCTACCTTTAAAATTTTTTTCAGATCCATCGCTAACCGTTCCTCTTTTTTCACTTTACAAACAATGCTATTACAAATTTGCAAGGGGTACTCGGCTCTGGCTTTACTATAGATTGAGCTATAAAAAGTGATACAATCGTAAATATTGGTAATTTTTACATTAAGTTTTTGTGCTAAATAATAAGCTATTTCTTCTGGAATATAATGTTTAGGTATAATTTGCTGTATATCCAATAAAATTCCGATCAAATGCGATGCATCATATTGATAGTTACTTAAAATTCCATCAATTTGCCGTGCTAATTCTCTTGTTAATACTCTTTCCAGTATATTTTCTGGCATAAAAATAACCCCCTCAAATCCCATTTGAAATTCCACCGACTCTAAATTTTCTTGATATATTAAAAGACAGTACATCACCCCTCAACTACCAAGGATATGACATACTGTCTTTCTACGAAAAGTGATTGTACATTCTAAAATCAGAACGTCATGATTTTATCTTTTTGTAACCATTCAATTAAAATATTTTCTCGAGTCTTCTTGATTTTTTGCAACCCGTCCGGCGTCCAGTCATAAAGTCCCGTACCGGTTTTTGCTCCAAGATTTCCTTCCTTCATTGCTTTCTTTAATAGTTCAGAAGGTTCTTTTACATCGCATAAATCAGCGTACAAATAAGCTGCTATATTATGAAAAATATCCAACCCACCCAGATCTGCTGTTTCCAATGGTCCCGTTGTTGACAGGCGGCGACCAATGCTATATTTTACAGCCGTATCAACGGCTTCTTGTGTTGCAATCCCTGATTCAACAATGTATAAGGCTTCACGCAGTAAGGCGAGCTGCAAACGATTGCCAATAAAGCCAAGTGCTTCGCGTTTTAATGCTACTGGTTTCTTGCCAATTTTCTCAATTAATTTCCAGGTCACATCCACCGTTTCTTGTGAAGTATATTTCCCAGGTACAATTTCCACCAACGGTACCAGATGGGGTGGATTCCAGAAATGAGCAACGACAAATTTATCTTTTCTTGTTAATGCTTCCGCAATCTCAGTTGGACTGAGTCCTGAGGTATTTGTTGCAAAAATGGTATCAGGACCGCTTAAGCTTTCAACTTTTTTCCATACTTCTCTTTTTATAGCCAAATCCTCGGCAATCGATTCTATAACAAAATCCGCATTTTGGACTGCTTCTTCGATGGTTGTACAACCTTTAATTCTGCCTAAAATCTCTGGTATTTCTTCTTCTGTTACCAATTGATTTTCTTTATATGTTTCCAATGTAGCTTTTATACTGTGAAAGCCTCGCTCAATACTCGCGTCAGAGCGTCCAAACATCCGCACAGTATACCCCTTTTTAGCAAATAGCAGCGCTGTACCAAATCCCATAGTTCCCGTTCCTAAGTTACAAATATTTTTAATATCTTCCGTTTTCATAAAATGACCTCTTTCCTTTATCTTTTTATTTTCTTTATAGTGCAAATGGGATAAAAGTTAACCCTAAAACCATGATAATGCCCAAAACAATAAATGCAACAAATGAATAGCCAACAAAATCTTTAAATTCAAGCCCCGCTACGGCCATAAATGGTACTGCGAAAAACGGTTGAATTAATGCCACTAAATCTCCACCAAACATATACGCTATAATTGTTTTTGCATCCGGAACCCCTAATGCCTGACCTGCCGGAATAAGAAATGGTGCCTCTATAACCCATTTACTTCCACCAGACGGGATAAAATATCCGATTCCTGCCGTCAGTACTGCCGCAATTGCGGGAAAAGTGAACTCTGTGCTAAAACTGATAACCCATTGTGAAAGAGTATCCACCAAGCCAGTGTATTTCATAATACCAAATATACCAGCATAAAATGGAAACTGTAAAATAACGCCCCACGATGCCGATGTAGAGGCCTTAATTGCTTTAATTAAATCAGCTGGTTTTTTGTACAAAAAGATAATTAACATCAAAAAGATAAAATTCAGCACATTAATATCAAGCGATTTGCCCAGTTCAACAAAATGATAATACAGATATACTAAAAACATGATACCAATAATATAAGAAAACCATGGTGTATAGGTAAACCATTCACTTGGTGTGGTTATTTTTTTATTTTGAACGACTTCAACCTTTTCATCAATTGCCAAATCAGGCCTTAAATCCGCAAACGTTTTAATTTTGCCAGCGTCGGTTGGCAGCAACACTTTCCAAAATAATATGACAATTGCCAGCACGGAAATACCAAGTAAAATTAAAGTATATGGATGAAAAATGGTTTGTGTGATTGGAATAATGCCAATTTCTTTCACCATAAAATGATTTGCAGTAGCAACCAACAGCGGTGCCGACCCGGAAAGTCCCATATGCCAAATATAAAATGCTGTCCAGCTGGCGCCGCATAAACAACGATAATCAACTAAAATCCCTTTCTTGGCTGCCTGTCTGGCTAATTCTTTTGTAATGAGTGCTGCAAAAACCAAGCCAAACCCCCAATTAAGATAATAACCAATGGAAGAAATAATAACTGCCCACACATAAAACTGCGGTGCTGTGCTCGGCTTATTACAAACACCAGCAATTAAATTTTTACAAAGAGGTGTTGTCGCCAAAGCATATCCCGTAATAACAATTAACGACATTTGCATCGAAAATTCTAGTAGTGTCCAGAACCCTTTTCCCCATGCCTGTACGATTTGATATGGATTATTTGGTGTAAAAATCGCCGCAAGTCCAAAGGCTACAACACTTAAAACAAGAGCAATAACATACGAATCCGGAACCCAGCGCTCCGCAAATTCCGTAAAATAGTCTGTTATCTTTTTTTTGCCTGATTGATTTAGATCATGACTGCTCATACAAAATCCATCTCCCTATCTTTCTGTTTGTTACCATTAGCTGAAAATTCTGTTACTATTATTGAAACATATTATTATAATTGAATGGTATCGAATTTTTTTCTAGTGCAGCATCCACCCTACAAAATCAATATATCTATTGTAACAATATAACGCAGACACTACACTAAATCTTTGTACTATTTTTGAATCAACCAAATCGAAATGATACGCCAAAAGTCCCTGCTGGATATTTCCATTGTTTAAGCTGATGGCACATGATTCTGCACGTGCCGCATTCGAGGCATCCCGCGTAATCAAAAAGGACTTCACCTTTATCATTTAATTTGTAAAGCCCGGCTGGGCAAACGACCAGACAAGGTTTATCATTGCAAACAGCACAAGCCGTTTTATCCAGCACAATATGCGCATTTTCTTCATCTACCGTAAATTTATCCAAACCTAATAGTTCATCTGTTCCTTGCTTTTGTACTGTCATAGTGCCTTAAACCCCTTCCATGCATCCGCCAAAACCTGGCCAATGCCAACATGTTTTCTCAAAATCTGCAGCATTGATTTATCCATGCGTTTGGGAAGTTTACCATCAACATAAAACAATGACCCTATCATTTCGTTGGCCAAATCCGGATACACAGAAGACATACGAGGCAGCCCCGTAATTTGCGGCCAGCCAGCAAATAACTGCATAGTTGAAATGAGCTGCAACTCATTTAATTCTTTCATATAAAGCTGCCCGACATCTGCTGGTGCAGCAGCTTTCAAAACAGCACGAGCTGCTGCTACACCACTAACAATAGCCAAATCAATGCCTCGTATCATTGTCCCGGTATTTATGACAAATCCAGCAGCATCCCCCACCATCAAAAAGCCATCACGGTATAATTTTTCTGGCACACTGTTCCATCCGTTTTCCGGTACAAGGTGAGCACTATATTCTACTGTTGTTCCATCTTTAATCAATGGATAAATGGCAGGATGCATCTTAAAATCTTGATATATATCAGCAATAGAACGTTCTTGTGCCGCAAGAGATGCCGGGCTTAAGACAACCCCCAATGAAATAGTGTCCTTATTTGTATACAAACAGCCCCCGCCCATTACAGAATCTGTGCCACCAAGAATGGCTCGTGCAACGCCTTCATCCGGTTCAACATTAAACCGCTGTTGTATTGTTTCCGGATCTAATTCGATGACTTCTTTTACCCCAATACCGACCTCATGTCCATTCCATTCCTTCTTCAACCCAGCCTGCCTTGCCATAGACGAATTAACACCATCGGCTGCTATGACAAGATCCGCATACATTTCGTCACCACCAGCTTTTACGCCAACAATTTTACCATCTTTTTCGATCAGTTCATCTACCAAGATACCAGCCGCAATCATTGCTCCTTGTTCTTCGGCCTTGCCAGCAAACCATTCATCAAATGGTGCCCGTAAAATCGTGTAAGACTGCGGCATGCGTTCTTCCATATTTGTCCCGGCGAAATAATCCATTGTAAGACCCGTTTTATCAGAGAGCATCATAATTTGTTCTCGCACAACAGCACGTTCTAATACGGCCTCTTTATACAAATTAGATTCAACTAATTCCAAAGCATACGTATACAGACGACCACCCGTGACATTTTTACTACCAGCTGTATCACCGCGTTCAATCATTAAAACCGACTTGCCCTCACGAGCCAGAATATATGCACAGGCACTCCCTGCCGGACCGGCGCCAACGATAATAACATCAAATTTTTCATCTTCCATTTTTCACATCTCCCCGGTCACTAACTTATTTCCCCAATTTTTCAATAAGCTTTGGTACAATTTCATATAAATCACCGACAATACCATAATCAGCTGCAGAAAAAATTGGTGCTTTTTCATTTTTATCAATTGCAACAATAATTCTTGCATCACGTGCACCGACAATATGCTGTACCTGCCCCGATATACCGATAGACAAATACAATTGAGGCTTTACCTTTTGCCCAGAAAGGCCAATATAAGATTCAGTCGGTAACCAATGATAATCTTCGGCGATGCTCCGTGAGCAGCCAATTTCTGCGCCAATTTTTTCTGCAAGGTCTTCCACTAGTTTCATATCGGATTGTGAACTAAGCCCACGGCCTACACAAATTATTTTTTCAGCATTTGCCAAATCTGCTCGTTCTCGAACAATAGGGCAAACACCACCAACAAGCACTGCATCATTGGACTGTGCTGTACAGGCAACCACATCACCGCTCCGCAGCGGATCTGCTGCAGCTTCCTCATAAGTCCGTGGATCAATGGTAACGATACAGCCTTCACTGAGTTCTTCCGTGCAAACAGCCAACCCGCCATACAGCATTCGTTTTGTTTCCAGCTTACGCTCAACGACCTCAATCGACATGGCGCTGTTTACCAAACCATGGCTATGCCAGGCAGCAATCCTTGCTGCAACATCCTTACCCCGCATTGTACCGCCAATCAGTACAAGCAACGGATTTTCTTTTGCAATACATTCGGCAATGGATTCGGCATAACTTTCCACCCATGGATTGCTGCCACTCAATGCAATAACTTTTTCTGCACCGCATGCGATCAAACCCGCTGTATCCGTTTCCGTTTCATTCAAAGCCAATGCCGTTACATTTACCTGCAATACATCCGCCAGACTGCGCCCAATATTCAACAATTGCTTTGTCACGGCTATATCTTCTGAATATACAAAAATCCCATTCATACTTCCACCCCCTATAACAGGCCTTCTTTTGTAAGACTTGCTATTAATGTATTTACTTTTTCATCAACCGTACCATCGGTATAAATTTCATTTTTACGATCCATAGCATATCCCTGAATTGATTTTATTTTATTTTTAGGGAGTGTATTCTCTGCAGCAAGATCTAAATCGACTAATTTAAATTCTTGAACAGGTTTTTTTGAAGCACCTAAAACTTGCTTCAATCCTGGAATACGAGGTTTGCATACTTCTGGCAACAGGGTAATAACTGCCGGAAGATTCACCGTTACATCTTCTGTGCAATCACCGATTTTCCGCGTAGCCATAACCTTCCCCTCTGAAATTTCTAATTTCGTTACAAACGTAACTACCGGGATTCCCAATAAAGCGGCAACACGCGGGCCAACCTGCTGACCATATGCATCAGAAGATCCTTCACCAAATAGAATTAAATCATATGTCCCTATTTTTTTGAGTGCTGCAGTCAGTACATTTGCTGTTACAAATCCATCTGCAATATCGGCTGCTACATCATTCACCCAATATCCTTTTACCGGACCACGCGATAAAGCATCCTTTAAGGACTGTTTTGCTTTCGCATTACCAAAAGTAAGTGCTGTTACCGTGACAGTATCATCTTTCTCTGCCTGAAGTACAGCTTCTTCAATGACATTTTTGTCATAGTCACTGATTTTCCCTTTAGCCCGACTCGTATCCAATAAAAGACTTCCCGGGACAATTTTTATATCTTGTTCATCTAATACCCATTTATAACAGGCAACTATATCCATGTGATTCAACTCCTCTGGCTTTGCTTGGCCACGATTATCAGAAAATACTGTTTTCAATGGCTGCAACAGCACTTTTTCTTTTAAAATTTTCCTGTAAAATTTGGTTTTGCTTTAGTAACAAAAGCGTTCATACCTTCCGTTTGATCCTCACCGCCAAAACACATACCAAAAATATAAGCTTCATAGGCCATAGCATTTGCCATAGACATTTCTGCACCACGATTAATTGCATCCTTAGCAAAACAAACTGCCGTCTGACTCTTTTTTATAATTGTCTGCGCTAAACTTTTAGCTTCTTCTAATAAACTTGCCAAAGGAACTACTTTTTGTACTAAACCGATTCTATACGCTTCATCTGCTTTAATCATATTGGCTGTATAAATAAGATATTTCGCCATACCACGCCCAACTAAACGGCTCATGCGCTGTGTTCCACCAAAGCCAGGGATAATACCCAATCCAACCTCAGGCTGCCCAAATTTTGCATTTTCTGCGGCAATTCGAATATCACAAGCCATTGCAATTTCACAGCCGCCGCCAAGGGCAAAACCATTAATTGCTGCAATCACTGGCTTTTCACACTGTTCTATTTTTAAGAAAGTCGTTTCACCTTTTTCCGCCCAGCGTCTTCCCTCATCCGCATTTAAATCTTTCATTTCTTTAATATCTGCACCAGCAACAAAAGATTTTTCACCAGCACCAGTAAGAATAATAACCTTTACGCTGTTATCTTGATTTAAATCTGTAAAGATATCATTAATTTCTGACATTAACTCATCATTCAAAGCATTCAAAGCTTGCGGCCGGTTCAGGGTCACGACTGCTGTTCCATTTTCTATTTCTACGATTGCATTATTATATTCTTTCATTTCCATCCACTCCTCTACGCATTTATCATATCAGCCGCCAGGCCCATGATTTTCTCTTTAAAAATTCTTTCATCCATAACTTTAAGATTTGCCGCCACTTTCACCTTAGCATCAATCTGCCCTAATATATCTTTTTGCAAATCCATACCTGGGGCAATCTCCGTTAATACAAGTCCATCATCCTGCAATTCAAAAACAGCTCTTTCCGTAATAAAGATCACGGGTTGGTGAATCGATTTTGCATATTCTGCACTAAACGTAATCTGCTCTACCTTTTGAACAAATTTTTTAGATCTGCCTTCTTGTTCAATAACCAGCTTGCCATCCTTTATTGTTTCCCTAAGTCCGCCTGCCGTTAAAGTTCCACAAAAAACAATTTTTTTTGCATTTTGCGAAATATTAATAAATCCACCGCAGCCGGGAATTTTCGGTCCAAACTTGCTGACATTTAGATTGCCAAAGCTATCAACCTGAGCAATGCCAAGACAAGTAACATCCAAATTCCCTCCATCATAAAAATCAAACATATCAGTCTGACAAATCATCGCTTCTGCATCTACTGTTGCGCCAAAGCTTGCCCCAGCAGCCGGTACTCCACCAAAGCCACCAGATTCAACTGTCATTGTCAACGTATCACCAAAGCCTTCTTCAGCAGCTACCGTTGCGATACCTTCCGGCATCCCGATACCCAGATTTGCCTTACAATGAGGCTTTAATTCCATGGCGGCCCTGCGGGCAATAACCTTGCGTTCTGTAAGTGGCAGTGGAACCACATTTCCTAATGGAAACTTGACTTCGCCTGTATAAGCAGGGTTGTAATATTCACCATTTGTTTGCAAAAATTTGTCTTTATCTCCCATAACTACATAATCAACTAGTACCCCTGGAATTTTTATATCCATCGGTTTCAAAGTTCCCTTTACCGCAATTCGTTCCACTTCCACAATGACAATACCACCATTTGCCTTTGCTGCTCCAGCAATAGCAAAAGCTTCTGTTATCACAGACTCACGTTCCATCGTCAAATTTCCGTTTTCATCCGCTGTGCTTGCACGAATCAAAGCCACATCTGGTTTATACGCCTTATAAAACAAATACTCTTCTCCATCAATCGGCATCAGTTTTACAATGTCTTCTGTTGTTTTTTCATTAAGCTTGCCGCCTTCTAAGCGAGGATCAATAAAAGTCTTTAAACCAACCTTGCTCAGAACACCTGGTTTATTACCAGCCGCCGCACGCCAAAGATGCGCGACAATCCCCTGTGGAAGATTATATGCTTCCGTTTGATTTTTGGAAATCAATTCACCCAGGCGCGGTGCCAAACCATAATGACCACCAATAATTCGCTTAACCATTCCTGCATTTCCAAAGTGATTTGATCCTTTTGTTTTGCCATCACCAATGCCAGCACTAAATTGAATGGTCAAATTTTTAGGGTGTCCATTTTTTAAAAAACTTTCTTCACAGGCTGCCGTTAAAGTTTCAGGATGCGCACATCCAACAAACCCAGCCAAACCAACAAAAGAATCATCTTTGATCAGCTGTATCGCTGCTTCTTTCGTAATAATTTTCAACCTTATCACATCCTTATTTTCTTCAGCTATAAATTAGCGTAATAACGCTCCAGAAATAACCATTCGTTGTACTTCACTCGTACCTTCATACAATGAACAAATTTTTGCATCACGATAACAACGTTCTACCTTAAAATCCTTAATATACCCGTACCCGCCATGAACCTGAATTGCTTTTGTACAAACATAATCTGCTGTTTCCGCCGCAAATAATTTTGCCATGGCCGCTTCTTTACTAAAGGATTCCCCTCTGTCTTTTGCTGCAGCAGCATTATATACCAGCAAACGAGCAGCTTGTATCTGTGTTTCCATATCTGCCAGCATCCACTGAATAGCCTGTTTGGTAGCAATTGGTTTACCAAACTGAACTCTTTCCTTCGCAAACTTAACAGCCTCATCCAAAGCTCCCTGAGCAATGCCAATTGCTTGTGCAGCAACACCAACACGACCACCATCCAAAGTCTGCATGGCATACTTAAAGCCCTTGCCTTCTTCACCAATAAGGTTTTCTTTCGCTACATGACAGTCTTTAAAAATCAACTCAGTTGTCTGCGAACCACGAATTCCCATTTTATCTTCGTGCTTACCAATTTCAAAACCAGCCAATCCTTTTTCTACGACAAAAGCACTTAACCCCTTTATACCTTTCGATGGATCTGTTAAAGCAAAAATGATATAGACATCGGCTAGTCCACCATTTGTAATAAAGCATTTCGTACCATTCAATATATATTCATTATCCACCAATGACGCAGTACAAGTTCCAGATGCTGCATCCGTCCCTGCACCAGGTTCAGTCAATGCAAAAGCCCCTAATTTTTCACCTTTACATAAAGGAACTAGATATTTTTTTTTCAAATCTTCCGATCCCCATTTATAAATTGGCCATAATCCTAAAGAACAATGCGCGGAATAAATAATTCCCGTTGAAGCACATACTTTTGAAATTGCCTCTACGGCAAGCGTATAACTTAGATAATCTGCACCAGCTCCACCATATTCTTCTGGATAAGGCATCCCCATAAAATCATGTTTTGCCAATTGCTCAATTGTTTCTGCCGGATACCTGCCAGTCTTATCGATTTCTGCTGCAATTGGTTCACAGTACGCAGCAGCAAATTCTCTGGCACTTTGTTGTAATAAAGTTTGTTCTTCTGTAAGTTGAAAATCCATAATAAATCCCCCTACAATAATTTTTTATAACCGACACGTTTTTATATGACCCTGAACATTGAATTGAGTTTCCGTGTCATCTTTTATTAATGCAACTCACATGCCAAACCTTATCTTTTTATCAAATTAAATTATCAAAAAATATCAAAACATTGATGTTTAAAGGTTATTTTATTATAAAAAAAAGTTATGACTACTTTTTAAACCACACGTAATTCCGACACTTCAAACAAAAAAAGTGTCGGATCAACAGACAGCGATTGTCTATTCCGACACTTTCCCAACACTTTTAAAAATAAATACTCTTTCCATATAAGTTGCATTAAATATTATATATATCTCATATTTCATACTTCTTTAATTTTTCATATAATGTTGATCGATGAATCCCCAGCATTTTAGCGGCTAGTGCTTTATTTCCGTGTGTTTTATCCAAAGCAGACCGCAGCTGTGATGCCTCATCGATATTTTCATTTTCGAAATACTCACTCTTTTCTTTTTCCAAAACAAAGGCTGGAATATCCTTTACTTGAATGATCATGCTGCTAACGGTTGCCGCAATCTGTTCTAATACATTAATCAATTCGCGTATGTTTCCCGGCCATTTATATAAAAGCATTTTATCGATTGCTTCTTCTGAAAATTGCTTAATTGTTATATTTAAATTATTACAGATAACCGGCATCATCATTTCAATGATTTCACGAATATCTTCTTTCCGTTCCCGAAGTGGCGGAACTTTTAAATAAACGACATTTAAACGATAGTACAGATCTTCACGAAACAACCTTTTTTTTACTAAATCTTGTAAATTTTTATTTGTTGCAGCAATAAATCGTACATTACAAACATGGACATTTTCCCCGCCTACATGCTCGAATGTTTTATTCTGTATAACTCTAAGCAATTTCGCCTGCATAACCATTGGCATATCACCAATCTCATCCAAAAATAAAGTTCCACCCTCAGCAATTTCAAACTTACCTTTTTTCCCACCTTTCTTTGCCCCGGTAAAAGCCCCTTCATCATAGCCAAACAATTCTGATTCAAGTAAATCTGCGGGAATTGCCGCACAGTTAATTGCTACTAATTTATTATTATTTCTATTACTGGCATTATGAATGGCCTGGGCAAAAAGATCCTTACCCGTTCCACTCTCCCCTTGAATTAACACCGTTGTATCCGTTGCAGCTATTTTAGCTGCCAGACTTTTTACCTGGATCATATTCCTTGATTGCCCAATAATATTCTCAAAAGTCATCAATTTGGGCTGTAAATCATTACTCTTTATCCTTTTATTCGCCGGATTTTCTTCCATCAGTCTTTTATTTCTTTTTAATAATTGTTCAACCTCACTAATGTCTTTAAAAATCGCCTCGCCAATCGCACCAACCACTTTTCCATTTTTAAAAAATGGTACACGATCCGCAATAATTTGACGACCTTGCACGGATTGCATCGCATCCAGTTCAGGAATTCCTGTTTTCAATACAATATGCATCCTTGAATTTTCAACCGCCTCCTGCGCATTATGATTTAACAGCTTTTCACGGGGAATCCCCATTATTTCTTCATAGGCATCGTTAACAAAACGAATGATGTTATCCGTATCAACAATAATTAATCCTTGCTTCAAACTACTAAAGACTTGCTCCAATACTTCTGCTTTTGCCTCTAATTTAAGTAAATTTTCTTTTTCAAGCGTATTCTTGGGAAAGACATCCTGAATAATTACGACTGCACCAACAATTTTATAACCTTCACAAATAGGAGCTCGATTCACCGTCAATTTTTGTCCATTAATTTCGATAGTGGCACCTAATTCTTTTTTGCCCGTATGTACAACCTCCATAAGTCGTGTATTCGGAATAACATCATGGATAAATTTTCCCAAAGCACACTCTTGCGGTACACCAAGCAAACACGCGGCGACCGAATTAATCTGATTGATTATTCCATAGAGGTTAATGCCGATAACGCCGCTATATGATAATTCACTTAACTGCTGTACCGAATTCTTATATTTACTCAACTCTTTATAAAAGATTTCAACAAAATCCTGTCTGTTTAATAAACCTATGATTTTATCATCATAATCAACAACTGGTAGATGTGTGATCGGTATCTGCCAAGCTTCCTCCAGCGTATTGTCAGGATGCACGGTAACTACACTTTTGGTCATAATACACTCAATACTAATCGACGTTGGCAAATGATCCACCATTGTGTCAATAATGTCGGTTCTCGTTACAAGACCACATAGTTTTCCAGCTTCATCTAAAATGGGAACAGCTTCTAACTTGTACTTGTAAAATAAATTCACAACATCTTTTAATTTTGCTTTTTTGTTTAAAACATGAGGATTAGGCGTCATAAAATCTCGTACTAACATACCATTTTCTCTCCCTTACTTAAACATCATGCATTCCATTACAAATTTTATTTCAAATTCAAAATGCAGCTCTATTATTTTTTATAATCTATGTATATTTGTTAACATGTACATTTTAACAAATATAATGCATAATCAAAAGCATTTTATATCATAAATAAAATCTATCAAAAATAAAGCAAACTGCATTTTTATTATATCTCTAAATTTTCTTTTACTTATCCTAAATTTTGCACTATTATAACAGAAGAGAAATTCATAATTATTTGTTTTATAAGGAGACCTGTTCAATGAAAACCTATACCATCTATCAAGTTGATGCATTTACTACAGAAAAGTTCAAAGGAAACCCTGCCGGCGTTGTCACAAATGCTGATGGATTATCTGAACAAACAATGCAAAAGATTGCTCGCGAATTAAACAACTCGGAAACAGCCTTTATTTTCGCACCCGAAGATTCCTCACATGACGTCAAGCTTAGATATTTCACGCCAACGACCGAAGTTCCGTCTTGCGGTCATGCTACAATTGCCGCTCACTATGCTCGTGCCGTTGAAAAGCAGCTTCGCTCCTGCCAGCTCATACAAAAAATTGGCATTGGTCTTTTGCCCGTAGATATTATAAAAGCAAAGGATTATATCATCTGGATGACACAGGGAAAGATTGAGTTTTCTGAACTGTTTTCAGCCACAGAAGAAAAACAGCTATTGACCGCATTAGGCTTAACAAAAGCTGATATGGACCCACGCTGCCCAGCACAAATTGTTTCCACTGGGCACTCTAAAGTAATGATTGGCATCAAGTCACGTGCCAAGCTCAATGCACTATCTCCTGACATGGGTATGCTGCGTAATTTTAGTGCACAGATTGCCTGTAATGGATATTTTGTTTTTACGCTGGATGACACCCCTGAAATAGTAACCCATGGCAGAATGTTTGCCCCAGCAATTGGCATTGAAGAAGATCCGGTAACAGGCAATGCCAACGGTCCCCTCGGGGCCTACCTGGTTAAACACAAAATTGTAAAACATGACCATTCTATGTTTGTATTTACCGGAATACAAGGAGAAACCATTTTGCGTGAAGGCACAGTACATGTAAAAGTAAAAATCCAAAATAATGAACCAACGCAAGTGCAAATAGGCGGAACAGCAGTTATTGCTTTTAAAACACAAATAACACTATAAAAACCAGCTTGCATAAACTGCATTCCGTTATACAACGATGCATGTAATCCAGCAGATGATATGCTATAATATTTTCAGTAGTTTCCCATATAGCAAAAATCAGCCCCGCATCTATTATCAACAGATAAGGTCGTGTTAGTATTAAAATTTTCAACATAATAAAAAACTGTTTGGTTCTTATCATTATTATTGCCTTAAGTATTGTGATCTGGCAGCAAAATACCACAATACAACAAATTCAGACAGAACTTTCTGCCGAGCATGATATGTCTGCCGTTGAAAAGCGGTTATCAGATACTGAGTCCAGTATTGTTGATCTGCAAACACAAACAGCAGCCCTGCAAACCTACACAAACTCTAAATCAAAAACGGATTCGATTGAGCAGAAACTATCGACCCTTTCCATGCAAGTACAACAAAATACGAATGATATCCGTACGATAAATTTGTATAGTCCCCATAATATTGGAAGCGAAAAATAAAGGAGCTTATTACCTATGATAAAAAGAAAACTATTATTAATTACTTGTCTCTTTATGTTGTTTTTCACGACCGCTTCGGCGGCAGACACACAATCAAATTGGCAAACAGCTTATAAGGACAATGATGCCACAGTTTATTTCGATACAAACACCGTTAAAACCATTGGTTCTCCTGATATCCTTGGTGTAGATTTAAAAACAGATTTATCACAAACGATGCTTCAAGAAATAATTGCCAAGTATAAAGCCAGCTATGATACAGCCAACTGGAATAAAATCAAGTACAGCGTTATCTATACGGTCTATAATCAAAAAGATAAAACCCTGTTGTCAAAAAATTATCGTTTTTTCGATGGTGATAATAATCTGATCGCGACAATAAACGATGAAAACAAAAGTGTGGTAAATGCGAATTCAATTCAAAGCAAAACCTATGCGGCTATCTTCGAATGGCTTTATGAAAATTAATTTTATGCTTCATTACCAGCCAATCGATTGAGTTTATTCAGAGCTTCACGTTCTCCCATTAAAATTAAAACATCATCACAGCGAATTTTTTCTTCGGCCGTTGGTGTTACCACCATTTCGGTGCCGCGTTGGATCGCAATAACAATAGCACCATATACGGTCTTAATCCCGCTATTTGTCAAATCTTTACCAATCAGACTTGAACCGTTGTGAATGGTAATTTGAGCCATATCCAGATGGATTTCCTGATTATAAAAGACATTTTCAAGCAAATCCATAATTAACGGTTTTGTCAAGGCATTGACCATATGGCGCCCCCCCATCACCGCTGGCGAAACAACTGATGTTGCTCCAGCGCGACGCATTTTATCTTCTGCCTCAGGGCGGTCCGCTCTAGCTACAATAAAAATATCTGGGCGTATGTTTCTGGCAGTCAATGTAATATACACATTGTTTGCATCTCCCGACAAAGCCGCAATAACACCTTTTGCCTGTAACAGACCTGCTTCTAAGAGAACGTCATCCATCGTAGCATCACCTTGGATAACCGGAACTCTTTCTTGTTCCAATCGTTCACAAATTACTGGATTATTGTCAATGACGACAAATTTTTCATTTTCTTGCTGCAATCGAAGAATCGCATTCGACCCAACTTTTCCCGCACCGCAAATAATAACATGCTGACTTAATTTTCCAATTCGCTTTTTCATTTCACGCCTCCCAAAAATATCTTTCATGCGTCCTTCAACAACCAGGCTCACGGCTAAAGTCCAAGTATAGAATACAATACCAACACCAAAAATAATCAAGAAAACTGTGAAAATACGACCAGCTATAGTTTTCGGTGTAATATCTCCATATCCGACCGTAGAAATCGTTGTCACCACAAGGTATATTGCATCATAAATTGATAAATCCTCCAATGCCATATATCCAGAAACACCGCCTACAACGACACAGGCTAAAAGTATAATTGCTAATTTCATATGCTGCAATACAGCTATAATGGCCATCTCCCCTATTATCCTAAGATAATCTAGTATACTTGCCCAATAAAAATACAAGTATACTAAATATACCATAAATGGAACAAAAAAAGGATACTTTAGATTTTATATCTAAGTATCCTTTTTTTGTAATAAATTAGCCTCATAACTAGCTTAACCTGCATAAAATAATTTTTGTAATCTAGTACTTTTGTGCTATAATTTGCATAAATGCCAGTTATTCTGCTTCATACGATTTCAGACCAAAGTGCTTGGAGATTTTTTAGCTATAGAAACACCTTTAGCTGTGAAGTTTAAATATACTACAATGCATTAAATACGATGTCAGTTGGTGGATTATATGCAGAGATCTCTACAGAGGATATTCGCAATTCTTTCCTTTTTATTTATTTTGAACACAGCTACAACTTTAGCCGAAGTAAAATCGCCTGAAGCCAGCAGTTTTACAATAAAAAATTTTGAAATTTTGGAAGATGTCGATGGGCAATACGATTTTTCGATCGTAAGCTCACCTGATTTTGATGAAGCTTTTCACCAGCATGTGCAGGAAAACATTTCACTGGGCATCTCGCCTTCTGTTTTTTGGGTACGTTTTATTCCCCCGGCAGAAAATTATTTTGATGAATCCGATCCTCTCTTATTGAATTTTACCAATCCCAGCATCAATAAACTAGATGTGTATATTCCTGTTAAAGACTCGACAATCGCTAAAGGCAGAAACTACATTCTAAAACAAGCTGGCGCAGAGCGACCTGGTACAGCACGCGAGATTTGGGACGCTGACTGGACATTTCCTCTGCCGCATCAATATATTCAAGGCGAGTATATTTATTTACGCCTGCAAAGTGTTTCTGTTATGAACCTGCCCGTTATGATCTGGCAGGAAAAAGATTTTATCCATGCTGCTTTACTAAAGAACATCGCCTACGGGCTATTTTATGGCATTTTGCTTTCCATGGTATTCTATAATTTATTTATTGTTTTTGTACTCAAAGATCGAACCTATTTATTTTATGTCCTATATATCGCTTTCATGCTGATCTATCAATTCAACTCACATGGGCATTTAAGGTTATGGCTGGATATCGATTATCGACTTTACAATGCTCTATTTTGGTTCTGCTTATCAGCCGCATTTTCGTTCGCTGCTTTATTTTCCGCTAAATTTTTACAAATACATTCAGATGAGATATTTTTGAAACGAATTTTTAATTTAATTCTACTCCTGTCAATTCTCATTGGTATTTTGGGAATACTAGGCTGCTCAATTCCCGCAAATTGGCTGTCTCATGGATTAGGACTTATCCAGCCACTAGTTTTCATAGGTTTAGCATTCTACCGATTTCGCAATGGATTTCGCTCGGCCATTTATTATCTTCTCGCTTGGGGGATTCTATCTTGTGGAATTTTGGGCTGGATCTTCCTCCCGGATCGTACAACAAGCTCCAATGTACTCATGCTGGCAACTGCACTAGAATCTATTTTGTTGTCACTTGCGTTATCCGCACGCTTCCGTGATTTGCGGCTTACACAGCTGACACTGACTCGCAATTTACATTATTATCGTGATTTAAGTTTGACGGATGCATTAACCGGACTATATAATCGCCGCTGCCTGAATAGTAAAATGCAAAAAGAAATCAGGCAGGCACTCACCGAAGGTATCTCACTCTCACTTATGATCATGGATATTGATTTTTTTAAAAAATATAATGATGCTTACGGGCATTGGCAGGGTGATCAGGTACTGGTAGGCTTTAGCGACGTTTTATTAAAGAACCTGAATGATACTCAACTCGCATTTCGTTTTGGTGGTGAAGAATTTGTTATCTTACTCCCCAATCTTGACGCAGTCGAAACTAGCAAAATCGCGGAAAATATTCGTCGTGATTTTGCTGCTAAAACATTTAGACCCACAAACAAAAAAACCGTTCAAGTTACAGTAAGTATCGGCATCTCAACACTTACTGCTCAAGATAATGAAGCTGCGTTATTTGAACGCACTGACAAAGCATTATATGAAGCAAAAACAGCGGGTCGCAACAGAGTCGTTGTTCGTTAAGTGAAAAACAGCAACTACAATATACTAAGGCTGCTCTTACATATATCCTCATAAAAAGCTATTTTATTTTGAAAGGTTTTAATATTTTTTGTCGAATCTTATAAAAAGATACTAAATATAATATAAAAAGGAGTGAATTGCATGGCGATTAAAATTATGATTGTTGACGATTCTCCATTTTCACGAACAATTATTGCCGAAACTTTAACAGATGGAGGTTATGAAGTTGTTGGTGAAGCTGATTCACTAGAAACGGCGCTCGAAACGTATAATAAAACGAAACCTGATATTGTTACGATGGATATAGCTATGCCCGAAGCAGATGGCTTTGAGGTAAGCCGCGCCCTATTAAGGAATGATCCGAAAGCCAAGATCATCCTATCAAGTTCGATGAAAGACGAAGAAACTGAACTAGAGGCAAAACGTGTTGGCATTTCCGGCTACGTTCAAAAACCAGTAGAAGCAGATAATTTATTTGAAGTAATCCGTAAAGTCTTATCACCAGATACACTTTTCCAAGAATTGCTATCTCGTGGATTGGATACGTTCAAGGAAGCTTTGTCGCAAAACATTACCCGCATGGCCAAAACATCCGTAAGTTTCATTGAAGATGCCGAAATTGACGACCCTTATCAATCGAAAGGTGTCACTACAATCATTGGTATTATCGGTCAATACACCGGGACCATGATTTTGGATTTATCATTTGAAGTTGCTGAAAAAATTGCTGAAACGATCTTACGGCGCCCCGCCAAAAATCCTGAAGAAGTACTGGCTATGGTTTCTGAACTTGCGAATATTATCGGCGGTATTGCCTGTTCAATGCTCAATAAAAGAGAAAAAGCATTGGGTCTGCGTGTATCACCGCCAAGCATGTTCCATGGCAATTCAGCTGAGCTTGTAAGTCCTAGCGTTAAAATACACAAATCTTTAGCCCAAACAGAGTATGGCGTAATCTTCTTAGGCGTTGGTTTTAAAAAGGGGTCGACTTTATGGATGTAAACATTATAAACCCAATCTTATCCGCATTTACAGAAATACTACCGCAAATCGGTTTTCAGCAAATTGAAAAAAAGAAGATTGCCCTTGTTGGTTCGACCTTTGATTATGATGGCATTTTGCTCAACATTGCTATGATCGGTTCCATAAAAGGTGTAATTTTAATTGGCATGAGTATTGATGATGCCAAAAGCTTCGCTTCTAAAATGATGATGGGCATGGAAGTAGCTGAATTTGACAAATTAGCCCAAAGTGCTATTTCCGAAATGGGAAATATGGTTTGTGCGAATGCCTGCACACAATTTAGTAAAATCGACGTAGGCGGTTTGGATATTTCACCACCAACACTTATGATGGGGCAAGGTCAGGCTACACTGCCTGTTCCACAAGCTATTATCATAGATTTCACCTGCGACAATATTGACGTAAAAATTTATGTTGGACTCGCCTGATAGACCTCTGTCTTTCATAACAGCCGCAGATCCGCCTAACAAAATTTTTGCTAAAGCAAAAGGCAGATTCCTCGAGAATCTGCCTTTTTTATATCGTAAATCACGCTATAGCCCTGCCGCCTCGCAGTTGTCACTTCAATTGTTAAATAAAAATAAGATATTCCTTACATATATTTCAAAATCAAACCTATTTCAAATAATAAAACCTTATACTATGACTTGTAGAGAATTTGTTCTAGAGAATATAAGGAGGCTTTCCTCATGATGAAAAATAAATCAACTAAAATTGTTTCACTTGCACTTTGCAGCTTAATGTTTGCCGGTCTTTTTGGTGGTATTTCTGAAGCCCATCATCGTTATCACGAAGACCAATCACAAGAAGACACTCATTCACAAGGTGAAGTTAATACTGCCGGTATCGTAGGTGCTGTAGTTGGAGCACTTATCGCTAAAAACACCTAATATTAAAAAGTAAATGCAAAAAGTAAGTATAAATTTATTTTATACTTACTTTTTTTATATGCAAACGCACCTCATTATCTTACGAATAAAAACTTTTGCAATCCAGAATGTTTTGTTATGTACGAAAGCAACTTTATACTTCTGCACCGTAAAATCCATTTATAAAAATCCTTTGTATTTCTACAGTGAACACACCCCTTGTCAAATGACTTTCCTATTGACATTTTATAACGAATATTTTATAGTTGTGTAGTTACATTATCACAATTGATGTCCCGTTACAAAGGACTGTCTCATTAAAAATGAATAAAAGGGGTTTTTAAATTTTATGTCAGAACAAAAAAAAGGCCTAGGGCTTGCAACACAAATTTTTATTGGACTTATTTTAGGTATTGCTTTCGGTTATTTCTTCCCTGAATACGGGAAAAATTTAAAACCACTTGGCGATGCTTTTATCCGCATGATCAAAATGATCGTTGTTCCATTAATTTTCAGCTCATTGATCATGGGTATTGCCGGTACTGGTGATTTTAAAAAACTAGGCCGTTTAGGCGGTAAAGCAATTTTATGGTTTGAATTTGCTACTACTTTAGCCCTGGTTGTCGGTTTAGTCGTTGTAAATGTCTTAAAACCAGGTCTCGGTGTTGTTATAACGAATGGCAACAGTGATGCAATTGCTGAAGCTGCAAAAAAATCCATCAACCACATTGATATGCTAGTCAACCTTATTCCCACAAATATCATTGATGCGATGGCACGTCAAGATATGCTGCAAATTATTGTCTTTTCTTGCTTCTTTGGTGTAGCTGCCGCTGCGATTGGCAAAAATGGCCGTCCTGTCATTGATTTTGCTACGACTGTCGCAAACGTAATGTTTAAGTTTACACATTATGTTATGTTATTGGCACCGATCGGGATCTTTGGTTCGATTGCATATACCGTTAGCACCTATGGATTAGAAATGCTTTTCCCATTAGGAAAACTGATCCTATCTTTATATTTAGCTTTAATTATTTTTATTACACTTGTCATTGTAATAGCTTCCATTACGGTACGGGTCAACTTCTTTCACCTGCTTCGTGCATTGAAAGAACCGCTTATTCTGGCATTTTCAACAGCTGCCAGTGAAGCTGCCTTACCGATTGCAATGGACAAGCTCGAAAAATTCGGTGTACCAAAACACATTGTAACTTTTGTTCTGCCGCTCGGCTATACCTTCAATCTGGATGGTTCTACTTTATATAGTGCTTTAGCCGTCGTATTTATTTCTCAGGTGTATGGAATGCCTTTTCCAATTGAAACACAAGTCCTGATGCTGATTACTTTGATGTTATCAACAAAAGGAATCGCCGCCGTACCGGGTGCTTCCCTTATCGTTATTGCTGGCACAGCTGCCGCCTTTGGTCTTCCCGTGGAAGGGATTGCCATTATTCTTGGCGTAGATAGAATCCTTGATATGGCGCGTACAGCCTGCAATGTTACCGGGAATTGTATTGCCGCCGTTGTTGTGGCTCGCTGGGAAAAAGAATTACCTGACGATGTACTTCAGATCGCTTATAAACAAGATTACGACGATTAATTTTAATAATGCATTTAGGCAGACGTAACGATTACGTCTGCCTTTCTTATTCTCCGATTCAGATCGCTCAGTCCATCAGACCTTTTGCCCCAAACTGACTGCCCAGCATGCGAATAAACAGTCGTTCGGCTTTTGACATATACGCGTGCTGTTGAACCTTTACGCACAAAGTCCAATAGGGCATATATTTTTGATCGAGATAATAGTAATCTGCCTCATAAGCATTCGGGAAAATTCCTATATATTGCCGTGGAATGAAAGTAACCCCCATCCCCTCACTACTCAATCTTCGCGCCGTTTCAAAGCTTTTTGTTATTAAAATTACATCGGGTTCAAACGCAGCCTGCTGCAAAATCAAATCGGATATTTGCCGTATTTTCTGTCCTTCATTTAGTAAAATAAACGGTTCCTTTTTAAACAATGCCAAATCAATCTTCGGATATTCACTCCCTGAATCTTGTTGAGCATATTTTTTAAAAAAATGATCTTTTTGCGTTACCAGTAAAAATGGATCTTTGAACAAAGGGTAAATATCCACGAGCATATTTTGTTCTGGTTCATGATTGGGAAATGCATGCATCACAGCAAAATTAATATCCCCAGCTAACAAAGCTTTATCAAGATTCGTAGAATTTTGCTCAATAATCTGTACCTCAATATTAGGACATTGTTTTTTAAATGCTGGTAAAATAATCGGTAACACATGTGTAGCCAGATATACCGTAATACCAAAGACGATTCTTCCCTTTTTTAAATTATTAATATCACTCATTTCTATTTCGAAATTTCTGTAAATCTTCATAACATCCAAGGCAAGTTGATAATATCGTTCACCAGCAAAAGTCTGAACGAGTCCATTATTGGTACGGTTAAAAAGCTTTGTACCCAAATGTTTTTCAATTTTTTGGATACAAGTACTTAAGGAAGGCTGGCTCACATATAATTTTTGAGCTGCTTTTGAAATGCTGTGTTCCTCAACAATCGTTTTTACATATAATAACTCTCGTTCTGTCAATACACTTCATCTTCCTTATTTAAAATTACGTTTCGCCTGTCTACAATAATACCTATATAGCCAAAAGCTATACGGGGCATAAAAGAATAAGTAATTGAGTAGACCATATGCCTATTATATAATGATCTTATAAATATAAACAATAGTTCCAATTAACCTATTTTTATGTATGTTTTAAACTAAGATTCAAAATCGGCATAACAATGCTAAATATCATGATTTTTGAACAAAAAAAAAACAGATTATCTACACTCAAATCAATTTTTGGTTTGGAAAATTAAAAATTATCAGATTAACCAAAACAGTATAACCATAGGTATTTATACCTATTATGGGTTAGGACTTTTGTTTTATTTTACCATTAAGTCTTTATAACACATAGCAACGAAACGAAGATAATAAGGAGCACATTTACATGAGTACTATTTCTTTGCAAGGTATTATTGACATGCACGTACATTCCGCACCAGATATTCGTGAAAGAGCCTATGATGATTTTGAATTAATGGAAGCCGGAATTCAAGCTGGTGCACGAGCCATCGTGTTGAAATCACATCATGGAACAACCATGAACCGAGCCTTTCTTGTGAATAAGCACAATGAATTGGTACATAAACAAACAAATAACTTCACCATGTTTGGCAGTATTACCCTGAACTATGATATCGGCGGCTTAAATCCAGTTGCTGTTGAAAGCGCCCTAAAAATGGGGGCAAAAGTAGTCTGGCTGCCTACCACACACGCTGCGAATCATCTACAAAAATACGGCAAATCCGGTGGGATCCAATGCTTGGAAAACAATCGCATCGTAAAGCCGCTGGAAGATATATTCAGCCTAATGAAAGAATATGATGCCGTTTTGGGCACGGGCCATTTAGCTCCACACGAAATTGAACCCATCATTAAACAAGCAAAAGAAATGGGCCTTCGAAAAATCGTCGTAACCCATCCTGAATTTTGGGTAGTTGGTGTGCCCAAAAATGATCAAATACGCTACACCAGAGATTACGGTGTATACCTTGAACGTTGTTATGCACAGCCTATGGGGCATGGTGTCTACCGCAGCAACCTCGCTGACAATCTTGCAATCATAAAAGCAGTTGGTTGTGAACATGTACTCATATCAACGGATGGCGGGCAAGTCGAAAATCCACATTGGGAATTAGCACTTCAGGAGTATTTGCAATATCTTGTCGACCATGGGATAACCCAGCAGCAGCTTGACATCATGACAAAAGCCATTCCGTCTATGTTATTAGGATTATAAAAAAAATAAAAAAGTATGATACTTGGAGGATTTGCATGATTAGTTTAATTGTCGTATTAGCTATCGCCATTTCAATTTTTTTAGGATATAAAACTAAAATCAATACAGGATTTTTTGCTATCTTCTTTTCTTATTTCATTGGCTGTTTCATCTTAAATTTAAAAGCTGGTGAAATCATTGCCATGTGGCCGCTTAACATTTTTTTCATTATTTTTGCTGTATCTTTATTTTATAATTTTGCACTGGTGAATGGAACACTCGAAAAATTATCTACCCAGCTATTATATGGTTGTAGAAATTTCCCACAGATGCTGCCATTTGCGATTTTTTTTGCATCAACGATCTTAGCGGCACTTGGTGCCGGTTTTTTCACAGTGATGGCCTTAATGGCACCACTCACTTTGATCTTATGTAAAAAAACCGGTTTGCATCCCTTACTAGGTGCGATTGCCGTCAATTACGGTGCTTTGGCTGGAGCAAATTTCATGACCAGTCAAAGTGGTATCATCTTCAAGACACTTATCGAATCAGCTGGTGTCAAAGATCTGTCGCTTGTTTATACGACCACTATTTTTATAACGACCTTGATCATCCCCCTTATTGTGATTGCCTGTCTATTATTTTTTACCAATCAGGCAAAAGCTTTAAGTAATCTGCAAATCGACTTGCCAGATCCTTTTGATCAAAAACAAAAAACAACACTTTGGTTAATTGCCCTAATGATTTTAATTGCTGTCGTTTTTCCAGTTTTGCATATTTTATCCCCGCAAAATCAGACAATTGCCTTTATGAACGCAAAAATCGATATTGGTTTATTATCCATTGCATTTTCTACCATTGCTCTCTTACTCAAATTAGCCGATGAAAAACAAGTCATTGCCAAGGTTCCCTGGAATACACTGATTATGATCTGTGGCGTAGGCATGCTGATTTCCGTTGCTATTAAAGCTGGTACGATAACTCTTTTAGCTGGCTGGATCGGCTCAAACATCCCTACATTATTGATACCGATTGCATTATGCCTGGTTGGCGGCATCATGTCTTTTTTCAGCAGTACCCTGGGTGTTGTATGTCCCGCTTTATTTCCAATCATCCCTTCAATTGCTGCTGCCAGCGAGATTCCGGCAATCATTTTATTTGTTTGTGTCGTAATCGGTGCTCAAGCTACCGCTATTTCTCCATTTTCATCGGGTGGAAGCCTTGTTTTAGGCTCTTGCTCAAGTGATGAAGATCGCACGGATTTATTCCCCAAGTTATTATTTCGCGCGGTTCCGCTTTGTTTAACTGCATCAGTCGTCGGCAGCATTATCATCTTTGCCATTTATCAATAACCCCACTCTAGAAAATCAATATTATAAGGAGCGTTTTATCTTGGATTTCATAAAAAATATCAACGTCCGTACAAAATTAATTTCATTACTTTGCTTCAGCATTTTTTGCATGAGTATCATTGGTTATACTGGCTATCATTATTTAAATGATTCCGATCAAAAAATGAATACCATGTATAATGAAAGATTACTTCCTGTTAAAGAAGTAAATGAATGTGCAACGAATGTAAGAGGATCTCTAGCCTCTATTATGGAACTCATGGTAACGCAAGACGATACAAAGAAAAAAGCTTTGCTGAAAGATCTTGACAGCCGCTCTCAAAAAATAACTGAAGCACTAGATCATATCGAAAAAGTATCGCCTAATGCCGAAGGTAAACAATTATCAGAAAATGTAAAAACTGCATTTGCCAAGCAGCAAGCAGCAAGAAATAAAGTCGTGCAGTTAGCTTCGGAAAAGAAAAACACCGAAGCCTATACGGTCTATACCAAAGAAGTAGAACCCTTAACCAAAAACCTCACTGGCAGTTTACGTGAACTTATGGATTACTTTACTGCCTTGTCCGATAAAATGAATCAGGATAATCATGACAACTTTACTGAAGCGGCAAAAATAATGTTTATAATCATTCTACTTGCTTTCATTTTACTTGCAATTACAGGATCAATCATCACCAAAGGAATTACTGGTCCATTAAATACTATGGTTGCCTTCTGCGAAAAATTAGCAACGGGAGATTTCCAGAAAAGTATAAAAACTATCAATCAAAAGGATGAATTTGGTCGTTTGTCCGATACCCTCATCAAAATGCGTGATCATATCCGTACTTTAATGAAAAATGTTACCGACTCGGCTGAACAAGTAGCAGCCTCCTCTGAACAGCTGACTGCCAGTGCTGAGCAGTCCGCTCAAGCCTCCACACAAGTCGCACAAGCCATTACAGGTGTAGCGCAAGGTATGGAACAGCAGCTTACCACTGCGCACTCCACATCGGCAATTGTGGACGAAATGACAAATACCATTCAGGGCATTTCCGCCAATGCCGATCGAGTTGTCGAACAATCTAATCAGGCATCGGCAAAAGCAGTGGAAGGAAATACCAGTGTAAGTCAGGCTGTATATCAAATGAACGCCATCGAAAAAACGGTAAACTCATCTGCTCAAGTCGTTGCAACACTCGGTGAACGTTCGAAAGAAATTGGTCAAATCATCGATACGATATCCGGGATTGCCGGACAAACAAATTTGTTGGCTTTAAATGCAGCAATTGAAGCTGCCCGTGCCGGTGAACAAGGTCGTGGGTTTGCTGTTGTGGCAGAAGAAGTCCGCAAACTGGCCGAACAATCACAAGAAGCTGCCAAGCAAATCGCCGGGCTTATCGGCCAGATTCAAGCTGAAACAGACAAAGCTGTACTCGCCATGACCGAAGGTACCAAAGAAGTAAAATCGGGTACGGAAGTTGTCAATCGTTCAGGCAAAGCATTTGAAGAAATCACCGATAAAATCTCTCAAGTATCCGATCAAATCAAAACCATGTCTGTTCAAATTCAAAACATGTCCGCTGGCAGTCAAAAAATCGTTGACTCCGTAAAACAAATCGACGAAACGAGCCGGAATGCAGCGGGAGAAACACAAACCGTATCGGCTGCCACACAAGAACAGTCCGCTTCCATGGAAGAAATCGCCTCCTCAAGTCAAGCTTTGGCAAATTTAGCAATGACACTACGTCATTCCGTAGAAAAATTTAAAGTATAAATAAAACACTGGCAAATCAATCTACCGAAATACCACTGACCATGGTTTTTCTCCTACAAGAATCGGTTAGAAAGATTTCGCCATTTATAATAAATTTAAAATTAAAGAAGCCGTATGATGAAGATTTTTCTCTATCATACGGCCTCTTTTTTCTTGCAAAAATAACGATTGCCAACAAACATCCTTAAACGACTTCGATAAACTTTGCCGGAATGTTTTTTATAAATTGACTAACGGCCTGCATTCTGCCTTTTACCTTCTTGCTTGAACTTATATAAAGTTTCTTTTTCGCCCTGGTGATTGCAACATAAAACAATCGTTTTTCTTCTTCAAGATTCCCGTTTTTCAGTGCCTGATAAGAGGGAAAGGTATTGTCCTGCATGCCTGCTAAAAATTCATAATCAAATTCCGTACCTTTGGCTTGATGAACCGTAATAATTGGTATTCTCGGTCGTTTCACCAAAATACGATCCATTTCACTATTGGATAAAGCCGTCATTTTTAAAAGCTCAAATAAAGCATCACGTGGATTCAGTCTCAAATCATCATAGTCTTTCGCAATTAAATAAAATTCGCGAATGCGAATAATTCTCTGCTCTTCGCCATTTTTTTCATAAAACTCTTTGATCTGAGCCGCCTTTACGATTTCAGCAAGCAATTCGCAAGGTCTGCTCTGATAACTTTGTGAAGTCAGCTTTCCTATAATATCTGCCATAGAACTGAATTGTTTTAGATATTTTTCGATATAAGCCATACGGACCATTGCTGTTGGCCGAATATTCTTTTCGATTGCCAAGAGCAGTAAATCAGCCGTAGCCAATATATCATCAAACGCATTATGTGTTGGTTTGTTGTACAGCGCAAAATGCTCACTCAAAAAAGCAAGCTTGTGATTTGCTAAATTAGGATAAAATCTTCTAAAGATATCGAGCGTATCATAAGAAGCCAAAAACTTCGGGTGTTCTAAGTTAAATCGACTCAATTGGCTGGTAAGAATACTGATATCATAGTTAACATTATGCCCCACAATCACCGCTCCATTTGAAAATGACAAAAAGTCTTTCAACACCGCAACCGGATCTTCGCCTTTTTCTGCTAAAATTTCATCAGAAAATCCATGTACAAAATAAGAATTTCCTACGGGTTTCGTAGTTTGCAGCAAGCGATCAAATTTCGCCTGAACCTTACCATAACGATCCAAGCGTACCGCCGCAATTTGGATGATCTCATCTTCTGTTGTATTGATTCCCGTACTTTCAACATCAAAAACAACGATATTCCCTTTATCCAATTCCGTCAACAAGCAATAGAATGAATCCCAATCAACTTGCGTTTTCGGGTCAATAAAATCGGTTAACTTCACGCCCGCCTCCCTAAATTCAGTCGACTCGATCGTTTCAATTGTCTTCTCACCAATGCCACTGGCAAACCGTTTCAAAATACGTTTAAGACTTGTCACATCATTTCGATTGACAATTAGTTTCAAGAAAGACAGCACGTCCTTAATTTCCTGCCTGCGGAAAAACTTAAACTCATCCACTAAAATAAAATCCAATCGTTCCGCCAGTGGTTGTTTATCATTAAGTGCCGTAAAATAATGACTCAATTCTTGATTATAGCCATTATTTCTAGTAAGGATACAGGCTCTAGAAATATCTTCCAATTTTAATTTTTTAATTTCACCAAAGATCCAGCGTGCCTCCAGTTCGATTGTTTCCGCCTGCTTCACTATGATTTTTTCACCGACCGTTTTAGCCGCCGACTTAATTTCCTTTGGATAGAGCATTTGCACTTGTTCACCAAACATGTTTTGTAAACAGGAGTATGATGCATTGAGCAGCATATTTGTAGAACGATAATTTTCTTCAAAAGCAATTGTAAGCGGCTGAAATTCTTCAATATAACGCGGTAAAATAGAAGCCGGCCTTGAACCTCGCCATTCGTAGATTGTCTGGAAATAATCACCGCAAAGCAAAATATTATTGCCTGTAAATAACTGTGATAAAATCTTATACTCGACCTCGCTTGTATCTTGCATTTCATCTATATTAATATACTTATATTTCCCCCGCCAAGTATCGCGAACATTTACATCTTTAAATAGCTGGTATACATTGGTTGTCAAATCATTAAAATCCAAACCATGCATATCCTTCAGCTGCTGATTATATACTTCAATAAAAGAAGCCCCATTCTTTTGCATCACTTCCTGCATGACTTGATCCGTCGAATAATCAGACCTTCGGCACACTCCATTCAGCACAACTTCTTTTTCAGCGAATAACCGATCTATAACCAGTCCATAATCACGTAAAGAACTTTCTGAATAGATATCATAAATAGCCCGATACTGTTTCACTAGATTCACAAAATTTTGTAAAGAACTCGCAAGCCCCCGATATGGGCTGACAGCTCTCACTAGTTCTTTACAATCATCTTCATCAAAAATAATGAAATCCGTAAACAAATCCGAATTTTTTTTTGCTTCCGTTTTTACGACATCATAACAAAAACTATGGAATGTTTTCACAGTAACAAACAAACCTTTTTCTTTAACAGCCGAAATAATTCGCTCTTTTAATTCAAGACAAGCTTTATTCGTAAAAGTCATACATAAAATCTCTTCTGGTATCGCTTGCCCCTGATCGATAATATAGGCTACCCGATCCGATAAGGTATCTGTTTTCCCTGTTCCCGCACCAGCAGTCAATAGAATATTACGATTCAATTCCTCAATCACTTGAAGCTGTTTTTCATTTCGCACCAATTGTATATCCGACATCTTTTCCTCTCGATTCCTTTAATTTGATTTTCCCATAAAAAGTAGCTTATGATATTTACTACTAATATATCATAAGCTAGCAAATTTTACGAAAAAAATCAAATTAGACTGCATGTGAGTTTTAAAAATACGAATATACAAAAACAAGCATGCTATTATGCATATATATTGATAGCCTTTATGAAGATTAAAGCTTTAGCAACAGGCTGATCGTTCTCAATAGCAAAGAGTCATTACGTTGATATACTTCTTGGTCATCCCTGATGAACACAAACTCATTATTAAACATAAAACCTGTGCCAACCAATTCATCCGAATCATCATAGAATAAAACAGCATCGCGTACACGTACCCCACGATACCAAAAATCGCCTTGGTTATAACGATCACTATCATGCCAGCGATAAGAATGCAATCCCGGGAAACGATTATTCCAAGCATCATCATCAATCCGGTCCATACGATAATCTGATGAGAAACGATCATTCATGGAAGAACGCGATTCATGCCATTTAAAAGGTGACGATTCATTATATTGCCGTGATGTTCCGTGCCAATTATCGTTGCGATAAGCATCCTGTGACCAATCATGTCTTCGCTGATCCCGCTGTTGCTGGCGTTGTTGATCTCGGTGCTGTTGTTGCTGCTGGAATTGTTGATCCTGGCGCTGCTGATCTTGCTGTTGCTGCTGATGTTGTCGATCTTGCTGTTGCTGATCTCGGCGCTGCTGATCTTGACGCTGCTGGTCTTGGCGCTGCTGGTCTTGGCGTTGCTGATCAGGTCGTTGTCGATCTTGACGTTGCTGATCCTGACGTTGCTGATCCTGATGCTGTTGATCATTTCGTTGTCGATCTTGACGTTGCTGGTCTTGGTGCTGTTGATCAGGTCGTTGTTGATCCTGACGTTGCTGATCAGGTCGTTGCTGCCCTTGATGTTGTGGATTTTTTCGATCCTGCTCTTCGCGACGTTTTTTGTCCTGTTGCTGCTGATCCTGCTGATTTTGCAATTGCTGATCATCATGTGATGCAGCCTTGACCAAAGACGTACCCAATCCATATTGTAAAAAACCTGCTACCAATGAGCATACTATGGCTTTTTTTATTAACTCTTTCATATAAACTGCCTCCTCTATATACCTAATAATAATATAGCAAAAACATCTTTGAAACGTCTTTGATTCATAAAGTATCAAATAGCAAAGACAAAAAAACCGCCTAAAATTTTTAAGCGGTTTTTTGCACCTATATATATGGTATTAAACATTTTATATGGCAATCGTCAAGACTGGGGTAGGACATCGTTTATGTAGGAAGTAAACGATGCCCTCTCCCCCTGATAGGCCGATGTAATTTTTTTAATGCGTTCTTTCATAGAAATGAATTATTTACTCGTTTCAACGGTAGCTTTTTCTTTTTCCACGACAGTTTTTTCTGTCAATTCTTTATAAAGCATGAAACAAGCAAACACAATGGCGGAATATCCGGCTATTGGATACAAAATATTAACTAATTTATCAAATGGAATGATACCGCCAAAGAACATACCGATCGCTGTAAGAACGATTGCAATAATCTTAAATTTCTTCGTTTTATCAGCCGCAAATTTCCGAACCGTCATTAAAAGGAAGGAAGCTACCGCTGAATAGATTGATAAAACAATCAGCACTGAAAAGATCAATCCCAGCATTGGTGAGATATGATTTGCAATGGCTAACGTAGGAACCTGCTGCCCAACAATCAATTCATAATAAACAAGTTCACCAATAACCAAAGAGATAATGGCAATTGTAAAAGCAAAAGTTCCAACCAGTCCGGCCGTTCTTGCTTCTTTTAAATTTGCTGCCGATGCGCCACAGTCAACTTGAAATGGTATACTGACCATCAAAGCAAGAAATGCATAAAGCGCACCGGACCAGGCCCAATTCGATGAAGCGGCTTTAAAGCCCAGTGTTGGCATAAGCGTGTTTGCTTCTGTCAATAAAGTTGGTTGACCAAAAAGAGTAACAATTCCGGCGATCCCAACAATCGCCACAAAAACAATTTTGATCGGCCCAATAACACCGATAATATCTATTAATTTTTCCACACCTAAAAGCGTTGTTCCCAGTGCCAAAATAGCAATAGCGCCAGTCCCGATATACGTTGGTACTCCATAATATTGTTCAATTGTGGCACCGCCACCCGCAAGCATAACAACAAAAATTGCATAAACGAGTATGACACTATACCATACATAAATCGAGCCTAAAAACTTCCCACAATAATACTCAAAAACATCATATGGATTTTCAAATTTCTTTTTTTGACCGATTCCATACAAACCATAGGATAAGAAACTCATTAACACAAGGAAAATCAAAGCTGCTATAATTCCATTTGTCCCGCTTGTCGTAAAAAATTGCAAAACTTCTTGTCCTGTTGCAAATCCAGACCCAATCCAATAGGCGGACAACGCGCCTGCCAACAACACTACTTTTTTTATACGAATTGATTCTTTTTCCATTATTATCACTCCTTATATTTTTAAACAATCGAATGTAAGGGGTTTTACTCTTCTTTAATTTAACTAAAAATTCAGACTTTATCTAATTATATAGATCCGCTAGGCTGCAATTCGTTGTAAAACAAATTTTATCCTAGCGGCTTCTCCTTTGAAGACAACTATTTCATCGACAGCTTTATTCTTTTTTATACCCATATTCATAACCAAGCGCTTATTTGCCGATCATGATATTAAGAACTTCCACATCCGTGGATTTCATACCCAAACGACCAACGCGCCCGATATTTTGAATTGTTGTTTCATAGTCTTTTTCAACAAGGCCCTCACCAAAAGGAAAAAACAAATCGCGCCTTGCCATCTCATAGCCCATAATTCCGGCATCAACAGCACTAGAAATTTTTGCGGCACAAGAAGCCTTTGCTCCATCACACACAATACCGCCAACATTCCCTAACGTATTAATCAGCGTTTTGCCGATAACATCATAATCTGCACCATCGAGGTAAGCAATGCCACAGGCCGCAGCGGCCCCTGCAGATACCGCACCACAATAAGCAGATAAGTTGCCAATATAACGCTTCTGATGCAAAGATAATAAATTGGTAAGAACAAGTGCCCGATACAATGTATCGTCATCGCAGCCCCGCTCTTTTGCATAAACAACAACTGGCATGGTGCAGGTAATCCCTTGATTGCCGCTCCCTGAATTGATAACAACTGGAAGCGCGCAGCCATTCATCCGTGCATCTGACCCGGCAGCAGCAGCAGCTCTAGCTCTTGTCCGCACATCATTGCCACCCGATTGGATAAGCATTTGACCTACTTGTGAGCTCCATTTATGAGCCAAACCTTCTGCGGATATAGCAGAATTATACGTAATCTGCCTGCCAATGATTTCTCTTATATCATCCAAATTAACGATCTTAGCGAAATCCAGGATATCTTGTATATTGAGCTTAGATTTATCACCAGCACCTTTTAGGACAACATCCGGCTGTTCAAATAAAATCTGACCATTTCTCTCAATTCTGGCAATATGATTATGTTTCGTCCTAATTTCTACAGCAGCTGTTTCTTTACCTGCACTAAGTTCGACGCGAATAAAAAGATTTTCAGTGCCTTCTTCCAATTCACATTGACACAAACCCTGACTATATAAAACACGCGTCTGTTCAATTTCAGTTGGACTCACTTGGCTGATAACCTGAAGTTCAAGTTCCGCATTCCCGGCAACAGCACCTAAAATCGCCGCTGCTTCAACACCTTTTTGCCCGCCAGAATTTGGCACTATGACACCCTTGACATTTTTAATAATATTGCCACTGCAGCGAACAAGCATTTTCTCCGGCATCTGACCCAAAACCGCCCGGGCCTTCGCTGCGGCAAAAGCAATCGCAATCGGCTCCGTACAGCCCATAGCCGTAATCAGTTCTTCTTTTAATATTTTAATATAATTATCATATTGAATTGTATCCATTAAATTTCCTCCTTTTAAAACGCCTTACTCATTTACCAGTTTTATAGAAAGAAATCTTACAAGTTTTATCCCCATTGGCAATGGTATCACCTAAATGAAATTCAAACCCCATAGCCTTGGCAATATTTCGATCGCCATCCATCGCCATATCACATAATTTCTCGCAAGTTTTGTCATCAAGCCCAGCGTCTTGCCATCCTTTTAAAAGTGGACAATGATGAAATTCCATATCCATGCGATCTTCATTTTTCATTTTAAATTCAACTTCAAAAGTTTTTACTACATTTGGTGTTAAGAACGTATCTGCAAAAGAACGCACACTATTTGGATCTTTACATTGTTCTTTGATTTCGGCTCCCTGCAGCTGACCTGTTTCAGCAATCGCTGCGCGAATAAAAGCCTCCGCGGGATCTGCCATACCGGCATCTCTTGCCTTGGTATAAGTTAGCCCAGTCCAGATTGCCCGATGTCCAATTGCTCCTCGCTGCACATTTACGAGTTCGTCATCTTTGATCGTAATTTTGTTATCAATCATAATCATCTCTCCCCGCTTTTTAATATGACCACAGAATCATCATTTTTTTCTAGCTTGTACCTATAAAATCAATCTTAAAAAGTTTTTATTTCCTTGATTAATTTCTACCTAATCATATCACGATATTAAAATAAAGACAATATATTCTAACAATTGTATACAATATTATTATTTATCGACATAAATCCAAAAAAAACATTAAATTTATGCCATATTTCATAAATCAAGTACAATTGTAATATGATTACAAATTTTATTAAAATCGTCTAATCACCATAAGCTCTGCGGCGCAAGACATTGACTATCCTTGATTTTTACTATATCATAATAGCTTAAGCAACTATATCTAAGGAGACATTTTTATGACGAAACACTCTGCTTCTTTAAAAAATAAAGTATATGATGCTTTGTTCTCTGATATCATCAACGGCATATATCCCGCCGATACAATTTTAACAGAAAAAGGCCTGATGGAAAAATACAACATCAGTCGTGCCCCCATAAGAGAAGCACTTACCCAGCTGACAGGAACTTCGCTTCTCTCCAGTATTCCTCGTCAAGGCTATAAAATATTGCAGCCCAGCCGACAGCAGCTATTAGAAATTATAAAATTCCGATCCGCTCTCGAATCTTCTTTTCTACAAAGTTATTGTATTTATATTGACCAAGCTTGGATCAAAGAACTACGATCCACCTGCGTAGACTATATGAATTGTCCCGATAACGACTTCATGGCACACTGGCAATACAACTGCCAGTTTCATCTAAAATTATTTTCTATCTACGGCAATCATTATGCCTATAAACTTTTAGAAGACGCATTAAATATTCAAACGATATTTTTCGTGCAAAAAAAGAATTCTATAACGATGGATTTACATTTAGCATTGGTTGACTATTTGGAAAAAGGCGAAATCGCAACAGCTGTCACACTTTTAAAAGCTGACATCGAAAATTTACTGATGCCTGACACAGCGCCCACCCCAGTTGAGCAATCTGAAAAATAAGCTGCTCATCTATACAAAAAGGCCATCATCTCAATTAAGAGTTGATGGCCTTTTTTGTATCTTCTATTGTGGACGAACAAGCACTCCACGCTTTGTCTTAACTTTCAAAATAATAGCAACGAGTAAGGATAAAACGAAACAAGCCGAAAAAAAGTATAACGTAGCAGCATAACTATTTGTCGTTTCACGAATCCATGTAAGAAGCACTGGACCTGCAACACCAGCTGCCCCCCACGCCGTGAGTATCCTGCCATGAATCGCACTCAATTGTTTTGTGCCAAACAAATCGCTCAAATAGGCCGGCATACACGAAAACCCACCACCATAACAGGTAATGATAAGAAATACGAGAATCTGAAAACGAAAAGCATCCGCCGTATCCGCCAGTTGAAAAAACGCTGCAACTTCAAGAATGAAGAATAGAATGTAGGTAAAAGCGCGCCCCCAATAATCCGAAAGTGATGCCCAGACAATACGACCCAAACCATTCAAGAGTCCAATAACCCCCACCATGGAAGCTGCTGCTGCCGGCGACATTTTTACGATTTCTTGTGCCATCGGCGATGCTACACTAAGCAAACCAATGCCACAGGTAATATTCGTAAAAAACACCCACCACAATGCATAAAACTGCCAGGTATGCATCGCTTCATTCGCCGTAAATTGACGATACAAATTTGCCTTGATCGTTTTGCTTTTCACCGCTGTTTCAGTTCCAGTTTTAGGCGGTGGTGCCAAATAAAATGCGGCTGATGCCATAACCAGCATATAGACGAATCCCAAAATAAGAAAATTGGTTACAAGACCAAATTCACGAACCAAAAGCTGCATAACCGGACCAGCAATGAGACTAGCAAACCCAAATCCCATAATAGCGAGCCCCGTAGCTAAACCACGTTTATCCGGAAACCATTTCACAAGCGTCGAAACGGGTGTGATATAACCAACACCAAGACCAATACCGCCAACAACGCCATAAAAGATATACAAAAGTATCAAACTATGCATGTGCAAAGCAAAAGCTGTGCCAAACATGCCTAAAACAAAAAACACCATAGAAACAAGACCCGCTTTACGAGGACCATATTTTTCTACAAAGCTCCCCAAAAAACCCGCTGAAAGACCTAAAAACAAAATTGCAATCGAAAATGTCCACGTCGTTTCTTTCAAGGTAAATCCCATTTCCTGCATAATAGGTTTCGTTAAAACACTCCATGCATAAACACTGCCAATGCAGATATGAATTCCAATTGCCGCCAATACAATAAGCCACCGATTTTTCATTTTCCCAGCACTCCTTCTCTTGTCATAAAAACCAAAAAGCAGTTCGGTCCGTTATCTTTATCAAAAAAAGCAATAAAAATAGACCATCCGAACAAAGTAGATTGATCTTTGCCCAGACGGTCGGCTTTTTAACAATATGGTCCACGTGGTTAACTCCACATTTTTCCGTCAGTCCCATATCGCATTATTAAATTATTCTTCTAATTTATCAGGAAACAGACATATTGTCAAGTACAAACGCATTCTTATTTCAAAAAAATAACAGCTGACAAAGTGTAATCAGCTGTTGTCTAGAAAAGTCTAGACTAATTCCCCTGTATCGCGGAGTGCGTTTGAATTATAAAATTCATCGCCACTTTTATTGTTTAACCCCAGAGGTGCATCAAATCCCACAGCCCCTACCAAGGCTGTTCCAATAACGGCTTGGATCTGTGTTGCACTATTTATACCAAAACCGGCACAGTTCAAAAGCGATAAGACCTTCCGCGGCTAAATTAGCAGCAGCAAAAACAGCTCCGTCATAATTTCTGACGTCAATCTCATGCAACTCAATTATCAGACTTTGAACAAAAACCATATGTAAGCATAATCTGTCTCTGGAACAATAAAAATGAATGTACCCATAAAAAGGCACAAGCCTCCTTATATATTGAACTTATATCTCCTACTACATTATTATTATAAATCAAATAGGGAACTTTTTATTGTAAAAATTCGACATGAATTTTTTTGCCAGCAAAAAAGCTTAGATATTTAAGTTATGGCCTAGATTATACCTTGAATTTCTGTATAGCAGCTTGCAAATCTTCAGCCATATTCGATAAATGAGTACTTGCGCTTGCAATTTCTTCCATTGATGCGGATTGTTCTTGTGTAGCCGCTGAAATTGTTTGTGTTTCATCGGCTGCTTTACGTGATTCTTTATCGATATTTTCTGCTGATGTAACAACACGTTTAGCACCCGTATCCAATTTCTGTGTTGATGTTGAAATTTCATTGATTCTGTTATGTATTTCCGTAATCATCGCAAAAATCTGATCAAATTTCTGACCAGCTATATCCACAATATCCTTACCAGCTTTAACTTCTTTCTTATTTTCGTTCATCGTCGAAACTGCCATCGTTGTTTTCTCTTGAATATTTTTAATAAGTTCTGTAATTTCACCCGTAGCTTTGGAAGATCCTTCCGCCAGCTTACGAACCTCTTCTGCAACAACGGCAAAACCTCGTCCAGCTTCACCGGCACGGGCCGCTTCAATTGCCGCATTCAACGCTAAAAGGTTGGTCTGTGCTGCAATACCCGAAATTATTTCGACAATTTTCCCAATTTCTTGTGAATAATTATCCAACGTGTTAATAACGCCTGCCACATCTTCGGTCCGCTTACCAATACGTTCCATTTGATCAACCGTCGTTTTAATGGCTTTCGTACCGTCAGCTGTAGTGGCCGAAGTTTTTTGACTGGATTCATTTAGTGCTTTTGTATGTTGATTGACTTCATCAAGTCCCTTTCCCATTTCTTCAATAACTTGCATTGTATAGCCAACAAGTTTAAGTTGTTCTTTACCACTATCGGCTACATGCATCGTTGACTCAGCAACTTGTGTAGCAGCTTGTGCTGACTGTTCAGCACTTGCGGTAAGCTCTTGTGACGATGAAGCCATCTGTTGTGAGGCTCCCTGTATTTGTTGAATGAGCTCACGTACACTACGATTCATTTTATCCACAGAACGTGACAATATACCAAATTCACTTCTATCTTGCAGGCTTTCTTCTGGAACATTATGGGCAAAGTCCCCTTCCGCTATACGGATCAGGAAATCCACCGTCATACGCAACCGCCTACCAATCTGCCTGATAGTTAAAACACCAATCCCCATACCTAGCAGGATCGCTATTACAGCAATAATAATATAATCCCTTATCGATGAATGCATTTCACCTTTTGCAAACTCATTCATCTCCTGACCGCCCTGATCTGAGCTATCAGCAATTTTATCTAACGTAGCTAATGTTTTTTGAACGAGTGGTACGGCTTCTTTTTGATATAAAGCATATGCTTCTTGATTTTTATTCTGCATTGCCAAAGCAACTACAGCATCATCTGCCTTGCGAAGGTCCTTCAGACCAGCCTTCAAAACATTCATTTCTTCTATCTGTTCTTTATTTAATGACAAGGTTTCATAAAGTGAAAAATTGTCATCCATCTCTTTTCTTTTTGCGATAATATCCTTACTGAGTCTCTGATTGTCGCTTGCATCCGTAGCAGCCATCAGTGCATAAACATCGGATTCCAATTGATTTATAATTACTTTATTCTTATAAGCTAAGCGAATTTGCTGCACATTACTTGTGTAAAGTTGATCCATTCGATTATTACTCTGCTGTAAATCAAAACTACCCACGAAAGACACACCTATAATGGCAAAAACAAAAACCAAAATCAAAACCCATAACTTTTGCTTCACTTGCAAACGGTCAAACCATTTCATCTACATATCCCCTTATTAACAATGCACTTATATAGTACGAATTTTTATAACTATACTACTTTCTATAACTATACTATAATTTTGTGAATTTCATCTGAATTGAGATCTCGTGATATCAATTCAAATGAAAATTATACATCATATATGGAGTTTTTTATTGTAAAAATTCGACATGAAATTTTTTTCCTGCAAAAAAGCACTTGGATATTCACCTACATATTTTTTAAATTCCTTAAGAAAATGTGACTGGTCATAATAGCCATAGTCCATAGCGATCTCTAAATATTTTTGTTGATGATTCAAAAGAAGTTCCTTTATGAGCGCTTCAAAACGCGAAATTCGTTGAAAGGTTTTTGGGCTGACTCCTACCGCTTCCTTCAGCTTACGTTCAATTTGCCGTTGACTCAAGCAAGAGTCCTTGCACAGCATACTGACATTGATTTTATTGTAATCATATAATAATAAACGCGTCATTAAATCCAGTTCAGCATCCATTTTTCGATTTTTTTCCAAAAAATAAAATAAATAATGCTCAATAATTTGAATCTTCGCAGCAATCGTTTTCGCTGAAACAACCCGTTCCCGAAACTCTGCTCCTATATAACCCCATAAATCTTCAATATCGACAAAAGAATCAATAAAATCCACACTCGAATTTTTACAAAAATGGCGAAAGGCCCCCGCCCGAAAACGAATCGAAATAAATCCGTAAGGCTCTTGCTGTTGCAATTTATAAGAACCAAAACGAGGCATCATCAAATAACTCTCTGGTAATTTTATTTGTGAACCGTCGGCACGAATGACAATCAGTGGATTTCCATAGGTAAACATCAATTCTGCACCCGTACCCGCAAAAACTTTTGGCAAACAGCCTTCATTTTCCCAAATCCAATATCGGCTGATATAAGGATATAAATACGTATTTGGTACAAAGTCACATAACTTCATCACACAATACCCGCAGCTGCAAAAACAGCTTCCTTGTTTTTATTTACCAAAACTATATATTTTTACCTTTATTGTAAATAACATAAATATAAAAGTCAAATAGGAAAAAATCTTTTTAATTAAAATACAATTAAACAATTAACCTTAAATTATTCTAAAATATAATTTATTTAAATATTCCGTCTATTATTTAATATTACCTGACTATCAACAAAGAAATACTAAGAAACATATCCCAAAAATACACCAAACCAATTGACTCACTCTGAAACTTTCTATAATGATTACATTAATTTGAATTATACGTGACAATATGTTACGCTACCTCTAGAGGTGATTTATTTGAAGAAATTTATTAAAGTTGTTGGAGCTATTATTGAAAATGACAAGAATGAAATTCTTTGCGCGCTCCGCTCTCCCCATATGAGTTTACCAAACTATTGGGAATTTCCCGGTGGGAAAGTAGAAAAAGGTGAAGATCTCCCCACAGCTATCATACGAGAAATTCAAGAGGAATTACATTGCACGATTGAATGCAAGGAATTATTTCATGATATTACATATGAATATGATACATTTACGATAAATCTGATCACACTAAAATGCCATATTTTAGTCGGTACGCCAATATCCATAGAGCACTCGAAACTTATTTGGCTCAAAAGAGAAAATCTACTCTCTTTAAACTGGGCACCTGCCGATATCACAACCGTAGAAAAATTAAGCAGTGAAGAAGTATAGTTTAGCAAACCTATACTTCTTTTTTTTATTTTAAAGAACAAATTAGAAGCAAACTCTACTTAACCTCGGTTAGATATTTATAAAGCGAAGTTTCAGCCAAATACTTCATTAGCCTTCCATATATAAACCTTTTCCTCATCAATTTTGTTTATATTTTCCATTTCTCGCTTGTCGGTTGATTCTCCTGCTCTTTTACAATATATTACTAAATCTTGCGATGATTTATTTTCCATATTTATACACTCAATAAAGAAGATTCTGCCTCTTTCGCTTGATTGTTTACGAGCCATTCTTTCAGTTTAGAATAACGCGCTTGATTTTGTCTTTTTCCTTTCAGCGCAATACTCAAAGCTTTTCTTTGCCCAACGAGGATAACCAGTTTTTTGCCCCTGGTTACACCCGTATAAATAAGATTACGCTGTAACATCATAAAATGCTGTACCATGACAGGAATAACAACTGCCGTATATTCTGAACCTTGACTCTTATGAATGCTGCATGCATAAGCGAGCGCCACTTCATCCAGTTCATCAAAATCATACACAACATCCCGATCATCAAAAGAAATAACAAGTTCTTTATCCTCTGACTGAATGTCTTTTATAAAACCAATATCACCATTAAAAACTTCTTTATCATAATTATTTTGCACCTGCATCACTTTGTCCCCAGTTGCAAAGGTTATACCAAAACGCTCTACTTTTTCCAGTGCCGATGGATTCAGTGCTTTTTGTAGTTCAATATTTAAAGATTTAGCACCAATTCCCCCAACATTGGCTGGACAGAGAACTTGAACATCGGTAATTGGCTGATACTTCCATCGCTTAGGAATTCTATATTTAACGATTTCTATGATTTTCTGACGGGCATCTTCTGGCGTTTCTGCATTCACAAAAAAGAAATCACCCGCTAAATCATTTGAAAGATCTGGCATACTGCCATTGTTAATGGCATGTGCATTTGTAATAATCTTACTCGTTTTTGCTTGACGAAAAATTTCATTCAAGATAACAACAGGAATCGTTTGTGAATCAATAATATCTGATAAAACCTGCCCGGCCCCCACGGAAGGCAGCTGATTTACATCACCAACTAAAATAACAGAAGCTGCCAAAGGGACAGCTTTTAACAAAGAATACATTAATTGTGCATCCACCATAGAACTTTCATCGATCACGAGCAAATCACACTCAAGTGGATTCGTCTGATCCCGTTTAAAGCCCCGTTCCATTGGATCAAATTCCAAAAGACGATGCAGTGTTTTGGCTTCCAAGCCAGTCGATTCAAGTAACCGTTTAGCGGCCCGGCCCGTCGGCGCCGCAAGTAAAATCCGTAAGTTTTTGGCTTCCAATATCTTCAGGATGGAATTGACAATCGTAGTTTTGCCTACACCCGGTCCACCTGTAATCACCATGAATTTAGACTGAAGTGCCATCATCACTGCTTTTTTTTGACTTTCAGCCAATGTAATTTTCAATTTTTCTTCCACCCAGGAAACGGCCGCTTTATAATCAATTGCACTCCAAACCGCCTTACCAGCCGAAAGTTCCCGAAGTCTTTGGGCAATTATTTTTTCATAATAATAAAGACTAGGAATAAACAAACATTCTTCTGCCGCTATAAAGTCTTTTCTTAGATTTTCCTGTTGAAGCTCTTCGTTAAGGGCAGTTTCAAGAATTTCTTCCGATATATTTAATAATTCGATTACCTTTGGCAGCAATAGATCTTTGGGATACCCGCAATGTCCATTGCCAACCTCCTCAAACAAAGCATGGCTAAGTCCAGCCTTAGCCCGAATCAAGGAATTTTTATCAATCCCCATTTTTTGTGCAATGATATCAGCCGTAAGAAAGCCGATTCCATAAATATCTTTGGCAAGTCGATAAGGATTCTCCTGGATGATCTCAATGGCCCGATCACCATATGTTTTATAGATTCGAACGGCCTTCGATGTACCGACACCATTATCATATAAAAACAGCATAATTTCTTTGACCTTTTTCTGCGTTTCCCAGCCTTTCGTAATTTTGCTGCTGCGCACTTTGCCAATGCCCTCCACATCCTGTAAACGCTGTGGCTCTGTTTCAATGATTTTAAAGACATCCATTCCAAAAGCAGCTACCAGCCGTTCTCCGTAAACAGCTCCAATCCCTTTGATTAGTCCCGATGATAAATATTTCTGCACCCCCGCAAGCGTTGTTGGCGGCGTAATTTTGAGCGAAGTGGCCGCCAATTGCAAGCCGTATTGCACATCATTTTTCCAGACACCAATTGCTTCAACAAATTCGCCACTGGCAATTAGCGAAGCAAAGCCAACTACCGTTACCAGTTCACGAAAGCCTTTGGTCTTAATGCGAAGCACACAAAAACCATTTTCCTCGTTATGATAGGTAATACGTTCAACCGTACCATGAATAATAATTTTCTCTTCCGACGAAGGCGGCGCATTTGTTGCTTTTTCCATATTGTACTGCTCCCGTTCTTCTATACGTTACCGTTTTTCATTCTCTAAAAAGTGTACCATTATTTAAAAGAACTTGGCAAGTCCATGCGAAAATCAGCTTAAAACTACAAAACCCTTGAAGACTTGCTCCAAGGGTTTTGTTCTGTTTTATATACTTTTAAATCAAATATTTTAAAATCCAGGTACAACATTCCCACCGTATTTATTCGTTACAAACTGACGAACTGCATCTGATTGATAAATCTGCACAATCTTCTTATATACAGCATTGTCTTTGTCTTCACTGCGAACGACGGCTACAATCGTAAATGGTGATTTATTATCCTCTACTAAAAGTGCATCTTTCAAATTCAAACCGGCACTTAAAACATAATTTCCTGGTATCGCAACTAGATCCAAATCATTTAATGCACGTGGCAGTTGAGCCGCTTCCAGTTCAATGATTTGCAAATTATGCTTGTTTTCAATAACATCGTTAATACCAGCAGCTGCGCCAACACCAGGTTTCAAACGAATGAGCCCTGCTTTTTCTAGTAGAGCCAAACCACGTCCACCATTGGTTGGATCATTCGGAATAGCCACTTTAGAACCGTCTGGTACTTCCGTAAAAGACTTGTAACGATTCGAAAACAATCCATACGGCAGCAGATAAGTAGCACCAATCGATGTAAACTCATAATTGTTGTTTTTAATGGAATTCTTTAGAAATTGTTCGTGCTGGTACACATTCATAGCCAAATCTTTATTTGCCAAGGCAACATTGGGTTGAATATATTCATTAAATTCTACAATTTCAATATTGATGCCTTCCTTCTTCGCCTCTTTCTGAACCTCTTCCAATATTTCTGCATTTGGTCCAGCTGTTGCACCAATTTTTATAGGCTTGGCAGCTTGTGTGTCCGCAGGTGAGGAACCACAACCGGCAAAAACAGCAGCTGCCGTCAAAATGCTAAAAAGAAATGTGAGTAATACTTTGCTTCGCTTCATGATTGATTCTCCTTAAATTTTATTTTCTTTTCATATCAGATCAGCCGCATTGACAAGAAAAGGTCCGTGTTCCTTTTGGAACGACACAAATAATATCAAATGTTTCATCTGTTGAAGTATTGATGAGTTGATGACCTTCATTCGGTAAGAGCAAAACAGCATCATTAGCTGTGACGGCTTGTTCTCCCGCTTCCGTTTTAATCTTCCCCGAGCCTTTCACAACAAAAACTTCATGTTCCCAGGCATGTTCATGATAGACGGTAGCTGCACCTACGGGAAAAGTGATATAACGCAGTTCAAAATTCGGTGCGCCTTCCGGTTCACCCAAAAGCCACTGTACCGATACAGGAATTTGGTCGGTCGTCAAACTGTCTGGTGTAGCAGCTGGTTTTGTTTTTTGTAAATTCTTAATATACATGGTCTTCCATCTCCTATAGTTTATATCATATAATTCATATATTGTTTATATGATATACGATTAGGCAAGAATATGTCAAGAATATTTTAGAATTTACGAGCAAAAACAGCTGCGTCATAGCGCAAAAAAAAATCGTCTAAACATAAGTCCAGACGATGCTATTAGAACGCATTAAACATTTTATATGGCGTACTGTATCATTAAATTTCATTTTTCCGAAATGGATATAGCTCGCTAAAGGCCGCACCGCCCAAAACCAAACTTGCACCAACAACTTGAAGCAAGCTAAGATGCTCATTGAGAATAACTGCGGAAAACAGCAGCGCGGATAAAGGATCAACATAGCTGCAAATCGCCACGGACTGTGCGGGAAGCGCTTGCATTGACGAAAAATACAAATAGCAGGCGACTCCTGTATTAACGATCCCCAAAAACAGAATCGGGATAATTTCTTTGCCGGATATATCCATAGCGCCATGCTGTACACAGAGCATATATAAAGCGATCACCAAGCCAGCTATAATCAATTGAATAAACGTACTTTCCAACCCCGAAAGTTTTGTTACTTTTTTTATAAAAATGATCATTCCCGCATAAAATAGGGCCGAAAGCAATCCATAGAGAAGTCCCATGGACCACCCGGCTGCCAAAAAATCTGAACCATTTACAAATACCATGCCACAAATGACCATAAGAATGCCAATTATTTTGCTTGCTGTCATGCTTTCCTGAAATAAGAACGGTGCGGCAGCGATTACGAGAACAGGACCACAATAATAGGCGAGTGTTGCCGTACTCACACTCGCGAGCTGATAGCCTTGAAATAAACAAATCCAGCTTGCTCCCATCGAAACACCTGCGCCCAGTAAATAAAACCATTGTTTCTTTATCTGCTCCATGTGCAGGTCTTTTCTGCCAATTATAAAAATAAGTCCTAAAAACAAGCTTCCAATAATGGTTCTAGACAACACGATTTCCGAACTACTGAGTGCTATATAACTGGCAACGATGCCATTGGAACCAAAAATAAGCAATGACAATATGTATTTTAAATATGATTTCTTCATGTATCCTTTATTCCTTCCTATTTAAAACGTTACCCTGTCTATTGGCAAGGTTCGAATCATATCTTGCGTTTAATCTTACAATTTTATATAATATACTTAACAAACACAAAATATAATTTACACTTTATATTTTACAATCGTTCATTATAATTGTCAATATAAAGATAGTGGAGGATAAACTATGGAAATCAACCATGTTATTGCTGAAAATTTAAAACGACTTCGTTTAGAGAGAAATCTGAGCTTAGGGCAGCTTGCCAAAAGCTGTGAAGTTAGTAAAGTTATGCTTTCTCAAATTGAAAAAGGTGATACAAACCCAACAATCAATACCGTCTGGAAAATCGCCAAAGGTTTGAAAGTTTCTTATACATCCCTTTTAGAACAGCAACAATCTGACAATCGCATCATTAAAAAAATCGATACAAAAATGCAAGACGTGACCGATCACCACTATCGTGTTTATTGCTATTATGCGAATAATGCCTCCCGGAATTTTGAACTCTTTCAAATGGAATTGGATGAAAATCAAACCTATACCTCGGTCGGACATTCCGAAAAATCACTCGAATATATTATGATTTTAGAAGGAACGTTAACCTTAACCATCAAAGAAGAACAATTCACCTTAGTGGCGGATGATACGATCAGTTTCATCGCTTCGGCAGAACATACCTATCACAATAGTGGTCAAGGTGTTTTAAAAGCAGCAATCATCAACCACTACCCCGCCTAAACAAAAAAAATCACCATCCTGCCATATTTTCACAATACAGCAGAATGATGATGCAGTAACGATATCAGTTGATATGAAATGTTATATGTCAATCGCCGCTTTCCATGCTTCAACCAGCTCAGCAGACGCGATACCGGGCTGCTCTGCTTCCGTTACGGCAGATACAACAAAAAAGCCAGCAACTTTCGTTTTTGCCAGTGGTGGTATATCGAGAAGCTTCACACCCCCGCCAACTACCACCGGAATCGGACTAAGTTTTCGCAGCTCGGTAAGCTCCGCGAAACTTCGGGTAATGATAGCACCCGTCGAATCCAGTCCACAATTTGGCTTCGTCAGAGTCTTATGTAAAGGTCCGGCACCAAAATAGTCAATGGAACGGACATCCACCGTTTTAATATATTCGAGCAGTTCATCCGTTCTTGCCGATAAACCCACAATAGAATCTTCCCCCAAATAGTCACGGCAAATATCCACGGGAATATCGGTTTGCCCGACATGAATTCCATCTACCTTGATACCCATTTTCCTTGCCGCTAAAATAACATCCAACCGATCATTTACTAGTAGAGCAACTTTGTCAGATTTACCTAGACTAGCAATAACAGCAGCCGCCTCACGAGTCAGCTCAATTAGTTCAATCGCCGAAGCCACCTTGGAACGAATTTGGATGCATGTAAAGCCCGCCACAATAGCCGCTTTAATAATTTCTCCAACCGGACGTCCCTTTGTATTTTCAGGACCAATTACAAGATATGCCGAAATATCTAAAATTTTTTTTATACTCATTTTACCTTCTCCAAAATCGTATTCACTTTCTCAACTTTTGAATGGATCATATTCGTAAACCCAGGACGTATATCCGCTTTTAAAACAACTTCCGTACGAATCCCCTTTTCTGCCAGGACAAACGTTGCCGCTTTGACGACACGCATCACTTCATCCCATTCCCCCTCAATCTCCGTAAACATCGATGTTGTGTGATTGGGTAAGCCTGATTCACGAATCACTTTTACCACTTCTGCAACTTCAGCCGACAGCTCTTCGCCTGTGCCACACGGAGAAATCGCAACTGCAACCAATGTATTCATAGCGTAACCTCCTCAAGTTCAAATAAAGTATCCGCAATCTCTTTTCCTGTAGCTTTATAGAGTTCATCCAGAAACTGCGTTTGAAAATGCCCCGGTCCATCGACTTTACGTTCTGCCCGCTGTCCCGCCAAATTATAAACAGCTGCAGCCGTCAAAGCAGCGATGAAAGGAGAGGCTGCACTCAAATAAACGGCAGCCACGCCCCCCAGCGAGCAGCCCGCTCCCGTAATTCTTTCAAAAAAATGCGACCCGCCATGCGCCACAGCAATCACTGAACCATCCGTTATTAAATCCCTTTCCCCCGATACCGCAACAGCCCCGCCAGTCCATTTTGCCAGCGCTACGGCAGCATCTTTCGCCGCAAGAACCGAATCCGTCGAATCAACACCACGCACGTTAGATTGGATCACTCCGCCTGCCAAATCCCACAGACCAGCCAAGGCGATGACTTCGGATGCATTTCCACGGATTACACTTGGTTTATATTGCTTTAACTGGAGCAATAACTTCGTACGAAGTTCACCAATACCAATCGCAACCGGATCAAGCACCCACGGTTTTCCTGCCTCCTGCAAAGCTTTGACCGTCCGCGGCAAAGTCTCTTCGTAAATGGGAAAAAGCGTACCTACATTAATATAGGCAGCACCACCAGCTTTGGCTAAAAACTCCCCTTCATCCGGTAAATAAACCATAGCTGCCGAACCGCCAACAGCAAGTTGTGCATTGGCGACAAGATTGATCGTTACACTATTTGTGATAGATCCCGCCATGGGGTTTGTCTGTTTTACCATTTCAACTGCCTGTATCATTTGTTTTTGAATTTGTTCTTTATCGATCATTTGCACATCGTTCCCTCTATCTTATATTTACATTCCCAGCGAACACAAACCTGTAAACACGTATTAAAAAAGATGCTTGCCGAATCGGCAAGCATCTTTTGCGTCACATGGCTGCTTCCCTACGTCAGTATTAACTAACAGGTTCAAAGGGTCAGGTTTTACCTTCTCAACTCCAAAGAGTCCCCCCACAATTTTATTTATTTTTTATAACGTACCACCTATTGTAACTTCTGTCAATTATCAATATTCATTTTAATCACGTAAGTGCCTCCCCTGACATGTAATCAACCGTTCGTGTCGTATGAGATAGTATGTATTAAACAATACGACCTATTTTACGAATGTATGTCAGATTTACGAATATCATGACAGTGCAATAAGCAAACTTCCCTGGTATTGTCCCAATGTATTTGGGAAGCTACAGCATGCACCCATAAATCGCGTTTCGGAAAGTATATGTCTTTCTGTGCTTGTTCTATCGATTCCGTGAGTAAAAGCATAGGGCAATAATCGCAGGGTTTCTTTTCACAGCTAATGAAGTCATAGCAAGATTTACCAAGTTGATATGTACCAAAAACATCAAGAGATTTTTTGTTTGCAAAAAGAATTTCATGGGTATTCTTGTCAATAACAAAAATAAAAGAATCAATATAGTCCAAAATTTCTAATGCCTGCATATGGGACCGTTTCATTTTATCAAAAGCTCTTTTTTTTAGCAAAAATACACTCAGAATTTCCGCTGTAAAGGATAAAACTTCGATTTCTTCATTTTTCCATAAACGAGGATGGTGATGGCACTCAAAGCCAATGACACCAGCTGTTATGCCGTCATTTAACATAGCACATTCCAGCAATGCCTTGACTGGACTTTTCTTGAAATAGATCTTTAACTCTGCTGGAAGAAGATTGGTATTATCACAACTGAATATGCCATTTTCATCAAAGTGGGCAAAAAATTTCTCAGCCATGGCTTTATCGATATTTTGTAGTTCACTTTGCAAAGAAACGATTCCTTCATTACACCATTCAAACGTATTACAATATTCTTCCCGAGCATTTTTTTCAAGAATAAACGTTCGACTTATATTATATTTCCGGCCAATCATTTCCAGAATAAGATTAATGGCTACATTGGCATCTTGACTACGATATAAAATTTTAAAAATGTATTCAATGACATTTTCATGAAAAGCTTTTTGATTTGGTCTGTTTTTTGCATTGGTAATTTCAAGTGTTCGTGTACTAATATATTGTGGATCTGGTAAATTTTCATGAAAAAAATGAAAATTATTTTTCCCATGTTCTTTCACATAATAAAGTGCATGATCCGCTTTTTGGAATAAATCATCAAAATGAGTCCCATATAACGGAGATATTACAATGCCAATACTAGCGGAAACTTTATAATTCGTGCCGTTGCTATTATATGTTCGTTGCAACAGCTTTATAAGTTCCTGCGCTTTTTTGACAATAAGTTCTTCTGTCGTTATATTCTTAAAAAGTACAATGAATTCGTCCCCACCGATTCGTCCCACGATATCCGATTTTCGAAATGAATTTTGAATGCAGTGTGCTAAATCTGATATAACGGCATCGCCAAACAGATGACCAAAGTGATCGTTGACTTCTTTAAAGCCGTCAATGTCAATAATAAACAAAGCTTGATTCTTATTTTGCAAACGGGATTTTCTTAAATAATCAATAATCATTGCTTGTACCGTTGCTTTATTATAAAGACCAGTCAAGACATCGATCTGTGCTCGATAAAGCAACTTTTCATATTCTTTTTTTTGCAAATTAATATCGGTGATCATGCAAAAAACCCGTTCCGGCAGACCTTTTGCATTACAACGCAAAAGGAGACGAAGCTGGAACCAGCTATAGGCATGTTTTTTTGTTAAAAGCCGCACTTCGATTTTTTTGTAATATTTTGTGTGTTCGATAATTGCATTATTGTTTTGAATATTTTCAATATATGAGGTGAGTTCATCCGTATCCTCAGGATGCATACCAAAAATTTGAGGAATATGATGACTAAATTTTTCCGATGATGGCTCAGTACCAAATTTCAATTTCCAATTTGATGACACATAAAAACGATCGGTAGCAATATCCCATTCAAACATAATAGCCTTACTTAATTCTGCTAAAATACGATAACTTTCCATATCAAATTGTCGTAACTTCTTCACTATACCGCCTGCTTTTCTTTAATAATAGATGCTTGTCTGGCAAAAGCATCCGTGATATTCTTGTAATTTTATTACTTTATACGATGGATGTCCAACTTTTATTATACTATATTGTACGGTCTGCCAGAAGCACAAAAGCACAAAATGTATTGCAATTGGTGATTCTATATACGATTGCTGCCGCTTTGATACACAAGTGACCTTACATAGCTGCTACAATGTCCCGGACGGTATTCCAGACATGTTTTTTACAGACAACCATACTTGTTATTCGAATACCATAAAAAACACCTCTTCCGTAGAAGAGGATACATTTACTCTAAAAGGGCAAAAATAGCCAAAAGTGCAATCCTATTTTTCCAGATTGCACTTTTGGCTATTTTCTTTCTGTATTCATTTTTTCATGAATCAGTCCTGATTCCCCTAAACAATGGCTTCAGGACGGTTGCTTCTATGCCTATGAATTATTCACCCATAACGACGATATTGCATTTTCTGGTACGTGGACGATTCTGATCCCAATCAACAAAATAAAAATAACCCGTAACCTGATTGATTTGAATGCCCCCCTCTTTCACTGCGCAAGTCACACTTTCGCCTAATAACGACCCTTTTAAATGCGCTTCGGTATTAAGCAAGGATCTTCTATCTGGTACCAGGGCGGCATCACAATCTTTTTCACCAAAAGCAACATGTTCTGGTCCTGGATGATGGTATTGCCCTTCCGTAACACAGCGTGGTAATATTTTTTCCAACGTTTCATTTAAATCAACCTGTAGATACTCATCACCACAAAAATCACGATCATGTGAGTATTCCTCATATATCACCGAACAAGTGGTATGCGGCGTTGTAATAACGACAATTCCATTTTGAATCTTACTTTTTACTACAGCTTCACGAACCTCTTTGGTGACTTCATGATACGAAACCCGATTACCATTAGACACCACTTCAATCTCTTCCTGATAAACTGCCATTTTTTATTTTCCTCCAGCCTTTCCTGCCTTTTCTACAGCATCGATCATTTCCCTTAACATCGCCTGCGGATCGTCAGCACATACGATACCACTCGTACAACCAGTGCCTTCGGCACCTTCCATAATCACATGATAAACATCCTCGCCCGTGCGAATACCAGCCGCCTGCATCACCAGAATATCCGGATTAATTGCTTTTATCTGCTGAATTGTCTGCTGGATATAACTCGTCGGGCTGATCGTCGCTTTCCCGATAAGATCGGTTGGTTCACATAGTAAAATATCTGGATTCAGCACCGCGATTGCTTTCGCTTCATCGATAGAATCTGCACACACGATGGTATATAAACCAACCTCTTTTGCCCGTTCCATTGTTTGAACCAAATCGACCAATTTCAAGGAATTTTCGGCATGATTCAAAAATACCGCTCTCGCTCCGGCTTCCGCTAACATTTCTGGAACAATATGGCCCATGCCGCGCCCCATTTTTATACTCTCCATATGCTGTGCCGTCACGATAAGATTTTGTGTGTTTTCCGCGATCCTTGTAAGATCAACAAAGGGCGCCGTAAAAAAAACATCAAAATCTTTTCCCATTGCCGCAGCATCCGCAGTAAGTGCCAAATTCAACAATTTTTTACCACATAAATAGGATTTAGGATTCACCATAAAAAAAGGTTTTCTGATTGGTTTCATGTAAACCGCTCCTTTACTATTTTATTGCTTGTGTATGAAAAACCTTATAATAGCGTCTGAGTACACTCTTCATCCCTTGTTTTGCTAAAGATTTTACAGCAAAATAATCCTTTAGCTGACCCATTTTCATTGCCGAATTCGCCGCTAAAATAAAATCTGTATAAATATTGATCTTACTAATCCCATTTTGCGCACATTTTTCCAGGTTTTCATCACCAGAAGACGACCCGCCATGCAAAACCAGAGGGATATCGACTTTTGCCGCGATTTCACTTAATCGTAAAAAGTTAAGTTTGGGGCTGCCTTTATAAACGCCATGAGAGGTTCCGATAGAAATTGCCAGCGAGTCAACCTGCGTTTTTTGTGCAAATTCCACAGCTTCTTCCACCGATGTATAGAAAGATTCATCCGTTTTACTGAGTCCAACTCCCACATGACCAATTTCACCTTCTACCGTGACCCCCTTATGATGTGCATATTCCACAACATTTTTAGTGGTTTCTATATTTTGCCCGAATGGCTGGGTAGATGCGTCAATCATAACCGACGTAAATCCATAATCAATCGATTTTGTGATCGTCTCAAAAGTCACACCATGATCCAAATGCAATATAATGGGAGTATTTGTTTTTTGTGCATAAAATTTTCCCAGCATAGCTGCTTCCTCTAATGATAAATACGTCGAATGCGACTCTGCCCATGATAAAATCAATGGCAATTGCAGTTCACTGCTAACTTCCGTGTAAGCCTCCGCCGACAACTGATCCACAAAATCAGTCGCTGGTATCGCATATTTGTTTTGTTTCGCTTGAAGTAAAAATTCTTTTGAACCTGTAAGCATTGTTCCATGCATCTCCCTATTTCTTTCATTGTAAATCTTGCGCCCGTTTCAATTTTTGAATTGCTTCTTTCATATCCGGTGCTTCATACACGGTTGTTCCTACTGCCAAAATAGTTGCACCTGCTTGAATCGCTTGTCTGGCTGTCACAAAATCAATGCCGCCATCCACTTCAATCTCCGTCGCTAAAGACTGCGCAGTCAGCAGTGATCGCAGCATGCGAATTTTTGCAAGTACAAATGGTAAAAATTTTTGTCCACCGTAACCCGGATTTACCGACAATAACAATACACGATCTACGGTCGGCAATACTTCTTCGATAAAAGCTAACGACGTTCCCGGTGCAAGAGCAATGCCTGCCTTCATACCCAATTTTTTTATATTTTCGATGATTTGATACATATTTGATGCTGTTTCTGCCTGAAATGTGCATATACCAGCACCTGCTTCGGCGAATGCTGCAATTTGCCGTTCCGGTGCCGTCACTTGTAAATGGACATCAAAGGGAATATTCACCTTATCCCGCAAAGAAGCGGTAACCATTGCCCCAATCGTGATACTGGGAACAAAATGTCCGTCCATCACATCAATATGAATTGAATCTGCACCAGCCTCTGCTGTCCGTTTCACCTCATGCGACAAACAGGAAAAATCTGCCGCCAGTATGGATGGTGATATTTGTATCATAAAAAACACCTTCTATTTCTTTTTCTACCCTCTATAAAATTACAAAATCCAGAATACACCGCCAACCATACCAACCAGAACCATGATTCCGGTAACAAGAGTCGGCTTCATTTGACGATTTTTCAACATGTACAAAGTCAATAAAGTAGCACCTAATGGCAAAATTCCCAAAAATAATTTATCAAACACTTCTTTTTGCATGCCCATGCTTAACGCACCCATTTGAATGGTCTGCGGACAAGATACGGTAACAAATTGCGCGGCTAATGCACCTAAAACAACAGCCCCCATACACGAAGCCCCCGTAATAACTTTTTTGATCTGATTACCACCCAGTACTTTTTCAATTCCTTCACGACCAAGTCCATAACCTTTCATAAAACACATGTAACCGATTGGAAACATAATACACGCCATCAAAACGGAATAAACAAGTGGTCCCATCAAATTCCCCTGTGACCCCATACTAAGACCAAATGCCAAAAGAATTGGCGTCAAAGTTCCCTGCCACAACGTATCACCGATTCCGGCAAACGGCCCCATTAACCCTGTTTTTATACCATTAATAGCCTCATCCGTAACAGGTTTCCCCTGCGCACGCTGTTCTTCCATCGCTAAAACAATGCCGTGTATAATACTGCCAAAATGCGGTTCCGTATTAAAAAACTGCATGTGCCGTTTCAATGCGGCTTTATATTCCACTTTGTTATCCCCATACAGTTTTTTGAATACATTCTTAAATGAAAACACAACCGCTGTTGCCATTAATCTTTCATAATTATAATTGCAATTTGAAAAAAGTATCCATCTCCAATAAGCAATCACTAAATCCTTTTTGGATAAACTTTTCTGTTCTATCATTTTAAAAGTCCTCCTCTTCCGTGCTATCCCCGGCACTGGCCAAAGCTTCTTCTGCCGGATGACTTAATTGCGTATAGAAAAAAGCGATAATTGCCGCTATAACAGCAACTGCCGTAATAGGCAATTTGAAATAAATGATAAAAATAAACCCTAAAATGAAAAACGGTATTGTTCCCGTACGTCCAATAGCCCTAAGATTCATCGCAATACCAAGTGCTGGCAGTAAACCACCAATAACCTCTAAAACATGCAAAGGCGTACTTGATAAACTAGCAATAATATCAGCGACTGCATCCGCGCCATAATAAACAGCAATCGTCGCTGGAATCACACTAAGAAAGAACAGTAAAATCTGTGGCGGCCAAACATGCAAAAAGCAAATTTTATCCAAATCCCCTTTTTCAGCCGCTTTATCTGCCATATGCACAAACGTAACATCTAACGTCATATGGGCGATCCAAATCATAGTTCCCAACAATCCCAAGGGCAAGGCAATGGTTACTGCCGCAGCCGGAGATACGCCGGCAACCATAGCCCAGGCCGTCCCGACATATCCAGCAAGTCCTGGGTCCATCGGCTGAGAGCCTCCGGCAGATATAAAGGCGATATACGGCAGTTGAATCGCTGCCCCAATGATACAGCCGCTAACTGGATCACCCAGAATAAATCCTACGATTGTACCAGCTACCAGTGGTTTATAAAGAATGGATAAACTGCCGATGCAGCCAAAAAACAGTGATCCAGTTTGACTTAAATAATAGAATACGCCAATTAAGGCTGCCTGCCAAAATTCAATTGTCATTTTTATCACTCCATTTTAATAAAATATGTTTCGCTAAACGAAGCTTTCCCGAAAACTATACCAGCGTAGCAACATCTGTTTCCGTATCATCCGCGACAATTCGCACAGAAACTTTTGAACCTTTTTCTATTAATGCTTTTAACATGCCGCGTTCTTCCTCCGAAGCTGAAATATTCTTATAAAATTTCTTTCTCGTACCGCGAATTCCCATACCACCTATATTAATATGTTCAAAAATAATTCCAGCTTCCATTAACTCATACAAAGTTTTCGGAAATTTAACCAGTATAATGCACTTATCTTTTTGAAAACCTTTTTTCAAACGAGGAATCGCTTTTGCAACCGTGAAGGCTGCTACCTTAACATCATCCGGCACACACGTTTTAAATACACTTTTCATAAACGGATCAACGGCAGATTCATCATCAATAATCATGATTTTATTAGCTCCCGTATAATTTAACCACGAAGTCATAACCTGTCCGTGAATGAGTCTATCATCAATCCGCACCAAGACAATTCCGCTTATATACATGCTAAAAGACCTCCTTAAAATTCTTCTTCCGTATTTTGTTGCTCAGCTTCTTCGATTACATTTTTCAAGCTCAAAATACTATTGGTGCCGATGATGATGCAGCGATCCTTTAATTCTTCTACTGAAATAGACTCTCGATTTGTAAGAGCTTCAATCAGCATTGGCATATTAACGCCCGTGATGCAGGGGAAATATTTCTTTTTCATACACCGCATCAGCGTATTAGCTGGCGTACCACCCAGAAAATCACAGAATCCCAATACACCATTCCCTGTATCGATTTCATCGAATAAGCCAAGCAGTTTCTGTTCAAATGTCTCAATGCTGTCCCCGTGTTTTAAACCAATGGCTTTTAAATTCGACTGTTTACCAAGAATCAGTGTAATTGCCTGAATCAGTTCCTGTCCTAAATCCGCATGTGTCGCAATTATAATACCAATCACGTTGTTCACCTCCTTCCGTTGATTTTCCAAACTCTCAAACATCCCCGAATTCCACACCACCTCCTTTATTTAACAGAATTTTCCGATTTTAATTTTTAGTTTATGGCCTGCGGACTTTTACCTGCAGGGCAATCTCAAAGCCTAATGCCTTAGCCAGCTTTTCTAACGTTTCAATCGTTGGTATCACTTTTTCATTTTCAATATTGGATATATGCTTTTGACTGACGCTGCTTTTCAAAGCCAATTCGCTCATGGTAAGATTTTGTGCTATACGTTCCTGTTTGATATAAAGTACCAAGTCCCGTATCACGGTTCCTCACCTCGATGTTTTAATTTTCCTTATGACAATTACTTTTCATAAAGCTCTAAATAAAATGGTTATTTTCATTCGTAAAAGCTGTATCTCATTCCTATTGTTGTTATACTGAATTAAAGCCATTAGTTTACGACAGCTCCGCCTTACGCCGCCTCAGTATTTTGGAATAGAACTCTGTTCTTTATCAATTTGGAAATATTATAACTTTTAGTCATAATATTTTTCAAAAAAAAGCCATTCTACTGTAACATTATAGAGTTTTGCTAATTTTATCTTATTATCATCATCAAGAGACCTGTTACCAACTTCTACTCTACATAACATAGATTGCGAAATATGAATCATTTCCGCAACTTGCTTTTGTGTAAAGTCCAATTCTTCTCTTTTTTGAATAAGCCGATTGTATTTCATTCCAATTCACCTACATATATAACTAAAAATCATTTTATGATTTTATTATATATGTCTTTTGGTCATATGTCAATATTTTTATGACATTTAGTTATTAATAATTCAATATTACTTTTAGTCATATTATAATAATTTTCAAGAGGTGATATTCGTGAAAAAATTTGGAGAAAATATTCGTAAATTAAGAGACCGTCACGATATGACGCAAGAAGCTCTCGGCAAACTTTTAAATGTCACACAAAGTACAATTGCTTATTACGAATCGGGTAAAAAACAACCTACCTTAGAAACCTTAATTATTATCGCTGATTATTTTGAAGTCAGCACCGATTTCTTACTTAATAGAACTAATCTCGTAAGTACTGCATTAGAAATTTCAAAACCCGACATCGAACTATTAGATAAAATCAATAAATTATCCGATGAAAACCGCAAAGAAATTGAATCCTATATCAATTATAAAGGAATGCCTCCAAAATAAGCTATACAAAAAAAGCGATATAAACTAGGCTTGTGAGTGCCTAATTTATATCGCTTTTTCACGGGTGAAGGATACCGAACTTAATTGCACTCTATCCAAATCAAAATAATCATATTATAAGGCAGTGGATAGCAGAACGTTATCTGGGATGAGATAATATACCAAAGTAAAGTTTCTCAAGTTTTTATAGTTTACTGGAAAACTTGGAGGAGGTATATTTCCTTGGACACAAAGCAAGTTGCTCGTCAATATCGTCTGGAAAAATGGTCTGCACTTATCACGGAGCGACAGACCAGCGGTTTAAATGTTCGTGAATTTTACAGGGAACGAAATATTAAGGAACGCATTTATTACTATTGGTTAAAACATATTTGCGAAGCGGCTTGCAACAACATGCCAACAGTTTCAGCACCAGTCTTTGCTCCGGTTACTCTTTTACCCTATGAGACGCTTACTTTACACACTTAATGATTTAAAATAAATTTCGTTGTTTGATCTGTTACGCAGAACCGTATCATTTATAATAGCGAAAAAACTCCTGTAAGGATTCTAGCGTGGATCGTTGCAGGAGTTTTGTATGTTTCTGGAAAATAGTACTAAAGAGAGATTATAGAGAGGTAATCATTATTTTAATCATGAGGATTTGAAGAAGATTCAGAAGGGAAACTATTATGTTTATTTCATATATCAAAAGAGGCTTATCAATGGCTGGTAGCCATTATGTTGCAAAACCATTATTTATTGCTTTCTTATCAATTCTTGTTGCATATTATTTACCAGATTTAACAGCTGGAATGATTGAACGAAGTATGCCGGATTTTCCTAGCATTGAGCAAACCAAAAAAATCGATTTTTATGAGTATGTTCAACTATTTAGTATGATGTTAATTCTTATTTTTAGTTGTTGGACATCCTTTTACGGAATTTATGGACTTATTCGATATACGATGTTTCAAAAACATCAGGGGAAAAGGAAGCTGATATTAATTATAGTTACATATATGTATATGATTATTGGCTTTGCCAATACCTATTTTTTAGTCAGCTATGTGGGCGATGGAGGTGATGCACTGTATAAATTCCAAAATTATTATAAGTTATCCCAAAATAAAGAAACTAAAGAGTTGATGATTCAAAAAGAACTTCGTGTATCAAATTCAAATGCTCTTTTTGGAATAAAAGATAAGCTATGGTCTGGAGTTGATACTAAGGAACAACTCCAGCTATGGAATTCTGAACTATTTAATGAAATATCTGAACCACTTCCGGTTGATTTTATTTTTAAAGGAATCGAATATCCGGAGCCTAAAATTGTAAGATATTTACCTGATAATAAGATATCTATATATACAGATTGTCTATATTTTAGTACGATTACCATAGCCTCAGTAGGGTATGGGGATATTATACCACAGTCAGGTTTAGCCAAGTTTCTTGTCTGTTTAGAAACTATAATGGGACAATTGCTTTTGGCGTTAGGCATTGCCAGTGCATATTCAGGAATTTCAAACACGAGCAAGAATAATCGTATGGCAAATTAAAGTATGTTTAGAAAAATCAAATGACGGTCCATTTTCTCAGGAGATGGGCACATATTGATTTAAGGATAATACTACAATTAGTTTATAGTAAGCATACAACCAAACGTGTATATAAAAATAGCAGCCGTCGATGTATACTCAGAATATGAATATCAAGCGAACGACTGCTATGCTTATTTACAGATTTGCTGTATTTTTTCACTCCACGGAAGATGCTCTTCTAAAAGTTGCGGCTCTCTCAGAAACGGGATATTGGGAAGCGTTTCAAACAGATACTTCAAATATTTGTACTCGTTTATTTTATTAGCCTTGCACGTTTCTATAAGGCTATAGATGACTGCACTTGCTGTGGCACCTTTAGGACTGCCACTAAACAGCCAATTTTTGCGTCTGATTATAAAAAGTCGGATGCTGTTTTCTGCCCAATTATTTGAAAGTTACGCGTTTTGCTTTGGGAAATGGTTGATTGCCAAATACTTGCGCACCGTTTTGCGATCACAAGAAAAGGTTTTTACTATTTGTGAAATATTGAGACCTTTCTCAAAGAACGCTTTTCTGATATCTGATATAATCAATTTGGGTCATTGTGAGCATCCTCCAGTCCCCCCCCGTTAGTGTTTTGTCACCTAAGAAGGGTAGTATTTGGTTCTTGTTGCAATGGCTTTTTGCATTTTTGAGGAATTCTGTTTTGCATAAGTGGGGATTTTTATTTGCAACGTTGTCCTATTTCATTATGCCATAAACAGCGTAAATTCGAATCTATGCAAGATGACCATCAAAAGCAAAAAGAAAAGTAGACGCTTTCCTATTGGGGTCACATCAAATATTAGCTGTTTTTCTTATAATTTTTTATTGGATATAAAAATCAAAAGAGGATATAGATTGAGCATGTTTTTGCCCAATCTATATCCTCTTTTGATTTTTAACAATTGACGGCTATTCACCTATTAATTTAAATAAAATCTTGACCCACTTATTTATTTAAATATTTTTTTACATCTGCCACCGATGTCTTTACAGCTTTAACAGCTTCTTCTAATTTTGCTTTATTACACCCTAAAACGTCGCACCAGTAGTTTACTTCATAAGGCTCATGAATATTAATTCTCGATGAATCTAACGGTCTCTTTTTAGTTTTATCATCTGGCATAAAAAAACATCTCCTTATATATTATAAAAATGATTTAATAACCAGTACTTATAATATCACTTTCACTATTTATGTCAATAAACTTTTCATACAAACTGTTACAAGCAGCTTCATGAATACGTTTTAGCCAGTAGTAATAATAGTTCCTTAATATTTCGGTCCTTACAAAATTCACGAACATTTAAACCGCTGGTCTGCCGTTCCGTGATAAGTGCAGACCATTTTTTTAGACGATATTGGCGAACAACTCGTTTTGTATCCAAGAAAATATACTTCCTCCAAGTTTTCCAAGTAAACTATAAAAACTTAAAAAACTTTACTTTGGTATATTATCTCATTCCAGCTAGAGTGTTGCTATCCACTACCTTATAAGACGCTTACTATGCAAAAACAGCCAAGGAACTGCAACGTATAAAAGAACTGACTACTGCCCGTTATGGTATTCCTGATAAAACGCATGAGCTGGCCGAATGCAGCAAAAAAATAAAGTTGCTTACTGAAGAAAGGAACCTTCTTGGTAAGCAGCTCAATAATTATCGCCGTGCAATAGATGGTGAAAGCAAAGAAAAGATTGATGATATTTTCAAAGTTTTACAGCAGGAAAATGATAAAAACCAGCACCAAAGTAAACAGTTTTATGCAGAATATCTTTCATTCAAAAAGCAACTTGCCAACTACAGTGAAGTTACACAAAAAATTAGCACAGCAAATATGAATATTATACTTTTCACGGACAAGCTCCCTGCAACATTAAATCGCAAATGTAAAATTGACGGTAACCAGCCAATTTTCAAGCTAAAAATTTTGGTTTATAAGGGTGATTCCTATGCCCTTTTTGAACAGATTCCGCCTACAGTAAATCCATCTAAAAATATAGATAATAGTTATACAGTTACTGCCGTAAAACTTGGCGACAATATAAGCCGTGGCACGGTCCCCAAATATGAAGTTCAGTTGATGACGAACAACAACGATAAGTGGAAAATTCAAAGTGCTTACATTCCAATCAAAAATGATTCTACACCTGAAATTGTCCGACTCTATACTCTTCATGAATCACAGCAGAAAAATGCAATTTTACAAAATAATTTAGTAAGGCATTCTCATCCTATTTTACAGGCTGCCCGCAGTGAGCAGAAGCAAGCAATTTCATCTCATATTTCTGCACTCGCTGAAAAACTTATTTCAGAGGAAAAAGACATTCATTTGGATGCCCTTTGCATAACGAATCTGAAGTTAAAGACAAGGCAAAATTCGCCGAAGATAAGATGTATCAGGGATGGGACCTATAATAAAATAAAAGAATACTATTATAGGCCAAGCGTCTAATTCAAAAGCAAAATTTTATTTTTTATATTTCAGTTAAAATATTTTATTCGCCGAAGAGTAAATGCGGGCATTGTGCCTTCTAATACATCGACAATATGCTTATTAATATCTGGATTCTCAATGCTGCCACTTTCATAAAAAATTTGTGAGTTTTGTTTATCCATTTTCGCATAGATAATTTGTTCAGTATCACATGCTACAGCTAAATTAGGATTATGTGTAATAATAATTACTTGTCGCCGTTCTTTTGCTTTACGAATGTATGGTACTAAATGATTAAAAACGGAATAATTATCTAAATTATCTTCTGGTTGATCGATAATTAGTGGTAATTTACTTTTATCTAAGAATAAATAAAAAATAAGTAAAAGTGCTCCTTTTTCCCCAGGCGATAACTGTTCTAAATGCGCCGCACCTAATTTCAATTCATATGAGACATCTAAATAATTGAGGCCAAATAAAAAATTATATAATTCAGATCGATTTTTTACAATAATATCTGTTCTAGTTAAATCCTGAGTAATACTCTGATAAAATTCATCAATAAAATTAATCACACCATCTTCTTTATTAAAATCGTAATTTTCTATTATATCTTTTACTTTTTGGCGACCTTCTTGTACTCCTTTAAAATCACTTAATACAGATTGTTTTATATATCCCAAAAATTCGTCTACAAAACTTTTCTTCAATTTTTTAGTTACAGTGAAATTCAAAATCTCATCTGTGGCATTCTGAGGAGAATTTTCAAGATTTATATATTCTAAAACAGGCTCATAAATTTCTTGGTATATCTGTGCTTCTTCCTGCTTTCCTTGATATATACGCTTTACACTTTCTAATCTATTCGCCCGAGCTATTTTTAAGTCAACTCCTAATTTTGCATTCAAATAATCTAAATTACTTTGGAGTTCTTTTTCTTCAACTATAAAATTATCACATTGCTTTTTCCAACTTGCTAACTCTTCTACATACTTGTGATAGGTCTGTTGCTCAGTTGACATTTTCTGAGTAATGGCAGATTTTTGTTTTTCTAGCTCTTGTTCTTGAAAAAACAAAGAACTCCTATCGATTCCATCTTTATTTAAGAAAATATCCAACTTTTCCTTTTGTTTGTATAAAGTTTCTTTGTAGTTGTTTAGTGAATCTGTGTCAATGATAAGATCTAATACTATCGAAATGTGAATGTCAGCTTTAGATAATTCCTCTTGCAATTTATTTTTCTCGTCTTGTATATTAGTTTTAAAAGCCACAACTTTTTCTATAACATTATCGATAGCGCTAATTTGCAGCACTATCCTATTTAAAATATTTTGTTTTTCATTAATTTGTTGTTGTATTGCTTTTATCTGATCCGCTAAACTTTGAATTTGATCTGATATCCCAATACTTTCAACGGGTTTTATTACGTCCTTCGGTTTATTTTTTTCTATAGCTTCTCGTGTTTCTTTTTTTAATTTAAGTTGTTTTTCAATGTTTTCTTTATAGTCCGGAACAGCCATTTTTTCAAGCTTAATTATTTTCGTATTACTTTCCTTGAGCTTAACAGTCTCAGTTTGAATACGGCTATTAATAGCATTGCATCTATGTTCAATTAATTCATCAAATGATCTTTTTTGTAAGCGTTTTTCTTCTGGTAAATACGAAAAAACAATTCTATTTATCTCCGTTTTAAACTCATCATCAAGACCATTACATACAGTTTCAATAAATTTTTGAGGTAAATACTGTACTTCTTCTATATCAGTAAGAGCTACATTGTCATTCAAATTTTTGCTTATAACTCTCCCGTCAGACCATGTAAGAGTAGCAGAAAAATTTTGAGCTTTTCTTTCTGGAGCTTTTCTAAACCTCTCTTTATGTAAAAAAGAAAAATTTTCTTCTTGTTTACTCTTTCCGACAAGAGCAATAATATCTCCTAATGCACTTTTTCCACTTCCCTTATTCCCAATAATTGCAATAAGACCAGAATTTAAAGGCAATTCAGCAGAAAACCATTCAATAGGATAATCTTCATCGGAACGAACTATTTTTATACTCCGCAAATATTTAGACTTATTATTATTAAATTCATTCACCTTAGGCGGTATTATACCAATATAAATTCTTGTTTTCGGTTCATAAATAGCTTGCTTTAGTCCATTAAAAGTAGGATCTGCCTTTATCCAACAATAAGCTTTTAAAACATATTCTGAAATTTTATGATTATCGGAGCAAATTATCATCGGCACAGGTTTACCAAACACAGGAAAAGCGTATTTTTTATATACATCTTGATCCTTTTCTACGCCAATTTCAAATAGATCAATTTTTTCAGCTATATCTTTCTTTTGAGCAAATATATGATTAACAGAATCCGGTAATTTATCTATGCTATTGCTTTTTTGTCCTGAATGAATAGTAGTGATCCCCCCTAATTCATGTACAAGTGCAATAGTATCCAATAGATCGCAATATACCTCATTGATTTTTTTTCCTTTTCCTTCAATTTGATTTATATTTGTTTTATTTTTAATTTGCCCCCATATATATTCTATATTGCTATCTTCAGGGAAAACAGCAATGAAATGGACGGGATCCTTGCCTTGCGCATCTGATAAAAATTCGATGCCTGGAAGAATAGTAACTTTACCCGATCCAAGTTCTTGCAACTCCTTTATCTGCTGAATATTCATGACGTGATGATCAGTCACAGCTGCTACACTTATTTCATTTTCTACTAATTTATCAATAATATCTTGGTTCGTAACACTCTTATCTTTATAATCATATGATGATGGTGTGTGTAAATGTAAATCCCATTTTCTCCATTCAGAACCAATATCATAACTTATAGACATGTTTTCTCCTCCACAACTATTAGATTTGAATATACTGTTCAAACAACAACATTCTTAGATTGCAAACACCATTTTTCATCTGATATTAATAACGATTTAAACGCCAGCGGGGACGTTTCTTTTCCGTTATTTTTTCTAAACATTTGCACTCTCCCATAACGCAAAAACAGGCGACTGAAGCCATACCAACTAGCCGTTCAATCGCCTTATAAAAGTTTTACGATATAGTAAATTTTGTTGATTCCAACGAATTTTATTTATTTGCCAAGCATCTTTCATTTCGTCACTTCTTTTCGTATCGATTGCCATGCATTTTATTACAAAAACCGAACAGTTCCATACATCAAGCGTTACAAAAATTCCTGATGTCGACATTAAAATCAACAAAACTTACATTTTTAAATTTATTCAAAATAATTAATTTTTATACAATTATAAACCTTTTTGTCCTATGATTTCAAGTAGAACACAAAAAGAGTATTTTCTCCACCTTTAAAGTGCTGTAGTATTAATCGTTGAACTGTAATTGCAAATATTCATCTTTTAAAATACTCATCGATATAGTATCCCAATATTGACCGTTCGTAAAAAAATGTTTTCGCAGCCGGCCTTCTTCTATGAAACCACATTTTTTATAGCAATTATATGCTCGCAGATTATACTCGTGCAAATTTAACTGAAGCCGATTTAAGTTTAACTTGCTAAAAACATAATCTTGTAAAAGATGAATAGCTTCTGACCCAATTCCCTTATTTTGATTTGATTCAGCAGGAATTACGATTCCAAACTCAGCGAATCGATTTTTCCAATCAATGTGCATAATATCAATTTGCCCCAAATATTTATCTGGTTCTTTTTCAGAAATCACAAAATGGATTTGATCAGAGTATTCATGATTCAAAATAGAATTCAAATAACGCTCCGTATCTTTTTGAGAATGTGGTTGTAAAAATAGATCGGACAAATTATCCGTTATCTTTGCATCATTTACCCATGCCCGCATAAAAGATAAATCTTCCGCTTGGTACTCACGCAGCATAATGTTTTTCCCTAATAATCTTGGCATAAAAAAGCCTCCTTGACTCCCGTTATAGTTTGTAAGCGTTGCTTTCCATCAATAATACCACACTTGGTTTTCCCTGTATTAGTGTCAACGTTAGATCGCATAAAAATAAGTGGCATTAGGATAGTTTTTTTCATAATGGAGTTGTAACTATGGGCATAATTTCACCTTTAATATATAGAATAAATTTCATTTACCCCTTTTATTGGTAAATGTGCTATACTCAAGATGTTGATTCACTGAAGATTGTCTTTATTCTCTCTATGATTGAGCCTAGAGATTCTTTTTTTATCAAGGACAGGTTTTTTTGTTTCAGTAAAAAGAGGTCCCATGATGGATATTTATTTCATCATAGGGCCTCTTTCTTATATACTATTTTATTATGATCTATTGCAAAAATTACGTTAAAGCCAAAAACAACAGCAAAGTTTTAACTTATTCTATCATTAAGTTAGTAAGTCTAATCACACTCTAAACTTTTGTATTTCAGTTTGTAAATCTGCTGCCATTTTTGACAAGTGCGTACTTGCTGATGCTATTTCCTGCATTGAAGCGGATTGTTCTTCTGTTGCAGCTGAAACAGTCTGCGTAGCATCAGCTGTTTTTTTCGTTTCTCCACTAATACTATTTGCCGCAGCAACAACATCTTCAGTTCCACTCGTCAATTCTTCGGTCGCTGCCGATATTTCATTGATTTCATCAGCCACGCCCTTAATCATCGACAATATTTCATTGAAATTCTTACCCGCCAAATCAACAAGTTCCGATCCCATTTTGACTTCACGTTTACTTTCATTCATATAGTTGACGGCGGTTTTTGTTTTGGCCTGTACATCAACAATTAGTTCCGTGATATCTTTTGTCGCACGTGCTGATTGTTCAGCCAGTTTTCTGACTTCGTCCGCAACTACTGAAAATCCCCTGCCAGCGTCACCAGCTCTAGCTGCTTCAATAGCCGCATTTAAAGATAATAAATTCGTTTGCGCTGCAATATTTGAAATTAATCCGACAATGGTATCAATTTGTTTTGATTTCCCCTCTAATTCACCAATGACATCAGCCGTGTCATCCGTTCGTTTTTCAATGGTTCCCATCTGTAAAACAGTTTTTTCTATAGCCCTACTACCTTCTATAGCAGCCGTTGATGTCTTATCTGTCGACCGAGCCACTTCAATGGTATTTTCGGTCACCTGGTGAATCCCCTTTGCCATCTCTTCGACAATGTGATTTGTCTTAACAGCCATTTCCAACTGTTTTTCCGCACCTTTGGCGACTTCTGTAATTGTCTCTGCAACTTGATTAGATGCCTGTGCTGATTGTTCTGCACTAGCGGTTAATTCCTCTGATGCTGCCGCCAATTGTTCGGATGTATTTAGTAATTGCTTAATTAACGCCCGAATATTCCGGTTCATTCGGTCAACGGCTTTTGACAAGACACCAAATTCACTTTTATCTTGCATATTGCTTTCTTCAACATTTTGTGAAAAATCGCCCGCGGCAATTCCGCCTAAGAAATTTACTGATTCGCCTAAACGTTTCATAATTTGCTTTATAATCAAAATTCCTAGACCGGCGCCCACAATAATAGCAAAAATTGTAATAAGTATAAACATCATACTCGCTTTAACAAAATTGTCTTTTGATGCCTGATTCATCTGCTCTGCATTTTTCTTTGATACATCTATAATCGTTTGCAATGTCTTAGATGTTATATCAGCCAAAGGCTCTACGGTTGTCTTATATAATGTATATGCTTCTTTATTTTTATTTTTCGATGCTAAATCAACAACCATATTATTACCGTCACGGTATTGCGTTATATTATTTTGTAACTCCTTGACATTATTTTTTTGTTCTTGTGATAATGGTAATGAATCATATTTTGCTAAAGTTTCTCCTAATAATTTTCTAGAATCTGTTATTTGACCGGATAATTTCTTATTTTCATTCGCATCTGTCGTAATTATGAGATCTAATACATCGGTTCGAACTTTTCGTACATAAAGTTGGCTTTCATATGATAATTGCATTTCTGTTAAATTGTTCTCGTATATCTTATCCGTGTATTCACTGCTTTGCTTCAAATTAATATATCCAATAGAACCCACCAAAACAACAGCAAAACTAAAAACAATGATCAAAATACTAAGTTTTTGCTTAACTTTTAAATTGTTAAACCATTTCATCTTACATCACTCCTTGTATAATTTTATAGATAAAGTATTTCATACTATAAGCAATATACAACCAAATCAAACAATGTTAATTCAATAATATAATTATATTCGTTAATTACACCAAGGCTCTCTAAGATGAAAAGTCCTTTGAATAATTTTACGATAATTATTATTTAACAATTATTATTCACTTTATTAAAAAACATTCTGTACTTTATTGGAAAATCCTTTTAATATTGTAAAAAAATTCTAAATATTATTATAATTTAGAATTAACTTTTTTCTCTTAAAATAAAAAAAGAGGTAGATCCTACATTTTATAGCATTAAAGTGGATTCTTTATCAAAAACAATGGGGGGTTGTCATCTTTTTCTAAACATTTACATTTCACCCCAACGCAAAAACAGACGACTGAAGCCATACTAGTTAGCCATTCAGTCGCCTTATAAAAATCTTACAATATAGTAACTCTTGTTATCCAACGGATTTCACCCATTTGCCAAGCATCTGCCATTTTGCCACTTCTTTTCGTATCGATTGCCATGCATTTTCTTACAAAAAACAAACAGTTCCATACTTCAAGCGTTACAAGAATTCTTGATGTCGACATAAAAATCAACAAAACTTACATTTTGACTTTATTCAAAAGGATTAATTTTTATACAATTATAAACTTTTTGTCCTATGATTTCAATTGAGCACAAGAAAAAATGCTTCTCATATTATTTTTAGTATCTTTTCTCAATAAACTATATTTAAGACACACAACTTTCTCTTGAATATAGTTTATTGATACCTATTATAATTTAGTTATGACTATTTCCGTTCCGAAAAAGCCACCCGCAATCCAAAACCTATAAAAATTGCCCCTGTTACCCAATTGAAATATGCCTGTATTCTATCATTTTTTCCAATCCAAAAGCGTAACTTTTCAGCTAAGACAGCATACATGCTCATTACAAAAAAGCCCATAATAACAAAGCTTGAACCAAGCAAAATCATTTGCTGTTGGGCATAAACACTTTGATTATCAATAAATTGAGGTAAGAAACTCACAAAAAATAATGTCGTCTTCGGATTTAATGCGGAGGTTAAGAATCCAGTGAAAAACAGTTTTTTACCTTTAGTTGGTTTCTCTGATGGGTTTACCAGCATCCGCTGTTTATTTAGAAAACACTGTATTCCGACATAAAATAAATAACTAGCACCAAACATTTTGACGATAAAAAACATCAACGCAGATACTTGTAATAATGCTGCCAAACCTAGAGATGCTGCTAATACTTGAACCAAATCTCCGGTTGATGCTCCCATCACTGCCTTAAATGCGGATTTACGCCCCTCATTCATTCCCTTCGTAACAACGTATATTGTATTTGGTCCAGGTGATATAAGGAGAAGAAACGATACAGAAATAAATAGATATATATTAGTCATTTCCATATAGAAAACACCTCTTCATTATTTATTTTGCTAAACGTCAATGGGAATGTTATTCTGAAAACAGCTCCAGAAAAATCCGTACTAAACAAACCTAATTAAATAGGCATTTTAGATATCAATTTTTATTGAGAAACAATGAGATCGTTTGTTTTTTGTCATCTTTTTCTAAATGTTTGCATTTCCCACAACGCAAATACAGACGACTGAAACCATACTATCGAACCGTTCAGTCGACTTATAAAAATCGAACAATTCCATACTTCAAGCGTTACAAGACTTATTGAAATCGACATAAAAACCAACAAAACTTACATTTTAAATTTATTCAAAAATATTCAATTACTGTATAATTTTAAAACTTTCATCCCATGATTGCAAGATAAAAATAGAGGTTAAGATAAACATCACCTAGACCTAAAGTTATCTAAGAACAATTGTAATACTATTTTATCCGGCCCAATAAAAAATCCACTCCGAAGAATGAATGATTGTATTTGATAAAATCTTATCCTTTTTACCAGTTAGATCAATGACAGATATGTATTTTCATGTACCATATCTGGCTAATTTAGCTATGATCTTATATTAATTTAATTGCAATTTAGCGAAAAATACTATATTATGAATTAGTGAAAAATTGTTAAAACTATTAAATATCTTTTCTTAAAAAATTTTTTATGATATTATTGGCAAACTTGTTGAAAAACAAGGGCGCAAAACTATGGGTCTAAAGAAATATTCTATGACTGCCAGGTTGCATAAGCGAATCGTGTATAAAATATACCGATATCCTATGTACTGGCAGTATTTTTTTGTAAAAAACACGATGAAAAGATATAGACTTAAATAAATCCGTGGGAATTTCAATCAGATTTTGTATGGGGTGAATATCTTCATTTAGAATTTTAATGATTCACGCAAGAAATATTACTGGGAATAAAACATTGCAAGACAAACTTCTCTGAAAATAAAAATAACTTATGAGGTGCTCTAGTATGGATTTTTCTAAGGCTTGTATTTTGGTTGTTGATGATTCACCATTTATTATAACTAAATTAAAAAAAATGTTGCAAGATGATTACACTGTTGTAAGTGTTTCGTCAGGACAAGAAGCATTGCACTTTTTAGAACTAAAAAATGTAGACCTGATTTTACTTGACCTTTTATTGCCGGATCTAAGTGGGTATGATGTCTGCAAGCAGTTAAAAAATAATGATAAAACGAAAAACATCCCTGTGATTTTCATTTCAGTTAAAGATGCAATTGATGATCAACTCAATGGTTTTGAGTTGGGTGCTATTGATTATATCGTGAAACCTGTGGTTGAACCAATTTTAAAAGCCAAAATAAAAAATTATTTGGAATTAAAAAAACGCAATGACAAATTAGAACGATCCGCTCTTGTTGATGAACTTACGAATATAGCAAATCGGCGATATTTTAATAAGGCATTAAATCAAGCGTGGAACCATGCATTAAGAAAGCATGGGTATTTGTCATTACTTTTTATCGACATTGATTTTTTTAAAGCTTATAATGATTTTTATGGACATTTAGAAGGTGATCATTGCTTACAGCAAGTTGCAAATGCATTAAAAAAATCGATTCATCGCCCAAATGATATGGCTGCACGCCATGGTGGTGAAGAATTTACTGTGATTTTACCGGATACGAATGTACCAGGAGCCGTTAAGATAGCTCAACATATAAATAATAATATTGCCAATCTGAAAATCCCACATGTAATGTCAAAAACCAACACTTATGTAACGGTGAGTACAGGCATAATATCTATGATTCCTACTAACACCCTTAATTGTATAGATTTTGTCAATAAAGCAGATATGGCTATGTATGAATCTAAAAAAAATGGACGTAATAGGATCACCGTTATAGATGCTGACTTGAATAAATAAAGGTTGTTTCACGAAATCAGTTCGTATGAGCTTCTTATGTAAAATCGATAGGAAACCTATTCACGCAAGACAAGTAAGCCTTTTGGTGTATGCAAGTCGAATGGAATAGGGTTTTATTATGTTTCAAAAAATTGAGAGCAAGCCAAAAGCATTATGTTATCGAATGGTTGCGGACTTTCTTCTTTCCATAAGAATCAAACAATAAAGAGCATGCAATGTACGATATATGTTTTTTGCATCAGTTCCCATATAAGGATATGTATATCTCAGTAAAAAATATAAAAATTTCAGATCTGCCGCCTCTTGCAAAACACATTTCCAGATTAGCTGAGACGCATACTTGCGATAAGAAAGTATCGCTAAATAAATTAGTCGTACACTCCCTACTTCTCGAAACAAACTATGTATATAAATCAGCACGTCACGAACCATACACTGTTGAATCGAGAGGATACTCCCAGAATTTTCTTCAAAATCTAAAAAGCCGACTTTTTCCCCATCCCAAGTAAAATCTTTTAAAGCCGGACGTCCATGATATAAATTTTTTAAATGCATTTCTGCAAGTGCTCTTGAGGTACTTTGCAAAATATGCATTTTTGTATTTATTTTTACTTTATTACTTTGAAGTAACTCTCTGACAGGCTTCCCTGTATCACTTATAGCTATCCAATCTTTTCCCTGTGCCAATAGTTGCGGTACAAAAACACCTTGTGTACAAAGAAATTTCAATCGTTTCGCTTCTATTTTCAAAGCTTTCAAACCATCTATTTCAAGAGTAGGCGAAATTAAAGGATTTTTGATTAATCTAGATAACCATTTAGCAACCCGAAGCCAAATGGAATACTTCACTTTTTCTGCCTGCTTTATCCAAATTTTATGACCCTGCCACTCAAAAGCCGATACACGTTTACCTGAATACCTCTGTAAATGAATTTTAATACATTGATAAAGATCCATTTTGCTTTTATTTTCCAAACTAAACACCTTCTCAAACTAGAACACGAATTGTACCATAATAGTTAAAACCATTTTTATAATGTAGAGATACATACAATCCCGCATGTTTCCTATAGTAAATAGTACACAACTATTTACTATATTCTATATTTAATTCTTTTCCAGTTGAAAAATTCCTGCTGAATATAATTTTTTTTATAAAAAGGCATAATAACAATAATACAAAAAAATAAAGAAAAAAATAAATTTATATAACTTATGCTGAAAGATTTTTTTCATCTTTCTTTTGAAAGAATTCAATAAAATTAAGATAGTCCAAAAGCTTTTTTCAAATTTCATATTGTATATCTCTTCTTTCATAATACTCAGAATATATTAAAACCATATTTATTATATTCTGAACTTATGAAAATAACTAGAGAGTACAAATATCTAAGAAACACATAATACTAAACCTAAAACATCGTACTAGAAGCGTTGCACTTTCTTTTACAACGCAAAAACAGACGACTGAAACCATACTATCCAGCCGTTCCGTCGTCTTATAAAAATCTTAAGATATAGTAAAGCTTGTTTATTACAACGGATTTCACCTCAAATATCACATAGGATAATGGGATTTCCATTATTTTTAATCAATTCAATAAGTGCTTCAAAACGCAAAAAAACTGTTTTACTGTTGTCCATTGGATGAACCCCTATCGTTTTACCTTGTAAATTTTTATCGAATACTACGATGACATTTTTTTCTTTGTTATTCATCACCCCAAGTGGTGTCACATTTCCTTTTTTCAAAAGCAGCTTTTCATATAACATATCTTCACGAGCAAAACTCAACCTGCGACTGGGGATTTTTTCACTAAGATCTTTCAAATCTATCTTTTTGTGTCCTGGAAGTGTCACCAAATAATAGTTTTTCTTCTTATCATCACGCAAAAAAAGATTTTTTACAATATCCTCTTTATTCGGAATAGCCAATGCTTCTAAATCATCAATGCTATAGGCTGGCGCATGTTGATAAAATTCAAAAGAAATATTTTTTTCATTTAAAAAATCAATAATATCCTGTGCCGTAAAAAACTCGCGTAAAACATCCATTTTTATTTTGCCTCCCGGTAAATATTTACATATATCTTAATTATTTTATTTCATTTCAAAAATTTTTTTTAAATAAACCATATCGATCAACTGCTTTCCTGCTTCAAAGATGAGATGGTCATAATTTTCCACATATTCTACTAGTTATCCACCACCGTTCTACCACAATACAGGTAGAATAGTGGTAGATAATATAAAATTTATTAATACAGTTAGCGTTCTCAACATACTTATTTTTTATCGTATTTTGTTAAATATTTAGATCTTTCATGGCGCAAAAATAGACGACTGAAACCATACTATCGAGCCATTCAGTCGCCTTATAAAAACGGTTACATAGTTAATTGTCGAAAGGATTCTTACTGTCCGTGACCTCTTGAATAATAACAATCGGATCAGATATAAACCCGCCATGACTCGTTCTACCGACTTTTTGCTTTTAACATATACCATTGACTGTTCAACCATACAGCCCTTCATCGGTTATCTTCTATTTCATATTTCTATCCCAATTTCACTCTATTCAGCAGTTTACATCAATTTCAATCAGCAGTTTGCATAAATTATATTCAGCAATTTACGAAACAACATTACCAAACAATTCTTTTTAGAAATAAAGATTATAACTATTCGATATTTCATTGATTTTTTGTATAGTGCTATAATAAAAAACCGTTAGATGTTTTAAAAATATATAACAAAAATAATTATATATGCTTAATTTAAAGTATATCAGGGGAGAAATTGTTATGTCATTAATACAAATTGAAACAGAAAAGAAAATAGGAATTATTACATTGAATAATTCAAAAAAATTAAATGCATTAAGCGCTGAACTTGTCAGTGAAATTGTTGAAGCTCTTGATAGATTGCAAAAAGAAAAAATTCGCATCGTTATTTTGCGTGCCCCAGAGAATACGAAAGTTTGGTCAGCCGGACATGATGTAAAAGAATTGCCATTGAAAATGAGAGATCCATTAAGCTACTATGATTCTCTTGAAATACTGTTACGTTCTGTTGAAGAATACCCAGGCCCGGTAATTGCTATGATACATGGTAGTGTTTGGGGCGGTGCCTGTGATCTGATCATGACTTGTGATATGGTAATTGCCGATAAAACTGCCAAATTTGCCATGACTCCAGCAAAACTTGGTGTTCCGTATAATTCGACAGGCATCTTGCATTTTATTAATCGTCTTCCGATTAATATCGCTAAAGAAATGTTTTTCACGGCTGAATTGATGGATGCTGACAGGGCCTTAAGTGTAGGAATCATCAATCATTTAGTCGAAGAATCCGAATTATTTTCTTTTACGCTAAAATTAGCTGCGACAATTAGTACGCGATCACATTTGTCTATAGAAGTAATCAAAGAACAATTTCGTGTATTATCAAAAGCATATGCAATTACGCCGTCTGCTTTTGAACGGGTGCAAGGCTTGCGTAGAAAAGTTTATGACAGCCATGATTATGAAGAAGCAATCACTGCTTTTTTAGAAAAACGGCCTGCCAATTTTAAAGGGGAATAAACCAAAAACTGAATGAAATACACCTGTTGTATTTGCTTCGGTTATGATTTATAACAACTGCTACGAAAAAAGGATTTTCGATGCCACTATAGCTCGAAAATCCCTTTTTCGTTCTTAGAATTATGTGAGACAAGATCCCCGCCCCGCTGCTCTTTGAAAATTATCGCCTAGTCTTATATGCATCTGTATACCAAAAGGTATCTTGAATACAATTGGGAAGTTTTGTTTTTGTCATTTCCATCAAATTTGTCACATACAAAGATGTTTTTCAAATATTTCATAATAACACACTCCGATCCACATCAAAAACGGTACTTCTTACACTGCAGCGTTTATAATTAAAATAGCTAAATTACAAAGGAGGTCTCCTATGATTATCAGTGCCAGCCGTCGGACAGACATTCCAACGTACTATTCCGAATGGTTTTTTAATCGAATCAAAGAAGGGTATGTTCTTGTTCGAAACCCCATGAATTTTCATCAGATCAGCAAAATAAATTTGCTTCCGAACGTTGTCGATGGAATTGTATTTTGGACAAAAAACCCGATTCCGCTGCTTAGTCGACTTTCAGACTTAGATGCCTACACGTATTATTTCCAATTCACTCTTACTGCGTATGGAAAAGATGTAGAACCAAATGTTCCATCAAAAAGCCATGTTATTATACCTTCTTTTCAAAAGCTTTCTTCTTTGATTGGCAAAGATAAAATCATATGGCGGTACGACCCTGTTTTTTTTAATAAAACGTACACAATGGAATATCACTGTAAATATTTTAAAAGCCTTGCAGAAAAGCTCCACAATTATACCGAAAAATGCACCGTGAGTTTTCTTGATTTATATAGAAACACTCACCATAATATGCAATGCCTCAATATAAATCCCGAAACGCAGCAACAGCAAATTGAAATAATGCAGCGTTTTGCAAAAATAGCAAAAGAGTTTGGAATTAAGCTGGATACATGTGCCGAAAAACTTAACCTTGATGTCTTTGGCATTGCTCATGCCCATTGTATTGACAAAAATCGATTTGAACAAATAGGAAACTATAAACTAGACATTGCAAAAGACAAAAATCAAAGACCTGAATGCGGTTGTAGTTCCAGTATTGATATTGGAACTTATAATACTTGTAAAAATGGCTGCTTATATTGCTATGCAAACTATAACAACAGCACCGTAACAAAAAATTTTGCAATTCATAATCCAAGCTCACCACTTTTATTTGGCGAAATTGGACCCACTGATGAAATAAAAGATCGTACGGTTCGATCTTTTAAAGATTGGCAGTGCCAGCTTTTATAACGCTTTATTATATACGGTTGTCCTCTAAAAGCACCAGCAGAAATGCTTCTTTTTTGTCATTTTTTGCTAAATATTCACATTGTATCCAGCACTATAACATCCGTTATTAACGTTTCAGTTCAAATGGCATGAATTTTCCCAATAGAATTGAATGGCAAAAAAGCACCCATCTCCACATGAATTGACCCCTGTCCATTGGATAGGGGTCAATTCATTAATATACTTTTCTTGTAATTGAATTTTGATTTATTATTCATCCAACTTCATAAGTTCATTAAGCATCATCTTATAATGATTAAAAAAATTTTTAGTTATAGTAAAATGATCTGTGTCTTCATATTTAATCCGATTTATCCCATTATTATCGATGTTATAAATATAAGAGTTAGGATACGATAACAGCATTGGCGAATGTGTCGCTATAATGAATTGCGAATTATTTGAAGCTAATTCATGAATTCGGCTAATCAAACTTAATTGTCGCATCGGAGATAACGCCGCTTCTGGTTCGTCAAGGATATAGAGCCCTTTGCCTAAAAAACGATGCAAAAATAACGACATAAAGGATTCGCCATGCGACTGGTGATGTAAAGACTTATCGCCGTATCCATATCCTACGCCTAATTCTTCAATATTCGTTGCTACGTTGTAAAAGCTCTCGGCGCGCAAAAAATAAGAATCTCTCGGCCGTTTGATCCCTTTTCGCAAGACCAGGTAACTCGACATACTATTGTCAAGTTATATGTTTTATACTTAAATGGAGGTGATAAAATGAAAATTAGCAGACTCTTTCAAATTATATATATCATTCTTGAAAAAGGCATAGTAACGGCCCCCGAGCTAGCCAAACGTTTTGAAGTATCTGTTCGGACGATCTATAGAGATGTTGATGCATTAAGCCAAGCTGGAATTCCCATTTATGCAAACCAGGGCAAAGGCGGTGGAATTTCTCTAACTGAAAAGTTTATCCTCAATAAGTCTCTTCTTTCTGAAAAAGAGCAGGATGAAATTTTGATTGCTTTACAGAGCTTAGCCGCTGTCAGATATCCAGAATTCGATGATATATTATTAAAATTAAGCAACTTATTTTTAAAAAGCAAAGTTAACTGGATAGAAGTAGAATTTTCGTCCTGGGGAAGTGATCAAAAGCAAAAAGAGGTATTCAGTCTGCTCAAAAACGCCATACTGAAACAGCAAGTCATTGCGTTTTCCTATTTCAATGTTGCTGGTGAAAAAAGTGATCGCCGTGTTGAACCTATAAAGCTGCTTTTCAAGGATAAATCATGGTATCTGAAAGGATACTGCCTACAACGAATGTCCTGTCGAACTTTTAAAATAACACGTATGTCAGATGTTCAACCTACAGGCGACCCTTGCAGCCATGTCGCTTCACAGGAACAGACTGCGACAGTCTCATCAAATGATGCTGCTCCTGCTGCCATTTCCCTTAAACTTAAAATATCAGCAAAGGGAGCTTACCGGGTATATGATGATTTCTCTGAAAAAGATATTATAAAAAATGAAGACGGCTCCTATACTGTCAATGCTTCTATGCCGAGTGGTGAATGGATTTTCAATTACCTTTTTTCTTTTGGGCCGCTGCTTGAAGTTATAGAACCTCCGAGTATACGTTTAGAGATGAAAACTCGCATTAAAAACATGGCAAATAAATATTCACCCATAACCTGACGTACTGTAGTCAAGTTTTATTGGATATACTAGACATGTAACTCAATTGAAGGGAGGAATACATTTTGGAAAATCAAAATTTATTAGATTTCAGCAAGGAACTCGAAGGCAAACGGATACTTGTTACGGGTGGAACCAAAGGGATTGGTCAGGCTATTGTTAATCGTTTGCTAAAATCGGGAGCAACCATAATAACTACAGCACGAACAATTCCTGACAACTTACCAAAATCCGTAGGATTCATTCAATCTGACGTTAAAACACCTGAAGGTACTGAAAAAATAATTAAGGAAACCTTGAAAAATCTTAAAGGATTAGATATTTTGATTAATAATGCAGGCGGTTCGTCAACCTCTACTGCAGGAGCTTTAGCACTAAGTGACGAAGACTGGCTGACAAATTTTAATGGGAATCTTTTTTCATCTGTACGTTTGGATCGAGGTTTTTTACCATCTATGCTCGAACAACATAAGGGAGTTATTATTCATATAACATCTATTCAGCGCAGACTTCCCGGAAAAATGACAATGGCATATTCCGCAGCCAAGGCTGCTCTGACTAATTACAGTAAAAATCTTGCAACTCAGTTTGGTTCAGAAGGCATTCGCATAAATACTGTCGCTCCCGGATTTACGGAGACGAAGACAGCAGAACACCTGATTGAAAGGATGGCCGAAAACTCAAAAAGTGATTATAATTCAGCCCGACAAGAGTTAATGGATGTTCTCGGCGGTATACCACTGGGACGCCCGGCAAAACCAGAAGAAATTGCGGAACTTGTTGCCTTTCTCGTATCAGACAGAGCTTCCTATATCACAGGTAGTGAGCATATCATTGACGGCGGAATCATCCGCACGATCTAGCACTTTAATAAGGAGTCTAAAAATATGAATTTAAATGAAATACCGCAAGTGATTAACAGTTTTATCACGGCTACTAACAAACCTGATGCGGACGCATATTTAGATTGTTTTGCTGAGGATGCAATAGTTCTTGATGAAGGTCAAAAAAAATACGGAAAATCTGCTATAAAAAAATGGAGCGACGAAAATCAGTTTGCGTTAGACGTAAGGCTGGAGCCCAAGCAGATTAAACAGGATTCGAATGAAATAATTATTACTTTTAAATTAGATGGAAACTACAATAAAAATGGTTTACCGGATCCTTTGCTACTGGATTTCCATTTCAGTATAAAGGATGATAAAATTATCGAATTATCAATTTATTAAACATTTAGAAGTTGGTGAATTTCTATCATAAACATCTCATCAGGCTGGATAGCATCATACAGGCTATAGAGTATGCATCATCTAATTATAGAAAACAAACGGGTGCCTGGGCAAAACAAAAATTTGCAAAAATAAAAAGTGACATAAGTTCATATTTTTATTAACATAATATCTTACCTTTTGATTTTCTTTGGAGAACAAATTAAAATAATGCAGGGCCAGTTGACCCTGCATTACAAACAAAACTCCATTGATTCTTTTCTACATAACTTCTTGTTTTGTATGATAAAAGCACCTCAATACTAGTGTTTTTATCATCGATTTTATATCGCATTTTTTAAAGTTCATCTCAGCGTAACTTTAAAAGCTTTTCCAGTGAATCTTTTACTTGAGACGGTTCTGTTTTTCCTGTGTTTTTGTCGACAAAAGCAGTATAAACATGAGGAACTATGGTTTGTGCGCCGTTTTCCAAACAAACTTTGACAACAGCTTCTATAGATTGAGCATCAATCCCGCCCGTTGGTTCAAACATAGTAATACCAGCATTTACAGCCGCCTTTACCATGGCAGCAACTTCATCGAGATGTTTGGCTCCGCCTATTGGATAAAATTTTACCGAAGGAATATGTAACTCTTTCAATGCTGCTGCAGCAGCCTCACAACTAATGTATTCATTAAAAACCTGACTTTCCGGTCCCGTAAGAATAGATACTTTTCCCACTATACCGCTTGGCTTGATTAAGGCATTGACAATGGTATCTTCACTTCCTGCAGCTTTAAGTGCGGCAAGCGTATAGCCAGCTCCAGGATAGACCTGATTTACATGTGCTGGTTTTGTCAAAACAGCTGTTTCTACAACCTTATGCCACATCAACGGATCTGCTCCCCCAAGCCCAACCGACACGGGTATACCTAAGCGCTGCATTTCTCTAACCGCATCCGCTGCTGCTTCTGCCGTTGGAAAAGGTTTTACCATCACACCAATATAAACATTTCCATTGGTGGCTTCCACTATTTCTTTCGCATTTTGTGCATCTGCTGCCAGTACATTTATTTTTATCGTTACCATTTTTATTTATTCCCCTTTGCTTGTGCTAAAATTTCTTTAAAACGATCTGCTATAATATTTTCCTGTCCTTCCAGCAAAGGCCTCGGATCTATAAAGATCTGTCCCTGTGACAGGCAATAATTTCTCGTATGAATGGCTGGATTTCCTGTTTCTAATTTTTGAGCAATCACAGTTGCACTTATCCCTGTGATCTTGGCATCAATATCAAGTCTTGCCCGATAAATTTCTCTGCCAGCTTCATCCTGTGCAATACTTCCTGTAATCCCCGGAATATTTTTCAATTCAGCTAAAAGCAGTTTCATACGTTTTTTTTGCTGCTCTGCATTTGGTTTTTTTGCCGCATATTTATCCAGTGCAGTAAGTAGTCCAATAATGCTTTCTTTGCCGGTTTTCATAGGACGACCTATTCCCTGATACTGCATACGGCAGGCCTGACAAAGCTCACTGCGCCCGCAAATAAAACCGGAAGTCGGTCCTTCCAGTGCTTTACCTCCACTATATATAACAAGATCGGCTCCCAATTTTATATATTTGTGTAAATCCTCCTCAGCAGCTGCATCAATAATGAGCGGCAATTTATACCGATGTGCGATATCCAGCATCGTTTCAATTGATACCATACCTTTTTGTACAGCATGATGTGACTTAATATAAAAGAGAGCTGCTGTTTTTTCATTTATGGCATTTTCAATGTTTTGTGCAACAACGAGATTAGCCGTTCCCACTTCTATCGGTTTCCCGCCTCCCAGCTTCATCATCTGAGTCACACGGGCTCCAAAGTTGACGGCATGCCCTTTTTGCAGGATAATTTCATTTTTAAGGCCTTCACTATCTGGCAGATTTTCTATAATATCAAGATTGATACCACTAATTACAGCAGCTGTACTGATGGCAATGCCCGCAGCCGCACCACAAGTTGGACAGCCATCTTCCGCCCCCGTTGCTTGTGCAATAAACTTTCCAGCTGACGGTAAAAGTTCTGCAATTTCAACATAGTCCATGGCAGCCTGTGCCATGGCATCTGCAACATCCTTATCAACCGCACTAGCACCTAAAACCGTCATTTTTCCACAGCCATTTATAACTTTACGTGGACCATACTGTTCAAAAACACTCATCTTTTTATCTCCTTCTTATTTTGTCATAATTGGAAAAAGCGCCCCTAAAATCATAGCTCCGATAATAGCCCCACCGGCAATTGGTTTTTTCCATGCATAAAACGCAGCAGCACCAATGGTTGCCCCAATTCCCACTGGAATGGACGCCATTGCCGCCGCAATAACGATCATCGGCCCCAAATATCGGCCTGAAGCATTACCAGCTCCCATCATGACATCCGCACCAAAAGTAGATTCATTGGAAGCAACTGTGTATTTTCGAATGATAATAATAATACAGCCTATGACAAGTCCAATAACCGCTCCCGTCAAAAGTGCCAACGGAAAAGACTCTAAAGGTCCTGTAATTCCCATACTCAAAAAGATTGCCGGAACACCGATACCTACTCCTGTCATAATAGAGCCGCCAATATCCAATATTCCTACTAGCGGACCTTCCAAAATACGGGCAAAGAGAAAGCTTGCACCAAAAGCCGCTGCAGCTCCGAAACTTCCACCCTTAAGCCCTGCTTCGAGCATAGCCACAATTGCAATTTCATTGAATGCACCGATATGATATACGTAATACATATGTGTACCAGCAAATACACCAGCTGCCAAAAATGCTGTAAAGATAGGAAATGCCCACTCCGATAACCAAAACCCTGTCTGTAAATCTTCATTATTATCCACTATCATCACGCCCCTGCTTTAAATAATGCATGAAATGCTTTAAGTCCGTCTGGAACATCAACATAAAATTCCGTAAGAAGTTTTATATCAAATTCCCGGAAAAATCCGCTTAAAACAAATAGCAAAACCACTGCTACTACTAAAATTCTGGTAATGTGGTTCCAGCCACCATCATCAACGCCTTTACCAATCAGAATGCCCAAGACAATCCCCGGTACAGCGTTTCCCATAACAAGGTGCGACAGCCCCCCTAGTACCGTGCCCCAAACTCCGGTTCTTCTTCCAGCATCAAGAGCTGCCATCCAAAATACAATCGGCATTACAAGGTTAATAAGCCAATTTGCTGCCGGTACAAGCACTTTTGTTGCAATAAGCTGCAAAGCTGGTGGTATAGCAACTGCCGTCGAATTCATAAGACCAATGACTACTGCACCTATAACAGCTCCCGTCACTGCCATTTTTGCCGGGTTATGTAGAGTTTCCGCTACATTCTTGTTACGCATCAAAAGAATAGCGGCGGACCAGTTCGGTATAATGCGATGAACTACATCCTGAGTAAAGGCTCCTGTTCCAACAATAGATGCCCATGAATTAAACAAAAAACCCAAACCAAACGAAAAATGTGCAATGGGATCACCTTCGCAAGCGTTCAATTCTCCCAAGGTGCGAAAAGCTCCCATGCCCTGTGCCTGCGGCGCATGAAACATTCGAGCAGCGCCTGCGCCTACAGCAAAACCCATACAGGCACCAATAATAACAGATTTCATCAGAATTTCTATAAAGTCCATATTTTAACCCCTTTCCTATGCGTCCTATCTCATTTCCAATATATGTTGAACTACCGATAATTTTTCCTCTTCGTGACGATATTTTATTGTATCTGTCAAAAAAGCACTGAGTTTTACCGTAATTTCCACTGTTATCTTGTATAATTTACGTTTACGTGGAAACAGCATACCTAAAAATCGTTCTGTATGAACCGAAATCACTGCATCTTTTATGTCCATTTTCTTTGGTTCTATCTGCAGCAATATTCCTGGATACTTTTTTTCCAATTCTGGTTTAATACGACTAAAAATGTCTTGAAAAGATTCTTTCTCAGTCTCACCTGTACCTTCTATTTGCAAAACTTCCTCATGAACAACCAACATATTACTTCCACCTCCTTACAATGTCACACTTTACTTTTTTTAATAAAGGCTTCGGCTAATCTTTGTCCTAGTTCTTCAAGATCCATAAAACCAAAACCTACAACCTGTGCACCATTTTTTATTGCAGTAATTCCTGCCTCAATAGATCGAAGTCCAAACTCAGCTGAATAACCATATTTTGACTTTGCCGTAATTGCGCCAGCACCGCCGCTACCACAAAAAGAAATACCAAAATCTGCTTTATTTTGATTCATATAGTCTCCGACTTTCATGTCCGCGCCAACACCTGGAATTAATATAGCTTCTGCACCTGCTGCCTCAACGCCAGCAGCGACTCTTTTGCCTTTACCAAGGCGATCTCCAATTACTACTTTTATTTTTTCCATAATAAATCACTCTCCTTTATTTAAAAACCATTTGAGGCACACTGCAAATGAATTGCCAAAAGAATTATTTCTGAAGAACTCGACGTCGTATTTCCCAAGCTTTTCAATGAAGTAAGAATATTCCTACTTTTTTCTTTGTAAGAGGCTTCAATCTGATCTTCTGTCTCCTGATCAATTTTTGCTAACCCTTCCCCCCGCTGAGCTCGCTTTATCACTTCTGCCATATGATGTCCCACGGCCAAATACCGTTCATCCGGAATACACTTCCTCGTATCAATCAGTAAATCTTCAATATCGCCAAGTGTTTTTTTTAGTAAAACATTTCCTGCTTCGTCAAGTGATGCATCTCGTAAAATTTGCTGCAAGACTTTTGTTTTCATCTCCAGATTACCTTCCCTTCACGTACAACCCCTTTAACCTGCAATTGCTGAGTTCCAGTAATCTCGTTACCATCTGCATCTATATAGGTTTGCTCACCTTCAACTTTCTCAAAAAAAGTCATATCAGCCAATGCTCCTGCCTTAATCCGCCCAAGTTCGGGCATATTGAGCATAATTGCCGGTTTAAGCGTTACTGCAGTAATAACCTCGCGAAAAGACATGCCCAGTGCCATACATTTCTCCATTGTATGTTTTAAACTATATACCGGTCCGGAATAATTTTGACTATATAAATCCGTACTTATACTATCAATGCAAATGCCTTTTTCTCTGGCATTCTTAAAGCGGAAAAAAGAACAACTTTCCGTTCCATGCCCCAGGTCAAGATAAACGCCACGGTCTATTGCCGCTTTTAATTCGGGAAGAATGTCCCCTTCTGCATCAAGACAACCACCTGCTTTCCCGTGAAATATATGGGTAACAATATCTCCCTGCTCCAAAAGGTTGAGTATATCCCCGAGAACTGGCGGACAGTTCCCAACATGAACAAATAAAGGCACATGCAATTGAGACGCCAGTTTTTTTGCTATTTTCAACCCCCCGGTATTGGTTTCTTTTACTACAGAATGACTCATCCTTACTTTTATACCGCGAATTTCCGTTTTACTGCTAATAAGTTTTTTTGTAGCTTCCACATCAATCGATGCAAGATCTTCTAGTTCAGACCTGCCTTCATATAAGCCTGCTGCAGAAATATTCAGCCAAGAAAGAACTCTTGTTTTTGCTTTTTTTATAATGTTTTTTTCAAATTGTAAAAAGTTTTTACTTCCACTGCTGCCAGCATCAACCACCGTTGTTACACCCTGCTGAATACCAATACAATCGGCTTCAATGCCGATCACTGCTTCTTTATAAGCTACATGCGTGTGCAAATCAATCCAGCCTGGCGTTATATAAGCCCCCGCCAAATCAAGTAAATGATTATAACGTGGAAGTATTGCTTGCTCAGGGTAAACACCTGCAATTTTTCCATTTTGAACACCAATAGAATATCTTCCTTCAGCTCCGGTAAAAGGGTCCATAAGAAGACCATTTACGATAAGCAAATCTAGCGATTTCATATTCATTTAAAGCCATTACTCCTTTTTATGAAATTTTTGATTTAGTGTGAAATAATTCAAAATAGCAATTATCTCACTCGCTGGTACATCTTCGTAGTAGTTACTGACAGCCTCTCTTATTTTTTCTTTAACTTTTACGATATTGACCGTATCATTGCCTGCATCCACGATATTGGCATAAGGTGCTCCACAGGCAAAGCGATTTGCCATCAATAAACAATGAAACATCAACCCAGTTTCACTTTGTCTTGTTAAATACTTTCCAAAACTTTCCTTTAGTGCCATCGTCAAGTTAAACCCTTTGCTAATCACTTCCTGTGTAAACTTTTCAATCTTTGCCATATCACTAAAATCAGCACCATGCCAGTTGCTAGCAATTTTAGGCTCTGCTTTTTTTAAATTTCTCGTAACCGACGGTATTAATTTGAAATTGTCTAATACACTTTGTATCTTTTTTATATCATCCTTTTGCAAGAAAGCATTGACTACAATGCAAGGCGTTTCTGTCTGCATTGGCAATACGCTTATGATGAGATCAATTGGATTATGGGCAATAAATGTTTCCGCATGCAAAATAGAACAACAGCCAACGATCTGCAATACATCAAATTTGTTTTTAAGCTGGACCATTAAAAGTTTGGCCGAAGATATTCCCGTGCTGCAAACAACAATCGTTCGTATTCTTTCTTTACCAAACAATGTTTCATAACTCAATTGAAAATATAAGACTATATAAGAAATCTCTTCATCACGAAGATATATATTGTATCTGCCAAAAACATCATAGCAAATCTGCTTTACAACATTAAATAATTGACCGAAATGATGCAGTATATCATCCAGTAACGGATTAACATTAACCATATGATACTGCTTTTTTACAAAAGCTCTTTTTATATGCATAAGAAGATTTTCATACAATTCGCAATCTGCTGAAAAAGGTATTTTGGTACTATGACTTGTCTTTTGTATAATCTGTAAAGTTATTTTTTCAATATCAATTGTCGTTTTAATGGAATTATCTTTTGTAAAAGGCAACAACAACCAATTGAGTTCAGCTTCCTCTATATCTATATTAAAATGTCCAAACATTTTTTTTAACTCAATACGGAAAAAGTGATCTGTGTCATTTGATATTGCAGAAAATTTTACTAAATATCCAATGCCAGATTTATGCCGAATTTGATGTAATGCAACACAAATCCGAATGAACACTTCAATACTCCCTTTATCGTCGAGTACATCTGTCATCTTGTAAATATCCTCTAAAAGCTGTTTACATAATTTACATAAATTTTCCACATCCTGTTCTTCTATTAGATACTGGCACATGACTTTTTGAAAAAATTCTGGCAAAAAGCATTGCCGTAACCCCTGTAAAATTTCTTCAATCGATCTTACATCAAACATAGATAAAATAAAATACTCGATAGCCTGCCGTCTTTTAGTTTCTGTAGTATTTATCTTAAACCCCCAATGGGCTTTTCTGTCCAGATAAAGATCCCAGATCGCCAGCATATCTGAGATTGTATCGATATCTCTCGTTACTGTATTTTTACTCACGTTTAACTTTGATGAAAAATCCTGTATTGTAATAAATTCACTACTTGTCAAAAGCATCAGTATAATATATCGAGTACGTTCAGTAGAAAAAATTCTGGTCTTTTCTTTTTCTTTGCTAAACAATTGCTGCAACTCACAAATATCCTTTGCACTGCCAGAAAGTTTGAAACCACATTTTTGTATATATTGCACCAAAATATTTGATGCTTCATCTTCTAACCAACCACGCAAGTTATTAATATCATATTTAATACTGCGATCACTTACATGATATTTTTCCATTAGTGCCTTCTTGCTGATCGGATAGGATGCAGTCAATAAATCATTCATTATTTTACAGCAACGAACCGTAAGCATTTTCCATTCTCCTCTCTATGTAAATTATCACAATTATTGTAATTTTCTATACTTATTATAGTAGTAAAACAATAAATTTAAAACACGCATTGTTTGCCTCAAAAAACAGGCAAATAAAGTCTTTTCTGATAAAGATACAACAATTATAGCTACAAAAAAGACAAAGCCATCTGTAAATTCGCATAAACAGACTGCTTTGTCTTTAAAATTATTATAACTTATACCTATTAAATAAAAAACCATCAATCCTTGCATCGGCGCACAGGCAAAAAATGAAAACAATGCGTTTCAGTAATTCGCTTTTCAAAAAATATTATAGACAATATTTTTTTATCATAAGCTCAACCCCCAACTGTGTATTAGCAGCCGTTATTTCGTTCGCAACATTTTTAAATCTGTATACTTGATTTATCTTGTTATAAAGTCAGTAGGTTATATTCTCCGCCATTGCTAACACGCACCTTTACATTGCAAATTCTCCATTATTCTTGATAATAACGTGTGTTCATGAGAAAAAACAGTGGAATTTTTTTCCATCTCTTTTAAATCAAAATATTTGCCACTGAAACTACATTACCGCAAATATTATAGTTTTTTCATCATAAACAAGATAATGATTTTCAAAATCATTATTGTACACTGACTATGTTTGTATTATAATAAATAGCAGTAAGTAAAAACAGGACTTTGGGGTGCTATTTTTTTTAGTTTTCTTTGCTATCGCATTGAATTTATACTATTTTAATTCTACCCAAGTATCCTGTAAGGAGATATAAACTATGATGCATTTACGTAATATCAAAACCATGGGGAAAATTATATTGCTAATTTTGTTCATGTCTTTTTTCTTAGCTATTGTTGGCTATGTTGGACATTATGCAGCTGGAACTTTAGCAGAAAAAATGACCAATATGTATCAAAACCGACTGCAGCCAATTGAATGGCTCAATGCAAGCCGAACAGAAAGTCGTAGAAATGAAGCTCTAACGCTATCCATATTTTTAAGCAAAGACAAATCACAGCAGCAGACTCTTTTACAAACACTTGATACACATAAAAAACAATACATTTCCCTGCTGAATCAATATCAGCAAGGAAAGCTTGATTCAACCGAGCAGCAAACATTTGCTCAACTTTTAGATGAAACACAAATTTATCGCAACGAATGGCAAAAATCTTTAGATATGGCTATAGCTGGAAACAATGAAGCCGGCCATGCTTATTTTCTCAAAAATGCTTTCAATCATTTAGAAACAATCAATAAACTGCTTGATGACCTTGTCGAATATAATCAACAAAAAGCAGAAGAAGACGAGAAAGCAAGTGAAGAAATAGCCATATACAATGATCGAATCAGCATGACAATAACACTCTTAGCAGTCTTGCTTTCCGCCGGCTTTGGCTGGATAATCAGCCGATTTATTTCCACACCATTGGCAGGCTTATTAGAAGAAGTACATAGATTAGCACAGGGAGATCTTAAAAGCCGCAAGGTTCATGAAGTATATTATAAAGATGAGGTTGGTCAACTAACAAAAGAATTTGACCTTATGGCAAATCAGCTGCAATCATTGGTTAAAAATATTGCCGCAGCCTCGGCACAAGTCGCCTCTTCTTCAAAGGATTTAACACGAGGTGCTGAAGATGCCACCAACGTCACTGGACAAATTGCTACAGCCGTTGAGGAAGTAGCACAAAATGCAGAAAACCAATCCGCCGTTATTGATAAAACGTCACGGAACGTGGAACAGTTAGCAGTCTCTATAACGCAAATTGCCGCAAGCTCTGCCACGGTCACGGATTCTGTTGCCAAAACGGTCACTGCCGCTACCACCGGATCACAATCAGCCGAGTCGGTTCACCAACAAATGAATAGCATAGAATCGACCGTTGCATCATCAGCACAAGCAGTTGAAAAATTAGGTGCACGTTCAAGCGAAATTGGTCAAATCATCGATACAATCTCAGGCATAGCCGGACAAACAAATTTATTAGCACTCAATGCAGCAATTGAAGCTGCCCGAGCTGGAGAAAACGGAAAAGGATTCGCCGTGGTAGCAGAAGAAGTCCGTAAACTAGCAGAACAGTCCAAAGAAGCTGCTGATCAAATTGGTAATATGATTCGTGATATCCAAACGGAAACAGAAAAAGCCGTGTCAGCAATGAATCAAGGCAGCCAAGAAGTAAAACGTGGTGCACAAGTCGTTGAAGATGCCGGGCAGAATTTCAAAGACATTTCTCTACTGGTTAATAATGTTTCATTACAGAGCAATGAAATAACATCCGCCATTGAAGAAATGAGAACCGGTAGTCAACAAATTTCCTCAGCCGTTAAAGAAATAGAAACCGCTGGGAAACAAGCCGCTGGAAAAACACAGACTGTATCAGCTGCAACAGAAGAACATTCCGCTTCCATCGAAGAAATATTAGCAGCCAGTCAGGAATTGGCAGCTACGGCAAGAACCTTGCACGATGCGATTGCATTCTTTAAAGTATAAAATACATATAATCAGCCCAGTTAAAATAATTGACTGCCTTTATGTTCTATAAAAATTGATTCAATCATAATACAAAAAGCTCCTATCTCAAGTAATGTCTGAGATAGGAGCTTCTTTTTATGTAACTAAATTTTTAAGAGTAGCAATGTCATGTGCCGAAACTAATGCATCAAGGTTTTTAAATATCTTTTTCTCATCCCAGTTCCACCATTGAAGTTTCAGCAGTAGTTCGATGATCTCATCAGAAAAACGTTTTTTGATAGTTACAGCCGGATTGCCGCCAACAATTGAATAAGGTTCCACATCTTTTACAACGGTTGAATTTGCTGCGATAATTGTACCATCCCCCACTTTTACTCCCGGCATAATCGTCACATATTGACCAATCCATACATCATTGCCAATGACCGTATTACCACGAAAAGGCAGCTGTTCAAGTTGAGGTGTAACCTTTTCCCAGCCATCACTAAAAATATAAAATGGATATGTAGTAAAACCGTCCATTCTATGATTCGCACCATTCATGATAAATGTGATGCCTTCCGCAATCGCACAGAACTTTCCAATAATCAATTTATCGCCTAAAAATTCATAATGATGTTCTATATTATCGTAGAAATTCTCTGGTGACTTTTTATTATCGCTATAGTAAGTATAATCTCCAATCTCAACATTAACTCGTTTCGGCAAATTGCTAATATAACAAATTGTCTTGATATTTTCATTAGGATACAGCATGTTTTTATTCGGTCCAATCATTCTGTCCACCTCTTTGAGTAAAATCCACAGCAACGTTTCGTCAATTCAGATTCAATTCTTTTAAAAGCATTTGACTCATACAGTCCACTCTATTTTTTATTTGTCATAGCAAAGACCTCTAAATATTAGTTTTATTTTACCTAACATTGGAGGCTTACACAAGTATTACAGAATGAATTTTTAGTCCGGATGAATGCAGGGTTCTTTGATCTTTCCTGCTGATATGATCCAAAATTATATATAACCCTCTAATTTGCTGTGAAATAGATTCATCAAATTAGAGGGTTTTTCTTACGATTTTCAAATTTTGATTCTTCGCAGTGAATCTAAAATTGCCAAAGCTAACATTAAATAAATTTCTTTGTTAAATGTATTTTTTGTCCAGCGGAAAAAAGCGTTGTGACGGTTGCATAGAAATGATAAGTTTTTTTATCGACATCAACTGCAGTATAGAGAAACTCCCGCCCATTGTATTGTTTGCTGACAATTTCAACACAAATTCCAATATCATCTTGATTGACTTCAAGTTCTTCGGGGCGAAGCGGACAAATTCCTTGCTCTATGAAGCATGCTGCTGGCGGCACCGCCGGAAAAACAGTACCGTTTTTACAAATAAACTGCTCGCCCTCCCATTTTCCTGAAATCATATTATGTCTACCAACAAAAGCTGCTACAAAAAGAGTTTGTGGTTTTCCGTAGATTTCTTCTGGCGTACCAAATTGTTCAACATTCCCATCTTTCATGACGACAATGCGATTTGACATAGCCAGTGCTTCACTTTGGTCATGGGTAACATAAAGGATAGTTGCACCCGTGATTTTATGTATATTCTGTATTTCTTGTCGCATACTGAGTTTCAAGTCCGCATCTAATGCACTAAGTGGTTCATCCATAAGCAAAAGCTTCGGCTTATTTATCATAGCCCTGGCAAGAGCAACTCTTTGCTGCTGCCCACCGGATAATTCTCCAGGAAGGCTGCCAGATAATTTTTCTAGCCCAGTTACCGCAAGAATTTTTTCAATAATCCTATTTTCTACGTCTTTACTCTGCTGCACTTTTTGGCTTTGTAAGGGAAATGCCAAATGTTCTTTCACCGTCATATGCGGCCAAAGTGCAAACGATTGAAAAACCATCCCCAGATTGCGTTTTTCAACAGGAACAGAATATCTGTTGCTTGCATACAACCTGTCGTGAAACTTAATTTCACCGCTTGTCGGTGTTAAAAATCCAGCAATAATACGTAATAATGTCGTTTTGCCACAACCAGAAGGACCTAAAATAGAGATAAATTCTCCATCTCGAATTTCTAGATCAATATCTGAAAGAACCGTGGCCGCATCAAATTTTTTGGTAATATGTTCTATTCTTAAACTCATAATTATTAAATTCACCTCCTATTAAATTGATAATCATAAAGTTCCTTCTATTACTTAACAAGTTTTTTGACGATTTAAATGTTCACCTATACCATAAGCTAGCAAAACAATAAGGACAATCAGTACTGACAAAGCGGCGGATAAATTATAGTCGCCCCCTTGTTGAAGATTAAAAATAAAAAGTCCTACCGTTTTTGTTCCAGCAGAAGCGAGCATCGAGGAAAGGCTCAATTCGGTTAGTGCAGAAATAAAAATCAGAAAAGCCCCTGTTAAAATTGGTCGTAAAAGTAAAGGACTGACTATTGTTTTCCAAATTCGCAACTCATTGGCACCAAATATTTTCCCTGCTTCTTCGAGGGCAGGATGAATTGCTAGAATCGCTGTTGTACTGTTTTTTATTTGTAAAATTAAATATCTTGTACTATACGCCAAAATAAGAATTCCGATCGATCCATAAACATGTGGAATCTTGCCCCAGTGAAAAATCATGGCCAAAGCAATTACAATTCCCGGAATCGCATAAGTCAATGATGCTGCAGATTCTAAGACCATAGCCGCACGATTTTGGTAACGTACCTTAGCATAGGCACAGGCTGTCCCTATAATAATGCAAATAGCACAAGTAAGTATTGATAATATTGCACTGTTGTAGATTGCCTGATACACACCATGATTGTTTGCTAAAAAGGAAAAATTATACAAAGAAAGATTGTCTATCGCAAGCGGTATTCCATAGTTTTTTTGAAAAGCTGTCAATAACATATGAAGCAAGGGAACCATATCGATACTACCTAAAAAAATAATACATCCCCACTGCAGATTTCGCCTTCGTGACTCACTTAGAAAAATTCGTGCCGAAAAATCTTCCTGCATACTGTCTTGATTAGAACTTCCTCTAATCAAAAGATTTTGCAATGTAATACCACCGATTGCGATAATGGATAATATTACAGACAGTGCGGCAGCCATATTAAAAGAACTTGGTCCAAAGCTAATGACTTTTTCATAAATAGAAGTGCTAAGGACTGGTATATTAGCCGAAATTCCTAAAAAAGCTGGAATCGCAAAATTATCAATTGCTGCTAGAAATGCCAAAATGCCACCACTCATAAATGCTGGCATTGCAAGCGGAAGATTAATTTTCATAAGCGTCTGTGACGTAGTGTAACCAGACGTTCTAGCTGCCCACTCCAAATCTTTCGGAATTTTACGCAGGGTACTAAGCACAGACAAATAAACAATCGGCATATGACAAAGGCCCATGACGAAAACGATACCACCTACACTATACATATTAGGGACTGGCATATGTAAATTAGTAAAACTCAGCTGGAGTACACCTCCAGTATCTAGTAAGCCACTCCAAGAAAGGGCAATAATATACGACGGAATGATAAATGGAGCCAATACCATAAGTTCAATCAACCGTTTTTTTCGTATATTAGTATAGGCAATAAAAAAAGCAAATATTCCCCCTAAAAAAAGGGATAACACTGTAGAAAAAACAGCAATAAACATGGTATTATATATTGCCTCATGGGTCCGATTATCATGAAGTAACAAGGCATAATTTTCTATGCCAATACCATCCATCCCAATAAGACTCATGAAAAATAATTTGAGAAGCGGCATAAGAAACACAAAAAATATTGCAAAATAAAGGAATGATTTTGTAAGACGGTCTTTTACAATTTTACGCATAATAATCTCCTATAAAAAAGACTGTGGATAGGCCACAGTCTTAAAGTGATTCCTATATTTTAATTGAAAATTCTGCTGAATTTTTCCTTATCATCCTGCCGTGCTTTGACAAGGGTCGCTAAATCGTAGGTAATATTTTTAATTTCATCAACAGATTTGAATCCTTCCGGTGCCTTTACTCCAGATTTAATCGGGGTATAGCCAATTTCAGCAGTTACCTTTTGTCCTGCTTCCGATAAGATAAAATCAACAAAAGCTTTAGCAAGTTCTGCATGTGTTGTAGCTTTTAAAATTCCAACAGGTTCTGTAACAGTTAAAGATCCCTCACTTGGGTAAACAAATTCAACGGGTGCACCTTTTTGCTTACTTCTCAATGCCATATAGTCAACAATAATACCACTGCCGACACGACCATCAATCACCGCTTTTTGTACTGTGCCATTACCTTTATCAACTTTAGCTCCCTTGTCTTTTAAGGCTTGATAATATTCCCATCCGATACCATTTGTACGTGTAAGCACACTCAAATTATAAGCAGCTGCACCGGAATACAGCGGACTTGGCATAATAACATTATTTTTAAACTCTGCTTTTGTTAAATCTTTATATGAAGTTGGTGCTATTTTAATCATGTTTTTATTATAAATAATCCCTGTCGATATAATTTTGGTACCCGTATAAGTATAATCAGCATCATAGTATTCTTTACTAATGCCTTTAAGTTCAGGTGATTGGTAACGCATCAACAAATCTTTTCCTTTGAGTTCTTCAAAAGTCGCTGCATCCGCTACCAAAAGAACATCGGCCTGTACATTTCCAGTTTCTTTTTCCGCCAACACTTTACTGACAACTTCCTCAGTCCCACTCCGGAAAACAGTTACCTTAATATCTGGCTGCTTTTCATTAAACTTTTCAATCAGTTTTTGAATATCTTCTTCTGGTTGTGACGTATAAACTGTAATACTGCCACTTAGTTTACCGGGTGAAGTTTCACTTACGTTCTGACTGCCGCAGCCTGTTAAAAGTACAGCTGCCGTAAAGAAAGCAAGCAGACCTGTCAAAACTCGTTTTTTCAAAAATCCCATACCATTTTAGCTCCTTTTATGATTGCAATACTGCTTCTTTTAAAATATTTTGAACAGATGAATGCCACATTAGATTTGACGAAAAATAAATTTGTTTCAGAGCAGTTCCTCCTCATTTCCATACTTTATTTTCATTCTAACAAAAGGAATGCTACTGGTTGTTACGTCTGTGTTATGAAAATGTAAAGTAAGCATACGTGCATACCGGTGAGCTTTTTTAGGATTAAATTTACAATTGTTGCAATTTGGTATACGCTTATTATATTATTTACTATTATTTTGTCAGGAGGATTTGAATAATGATTAAATTTATTGCAGCCGATATGGATGGAACATTAATAAACAGCCGTCATGAAATTTCCGCGGAAAATTGCCATATGATAAAAAAAGCACAGCAACAAAATATACGCTTTGCCATTGCCACGGGACGTCTTTACGATGATGTGAAGCTGCTTCTTGATAAATATGGATTAGAATGTGAATGTATTACAATGAATGGTGCTGAATACTTCAATACTGCCGGAGATTGCATTGCTGGTATTTATATTGAAAAGGAAAAAGCTCGTAAAATATTTTCTATGATGCAGCAAACGAAAAAGTCCGCCATTGAAATTTATACAAATAAGGGTTGTTATACATCTGGTACAAAGTTCCAACTATTCTGTAGTATGATTAAACGGGCACGTATCTATCATGCAAATTTTACTATGCTGCAGATTTTTCTATACCTTCTCCACAACTCTCATTTTCGTCGTATGCAGTATATTAAAGATATAGATGCTTTTCTGGCTAGTGATATTAAAATCGCTAAATTTGTTAGTTTTGGTGATAACGCCTCGGAAATGTCGGCTTTTCGAAAACAAATGGAAACGATTAATGGTATAGCCGTATCGGCAAGTTTTGCAACAAATATTGAAATCAATGATGCAGCAGCAACCAAAGGAGCGATACTTAAACGTATTGCAAAAGATGCTGGGATTGAAAGAGATGAGGTTATGGTCATTGGTGATGGTTTAAATGATATTACAATGTTTGAAGAATTCCCCGACCACTCCGCCGGAATGGGAAATGCCGTTCCGGAAATTAAAGCAATTGCCTCTTTTGTGACAAATGATAATAATAATTCAGGTGTAAGTACCGCAATCAAAAAAGCGTTGACCATATAAACTACCCCCATGAAATTCTAAAATGTACCCTATAGAGTAGACAATGAAAAAAGAGTCAAACCTCTATAGGGTACTTCTCTGCATAATGGAGAAAATATAATAAAAAGACATACCAGTTAGCCTTCAACTGCCTTATAAACGTCCTGCCAAAGATAAGTTTATGAAAATATTTGCAAGAAAAATCCTTTTCTCTATGCAAAAAAGGGTTTTGTAGATATAGAAAGAATATTTAAACATATAATAATTATTCCATTTAAACAACTATTATACGTAGTTGATGAAAGGAGAATATTTTATGAGTGAATATGACAAATGTCCCGTAACAGGTATGTCTCAAAAAGCGATTGCCGGAGGAGGAACCTCAAATCGAGATTGGTGGCCGAATCAACTGAACTTGAAAATATTGCATCAACATTCATCTCTTTCCAACCCGATGGATCATTCTTTTACTTATGCGAAAGAATTTAAAAGTCTGGATTTAAAAGCCTTGAAAAAAGATCTTTATACACTAATGACAACTTCACAAGAATGGTGGCCTGCTGATTATGGTCATTACGGATCATTATTCATTCGGATGGCATGGCACAGTGCTGGTACCTATCGCATCAATGATGGGCGTGGCGGTGCAGGGTCTGGATCGCAAAGATTGGCTCCACTCAACAGTTGGCCTGACAATGTTAACCTAGACAAGGCTCGCAGACTACTATGGCCAGTGAAGCAAAAATACGGACTAAAAATTTCTTGGGCCGATCTAATGATTCTTGCTGGAACTTGTGCGTTGGAATCAATGGGAGTTAAGACATTTGGCTTTGCAGGTGGACGTGAGGATGTTTGGGAACCTGAAGAGGATATTTATTGGGGTTCTGAAGACAAATGGCTTGGTGACAAACGTTATTCTGGTGATCGAGATTTGGAAAACCCGCTCGCTGCTGTGCAGATGGGCTTAATTTATGTAAACCCCGAAGGTCCTAATGGCAATCCAGATCCAATCGCATCCGGCCAAGACGTTCGCGAAACTTTTGCCCGTATGGCTATGAATGACGAAGAGACCGTTGCGCTTGTCGCAGGTGGTCATACCTTTGGCAAATGTCACGGCGCAGGGCCGGCAACTTCTGTGGGTCCTGAACCCGAGTCTGCTGGTATTGAGGAACAGGGGCTTGGTTGGAAGAGCAGTTTCGGTAGTGGTAAAGGCGGCGATGCGATTGGCAGCGGTATTGAGGGCGCTTGGAAACCGAATCCGACTAAATGGGATATGGGTTATTTGAAAGTGTTATTCAAATACGAATGGGAATTAGTCAAAAGCCCAGCCGGAGCTAATCAGTGGCTGGCCAAGGACGTGGATGAAGAAGATATGGTGGTTGATGCGCATGATTCATCGAAAAAGCACCGCCCAATGATGACTACGGCAGATCTTTCTCTTCGCTTTGATCCCATCTATGAACCTATTGCGAGGAGGTACTTGCAAAATCCTGAAGATTTTCAGGATGCTTTTGCACGAGGCTGGTTTAAGCTAACACACCGCGATATGGGTCCACGATCCCGTTATCTTGGACCAGAGGTTCCTGAAGAGGAACTAATTTGGCAGGATCCTATTCCTAAAATCAATTGTGACTTAATTGACGAGCAAGATATATTATATATCAAGGGAATTATCTTATCCTCTGGATTAACTGTCTCTCAACTAGTCTCAACAGCATGGGCCTCTGCATCAACTTTTCGGGGATCAGATAAGCGTGGAGGAGCAAATGGGGCGCGTATCCGTTTGGCCCCACAAAAAGATTGGGAAGTGAACCAACCGGCTCAACTGAATGTAATTCTTGATACCCTTGGAAAAATCCAGGCAAACTTTAATGCCGCACAGAAGGGTACAAAAAAGGTTTCACTTGCCGACCTAATCATCTTAGGTGGAAACGCAGGAATTGAAAAAGCAGCAAAGGATGCAGGCTATAATAATATATCTGTTCCATTCATTCCAGGCCGTATGGATGCAATTCAGGAACAAACCGACATTCCGTCTTTCGCAGTGTTGGAACCGAAAGCGGATGGATTCCGCAACTATCTTAAAAGCAAATATTCCATACCAGCAGAAGCTCTGCTGGTGGATCGTGCACAGCTGATGACATTGACTGCTCCAGAAATGACGATTCTCATTGGTGGAATGCGCGTTTTGAATACCAACTTTGGTCAATTAAAACACGGCGTTTTCACAAATAGGCCTGAAACTCTTACCAATGACTTTTTTGTAAATCTGCTCGATATGGGTACGGTATGGAATCCGACAGCTGAAGATGAAAATGTATTTGAGGGTCGTGATCGGATTACGGGTGAACTTAAGTGGACAGGCACTCGTGTAGATCTTATCTTCGGTTCAAATTCACAACTTCGAGCTATTGCAGAAGTATACGCATCTGTTGATTCTCAGGAGAAGTTTTTACGGGATTTCATATCAGCTTGGGATAAAGTAATGAATGCAGATCGCTTTGATCTTGCCTAATTAATACAATCATAAACTATATACAGCCCTCTAATTTGGTGTGAAATAAAGACATCAAATTAGAGGGCTGTTCTTATGGTTTTTCAATTTTGAAAAAATCCCATGCTATTTTATCTCCTTTTATGATTGCAATACTGCTTCTTTTAAAATATTTTGTACATACTCAATATTTTTTTTTAGCACTTGATGGGTAGCCTCCACTTCTAACCCTTCGATCACAAATGGGACATTATATTCTTTCAAGTGAGGCAATATCTGCCGAAAATCAAAATCCCCATCCTCCAGAGGCGTATGGAGCTGCTTACCTTTTTTATTGCTAATATGAATTTTCGATACAGGAGCTATACTCGCCAAAATCGCAAAAAGCTCTTTCTTATCGATACAATGTGCCGTATCTATCGTGTAAAAAAAAGATTCATACAATGTACCTAAAATCGTTTTTAATGTTTCAGGAGTAGTAATAATTTCGTTTGGTAATTTTTCCATGATTTCTAAGGAAAGGTGCACCCCCTGTTTCACACTATAGTTGAGAAGTTTTTCCAATCCAGTTTGTGTTTTCTTTATATAAAAAGAGCCTTCAATTGGCAGCGTCCGGCGTGGTGGATGAATCGTCACTTCAGTGGCACCAATCAATTTTGCAAAATAAATTGATTTTTTTATCGAGCGTAGCGATGCATTTTGGATACTCTTATTTATAGAAGCAAAATTGAGATCCCAGCTTTTACTATGAACAACAACTTTCATGTCATATTTTTGTGCCAAAACTCGAATATCACGCGTATTGTAATGAAAAAGCTCCGCCTGCTCTGCCCAAAACTCAATACCACCAACTTCATAGGCTTGCGCCAGGGAAAATATTTCTTGAACAGATGCATTCCACATTAGAGTTGACGAAAAATAAATTTGTTTCAGAGCAGTTCCTCCTCATTTTCATATTTTATTTTCATTTTAACAAAAGGAACGCTACTGGTTGTTACGTCTGTGTTATGAAAATGTAAAGTAAACATACATACACACCCATCAGCTTTACATATTTCCCGACAAAAAAAAGCACCCCGAAGGATGCTTCAAATATAAAATTTATTAATTTTTAAATTTTTCAGTCTTCTTTGCGAAACTGATCAACAATTGTTGCACAGGCTGCATCGCCTGTGATATTTACTGCAGTACGCAGCATATCAAAGATACGGTCAACGCCAAACAGGATAGGTAAAGCATCCATTGGAATATTCGCTGCAGCAAGCACTGCAACAACAAGCAGTGTTGGTCCCGGAACACCCGCCTGTCCAACAGCACCAAGAGAGGCTGTAACAACGATCGCAATGTACTGCGACAATGAAAGGTCTATGCCATACATTTGGGCAAGAAAACAAGCCGCCATTGCATAGTAGGCCGCATTCCCATTCATGTTGATCGTAGCCCCGAGTGGCAGGGCAAATGATGTAGTTTCTCGAGAAACATGCAATTCATCGATCGTTGTCCGCATATTGAGCGGCAGTGTGGCCATTGATGAAGCGGTCGAAAATGCAAAAATCTGTACTTTCCACATACTCTTGAAAAAGTTTTTGTAGGTTGTGCATTTCGAAAAAGCCGCGACCGTACCGCCGACCATAACATAAGTGACAATAGCAAGTACGATGACATAAAGAACGATGAGATACACAATTTTAACGAGCACATCATAACCAAAGGTTCCAGTGGCATCTGCCATAAGACAAAATACGCCGATTGGCGCAATATACATGATAGCGAGCATAATTTTAATGAATATTTCCGTGAAATAATCAAAAATCTTCAGCATGAACTCTTTCTTTTCCTTTGACATCATTGCAAGTGCAAAGCCTACAAATAATGCAAATGTAATAATCTGCAAAATATTACCGTCAACCAGAGCCTTAAACGGATTTGCTGGAATGAAACCAATGATTGTATCCCAAAATCCTGGCATTGCAGCCTTCTCAGCAAGATTACCAACATCGACAGCTGCACTTGAAAGAGCATGCATGTTGATACCAACACCCGGTTTGAAGACTTCAGCAAAAACGATTCCCAGCACCACGGATACTACAGTCGTCAGCCCATAATAAATAAAAGTTACAAGACCAATTTTGCCGGCACTGCTCGATTTTCCCAGCGCTGCTGCGCCACTGACAAGTGAGAAAAAAACCATGGGGATAATGACCATTTTGATGAGCTGCATAAAAAGATCGCCTATAGGTGCAAACATATGTGCTGGTTTGCCCATGACAAGCCCAACAACTGCCCCTAGAACTGTGGCAACAATGATCCAGTTACCAAGCTTACTAAGCATATCGCCTGATTTTTTTTTCTTTTCTTCTAACATAGATTTTTTTCCTCCTGAATTAAATGAATTTTCAGCAAAAAAAAACCGGATGACACATATTTACAAATTTTTTCATTGAAAACATGAGCATCCGGTTTCATTGCCAGTTTTTATGGCTTTTACATGTTTTTTATCATACCATAATCTTTAATGATTGTCCACGCACCATCGACAGTAATTTGATAATGTAGTCCTACAATAGATATCATTCACCAAATCCAATTCAGCAAAATTTTTAAATATATTTTTCTCATTCCAGTTCCACTATTGAAGTTTCAATATTTCTCGATCTTTCCGCCAGAATGGGAAATGCAGTTCCAGAGATTAAAGAAATTATCGCTTGTGTGACAAATGACAATAATCATATTTTGAAAAACTTCACCGTTCCCTGCAATTCATCCGCTATTTTTGATAGAGTCTGACTTGATACGATAATCTCTTTCATCGAAAGTGTTTGTTCTCCCGTAGCTTCCGAAACATTCTTAGTTTGAAGAACCGATTCATTGCTAATATCTTTTATTTCATCAACAGTCACTATAATTTCTTGATTTGCCTGAGATATAATTTGAACCGTATCAGCAATCTGATGAATGGTTCCTGAAACATGATAGACCAAATCTGCTATTTCTGTAAAAGATTTTCCGGCAGTGTTCACTACCTCGGACCCATTTTTTACAACGCCAGTGCCTGCTTGCATAGCATCCACTGCTTTCCAAGTTTCTTGTTGAATTTCTTGTATGATTTGAGAAATTTCTTTTGTCGCATCTTGCGATTGTTCCGCTAATTTCCGAACTTCTTCGGCAACAACGGCAAAACCTCGACCATTCTCCCCGGCTCTAGCCGCTTCAATGGCAGCATTCAGAGCTAATAAATTCGTCTGATCGGCAATTGCTGAAATCGTATCAATAATTTGTCCAACTTTTTGTGAATGCTCACCTAAAGTTTTTACAATATTTGCTGAATCAAGAACAGTTCTCTCAATATGTGACATCTGTTCCACTACCAGTTCAATAGAAACAGTTCCTTTTTGAGCAGCATCCGCCGTCTGTTCCGAAGAAGTCTTGGCAACGACTGTATTATTCGTAATTTGTTCAATATTAGTCGACATCTTTTCGATGGCCTGTAAACTTTTATGAACTGCCCCCATCTGCTGTTTTCCGCCCCCATCAACCAAAGAAACAGATTGTACCATGATATCTGCTACATGTTCTAAATGTGTCGATATCGTCGTAAGCTCACCAGCCAAGGATGTTAATTGCTGTGTTGAATTCAAAATGCTCTGAATCATCGGTCGTATGCCTTCACGAACTTTATTTAATGAATCCGTAATTTCTGCAAACTCATCATTTGATACAATTTGAATCGAATTACGCCAATCTCCCTGCGAAAAATTGTGTGTCCCATCGAAAATTGACATAATGGACTGTTTTAAGGAATAATACAATGCCAATAACAAATAAAACGCAATAATAAAAACAAAAAGGATCCCCCATAAAATTGATTTTTCATGGGTTGTAATCGTATCGATACGCTTTAAAAGCAATGTATCAAGCTGATTTAAATATAAACGATACGCTGCTGCGCTTTGACCATTTACTTGTTTTAACTGACTTTGTATCAATTGTCGATTTGCATACGTACCTTTTGCTTCACTACTTTTCAATAATGTATGATTTACTTCTTCCAATAAACTCATTGTTGCACGCTTCGATGCAGCAAAAGCTTCTAACCCGCTTGTTAAGGATGTGTTTGCTTTGACAGCATTGTTAACACCTATTTCCGCACCTTCAATTGTCGATTGAATAGATCCGGCAAGCATTGGTATTTCTATTTGCTCATCCATTGTTTTATTTGTTTTTGATAAATCTTTTATCGCTGCCGTTGCTGCTTGATTGGTCTTTTTTAATAACTCTGGATATTTCACGATAGCTGTATCCATTATATAATAACTATCAATATCTGGATCAAGGACTAACCCCGATGAATCACCAACGATCGCAATCAAATCTGTAGTTTTATCCATAACTTGCTGCCGTGTTGTAACACTTTTGTGTTCGAGCATCGCTTTAAGTTCAAGCCAACGATCTGTTGTTTTTAATTGTTTGCCAAATTCTGCATCATTTTGATCGATGCGACTAATTAGTTCCACACTATTATTCAAATTGAAAGTGTCCGCTGTATCCTGACTTACCTCTATCAACAGTTCTGATAACGGCAAAACATATTTTAGTCCGTGCCGTTCATTGGCTGCAAAATCCGTTACTTTGCGAATTTCCCCATGAAATGCATATGATAACAAAAGAATAGGGATCAATAAAATTACAAGCAAAACTAGTATTTTATGCAAAAACTCTAAACGCTGCATTACTTTGATTCCTGGAGCTAAAAATAATGACCCTGATTTATTCGTCATTTCATACCCTCCCAAAATATTGTATTGCAAAGCTTTACCTATTCATTTAATATATATCATTTCAAACACAAAATCTTTACATACCACTTCGCCAACACTGACCTGAATCCCTCTCACAATAACAAAGTCTATATATAAAAGAATAGCCGTTGCTTTACATCCATAATATGAATATAAATCAACGGCTATTTTTTATTTCATAGAATCAGATCTGTTACTTTACGCACTACAGCAACATTTTTTTAGCGTTTTCATCTGAATTCCCATTATCAGACGCAGAAACTATTTCCGTATTACTACCCCCTATTTTAGGATCTTTTTTAGTATTATTAACTTTTGTTTTCGAGTTTTTTTCTACATCTTGAATAAGCGAATTTAACGTTTCCACAGAATCATTTTTACGATTTATTTCGCCTTGACGCTTATCAATTATATCAGCAGCTTCGAGCCGTAAATGTTCATTTGGATCATTAATAGCACGCTTAAGTTCATTTTTCTCCAATTTAGCTTCCGTTTTAAGTTTCACAGAGGTAGTGCTGGCTGCCTTGACTTGCTTAAAATCTGATCCCATTGATATTATATCATCTTGCGATGATTGTTCCGTCGGCTTCGAATCTTTCGCAGTCGACTGTTTATTGTTGTCGTCATTCGTTTTACTTGTTGTAGCAGCTGAGGCCTTCTCCAATTCAGCCTTTACTTCTTCCAATTGACTGTTCAGGTTTTCTAATAATTCTTTTTTGGTCTTACTGTCAATATCGTCATTATCTTGAATTTTCCCTATTTGGTCTTGTAAATTCAGCATACTTTTTTGCAGCTGACTTAATTCTTTATCGTTATAATCCGCTAAAGTACTCTTTCGAAAAACTGCCGCAACTCCAGAACCTTTCGTTGTTTTCCCGGTATTTATAAATTTAGTATCTTGATGTGCTGGGGTAAGAGTAGAAATTTTCCCACGAGTGTTAATTTTTCCAGAAACAACCATTGCATCCCGCTTCCTTTCGCATCCATGTCTACAATAAGTTTACTATAAACGTATTGTTTTGCAATGTAAGAATTTTCTTATAAATCAACATTTAAAGCCATCATTTAGTGTAAAAGTACTAAATTAAATAAATTCCTTTGATTAGCTCAACTATACTGCTTTTTTCGTCATCACTTATAAATCGCCGTTGCTCTTTGTAAACAATGAAGCTATTATAACCAAGTCACATCTAATGGATTACGATCAACCAGTCTTTTAAACTTATATTTAGGATAACCAAGCATAACTGCTCCGGTTATCACTTTACCATTGGGAATTTTGAATAATTCCAGCAATGGACCATACTTGGCAAATACACACATTTCAATAAGTCCTGCCCAGCAAGAACCCAATCCAAGTGACGTTGCAAAAAGTTCAAGGTAAGCAAGCGAAAAAATCGTGTTTTCTCTTCCATTTGATAAATCATTTGATGCCATGGCTAAAATCAAATGAGGTGCATCATGCAAAATATTATCCAACCCATTTTTTCGATAAGCACGAATGTGAATAGGAAAACTCCAATGCGATGGTGCATCCTTTAAAACTTCTGCTTCCATCCACTCTATTGTTGTCTCAGTAACCTTTTTAAGAATTTCCTTATCTTCGATAATAAGATAAGACACACCCTGCCGATTACTAGCAGTAGGTGCAAAGCGAGCAATTTCAACTAATTTTAATAATGTGTCTCTTGGAACAGCAGTATTTTTATAACAGCGTATTGATCGGCGAGACCTAAGAAATTGTTGCGCAGTTTTTTCATTTAAAACCGGAAATTCTTTTAAAGTAGGTTGATTCACGAAAGGGGCTTTTTGATTATCAATTGCCTCCCGTGGACATATGGCAACACAATGCCCGCACTCATTACAGTTCTGCGGCTGCCCTGCCACCGGACCATCTGCTCCCATAACTAAAACTCTGGTTGGGCATTCATCGATGCAAATTCCACATTTAATACATTTTTCTTGATTTATTTCAATTAATTCCATCTATATTCACTCCTGCCGCAAATTTAGCCCCCATTGCAAAGGCTTTTTCACAATCCTTAGGAAATTCTTCTTCGCGTCGTTTGGCTTTTTCCTCGACATTGAATTTCGGTGCAACATATTTGGAATAATCTTGAAACTGATAGGTATCGGTGACAATCAACGATTCTGATGCACCAAAAACATTCTTCAAAGCCCATTCCGTTATTTGTAGATTGGAATTATATCCACTATCTTTCATCTGCTGCTCATTTACATTCATCGTATAAACAAAACCAGTGGGTATCTTTTTATCAAAAAGCGAGGAATAGTTCTCATCATACACAAAATAAGGGAAAATTAAACGTTCGATAAAGGATCTCATTTCGCCAGTAGCTACGCCTAAATAAATAGGAGATCCTAAAATTAGCGCATCCGCTTGTTCAATTTTTTTTAAAATTGGTGTCAAATCATCGTTACAGGCACATTTTCCATAACTTTTCCCATCTTTTAGTTTGCAGGCAAAACAACTTATACAGCCTTTATATTTTAAATCATAAAGATGGATGAGCTCTGTCTCTGCTCCCTGTGAAGCCGCTCCTTCGAGTGCTTTATTCAATAAAGTAGCCGTATTCCATTTTTTCCTTGGACTGCCATTAATAGCTATTACTTTTTTCATAATGTAAAGTCACCTTTCTTTTATCAATTGCTTTCTTGCTTCTAATTGTATATGATATTATCAAAAAGAAAAGTATGCACTTTTATGATAGATACTATCGAAAAGGAGAGTAATAATGCAAAAATGGTCACCGAATGAATGTAAATGTTCTATTACATATACACTGTCCGTTGTCGGAGGTAAATGGAAATGGCTTATACTTTATAAATTATTTGAAAATGGAGTACAACGCTACGGCGAGTTGAAACGAACGATACCATTAATTACACATAAGATGTTAAGCCAGCAGCTTAAAGAACTAGAATCCGAAAATTTGATCTATCGAAACGAATATCATCAAGTTCCACCTAAAGTTGAATATTCCTTAACAGAAAAAGGGGCAACCCTCATTCCCATACTGCAGCTTATGTCAAGTTGGGGAGAAATAAATAAGCCCTATGAAGTGTAAAACTATACAGCAAAATAGAGGGTGTACCAAAATGGTGCACCCTCTATTTGTGTTTCAATATTTTATGATGAAATAATTTATTTTGTTTTTAAGTATTGATTTAAGAAATCGATAACGACTTGCATAACTTCTGGCTGTACCCAGTACACACCACCATGAGCAGCACCGGTAACTTCATAACGTGTGGATTTTATTCCATGAGATTGCAGCGCTTGGTGCAGTATTTCCGTCTGACTCGGTGATACGAGTTGATCAGCCGTTCCATGCATCAGAAGAAATGGTGCCGTTTTATCGGAAATATAATGAATCGGATTTGCCGCTGCCGCACTAGCCGGATCTGCCAGAATCCCGCCATCTTCACCGCCGAAAGTCGGACAGCCATTTACCCAAAGAGCTTCGGATGCTCCGGCAGATTTATGTTTTTTCTGTACAGTTTCGGAAAAATCAGAGCCAACACGCGTCAAATCAGACAGACCATAGATATCGACAGCCGCTTTTACATCGCTGCTTTGATCGAGATTTTCGCCTTTATCGAATTTCTTCGTGCCGTTACTCGTGCCGACCATAGCAGACAAATATCCACCGGCCGAATCTCCCATAACAGCGACATTATTCGGATCAATGTTAAATTTTTCTGCATTGGCTTTTATATAACGGATCGCTGCCTTTACATCTTCAACTGGTTCTGGAAACTTTCCTGTCGGTGCCACACGATATTGAATGCTGGCAACAACGTAGCCAGCATCAGCAATTTGCAGGCGCTGTTGTATATATTTATCTTTATTGGCATGGATAAACCCGCCCCCCGTAACAAAGATAACTGCCGGCATTTTTTCTTTTTTCTCGGGCTTGAGCACATCCATCTTCATAGCGACATTTTCATACCCCATAGTTGACACTTGCTCATAAACAACATCGGAGATCAAGTCAACCGGCGTTTTTTTTACCTGTACATTAAGTACTTTGCTGTCATCAGCATGAACGGTTTCGGCCGAAGCCGTAACCACGCCCCCTAAACTCAACAGTACTCCGCTCAAGGTCATCATTGTTATGGCTTTTTTTAAATTCATATAAAACCCCACTCCCTTTAATTCACCTCTGTAAATTGACAAAATTGAAACATGTATAAAATGATATGTTGCAATTTATATAATCATTATATATACCAGAAAAATCAAAGTCAATATATTTGCCTATTGGTCAAGATATATTTGGCATTACCACAATCTAAATAAACCAATTGCACTACTTATCCTTTGAATTGTTCGCAAATTCTCTTTTATTATATGATTCTCTTTCCACCAAAAACGTGGATTGTCCTTGTCCCCGCAATACAACTCCCACCTTGTGCCGTTCCTTTTGGAATAAAAAGTTCATCGCCGGGATTTAAAATGATTTTTTGTCCATTCATGTTAACAATATATTTCCCAGAAATACATACCATATATTCATCGAATGGATGCTTATGTTCTTTAGAGATTCTATCAGCATAACATGTCCAAAAAGCCATCTGACTACCGTCATTACCTGTAAAAAAGTATCCATCAATATCTTTTGTATTTTGTTGATTGCTATCAATATGATTTTTCTCATTTTTCATAAATTCTGGAAAATCCTTCACTAGCAGTGCCCCCTATAATCAATAAAGTGCATAGAATTAAGTCTTTTTACGAGTAACTTGTTTAAATAAACCCACCATTTACGCGCAGGGTTTGACCTGTTACCCATTGTGATTTATCACTTACTAAAAATTCAATAACATTTGCAATATCTTCTGGTTCACCAATTCGGCCAAAAGCATTCATCTTTTTCATAGCGTCAATTTGCTGCTCTGTTTTTCCCAATTTAAAAAGCTCAGTGTTTACAGGTCCAGGAGCCACTGCATTAATTGTAATTTGCTTAGAACCAAATTCTTTTGCAAGTTGACGAGTGAATTGTTCAACTGCACCTTTTGTACCAGCATATACACTGTACGTCGGAAACATTTGCCCGGCTACAGACGTCGAGAAGTTCACGATCCTTCCGTTGTTTTCCATATGTTTCAAGGCTTGCTGACAAGCAAAGAAAGTACCTTTTACATTTACAGCAAATTGTTTATCAAAATCGTCTTCCGTTACATCCGAAAGAGGTTTGGTTATCATCAGCCCTGCATTATTAATCAGAATATCCACTTTACCGAACGCTTCAATTGTTTTTGTAAACAATTCTTTAACATCACTTAACTTACTTAGATCAGCATGAAGTGCTACCGCTTTGCTTCCTTTTTTAAGAATACCTTCCACCACATCATCTGCTTTTTGGCGATTGCTGGAATAATTAATCACCACGTTAGCACCTAAATCAGCCAGTTGTTCAGCAACAACACGTCCAATGCCTCTCGAAGACCCTGTTATGATTGCTACTTTTCCTTCTAAAATTTTCATTTTCATTCAACCTTCCTTCTACTTTATTTTTGCACCTGTTACTAAAATTGTGAAATTCATCCGCTTCCCCGTATTTCACGTTTCAGATATAAAACCTTTTTCCAGTAAAGTCCACACATCTAAAAACTCCTTATAAATCGTTGGACTTTTCCATTCATATGCATGGGCTGGGTGATGGAATCGTATCGTAGCATAGAAAATAGTTCGGGCTAATCGAGAAGGTTCCTCAGATTTTATGTGACTACGGGTAATGATTTCACCCATTTGATCTGTAATATGATTAACGTGTTTATAAATTAAGTCAGCAGCTTCATCGGTTACTTTCGCATACATTTTAAACATCTCTTCATCTTCACGAGCATAGTGGTGTTTTAATTCAATGAGTGTCCGAAGATATGACTGTAAATATTGAGGCCCTTCCATTGAAGTGTCGTTACAAACATCGGTTAACGGTTTAATGATTTTTTCGTCAAGCCACTTCTCTGTAACGCCTTCAAGAAGCTCATTCTTGCTTTTGAAGTGTCGATAAATCGTTCCATGACTTACATTCAAGATGCGAGCCACATCTATAACAGAAGTTTTTGCTACTCCAAAACGTCGGAGCGCTTCTTCTGTTGCCACAAGTATCTGCTCTTTCGTTAGTGCTCCTAAAAAATCCCCCATAAAATATGTTTCATCTCCTTAAAGTTATAATAACACGAAATGCATCAAATGACAAATATTATTATTTGTCATTTGATGCATTTCGATATCTACTATTTAATTCCAATGCTCCATTACTTGAATTAAATTTATGTCGATAGGTTCTAGTATTCACCTAAAATTGTATGCTTATGAATAGAAATAATATATACAATTTACTCCATATGTGCTTGTAATCCGTTCTTTACTCCCCATACCGCCATAAGCTTCAATATAGGGATTAATGTCTCGCCCTTCTCAGTTAAAGAATATTCCACTTTAGGAGGTATTTGTGGATATTCTTCACGATGGATTAATTGCTCAAATTCAAGTGAATCTAATTGTTGACTTAACATTTTATGAGAAATAGTTGCCAGTCTTTTCTTTAGTTCTCCATACCTTTGTACTTTTTCGTTGTATAACAGCCATAATATTACCCATTGCCATTTACCACTGACAATAGATACTGTATATGAAATGGGACAGACCAAAGGATCAATAGGTCCATCTTTCATAAAATCACTCTCCTTTTATTGAGTATCTAACCATAAAGTGCGTACTTCAATTATAACAACATTCATATTATAATCAATGCACAAGCAACATCTAAAATAAAACTACTAAAAGGGAGCGATATTAAATGTCAAAGGTTGTTATTTTTAATGGTAGTCCACGAAAAAATGGATATACTGCAAAATTGTTAGAACAAGTGGTCAATGGAGCCAAATCAAAAGGTGCCGAAATTATTGAATTTGATTTGAATGATTCTGGAATTCGTGGTTGTCAAGGATGTTATTATTGCCGTGCACATGATGGTTGTGCTATTCAAGATTATCTACAACCAATGTATGAGGCTATTAATGAAGCAGATGCTATTATATTTGGTTCGCCAATCTATTATCACCAAATTACAGGTCAAGCAAAAGTTTGGTTAGACCGTACATTTCCAATGATTGGAGGGCTTGGAGATTTTGTACCAAGACATCCAGGTAAAAAGGTAATAACGATATTTGCTCAAGGGGGTGCAGATCCTAAAATAGGTGCAGATGATATTAATTTTATTAATAATGTATTTGCACTTTATGGTTGGGATTTAACGGATAGTATTCATTGCTGTGGAACTCATGATTCTAATTTTGCAATATCTGAGGAATTATCCTTAAGAGCATTTACTGATGGAGAAAAACTAATTATGCACTTATAATGATTACTCATAGCCTGCTTGTCCTTTTCTTCTTTAAACAGTTTAAAATAATCAAGTATTTCCACTGCAAAATCCACAAATGCATTTCCCAAAGCCGTGATTATATTTTGATCTTTTACCACATTTTTATTAACATAACTTTCCCGAGGAAACGGGTCATCTAATGTCATTGGAAAAAACTCTCTAAGCTTCTCTTTGGTTAATACCGTTGTATACATTTTCCCTTGTAAAACTCCAGCCTTCGCTAAATACTGCGTACCAGCACAAATTGCAGCTAATAAGATGCCTTTGTTATTTAAATTTTGAATAAGTTCCATTAATTCCGGTCGCTGCTCATCATTAAAACCTCCTGGTATAATTAAAGCCTCCACATCGGTAAAATCCAGTGCATCTTTTACTGTAGCCATAGGATAATACCCTATCCCAGATTTACTTTTTATCACTTGCTTTTCATAGGCAATACAAACAATTTCTCGGTTAAGCAAATGGCATGCTAATGTCATTTCAAAATCAACCATTTCTTCGTAAATAAAACATAATATTTTCCCCATACTTACACCACTCTCCTTTAAATATAAATTGGCTGAATAATTCTTTTCCCCATTTCCCAAGCTTTCTGACAATCCTTGGGGAATTCTTCCTGCCGCCATTTTTGCTTTGCCTCGGCATTAAAAAAAGTTGAAACATATTGCGTATAGTCCTCAAAATGGCAGGTATCAATAGCAAATAGTGATTCTGTTTCTCCAAAAATTTTCTCTATAAACGTTTCCATGAGATGAAGATTTTGCTCATACCCCATTGTCTTCATCTGAATCTCATTTGCTGCCATGGTATAAATGATTCCTGTTCGTATTTTCTTTTTAAACAGAGATGACCGTTCCATATCGAATACGGAGTATGGAAACAGGAGTCTTTCCCAAAAAGATCGCATCTCACCGGTAACATTTCCGTAATAGATAGGCGAACCAAAAATCAAGGCATCCGATTCTTCGACTTTTTTAAATATCGCGGTTAAATCATCCTGAATCGCACAATGACCATAACTTTTTCCGCCCACTCGTTTACAGGCGTAGCAGCTTCTACAGCCTTTATAATTTAAATCATAAAGATGGATGAGTTCCGTTTCTGCGCCATTTGATGCTGCACCTTTCATTACATGTTGCAAGAGAATTTCAGTATTCCAATTTTTCCTTGGGCTTCCGTTAAATAATGTTAGTCTCATCCGTCTTGAACCCCCATTTTACATACTCAATTATTTTGCCGTTTTATTTCATGTTCATAAACTATTTCAATATATGTATATACATGTATTTTGTTAAAATTTTTATTTACCAATTTTATTAATAGATTCCAGTGTTTCTAAAAAGCCATTAAATTGTTTTCCCAGTACTTGTTCGATTTTTCTTTGTGCCTCTTCCCATAAGGGTATAGCTTCTTCGAGTTTTTTTTCACCATCTGGCGTAATTGAAATTAATTTTTTCCGAGCATCCTGATGTTCAGGCACAATCTGAATGTATCCATGCTTATTCAATATTTCAATATTTCTCGTAACCGTACTTTGGTCCATCAGCAGTATAGCAGCCAGTTCACCAACCGCAATGTTTTTATGCAATGAAATACTACGAAGCAATGCACATTGTGTGGTGCGGAGACCCGTTGATTGTAAGTGCTGATCGTAAAATTGCGTAATCACACGTGTCGTTTTTCTTAAATTACCGCAAACACAACATTGCATATCTGGCAACTTCATCATTATAAACACCTCCACAGCTATTATATGTATACACATATAATAGCTGTGGAGGTAAATTGTGTCAAGAGAAACTGAAAAGAATTTCAAAATAATCTTCCACAACGAATAATAAACTACCCCCTAGTAAATAAGTACTAAAAAGTATCATCTATCGGGCACATTTTGATTATTATATTTAAGATGTTTCGATTTTAGAAAAAAATTTACGTTGGAACTGATTTGCATAGACAAGATCTTCCTGCCAGTTTTTCTGTCCGATATACCAAAATTCAGCTACGTAACGCCTTACCCCCATACGCCAAGCAGTCTGTATAATTTTACTAAAATCTACATGCCCCGTTCCAAAAGGTATCTCCCGATATTTCCCTGGTATTGTTTCTTTTAAATGAAAGGCAATAATATGACCTGCACCATTTTTAATATCCTGTACAACGTCCTTCCTATACAATAATGATGCATTTGTTAGATTTCCAGAATCCGGATAAACCCCCAGATACGGTGAATTTACTAATTCAACGTATTCCATCGCCTTTGTTACAGTATCTATAAACGGGGTTTCCATCGTCTCAAATCCCAAGAAGATACCTTCTTTTGCTGCCATTTCAGTACAAATGAGAAGATTTTTTATAAAAAAAGCTTTCGTTTCTGCTGTACCTTGTTCATAGTAGACATCATATCCTGCCAATTGGATTATCCGTATACCAAGATCGGCTGCAAGCCAAACTGCCTTCTGCATGATTTCAAGACTGCGTTTACGAATGGCTATATCTGGATGACCGAGCGAATATTTGCGATGACCACTCAAGCAAATCGAACGAATCGGCAGATCCGCATCAATCATTGCTGCCCGAATCTCTATGCGTTCTTCTTTACCCATATCCAACCGGACAAGTTTCTCATCGGTTTCATCAATACTCATTTCAATGAAATCAAAACCACTTTTTTTCGCTGCACGAAGTTTTTCTACCCAGCAAAGCGTTGATGGCATTGATTTTTCATATACTCCCAATACATAATTTTTCATTTTGACACCACTTTCATAAAAACAAGCCATACCAAATCATTTATGGTACGGCTTGTATGTCCATTTATTTTTTCTGTCCATAATAAGCCTTGGAACCATGCTTGCGCATAAAATGCTTATCCAATAGAATGTGTGGCATAGACTTACGATGCCCCATCAAAAGCTGCGTATGAAAATCCATCATAGCAACTTCTTCCAAAACCACAGCATTGTGTACCGCATCAAAAGCATTCATCCCCCATGTAAACGGTCCATGATTTTTAACAAGAACTCCTGGTATAGTATCTGGCTGAAGTGACTCAAACCGCTCAACAATTACAGCACCTGTATTATATTCATAATTCATTTCAATTTCTTCTACCGTCATATCCCTCGTACAAGGAATTTCACCATAGAAATAGTCCGCCTGCGTCGTACCGTATGCACGAATCCCCTGACCGGCCTGTGCAAAAGTCGTTGCCCAGCGCGAATGGGTATGAACAATGCCGCCAATATTTTCAAAATCAAGATACAGCTTGCGATGAGTTTCCGTATCCGACGACGGATTTAAATCACCTTCGATTTTGTTGCCGTTAAGATCAAGAACAACCATATTTTCCGGCTGCATTTTGTCATAATCCACACCGGATGGTTTTATGACGAACAATCCTTTTTTTCGATCTATACCAGATACATTTCCCCATGTAAATGTAACAAGACTATACTGTGGCAACAGCATATTGGCCTCATACACCTGCTGCTTTAATTCTTCTAACATAACAAGAGCCTCCTTTTTAGTCGGTCACAATATAAAGTACTGCTTCTCCTATTTCACGATTCGCAGAAATAATAATATCCTGTTCCTTATCATTAATTACAGAGATATTGCTTGGACCGATATGAGCTTCAATCGTTGTCTTTACATATTTTCCTTCTTTATATTGGATATAAAAGAGTTCTTGCGCCGCCCCGCGCTGTCCACCAATAATGGTTGAAATACCTCGAAGTTTTCCAGCCCAAACAACATGACCAAATTCCATGGCATCCGGATATTCATAGACCTTTTCGTAGCCATTTGTTGTCTTATGGTTAATAACAAATTGATTGCCGTGAAACGGCTCGATTGTGATGAGCTCGTCCTGACCATCACCGTCAATATCACTTACGGCAACATCACTTACAGGACGCTCCAGTATTGTTTCAATTGTCCATGCCTCTCCGCGTACCTGTGGTGGCGTAACCGCAAGCACTCCGCTTTCACACGTAACCATACCTGTCATTTTGCCTTTCCATACAGTGCGGCTATAGCCATGATTTTTAAGCAGTTCTTCCTTTATAGCAGAAATTTTTATCGGCAGCATGAGGTCTTTTGGCAATTCCCCGACATAAATTTTCCCCGGATCTGACCAGTCATCTGTATCTTTTTTACTCGTACAAAGCGTACAACCAATAAAATAATTCACCCCATTCGCCGTAAGAATGTCAAACCGATGAACATAGGGCAGCTGTAAAACCGTTTTTATCTTCCATTTACCATCCGGCTGCGGCTGTGCCCAAACAATCTCCGCCTTTTCTGAATAAAATCCAGGAAAAAAATTTTGTACTGCCAAAAAATCTCCATTTTCACTAGGAATCGAAACAATCGACATTGTCCCGCCGGGTCCATCCCAAAGCTTTGTTTTTTTCAGTTCAGGCAAAGAATATAAATATGCCGCTCCATGATCTTCTGTTGCAAAAATAACTTTTTTTTCGCCATCAATTGTCGTACTGCTCGCTGCATAGCAACGATAAAGTTCTGTTAAGGTTTTTTTTTCTATTTTCATTTTTATCAACTCCAATGCTAACGAGATCACATTTCAAATCATTGTTTAAAGATCTTCCCAAATACCATGCAATGCTTCAATTACACGGCAATAACGTGCATATTTTATCTCATAGATTTTTTTATACGCTAGCCGTGGTTGCGTTACCCCGTTAATCTTAACCGTTTTTTTTATGGCATCGGGGAAATCCTCATAAACGCCCGCTGCAATACCAGCTGCCATAGCAGCACCTTGTGCTCCTAGCTCTTTACCAGCAACCGTCTCAATCGGAATTTGCAATGCATCCGCAAAAATCTGTACCCAGATCAGTGAGTTCGCCGCTCCACCCGAAAGCTGTATGCACGTAGGTTTTTCGCGATTTTTCAATAGTTTTTTCACATGTGTTAGATGTGAAAAAACTATTCCTTCATAAACAGCACGTAACATATGCTTTTTAGTATGATAGGCAGTAAGACCAATAAAAGTGCCTCTAGCTAAAGGATTTTCATTGGATCCATGCAAAAACGGCAAGAAAACAATCTCTGTATCTGCTGGCTCAATCTCAGCTACCCACTGATTCGTCAAATTATATATTGAGCCCCCCTCCGCTTTTACCTGTTCTTTTTCTTTATCCATAAAATTATGGATAAACCATTCCAAATTGCCTGCAGATGTTGGGCTGCTTTCTTCAATAAGATAATATCCCGGTATGCAGAACATTGAATTTAAATCCACACTACTATTCAAAACTGGTTTTTTTGCAATAAATTCATTAATACTCCAAGTTCCTGCAATCATACAAAGTTTTTCCGTATCCGAGAGCCCCGTTGCTATTCCACAGGCATCCACATCAAACATTCCCGCAGCAACAGGTGTCCCTTGTAACAAACCAGTTTTTTCACTGGCAGCCTTGGTAATAAAACCACAAATATCTGCTGCATGACGCAACGGCGGCAATTTGTCATATACTTCTTTAATTCCGAACAGTGTCAGAAGTTCTTGATCATATTGTTTTGTCATAAAATTCACAAGATTCGCTCCAGTAAAATCTGTATATTCAGCATACGCTTCGCCCGTAAGCATAAAGCGTATATAATCCTTCACAGCAAAAATATATCTGCTTTTCTGAAACACCTCTGGTTTGTTGTCTTTAAGCCAGGCCAAAAGACTTACCGGCTGACAGGCAAGAATTTTTTGGCAGGTTTTCTCATACGTTTTTGCCAGCGTTCCATTCATATTCCATTTTTTCACATATTCCCATGCACGTGTATCAGTTGACAATATCCCTTTATAGGCTGGTTTTCCTGCTTTATCAACAAGATACAAACCCTTGCCATGACCAGAAAAAGATACTCCCACAATAAGAGACGACGCAATACCGCTTAGCTCGATAACCTTACGAATCACGCGTGCATTGACTTCCCATAACTCCTCCATATCTCTTTCCATATAACCTGGCAACGGCATAATCGACTGTGTTGCCTCACTAGCCACAGCAATCTGCTTACCATCTTCCGTAAACAGCGCTGCCTTGGAAAATGTCCCACCATTATCAATTCCCAATAAATATTTCATCGTCTTCATATTCCTTTTAACAATATTCTTTATTTATGTGCAATACCAGCGAGATCAAATGCTTCTGTGAGAAACGTACGAATTAGGCGTTCTTTTGCCCAAAGATCATCCGCTAAATGTGCCCGTACTTCCAATGCACAATAGGTAATCTCTACCCCGTCACAAGGTTCAAACGCCGCAACTGTTTTCAGGATTTCAGAACCAACTTTTGGTGTAAGATAACCCCATGTTTTATAATCCGGAGCCTGTCCGATATCCATATGATGATCACCATAATACGGATGTTGGGGATCATTTATACAATTACAGATATGAAGTTGTGCTAGATAAGGTGCGGCTAATGTAACAGATTCCTTTAAATCAGCTCCGCCCAATACTTCATGTGCACTATCCCAATGAATATAAAAATTACTACATTCTTTTTTCAAGTTGGCAAACCATTCCGTAACTTCTTTGATGGGTCCCAATAATTGTTTTTTATGCACAAACCGATCCAATGGTTCAAACAGAAGATACATACCATCATACTGTTTTGCCGTTTCTGAAAGTTCTATACAAGATTCAAACAGTGCTTTTTTTGCTTCTACCCTAAGCTCATCCGTTTTTGGATCAGGACCAGATTGCAAGCCACAACGTTTTGCGCCGGTTTCAGCAATTCCCGCCAAAAGTTCTTTCGCACAAGCAATAGCTTTTTTCCGTTCTTTGGGATCAAGACTTGAAAGAGACAACCCTTTGTCCGCAATGACTGGTGAACACCACTGTGTTAATTGCCAGCCACGATTTTCGACAATATTACGTATGGCATGACGACAGGCAGTATCTTTGATAAATCCCAACTCTACGGCTTCGTAAAATTCTATATCGGCCGCTTGACCTAAAACGTCTACCGCAAATTTTTCATTTGACATAATCGGCATGAAATTTTCTAAAAAATGCATTGATGGCAAAATTCTTCTCATTTTGAACGCCCCTTTTAATATTTAAGATAGTGATCTATACTTTCAAAGATTCTATGGATTCTTGCGGTTTTTTCTTATCTTCCACAGAAGCAGGTAATGTCAATGTAATCGCTGCACCAATAAACAGCAAAGCTACTAGACTATAAACCCCCATATCATAACTATACATTTGAATTAAAACACCAACAGCATAAGGACCAACAAATCCACCAAGATTACCGATTGCGTTTATAATTCCTCTTGCGCCGCCAGCCACCGCCGGACTAAATAAACGTGGTGGAATCGTCCAAAACACACCGGCTGCTGCTTGTAAAAAAAATCCACAACCAACAAGAAAAGCATACGATACCCAGATGTATTCTTCTGTCTTGACGGAAAACAACAAGCAAAGTGCAAAACCAACAAGCGGAATAACAACGAATTCTTTTCGGCGACCAGTTCGATCAGAAATATTCGAAATCGTCAGCATTCCAATTGCACAACCAACATAAGGAAGTGCTGATAACCAGCCAATCTCCGTCATTCCTGAATGCGTTAGATTTTTTAGTAAAGTCGGCAACCACAGACCAAATCCATAAATGCCGGATTGGTAACAAAAATTAAGGGCTATGAGCTTCCACATCGTCACATTGGGTAAAATATCCTTCAAAGATGCTTGTTTTACACTTGTATTACGGAGCTCTTCTTCCTCGTCCCGAATTTTTCCGATGATATACTCTTTTTCCTCTTTACTAATCCAGCTTGCACCTTCCGGACGATCACTTACCATTAGAAGCCACGGAATCAAGACTGCTAGTGAACCAATTCCTTCAATGATAAATAACCAATGCCAATCTGAAACTGCAAGAATATAACCCGATAAAGGCCCTGTGATAATTGCTGCAACTGGCACAAACAAAATAACAAATGCATTTGCCCTACCACGTTCTTCATTTGGAAACCAGTTACTCACCATCGTCAAAGCTACCGGCAACATACCACCTTCTGCAACACCTAAGGCAAAACGTAGAATCAACAACTGATTAATGGTCTCTGCTAAACCTGTTAAAACAGAAATAACCGCCCAGACTAAAATAGAGTATGTAATGAACTTTTTCCCACTATGCTTTGCCGCAAATTGTCCACCTGGAACCTGCAAAAATAAATACCCTATAAAGAAAATGCCTGCTGCCAAACCTGCTACGCTTGCCGTCATCCCCAGAGTATCACTCATGCCACCAGCCATAGCAAAACCAATATTCACACGATCCATATAAGAAATAATGCAGATAATCATAATCGGTGGCAAAATATGTAGCCACCTACCTTTTGGTATTTCATTAACTCTTTTATCCATCTTCAGCACCTCATTTCATATTTTACGAGAATACGACTATAGTAAATCCACTTTAACTTTAACAACGACTTTTCTTACATTCATTGCTTCGCCTGACTGTAATGCCGGACGATGTACATCACTCGGGAAAAATATTGAATAACAACCTGGCCTGGCTTCAATAACCCCTTCATTTTCAACCTTTTCATAAAAAATCAAATCTCTTTCAACAAATTTTTCCGTAACTTTATAACTTCCTGTATCTGGTGTAAAGCCCAACCGTTCTTTTCCTGTCGCAAGAAACTGAACATCGATATATTTTTCATGTACTTCTGGTTTTTTTTCTGTTATCACCCCAGTCTGTGCATCAAATACCTGTGCATAAATATCCTTCCCCTGAATCTCATACACTCCCGGCTTCATAGCCACAAAATCATTTTCTTTCAAATAGTTAATTGCTGTTTGAATTGCTTTCGGATATATATTGCAATCGTCTTTTGCATAAATTGATGAAAATATCATAATAATCTTCCTTCCATTTCTCTGATTTTATGTTTTACTTTAAATTTTATTTATTTCTTTTTTCCATGGCATGAACGATATTTACCATAGCTTTATGTGTTGGTACTTTTACACCATATTTTTCTGCTGACCGCACAACAGATCCACTGATTGTATCTACCTCTGTTCGTCTACCATTCATTAAATCCATATAAATAGAAGTACATCCCTCCGGATTATTTTTCGATGTTTTTCTAAGACGTTCCGTGACCTCTTCTTCATTAAAATTAAGTCCCATTGCCGTTGCTACAGACAATGCTTCTGTTAATAATGCTTTTGTTAAATCCCAGGCACTAGGATCTTCGGCAATAAAACCCATCTTCACCTGTAATACGCCTGTCACAACACTTAATGAAACATTCGTCAGCAACTTATCCCAAATCAATTGTTGTATATTACTGCGTATCACCGTATCAAAACCACAAGCATCAAATATTGTTTTCACTTTTGCCAGCATTCCTGTTTTATCTTCTGCTAACATACCAATGTTCGTTCTACCTGTACCGCCGTGTCGGACATATCCAGCTTCAAGAATCGCACCATTATCTTCTGTTGTTCCAATAATAATATGATCTAGTGAGGCTGCTTTTACCATAATGTCTTCATGACCTGACCCGTTCTGTAAAGTCATCAGATACGTATCTTTTCCAATAATATTTTTATTGTTTTCGAGAGCTGCAGCTGAATATAACGCTTTTACAAAAAGAATAACCAAATCTGCTTTTCCTATCTCTTTTGAAGAACAAACTGCATTGGGGCGATAAAGGACATCCTCCCCATTTTCCTGAAGTTTTAGTCCCTTTGTATTGATTGTTTTAACAATATCAGGATTCATATCAATCAAATATACTTCATTATGTTTTGATAAATGACTCCCATAGATTGATCCCATTGCCCCAGCACCAATTACGACAATTTTCATAACTTCCTCCTTAATAATCTAAAAATTTAGTATCTTTAGTATTGTTTGATTATTACTATACCGGTATCCCGGTATACTGTCAAGTGTTTTTTATTGACTGGAATTGTTTTTTATTATATGATAAATAAAAGAGGAAGGTTGTGTGCCCCAATGTCACCTATTACCGACAAAAGCTCATTGCAGATTCATGCTTATGACACCATAAAAGAGCAGATACTAAATAAAAAATTAGCTGCTGATGTTTTATATTCTGAAACAAAATTAGCTGCTGAGCTTGGCATTTCAAGAACTCCTATGCGCGAATCTCTACGCCGCTTGTCACAGGAAGGCTATATTACGATTATGCCCAGCAAGGGTTTTATATTACGCCAACTCACAGAAAAAGACATGTTAGAAACCATACAGATGCGCTGTGCCATTGAAGGTTTTTGCACACACATCGTTGCCAATGAAATACATAGCAAAAAGGCCATAAAGTTACTAAAAGATCTCGATATCTTAATCGAAACCATGACAAAATCAAGAAATACAAAAACTGCGAATGACACTTTTATAGATGCCGACCACAAATTTCACATTGCGATTGTTTCCTATGTAAATAATACCGAATTCAACAAGGCTTTTCAGCAATTAATGTATCTCGTCCATCTAACTACATCTAATGCCCTCGGCATCCCAGGTCGTATTGACAGCACCTTGGATGAACATAAACAATACGTAGCTTATCTAAACGATGGTAATGGAGATGCTGCCTATAATATTATGATGAAACATCTTATGATGCCACTAAACTTACGTATATTGTAAACTTACAAAATAGCCCAACATAGAAAAATAGTAGCTGCCAATATGTACTTCATTTAATGAATATACATTGGCAGCTACTATTTGTTTTCCTATATTGAGGTTTGATAAAATAATGAATTTTAATTTAAATAGTTGACAGGCTTAAAATTCCAAAGACAGTTATCACAACTCCGGAAATCTGATTAACCCAATGAAGTCTTTTTTGGTCAAAGCGTTTCCGAAGTAAATTAACCGTTCCGCTCAAAAATAACCACCAAAGCATCGAACCGATAAAAACACCTAAAACAAGTAAACCAGATGCAAATTCTCCACCCGCCGTTCCTATTCCCAGTCCAGCAAAAACAGCAGCAAATGACATGATCGTCAGAGGATTGGTCAATGTTAGAAAAAACGCCGACGTATACGATCCAAAAAGCCCCTTTCCATTTGCTTTTGCCGCAATTTCGGCTGGAACGGATTGAAAAGTTTTATATCCGAGATAAAGTAAGAATAATCCTCCTGTTAAATGTAAATAAAATTGACTATTTATTAAAAAAGTGGATACAACGGTTAACCCAAAAACGGCGATACAACCATATAAGGCATCGGCGGTTGCCGTACCAAGTCCTGAAATAAATCCATTTAATAAACCATTAGACAATGTGCGTCGAATGCAAAGTACACCGATAGGACCAACAGGTGCTGCAATAGAAAATCCAAGGATTACGCCTTTGATAAAAAACATGTTTTCCATAATATTTTAACTCCATTAATATTTTATGCTTCCTGTTATCATTTGAAATTCTAATGTCCCCTATATTATATATACTTTAATATTCCCTACTATTTCATGCCGTCACCTTCCTATGTGACGGCATAATCATCACATAAAAAAACAAAAGCGCTCCTGCCTCACCAATAAGCATTATAACAGCCATCGGCATGGCGTTCGCACTGCCCGCAATGCCGACAAGCGGAGCCATGATGCTTCCTGAAATCATCGAAAAAAAGCCGATAAGCGCTGAGGCACTGCCTGCATTTTTGCCATGGGCACGCATCGCAAGTGAAAAGCTCGTAGCCCCCATGATAGCAATCATCGGAATCACGACGAGCAACGACAATATGAGCAATGCGAGCGGTGCATTAAACCAACAAGCGGTAAAAATCAGCAAACTCCCTACAAAAGACTGTACAAGCGACCAGCGCAAAAGTTTTTCGTCCGCGACACGGCCCGCCAAGCGCATCGGAATCACACCGGTTATAGCAATCGCAAGTCCAATACCACCAAAAATCAAGCTATATTCTTGTGCAGAAACGCCATAGATATTCTGGAATATAAAAGAAGACCCAGATATATAGGCAAAAAATGCAGCAAAAGAAAAGCACTGCATAAGACAGTGACCAAAAAAATATTTATTTGTAAGCAGAGCACGGAAGCTTTTGAAAGTCGAGCCCCATCCTCTAACACGGTCTTCTGAACGCAGACTCTCTTTGAAAAGCAGTGCCGCCCCAGTAAGCACAAGACCGATGAGCATGAGCAGCACGAAAATGCCACGCCAAGAGGCGAATACAAGAATTTCCCCGCCAATCACGGGTGCGAGAATGGGTGCCAGACCATTTACCAGCATAAGCATGGAAAAAAGCTTTGTTAACTGTGGTCCCTCGTACAGGTCTCGTGCAATCGCGCGAGCTATAACGATGCCTACGGCACCAGACAGCCCTTGTATGAAGCGAAATACAAGAAAGATATCAATGGTCGTTGCAAATACACAGACAACCGTTGAAAGTACAAATATAATCATACCGAAAACCAAAGGTATCCGGCGTCCCTTCATATCGCTTATAGGACCAGCAAAAATCTGTCCAATCGCCATACCAGCCATGGTCATCGTAAGTGTAAGCTGAATAACGGATGTAGTAACTCCAAATTCTTCCGGCATAAGCGGCAGACTTGGTAGATACATATCTATTGAAAGCGGCGCAAGTGCTGCCAAAACCCCTAAGAAAACCGTCAGTACTAACTGACTTTTTCTATCTTTAACTGTCATAAAAATGATATCCCCCTAAAATATGATTTAACAATAACAAACATGGACTGCACACAAAGATCAAGACAATAGTGCAATCCCACGTGCAAAACACTGGGCGCCAAAGTAGATTTCTTCTTCCTTCGACACCGAAGTAATGGGGCCATATACATCCATCATTTTATTACAGAACAGTCCAAAATTGAAGCTCATGAAATGAATAGCAAGCTTTTCGTTATCCTCTTTGATGATTTTACCACGTCGACACATTTCGTCGAAATACTCTATTAAAAAATTCTTAAGCCGAGTCGGATTTTCCTTTACGTCAATGCCATACTCAACCAGCTTGCGACTTTCCTTGAAACGAATTAAAATTGCTTTTTCATTTTTCAGATTGAATTCATACTGCATTTTTGCGAGCAATAGTATATCATGCTCCACTTCCCAGGTCAGCTGCTCTTTAAGTCCATTTTCGATAGGATATTCAAAAGAATAATGCTGGATAATCGCCAGAAGAATCGCTTTTTTAGAACCAAAGTGCCGAAAAACAGACATCTCACTCACACTGCTTGCCGCTGCAATATCCCTGGTTGTTGTTTCTTTGAAACCTTTATCTGCAATCAATGCCGTTGCAGCGGCAAGAATTTTTTCCCTAGTGGACACGTTTTCCATTTGTATAGTAACCCCCAGCCATGTTAGTTATTGCTAACTAACATGTTAACAATTCTTTATCAGAACGTCAACCCTTTTTTAATTTTAGTTTGTCACATTACAAGTTTAATTACAGAATGAGCAACTTCTTGCCCATTCACCAAAAGGACAATCCGATGGTCTCCTGTATAGTGTCGGCGAGTCGTCAGATCAGACCAGTTATGTTTCCGTTTTCCCGTAATATGCGTACCACCAAGTACTATTTTATCAGACAAAAAAAATATTTTGCGAGATGTTTGTCCCTTTGCCTTAACGAAATCAATCCCATACCCAAGACGAATATGCACAACCGCCCCTGCCCTTATGTTCAGTCTATATTGAAGTTCGCAACTTTCACCTACTGCTATTACAGATCTTGCTATCGACAAAGATGCATCTGTGATAAATCCACTTTCATTTGTGAACTTCGTGTAACCAAATAACTCCATAGCCTCGGCATTGGCTTGTTTAATTAAGGTACGACATCCCTGTCGTATAATCCAGTCCGTATCGGTATTTTTCCCCTGCCAACGCCTTACGGTTTCGAGTACAAGTTCAGGATTGTCTTTGACAATATCGTTGAGATTATTCGCTACACTTTTGCGTACATAAAGCACTGGATCTGCCTTTAAAAGTTCTAAAACAGATAATACTGGTTGCGGTTTTTTCTTAAATATAGTTAGAGCTTCTCCCCAAGGAAGCCGCGGGCGACAGCCTTCACTGGCTAATCGCCGCACATGCTCATTGGGATGCTGCGCCCATATTGTCATTTGCTGCATTGCTCGTTCCGGATCAGCCGAGATAAAAGACCGTATAGCAAATTCGGATGATGATTGCTGGGTAAAGTTCTCGAGTGCTTTCATTGAAAGGGTCCAATGATTTTCTGCCTGACCATATATTTTTATAAAGTCTGGAAAAATTAAATAGGGAAGACCTGTGCAGGTATCGTTAATTGCAAACAAAATATCCAATGCAGTTTCATATCGACTAGGCAAATACTCCCCCAAAGTTTGAGAAATCCGTCGCATTCGGGCTTTTAGTGAAAGCTCCGCCCAGCTTTCGTCCATCACAGACGCAATAAATCTCCTAGTGTCAAAACTACTATAAACCGATTGAATCTTACTACCAAAGTCCAATAAAAAATTTTCATTATACACATTCTTCAATAATTCTGCCGATTTAATCACTACCTTCCCTACGTTTCCAGACTTTAAAGTCTTCATTTGATCTGTTCATTTATTTACTAGATTAATATGTTTTGGTTAATCCGCCATCCACGAGAACTGTTTGACCTGTAATGTAAGTATTTGCCGCTGAACACAGGAATACTGTCATTTTTGCATATTCTTCCGGCTGACCGTAGCGTCTCAATGGAATCGTTTTAATAGATTTATTATAAACTTCTTCCAGTGTAATCTTTGCTTTTTGCGCCTGAATAGTATCAAGCTTTTCAATCCGTTCCGTTTTAATTCTTCCTGGTCCCATAACATTAATCAAAATATTTTCACCACCAAGCTCTTGTGACAAAGTTTTCGTAAGCCCCAAAACGCCCATACGAAAGGTATTCGAAAGAATTAAATTATCCAAAACCTGCTTTACTGATGAGGACGTATAATTGATTATGCGTCCACGCCCTGCTTTACGCATAATCGGCAAGACTTCACGGATTGTACGAATATACGATAAGAGATTCAACTCATACGCCTTCTGCCACATGTCGTCTGTAAAATTGTCAAACGTACCAGCAGGTGGCCCGCCCGCGTTATTCACGAGTGCATAAATAGGTCCAAATTGTTCAACTGTATTTTTAACCACTCTTTTAATATCCGCTGCAACCGTTATATCACCTACAGTATAAGCTGGCTCGCAACCGGTTACTTTTTTTATGTCTAGTTGAGCAGCTTTTAGTTTTTCTTCACTGGTACTAAACAACATAACCTTTGCGCCTTCTTTACAAAATTCCAAGGCAGCCGCCTTACCTAAACCAGCACTTGAACCCATGACTAAAACCGGTTTGTCACTCAATCCCAAATCCATTATAGTTTCACTCCCTTTTTTTATAGTGTAATTTGACACCATAGCCTTGTTATTCTATTGACAATCCTAAACTCCTGTGTCAAAGTCAACATAAAAAAATTAAATAGCACCTAAAAATCACATCAAAAATGCCGTCACCTTGACACAAGTCAGTCGGGACGGCATTAAAAATACAAATATCATCCAATATGCAGGTTTTCTCTTATTTTTTCAAGATTAGGTCCAAAGGCTTCATTTAGCATTGGTCTAAATTTCCCGTAAATTTCTGCAATTAAAATATCATGTGTAATAAAACATTCTGTAACAAGCATAAATGCCTTGTTCTGTGTCCAGACTCCACAACTATCCAAACTCTTTAAAATAGCGAACAAACACTGTGAATAGTCTACCACCAGTGATAGCCAGCGCCCATTTTTCGAGGCATCTTCTTCCATTCCTGGCATCTCATGATAATACATTTTCCCCAATTCTTTATGCACTGGACCATAAGCAACACAAACAATAGTAACGCCACGTTTCTCAGCAGCTTCCAGATCACTATAAAGCAGTTCATAATCTTCTGCCCAAATATCTAAATAGATGCTTTTCTCAGCATTTTGAATCATTTCGCGAAGTTTAGCAAAAATCTTATCCGTACCATAAAAATGTAAAAAATAATCATACTCTCTGCCCGTATTCATATTTTTTGCATTTTCTTTGATATATTTAATTCGCGAATCTGTTTCTTTTTTATAATTTTCCAAAAGATCCTCTAACGGAATAGCAACATACTTTTTTGGTGACATTTGATCAATTAAATTAATGAAATTTTTGCCCATAAGCGCCTTTACTGTAGAATAAATTTTCGACTGTGGAACATTAGATCTTTTACTAATTTCATATGCAGTAATGCTTGGATTTTCTAACAATGTCACATATACCGTAGCCTCATACTTTGTAAGACCAACTTTCATTAATTCGTTAACCACATTTATTTGTTTATCATTCATCCTAAAACTTCTCTCTGTATTAAAATTAACAAGCTCATTAACCGTTCTATTTTGATTTTATAAATACAACACCAAAATATAACATATATATTCACGCTTGTTGAGTAACTATATTTTACCATCAAAGTATTTATAGCTGCTTCAAAAGAATACATTCATTATAGCTGTAGATTCTTAACAAAAAGATTGCATATACTACGTAATTATGTGAATGTTCTTGCTTTCGTAATCCGTAAATTTACGACTTTATATAAATAGTACCTAGTGTGTCATTATTGGGGGATAATCAACACACGTGTTATATATTATATAATTATATGATTTTCTGAAAAAAAATGCAATTAAAAGCGTATAAATATTACATATATTAAAAAGCGAAATGCTTTTACATATACCTCACTATACGATATAATACCTGACATTATACAAATCCGTAAATTCAGCATAGCAATGATGATATCTGTTTTGATCAGGTACAGTAAAACGTGCGCCATAATGTATAAATATTAGTAATTGCAAAAGATGATCATAATCAAAAATAATGCCTACATAAAAAAATCTAGAAACATCTGAATTCGTGAGACAACCTAACGTGAATTACGTATAAACAACTGATTTTCACGCATGTCGGTGCACAACAAAAAAAGTAACTCGGTATCAGATAAAATACCGAGTTACTTCATTATATAATATATATTTGGTTTTAAACAGTATAGTCATTCAAACTTCGACTTTTTACTCAAGCTACAATAACCGTACCAGAGCAGCCACGTAATGCATCTTTTGCATTTTTCAATGATGCAACTACTGCTTTTTTCCCTGGATTAGCTGTAACAAAATTGATTGCTGCCTGTATTTTTGGAAGCATACTGCCTGTTCCGAACTGGCCTTCTTTCATATATTGTTGTGCTTCTTTTACTGTCAAACTATCCAAGTTTTTTTGATTTGATTTACCAAAATTAATGGCAACATTATCAACAGCTGTTAATATAACAAGTTGATCGGCTTGCAGTTCGTCAGCCAGCTTTGCTGAAGCCAAGTCTTTATCAATAACTGCCGTCACACCTTCTAAAGTTTCATCTGCTAATTCAATAACAGGAATTCCACCCCCACCAGTGGAAATTACGATTGCACCATCATTCACCAATTTTTTAATTGTATCAATTTCAACAATTTTCAAAGGATTTGGCGAAGCCACTACACGTCGATAGCCACGTCCAGAATCTTCCATCATCGAATACCCTTTTTCTTCCCGTAAGGTATTCGCTTCCGTTTCATTATAATATGGACCGATTGGTTTGGTTGGATTTTGAAAACCTTCATCATTTTTATCAACAATAGTTTGTGTAATAAGTGTAATTACCGATTTATCAATATGGCGCTTATGCAATTCTTCACCTAATGCCTGTTGAATATGATATCCTATCATGCCCTGACTCATTGCACCGCAAACATCGAAGGGCATAGCCGGCGTTAAATTTTTTGCACATTCATTTTGCACAACCAGTCGACCTACTTGTGGACCATTCCCATGTACAATCACAATCTGGACATCACTTTCAATCATATTAGCTAAATAAATTGCTGTATCTTTGATAGTTTGTAATTGACATTCTGCTGTAGCCGGAAATCCTTTCGCTTGCAAAGCATTTCCCCCCAGTGCTATAATTGCTCGCATAATTATCTGCCTCCTTTTTCGGTATATTAATTTCCTGAATATAAACACTTTTTCTACTATCCCAATGAACCAGTAGACATTAACCCTAGTGCAACAACACCAAAAACCACAAATAGCAGTGCCAGTACCGCTTCATATTCCTTGAAAATTTTCTGTTCTTTTTCTTTTTTTGCTTTTACAAAAACAATAACCCCGACTGCGTAAAGGATCGTAATGAGTAAAAGATATTGTAAGCCTGCCGCATATACCAGCCAAGTTGCATAAATAGTAGATAATGTACCTAAAAACAAATCTTTTGTATGTCCTTGAGGATTCACATCATATGTCTCTTTCGTAATTGCCAGTTTAAGACCATATAAAGCACTTAATAAATAAGGTACCAAAATAGCTGAACTAGCAATAGAATAAAGGGCCTGATACGTACTACTGGCAAACAAAGTTAAGAGCAGTGAGATCTGCACTAAAATATTCGTGATCGTTAAAGAAACAATTGGGGCTCCATTTTTATTTTCTTTAGCAAACATTTTGGGAAACACGCCGTCTTTAGCAGCAACAAACGGTACTTCGGCTGATAATAGGGACCAGCCTAAAAGTGCCCCAAATAGAGAAACTACAAGACCTGCATTGATGATAGCCGCGCCCACTTCACCAACAAGAGCTTCAAGGACATATGCCATCGATGGTGTCGCCTGCTGTGCGAGTTCCCCTTGTGTCATAACCCCCAATGAAAGAACTGAGATTAAAACATATATCAATAACGTTCCAATCAAACCGATGACCGTTGCTTTGCCAACATCTTGTTTATTCCGCGCCCGTCCCGAAAAAACAACGGCACCTTCTATACCAATGAACACCCATAAGGTGACAAGCATTGTACTTTTGACCTGATCAACAACACCGCCCAAAGTCGGAGTCGCTGCACCCCAAATATCAAAAGAAAACGTGTCGACTTTAAAAAATACAATGCAAACAATAATAAATAGAAAAATCGGTACTAATTTCGCAATAGTTGTAAGCACATTAATAAATGCTGCTTCTTTAACCCCTCGCAAAATTAAAATCTGCAATCCCCAAATAAGAGCGGATGCACAAATAATCGAAACGATATTATTTCCTGAACCAAAAATCGGAAAGAAATAGCCGAGAGCACCAAATAACATAACTGCGTAGGATACGTTACCAAGCAATCCACTGAACCAATAACCCCATGCTGAAATAAAACCTACATAATCACCAAAACCTGCTTTGGCATAACTATAAATTCCACCGCTCAATTCAGGTTTTCTTAACGAAAGCGTCTGATACACAAGTGCTAACGCAATCATTCCAATACCTGTAATTAACCAACCGATCAGAATTGCACCTGCATCGGCACCTTTTGCCATATCCGCTGGCAGCGCAAACGCACCGCCACCGATCATTGAACCTACAACCATTGCACCTAACGCGAATATACCTAATTTATTATCTTTTGCCAAAGAGAGCATCTCCCTTATCATTTTATTTTGTTATATTTATGATGAGATGAACCTCACAAGAAATTAATTGCCAAAGTGAAAACAGCTCTACTGTTTCATTTGTCTTATGAATTTATCTACCATAATAAACAACAAAATCAACGGAATGTCTCTAAAAAACTGTTGATGTAATTCATAATGGATCATAAATTGCTCTTAGCCTAGCGAATACCACTGTGAGATTCATATATGATTTACTCAGTCATGCCGTAGTTGCATGACTGAGTTTTAAATAAAGTACGGAATCTTATGCGCCTAATGTAGCAACCATAATTGCCTTAATCGTATGCATTCTATTTTCCGCTTCATCAAACACAACCGAATGTTTACCTTCAAATACTTCATCCGTAACTTCCATTTCAGTTAAGCCGAATTTTTCAAAAATCTGTTTACCAACTTTTGTTTTTGTATTATGGAAAGCTGGCAGACAATGTTCAAATATAACTTTGTCATTTTTTGTCATTTTGATCATTTGTGCTGTAATTCTATATGGTTCAAGAAGCTTAATTCGCGCCCCCCATACCTCATCAGGTTCCCCCATGGATACCCAAACATCCGTATATAAAACATCTGCATTTTTAACACCGGCAGCAATATCAGAAGTCACTGTAATTTTAGCGCCTGTTTCGGCAGCTACTTCATTGCATTTTGTAAGCAAAGCTTCATCTGGCCATAATTCTTTCGGTGCAACAATACGGAAATCCAATCCCATTTTAGCGGAACCAATCATCAACGCATTCGCAACATTATTTCTGCCATCTCCAAGAAAAGCAAATACCATTTTTTCATATGGTTTATTTAGATGTTCCTGAGCCGTTAAGAAATCTGCTAAAACTTGTGTTGGATGATCTGCATCAGTTAAACCATTCCATACTGGTACACCTGAATATTTAGCTAGATCTTCAACAATTGATTGATCAAAGCCTCGATATTCAATACCATCATACATACGTCCTAAAACACGAGCTGTATCTGCAATGGATTCTTTTTTGCCAATTTGACTGCCGGTCGGCCCTAGGTACGTAAGTAATGCACCTTGATCATAAGCCCCTACTTCAAAAGAACATCTTGTACGCGTTGAATCTTTTTCAAAGAGAATAACAATTTTTTTACCTTGTAATTTTTGTTGTTCTATTCCCGCATATTTTGCTCTCTTTAAGTCTCTTGCCAAATCAAGCATGTATTGAATTTCTTTTGGTGTAAAGTCCATTAGTGTTAAAAAGCTGCGATTTCTTAAATTAAAGCTCATTTTTAGGATCTCCTTTTATTAAAATAATTTACAAATTTTCACGATAAAGCGGCATGCTCATGCATCTTGGACCGCCTCTGCCTCTAGATAATTCAGATGAAGGAATAATGTGAAGTTTGACACCATATTCTTCGGAAAGTACTTTATTCGTAACATGATTTCTCGAATAAACAACCACTTCACCAGGGGCAATTGCAAGTGTATTGGCCCCATCATTCCACTGTTCTCTTGCTCCAGCAATTTTATCGCCATTACCACAGCGAATAAGAGTAATATCTCTGCCTAAATGTTTTTTAAGAATATCTTCTAATTTCATATCTTGTTTTTCTATCTTAATTTTTAGTCCATTTTTACCATTATGTTTTGTCATTTCATAAACTGTTAACGGTCCTTCAATTTCAGAGTGTATTGTAAATTTATCGTAATCAACCATCGTAAACACTGTATCCAAATGCATAAAAGCTCTAGACGATGGAATATGGAAAGCAAGTACTGTTTCAAACTTAGAATTATTTTGAAACAACCTTCGGCAAACCTTCTCTACCGAAGCCGCATCGGTTCGCTGCGAAATTCCAATTGCCAGGGTCGTATCACTTAAAACTAAGACATCGCCGCCTTCTAATGAAGTATCTTCCTCACGGTCAAACCAAAATGGAATTTGAGCATCTTTGAATTGCAAATGATTTTTAAAGATATATTTGGCAAAAATAGTCTCACGATTCCTTGTTTGTGTTCGCATATGATTCATCGTAATACCATTTCCAACAGTAGCGAATGGATCCCGCGTAAAATACAAGTTTGGCATTGGATCACAAATAAACGGATATAAATTATTAACTTGGTCATAAAGCGATATGCGATGAAAATCTCTCAACTCTTCACGCCGAATGCCCGCCATCATCTTATTAATTAAATCTTGATTGGAAAAGCTGTTAAAATATTCTGTCAATGCTTCTTTTAAACTTTCACTCTCAACTGAAGCCTCATCAATAAACTGGCTAATAAATTGTGTCTTTACGCCTTGATCTTTAATAGCTTCTGCCGCAAGTGTTTCAAGATAAAGAACCTTCACTCCATTTTCTCTTAAAACATTTGCAAAATAATCATGTTCTTCACGTGCCACTTTTAGATAAGGAATATCGTCAAACAATAATCTTTCTAAAAGTTCCGGTGTTAAATTTTCAATTTCCTGACCCGGTCTATGCAGCAAAACCGTCTTTAATTGCCCGATTTCAGATGTAACATTCAATACGTTATGTACTGCATATGCTGCTGGTGATTCATTTAAAGTTTTTTTCAAAAGTGCATTTTCCATAGTTTGCCCCTCCTCTAATGCCTAGCAGTTTGGAACATTTTGAATTTTCTTTACAGCCAGCCAAAAAAGAAACGCTAAACTATGAACCAGTGGCAAGCTATCGTCCCAAACAACTTAGGATCTCTAATAAAAATCGATAATGTTTATTTAAACCACCAAAAACACTCCCTTTCATAAAATTTTTTACTCCTGCCACTTTGCTATTAATGGTTCACCGTAATAGGTAACCACCAAGGTAGTGACTACAATTGAAGTATATTAAACAGAAAGGGTTTTGTCAAATAAAAAATCAATATTTTTGAGCAGTAAAATAATACAAAAGAATAAAAATCAATGTATCATTGCATAATATTCACTTTAAAACCAATGGTTATATTAATTATTAGTATTTATCTAAAATATAATTTCTAAATATTCATTTTATTTATTTTTAATATTCAGATAAACTACTATAGTATTATATACCTTAGATGGTATATAATTTTATTGACGAATATATAATATTGGATATATGATTAGAAGAAATTCCGTTTAATTTATATCAACTTTTGCAGAACAGAAAGAGCGTGATTTTATGAAAAATGTACGGCTTGAAAAAATTAAACAAATTATTGCCACGCAAGAAATCAATACGCAAGATGAACTGTTAGATGCACTGCATCAAGAAGGATTCGATGTAACCCAAGCTACTATTTCTCGTGATATCAATCGTTTGATGATTATGAAAGTCCCTCTCGGCGATGGACGATATCGTTATGTAAGCAAACCAGATCCAGCCCATAATGCCTATGTCAAAGGAAGACTGCGTATATTTCAAGATTCCATTTTATCCATGAACTTTAGCGAAAACATCATCGTTATCCACACAATTCCCGGTGCAGCAGAAGCAGTTGCTTGTTTGATTGACTATGTCGAATGGCCCGAAATCATTGGAACACTAGCTGGCAACAACACTATTTTCGTCATTGTTAAAACAAATAAAAACACAACAACTATTATCGAAAAATTACAAAATTTACAAAAAAAATCAACCACTTGAATTTTTTTAAATTTAAACACAAAAAGACCTCCTACCACAAAATGATAGAAGGTCTTTTGCTGGCACAAAAATTTTCTACATAAAAAAATCGTCACTCTACCGTATTTACAATACAGAAGAATGACGATTAAGTTATAGTGTCACAAAAATAACAAGGTACTACAATAACCTCATGCTGCTTTTATTTCAAGTATTTACTGAAAAAATCTGTGAGTTTAGCAAACGGAATGAGATCCGTACGATCATAGAGATCTGCGTGTCCTGCATTCGGAATACTGTACAGCTCTTTCGGTTCAGCTGCTTTTGCATATGCATCTTCGCTAAATTCCAATGAATGAGCTTCTTTGCCAGCAATGAACAGCAATGGGCGTGGTTTGTTCAATCCCGTACAGCCAAGACCTATAGATGATAACCCAACTCCCCATCAAAATAAGATTTTTCTAATACTTTATCCTACTCTACGGAGTACACTTCAGGTCAAGAAATATATTTACTATAAAATTTTAATTTTACTTTAGCTCAAAAGATTCTGTTTCAAGCTGTCCATGTTATCCACTATTTTTTACTCGCATAAAAAATACGCGATGTATAAAGTCATTAAATTGTTCTCCTTTGCTTCATTTTAGATTGCATTCCAAGGTTAAAGATAAAGGCTATAATCAATAAAATCAGTGCAATCAACATAATATGATGCAACCCGCCATACATAATTTGTCTCATTTCAGGTAACAAAGCTGCAGGCAATTCTGTCATATTCTGCGAATTGCTCAACTTATTCAACATAGCAATAGAAATTTCTCCATTAGATTCTGCAACACCTCTCATTAAGGCATGATTTAAAACCACTCCATAGATAGCGGACATAAACGTTTGACTTAAAATCCGTAATAAAAATGCAAATGACGTTGCAATAGGAATATCTCTTTTTTCAGCATCTTGCTGCACACTAATTTGCAAAATATTAAAACATAAACCTAATCCAAGACCTTCAAATGCGCCAACTATCAATAGAAACCAAAATGGTATATCAGCCCCAGCGAATACCATGCAAAAAAAAGAAATTAAAAAAGCTAAGGTTCCAGAAGTAACCATACGGTATTTACCTAACTGCCCTTGTATTCTGGCCCCGATCACAGAACCTATAAAATTTGTAATAGCACCGGGAATTTGAGTTACTCCCCCTATTAAAGCACTAAGTCCCAATAGCCCTTGTGCCCACATTGGTATATAGATGTTAAAAGCAATAAAGGCCCCCCATAGAAGAGCAAACATTAAAAAATCAATTACTAATGGGACATTTTTAAAAAGTCTGTTAGGAATTATAGGATCTGCAGCTTCCTTTTCAACTTTTAATAACACGACCAACAAAAGCAGACCAGTAAGCATCAATGCAACAACAAGCACAGGTGAACCTGTCCCAATCATTTGAATTCCAGTTAAAAGTGAAACCAACGCGGATATCATCAAAAAAGCGCCTAAAGAATCTATTTTTTTACCTGTAGCAATGCGTACGGGTTCTTTGAAAAAAATTTGAATACTCAAAATTGAAAACAATGCGATAGGAATATTAATATAAAACACCCAGTGCCAGCTAAAAGAATCTACGATCCAGCCTCCTAGCAATGGGCCAATGATTGACGCTGCACTAAAGCTTGCCGTAGCATACCCAATGACTTCACTTCGTTTTCTTAAGTTTGTGTATAAATCTGCATAAATAATAAATGGTAGCGCATTCATTCCACCTGCACCGATTCCCATAATGGCCCTTGCAATTACAAAAAAAGTAATGTCATTGGACAATGCTTGAAATATTGACCCAAGAACAAATAATAAGGTGGCTATCTGATAGGCTTTTTTATTCCCAATTCGTTCACCAAGTTTACTCCAAAGAGGAGTTGCCACTGCCATTCCTAACAAAAAAGCAGCTATAATCCAACCGATATATTGAATACCATGTAAATCACTTATAATTGATGGCAAAGCTGTATTGATTATTGTTCCATCCAAACCTGCCATAGCATTTGATAATAAGAGTCCCATTGTTACTATAAAAATTCCTCGTTTACTCATAAAAATCCCCTTAAAATTAATATCACCTAAAAATAAAAGCCGTAACGTAAAAAAATGCGTTACAGCAAAAAATATAATACGATTCTATACAACTGTCATTCAGTATATCACAATTTATCATCAAATCTATATAAAAGCAGAATATATATTTTGTTTTTTCTAATAAAAAGACGGATGCCATTACCAACGATACATCTTACGGACATTACTCCCACTTCATTCAAAATTGCAAACCATTATCCTATGTAAAAACGAATGTCTGATTAAAACCGTCGATTCCGCCGGCTAAGCCGGTGGTTTATTTTGGCAGTTAAATATATTGAAACATGTTATTATAACCGTAAAATTTTCGTAATTATGTTCGTGTCAATTTCTTTAATTGACATGAACGGCCCAGGTTCGAGATTATAATCTCCAATCGTCTTTTCAAACCACATAACATCATGCCATTCTTCACATTTGTATCCCGTATTATGATATACGCCTAATTTGCTAAACCCGAAATATTGATGCAATCTTTCACTGTTTTCATTCGGAAATGTAACTCCACCATAAATATTTCTGACATTTTGTAACTTCAATATTTCGATAAGGACACTGTACAGTGTTTTGCCAATTCCACAACGCAGGTGAGATTGATCAATATAAACCGACAACTCAGCATTCCACTGGTATGCTGCTCGTTCCATTTGTTTATGTGCATATGCATATCCAATAATTTTTCCGTTTGACAAGTAAACTATATAAGGATAGTCCTCTGATATTTCCTTAATACGATTTCTGAATTCATCAATCGAAGGAGTTTCACATTCAAAAGTTATCGCTGTTTCTTTTACATAAGGCTCATATATGTTCAAAATTTCTTCGGTATCTGCTTCTTGTACAAGTCTGATTATATTTTTTTCCACTTTACTGCCCCCTCTCAATCTGGCTTATGAGAAATGTACTTATTCCTGCAAAATCTAAAAACTCACAAATTGTCATTCCTTTTTTCCGATAATTCAAAACTGTTTTCCCAAGACGATTATAATTCATCGTAATCTCCCATCCATAATAATAATTTTTTCTTTCGATTGCATTAACATAATGTATATAGCAAATAAACAAACTGTACTTAACGACGAAAATACATAGTATAATATTTTTATACTATACATTATACTATGTATTTTCTCTTTTAATGATATTAAAGATAATTTTCTATTCTCGTCATATTTCATTTGAAAATTGGTGGTATTTGAAACTTTCCGTTTCCTGTTTAGATTTTAATTCAGTGACTACACACAAAAAAATACGCACAAAGCTGTTGCTTAGTTACTTTTTTATAACTACTTGTAAAAAGAAGTATCCTATATTATAATTTGAATACAATATTCGATTATAAACTTATGAAAAGAGGTATCCACATGCTGACAAAAGCAGAATTGCCTGAATGTCCGGTAGCAACTACCGTCCAACTGATTGGAAGTAAATGGAAACTTTTGATTATACAGAATTTACTTGAGCGCCCATGGAGATTCAATGAATTACGAAAAACACTCTCTGGTATTAGTCAAAAAGTATTGACGGATAGTTTACGCTCAATGGAGTCTGACGGTATTATTACCCGTACCATTCATCCAGAAGTTCCGCCTCGTGTAGAATATTCTTTAAGTGAGGTAGGCGAAACAATGCGTCCTATTATCAAATCGCTGGAAGCATGGGGCACAGATTACAAACAAAATTTGGAATAAAAAAGATTGACCTAAAAACAAAAATAAAACATATAGAATTTAAACATAAAGAATAGCCTCGCATATTTTGCGGGGCTATTCTTTTTTATAGTGAAACGCTATATAGTTGTAGGCGACAAACGATTAGAGTGGTCTTTAGAAAAGACGGCACTATAAATATTCAAATTCATGAATGGACATTCATTGAATTTCTAATTAACTTCTTTTTTAAGTCCAGCAATTTTTCGGTTAAATCCACATAATATTCATGGGGATTTACACTTCTCTTAATTTCTGGATAAATTGTTCTAAACTGTTCTTCACAGTAAGCTTTTCTTTCTTGAATACTCGGTACTTCATAAACCTGCTTGCCATTTTTGAAAACAAGAACTTGAAGATTTTTGACTTCATAATCGGATATATAAGTTTTTTTCCATTCTTCCGTTGGGCTTATTAATGTATATCCATCTTCTGGAATCACTTCATCTGCCAGTGCCAATATATCTCCCAAGGCATAGCCTGTTTTTTTATCATAAAACCGATATACTTTTTTATATCCTGGATTAATTGTTTTCATGATATCGTTCGTGACCTTAATCTTCGGAATCAGCTTAGCTTCTTTTTCTACTGCTACCAATTTATATACACCACCAATTCGTTCCAGTGAAGCTGCAATATTATCCCCACAACCAATAGAATTGATATAGGCTCCTTGATCAATGAGAGATTTAATCGTATTTTCATTAAGACCGTTGGATAAACAGATACCTGCATCTTTATAGCCTGCATCGTCCAATAATTTTCTTGCTTGCTTTGACAGATAGGCTAAGTCTCCGCTGTCAATCCGTATCCCCTTAAACGGATATTTATTCGGAATCAGATAGTCATTTGCCACTTTTATAGCATTGGGAATTCCACTTTTTAAAGTGTCAAATGTATCTACGAGAAACACACAGTTATTGGGATTACTTTTTGCATAAGCAAGAAATGCTTCATACTCATTGTCAGCATCGCAAATCATGCTGTGTGCCATGGTTCCCAAGACTGGGATATCATACATTTTTGCTGCAAGCACATTGCTTGTTCCAATGCATCCCCCAACATAAGAATATTTGCTAGCTTCAATGGCTGAATCAATTCCCCGTGCTCTTCTGGCACCAAATTCCATAACTGGGATTTCATTTGCTGCCGTGGTAATTCTTTTCGCTGCTGTTGTAACTAAAGTTGCATGATTAAAATTAGCAAGTAAAGCCGTCTCAATGAGTTGTGCTTCTATCACATTTGCCCGCACTGTAATAACCGGCTCATTCGGAAATACCGGTGTTCCATCTTCGACGGAATAGATATCCCCTCGAAATTTTAATTCTTTTAAGTAGGAAAGAAAATCTTCTGTAAAATTCCCCAGACTCCTTAAATAGCCTATATCTTCCTCAGAAATATAAAAATTTTTAATATATTCAACCAGCCCATCCAGGCCTCCGGCTATGGCATAACCTCCATGAAAAGGACTTTCCCTAAAAAAAACATCAAAATATGCTTTCTTATCTTTTTCCCCCTGGTCAAAATAGGTCTGCGCCATGGTCAATTCATAAAAATCCGTCATCAACGTTTTATTTTCCATCTTTTTATCCTCTCTCATCTATTGCTGTTTACCATGGAGTTCTCCCTTATGATAGAACTCCTGCCCCCTATTCTGTTTAACATATCCTTACATTCTATCAAAATCTGATGGAAATACAATATTTGCTTTTTTTCTTGCAATGGTTTGTACTTCAGAACCAGTCAAACTATGTTCTAACCTTTCATAGCATTTTCCCAACTGATTATTTGCAATCATACATACTCATTTTTCAGTCCATCAACTTTCTCTTTGCTTCTTACTGTACCGCAAATAGCTTCCAATTCTACATTCTTTAAAAGTTCTGTAATTGACAAAAGTTCCTTCACGATCATACCGGAACCAATAATACCTAATTTCATATAAATCCCTACTCTCTTTTCATCGATCAAAACGAAACACCTGCATTAAAAGTCCTATCCCCTTGATATAACCCTTACACACTGGTCTCCTGCAACAATCAATTTGTTGACCTCTTTTATAAACAAAGACGTACCTATCACGCCAGCAATATCATTTATGTCATCATTTAATTGCTTAAAATCCTGTATATTCGCAAATTTTATATCCAATATAAAATTCCCATCATCCGTAATCAAATTACCATCCTTGCTGTTGGTAGTTCTAACAGCGGGATCGCCACCCAAATTTCTAACCATTTTACTTACATATCCCAAAGAAGCTTTCACGATTTCTATTGATACAACATGTTGCGGATTCAATTGAATATGTAGTTTTCGTTCATCAATTAGTAATATATACAACTTGGCTAGCGCTCCAATTATTTTTTCCTTTGTAAATACGCCGCCCCCACCTTTTGACGCATATAAATTTTCATCCGCTTCGCCGCAACCATCAAAAGCAACTGCTACCTCTTCTACAAAACACGTCGGTATCACTTCGATTCCATATTTAAAACAAAGCTTTCTTGTTGCCGCCGATGGAGTTACAGCCTTAATTTTCAAACCATCCTGTTCTGCAGCTTTATGAATCAGTTCAATTAAACAAGCGATATTGCGTCCTGCGCCTAAACCAATCACTGTATTATTTTTTACATATTCCATTGCTTTTTCAGCACATAATCTTCTTAAATCATTCTCATTCACTAACTTTTCACCTTCAATTTTGCTTCATTACTTCTCTTTGCTAATATAAATTTGTCAATTACGTAAGAAACGCCATCTTCCTCATTGCTTTTTGTTATAAAATCTGCCATGTTCTTGATCTCATCTTCAGCATTTTCCATTGCCACGCCAAGCCCCGCATATTGGATCATTTCTTTGTCATTGCCCGCATCACCAATAGCAATAATTTCTTCTCGACGGATACCCAAATACTGAGCCAATTTTTCTATTCCAGAAGCCTTATTGCACCCTTTCTTCATGAATTCCAGCATGAAGTCTACGCTTCTAATCACAGTATATTTTTCAAACAGTTCTTTGGGTATTTTGTCAGTAATCTCATCGAGCACATTTTTTTCTTCCTCCAGCACCACCTTCAGTATTTCATCATCATCCTTAATTTCTCCAAGAAAATTGACTACCCGTACTTTAAGATTAATCCGCTTTTCTTCCGCTACGGAAAACTTGCTTTTTTTATCCACCAAATCCTCGTCTTTGGTAAATGCATGAAAATATGTTTTAAGTGCTTTTACTTTATTATAAATATATTTTAAGTCTTTCCCTGTTAATGTCTCATTACTGCTTAGTATGGAATAATCATCGTTTCTGCATATGAATGCCCCATTCAAAGCAATCACATAGTCATCTTTATTTGTAAGGTTTAATTCCTCTAAATATTGTTTTATCCCTTGAATCGGCCGCCCTGTTGTCAAAACGATTTTTACACCTAAATTACTGGCCATTTTTATCGCATCTTTCGTTTTCGTCGTAATTTTCTTGTCTTCTGTTAAAAGCGTTCCATCCATATCTATGGCTATGAGTTTATACATCTTCATCCCTCCATAATTTTATACCTTTTCTTTCTTTTTCAGCATGTAAATTCGTAATTTTTTTGCACATTTCAGAAAATCCCTTTACTTCTTCTGACGTTAAGGCTTTTTCAATCAAGTCCATTATTTCCTTGCCAAAATCCTCTACACGATTTAAAAAATCTTTTCCTTCTTGTGTAATTACAATTTTATAAGAACGCCGATCCTTTTCTTGTCGTTCTTGATCTATATATTTTTTTTCCAACAATCGTTTTGTTAATTTTGAAATGCCCGATTGTGATATTCCCTTTAGTTCAGCCATTTCTTTTGTGGTCTTTGATCCTTGCTTGTCTAAAACATCAAGTATATAGTATTGTGCTGTTGATACACCCTCGACATTAAAGCGATTAGAACAAGCAATAATCAAACATTGAAAAGGCAAATAATTTTTTTCTAATTCTTTTTTGGACATTTGCACTCCTCCTTAACATATTGTGCCAAACAACGACCTGTAAGTGATTCTTGATTTTCAATTAAATCTTTTGGCAGGCCGCTAAACATAATTCTGCCACCATTTCCCCCAGCATTAGGCCCTAAATCAATAATCCAGTCGGCTTGACAAATAACAGTTAAATTGTGTTCAATTACAATAAGAGTAGAATTTTGTTCAACAAGATGGTCTAGTACGCCTATCAACTGTTTTATATCAGCCATGTGCATCCCCGTTGATGGTTCATCCAATACATAAATCTGTCCGTCATTTTCAAGTTCGGATGCGAGTTTTATTCTTTGTAGTTCTCCTCCTGAAAGAGTGTTCAACGGCTGCCCCAAAGAAATATAATCAATTCCAATATCCGAGAGTCGTTTTATAACCTTGCTAATGGCTTTTTCATAAAAAAAGTTCAAAGCCTCACCTACAGTCATTTTTAGAACTTCACTTATATTTTTCCCTCTTAATTTATATTGAAGAACTTCGTCATTAAAACGATTTCCATTGCATTCCTCGCACATTGTAACGATTGTATCCATAAAAGCTAAATCCGTATAGGTAACACCCAATCCTTTACAAGCAGGACAAGCCCCTTTTGAATTAAAACTAAATAAAGATGCATTAACACCATTTTGCGTTGCAAATAGCTTTCTAATTATATCAAAAATACCTGTATATGTTGCAATATTAGAACGCTTTGATGCTGGTACTCCATTTTGATCAATGAAAATAATTTCAGGGTAAAATTGTGGCAACACTTGATTGATCAATGTACTCTTACCTGAACCAGCTACTCCAGTTACTACCGTCATTACTCCTTTTGGTATTTCTACTGAAATATTTTTCAAATTATGTAATTTTGCATTTTGAATGGAAAGCCAGCCCTTTGGCATGCGCACACTTTGTTTTAATTTCGGTTGATATGACAAATAACGTCCAGTCAATGTATTCGCTTCTTCTAAACCTTTCAGATCGCCCTCATATAAGATTTGTCCGCCTTGCGTTCCTGCGCCTGGCCCCATGTCGACTATATGATCAGCAATTTTTATTATATCTGGATCATGTTCTACAATAAGCACCGTATTGCCTTTGTCCCGCAAAAGTTTCATCAAAGTATTTATTTTACTAATATCGTATGGATGTAGCCCTATACTCGGCTCATCAAAAATATAAGTAAGGTCGGTTAAGCTGTTTCCCAGTTGTCTTACCATTTTAATTCTTTGTGATTCTCCACCTGAAAGAGTATCGGTTTCTCGGTTTAAACTTAAATAACCTAATCCAATCGTAACCATATGTTGTAATCGATTAATAAGCTCGGAAATAATTGTAGCGGCTACAGGAACATGAATTGTTTGAACAAATTCTAAAAGATTGACCACCTGCATGTCGGTACATTCAACTATATTTTTCTCATGTACTTTGCAAGACAGTACTTTATCATTTAGACGTGCCCCATGACAAAGGGGACAACTTTGTTTTATAACAAAGTTCTTAATATCTTTACTGTATTTGACTTTTTCTCCATCTTCTTTTTTCAAGAAACTTCTTTGAATACGCGGAATCAGCCCTTCATACAATGAAGTTTTATGCCATTCAGTAGTGGGATTTTTTACTTTAATTTTATCAGCGTAAAGCAGTAATTCCAATGCTTCATTGGAGTAATCCTGAATTTTTTTATCATTATCGAAGAATCCGGAATAAATATAACGAGTCAGCCTCCAACCACCCGGTTCAAAAGTTGGAAAACGGATAGCCCCTTCGCTCAATGACCTGTTTTTATCTAAGAGACGTTCGATATCGATTGTTTCGATTTTACCTAATCCTTGACATGTATTACACATCCCTACCGGATTATTGAATGAAAATACATCAGAATATCCAACAAATGGTTTTCCAATTCGTGAAAACAAAAGACGCAATAAAGAATATATATCCGTTACTGTCCCTACTGTTGACCTTGCATTGCCCCCTAACCGTTTTTGATTCATAACAAAGGCGACAGATAAATTTTCGATACGATCTACATCAGGTTTACCATAATGAGGCATACGATGACGAATAAAACTATTGTATGTTTCATTTAACTGTCTTTGAGATTCCGCAGCTATTGTATCAAACACTAATGACGATTTTCCCGAACCAGATACGCCAGTAAAAACAGTAATTCTTTTTTTAGGTATTTTTATATGAATATTTTTAAGGTTTCGTTCTCTTGCTCCCGAAACATAAATACAGTTGTCTAACATAAATTTCTCCTTATTGTCTTCATTTAGATGATACGGTAAATATATGACTAGCTCAACTATATTTTACTTTCTTTACTTCTTAATTTCAATAGGCTATTTATATAAAATTGTGAAAAAAACAATAACTGATCAAAATTTGTATTAATCCCCATAAAAATCAATTCAGAAAAAAACTATAAGTAAATTGCCATTCATAAAAGAACTTCTCCCCATGAATACTGCTATCCAACACACCGATAGAAGTATTCTGTTTTTTATAAAAGTGAAATACCTTAGCTTAATATTTGCCCTGAATAAAATGAAGCCTATAATCTAGAAATTGGTAATCATTCTAGGCTATAGACTTCATTTTTATAGTTTGCTTTTATGATTTTCAAGATATTTTGATCCTGTATTTAATAAAACGCACTGCACTCTCATCATAATCACAAACAAGAATTTAATACCTACTATTTTATGGTACGCTCACGTTCAATTTGCTAATTCAAAATTTTTGTTCGAAACTAACTGAAAGACCTTGCCCATTATATCCAGGATTATGAGTCCTAAAACCATTAGAAACATGCATGAACGTATACCCAATATTTATCGAAGAGTTTTCACCCGTTTTATAAACCAATCGGGGGCCAATCCGCCACATAAAATTATAATATCTTCCGTCTGTCGGAAATGCTTTATCATATAGAATAAATCCACCGCTCATATCTAACGCTTCATATAACTTTCTTGAAAGTTTTTTTTCATTACGAATCATGTATACAGGTCCGATACCAACTGCCGAACTATCTTTAGTCTGGTCATTATCATTTATTATGTGCCCATATGGTCGAGTAATTGTAATGCCCCTATATAAAGATCTATTATGTTTTTCTGAAATATTTTCGAGTATATGTATTGATACCGTATTAATATAGCGATTTTTGAAACTTACATGCGTCAAGTAGTCCGAATCTATTTCTACCTTAGCTGGAGCCGTATGGCAATATGATTTTCCCGGTATGAAAACAAATAAAACAGTCATAGCAAATACTAAACCAATTAATCTACGCAAAATATTGACATCCCCTTAGTTGAGTTTTTTATACTGTCAAACCTATAGCGTGTGACCGTACTGCCTATTCTCTTCATAACAAACAAATAGGACATGACTAACTTGGATAAAATACGATTTACTAATTTTATTCCTCACGCAAAATCAAAGTTCCTGCCAAATTAATACAAAGTTAAAAAAATTTCTTCAAACAATGTAGCGAAAAAAAACAGCTCGACTGTCTTATTTTCCAATCACGTCATGATCTATTCTCATTAGTAATTTCAAAGATAATGCCTTTTACTACCGAATTTATAAATACTGCTTGACATTCTCACTGTATTATTGTATTATGTAATTAATACAATAATACAGTGTAAAGGAGCATTCACTATGGCTTGGGATTTTACAAAAGATCGACCGATCTACACCCAGATCGCCGAACAAATCAAGAATCAAATATTTGTCGGCAAACGAAATCTTGGTGACAGACTACCACCCGTACGTGATCTTGCTATGGAGGCCGGCGTCAATCCAAACACGATGCAGCGTGCCCTCGCACAACTCGAGCAGGAAGAGATTATTTATGCAGAACGCACAAACGGGCGTTTCATTACGGAGGATAAAACGATGCTGGATAAACAAAAAAAAGAAACCGCACGCTTGCAAATGAACGATTTTCTTGAGAAAATGGCTGCGATTGGTTACGATCGAAAAGCAACTCTTCAATTATTAACAACACTTACGAAAGACGGTGAATAATATGGATTCTATCTTACAATGTCAAAACCTCACGAAACACTACGGCAGCACCTGCGGCCTGAACGATCTCACGCTTGATATTCCCCGTGGACGCATTATCGGACTACTAGGCCCGAACGGCAGCGGTAAAACGACCTTCATCAAACTTTGCACGGGCCTGCTTGTTCCGACAAGCGGCACACTGACGATCGGCGGTCACCCGATCGGCACAGAAACAAAAAAAATCGTCTCCTATCTACCGGAACACACTTACATCAACAACTGGATGCACGTTAAAGAAATACTTGAATTCTTCAGTGACTTCTATAAAGACTTCAATATAGATAAGGCACGCGATATGCTGCAAAATCTGCAGATTGGCCTTGACGATAAACTTAAAAACATGTCAAAGGGTACAAAAGAAAAAGTCCAGCTCATCCTTGTCATGAGCCGCGAAGCTGACCTTTATCTGCTCGATGAACCAATCGGTGGTGTTGATCCGGCCGCTCGTGACTATATAATAAAAACCATCCTTACGAACTATCAAGAGAAGGCCTCCATCATCCTCTCGACACATCTTATCTCTGAAATTGAATCCATACTTGATGAAGCCATTCTGATCAAACAGGGCAATTTGATTCTCCATGACTCTGTCGATGAAATCCGTGAAAAGAAAGGTGTATCACTTGATGCACTATTTAGGGAGGAATTTAAATGTTAATCCATCTTTTTAAATATGAAATAAAATCTATATTTCGTCAACTACTTCCGTTCTATGCTGCGCTTATTCTATTTGCTTTGCTTGAAAAAGTTTTCTATATAATGCAGATGCCGACAATCATGTCCTTTACGGCTCTTTTCCATGTTCTCATCATTGCCGCGGTCATGGTTTTTACGCTGGTTGTCATCACGCGCCGCTTTTACAGTAACTTTTTTTCCAATGAAGGCTATCTGACCTTCACGTTGCCCGTAAAGACTTGGGAGCTCATTATAAGTAAGCTCATCGCAGCACTTCTCTTTGCTTTCACTGGTATGCTGCTAACATTCGCTACCGTTTTTTTCCTATTTGTCACCATAAACCCGGATATTCTTGCGGGAGTCCAGTTTCCTTTCAGTACCATCACACCGGATGATATGCTTAACCTCACGACACACTTTGCTGCTTTTATCTACGGAACACTTATGTATGATGCCACAGCGATACTTATCATCTACGCTTCGGTGTCCATCGGTCACCTCTCCCGTGAGCATAGTATCTTCTGTGCTTTCGCTGCTTTTTTCGGGCTTTTCATTTTCGGGCAGATATTTTCTTTTATACTTGGTGCAAACTACTATGTCACCTCATTACTCCTCTGTGGCATTTTTTTCATCATCACAAATTATATTCTAAGTCATCGTTTAAATCTGGCCTAAAACTTTTTCTATCAATACTATATTACTTGAATTATTTAAATGAACTGCCTCTGGTATAAAAAACCAAAGGCAGTTCATTTTTTTATACTTATGCTTTTTTTAACAGGCTGATACCAAGCAATTAATATAACGATTATAATATTGTATAATTTTTTTCTCGCCGCGAATTGCAACGAAAATCATGGTTTTTAAATTATTTTTTCACCAATAAAAGGCTATGTTTTTTTATAAAAATAAGTTGCCATACATATGCACTTAATACGCCTGCAAAAAACCTGACAAGAGCTATAATCAGGACATTAGCACCAGAGCCTATAAAAATAATATTTTCTTCGATTATTGAATGGCAGATACCTACTAAGATAAAAATTGTTTCTACTTCATGTTTTTCCAACCCTTTTTCTTTTATTGTAGCTAAAATAATACCGCTACCTGACAATATCCCCAAAAAGATACCTGCAAAACATGTTATTGCTGCTTCTTTTGGTAAACTCAATAATTTTGTTATTTTCTCTGTTTTTAAAGATATTTTATCTATTATTCCAAATCTATTAAATATTTCAACCAATATTGATATTGGAATAATAACAATTGCTAATTGTAGTACTTGCAAAATACAGTCTTTTATAGCTGAACAAATAAAAAAATATATATTTTCTATATACCCTCACCATCCTTTCATAAAACCAATTTCAATATCATTCCAGAAAGGATTGCTACTAGTAGTCTAACAAAAAAAATCAATCCCATACTAATATCTGCTTTTAATGCAATACTATTTTCTATTATTCCTCCATGAGAAATAGCTATCATAGTACCTAAAATTGTCATCTCTTTGTAATCTAAATTTAATGCTAACATTCCACCTAAGCCGCCATAAATATTACTCACTATTCCCATAAAAAAAGGAATTGCTGCAGTTCCTGGCAACCCTACTACATCACAAAGCGGGACAAATAATTTTGATACATAATTATAAGCAGAAGTATATTCTAATATCTTAACAATTAAAATTGCTGGAACCAAAATTTTTGATAAACTTATCATCATTTTAATTCCATTTAAAAATCCTAAAAAGAAAACATTCATATAATTTTCTCCTACATAATAAATATATTTTTTTAAGCAATCCACTCTACAAAGCCAGCTTTTATTAAGCAATTCCCCTATTTATTATTCTATATCTTACTACCTACATCGTTTATTATATTGCAAATCACGCCATTTTAAAAATCACCATTTTTTTTGATTTTAAAAAAAAATTTTTATGAATTATGGTATAATATATCCGTTCGATATGAATATCATGTTTCGTGATTTATTATTTTTAAAGAAGGTCGCTTATGGATATAAATTTATTTAAAACTTTTCTTACTGTTGCAAATTGTAAAAATATAACTCACGCTGCAGAAATTTTAAACTTCACGCAACCAGCTATTACCGCTCAAATAAAACTAATAGAAAAAGAAATGCACGCCGCCTTATTTGAACGAATTGGAGGCAAAATATATTTGACACCAAACGGAAAAATATTTATGCGACATGCAAATAATATACTACTTGAATATAATTCATTAAAAAAAGACATATATTTATCAAGCAAAAAAAATTTCTCATTGATTAATATAGGTGTCTCTACGCTTTGCGCATCATATCTAGTTACTCCAATTTTATCACCACAAAATGAGTTCAAAAATATCTCTTTAGAAATTTGCTCAAATACCGATAGCGCCTTAAATGGATTAGTACAAAATAAATTTGACTTTATAATTTGTCATACGGATATAAAAAGCGAAAAAATAACAAAAATTGAATTAAGTAAAGAAAAAATGATTTGGACTGTAGGCAAAGCACTGTATCTCCAACATAATCAATCTTTAAATATATTTGATTATCCATTGATTTCATTTAAAGAAGGCTGTACTTACCGAAAAAAATATGAACACCTACTCCCTAAACTTCCTAATATAATAATGGAATGTAGTAATTCCGAAGCTGTAAGAGATGCTGTCTTAAATAATATTGGTCTTAGTTTTTTGCCTAATTTACTTATTAAAGATTATCTAAATTCTGGCCAACTAATTGAATTACCCTGCCAACCAAACACATTTGTTACATTAACCTTAGGATTTTTTAAAAACAAACATTTTTCTGTTCAAGAACAATTGTTTTTGGACTTATTATTAAAATCTATATAATACGCAAAAAGAAACACCTTGGTGATTTTTCAAATCACCAGGGTGCGCCGTTCTGGATATACAGGCATTTTTTTGTTATGAGATAAAATAATGAAATTATAAAACACCGATTGCATTCTCGATATGGCAATCGGTGTTTTGCTTTGCTTTTTGAGATCACTTTCTATCCTAATAATGCAATAATAAATTAAATCTAACTATGTCAATCCATTACCCCATTAAGTAGATAAATTTACAATTATTCCATCTTATTTTTTATACATGCTTTATTTAACGATTTTTCCAGTCATGAATCAAAGAATAAAAGACTGGGACAACTACCAAACTAAGCAGCGTTGAGGTAATCAGACCACCGATAATGGCATGTGCCATAGGAGCACGGGCTTCTGATCCCGGTCCAAAACCTAATGCAATGGGAATCATGCCAAAAATCATGGCAACACTAGTCATAAGTATCGGACGCAGGCGGATGCGGGCTGCCTCAATTAAGGCTTGATTACAAGAGACATGCTCTCGCATTCGCTGTTTAGCAAAATCGATTAAAAGAATCGCATTTTTGGTAACCAGCCCCATAAGCATCATAATGCCGATTGTTGAAATCAAACTTAAATCACTGCCTGCCAAGAACAGTCCGAGCAACGCACCAATGATGGCTAAAGGCAGAGAAAGCATAATAGCAAATGGTTCACTATAATTTTCAAACTGCGCTGCTAATATCATAAAGATGAAAGATACCGCAAGCGCTAAGGCAATACCCATACTAGAGAAGGATTCATCCATGTCATCTGATACCCCTGCAGCATTGATCTGATAGCCTGTTGGTAAAAGAATATCCTGCACACTAGGGTAAAATTGATCATTAAAATCACCAATGGTCGTTTTCTCTAAATTGGCGGTTAGGCGGATTTCTTTTTGCCGGTCATAGCGATTAATCTCTGCCGGACTGGTCTCATATTGCCAGTCGGCTGTTTGCGATAGAGGAATAAGCATTTTTCGTCCGTCAGTTGTTGCTTTTTCGCTTGGTACATAAATCGTATTCAAGCTTTCGGGGCGGCTGCGATCCACCTCTGCCAGCCTGACACGGACATCCACACGCTCATCGCTGTCACTATATTTACCGATGACCGTTCCTGCCAGCATCGTTTGCAGGCTGCTGCCGATGGCTTCTGTGGAAACGCCTAAATCATTTGCCCGTTCTGTCTTGATTGCAATATTTAGATTTGGAGTACCAGTCCGATGACTCGTCACAAGATCTTTTACCCCCGGTACAGTTTCCATTCTTTTTTGCAGTTCATTGGAGATTTCCTCCAGTTTTTCTACGGAATCACCTGTGATTGAAACAGTAACAGGCTTACCGTCACCTTGCTCTATATCCACCCGAACTCCTGGAATATTGTTTAAGATTTGACGTACTTCGCCAATAACCTCAGTTTGGCTGCGCTGTCGTTCTTTTTTGGGCACTAAGGTGATAAAGAAAGTCTGTTCTTGACCAGACGATGTACTATAAATATGCTGAATCTCAGAAAGCGGGCGAAGTGCTTCCAGCATCTTTTGCGCATGCTCATCCAGCGCTCCTACAGTTGAACCCGCCTGCATTTTGATTTTTACACTAAACTGTGAATTGTCGGTGTTTGGAATAAAGGAAGAACCTAGATATTGAAACAGCATCATGCTGAGCATAAACAAAGCGAAGGCGCCAGCCAAGACTTTCTTTCGGTATTGCTGGAGCAGTTTTTTCAGCAAATCAGCATAAGCATCCGCAAAATGCTCAAACCATTCATTCCACTTTAACCACCACTGTCCCAGACGCCCTGCAGTATGCTGCAAGCCAACGGGCAGATACAAGGCTGCCATCATCGGTGTCAAGGTAAAAGATATGAAAAGAGATACCAAGACGGCAAACGCAATCGACAAACCAAATTCCTTGAAGAATTGGCCGCTGGCACCAGACATAAAACCGACGGAAAAAAACACTGCGACTACGGTAAAGGTCGTCGCCATAACCGCTAAGGCGATTTCTTTGGTTCCGTCAGCAGCCGCTTGAATAGCCAGCTTGCCCATTTGGCGGTGACGAATAATATTTTCAATGACAACAATGGCATCATCGATTAAGAGTCCGACTGACAACGACAATCCTAAAAGTGACATACTGTTGATAGAGAAGTTGGCTAATTTCACAAAAAAGAAAGTAGCAATAATCGAAGCTGGAATTGCCAAGGCACTGATGAGGGTACTGCGCCAATCACCCAAAAACCATAGCACTGTAACAACGGCAAAGAACCCACCGATAATAAGGTCAAACCAAACTTCATGAATAGATTCCTCGATACGCTCTGCATCATCGCGAACCATATGCAGGGTAATTCCCGCGGGTAGATTTTTCTGGATTTTTTCCAGTTCACCTTTTACTTGTTTGGCTACGTTCACGGCATTGGCACCGGATTGCTTACCGATTTCAAGACCGATGGCTGGTTTGTTATCATAACGCGCAAGTGTTTCGATTTCCTTAATTGTATCCTTAACAGAACCAATCTGACGATAATAGACTGGCACGCCATTTCTTGTGCCGATTACAGCGGAAAGGAAATCCTGCGGATTTTTGAAGTTACCCGCTGTGCGTACAGATAAGTTTTGATTTAGTTCCGTAAGTTTACCTGCGGGAATATCTTGATTTTCCTGCTGCAGGCGCTGGGTAATTTCGGGTATAGAAAAGCTAAACGCATTTATTTTATCTCGATCCAGCAGCAACTGAATCTCGCGTTCTTGCAGCCCCGTTATTTTCAGCTGTCCAACACCAGCAATTTTTTGCAGACGCGGCTTAATCACATCATCTACTAAAACACTTAATTCCCGTAGATTGACACTATCGCTGGTGAAAGCAATCGCAACAACAGGCGCTGCTTTCATATCGAAACGTGCAATTACGGGTTCTTTAATCTTATCAGGCAATTCGCTGCGAATGGCGCTGATTTTGTCCCGCACCTCCTGCGTTGCGATCGCTGGATCTATATCCAAATTAAACTCAACGCCAATTTCGGCTATACCTTCACGTGATGCCGACCGGATATGTTTTACCCCTTTGGCCTCGCCGACTGCCTCCTCCACTTTTTTAGTAACCTGCGTGTCAATTTGTTCCGGCTGCGCACCTTCATAAGTAATACTAACCGATACATAAGGGAAGCTTGTATCCGGCATTTCATCCACATTCATACGGAAATAGCTGACAATTCCCAATAGAATCAAGGCAAGCAACGTAACTGTAGCAAAGACAGGACGCTTGATGCTGATCTCCGGTAAGCTCATCGACGGTCCCCTCCTTCACCCGCTAAGGCATCGCCATCTTTAATTTTATCCAAATTATCAATCACCACTGCCATTTCTTCATTGAGGCCCGCTTTAATCTCAAGCAAATCACCAATTAAATCACCGGTTTCTACCAATGTTTTTTTTGCTTGACCATTTTCAGCAACATAGACATAATGCAAACCCTTTTGCGTCATCATCGCAGCACGCGATACCGCCAGAACAGATTTCGTTTGACCCGAGATTAAGGCAGCTTGGGCAAACATCCCTGGCTTTAACAACTGCCCAGCATTATCAACCTTAATTTTAACCCGAAACATCCGGCTCTCACTACCTGCTACGGGATTGATAACCGCAATGATGCCAGCAAAAGATGCCTCGGGATATGCATCTACTTTAACGGTTACCGCAGTTCCCAGTTTTGCAGTGACAATATCCTTTTGTTCAATGTTGACCACGACATACACTTGATCGATTTGTTCTACCGTCAGAAGGGCAGTACCCGGTGAGACGACTTGACCGACAGTGACTGTTTTATTGGCAATTACACCATTTACCGGACTTCTAAGACTACCGTCATCGATTTGCTTTTGGGCATTATTCAGATTGGCATAGGCATTATCAACCTCCACTTGGCTGGTAATCATTTTAGCCTGCGCACTTTCTAGTTGCTGTTTGGTAACAGCTTGTTGTGCATAGAGATTATAGTAACGCTGATAATCCGTCTGCGCCGTATTGAGGTTTGCCTGCGCCTGACGAATGTTATTTTGGGCAATCCGCTCCGCATTCGCTAATTCAACCGTATCTAGTCTCAAAAGCTCGGTACCAGTTGAAACTGCCTGACCGTCCTCGACACGTATTTCTTCGATTTTCCCTGCAAAACGGCTACTGATAATAGCTGAGGTTATGCCCTCTACCGTACCAGTCAAATTGAGAGTATTGGGCTTTTGTGTCCAGCTTACTGCTGCCATCGTAACCGTAAGAGGTTGAATCTCTACCTCTGCTTGCTGCTGAGCACTATAAACCCGACAAACAGCCGTACCGATAAACAGTATCAACATCAATATCAGCATTAAAGTTCTAACGCGCGGCTTCTTTTTTATCATGTATATCATCCTCCGTAATCGTCCCCATAGCTTGTGTTAACTGCACCGTATATTTATTGTAATCATAGCGGGCATTAATATAGTTAAATTTCGCTGTGGTCAATGCGCCCTGTGCATCAATCACATCCAGATTGGTGGCGATACCAGGCTGGTAACGAACCTGCCCGCGATCACGTATCCTCCTCTTTAGTGACAACCTAAGAGGCTTATCTACCTATATTTTTTATTACAAAATTTTAAGCAAAATTTATGATGAATAGGTTCTAACCTGTAATCTCTTTTCAAACTGTCGTAACAAGAAGCCGTTTTGCGACAACTGACCAAGGTCAGTTAAAAGGCAAAAAAATAGCCCGAATCATCATAACTACAATACATTTCTCCTGCGAATTAATGACCTTGGTCAGTTGTGTGGTGAAAAAGATGTCCATTTCTACACAGCTTAAAATTTTAGACTTTGGAAATGATAAATTCGAGTTTTCCTTCCTCTATTCCCAAAATTCGTTCCAAAACAGATTCAGCAATTTTCACTTTAATAAGAAAGACCTCCTCTGGCTCCTTTAAAAAAGCAACGTCAAATAAGCAGTCCACTGTACTCCAGAAAAAAGCAATCGTTTCTTTTATATGGGGTGCCTGCATGCTGCCCTCTTGATTACCCTGCTCGATAATTTCACGCAAAAGCGGGTTAAAAATGCTCTCTACCTGTTGCTGCCAAATGGTATAAACTAGATTAAACTCCTTCTCATCCCAAAGCTTGTCAATCAGCTCATCTACTTGACTAGGAAGCATTAATTCTGAAATGAAACTCTGTAGCTTTTTTATTGCCGTGTGTGCTTTACTTTTCCTCTGATAAGAAGCTGCTATATCAATCGCCCAGCGCAAACATATGGCTTCTAAAACGGCTTCCTTGGTAGAAAAATAGTAAAAGAAGGTTCCCTTGGCTACACCAGCCCGCTTCACTATATCAACAATCATTGTTTTTTTATAACCAGCAGAACTAAACAATGCTAAAGCCGCATCAATCAGCTCTTCTTGACGAACTTTTGGATCTTTTCTAACTCTCATATGTCTATTACCTCCTAACTGGGTAAAATCTGCAAATAAAACGACTTGCTTCCATATATCACTTCATTACTAGCTCAGTCAATCATATGGTTAACAAACCACGCTGTCAATAAATAAGTAAAATTTATTGTTTCATGACCTTTTCAAATCTAAAGAAATCTTCGCCTCCTGGGAAGTCCTCGTCACTTGATGCATGCGGATCAGAGTGATGTTTATTGAAATATTCTACGATTTGAAAGCCACATTTATTTACATAAAAATGAATATTACGTTTTTCAAAGTACGGTGTATGAGTTTCCCAAACTTTAGTTTCAATGTACTTTTCTTCAATAGCTTTCCAAGCTTTTAAGCCAATGCCACGACTGTGTGCATTTACTGATATAAAGAAAAAGTCTAACGAGTTATGTTGTGTTATTTCATTGATAATAAGTACAACGCCACCTGTCTTTTTTCCATTTGAGAAAATATGATAAACAACAGCTCCATCAGCATTGAAAGATTTTTCTAGATCTTCATCAGAAGGAATCGGCTTATCTAATTTAGAACCAAATGTCTCAACCACTGCAACTGCAAATGCTTCTTGCAGATCTTTCTTAAAATTTGTCAATTCTTCTCTATTTACAACCTCTAATGTAACTATATTTTCCTTGTCAGCTTGTATCATAATTTTTACCTCCTATATATGTATATTACTACAAATTGTCTATTGATTAATAAAGTATCAACCTCGCTAATTGACCGAGGTCAGTATTATTTTATAAAATAAGAGTTGTAATGTCAAGAAAAAAGTTAAGTGATGCGCTCTAACGGAATTAAACATCAATAAAAATCCCCACTTATGCCAAAGGGCGCACCCCTCCACCAATACCAGAATAAGATATAATCGGAATCCCCGCACCATTGAGTGTATCCAGATCCCGAAGAATTGTCCTTTTTGACACGTCAAAGCGATCGGCCAGTTCTTGCGCTGTAATTCGATCTACATTCGCAAGAATAGAAAGAATCGCAACTAATCGTTCTATTTTCAATTTTTTGCACCTCTGTAAGTATTACTCTAAAAATTTAAACGTATATAAGCATCAACAAATTTTGGCAACTCAGGTTATCCGATTAAGTTAAACAACCTCCACTCATATAATCGTTATCTGGCAGCTGCGCATTGCCTTCAATGCATTTTCATGACTTTCTGGTGTAACCCCAGCACAACACTTGCTATCAACTCTGATCATCTTTTCTGGATAGAATGCCTTGATCAATAGCGCATTGGAAATAATGCAAATATCCGTGCAGAGTCCGACAATCGTAATAGATTCATAAGGTTCTACGGCCTGAATCAGTTTCGTACAGCCAAAGGTCGGTTTTTCAAAAACATTGCTTTCCGTCACATATGGCTTGAGTGTATCACAAATCTCCCAGCCTTTTTCAGGTTTGATACAATGCTTGATCGGCAGATTCTTTCCTTCTTGCGAATCCAGGTAATCCTGTCCGTGCGTATCTTGCGTAAACATAATAACACTGTCAGTAGTGAAAAGCTTCTTTTGAACGCGCGGTACAATTGCCTGTGCCTCTTTGGTTCCCAAACTCCCATCAATAAAATCGTTTTGCATATCTATAATCAAAATCAAATCGTTCATAAAAATACCTCCGCTTCATTTGCTTCATCATAGCTGTTCCTCTGACGCCCTATCACTTTTCCTATCATTTCATGGAAATCTATACCGATTCTTTAGCCGGACTTAAATTGGACTTTTATGAATAAGACCATAATAAATATTACTACATTTCGTATCAGCTAAGTGATAGTGCCTTTCGGTCAGTGTCTGGTAACTTTAATTGTAACCGAGTTATTCATTTTATTCCAACATTTATTATAGAACCATTTAATTTTCAAATCCAACCCATCTTTCAAAATACTCATAAATACCACCATTCCTGTATTTAACTTTATTTATTTCATTTTAACTTTTAAAAAGTTAGAATGAAATAATTTATGTTAAATATAGAATACAGTCTTGCTCATCACCTGTAATTATTTGTAATCCCCAAATTCAGTCAAACCAGAGACCTTAGCAAATAAGCAAAAAAACACCCCAGTGATTTTTTCAAATCACTAGGGTGCGCCGTTCTTTCTAACTCCGTCTTGGGGACCAACTCATTGTCTCCATAATCAACCGGACTGCATCAGAAAAACCTTGTCGATAATATACGTCCATTCCGCTCATCATCATACAATTATATTCATCATCAAGTTGTTCCAAGGCCTCCTGCAACTCCAAGGGCAATGCATTTTTGATTTTGTTCTGATACGCAAGGACTTTTTCGCTGGCATGATAATATTCACTAGAATATTTCCTTAAATCTAAGCCAACCAAATTTTCTATATGTTCAAGAATATGCTCACATTTAACTATTTGAACAGAATTGTCTAAAAATGGTAAATGTACCTTTTCAAGGGATGTAACAATGTCTACTCCAGGAAGTTTTACGACATCAATATTGATAAAATTTTTCAATATATTTTTGCCGCACCCTAAATTAACCATGTAATGCAAATTTTCTGCTTTTTCCATCACTAATTCTCTTATAGGCATATTGTAATCAACACCTTCTTTGACTTTAATACATTTTTTAGTAATCAATTTTTTTCTGCGAATTTAATGATTAGCACGATAATGTTCCACGAGATAAGAAACTAGTCGCAAATCATCTGAACCAATACTTTGAGCAATTTCTTCTACAGTAAGTTCAATATATTTTTTTTGGCTTAAAAAAATGTTTATTTTCTCTTGAAGGGAAATTATATCTTCTGCACAAATCTTACCAGCTTCAACACCCGGTTGATTATATGCATTAACATTTAGCATATAAGCATAAAATCCTACAGCACGTTCAAAAAGAGCAATTAATGCACCGATCACAGTAGGAGATATTTTATCCATAGTCAGTAATATAGATTCGCGATTTTTTTCAAAAAGAGCTTTTTGTGTTCCCAAACAAAAAGCCCACAAATAATCTCCTGTTGTTATCGTAGAATGATTTACAATTGGCGCAATATTATCTCGGTCTTTCTTTACAAGAAGAAACAATGTAAAAAAGTCACAGATACCTTCCCTTAATTGTTGTACATAAGCATGCTGGTCAGTGGAACCTTTATTTCCATAAACAGTAAGCCCTGTACATGTTTTTTCACCTTGTCGAGTTTTGTTTTTTCCTAAAGATTCCATTACCAACTGTTGTAAATATCTACTAAAAAAACTTAATCGATCTTTATATGGCAATGTTACCATAGTTGTAATTTTTCTTTCTTCTTTAAAATATTTCCATGCAACAGATAATAACATTGCGGGATTGTTAATCACTGTTTTATTACGCGTTATTTTATCCATTTCTCTTGCACCAAATAACAAATCATTTATGCTAATACCTAATAATGCTAATGGAAGTAAGCCGACTGAGGAAAAAACAGATACTCTTCCACCAACCCAATCCCATATAGGAAAAACATTAAGCCAATTTTCTTCACGTGCTACTTTTTCCATCGGTGAACCTTGCATAGTTACAGCAATAAAATGCTTTTCAAAAGGTATTTTTTTCGCGTTAAATGCAACTTGTAGTTCTAAAATCATATTCCTGATTTCTATGGTACTACCTGATTTTGAAATAAAAATCACTAGTGTTTCCGATAATTGGTCATTTATTTTGCGCAGAATCAATTCTATTCCATCGGGGTCATTATTATCAATTGTATATGGGGTCATTTTATATTCCATATTTTTCATAGCATCCGCAATAAATTGGAAACCTAATTGTGAGCCACCAATGCCAGCTACAATCAAGTTTCTAAACTTTGTCCCACTTGAAGAAAGAATTTCTCCTGTATGTATCTTTTCAGTAAAATCTGTAATTTGTAATAGGGAAGAATCTATTTGCCAAGTTATCCATTCAGTTGGTGCAACTGATGTATCTCTTAACCAATAATGCCCTACCATCCGTTGTTCATCTGGATTTGCTATTGCACCATTTTCCAATGCATCCATTTCTTCAAATGAATACGCAACTAAATCTTTTATTGAGTCGATATACTTCTCGAAATCACACTGAATACAATGAAAATCAATGGTAAAACAAGCATTAGCACAACAAATCTTTAATAGATTATCTTTTATATTCACAATAATCCCTCCTCATAATCAAAATTGAACATATGTTCATTTTTAATATTTTGTTCTCATATTTTATTATAAATAAAAAAACAATAATGTCAAATTAATTTTTCTTATTAATTTTCTAATTAAATACAGACTTTTATTATATTGCTATACCTTCAAAATTTATATATAATATAATTATTGTATTAATTTCAAAAATGAAAAAATGATGAGGTATTATGCAAAAACAAAAACACGATGAAATAGAAGTTTTACGTACGATCGCAAAACTTTATTACAAAGACAATTTTACACAATCTCAAATTGCAACCCGTTATGGTTTATCACGGCCAAAAGTCTCTAGACTTTTAACCGAATCTCGAAAAACTGGTATTGTAAAAATTTTTATAGCAGATGAGGTTGATATCGAAGAAGAGTTGCAAGAACAACTTTTGCAAAAATATCATTTAAAAGCCGTAAGGGTTGTATCTATTCCTAATGATGATAAATCTTTGGCACAACAAATAACTGCACAAGAAGCTGCTAAATTTATGGTCAATCTTTTGGAAGCAGGAGATATAGTTGGTGTCTCTTGGGGCTACACGATTTACACAATTGCTCGAGCTTTCCCAACTCTAACTTTACCTAATATAGAACTGGTACAACTTTCTGGAAATTTAGATAATGTGAATAGAGCCAGCCGTGCAGATGAAATTCTCGGTATATTAAGTCAGAAATTACATGCTGAAAATGCATATACGTTTCCATGCCCAGCAATGGTGGATAATGAAATTATATTAGACACAATGTTGCATGATAATCGAATTCGGAAGGTTTTTGATAAAGCTCAAAATTGCAATAAAGCAATTGTTAATATAGCTGCAATAGATGAAAATGATTGTCTTCTGAAAGGTGGTTATATTGATAATAAAAAGCTTGAACAACTTATGAATAAACAAGTTGCTGGCAGAATATGTTGTCATTACATCAACACAAATGGCGATGTATGCGATGAAAATTTAGATCGAAGAACTATGGGTGTGAAACTAGAAGAACTTAAGAAAAAGAGATTTGTAATGACATGTATAACTTCAGAAAAAAAATTAAAGCCACTAGTCGCAGCTTTAAAAGGAGAATATATTAACGTACTAGTTATAGATTCTATTTGCGCAGAAAAGCTTCTGGAAGAATATTAAACCTAAATTATTTATGGCGGTTTAAAACCACCACCTCTTATTTAGTTGCCTCAATGGTAACTAAATAAGAGAAATTCACTTCATTGACGATGGAAAATTTTTTCTTTTCCCCCTCATAAATGATCAAACCTTTTTTATTCAATCTTGATATGCTTGAAAAATACTTATCACAAAAAAACTAGACAAGCCTATTTCCGATATAACTAAACCGCCAGAATAAAATGACTCTATAATATTGGAAGAAATTTGGTTTATGCAAAAGGGGCAATCGACATTTTCACCGATAAAGCAATGGATGAAATTTATACCTATTCAACCGGAGCAGCCAGGGCAATCAACAAGGTTTGCATGCATGCTTTGAGTGCCGCGTAGCACAATAAAAAGCTCATTGACGATCATATGGTTCATCTCGTTATCGAAAGTAAGCTTCCATAAATGATTAAAATTTGGTACTTTAATCGGTACCAAATTTTAATCATTTATGTGGCGAAACCAGCAAGCAGATTTCGGCAAGAATCATGAGTAAGGCATAGACAAAACCGGAGAGCAATAACATTTTAAAAAGTTAAAAGTCAATAATTTATGTTAAATACAGAATACACCCTTGCTCATCACCTGTAATTGTATGCAGTTTCCCAATTTAACCAAAACAAAGAGGTTAGCAAATAAGCAAAAAGAAACACCCCAGCGATTTTTTCAAATCACTAGGGTGCGCCGTTCCTTCTAACTTCGTCTTGGTGACCAGCTCATTGTCTCCATAATTAACCGGACTGCATCGGAAAAACCTTGTCGATAATATACGTCCATTCCGCTCAGCATCATACAATTATATTCATCATCAAGTTGTTCCAATGTTTCCTGCAAATCCAAGGGCAAAACATTTTTGATTTTGTCCTGATACGTAAGGATTTTTTCGCTGGCATGAAAATATTCACTAGAATATTTTCTTAAATCTAAGCCAACCAAAATTTCCTGTTCCTTCGTGGCAGCCAACGAATCAAATACATTTTTCATCATCATTTATATCCCCCATCCTCATTCTGCAAGGGGTTTCTCTATTGTAATCCAATAAAGGAACCCACCCTACAGTTTGTTTCAGGGGAAATCAAAAAAGCGCATACGCGGGTTTATTCAACCTACACATGCGCTTTGCTATATCTTAATTGCATGCAGACGCAAGCCTCTGTCAAAACTACAATCACATCATACCGAACAAACCATCTCCCTTGTCACTCAAGGAAAATCACGGTATAATAAATTGTCGTCGTAGACAGCTAGCTGTTACGTGTAGGTGCTGGTTCACCTGCTCGTGCCTGTGAGTGGTGAGACACTCTCAGGACACGGCGACTTTTTTAATTTCCACCTATCTCTAATTATATTACACTTCGTAACGATTGCAAGTAAAAATAGGATGAAACATGATTTTTTTATTACGAAAATCATGTTTTTTTGTTGGGGTTTTTTAGATTCTGGGTGATGTACTAAACTCTTGGATTACTATAGATGTCAGAAAAGAAACCTCCCTCAGTGTCCATTTCACACTAAAACCGACGGAACTATTTTTCTTAACAACTCAATTACATCATCGTAATTGATGGTTGAAGCATAGGGAAACTGACTTTGATAGTTCTTCCATAATCGTTTCAACTCTAGACTTTCAGAAATATCTTTTAAAATTGCTTCCGTATTCTTTATTTTATCCAAAGATCCACGGTGACCAGCTGTTGCAATTAATGCTGTTTTTAATATCTTCTTGTCATAAGGAAGGGCTGCCACAATAGCATAAACATCATAAAAGTCACGAGGACGCGTCGAAAAAATCCCTCTACTTAAAATCGTTTCAATTTTTTCACCCAATATAGTTTCTATATTATAACTCCATAGGAAAAATCCATCATCTTCAAACATCATAGAAAATCGTCTAAGTTCAGCATCTGGCGTCATAATATCACCAGTTGAAACATCCATGCTTAACGGAGCTTTTATTTTCCCCAAATTAGCTACAAAAGAAACACAGAAGCCTCCATAGACATCATCATCCCGAATTGGTTCTATTCCCTTAAACTCGAAATCGATACCATCATTTATACGAATACTACAAATATTGATTACTGCCTCTTTAATGTTCTCTTTAGTTAATGGCAAATTCTTTAATGTAGTATCCAAATCCATTGTTGCACGATTAGATAATCCCAAAACAGAAGAGATAAGAGTACCGCCTTTTACTACGAATTTATCTTTATATTCTATTTTTGATAACCGAAACATAAATCGTTCAAATAAATAATTCTGCAACACAACCTGTGCTGGCAGCTTTTTCTGCCTTGCTATATTTCTTATCTTAGCCTTCAAGCTTGTATCGTTCATCACAACAGGACCTCCAAATATCTGTGAATTACGTTTGTAATTCTTAATTGCTTTGCATAATTGCCCAAGGTATTGAGATTCTTATTCTTTGACTTTGCATATGCTTTAACCGCAAATAGAAATGTTTCAGTTCCGAGTTTATTACGAGATCTTACGACATCACAAATAGTCCGATCGATATCATATACAGGAATTAAATTTCCAGCAGGAGATTTTTCTACAACCCGCCCCATTTCAAATAAATCCGGTTTAATATAATATACTTTACATATATCCTGAATGTTATTATTAGGAACACAATTACTTGGCGCTGTTACAGAATGTACAAAAGGTGTTCTGTCTGATAAGCCATGTAAATAGAGCGCCGTTTCATGAGAAAATATTATTTTGCTTGATCGTAATGCTATAGACAACAATTCATCTTCCATACCGTTAGGAAGAATATACTGGCCACGTGCTATTCTCTCTAATTGACCATGAAGGTATAGATTTGACAACATTGCCCTTGAAATTCCTAGGCGCGCTGCATCTTTTGTAGTAATAATCCCACCCTGATGTGAGCCTAATTCTTCTAATTTTTGCAGTATAGTCATATCTATCACCTCTTTACTAATTACAAAATATTATATATATAGTTTTGTCATTTGTCAAATTAAATAACATAACCGTCTGTGTAAAATCTTAGGATAACCGAAAAAAGCAGCCTGTTCATAAGCTGCCTGCATTGTGCTATAATATTGTCTAAGATAGTTGATGGTGTCGGTTTTTCCTAGAAGTAGGGGGTGGTTTTATGACAGTTTTTGAAGCCTTATCGTTAATGATAAGTTTCGGTATACTGATCGCAGCCATTCTTTCATCCCGTAAATAACGGCATGAAAAAAACCGCCTAGCGGTTGCGAGCGGTCTTCTTCAAAGAATTCTAAATTCGAGGAGAGCCGACGCTTCCCACATCAACTATCTCTTTTTATATTATAACAAAATCTTGATAAATTATCAATGGATATCACTCGCTAGTATGTGTCAAGTTTTTCTTGGTAAAGAACTTCAACCTTTATTTCAACTGCGTTCACTATCTTTTTTAAAAGTCCTTTGTAAAATGTTAGAATAACCGAAAAAAGCAGCCAATGCCATACATTTCTGTACTGCATTAGCTGCTTATATATTTTAGACTAATTTACCGTTGGAATATGTTGGCAGCTGGATGATTTTCCAGCTAATCAACATCAACAATCCCTTATTATTTGCGGACTAACAGGGTAACACTTTCCACATGTGCCGGTCATCCTCAATAGAAGCGGTTTCCGTTAACTCGGATGAACTTGATAGACAATCTTTAGAAGTAGCAAGCGGTTCCATTTCTACATAGCCAGTATCAGGCGTCGATATTATAGAACCATTTTTTTCAGTTAAATTATTATTCGTTTTCCTCCTTGACCTACGTGGTGGTTTAAAATCATCAGCACTTCGTTCATCGGTTACATTCGTTCTATAAATGAAGATCAATTTATCAGGATCTGATTCGCCATCTTCATCGAATCCACCAACGATAACTTTTTCTACAATGCTATTAAATACATCCGGATCAAATTTTTTCATACCGACATTTGATTTCAATACACTTCGAAATATATCTAATCGTTTTTGCACATCTTTTTGTCGACTCGATTGCAAATCCACTTTTTCATTTTCAGCTTTTAACTTTTCTAATTCACGAGAAAGCGATTTGTATTTTTCTTCATAAATTTCTTTCTCAATCCCACCGTCTAGCCTTAAATCTAATAACTTGTTAATTTTACTATTTAACCGATTGATTTTTCTTTGTAACTCTCCAGTCGTATCAACCTGAGCATTTTTTTCTATGCTTTCTTTCAAACGATCAAGTAGTTCATCAACTGTTCCTTTATTTCGTTGAATTGTCATTTGAAAACTTTGAACAAATGCATTTCCTATAGCTTCTTCTGCAATTGCTTTACTATGTGGACAAACTTTCTTGCCATTTTTAGTTGCAGAAACACAATGCCACATGATTTTTTTATGTTGAGTAGTACTATGCCAAATACGCCTAGCAAGTACTTTACCACAATAGCCACATTCTAGCATACAACTAAAAGTAAATCGTTGACTCACTCTGACATGAACCCCCGGAGAAAATGCTCCACCAATTTTTCCTCTATTGCGATTTGTACGAATTTCTTGAGCTTTTTCATATTCTATAGCAGTAATAATAGGTTCATGGTGCTGATGAATAAAAAAACGATCCTCTTCACCAAAATTCCTCAATCTTTTTTTCGAAATAGGATTCACGGTATAAGTTTTCCCTAATAATAGATCACCCTTATATTTTTCATTTTTGAGAATCCCCATGATTCCCCCATTTGTCCATCGACTACTACCTTGCTTTGTTTTTATTCCTTTTTCTTCCAATTGCCTAGCTATTGAAGTACAGCCATAGCCCTTCAAATATTGCTTAAAAATAAATCGAACAATCTTTGCTTCTTCTTCATTAACTGCGATTTCTTTTGTGTCAGTATAATAATCATATCCTAAACACCCTTGGAAACCAACTAATTCTCCCCGTTGCATTTTCATACGCAACCCTTTTTTTACATTGGCCGATATATTCTCAACTTCTTGCTGATATACAGCACTAAGCACAGATAATAACAGCTCTCCATCCATAGTTGAAGTATCAATTTTCTCTTCTTCAAAGCGAATAGCTACCCTATGTTCTCTTAGCAATCGAACATATTTCAGAACATCTAATGTATTACGCGCAAAACGTGAAATAGATTTTGTAAGAATAACATCCAATTTCCCACTGATTGCATCATTGATCATCTTTTTAAAATTATCACGTTTATCTATCATCGTACCGGTTATAGCTTCATCTGCATAAACCTCAACAAAATCCCATTCCGGCTTCGATTTAATCAAATCTGTATAATATCTCACCTGAGAGTTATAACTATCTAACTGTTCTTCATCATCCGTACTAACTCTACAATAAGCAGCAACTCTAGTTCTTTCTTGAAAAACACTGTTTTCACTCGCGTTATATCCACGCTTTCCTTTTATAATTTTAACATCTGGCATAGTATACACCCCATTAACTTGCCTACGAGTCACTATGATTTTATTATATATTTGAACCTCCTATATTTTCTAATATTGACTTGCAATACCATTATCATGCTAACTCACAGGAGTTTTTTAGTTCACTCCGTTGCAATATTTCTGCTTACTCGCTTTTCTCCATCACATTGTGGGATTAATACTTTCATCTATAATAGGTTTCATATAACCAAGAAGCTTTTCATATTTTTCTTCCAACAAACGATAATTTCGAAAATCCAAGCGATATTTATGATTTAATTCTTCGCAACGCTGGACATATTTCTTATGCAATTTTTTTACCGACTCGAAGTCATCATAATCATTTCTTTGCAAAGTAGAGTTAGAGACCTCCTTCCGGTAACGATACTCAAGAAAGCGCAAGAGCTGTTCATGCGCCACAATATCATCTCCAAGCCAATCGAACATCTCATCAATATTCAGTTGCTGCAAAAAAGGAACATTCAGATAACTATTAAGCCCATTTCCAACATTGTTAATATACTCCAAAAACGTATTCTTATCATGGAACACCTTATCCTCGAGTCCCACAGTCACTTCCCTAGCAGCTTGGAAAATTTTACGGATCAAGTCCTGTACATTTTCGTTACCAACCTGAAAGAGTTTTTCTTCCGATACGCGTTCAAAATCTGGTAGTCCAGAAAATTTATCTTTGAATTTTTCCAAAAAAGACTTCAACTGTTCCCCTAATTTATCAAAGCTATATTGCCGTGGCAATATCTGTTCAGCTAACAAAGCACAATATATCTGAATATACAACATAATCTCGTCAAATCTTGTATATTTCCCTTGTTCAAAATCCTGCACAAGGGAAGTAAATAAATCCTCAATATTTAACACTGATTGATCATTTCTCTGGAACACTAAATCTTTCAGTTTCTCAATGTTTCTGTCTGCCAGTTTCAGCCGCTCTACTCGCTCTTTATGGTTCTGATAATCCACTTGAAGATTCTGCATCAGCCACTCCTTGTCATTATTTCCTTCAAGTAAAATCTGAGGCCAAAGTTCAGCGCAACGTAAACGATATACAATCTGATTCTGAAGGAAACTCTGTGCTTTATCTACCTGATTTATAGTTTCCTGCAATGGTTTTTTATCTCTCTTGTACTGATCCCAAACTACTTGAAACTGCTTAACAATGTTATCATCTATCACCTCTTTTTTTCTTAACGTATTATTTCCTGCCGCTTTTCCATTGGAATCTTCTCCGTTATTTTCAAAAATAGGATTTTTTCTCGTTTTAATGATACCGAGCTTGCAACTAACCATGAGAACAACATATGCTTCGAAAATTTCCCGGAGGTATTCCTTGTCCTGCTCATATATTGCCGGTAACTGATAAAAAAACAACTTCCATTGGTGAATAGTCTGCCGAAGAATACGTAAGTTTTCCACGCCCAATTTCTTTACAATCTGAGTAAAATATTGCTTGCTTGCTCCCGTGTCAATTAGCTCTCTAAATCGTTCCTCATTCCAAAACACTTCGATGCTCTTCTCATATTCCGGCTCTACGCTATAAGTCTCACCAATCATTTTTTCTTTCATCTGATCATAAACAACATCTTTAATTTCTTTCTCATTCGCAATGAAGATAACTCTTGTTCCACCTTCTATAATAGGGAAAAAATAACCAAATAATTCTTTAATATCCATATCTGTACGCTCAATATCATCAACAAACAAAACTTGACAACCCTTTGGGTTTTCATCTTTATCAGTAAGCATCTTACTGATAGGATCAATAACATTGTTGACATCGACGTTAAACTTATACTTAGCGGCACTTTTTAGGATACCATACCCCACAGACAACCATTTTTTATTCTTTGAGTCTCCCAACAAAGGATGAGCCGCCTCAAAAAGCTTATCATTTAGATCATCTGCTGTCTTAATGCCAAAAGCACTGACATACCAAGCAAGGTTTATCTCGGCAGCCGCGTTTCGTTCCCTTATAATCTCCTTACTCAAAAATGTCTTGCCACATCCCCAATTTCCTATCAACATCAATGCATAATCAGGATTTGTTTCCCATTCATCAATATAGGTTGTACATCGCTGCTTGATATTATCTCTGTCCATTACCTCAGCCTACCTTCATAAAAAGTTTTACTATCCCTGATTTTTCTATCGCCTAAACCCAATAGGTTCATAAACCTCAACAATATCCCATTCCGACTTCGCTTTAATCAAATCTGTATAATGTCTCACCTGAGAGTTGTAGCTATCTAACGGTTCTTCATCATCCGTAGTAACTCTACAGTAAGCAGCAACTCTAATTATTTCTTGAAAAGCACTGTTTTCACTCGCGTTGTATACACGCTTTCCTTTTATGATTTTAACATCTGGCATAACATGCGCTTCATTAATATATCTACGAAATACTATGATTATTATTATATGTTATTTTTTGTTGAATTTCAAGGATATACATCAGATATTATATGATAATCATTCTTCATTTTTTTACGAATCTCATTGTACTCGATTTCGGTAATTCGCTCATCTTTACTCATACATTCTTTATCATAGAGAAAATTTAGCATACTGATAAGTATTGCATACCGTTCTAATTCTTTTGCACGTTTTATTTCATCTTCCATACGGACCATCTGCCTCCCACTGAATCCCTATCTACTCATCCCACGCTCCTGCCTATCCGGCTTTCTCATTTTCACCTGCAAATTCCGTTTTTTCGGTATTGGCACGTTTTCTTTATTCTCCAACAGCGATAAATCGAAGTTTTTACTCGTCTTAACAATATTACTTATTTTTTGCCGACTCAGGTCATCCTGCTGCATTTCCTGCAGAACAGCTTCCATAACCTTAACCGGTGTATCCGTCTTAAAATCCAAAGTAGCCAATTCAGCATAATACGCAAATTGCTTACTATTGTTATCCCTTACATCCGGCTTATTTTCCATTACCTTAGCTCGTACAACTTCAATTTCTGGCAGCTTTACTGTATTTCTTTGATTCAAATCACGAATACCATTTCCCTGACAAATCCCTTGATATTTCATTTGCGTATAAACGGCCTGCTGCAATTCTTTATTTATTATATCTTTTTCTTCATTATATAAAGGCAATCCCGAGGGAATATTTTGATTGAGCACTCCACTACCAATTTCGTACTTCAATTTATAAAATTCTTTATCGCCATAAGAAAAAATCATTTGTTTACGAGGTTGGCGTATGATCTTTTGTTCATAATTCATACTACGCACAGCATCAGCCTCATCGTTTTTTTCATAAATAAAATGCTGTATAGCCTGCGCTCCCTTAAATTCCTCAACAACAGGCGTTTCAAGAGGCTCCATAACCATACCGTAGTTTTTAAATTTTATCGTTAATTTCTCTAAATTCTTCATAGCTACTTGGTGCTCTTTAGTAAATGCTACTTTTACAAGAAATTCCCCTTTTATCGTATCATTTGGCACTGCAGATTCAAAAACAATAGCATTTTGCTCTGGTTTATTAAATTTTCTTATTACGGGAGTTGCCGCCTGCACAGAATCGCAATGAGCAAAGACAAGGTCATCATATTCATCAGCCTTATGAACTTCCAATACTATATCATTTGGCACTTTACTAAAATTATTTTCTGTACAATAATACAAAAAAACATCGGCTGTCCGTTCATTGATCTTCTTCAATTCTGGGTGTTTTCTCAAATATATCTTTTCTTCCTCGGCAAACCGCTGCATCACCCGCTCACAAAGTGCATTTTCCCGTTCGCACGCTGCAAGAACTTTTTCTCTACTAATTTCCATGCCCTTAGATTTTTGAAAACCGATATGGGCATCCATCGCCTGCGTATCCGTCATTAAATAATTTCGATATTCATTGAAACGCACCAACAGGGCATTCGTTATTGAAGTTTTGTTACACAATTCTAAATCGCCAAGATCTATACGCATCTCACCATGATCATATGTTCCATACCGAACAGCAAATTTCGTTTTATCATAGTTGCCAAATCCCTGCAACTTGTTATCGAACTGCTCTTTATCCGCTGCATTGAGCTGTACCAAAAATTGATAGGCTGTTTCCCCTTGAAGATGTTGCCCTTCTTGATACTCTTTACCCTGCAAATCTTTTAGACAACGTTCACTCCAAAAGAAGTCAACCGATAAATCTCTAAACGGTTGATTCCACTCCTTCCGAATTTTATCTGCCATGCTTTTTAGTTCTTTACCTTCCTCCATCTGCATAGTTCTGACTAATTCCTGCGCTTTTTTCATCGCATGAAATAAAATCTTCGGATTTTCTGCAAGCTTGTTAATTTTCTCTTCTGTATAAAGTGGATGTTGTACGTAATCATAACTAAGATAACTTGTTTTCAAAAACAATTGAGATGTTAACGACGCAGCAAATTCATCAGCACCATTTTTTGACGCATACTCTTTGACAGTTGAAAAAAACTGATCATTCGAATTGCCGTTTCCATCCATATCTATTCCATTTGCATGCAAAAGATCCAAGGCATATTCCACATCTGCCTCTTCATTTCCATGAACAATTTTTTCCGTTCCATCCATTTCCACAATATCTGCTGCATTATAGAACTTCCGAAGATTTCCTTCATAATTTTGCCCATCATCAATACCTTCCCAATATTCAATTTCGACAGGCTTTACATTATCTTTTATAGTAAAGTTTTTATCTGTAATTTCCTGTTCACTTAGCCATCGAAGATCCTGATACCTATATTCACGTTGTGCTGCAGCAATACGCAAATAGTTTGCCGCACTAAACTGATATTTCGTTCGCGTCCCATTATTATAATGTCTGCCGTATAGCGCCGGTGGTTCAATATCGCCATATTCTCGCAAATTATCAACAATAATCTTATTTATGACATCCCGGCTTTCAAAAACTTTTTCAGTTGACATCTGGCAGAACCTCCTTTCTTTGATGATTTCCACTCGCAAAAAACTTCTTTACCAAAAGTTGATTTTCATCATAATCAATCGCTAAATTTTCTGCCATCTTCTGCCCAATATATGATTCCTGCAAACGTTCGTTCTTTATTGTTTCCATATATACCAACCTTTTTTTCTTAATCAAATCCACTTTTGATACTTCATGTATTTTCTGCCTTCATATAATTAAAACAATCAAATCCATTATTTTGGCAACCTCCACAAAATTCTTTCTTTCAGAATAAAGAATACCAAACTCTACCTTATAAAGTAAGCGTCAACTAAACCATCACCTGTACAATCAGTGTGCATCATGAGAAAATACATTCAGGATATCTAAATTAGAGCTTTTTAGATTCTTTTAGAGGCTAAAAAACTCGAAGGGAGTCTAATCATGGATGTACAAATCGTGACACATGAAGTTCGGTTGCAAAAATGGACCGATATTGTAAAAACTTGCCGCAGCAGTGGCAAAACCATAAAAAAATGGTGTGCTGACAATGACATCGACATTAAAAGATACTATTATTGGCAGCGAAAAGTATATCTTCAAACATGTCGAGAATTGGAAAACGTTCAAAAATCAATACATACTACGTTCCCGTGTGACGAAACCCCCGTATTCGCTGAAATCAACCTACCTAAAAATAATGCTGGCAATATAGCCGTTAGTATTCATCGGGATACTATGCAGGTCAATGTGTATTCTGGTGCTGATGCTGCAACCGTAGAAACTGTATTTGCCGCGCTTAGACAATTATGATCGGCGATATTTCGCGTGCAGAGCATATCTATGTGGCCTGTGGTCATACAGATATGCGAAAATCTATCGACGGTCTTGCGGCTTGCGTACAACAAAGCTTTCACCTAAATCCATTTTCTAATACACTGTTTCTTTTTTGTGGACGGCGAAGAGACCGAATTAAAGCCCTCTTTTGGGAAGGCGACGGCTTTGTACTTTTGTATAAACGTCTAGAAAAAGGAAGTTTCCAATGGCCAAAAAGTGAAGATGACGTTAGGAACATTACGCAACAACAACTTAGATGGTTAATGGAAGGTCTAAGTATAGATCAACCGAAAGCACATAAAAAAGTTAATGAAATTCAAATTATTTAGCAAAATAAAGTGTCCTCGTCCTGAAAAATAGAGTATAATCTATTTTATGGAAAATATTATGGAGTCAAATACAACAACAACAACTAAAGAAATGATTTCTATTCCGCGTGATGAATATGAAGCTTTAAAGGCGCAAAACAAGGAACTGGCCCAACAAGTACAATGGTTGATGGAACAGATGCGTCTTTCAAAACAGAAGCAGTTCGGTTCTTCCAGTGAAAAGAGTAAATACGATACATTAAATTTATTTAATGAAGCAGAGGCAACTACAGATCAAAGAATAGCCGAACCTGAATTGAGTGAAGTACAGAATTATCATCGTAAAAAGATGCGGGAAAGCAACGATAAACTGCCTGACGACTTACCTGTAGAGATTATCGAACATTTTTTACCAGCAGATGAACAGGAGTGTCCGGAATGCGGGACGGAAATGCACATCATGGGCAAAGAGATCCGTCGTGAGCTTAAGATTATTCCGGCGAAGGCGATTATTGTAGAGCATATCGATTATGTTTATGCCTGCCGTGATTGCGAGCGTAATGGGGATAATGTGCCGATCATTAAGGCACCAATGGGTAAACCTATAATAAAAAAAAGTTTTGCCTCGCCTGAGGCTGTTGCACATATTATGACACAGAAATTTGCAAACGGCCTGCCACTGTATCGTCAAGAGCAGGACTTTAACCGTATGGGCATACGCCTTTCACGGCAAACTATGTCCAATTGGTTTATTCGTTGTGCAGAAGATTGGCTAGAGCCAATTTACAATACCTTACGAGAGATACTTTGCGTACAGCCTGTGCTTCACGCCGATGAAACGGTGTTGCAAGTACTGAAAGAACCGGGTAAATCGGCGCAAAGCAAAAGCTATATGTGGCTATATAGAACCGGTAGAACTGCAGGGCTTCCTATCATCCTCTTTGAGTACCAGCCTGATCGAAAAGCAAAACGACCCCTTGAATTTTTAAAAGAGTTCGAAGGATATTTGCATACCGATGGTTATGCTGGATATCACAGCCTACCAGA
>NZ_KB905841.1:68325-222476 GCF_000381065.1 Propionispira raffinosivorans DSM 20765 | reverse complement strand
TTTATGTAATAAAGGAAGATGTTTTATTTTTTGAAGGCGATAATCATGAACTTTTTGCGTCTGCTGCCCACAGGATGGGCATATGTGGAGTTTACGTGGCAATTGAACCGTCAGTGAATTTTCTGTAACATTTATAATAGAAAGGTCTTTCAAGTCTAAGAAAAGTGTAGTAAACTGAATATCGAGCATAAGTGATAACCCCTTTCGGTTAGTGTTGTGGTAACTTTAATTGTAAATGAGTTATTCACTTTATGCTCTATTTTTATGCAAAAAAAATATGTTGGAATAAGCAATTTATTTTTTGCTTACCCCAACATTTATTATAGAACCAATATTAAAGCGAATGCGATAGTGAACGGCACATCGTATTCGCTTTGATTTTGTAAATTCATAAAATTGATTTGAGAGAGAAAATAATTTAAGTTTTTCGTGGATTTTTACGATATAATATAAGTATATTTAAAATTTAAACTGAAATTTATAGTGGAAAAATCATCTTTTATAGTAGATAGACTATAATTTATATTTTATGGAAGATACAAACAAACGAGGCGGTTAAAATATGAGGAAAATTGTACAAAAGCAGATTATGGATATGATTCCCGCTATATGGGGTGGCGTGCAATACATTCAAACAGCAGAGTCGAGTCGTGTGTTGCAAGTATTAGACGATTGCTTGCTTGCAATGGAAACGTTGCAGGAATCGTTTCGCTCGGGGCTATCGCCACAACGGTTTCTGTATTATAAACAATATTATGATCAAGTTGTTTTGGCAATGAAACAGCTAAAAGATATAGGCGATATCGAAAATGAGATTCTTGGTATTTATAATGGACTAGATAAAATGCTAACCGATGTCACCAATGAAGCAGAAGTAAAAGTGGAAATTTTGTTTTTACCTTATAAGGCATCGATGTGGGACAGCTTAGAAAGTATTTGGTTGACCGCTAAAGATGATGCAAAGTGTGATGCGTATGTGATGCCAATTCCTTATTGTGATCGAAATCCAGATGGATCACCAGCCACATGGCATTGTGAAGCAGATCTTTTCCCGGAATATGTACTGGTTATTGATTTTAATCAATATGATATTGCCAAGCGGAAACCAGATGCGATTTATATACATAATCCATATGACGAATATAATCGGGTAACGTCGGTAGATCCTAAATATTATTCAAGTGAGTTAAAGAAACATACAGACATGCTCGTGTATGTGCCTTATTTTGTTTTGAGCAAAAGGTGGCCGGAAGGACAGACCCAATTGGCATGCTACTTTAATATGGACAAAATGATTGTGCAAAAAGATCAAATGCAGGTGGCACCGATGGGCGGTAGCCAGTTAATGGAACAGGATATAAAGTATTTGAGTGATTATATTCCTAAAGAAAAACTGGTGCCATTGGGGTCTCCCAAGGCAGATAAAGTCTTTTTTTGTGAAAAGCATAAGCGAATACCAAAAGAATGGCAAAATGTTATAAAAGGGAAAAAGATAATTTTATATAATGTTAGTATATCAGGGCTTTTACAGTTTGGTGAGCGAGCATTGCATAAGCTGAAATATATTTTTGATTGCTTTGCCAGACGCGAAGATATTGTACTACTTTTCAGACCCCATCCGTTGCTTGAATCTACAATGAAGTCGATGCGGATGGATTTATATAAGTCTTATAAAGATTTAGAACAAGAATTTTTGGCAAAGCGCATAGGTATATTAGATAAAACACCAGATATCAATATGGCGGTAGCAATTGCCGACGCCTACTTAGGAGAATCAAGTTCTTCGGTTATTAATTTATTTGGCGTTGCAGGCAAACCCATTTTTTTCACCGATGATATGATGCTTTGGAATGAGCCGACACTAGAGGAAAAGGCATCTATCGCATTTCATTATATGCACATAGAAAGAGACGAGGTATGGTTTGTTGCTGAAGGATATAATGCTTTGTGTCGGATGAATATTTATTCTGGGGAAATCAAACCTTTATTGCAATTTGAAACTTTTCCTGTCAACGGAGGGTTATATACTCATTTTGTTAAGATTGAAGACAAAATTTATTTTTCACCGATGAATGCGAAGTCTATTTATGAATATGATGTTAGTTCGGGAATATCTAAAACGACGGCATTAAAAAAAGCATTAGAATGGGGAAACTTTGGCCGTAGTATATCATATAAAAAACACTTATTTATGATTCCATGTAGGTATCCGGCGATTTTGTCATATGATATAAATACAGGTGAATGCATATATTATACAAAATGTATAAAGGAACTTTTGCCATATCAACATGCCCAACATGAAGAGCTTTTGGGATGGGAATGTATAATAGAAAATCGTCTTTTACTTCCAGCTTTACAAGTTAATAAAATCATAGAGTTTGATATGGAAACACGAGACTATCATATTTATGATCTTCCAGGAGAAAATGTGGATTGCTGGAGGATAATAGAGGCAGAAGTTGATTTGGATACGTATTGGTTGATTCCTTGGAAAACCAAGTGCATACGAAAATGGAATCGAAAAACAAATACTTGCGAATTTTATGATATCTATCCGACAGAATATAGTTGTATGCAGAATTGGGATAATGGTCAAATGTATCAATTTAGCGGAGCAACCAAAGTAAATGGTGCAATATGGCTATTTCCACGTTATGGCAATATGGTTTTACGGTTTGACACGAAAAGTGGAAAAATCGAAAAAGTGGATATAGGTCTGTCTTATTCTATTTCTGATCGCAAAACAAATTTTTATATGCAGCAAGATAATTTTTTCAATGCTGTAACATATGGGGATAATAAAATTTTAGCTTTGTCAGCTTATGATCGTAGTTTAGTGATATTTGATACAATAACGAGAACCTGCAGGTTACAACCATGTCGATTGTCAGCAGAAAAGATGGAGATGCTTTCGACACCAATGACAAAATCTTTTGGAGCGATTGGTCAAGATGTTCCTTATGCAACGAATGAAAATCACCTTTGGCGAAATGTTACCAGTTTTATAGAATATGTTCTTCACGAGGATCATGATAAAATCAAGCAAAAGGCGGCATTTGCAGAAAACATTGTAAATGCAGATGGAAATTGTGGAAAAAAAGTACATCAATATATTATGGAGCAAATATAAATGAATAGGGTAAAATTTACTGTCAAAGCAGGTGTCACGATTTATGCCTCAACGGGAAGAACAGGGAACAATCAACCGGATCGAATGTCTAGTTGCTATTTTTATTTGACAGCAAAAGGAAGTCGAATTGTGCTACTTAATAAAAAATATTATTTTAATGTAGCAACATATACACTTGATTTTGATGAAAAATATCGGCACAGCTATGACTATGCACCGGAAGAGAGTTGGACGACGTATGCTGGTGACCTTGGTGGAGATACATATCGTCAGAAAGAATATGTGTTTCAAGATAGCCGATACTTTCGTATATGCTTAAAACGTGTAGATGGTAAGATCTTTTCTGCACAGGAAGCAGATGCTATAAACGATATCATCTGTTTTTATTCAACGGCTCAGCAAGAAAAAAAACCGCGACCGTGTTTCCAGAAAGAAATAGAGGATACCGTAGAATCTATAAAGGACTTAAAAAAAGAAAATTCATTGGTTTTGGCCGTACTCTCAGACACACACTATACCGTGAATGGTACGTGGGAAGATACGGTAGCAAATCTTCAAACGGTGCATTGGCGAGCTGGCTTTGACGGTGTGGTTCATCTTGGTGATTTGACGGATGGCATGGTACCTCGTGAAATCACTTACACGTATGTGAGAAACATATTGGATGATTTAAGAAAAATGGCTGTGCCCCTTCATGTCGTGTTAGGAAATCATGATGCAAACTATTTTGCCGGTAATCCCGATGTAATGACTATTTCTGAACAAGTGTATCTTTATCAGAGCGATCGCGAACGTTATAGAATGAATATGGAATATCCTTATTATTTTGTGGATTACAAAAAACAGCATGTACGTTGCTTTTTTCTAAGTGCTTATGAAAATACAGAGAAACTTCGTTACGGTTTTGATTTAGTACAAATCGAATGGTTGCGAAAAACGCTGCAAAATACACCAGTAGAAACTGTAATCGTGCTTTTTGCGCATATGGCACCTTTGGCAAAATTGGATTATTGGGCATCTGCGATACGCAATGGGGATTTGCTGATAGATGTCATGGAGAAGCACCAAAAACAATATAATAATATTTTGGCATACATTCATGGACACACGCATGCGGACTATATTTTTCAGGGAAGCGCAATTCCTATTGTTTCTATTGGTTGTGCAAAATGTGAAGACATGCAGGAAAAAAAACCGATAGGCACGTTTACACCAAAGAGGGAACTGCACGAAACAAGTCAGGATTTATGGGATGCACTTATCATCAAAGGCGGAGAAAAGCAATTGCAATTTGTTCGTTTTGGAGCAGGAAAGGATCGAGTGGTGGGATGAAGGATGATAAATTTATAAAAAAAGTAATCACGTATGGATCGTTTGATTTATTTCATGAGGGTCATTATAGTCTATTGCAGCGGGCGAAGGCACTTGGTGATTATTTAATCGTTGGTGTAACAACCGAACATTTTGATGAAAATCGTGGAAAACTTAATGTGATAGACTCTTTGATGGAACGTATTGAAAATGTAAAAAAGACTGGGTTTGCAGATGAGGTTATTATTGAAGATCATGTTGGACAAAAAGTGGAAGATATACAGAAATACCAAATTGATACGTTTGCGATCGGTTCAGATTGGCTAGGAAATTTCGATTATTTGAAAGATCTCTGTGACGTGGTTTATTTAGACCGGACAAAAGGAATTTCAAGTACGATGCGACGAGAACAAAATTATAAAATTATTCGACTGGGGATGGTCGGGTCAGGACGTATCGCCCAACGTTTTATCCCAGAGGCAAAATATGTAAGCGGCTTGAATGTCGAAGGGGTTTATAATCCGAATATTGAAAGTGCCGAGAATTTTGCCAAGCAGCACAGTCTCGATTTTGCTACGGACAATGAAGAAGAATTATATGAAAAAGTGGATGCTGTTAATATTGCTTCACCCCATAAAACGCATTATGGTTATATAAAAAATGCCTTGTTACATGGAAAACATGTTTTATGTGAAAAACCGATGGTATTAGAAAAAGCACAGGCCGAAGAATTATTTGATTTGGCGAAAAAACAAAAATGCATTCTCATGGAAGGCATAAAAACAGCTTATATACCTGGATTTATTCGCTTGTTAAGTCTTGCAAAAAGTGGTGTAATTGGTGAAATATACGATGTAGAATCTTGTTTTACTCGTTTAACTGCAGCACATTTGAGAGAAATGATTGATATAGAAAATGGTGGCAGCTTTACTGAGTTTGGCAGTTATACGGTATTGGCAATTATTAAATTGCTTGGGACTGATTTTCACGATATTCGCTTTGACAGCTTTACGGCTGAGAATGGCATTGATACGTATACAAAGGCGTATTTCAAATATGATAAAAGTATTGCAACGTCCAAAACGGGACTTACGGTAAAGTCGGATGGACATTTGTTGATTTCAGGAACCAAAGGATACATTATGGTGGAAGCACCGTGGTGGAAAACAAAGTCTTTTGAAATTTGTTACGAAGATTTTAATCAAAATGAAAAGGTGTTTACGAAATTTTTAGGTGATGGGCTAAGATATGAATTGAGTGATTTTGTTTCGACAATCAATGGGTACCGACATGATGAATTTAAATTAAGTAAAAGAGAATCTATTGCTTTAGCAGAAGTTATGGAAAAATTTTTAGCAAATAGAAAATAGATGGAGTATTATTATTATGAAGAAACCACAAGTATGGGCACACCGTGGTGCATCTGGTTGGGATACACAGTATGCACCGGAAAATACGATGAAAGCATTTCAAAAAGCTTGGGATATGAAGGCTGATGGAATCGAATTTGATGTGCAACTTACTCAAGACGGTGAAATTGTAATTGTGCATGATGAACGTATTGACAGGGTCAGTGATCAGCACGGGTGGGTTAAAGATTTTTCATTGCAGGAATTGAAACAAATGAATTTTGGTCAAGTGCATCCAGAATATGGTTTTACCGAAATTCCAACGCTGACGGAATTGTTTTACTGGATGCAAAATAATAAATTGACAATGAATATAGAATTGAAAACGGGATTGATATATTATCCTTGTTTAGAAGAAAAAACGCTAGAGTTAGTAAGGCAGTTTGGCTTGGAAAACCGGGTATTATATTCATCATTTAATCATTATTCATTAAAACGAATAAAAGAAATTAATCCGCAAGCAGAAATCGGCCTTTTATGTGGTGAGGATTTTATTGATATTCCTCATTATCCAGCGAATTTACAGGCGACAGCGATTCACCCCCCAGTCAGCATTGCAAAAAAAACAGGATTCATTGAAAAATGTCATGTAGCAGGACTGAGTGTCAATGTCTGGACTGTCGATGTAAAGACCGATATGAAATGGATGTGTGAAGCCGGAGTAGATGCTATTTTTACGGACTGCCCGGATCATGCAAGGAAGATTGCTGATGGAGATTATAGTATTATTCCTTTCCGAGTTAAATGATAAAGATTAGGTGGGAAGATATTGATTGAGATAGATGATAAGACAATTAGAAAATTGCAATTGGTTCAACTCGACATGTTGAGTGAAGTTGACCGAATCTGTAAAAAATGTGGTATACAATACAATATTATTGCGGGAACTTTGTTAGGTGCTGTACGCCATGGTGGCTATATTCCATGGGATGATGATGCTGATGTGGCTTTTTTACGTTCAGAATATGAAAAATTTCGGACGGCTTGTGAGATAGAATTAGATGAAGAACGATTCTATTTTCAAGATCATAGAAACACAGAAGGCTATCGTTGGGGATATGGGAAGTTAAGACGAAAAAATACACTCTTTCTTCGGGAACATCAAGAACATATGCCTTATGAGCAAGGTGTATTTATTGATGTTTTTCCCCTTGATGGAGTGCCGGATAATTACTTAAAGCGTTGTTGGCATAATTTTCATTGCTTTTGTATTCGTAAAGCATTATGGTCTGAAGTTGGTAGAATAGCTGATAAAAGCTTTTTTATGCGTAAATGTTATGCTTTATTAAGTGAAATTCCACGAAACATAATTTTTAACCATTATGATAAGTTTGTAGTATGTTGTAATGAAGAAACAACAAAAATGGTTCGTATTTTGTTGTTTCCCACACCAAATGCAGAATATGGCTATTATCGAAAATGGTATAAAGAGAGTATTGATATAAAATTCGAAAAATATGTATTTCGAGGAATAAAAGATTATCAGGAGTATTTGAGCTTTAAGTTTGGTGATTTTATGAAATTCCCCCCAATTGAAAATCGAAAAGTACATCCTGTGTCAGATTTGAAACTATTATAAAATATTTTAAAAGTAAGGATACTTGTAATGAATAGCAAAATTTCAATTATTATTCCTGTTTATAATACAGTTTTATATTTGAGGAAATGTTTACAAAGTATATGTAAACAAACTTATAAAAATTTAGAAATCATATGTATAGATGATGGCTCTTTTGATGGAAGTGAAGAAATTGTTGATGAATTTGCTGCAAGAGACAAGAGACTGATTGCTATTCATAAAAAAAATGGCGGGGAAAGTAACGCTAGAAATTGTGGATTGAGAATGTGTACAGGAGATTATGTCACATTTGTAGATTGTGATGATTGGATTGAACCTGAGATGTATATGACTTTAATAACTGCATTAGAGCAATATAGAGTAGATATGGTAGCTGCCGGATATTATATCGATACGGATACAGTCAGCCGAAGAGCTATTAATAATTTGTCTGTTGCCACAAATGTCTTTGGACGGCATCGGTTAATGGAGTATGTATATCGTCGGGATGATTATAGGGGATTTACAGGTTATATTTGGTGTAAAATTTATAAAAGAGAAATTTTGCAGAATAAAAATAAAGAGTGGATTTTATTTGATGACAAGTTAAAGATAGGTGGAGATATATTGTATTTTTCTGAAGTGATATTGAATACACACAGAACCATATATATCGACCAATCCTTTTATCATTATTATCAGCGTGAAACCTCGACCTATCATTCGGAAGATGAGGTGCTGTGGGGCGATATACTGCGTACCTATCAGATAGTTATTGAAAATTTTACAAAGAAGCAGATAAAAGACGATATCCTTGTTTGGATTAAAAGGTTTTTGGTTTATCGTTCAGAGTTGGTGGCCGAGATGGCCTATCGTAATAAAAACCAAGGAGTTTTGCAATATAGTACAGATTTGATGCGGGAATATCAGAAAGAATATTTGCAGACAAATCAGCAGTATTCGGAACGAATTCGGCAATATTATACGATATTAGATTATAAACTTTGATGTGGGGTGCAATGGGATGAAATGGACAAAGCAAGGACATGAATTTGATGCTGTATATAAAACGATGCAGGAAAAAATGGAGTTTTATTTCTTTGGTGCAGGAGATTATGGAAAACAGTTTATCAATATTATGAGTAAAGAAATAACCATCAAAGGCTTTATCGATAACAATCGACAAAAGCATGGGGAAGTCTTTGTAGGGTATAACTGCGAATCGTTGGATGCGATAGACTTTACCCCAAAAAAGACAGGTATCGTGATTACGGTATCTCAAATTCAGCGCGGTGCAATTACTAAACAACTACAGGCTAATGGGTATGTACATAATCAAGATTTTTTCATAATTGAAGAGTTTTTATCGATATATTTTGTTTATAAATATAATCAAGTATACTTTTCGTCTATATCTTTTTTACCAAGTACAGCATGCAACCTCAAATGCAGGGCTTGCCTAAACTTTAATCCTTATGCGAAGCAGTTTTATGTGAGAGAATGGAAGGATATAAAAAAAGATATAGACTTGTTTTTTCAATGTGTAGACAAAATTATGTTATTCCATGTAAGTGGTGGAGAGCCAATGCTTTATAAGGGGATTGCAGAGATTATCGAATATATTGATCATAATTATGGAGATCGTATCGATACGTTGCGTACGGTTACGAATGGCACGATTGTTCCGGACGATAGTGTACTAGAACGATTGAGTAAGTGTAAAGTTGAAATTACGGTAGATGACTATCGTGAAGCGGTTCCGCAATATAGTGGGGATTTTTCAAAACTGATTGAAAAACTACAAAAATATCAAATACGGTATTATATCAACAAAACAGCTGAATGGATAGATTTAGCTCCTGATAAAACAGATTTTTCTCATTGGAGTGAAGAGCAATTACAAAAACATTTTGATGAATGTTGTCAAGCATGGCAGGAACTTCGTGATGGAAGGCTTCACAGTTGTAATTATGATGCTTATGCGACTGTGGCTGGTATAAATCCCGAGCCGGATGAAGAGATATTTGATCTGAATAATTTTAATGATAACCGTAAAAAAGAAATTGTAGAGTTTCGCTTAGGTTATAATGGCAAAGGTTATACGAATTTTTGCAAGAAATGCAGGGGATTTAGTGAGAAAAATCAGTATAAAGGCAAACCAGCGAAACAAATGGAGTAAAAAATTAATGTAATTGAAATTTGATTTGGAGTAAAATAATGAAAGCAGAGATAGGAAAAATTCAACATTTCAATGTTCACGATGGAAGGGGGATTCGGACGATTGTATTCTTTCAAGGGTGTGCCCTTAATTGTGCTTGGTGTCAGAATCCAGAATACATAGAAAGAAGACCAGTTCTAATGTATAACGATAGTCTATGTGTTGGTTGTGGTGCTTGTATTTCTGTATGTAAAGATAAGGCTATAAAAATAGATAGTGCAAAAGCTATTATAGATTGGGAGAAATGCAATAGTTGTTTTCAATGTGTAAAACAATGTTATTTTTCTGCTCGTACCTATAGTTCATCTCTTAATTCAGTTGAAGACGTATTTTATGAACTTATGAAGGATGAATGCTTTTATGAGAAATCTGGTGGCGGTGTTACTTTTAGTGGCGGAGAAGCTTTGTTACAAATTGATTTTTGCTTAAATTTAGCATCTAGGCTAAAAGAAAAAAACATATCTTTGAATATTGAAACAGCAGGTTTTGTACCATGGGAGAATATTGAACGAATAATTCAGTATACAGATGTTTTTTTGTATGATATAAAGCTTATTGATAGAAAGAAAAGTAAAAAATACTTAGGTACAGATAGCTTAATTATGCTGAATAATTTGAGACAATTAGTCAAGAAACATTCAAAAATAGTTATACGGATACCATTAATTCCAGGCGTTAATGATGATGATGAATTTGAAAAAATCATATCTTTTATAAATACATTAGATGCAATAAAAACAGTGCATATATTGCCGTTTCATCAGATCGGGTCTGGAAAATACAGAATGATTGGTAAAAAATATAGTATGATGAATGTTATGGAAAATAATAAATATAATATAGAAAAATGTAGGCGTATGATGTCGCGTTTCATAAAAGATGTAGACGTAGGAGGCAGTAATTTCATTTAGTCAAGAGATACACGTGACAAACAAACTCCAATCACTTAACAAAGAGCAAGCTTAACTAAGTTACAAGAAATATGGAAAAATTAAGATGCTTGAGGCAATGCAGACGAATTAATAATAGTAGTTTTAAAGTTTAGTTAATAGTCTTATCTTTTGCCTTAAATATATTTTTGTGGCATATCAATTTTGTCAAGAATAGCTTTTTTACATTTTCTGTTACAATCTGGATTTACGGAAACACATAATGAGGTGTTTTTATGACACTATAAGTGTTCAGCCTTTGATTTTATTGGATACTCAAGAAAGTTTCATCATGTGTTGAGGAGAATGTGGGCTAAAAATATGTTCATACTTGGTTTTCTGAATAAAAGTAAGATAAGCCAGTGACTGTTATACCACATAATTAACAAGACTTAATGACTATGAATATAGAGGATTTCAAAGAACTACTTATTTGTGATTGAAAGATCGAACTTACACTGGTTTATTTTTATAATGTTTTAAACTCTAGGGTAATCAGTGCATCTTTTTATAAGAGAATTTTAACAAATGATGGATTTCGCACATCATTTTTAATAATTATTTGTGTCGTAAGCGGTAGTGATGCAATGGAGGTTCTTATGAAGAATAACAATGTAGAGGATATTCTAAAAGAAAATCAGATACTCATTTATGGGGGAAAGGTCATTGCTGAGGCGATATTTAAATGGTTAAGGAATATGAACCCCGATATACAAATTATTGGATTTGCAGTTAGTAGTAAAAAAGAAAATCTTGAGGATATCTGTGGATTACCCATTAAGTTACTAGAAGAATATGCTGAGAATGTAGAATGTCCAGTGATTATTGCTTGTGGAAAAGAATTCCATAAAGAAATTAAAGAAAGCTTACTGAAGAAGGGTTATAAAACTGTTTATAAAGTTGATAATATCGTTTGGAATACAGTATGTAGCAATTTACTAAAGCGAGAATTAAGATTGTTACTGAATCGATAGTGTGGAGGAATTCTTTATGAATATTTTAACGGATAGGTTAAAACGATTAAAATTACGTTTACATGAAATTGATTATAAGCAGGAAAAAAAACCTTATTTTTATGGTATAGATATATTAAAAGAAAAGGAAGGTTCTTTTTTAAAAAAAGAGAGTATTGTTGTTCGTAAAGCATATGCTGTGAAATATATTGCTGAGCATTTGCCGGTACATATAAAAGATGACGAGTTAGTTGTAGGTTGTCCAGACATAAATTCAGAGACCATAGGAAAATGTGTACCGAAGTACCTAACTCAAGAAGAACGAGAATTATTTGCTAAATATTATTACATGAATGAACTGACCATATATGGTCATCATCCGCCTGGGTATGAAAAAATAATTCAAAAGGGAATTGTTGGGTTAAAAAAAGATGTTCAGAAAAAACTATTACAATTAGCATATAAAGAACCGAGTAATGTCGAAATGTTGGACGAATACAGGGCTATGTTAATATCTTTAGATTCTGTAGTTATTTATGCCAAGCGGTATGCAGATCAGATTTTGAAAGTAGCTTTTTCGTGCGAGGACGAACGAAGAAAGAATGAACTGTTACATATGTATCAGATATGTAACAGCGTGCCGTTTTATCCTGCAACAAGTTTGCAAGAAGCTGTACAGGCATTTTGGTTTACTTATACAATATTGAATTCTGCGGGCGAGCTTATCCCGTTAGGCCGCATTGATCAATACTTTTATAATTATTATAAAAATGATTTGCACTTAGGAAAAATAAATCAGGAAATGGCAATGGATATTATGGGATCTTTTTTGATTAAGCTTAATGAAAAGGTCGTTGTAGATGTCCAGCATAACAAAATGAAGTGCTATGATTATCAGTTTAAGGAAACTGAGTATGTATATAATCCATTAGAAAATCAGAATTCAGAGCATAATTATTGTTTTGGACAAGCTGCTAATCATACTTTGATGACAGCTGTTGTCGGTGGAGTTGGACCAGATGGTCATGATGCAACAAATGAGCTATCTTATATGATAATAGAATTGGTCTTCCAAATGAACTTATTATTACCTATTTTAGGGGCGCGTATACATACTGAGACTTCTGATAAATTTCTAGAACTTTTGGCGAAGGTTTTATCAGATAGTCAAGGCGAACCTATTATTTATAATGATAAAAATATTATAGAAGGGTATGTTAGATTAGGCGTGCCATTAGAAGATGCGAGAAATTATTCATCAGATGGATGTTGGGAAACTTTAATTCCGGGGAAAACCAATTTTTTTCATTTAGATGTATATTTATTGCTTTGTCTAGAACATGTTTTTAATAGGGGGAAAAGCCTTAAAAAAGGTATAATAGGAGGTGGAGATAAGAGTAGTGAATATGGAATCGATTTAGGAGTGCTAAGTGCATTTAAAACATTTGAAATGTTTTATTTGGCATTAAAGAAACAAATGTATTATCAGATGGATTTTTTATTTGATTCAGCCAAAGGAATGTTTGGCATGAATGCTCTTTCAGCTCCAGATCCGCTTTTTTCGGCTATTACCGACGATTGTATTGAGACGGGGCAGGATGTATATGCTGGTGGAGCGAGATACAATATAAGAATGTTGGTTTTAGCTGGATTAGCAGATACTGTTGATGCGCTTAATGCGATAAAAAGAGTTGTATATGATGAGAAAATGATATCTTTAGAAGAATTAAATAACGCTTTGCATGCGAATTGGCAAGGCTACGAGCGAATTCGGGCTTATATATTAAATAAAATTCCTAAATTTGGTAACGATACGCATGCGGATGACATCGCCGAAAGACTGATAAGAGATTTTTCTGTAAAATTGAAAAAAATTAGAGAATTGGATCAGGGTTTCATGTGGACTGGTGGAATAGGTACTTTTTTTGGGTATGCACAAATTGGCAGAAATATATCTGCATCTGCAAATGGCCGTTATAATTTTGAACCTATAGCGCCAAATTATTCACCTGTACCGGGATTTGATAAAAATGGGCCGACCTCTATTATTAAGAGTATAACGAAACCGGATTTAAAAGAACTTTTCGGGGGGACGCCCGTAGATATCTCTCTTAATAAGAATGAGATAAGTGGGGAAAGTGGGCGAAAAAGATTAATGTCATTAATAAAATCTTTTTGTGCTCTAGGCGGGGATATTATGACAATTACCTCTGCGAGTGTAGATGAATTAAAAGATGCGAAGCTACATCCTGAAAAATATCAAAATTTACGGGTAAGAATTGGAGGTCTTTCAGCTTATTTTATTTCACTTTCCCCTGCACAGCAAGATACGATTATTAGTCGTTTTGGTAAATAAACATTGAAATAGAGAGGATACTGGTAACTATGCAATCATATTTAGATGTAATAGGGTCAACATATGCAAAAATGCAGGATAATATATCACGTGAGCTTTATGCAAATCGTTTGTTATATAATTTAACTGGTGATAGAAAATATATGAGCAAAATTTTTAAAAATATGGATGAGGTAAAGAGCTTTTACGCTAGTTTATCTAAGCATAAAAATCAGGTTAAAATTCTTTTTGGCGCAGGATATTGGGGGAAAGCGGTCAGAAATTTCTTCCCTGATATTCAGTGGTATTGCTATGCAGATAATAAATTGGGTGAGGGAAAAATTGTCGATGGATTAAAGGTTATTTCATATGAAGAACTAAGTTCTTCATATAAAGATGCATTTATCGTAGTTTCTACGCGGTTGTATTATCGTGAAATAGAAAAACAATTATTGACAGGAGGGTTCAAAAAAGAAAATATATTATTATTGGGAGAAATTGTAGATCGTTTGTTTGAAAAGCAATATTTTGATTTGCCTGCTATGCCACACGATGAAAATGAAGTTTTTGTAGATGCCGGTGGTTTTGACGGCAAGACTGCACTGCGGTTTTGTGAATGGGCTGATGGTCAATATAAACAAGTATATGTTTTTGAACCAAATGAGTTTTTGCATGATACCTGTAAGGTTAATTTATCGATGCAAAGAAATTGTAATTTGATTACAAAAGGTTTGTGGAATAAAACGACAACTTTGGAATTTGTTGCAGATATAGTGGTTGAAGGAGCTTCGAGGTTTACTGGAGGAGAGGTAGTGTCTAAGAGGGGGGGGACATGTGTTCCAGTAACATCCTTAGATGAATGTTTAAAGGATGAAAAAATTACGTTTATAAAATTTGACATTGAAGGATCTGAGCTGAAAGCTCTAGAAGGGGCTGAACAGATTATTCGGGGAATGAAACCTAAACTGGCAATATGTATGTACCATAAAAAGGAAGATCTATGGGAGATTCCTGCAATTTTATTGAAGTATAATCCAGAATATAAATTTTATATGAGGCATTATTCGCTTAACAATGCTGAGACTGTATTATATGCATTTTAAGTTAAGAAAATGTTGATTACCACAGTGGGAGGGATTGCTTATGAGTACAAAAAGAATAGCTATATTCCAAATGTACGATAAGGACGGAATTATCGATAATTATATAATATATTTATTGAAAGAGATTCGTACTGTGGCAAACAGACTTGTTGTTGTATGTAATGGAGAAATAAAACCCGAGTACATTGAGCGTATAAAAATTTATACGGATGATATTTATATGCGAGGTGATTTAGGGGGAGATGCAGGCGCATATAAAGAGGCATTAAATCAGTTTATTGGATGGAATAATATTTATGGTTATGATGAGTTGATTTTAAGTAATGATACATATTATGGACCTTTTGAAAAATTCAAAAAAATATTTGGAGACATGCAAAGCAGGTCAGAGTTGGATTTTTGGGGAATTACGAAAATGTCTGAGACCGATAATGTGGATTTTGGTTATATACCCAAACATTTGCAAGCATATTTTGTCGTAGTTCGAAAAAGATTACTGCATAGTAGTATATTTAAAGGATTTTGGGAAAGAGATATAGGGAAATCTAATATATATAAGGATGCTGTTTCAAATTTTGAACATGCTTTTACGGTGGAATTTGAGAAAGCCGGATATCAATGGAATGCTTATGTGAATATGGATATATATGATTCAGCACGAAAAAAAAATAATTTTCCCCATTATTTTTTCCGTAATGGCGAATTGATATATCGGTATCATTGTCCGACTTTGAAAAGAAAAGTATTTACCTGTGATGATAGGATATTTCAATATTCTGGACATGAGGATTTAAGAAAATCTATAGAATATATTGATAAGAAAACTAATTATGATGTGAATATGATTTGGGAAAACCTTTTGCGTGTATATAATGTAGTTGATTTGAAAGAGTCTTTGCATTTGAATTATATTTTACCGATAAATAGATTATCAAGTCCTATGAAATCTGATGATAAAGTAATCATTTTTAATATGATCTATCAAGAGCAAGTTGAGCAAAATTTTACAAATTATGTTGCCACATTATCAAATGATACGCCTATTATTATTGTAATTAGAGATGGAGAGGATGCATCTCTGCTAAAAGAAAGATGTTTAGCAACGGGAAAAAAACAATATAATATTGTTATCTATAATGGAAAAAGTATTTTAGGATGGATTTCAGGACAAGCAAAAATATTGAGTAAATATAAATATATCTGTATAGTGAATGACTATAGAGCAGAAAAAAAAGAATCCATTTTAATAGGAGAAACATTTAAATGTAATAACTGGAATAATTTAATACAAAATGATGACTATATAGAAAATGTTATTGAATTATTTGAGAAAAATTCTAAAATGGGGTTTTTAGCTCCTCCAGAACCTTATCATGCACATTTTTTTGCAGAGCTAGGGGATACTTGGGTGGGCTGTTTTGATGAGACAAAAGTATTGTCTCAAAACTTAGGATTGAACTGTAATCTTTCAATAGTAAAAAACACCTTTGGCTATGCAGGGTCATTTTGGTGCCGAACAGAAATTTTGACAGCACTATTTAAGAAAAAATTTAGTATTGACCAGTGGCTGGAAAGTAAGTGCAAGGATACGAGACGGAAGGCACTATATAGGATTTTAATTTATATGTCACAGAGTGCAGGATTTTATTCAGCAACGGTTGAGACCACAGAATATGCATCGGTAGCAAATGTGGATTTACAATATTTATTGCAAAAATTAGTTACTAGAGCGCAAGTAGAGTTTGGCCACAGCGGTTTTGTAAGTTTTACAAATACATGGCGTGATAAACAAATGATAGAATTTGCTAGAAGGCATAAAAAACTTTATATTTATGGTGCTGGTGATTATGGGATGCGAGCTTATCGAATCTTAACTGACCAAAAAATAAAAGTAGATGGCTTTTTGATATCTGATGGACATAAAATAGTAGATACCGATACTGGCATATCCATACAGTATATATCTGAAATTAAATTTACAGACGACATAGGAGTTATCATAGCTGTTATAGAATTAGTGCAAGGTGTATTGCTACAAGAAGCGCGAAAGTATAATTGTAGTCACATATTTCCTATGTAAAAATGGAGAGGTATGAATATGAATCGATTATGTATATTTCAAATGTATGATAAAGATGGGATTGTTGATAGGTATGTACTATATTTATTAGCGGAACTACGTAGTGTGTCTAATCGATTAGTTGTTGTATATAATGGCATGATAAAAGCTGAATATGAGAGTATGTTGAAGAAATATGCTGACAATGTATATATAAGAGCTGATTTAGGTGGAGATGCAGGAGCTTATAAGGAAGCTTTAAATAAGTTTATAGGATGGGAAAATGTTTATAAATATGATGAGCTTATTTTGAGTAATGATACTTATTATGGGCCGTTTGTTCATTGGAGTAATATATTCTCGGCAATGGAGAAAAAATCGGAGTTGGATTATTGGGGTTTGACAAAAATGTCAGAGACAGATGATACTAATCGGTCTGAAATGGTCCATGGATGGTTTTCATATATTCCACGTCATATACAGGCATACTTTGTTGTAGTGCGGAAAAATTTATTGTGTAGTAATATTTTTAGGGATTTTTGGAATAAAAATAATTTAGGAATAGCTGGTAGCTATAAGACTGCCGTAGCCGATTTTGAATTTGCATTTACAAGTGATTTTGAAAAAGCAGGTTATAAATGGGGTACATATGTGGGTGATACAAAGTATGATTCTAGTTGTAAAAACAACAATTTTCCTCAATGCACATTGCATGCAGGGGAGTTGATTTATCGATATCAGTGTCCTGTTTTGAAAAAAAAAGCATTTATGCAAATAGATGATATTTTTTTGCATTCAGGGCATGAAGATTTGCGTCGGGGAATGGAGTATATTGTTAAAGAAACGGATTATGATGTGAATATGATTTGGGAAAATCTTTTGCGTGTATATAACGTCGTTGATTTAAGAGAGTCTTTGCATTTGAATTATATTTTGCCGATAGATAAATCATCAACTGATATGAAATCTGATGATAAAGTAATCATTTTTAATATGCCGTATCAGGAGCAAATAGAGAAAAACTTTACAGATTATGTTGCCATATTATCAAATGATACGCCTATTATTATCGTAGTTAGAGATGGAGCGGAGGCAGCACTGCTAAAAGAAAAATGTTTAGCGACAGGAAAAAAGCAATATAATATTGTTGTTTATAATGGGAACTGTTTTTTTGAATGGATTTCAGGGCAAGAAAAGATATTGAACCAATATAAATATATCTGTGTAGTGAATGATTATAGAGTAGAAAAAAGAGAATCAATTTTAATAGAAGAAACGTTTAAATGTAATACATGGAATAATTTAATACAAAATGATGATTATATAGAAAATGTTATTGAATTGTTTAACGGGAATTCTAAAATGGGATTGTTAGCTCCGTCAGAAGCTTACCATGCGCGTTTTTTTGCAGAGCTAGGTGATACATGGTCGGGCTGTTTTGGTGAGACAAAAGTATTGTCTAAAAAACTAGGCTTGAAATGTAATCTTTCAATAGTAAAAAGCACCTTTGGTTATGCAGGGTCATTTTGGTGCAGGACAGAAATTTTGACTGCACTGTTTAAAAAAAATTTTAATATCGAGCAGTGGGTGACCACTGAGTTTGAGGAAGCGAGGCGAAAGGCACTATATAGAATTTTAATTTATATGGCACAGAGTGCAGGTTTTTATTCAGCAACGCTTGAGACAGCAGAATATGCATCGGTAGCCAATGTGGATTTGCAATATTTATTGCAAAAATTAGTTAACAGAGCGCAAGTAGAGTTTGGTTCTAGAGAATTTGTAAGTTTTATCAATGCATGGCGTGATAAACAAATGATAGAATTTGCTAGAAAACATAAAAAAATTTATATTTATGGTGCTGGTGATTATGGAACTGGAATATGTGAGATTTTGCAAAAAGCTGGTGTCTATGTAAATGGATTTTTGATATCTAATGGACAAAAAAAACTATCTATTAAATGGCCTATATCTATAGAGTATATATCTGATATGAATTTTATAGATAATATAGGAATTATTATAGCTGTTAAGCAATCATCGCAAGCGTTCCTTTTGCAAGAGGCACAAAAGCATGGGTGTAAGCATATATTTTGCATATGAATTTTAGGGGGTACTATTATGAAAGCAGTTATTTTAGCAGGTGGCTTTGGTACGCGTATTAGTGAGGAATCGGTGATTCGGCCAAAGCCGATGATTGAAATTGGTGGTCGACCTATTCTTTGGCATATTATGAAGATATATTCGTATTATGGAATAACAGATTTTATTATTTGTCTTGGATATAAAGGGTATTACATTAAAGAATATTTTGCAAATTATTATTTGCATGAGTCAGATATTACGTTTGATTTTAGAGAGGGAAACCAGCAGATTATACATACACATCATGCAGAGCCATGGCGTGTTACCTTAGTTGATACGGGATATGAGACAATGACTGGTGGTAGACTGAAACGTGTAAAAGACTATATAGGAAATGAAACGTTCATGATGACTTACGGGGATGGTGTCAGCGATATTAATATTACAAAATTGCTGGAATACCATCGAGAAAATAGAAAGAAAGTGACAGTCACAGCAATCAGACCGGCAGGCCGGTATGGTGCGTTGAGTATCCATGAACAAAGTAATATAGTAAATGCATTTCAAGAAAAACCATTAGGAGATGGTGGATGTGTTAGCGGTGGCTTTTTTGTATTTGAACCAGATGTTTTTGGTTATATTACCGGCGATGATACTTATTTAGAACGTGAACCGTTGGAACGCATGGTAAAAGAGAATGAAATGATTGCATATAATCACCTTGGATTTTGGCAATCTATGGATACGATGAGAGATAAGAAGTTGCTGGAGGAACTTTGGAATAAGGGAAAAGCTCCATGGAAGGTCTGGTAAATATGGTAGATAAATCTTTTTGGCGAGGGAAAAAAGTACTGGTTACTGGTCATACTGGTTTTAAAGGGTCATGGTTATCTTTGTGGCTTCATTCGCTTCAAGCTGAGGTGTACGGCTATGCCTTAGAAATGCCTAAAACGCCGAATATGTTTGCCGAATGTCATTTAGAAGATATTTTGCATAATCAATATGGGGATATCCGTAATCAAGAGTCTGTTTCGGCATATATGCGGAAGTGTGAGCCAGAAATTATTTTTCATTTGGCTGCCCAACCATTAGTGCGTGAATCGTATCGTTACCCATTAGAAACTTATGCAACCAATGTTATGGGGACTGTTAATATATTGGAAGCTGCAAGAAAGTGCCCATCTGTTAAATCTATTGTTATTATTACAACCGATAAATGTTATGAAAATAAGGAATGGATATGGGGATATAGGGAATCGGACCCCCTTGGCGGTTATGATCCATATGCATCAAGTAAGGCTTGCGCAGAGTTGGTTGCGCAGTCTTATCGCTTGTCTTTTTTTCAGGAAAATAAAATATTTTTGGCAACAGCGCGAGCAGGAAATGTTATTGGTGGTGGTGATTGGGCGAAGGATCGTCTGATTCCAGATTGTATTCGTGCGATTCAAAATCATCGGGAAATTATTTTGCGCAATCCAGAGGCAATTCGACCATGGCAATTTGTATTGGAACCGTTGAAAGGCTATTTGATGTTGGCTGAGAAATTGTATATGGAAGGCACTCCATGGGCAGAGGCTTGGAATTTTGGTCCGGAGCGGAGTGCACAGCGTATGGTGGAAGAGGTCGTAAAACTTGTATGTGATTTTACTGGTGGAAAGTATAAAGTGGAAGTTAAAGATAATTTACACGAAAATCGGAATTTAGAACTGGACATATCCAAGGCTAGTAGTATATTGCATTGGGAACCTTCGCTCGAATTGGAGCAGGCGGTAAAAATGACGGTGGCTTGGTATAACGCGTGGATAGAACAAAAGACAGATATGAGAGAAATTTCTTTGCAGCAAATTAATGAATTTCAAGGAGTATGATACAATGAGAAAAAAAATATTTTGCCGATTTTGTCAACATGAGATAAAGCATACTTTTATAGATTTGGGGATGTCACCGTTATCTAATTCATACATTTCGATGGATAAAAGTGAACAGGGTCAAATCAGCTATCCACTGCATGTACGAGTATGTGATCAATGTTTTTTAGTTCAGTTGGAAGAATTTGAAACTCCTTCCGATATTTTCAATGATTATGCATATTTCAGTTCTTTTTCGACAAGTTGGTTAAAGCATGCGAAAGATTATGTGGAATATATGGTCAAAAATCATGATATAAATAATCATTCACAGGTTGTGGAAATTGCCAGTAATGATGGATATCTTTTGCAATATTTTAAAGAAGTTGACATTCCAGTATTAGGAATTGAACCAGCAAAAAATGTGGCAGAAGTTGCGAAAAAAGAAAAAGGAATTCCTACAATCAGTGAATTTTTTGGAACTGCATTGGCGCAAAAGTTAGTTAGTGAAGGGAAAAAAGCAGATTTGTTGTTAGGGAATAATGTTTTGGCACATGTACCTGATATCAATGACTTTGTTGCAGGAATGAAAATTTTATTAGCAGATGACGGCATTGTCACAATGGAGTTTCCACATCTGCTGAATTTAATCGAAAAGAATCAGTTCGATACGATTTATCATGAACATTTTTCCTATTTATCTTTTTTGACCGTGCAGCAGATTTTTGCCGCTCACGGCTTACGCTTATTTGATGTGCAGGAGTGGGCAACACATGGTGGCTCTTTGCGAATTTTTGCCTGTCATGCGAATTGCTCTCGTTATATAGTTAGTGATAATGTAGCGCGCATACTGGAGAAGGAAAAAAAAGCAGGGCTGGATCAAATCAATACATATCTTACTTTTTCAGAGAGCGTGAAAAAAGTAAAGTATGATTTGTTATCTTGTCTGATTGAATTAAAACGCCAAAATAAAAATATTGTGGTCTATGGTGCAGCAGCTAAGGGAAATACACTCTTGAATTATTGCGGGATTCGGCAGGAATTTATTGACTATGCTGTTGATATGAATCCGCATAAGCAGAATACGTTGCTTCCAGGATCATGTATTCCAGTCTACAGTCCAGATAAAATCCGTGAAACGAAGCCTGACTATATATTAATATTACCTTGGAATTTAAAAGAGGAGATTATGCAGCAGCTTCATTATGTAAAGGCTTGGGGCGCAAAGTTCCTTTTGCCAATTCCAGAAGTGGAGATTGTTGAATGATTTTTAAAGAGTTAGCGATACCGGGTGTATACTTAATTTCTATTGAGAAGCATGAAGATGAGCGTGGTTTTTTTGCACGTAGTTTTTGTCAAAAAGAGTTTGCTGAATATGGTTTATGTACAGAGTTTTTGCAGTGTAATCTTTCTTATAATAAAAAGAAGGGGACATTGCGTGGTATGCATTATCAGATACCACCTTATGAGGAGGTCAAGGTGGTATCCTGTCTACAGGGGGCAATTTATGATGTGGCCTTAGATGTCCGAAAAAATTCTAAAACTTATGGTAAATGGGTGGCGGCAGAATTAAGTGCGGAAAATCATCAAATGTTGTATATTCCTGCGGGAGTGGCCCATGGATTTCAGAGTTTGCGGGATGATAGCATAGTTTATTATCAGATGGGATCATTTTACCAGCCGGATTCTGGTGAAGGTATCGGATATAATGATGAAAGATTTAATATACAGTGGCCGATTTTAGATAAAATTATATCTAAAAAAGACCAAAGTTATTAAGGGGTTATGATGAAGAAAATTTTTGTTACTGGTGGTACAGGGTTTATTGGGACGGCTGTAGTTAATGCTTTAATGAAACAACAGCAATATGAAATTTATGTTTTGACTAGACAAAAGAAAAACGATAAAGGCCGGCTGCATTATATACAAGGAGCAATATCGGATGAAATGGGTTTAAAAACTGCCATAAAGAATATTAAACCAGAGATTCTTGTGCATCTTGCTTGGAATGTAAAAGAAGCAGATTATATGGCATCTTTTGAAAACTGTCAATGGGTGGAGTGGAGTAAGGTGCTTGCAAAGGTGTTTTTGGAAAATGGTGGTAAGGTTATTATTGGTAGCGGAACCTGTTTAGAGTATGAGCTATCAGCGTGTTCCAAATTAAAGGAAAATATGCCTGCCATACCGAAAACTTTGTATGGAGAATCTAAATTGGCAGCTTATACTGAATTGAAGAGTTTGTGTATACAATATAAAGCAAGATTTGTTTGGGGACGAATTTTTTATCCTTATGGTCCAGGGGAAGAGGATAGGAAGCTTATTACTAGTGTGCGCAAAAGTTTGCTGGCAAATAAAAAATTTATTTGTCGAACGCCAAATAATAGAGTGGATTATATCCATATAGATGATGTTGCAGAAATTTTTACCGTATTTGTAGGTCATATTGAGGCTGCAGGAATTATTAATATATGTACAGGACAGGGGCATACAATCAGAGACATACTTATGACTGTTGCTCGGCAGGTAGATAAAACAGGTTATTTGGAATGTCAACCTAATGAGGGGCAGGTCTGTATTGTTGGCGAAATTCAGAAATTGAATGCACTGAAATTCAAACATAAATATAGTTTATTGGATGGGTTAAAAACATATGAGGGAGTTTGTTTTTAATGAAGCAGTATATACTACCTTTTGATGAAAATGTAGCATCTGTACAAAATTTAAGCGATAAAAAAATGGGAATATTTTTGGATGTTCCGGATATCGAATTTTATCATTTAGCGCTGGAGTATATAGAAAGATTGGATGACAGATTTGAGGTTTTTTTTTACGTGGAAAAAGATATTGTAAATGAAGTCATAAATAATAAAAAAAATCCAGTCGCGTATCATTTCTGTGCAGATGAAAAACTTGCGCTAGATTTTTCATCCATTTTGAATAAGACGGCACATCAAATGAAAGCATTTGATTATATATGCTTTCTGCCAGTTAACCGGGAATTTTTAAAACATAATACAAAAGCATTTTTAAAATCTTACCGATATTGTTTGATGGAAAATTTACTGAAATCATCCATTTACATACAAAATCTTTTAGATCTTTTTCTAAAAGATAAACAAATTAGCAGAATCTACCCTAAAGAGCCAGTTAGTCTTGAATATTTGAGAATGAAGTTAAACACTCTAAACGTATCTGTGCCAGATGATAGTCTAAGCATATTTCAAAGGGCATGTTGGATTCGGAGAGAAAAAATCACAAGAAACAGTGAGTTTATTGAGGTGCAAAATAATGAATATGCTGCGATCTATATGGATGACTTAGGATATTTAATAGAGAAGATTGACCTCTGAAACGATTGGCAAAGGAATAGGGTGTTTGAAATGATAGCAGATAAAAAAATATTGGCAATTTTTAATATGTATGATGCTGAGGGTATTGCGGATGAATATGTTTTTTATTTATTAGATGCGATGAACTCGTATGTTGATGATTTAGTCATTGTATGTAATGGTATTTTACGTGATGAATTTTATGAACGTTTTAGCATCTATACAGATGATATTTTGATACGAAAAAATATTGGCTATGATTCAGGTGCATATAAGGATGTTTTAGTTAATTTTATTGGATGGGAAAAAGTTTGTGAATATGATAGCTTGATTTTTTTTAATAATACATTTTTCGGTCCTATTTATCCGTTTGATAAAATGTTCAATGAAATGCAAAATAAAAATCTAGATTTTTGGGGAATTACGAAACAGAAACCATTAAATAAGGGTGCGTGGGGCTATATAATAGAACATTTGCAAGCATACTTTTTATTTGTAAATAGCCGACTTCTACATAATAATGATTTTAAAAAATTTTGGAAAGAACAAAATGGCGCAATTGATAATTATAAGGATGCAGTATTTCAGTTTGAATTACGATTTACACAATGGTTTAGTCAGAGGGGATATAGATGGGATAGTTATATAGACTATCCTTTTTATATGGAATGTAATGATATAAAGAAAAATTTTACGCAAATATATCATGTAAATTATCAGTTTATAAAAGAAAAGCATTGCCCTGTTTTAAAAAGAAAGGTTTTTTCATTCATAAATATTGATTATGATATGAATGAGGATGTGAAACTAGTACTTCAATATATTACTCAATATACAGAATATGATATAAACCTTATATGGAATAATATATTGAGAACACAAGACATGGCAGAAGTTCAGCAAGTACTACATCTTAATTTTGTGATACCAAATAATAAAAATGTTCCATGTTTTGAAAAAATAGAAAATGCTATTGTATTTTTTTTTATAGGCAATTTACATGAGTGGGATAGTGCTCGATTAAAAACATTAAAAAAAATCGCTGCTAATATTACTATTTGCATATGTATTTTAGATGATTTTATTAATAATGAGCAATATAATATAATAAAAGATTTTCTACCAGAATGCCATATCAAGTATTTTGGTTCAGATAAAAATAGATATATAGAGAAATATATAGGCTTAGTTCATAAAGAATTTGGGTGCTGTAAATATATAGGGATAGTACATGATTACAACTATGAAAAATATGATAATATGTTGGTATCTTTTTCTTACTTAAAAAAAGTATTGCATATATTGTCGGAAGACAAAAGAATTGACTTTTTGGCTGCATATATAAGACAACGAGATAAATATGTGATGCTATCTGAGACGGCTGTCTCCCTAACGTATGATTTATGGTGTCGACGAGATTTTTTTGTATCTTTGTTGAGCGATGACGTGGAATGTTCATTTGTAGAGATACTAAAAAAACGAAAAAGATGCTTTGGGATTATACAAACTACTGCTTATGCTGTTGATTATATGATGGAAAAATGGAAAAAAGTGGAATCTGAATTAAAGACGACCTCACCAAATAAAGATATAGATTGTATTAGTGATTTGAAATTAGAATTAGTGTTGGCCAATGTAAAAAAAGTAAGGCAAAGATTTTCAAGGTTATACATATATGGAAAAGGCTATTTTGGGAAAAAGTTTTCTCAGTTGATGGAACGGGAGCAGATAGAATATACAGGCTTTATAGTTTCACAAAAAGAGCAGGATGATGTTTTACTGTATGGGCATAAAATATATGAAGTTGCGGAGATTGATTTTGAAGCATCTATTGGAATTGTTTTAGCAATACAAGATCCTGCTGTAAAAAAAATGATTAAAGAATTATTAACCGCAAAAAAGTTTGGATCTGAAAATTTATTTGTTGCAATTTAATAAGAATGATGAAATCAGTGAGAATAGGTGTGTTTATATATGGATAGAATGGTTGCTGTTGTTATTCCTTTAGGAAACAATGATAAATTAAGCCTTTTAGAACGAATATCTTTAGAACAAGTTAATAAGATTTTGAAACACCACACTAAAATATTTGTTGCACCAAAATCTTTAGCTTTTGATTTTGGTGATGAATATAAAGAATACAAAACAGAACGATTTGATGAATGTTATTTTGGAAGTACTGAGTCACATAGTAAATTGTTGCTGTCAGAAGAATTTTATTCTAGATTTCTGCAGTATGAATATATTTTGATATATCACCTAGATGCATTCGTTTTTTCAGATAAGTTAATGGATTTTTGTCAGTTGGATTTTGATTATATTGGGTCACCAGTAAGTAAATTTATGGGAGGATGGCATGATATAGATAGTTATGTAGGGAATGGAGGATTTTCATTAAGAAGAGTAAAGAGTTTTCTTCGCATCTTACAGGACAAGGATGATCTTTGTTTACATCATTCATTAGGAAAGCTATTTTATAAAACAGAAGATCTTTTTTGGGCCTTTTGTGGTACCAAAGAAAAGTTGAATTTTAAAGTGCCCAGCATTCAAATAGCATTGAGATTTTCAATAGAATATAATGTTAGGCACTGCTATGGCAGGTTAGAAAAAAATTTACCATTTGGAACACATGGATGGTACAAAGGTAGATTTTTAATTTGGAAAAAATTTATACAAAAATATGGATATAATATTGAGGAAATAAAAGATGAGATTAAACCTTGGGAAAATTGGAAAATAAGAAAATTAAACATGGGGCTTGTCCCTAATTATATAATAATTCGATCCAAACGGAAGGAAAATCAGAATACACTAAGAACGGTTTTGTCAGAAATACTTAATCCAAAGCAACTATATAGTTTGTGGGGAATGGGGCTAGATGGAAAAAGATGCTTAGAGTTGTTGTCCTTGGGAGGCATCGGGATATTTTCTTTATGGGATGGTATGAGAAATGGTGATGTTCATATTGAAGGCTGTAGTGTACATAAACCAACTATGTCTGAGCTTTTAAAGAAACAATCAGTTATTATAATAACAACGTCTAAATATGAACATGATATCGCTATATATTTAAGAAGCATAGGTTTTATTGAAAAAAAAGATTTTTTGTTTTTTAGCCAAGTTGAGGAAATGTTTTTACAAACATATATGCATAATATATATCATAATATCAGAAACTGATAATTTTGATATTGTGTATAATTTTCCTATAAAGTTGTAATAATAAAGAAGATAAAATATGGAAGAAGGATGCTAATGGATAGACAGGTTGTGATTGTTGTGCCCATATATAAAAAAAAAATTAGTCAGTTTGAAAAAATATCATTAACTCAACTTCAAAACGTTTTAGGAAAATATCCAAAATGTTTTGTTGCACCAGAGTCCATGGTGTTCGATTACGGTGAGGAATATTCTGATTTTATGATAGAAAAATTTGATGATAAATATTTTCAGAGTGTAGGGACTTATAGTGATATGATGCTATCGATAGAATTTTATCAACGCTTTAAGTCATATAAATTTTTATTAGTATATCAATTAGATGCATTTGTGTTTTCTGATAGACTGAATGAATTTTGTGCGCTAAACTTTGATTATATTGGAGCACCAGTTCCATTATGCTTATGGAGTCCATTGAGGAAACGTGTAGGAAATGGAGGTTTTTCATTAAGAAAGATCCAGGCTATGATTACAATTTTGCAGAATAAAGAATATATCGTACAAGAAGCTGCTAATATGTATCCCGCTTGGCTTATAGATGATATGTTTCAGTTTGAAGACAAGTTTTTTGCAGTATGCAGCAATTTAAAAGGAATTAAGTTCAACGTTCCGGAAGCGTATAAAGCTTCAAATTTTTCAATAGAATATGACGCCAATCACAGGTATAAAACGTTGAAAAAATACTTACCATTCGGGTGTCATGGATGGTATAAGGATAATTTCGATATATGGTGGTCAATTATTCAAAGTTATGGTTATCGTTATGATGAGGCAGTTAGTCTTTATACGAATAAGAAAAATTATATGGAATTACGTACTGATTATATAATTACGTGTTTATACAAAAGAATCGTTCAAGAAAAGAATATAGAGAGAGTTAGAAAAGCTTTAAATTTAGTATTGAAAGCAGACTTGCTATATAGTGTTTGGGGGTTTGGAATTATAGGAAAAAGATGTGTAAATTTATTACGAATGTGCCGTGTTGGAGTTTGTGCAATATATGAAACTAACGTAAATTTACAAAAAAGTGCTTTAAATATATTATTACAAAATCCTAAAGATAAAGATATTGCGATGAAAAAGTCCATTATTATAGTAGCAACTAAAAAATACGAGGGAGAAGTCGGGGCGAAATTAGAGACAGTTCAACTAAAAAAGAATGTTGATTTTATATTTTTTTCTGATATTGAAAAAAAGCTGGTCCAAGTATATTATAGATTGTTAAATGAAAAATATTAGGTGAGCCTTGGCATGTGTATAATATTTATATAAACTGTAAGACATGTCAAATCTATTAGCTAAATGTATTATATGGATGATTTGTACTGAACACACATTATTAGGGGGCGAAAAATGGCTGCTGTTTTATTTGGCACAGGAGAAGTTTTGAAGGGCCTGCGGGATGTTATCGATTTTGAACAAATACTATGTCTGGCTGATAATAGTGTGAAAAAACAGCACACTTTTCTTTATGGAAAAAAAATTATTGCTCCAGAAGAAATTAAACAGTACGATTTTTCCAGCATAGTGATTTTTTCAACAAAAAATTTTTTTGAGATATATAAGCAATTGGTAAATGATTTACAAATACCGGAGAGTAAGGTTTTTAGTTGGTATTTTTACGCTGAAAAAGAGAAGGTTAGCATAGAGAAAAAACAAATGTTTTCTGCATGGCGTTCAGTGGAGGGTATTATTTCTTGTATGAGGCTAAAAAACTTAAAAACAGTATTAGATTTTGGGCAGCAATTGGGTAGATATGATGTACTAAATCGGCAAGATACACGATTGTGTGGTCTTGATGGAGAATACTTACTGGATAGCTATAAACTGCTTGCTGGGAAAAGATATGCTTCTTCCTATAATCTTTATGAGCATATCTATACACGTAAAGGTGAATTAATGAATCAAAATTATGATGCGATACTTTTTCTGAATTCGTTTTTTGATATGAAACTCGAAGACTGTAAGGAACATATACGGCAAACATATTTGTTGTCGGAGTATATCATATTAAATATACCTTGGCAAAATAATGGCCGTTATAAGCATTGGACAAAAATGGTGTTTCAAGAGTTTGGTCAGGTTGAGGTTGTGGCCAATGCTTTTTCATGTTTTTTGATGATTAAAAAACATAGACAACTGAAGAACACTGTGAAAGTCTATGTAGTCACACACAAAAAATTTACGCTACCGAAAGGAAAAATCTATATACCAATCCATGCTGGTAGTCAAAACAAGGCTGGGTATGGATATATTCGCGATGATACAGGTGAAAATATATCTAGTCTGAATCCATGGATCAATGAATGTACGGCTCTATACTGGATGTGGAAGCATGTGCATTGTCAGTATATAGGGTTAAATCATTACAGAAGATATTTGTTGAAGGATAAAACGGATGAATCCTTGAATAATATTTTAGACGAAGATGTGATAAGAGATTGGTTGAAAAAGTACGATGTTCTAGTTGCGCGGGCAGAGTGCTCCTATCCAGATCGGACGGTTAACAAAGTTCTATTTGATGGGGTGATGAGAGATGCCTATGATATTGGAATGAAAATTGTTAAGAACTTGCTGATCCAACGACAGCCTGAATATGTTGATGCTTTTGATATGGTTATGTTGGGAATGGCCTTTTATCCCTGTAATATGTTTGTTATGAAAAAAGCCGTTTTAGATGTATATTGTGAGTGGTTGTTTTCTTTTATTACTGATGCAGCGAGCTTTATCGATATTAGCAAGTATGATGATTATAGTAAACGCATCATAGGGTTTATTGCTGAACGTATGCTGACTGTGTGGTTGATGCATCATCAGTTGCGGGTACGAGAATGCCCAGTCTTATTAATTTCATGATTTAAGGCTTTATTTCGTTATAAGGAGCGTTAGAATATGGCGATTTTCCATCAATCAAAAATCAAGATAGCTGAAGAAATAGACGTTATTGATATGGATATACGGCAGTATATTGAAACGAATAAAACAGACCAGTATGATGAGGTTATTCAAAAAGACCCGCGGTGGGAAGTTTTTTATCATTTAAGTGATTTACGTATGGGGCTCTTTAGTTGGTACGATTTTACAAAAGAGTCAGATCTTTTAGAGATTGGAGCTGCTTTTGGGGCACTTACAGGGTTATTTTGCCGAAAGTGTGCGAGAGTGACTGCATTAGAGGAGCAGTCTTTCCGAGCTGAATCTGTTTATCGGCGTTATGCGGAACGGGATAATCTTACGGTCTATGCAGGCGGGATAGCGACTTTACCTTCTGAAATAAAATTTGATTATATTATTCTTGCTGGTGGACTAGAAACTATAGGAAAGGGAAATCGGAATCCACAGGTTTATGCGGATTATGTTCGTCAACTGAGGGCTTTCTTGAAACCAACGGGAGTGTTGCTGATCGCGGTCGAAAACCGTTATGGTTTGAAATATTTTTGTGGAGCGCAGGAGCCACATGCTAATCGATCATTTGCTGGCATTAGTGGTTTTATGAAGGGGGCTTTAGGAAAGTCCTTCACTAAAAATGAACTGGAAAATATTTTGGAACAGGCAGGTGTGCTGAAACGAAAATTCTATTATCCGCTACCGGATTATAAATTGCCACAGCTTGTCTATACGGATGCCTATCTGCCAGAAAAAAATGTACAGGAACGGTTGATTCCATATTCTTTGAACCCTAAAACTTTATTGGCGAATGAAAATGATTTATATGACGATATTGTTGCTGGTAATGTATTCCCCTTTTTTGCGAATTCTTATTTAATTGAGTGTGGTCAGCCAGCGCATTTTTCAAAAGTCATCTATGCAGCAATTTCCACGGATCGAGGCAGAAATAGAGCATTTGCTACAGTTATTTACTCTGATCAGCGTGTTTGCAAGAAACCTATATTTGATGAGGGCATTGCCCATGCCAAGACATTGGTGTCAAGGACAACAAAATTGGAGGATCGTGGGGTGCCGATGGTACCGCATGTATGGGACGGAACCGGTGTTGTTATGCCGCGGATTCAGGCAAATACACTATCCAATTATTTAAAGGAAAGTGTTACAAGGCATCCAGGCGAATTCTTGAATATTATTGAGCGCCTATGGCAGCTGATTTTGCAATCAGCGGAATATGTTTCACCTGAAAAAAATGCGTTACTGCGAGAAGAAAATCTTCAATGGGGGCCAATTTTGGAACAAGCTTACTTGGAGCTTATACCGTTAAATTGTTTTTATCACAATGGCGATTTCTTGTTTTTTGATCAGGAATATGTGAAGGAAAATTATCCAGCGAAATATGTGCTGTTCAGGGCCATTCATTATATTTATGTTTTTACGCCTCAGATGAAACGATATATATCTTTAGATATGTTAAAAGAAAAATATGGATTAACAGAACTTTGGGATATTTTTTTACAGGAAGAGAATGAACATTTTCTGCATGATGTACGACAGCATGAACTGTATTGGCAATTTTATCGATGGGCAGCAGTGGATACGCTGCAAATGCAGAGGAATGCAAGTCTACTTGGATTAGATGAAAAGAGATGTCATGATTTATTTGCTGAGCTGTTTGAAGGGCCTATGGACAGGCAAATTGTTATATTTTGTGCTGGCTCTATATTTGATAGCTATATGCGAAAGCATGGCAAAGAACATACACCGATTTTTGTGGCAGATAATGATACGGAGAAATGGGGAACAAAACGCTGTGGTGTAGAAATCAGGAATCCACAAGAAATTTTAAATGTACCTGAAAATGAGCGACAGGTTATTGTTTGTAGTCGCTTTTACTGGGAAGTAGGAGCGCAACTTGAGAAAATGGGTGTTGCTGGGTACAAGGTTTATACAAGAGAATAGGAATGATGCAGAATGTTTTATAGTTTTGATGTTTTTGATACATTGATTACACGCACTACGGCAACGCCGCGTGGGATTTTCACGCTTATGCAGCAGCGGTTGCAGGAAAAGTCTTTTAGTGAGCAACTGTCACAGTATATTCGAGAGAATTTCTATGCGTTGCGTATTCATTCTGAGGAATTGGCGCGTATGCACTATCAGCGTAATCGGGTTGAGGAGGTAACGCTTGAACAAATATATGAGGCACTGGGGACCGTTGGCAATCTGCCAATGGCCGTTTTGGAGTCCTTGGCTATATTGGAACGGCACACGGAAATTGACCAAGTTATAGGTGTTACGAAGAATATTGACAGGGTCAGATCGTTAGTGGAGCAGGGAGAACGAGTCGTTTTGATTGTGGATGCATATATGGATGCGGCAACAATTCGCCAGATGTTAAGAAAGGCAGAAGCATTTTTAAGTGAAATTCCGCTATATGTTTCGTCAGAGTATAAAAAAAGGAAATCTTCGGGAATATTGTATAAAGTTGTTCAGGAGTGCGAAAATGTAGAATTTTATAATTGGCAACATGTAGGGAACAATCTACAGTCAGATGTCGAGCAACCCCGACAGTTAGGTATCAGGGCCGAAAGATTTAGCTATGAAGCATTTTTGCCTATTGAGGCAGATCGATTGAATGCTCATGAGCAGGATATGTTTACGCAGTTATTAATTGGCGTAAGCCGAAATGAACGACTTCATGAGCAATGGTGTGAGGCAGCAGCCATAGGATGTACGGCAGCTGCACCAATATTGTTTCCTTACGTACAGTGGATGCTGGAGGAGGCTAAGCGTAGAGGTATTCGGCGACTGTATTTTATTGCTCGGGACGGGTATATCTTGCAAAAAATTGCAACTATTTTAATAACGAAATGGCAGTTGCCGATTACGACACATTATATTTATGGATCACGTAGGGCTTGGCGCATGCCATCTTATGAAAATGAGCTAGGGAGTTTGCGACGATTAATAGGTTGGATGTATCCTATACGTATTACGACGATGGAAAAGCTTGCAGAAACGTTGCAGGTTACTGTGGATGAACTTAAACGTTTTTTGCCTAAGGAATATCACCATCCAAAGCGGCAGATATCATATGCCGCTTTATGTATATGTATTATGTTGTTAGAGAAGCAGTTTGAGTTCCGTCGGTGGTTCTTTGAGCGTCAACGACCGACACGATTATTGGTACAGCGATATTTACAGCAGGAAGTGGATACCTCGGATGATGATTTTGCTTTTGTTGATCTAGGTGGTGGCGGACTTACACAGAGTTGCTTAGCAAAGCTTATGCAAGATTTTTATGATGGCCCTGTACGGACGTTTTTCTTTAAAATGGATAAAATTAATCTTATGAAAAATTGTATCTACTATAATTTTTTACCAAGTAAGTTGAAAAATGAGTTGGTTATTGAGATGATTTGTCGGGCTTCGCATGGACAGACGGAAGGATATAAGATAGAGAACGATAAAGTAGTGCCGTTGTTAAAGGCTGGTGAAGGAGAGGCTATCATTGAGCATGGTTACGATGATTATACCAAAGGCATAGAGGGTTTTGTTAAAGCGTATGCATCTATTGTAGAAAGGTATCATGTATCTGTGCAGATTGACCTTTTGCTACAGTATATGGAGTATATAATGCATCATCCAGATCAAAAACTATTGGACTTTTTTGCGGATATGCCAAATAGTGTTACTGGAAGAGAAAAAAAGGTATTAGGGTTTGCACCAAAGCTGACGAAACAAAACATACGGGACATATATTTATGGCATCCTAATGAAGCAGTTGATCAATATTATAAGGGAACGGATTTAGAGTTTTCTAGGTTGCGCTGCAATGTATTTGAGATACGTAAAATAGAATTTTATCAGAAAAAACGACTGGATGTCATTCAGCGTTACGAGCGGTTTACGCATACCATAGTACCCCAATCTCCAAGCTTTTCGTTACAAACGCAGGGGTTGCCTTATTCGTTATTTGGTGAACGAATAGTTCTTTATGGGGCTGGGAAGTATGGTAGGGAAATTTACTATTACATGAAGCAGGCAAATGTTTCAGTTGTGCAATGGCTGGATCAAAATTACTCTCGTTTTATTAAACAGGGGCAACCAGTTACTGGAGATATATGTGCATTGGGCGAGGTTACGTATGACGCAATATTGATTGCTATTCTTGATACACAGCTTGCTATGCAGGCTCGAGAAAATATCCTTTCCATGGGGATACCAGATGAAAAGATTATTTGTTTGGGAAAAGTGGTAGAATATTTAAATATATGATAAAAAGAGGCAGACTTATGGAAAAAAAATATAAAACAGGTTATGTGCAGGGAACGTTTGACCTTTTTCATATTGGACATTTGAATTTGTTAAAAAAAGCTAAAGATTATTGTGAGTATTTGATTGTTGGTGTGGCCAGTGATGAACTGAATTATAAATATAAGGGCGAGTATCCTTATATTCCGTATAGTGAACGTGCTGTGATTGTAAAAGCAATAAAATATGTAGATCAGGTAGAAAAAGTGGACTTTTTAAATGAAGATAAACTCAAAGCATGGGAACTTTACCATTATGATTGCCATTTTTCGGGGGATGATCATGCTGGTGAGTGGGAAGAACTGACGAAAGCTTTACGAAATCTTGGATCGGATATAGTCTTTTTTCCCTATACGGAAGAGACAAGCTCTACTAAAATAAAGATGAGAGTAAAATCAACCATTCTTTATGAAGGAAATTATTTTTTTTCTTTCGATGTTTTCGATACATTGATTACAAGAAAAACGGCAACACCCAGAGGGATTTTTTCATTAATGCAGCAATATTTACAGGAAAATGAAAAATTTTGTCTGCCTGATCGAGTAAAAAATAATTTCTATGATTTACGTATTTATTATGAACGAGCAGCTCGACATGAATTTTGTGATAGGGAAGATATTACTCTATATGAAATATATGAGATCTTTGCTATGTATGAGATGCTTGATTCGCAACAGATTCAAATATTAACTGATTTGGAAAAGCAGTTGGAATTGGATAACGTCGTTGGTATAGAAAAAAATATTGCACAGGTAAAGGCGCTGAAAAAAGCTGGGCATCGAATTGTGTTTATTTCGGATATGTATCTTGAAAAAGATATTATTCGTAAGATGCTCACAAAAGTAAATTTAGAACTGAGGGATATTCCTTTGTATGTTTCGTCGGCATATGGAAGGACCAAATCGTCAAACAGTCTGTATCAAGTAGTACAAAAACAGGAAAACGCGGAATATTCTAATTGGGTTCATTGTGGCGATAATGCGATTGCAGATATAAAAGTCGCAAAAGAAATGGGGATTCATACGATTCATGATAAAACGACGGCATTGTCAAAACGAGAGAGGATTATCTTGCAGTCAAAAGAACGAGATCCTCGGGTGCAGCTTCTTTTAGGAAAATGTAAGTTAGATCGATTATTTGGCAGGGATGTTGTAGATGATGAACAAATTGATAATTTGGTATATGCGGTAGAACATGACAGCGTAGAAGAGTGTCTATCTTTGCCATACAGTATTTTGAAACATAAAATAGCTATTTATGGTGCGGGAAAATTGGGGCAACATTTATATGATCGTTTGCAGCAAATCTCAGATAAAAAATGCGTGGCTTGGATTGACAAAAATTATATTTTGAAGCAGCAAGAAGGACTACCAGTGGAACCGGTTGAACATTTAAATGAAGTTGAATTTGATCAGATTATGATAGCTGTTTTGAATAGAAAAATAGCAGAAGAAATCAAAAATACCTTAGTGACCTTTGGAATTGAAAGAAGAAAAATTGTATGGGTTGTTTAAAATAAATGCGAGCTGAAAATTGGAATGGATGATGCATGTGAACTTGCGGGAAGACTTTTTTGAAGAAGAAATAATTTCTGATTACCGCGTAACAAGAGAAATGAAGCAGGTATGGGCAATTAATCTGGATTTATTGACAGTATTTCAAGAGCTTTGTACAAAATATCAGTTGAAATATTTTATTGGTTTTGGGACGCTGTTAGGAGCGGTTCGTCATCAAGGGTTTATTCCATGGGATGATGATGTTGATATTTTGATGCCACGAGCCGATTTTGAAAGATTGAAGAGTTTAGCTTATTTGACGGAAAAACCATATTTTTTGCAGACAACAGACACTGATCCGGAGTTTTGGCATCGAGGAATGATGAAGTTTCGTAATAGTAATACAACTTGCATAGAAAAGCATACTTTCTTGGAGACGTTTAATCAGGGAATTGGACTTGATATCCTTCCTTTTGATAATTGTGCTGATGATGTTGAAAAACGTAGAGGACAAGCAAAAAAAATTTCATTTTACCAAAAACTTTTATGGGCGAAATTTTATAAAAAAGATTATCAGCAACGAGAAATATCTCAAGGAAAAAATAAGTGTATAAAAAAATGGCAATGGGAAATATACGTTTTTATAGCAAAGTTTTTAAACAAGGGTCTTTTACAGAGGAAATTGAACTGCTTTTGTCAACAGTATAATAGAAAAACAACGAATGAATTTTCGATTTATACCTCGTATAATCAAAAAAATGAGTATTTGACTTTTTATAAAGAAGATTTTTCAGATGTTATTATTTTAAATTTTGAAAATCTGCAAGTGCCTGCACCGAAGGGATTCTGGCGATGTTTAGAAATACAGTATGGTAAACAATTTTTATCTTATTTGCCATTAAGAGAGCGAGAACCGCACCATCCCGCATTATGGGATCTTGATGAATCGTATGCAGTATATCAAAGACGGTTTCAGGATGTTTTTAAAAAGACAGATGGAAAAACCATCGTGCTTTTTGGTACGGGGAATATGACTTATGATTATTTGCAGAAAGTTGGCAGAAAATTTCAACCGGATTTTTATGTGGATAATGATCAGAAAAACTGGGGTATAACGCAAGCTGGAATTCCTATAAAAAGCCCTGAAGTATTGAAATCGATGGCGGTAGAAAAAATGCATGTCATTATTTGCAATAATTATTTTCGGGAAATTGGCAGGCAGCTTCGAACGATGGGGATTGAAGAATACTATATATATACAGATAATTTTCCTGGCTTGTTTGGTTCACCTAACGAAATTGCTCGTTTTGACAAGAGTCAAGAGAAATATCCAGTTGGGTATTATATTATGAATCCACTTCAGACGTTGGAATGGCAACAACTTCGAAATTTGCAAAAGGCAAAAATGAAATGTGATCATTTATTGGTTGGAGTAAATATGGTAATGAATGCTGATCAAGATGAAGCGGGATCATCATATAAACACTGTAAACGAATGTTGATGGCGTTGAAATATGTAGATCATGTCGTTGAAGCAGAAATAACAGACTTGTTTTCTGATTGGAAGCTGTATCATTTTTCTTGTTTATTTATTACACAAGCTGAACGAAAAAATAGCAAAAAAATTACTGATCTGAAGGAAGTAATAGAAATTATCGAGATAAAATAGAGTGGATCGATCGGTCTAATTCAGGGGAGGGGTTTTATGTTGTATGATTATCTGATTGTCGGAGCTGGTCTTTTTGGAGCAGTTTTTGCCAAGGAAGCAAAGAATCGAGGAAAACGTTGCTTGCTTATTGAAAAACGAAGCCATATTGGAGGCAATGTTTATACTGAAGCAATAGAAGGTATTAATATTCATAAGTATGGTGCACATATTTTCCATACTAACAACAAACCCGTATGGGAGTATGTTAATCAGTTTGTTGAATTCAATAATTATATTAATTCACCGATTGCATTCTATAAAGATGAATTATATAATTTACCATTTAATATGAATACTTTTAGTAAGCTTTGGGGTATTCGTACACCGATGGAAGCAAAACAAAAAATTCAAGAACAGATACAAGCTTCTGGGGATAGTGAACCGCGTAATCTTGAGGAGCAAGCGATCCGTTTAATCGGACAAGATCTTTATGAGAAGCTAGTTAAAGGGTATACTGAAAAACAATGGGGGCATTTATGCACGGAGCTTCCTCCTTTTATTATCAAACGTTTACCAGTAAGATACACGTATGATAATAATTATTTTAATGATCGCTATCAGGGAATTCCAATCGGTGGGTATACGAAGTTGATTGAAAAATTATTAGATGGCATTGAAGTTAGACTTAATACCGATTACCTGTTGCAGCGAGATACTTTTGATGCGTGGGCTGATAAAATAGTTTTTACAGGACCGATTGATGCATATTATAAATATGCGTGCGGTGATCTTGAGTATAGAAGCTTACGTTTTGAAACCGAAGTTTTGGATATGGAGAATTATCAAGGCAATGCTGTTGTTAATTATACAGAAAAAGAAATTCCTTATACGCGGATTATCGAGCATAAGCATTTTGAATTTGGTACGCAACCAAAAACAGTTGTGACGAAGGAATATCCGATGCAGTGGCAGCGCGGCGATGAACCTTATTATACAGTGAATGATGAACGTAACACGCAAATTTATAATGCTTATAAAAAACTAGCAGATAAAGAAAAACGTGTCATTTTTGGTGGCAGGCTTGGTAGTTATAAGTATTATGATATGGACAAAGTGATTGAAGCAGCTTTAGCTGCAAGCATAAATATTTAAATCAAAACGCATGGAGGTGTTCTTTTTGGGAAAAGCAAGTAAGAAATTAGCCAAGAATCAAAAGAAAAACAAGTTGGTTGAATTAAAAGCCAAAATCACAGAATATAAGGAAGCAGGCAATGTAAAAGATGCATTAGATATAGTTATTGAATTATTCAATTTAAAGTGTTACGACGTGGAGGTTCTTTTTGATGCGGCGGAACTTTATTTCTTAGATGGTGATTATGATAGGGCAGCAGTTTGGGCTAATAAAACCATGGAATTTGAAGGTGGACATATCGGAGCTCGTATTTTACTCAGCCGAATTTGTTTTCTCAAGAATCGTCCCAAGGATGGTTTGGCAGTCTTGGAATTTATTTTAAATACGACACAGCACTTAACCGATCAGCAAGCAGAACAAATTCAAGAAATCCTGGAGTCTTTAGAAAGTTCAACGAGTGAACTGTGTGCAGAATATCCACATATTACAGAATTTATGAATAATCTTAAAACAGCAGAAGTTTTGCCGGGGCTGAATCAATCTGAAGAACATATTCATCTGAAGAAAAATGTTACAGTAGATCAAGAGGCTGAGACGGTTAAAGAAGTAGTATCGGTACAAACTTTAAAAATGAAAATTGCGAATAAAAAAGTTTCCTTGCAGGAAAAGATTACGTTGTATAATTCATCGGCTGGTCAGGCTTATTATGAGGATCAATTGGGTGATGCGGAAATTTTATTATTAGCCGCATTGGAACTTGATGAATACAATGTAGAAAGTTTGAGAAATATGGTTTTGCTGGCAGTTGCTGCTCATGATACGATTGGAGCATTACAGTATGCGGCAAAATTACCCACCACAGATTTTGCTTTGCTGAAATTAATCAAAGATCATGTCTAAATAAAATTTTCATGATGGAGCGACGAATGAAAATAGAGAGTTGTCAAACAAATACAGATGTAGTGCTTGAGAAAATGATTCAGCAGCTTCAACTGAGACTGGTGGCAGAGCCGGATAATGGAGATTTACTGTATTTTTTAGGAGTTTCCTGTTATCAATTAAAAAATAATGAAGCGGCTATTCCTGCATTACAAAAAGCGGTGCAGTATCATACGAGTTATGATGCGGAAGCTTATAGTTTGCTTAGCTATATTTACGAAGAGCTCAAAGACTATGTGCAGGCGATGGAAATGGTTGAGCTGGCACTTGGAGTTTTACCGTGTGGCAGGCGTAAACGAGATAAGGTCTTCCTGTCGAATCTTTTGCGGGGGCTGGGAAGCCTTCAGCTTCGACTGGGAAGCCCGGGGCGGGCTGTGGATTCTTATTTGAAGGCAGTGCACAGTGATAAAGACTTTGGTGAGCAGGTGCGGGCTTACAGCGGTTATTTATTATGTCTTCATTATGAAAATGGAATCAGTAATGTCGAACTTTTTGCTAAACATAAAAAGTATCAGGATTTCTTTGCGAATATCAAGCTATTTAAACATGCAAAGCCAAAAAGTAAAAAAAAATTGCGGATCGGGTATCTTTCACCTGATTTTCGCAGTCATGTGATGTTTTATTTTATGTATAATTTATTAACTGCTTATGATCATACGGCATATGAAGTGCTTTGCTATTCATTGGGCGATGCGGACGGCTTTACAGAGCTGTTGCAAAGTAAAGTTGATGGCTGGCGAACGGTTCACTATTCCGATTATGCTGGGGCGGCGCAGCTGATTTATGAGGATGAAATTGATATTTTAGTGGAACTTGGCGGGCATTCCTGTAATGGCGGGCTGCCAATTTTGGCTTATAAACCAGCACCTGTTCAGGTATCTGGTTTGGGATATGTCAATACGACAGGGCTGGCGGCGGTTGATTATTTCCTGACAGACCGGTATGTTGATCCACCGGGTGCTGGTGATCATGAATTTGTGGAAAAATTATATCGTTTACCGCACAGCCAGTTTTCATATACGGGTCGCAGTGATGCGAAAGAGCCGCAAGGCGCTGCTTGTATTCGTAATAAATTTATTACCTTTGGCTGTTTTAATAATTTTGCGAAAATAACAAAGGAAGTTTTGCAGATTTGGCAAGCCATTATGGCAAGTATTCCTGACAGTCGTCTTTTATTGAAAACAGAAATTTTCAACGGCGCATCGGCTTGTGATTTGGCGAAAGGTCGTTTGCAGAATGCTGGTTTTGATTTGGAGCGAGTTGAGCTGCGGGGTGATTCACTGGATTATTTGAATGAATATCTTTCGGTCGATATTGCACTGGATACATTTCCCTATCCGGGCGGGGGCACGACATTTGATGCACTTTATATGGGGATACCGGTTTTGACTTTAAAAGGACAAAGACATGGTGCCAGATTTGGCTATAGCATCTTGAAAAATCTTGGGTTAGATGCGTGGGTTGCCGAGTCGGAAGCGGAATATATTGCCAAAGCCATAGAATTTTCCAAACACCCTACACTTTTGGACACGTTGCATAAAACTTTGCGGGCGGGTATGCTGGAATCACCTTTAATGGATGAGAAGCAGTACATGAAAGATATTGAGTGTATGTATCAATCCATGTGGCAGTCTTATCAAAGTAAATTTATGCAATAAAAAAAGCCCTACAAAATTTAATCTGTTGGGCTTTTGGTTTCTTTTATTGACGTTTCTGTTGATGCAGGCGGCACATAACTTAAATAATGGGCTTCTAACTCTGGAAAATTATTTATAAATCATATTACAACCGCCCCAATTAATTAAATCCCTCTATTATTATCCAGCCAAGGCAGGCTGTGCATTAAATCTCTATCTGTTTCTATTATAACAAATAAACTTTATAAAGTATATACAGAAATCCATGATTTTACGACTCTACTTCAATTAATTTCTTATCAATCCTATATGCAGCCATGGGCTGGTGATAAAATCAGAAGCAGTTCTTTTTCGTTTATTGTACACCATTCACTAAGTTACTGAGAGTGGCATTTGCAGTTGTTTGATCAGCAGTATTTTTCTGGTCTTGGGCTGTGTTTAAGGCATTTAACCCTGCATCACTTAAACTAGTTTGATAAGCAGGTCCGGATTTTTCATTGAGCGATGGGGTGGAAGCTGCTTTATTCGTGTTATTGGTTTGCCCTGTACTAGATGATGCATTTTGGAGCTGTTCAATTTGCTTTTCGATTTGATCGGCCTGTTTTTGTAGTGTCTTAATGGTCGTTTCATTGTCTTTTGATTTTGCCGCTTGTAACTTAGCGATTTGTGCCTCTATAGTTTTTTTTTCTAGTTTCAACTGGTTGATGTTGTTCAGCCTATCTTGGCTGGTACTGGCAGTCGTTGAGGAAATACTTGTAATTGACATAATTGATCACTCCTTGTATAAAATAAATCTCCTTACTTCATTATAACAAATAAAAAACCTTATGTAAGTCTAAATACGATTTTTCTCGATTAAATTTACAGAATCTTGTATAATTAAGTTAAATTTTATAAAGTTGGATGTTGATGCAGATGCGTAAAGAGGTTTTGGCAAAACGTAAAATAAAAATAGGCTATCTGGTACCGTCCTGGCAGGATGCAGACGTTATTTTTTTCCGCAGACAGCTTTTGATCGATTATACGAGACTTGATTTTCAGGTGTATTGTTATGTTGATGGACTGGTAGCTTCTTATCAGGAGTTTCAGGATGGGGTAAGCCGCTGGCGGGATGTATCTAATTTTAGCATTGAAAAAGCGGTGCAGCTGATTCATCATGACAGGTTAGATATTTTGGTGGATTTATCTGGATATCATCATAACCGTTTTTGGGCAATTCTTGGCTTTAAACCGGCGTCGGTACAAATTTGTTTTGTAGGATCTTATAATACGACGAAACTCACAACGGTAGATTATATTTTTACGGATAAATATTGTGACCCTATGGGGCGCAAAGAAGATTATTTTACCGAGAAGCTTTATCGTTTATCCCAAACACATTTTTGTTATACAGTACCGCAGTCAATCACCCCAAATGAGCTGCCGTTTGAGGAAAATGGTTATATTACCTTTGGCAGTTTGCATCATTTTACCAGAGTTACGGATGGTTTTTTACAGATTTGGGCGGAAATATTGAAGCAGCTTCCTACTGCCCGGCTGCTACTGAAAAGCCGGGTGTTCGGCAGCGGCGCTTCTTGCCAGGAGGTCCGTTATCGATTGGATCGTTTGGGATTTCCGGTGGAGCGGGTGGAACTACTGTCCGTTCACTATGCGGATAAAGAACTATACCCATATATTGATATAATTCTAGATACATTTCCTTATACTGGTGGGGAGACGACTTGTGAAGCCATTTATCGGGGCATACCGGTCTTAACGCTGGCGGGAAGCCAGCATAAAGGTCGTTTGGGGTATAGTATTTTAAAAAATATTTCGTTGGAAGAATGTATTGCTCAAAGTGAGCAGGAGTATATTAAAAAAGCATTGCTTTTGGCGGGAAACTCCTATAAATTGCAGTATTTACATAAAAATTTGCCAGAGCGTATTTTAAAATCGCCGCTGATGGATTCACCGCGATTTGTGTCACGCGTAGAACGGGCGTATAATGAAATTATTAAATTATTATAATAGAAGAGAGGGGTTTATGTAATGGATATGGATATGAGTATAGCTTCTTTATCGGTAGGGCTCAGCCAATATAAGACCGATCAAAAACTTGGTGTATCTCTTTTGAAAATGTCGATGAACGATATGAGTAACGATGTAGGTGCACTGTTGCCGTCGACATCCGACACGGGGAACATGGCAGTCGATCCATCGGTTGGGTCTGTACTTGACGTTAATGCATAAAGGTTGCAATTGCAGATGAAAGAATGGGTTTTATATTATTTGTGTATAAAAATGTAGCTTATACTAAAAATATTCTACTTAAACTATGAAGTATCTTTAAATATCGCAGTGGGAAAATAAGTATTTATGAATATTAATGAAAAAATTGAATTTTAAGAAATATACAGATTTTTTGAAATATTTCTCTTGATTTTTTCTTGTGAGAAACTTATACTTAGTCTTAGAGAACATAATGCTTGGGTCCGTGTTTGCATCTTGGCATGAGTGATGGGGAAACCTGAGTGGCTCTTAAAACTCAAAAGGTGAGGGGATTTTTTAATGGCTTTCGAAGACAAGACTTTGGTATGTAAAGATTGTGGTAAGGATTTTGTTTTTAGCGTAGGAGAACAAGAATTCTATGCAGAAAAAGGTTTCGAAAACGAACCAGTTCGCTGCCGCGATTGTCGTGATGCAAGACGTCATAGCCGTGATGGCGGAGAAGCAAGAGAAACACGCCGCATGTATACAGTAATTTGTGCTGAATGCGGTAAAGAAACACAAGTACCTTTCGAACCTAAAAATGATCGTCCAATTTATTGCCGCGATTGTTTTAATGCTAAAAGAAGCTAAATTAAAAACGCAATATATTTATTTTAATTAGTATCTGGCAATGGAGCTCGGAGAAATCCGGGCTTTTTTTATTTAAAGGAGGAAATTTTATGTCAAAAAAGTTTTTGCTATTATGTATGATGAGTCTTTTTATTTTAACTGCTGCAGTTACAGGTTGTGGTGATCAGAAAAAAGATGCGGCAAGCGGCGAGAAAGTATTGCGTGTTGGCTGTAATGCCGATTTTGCACCGTTTGAATTCCAAGGTGAAGACAGTAAAGAATATACTGGTTTTGATATGGATTTAATTCGGGCTGTTGGTAAGGAAATGGGCTATAAGGTGGATATTCAAAATATTAATTTTGATGGGTTGATTCCTTCCATGGAAGCCGGAAATATTGATGTTATTATTTCTGGTATGACGATTAATGATGAACGTAAAAATAAAGTTCTTTTTTCAAAACCATATTATCAATCTGGTTTAACGATTGTAGTTAAAGGTGATAATGATGCAATCAAAGAATTTAAGGATCTGGATGGTAAAAAAATTGCTGTTCAAATTGGTACAACGGGTGCTACCGAAGCAAAGACAATCCCGAATGCAGTCGTAAAAGAATTTAATAGTTCGGCTGATACTTTTATGGAACTAAAAGCTGGCGGTGTGGATGCTGTAGTCAATGATCGCCCGGTAAATGATTATTATCTGGCAAAAAGCGGCGAAAAAAATGTGAAACGTTTGTCTGAAGTTTTGACGGCGGAAGATTATGGGATTGCTATGAGCAAGAAAAATCCTGAACTGGCAAAACAGATTGATGAAGCATTGGATAAATTAAAAGCCAATGGTGAATATGATAAGATTTATGAAACTTGGTTCGGTAAAAAACAATAATCCAATGAAATATAAAAGCGGGTGCTGCGGCATCCGCTTTTATATTTCATTGGACTGCTCGGCGGTTGACAGTCTCTTAGGAGTGAAATATAATTAAATCAGCATATTTATACATGATTTTGTCAATAAAAATTAATAGTTAGGATGAAGAGGATGGATTTTGATTTTGCACTGGTCGTAAGTTCGCTTCCACTGTTGCTGGAAGGTGCGTTCGTCACGATACAGATCACAGCTATCAGCGTGAGTCTGGGGATTTGCATTGGTTTGTTTGCGGGAATCGCAAGAATTTCACATTTTTGGGCATTGCGTGCCTTAGCGGCGGTTTACGTTGATTTTATTCGAGGAACCCCGCTTTTAGTACAAATATTTTTGATGTATTTTGCTTTGCCAGTTATTACTGGGCTGAGAATTGATCCGTTTGTGGCGGCGATTACAGCTTGCAGTGTGAATAGCGGAGCCTATGTTGCGGAGATTTTTCGAGCGGGCATCCAATCGATTGATGAAGGACAGATGGAAGCGGGCCGCTCACTTGGCATGAGCTGGTCACAGACCATGCGTTATGTTATCGTACCGCAGGCATTTAAACGCGTTATACCACCACTGGGGAATGAGTTTATTGCATTGCTCAAAGATTCATCTTTGGTTTCGGTGATTGGTTTTGAAGAGCTGACAAGACGTGGACAGCTCATTATTGCGAGGACGTATGGATCGCTTGAAATCTGGTTCAGTGTAGCCGTTTTGTATCTGATAATGACACTTACGATTTCTCGTTTTGTGGCTTATTTGGAACGGAGGTATAAAACAGATGATAGACATTAAAAATCTCTATAAGGCATTTGGCGAGATTAAAGTCCTCAAGGGGATTGATGTATCGATTGCTGAAAAAGAAGTTGTTGTTATTATAGGACCAAGCGGATCGGGGAAAAGTACGCTGCTGCGCTGCATTAATTATCTTGAAGAACCAACTGCAGGTGAAATTGTGGTGGATAAAATTCCGCTCAATAATGAGTCCAATATTAATAAAGTCCGTGAAGAAGTGGGAATGGTTTTTCAAAGGTTTAATTTGTTTCCTCATATGACGGTTTTGGAAAACATTCTTTTAGCACCTATGAAAGTTCGTAAATTATCAAAAGATGCTGCCAGAGAGGATGCACTTGCTCTGTTGGAAAAAGTAGGGCTTTCCGAGAAAGCGCAGGTCTATCCGGCGCAGCTATCGGGTGGTCAGCAGCAACGTGTCGCAATTGCCAGAGCTTTGGCCATGAAACCGAAAATTATGCTCTTTGATGAACCAACGTCAGCTCTTGATCCGGAAATGGTCAATGAAGTGCTGGAGGTAATGAAGAAGCTTGCAAAAGAGGGCATGACGATGGTTGTTGTAACCCATGAAATGGGATTCGCCCGTGAAGTTGGTGACCGGGTTTTATTTGTTGATGATGGGAAAATTGTTGAACAGGCTGCACCGGCCGTTATCTTTGAACACCCGCATGAGGAAAGAACAAAATTGTTTTTGTCGAAAGTTTTATGATATAAATTGACACTAAATTACGTAGTAATGATTCTGTATTGACAGATTATGAAAGCGCTTTAAATAATAATGTATACTCTAACGAAGCAGGGGAGAAAGTCGTTGACATATGCAAGTAAGAGCTTTATAATATAAAGCGTGGCCACTGATAGGCCCAGTTTATTTGTAGGAGGAGTTTCAAATGGTTGGTAAAGTAAAATGGTTTAGCGCAGAAAAAGGTTATGGTTTCATTGAAAGAGAAGATGGTGGCGATGTATTCGTACATTTCTCCGCAATTCAGGATGAAGGTTTTAAAACCTTAACTGAAGGACAAGGCGTTGAATTCGAGATTGTTGAAGGCGCTAGAGGCCCACAGGCATCGAATGTAACAAAAACTGCGTAATTTGGTCTAATTTAATTTATGCGGACCCGGATTAGGATAAACCTAATCCGGGTTTTTTATTGTGCCGAAAAATAAGCACGGGGATTCATTCTACATTATAGACTGCAAAATTATAGGAAAATTGTAACATATGGACATAATTATAAAAATTATGGAAAATAATTGTAAAGTTTCTGAAACTTTTCGTATCTTTAGGTAGGAGTTTTTTTATAGGTGGAGAATATATATAATATAGGATACAGGAAAGGGGATGGATGCATATGGCAACATTCACTATTAGAGGTAAAAACATTGAGATTACTCCAGCTTTAAGAGACTATGTAGAAAAGAGAGTGGGTAAAGTCACTAAGTATTTTGACAAAGTGGGCGAAATCACTGTACTCCTTACCGTAACGAAAGGCCGGCATATTGTAGAGGTAACTGTACCCGTTCAGGGCGTGTTATTACGTGGCGAAGAATCAACGATGGATATGTACACCTCGATTGACCTTGTTATTGAAAAACTCGAAAGACAAATCCATAAACATAAAACGAAATTAGAAAAAAGATTCCGTGCTGGCAGTTTTAAGACAGAAGCAATGGTGCCACCGGTTATTTCAAATACAGAAGATGACAATGATGAATATTCTGTTGTAAAGACCAAACGTTTTGCGGTCAAACCAATGGATGTTCAAGAAGCAATCATGCAAATGAATCTTGTGAATCATGATTTTTTTGTATTTCGGGATTCTGAAAGCAATGAAACGAATGTAGTATATCGTCGTAAAGATGGTAATTATGGTTTGATTGAATCAGGTCTATAAAGGTTTGTAAATTAAAATGATCAAAAGGTCTTGCCGTGTGACATGTCTCTTTTAAAGGAAACAGGTCATCGGTGGGGCCTTTTTAATTTATATTTATAAGAAAAAGCTGTTATTTCATGAGTAAACTTGTATATATTTTTTGACTTATACCAGATAGTTTGATAAAATCGTAGGATAGGCTTAATAGTGGCACTAGTATGTGCAAATTTCGAGGAGTGATTCTGATTGTTCGGGTTTTTAAAAAAGTTTTTAGGCGATAATAATGAAGCAGAAATAAAACGTATGCAGGAAATTGTAGATAAAATAAATACACTGGAAGCTGACTTGCAGGGACTGAGTGATGGATCTTTATGCGGTAAGACAGCTCAGTTTAAACGTCGTTTGGAAAATGGTGAAACGTTAGATGATATTTTGCCGGAAGCTTTTGCAGTTGTAAGAGAAGCTTCACACCGTGTACTTGGCATGCGGCATTTTGATGTGCAGATGCTGGGTGGTATTTGTCTGCATGAAGGGCATATTGCTGAAATGCGTACAGGTGAAGGTAAAACTCTTGTTGGGACATTACCTACCTACTTAAATGCACTCACAGGCAAAGGTGTCCATTTGATAACAGTCAATGATTATTTGGCAAAACGTGACAGCGAATGGATGGGACGCTTATACCAGTTTTTAGGGTTGACGGTTGGATTAATAGTCCATGATATGGATTTCCCGGAACGGAAACATGCGTATGACTGCGATGTTACGTTTGGTACGAATAATGAGTACGGGTTTGATTACTTGCGGGATAATATGGTTATTTATAAAGATCAAATGGTACAGCGTCCGCTTAATTATGCAATTGTCGATGAAGTAGATAGTATTCTGGTTGATGAAGCAAGAACACCACTGATTATTTCCGGCCCTGGTGATAAGTCAACCGATATGTATCGTATTATGGCACTGGCAGTTGCACCGCTCGTGGAAGGTACAGATTACACATTAAATGAAAAAGAAAAAGCTGTGCTGCCAAATGAAACAGCCATTGCTAAAGTTGAAAAATCATTAAATGTAAAAAATCTTTATGATAGTGCAAATATTGAAATGTCACATTGTTTTACGCAGGCATTAAGAGCCAAAGCTTTGATGAAGCGTGATCGCGATTACGTGGTTCGTGAAGATGAAGTCGTGATTGTGGATGAATTTACGGGGCGTTTAATGTTTGGCCGCCGTTATTCAGATGGTCTGCATCAGGCTATTGAAGCTAAGGAACAGGTAACGATCCAGCGTGAATCACAAACACTGGCAACCATTACATTCCAGAATTATTTCAGGATGTATAAGAAGCTGAGCGGGATGACTGGGACAGCTAAAACAGAAGAAGATGAATTCTTAAAAATATACAAATTGCCGGTAATTGTGATTCCAACCAACCAGGCGATTGCGCGTAAAGATTTTCCAGATACGATTTATAAGACGAAACGGGCTAAGTATAACGCAGTTGTCAATGCTATAACGGAATCACATCGCAAGGGACAGCCGGTTCTCGTGGGTACGACTTCTATTGTGCAGTCGGAAGAACTTAGTCAGGTGTTGAAAAAAAAGGGTGTGCCGCATAACGTATTGAATGCGAAATATCATGAAATGGAAGCACAGATCATTTCCGGTGCCGGACAAAAAGGTGCTGTTACCATCGCAACCAATATGGCTGGGCGTGGTACGGATATTGTTTTGGGCGAGGGCGTTGTGGAACTGGGCGGTCTGCATATTATTGGTACAGAACGTCATGAGTCACGTCGTATTGATAACCAGCTGCGTGGTCGTGCTGGCCGTCAGGGAGACCCAGGGTCTTCCAGATTTTATCTGTCACTGGAAGACGATCTGATGCGTTTGTTTGGTTCAGATAATATTGCGGCCATTATGGATAAACTGGGTATGGAAGAAGATGAACCAATCGAGCATAAACTGATTAGTCGTTCGATTGAACAGGCTCAGAAGAAAGTCGAAGCACGTAATTTCGATATTCGTAAACATGTGCTTGAGTACGATGATGTTATGAATCAGCAGCGTGAAGTGATTTATGGTCAGCGCCGTCAAATTTTGCTGGGGGAAAATTTACGTGATAATATCATGGGAATGCTTCAGCAGATCATTGATGCTGCCATGGATAATTTTGCAAATGAGAAATTGTACCCGGAAGAATGGGATCTTGATGGTCTGATTAAAGAGGCCAATGACATTTTTGCCCCAGACGGTAAATTGGTTAAAGCAGAACTTGAAGTGATGAGCCGTGATGAGCTTAGTGATTATTTGCGTACCGTGGCAGAAACAGCATATCATGAACGCGAAATTTTATTCGGTGAAGAAAATATGCGCGAACTTGAAAAAGTTGTTATGCTGAAAGTAGTCGATGGAAAATGGATGGAACATCTTGATCATATGGATATGCTGCGTGAAGGTATTAATTTGCGTGCCTATGGTCAAAGAAATCCGTTGATTGAATATAAAATTGAAGCGTATGATGTTTTCCAGGAAATGATTGATACGATTCAACAAGATATTGCTAAACTTATGTTTAGAGTCAATATTGTTGCGCAGCAGCCTCAGCCAGAGGATCATTTGAAAAATGCCAAAGAATCCCGTGGGGAAGAAGAACCGGAAGCTGAAACGAAACAAAAACCAGTTGTCAATAAAGAACATGTAGGGCGCAATGATTTGTGTCCATGTGGCAGCGGGAAAAAATACAAGAATTGCTGCGGTCGCGATAAATAAGCAGACCGCCCTTAAATATATTTTTGGAGTTGATAAACGTGCTTTTAGAAGATTTAAAGATAACCATTGTCGATATGGGAAAAAAGCTTGAACAAATGGGGACTTCACTTTGACGTCGCTCATAAAGAAGAAAAAATAGCAGAACTTGAATATAAGATGGGCGAACCGAGTTTCTGGGATGATTCTGATTATGCACAAAAGATCACCATGGAACTGAATGGCGTTAAAGATAGTGTAGAAAAATATAAAGCGCTTCAGGCAAAGTATGAAGATATGCAGCTCCTTTGGGAAATGGGCATGGAGGATAAGGATGAAAGTGTGTATGGTGAAATTACCAGCACGATTAAATCCATTCAACAGGCCATTGATCAATTGGAACTCGATGTCATGCTGTCGGAAGAATATGATGCCAATAATGCCATTTTGACATTACATGCTGGTGCTGGTGGAACAGAAGCGCAGGACTGGACACAGATGCTGCTTAGGATGTATGGGCGCTGGGCTGAACGCAATGGCTTTTCGGTGGAAACAATTGATTTTCTGCCAGGTGATGAAGCGGGAGTAAAGTCAGCTACGATCATGATCAATGGGCATAATGCCTATGGTTATTTAAAAGGCGAAAAAGGGGTTCATCGTCTAGTTCGTATATCACCTTTTGATGCGAATGCACGCCGTCATACATCGTTTTCCGCGTGTGATGTAATGCCGGAAATCGATGAAACAGTGGAAGTAGATATTAATATGGCTGATATCCGGGTTGATACGTATCGCGCCAGCGGCGCAGGCGGACAGCATATCAATAAAACAGACTCGGCTGTTCGTATGACACATCTGCCAACGGGCACGGTGGCTCAATGTCAAACGCAGCGTTCACAGCTGCAAAATAGGGTTCAGTGCATGAAGCTGCTTAGAGCCAGATTGTTTGAACTGGAACAGCAGAAAAAAGCGGATCAGCTGGCCGAAATTGATGGTGAACATCAAAAAATCGAGTGGGGCAGTCAGATTCGATCGTATGTATTCCAACCGTATAATATGGTCAAAGATCATCGGACCAATGCGGAAACCGGCAATACACAAGCTGTTATGGATGGCGATCTTGCTATGTTTATTGAAACGTATTTGAAGGCGAAAGCGAACAATGAATTATAAAGAGCAAGAGGGACTGCTGCTTTTCAAGGCAGTTAGTCCCTTTCTTTGCTGAAATTAAGGGTAAATACATTCCTTTGATCTATAAATTTAAATTGAATTCAGGTGAGGATATGTTCAAAGGGTTGACTATTTTAGGGATATTTATCATACTATTAATCGGGATCGGTCAAATATTTTTACCAGCCTTATTTGCCAATCGGCTTACTGCAGCGATGCAAACCCGTCTGCAAACGGAGCAGGTTGTATCGGATGTGGAACAGTCTCCGGCTTTTATGATGTTGCTGGGGCGATTTGACACAATTGATATCAAGGCAGAAAATGCAGCTTTGAATAAAGTGCAGTTTGATGAACTTGACTTACATGTTAATAAAGCACAGATGGATTTGCAGCAGATTTTGTTTGCTCAGCGCTTCAGCATACAAAACGCAGAGGAAATATCCTTGAAAGGTGTTCTGTCAGAGCAGCAGCTTGCAGCGGCACTTTCGCAAAAAGAGAATAAACTGCAAGATGTTAAGGTTCAGGTTACGCCGGATCGAATCCATATTCAGGGAGGAATTCCGCTTTTAGGAAAATCAATTTCCGTTACAGTGGAAGGCCGCTTGATCATGGATCAGAATCATATTTTGTTCCGTATGGAAAAAGTAGATATCAAAAATGCATTGCTTGGTAAAATGGGATCAAATTTATTTAATGATTTAGTGCTGGTTGATTTGAATAAATTGCCATTTGACGTTAGGCTGACTAAGGTTGAGCAGGAAGATGGGAAAGTTATCATTACTGCCGATAATCATAAAAATGAATAGTATTTGCAGTTCAATCAGTAAGTACTATATCTGAATTTTGCTCGTAAGGTGGAGAAGAAATTGAAGATTTTCAAGTATAGTCGATGGCTGATAGCTTTTATTATTGTGGGTTTAGTGGCAGCGATGATTGTTAATATACAGCGCTATCAAGTTGAGAAAAATAACATGTCCGTTGAAATGGCGATTGATTATGAAGGTTTAGTGCAATTGGCTCAAATGGAAGGTATACCAATTGACACGATGCTGCAAAAAGCGAAAGATGCAGGAATTACATCTTTGGCGGTATATGAAACGACTTTTAAAAAGTTTAATGAAAACGGCAAAGCCAGTGCGACGGCCGGTAGTGAGATTTTGCAAAAATATCACAATGGTTCCTTAATTGATCCGAACTGGCGTCAGTTGGTTGATGCAGGGGTGATCCAAGGGGCGGATGTCTATGTGACTGGCAATGATAAACAAACTTTTGTTGAGCTGAAAGAAGATTTACTGCGTCGTCTTGGCAGTGACCGTGTACAATCTTTGCAGGTTGGCAGGGAAGAAGTTTTGGCACTAAAAGTAAATTATGAGCAGTTTTTAAAAATGAATCTTGGTATGCCAACTGATGAGATGAAACTTGTTAATGCGGCAGGCTTTTATGTTATTGCCCGGCCAAGTAATTATTCGGATGTTAGCAAAGACGATGTAGATGCTGTTTTCAAGCGTCTTGACGGCATCAATATATCCGATATCATCTTTTCTGGTGATCAGACTTTGGGAAGTCCGACTCAGCTTGATGCGACAGTAGACTATTTTAAGACTCGTGGTATCACGCTGGGCATGATTGAGCATACGACGCAACTGCAATTTTATAAACAGGATGGGTTGATGGAACTAGCACAGGCGCTTGATTATAAAGCGGCAAGGGTGTATTCGATTCCCAAAGATGAACAACCGAAACTCAAAATTGCTACAGCGGTAGAACGCTGGGCCAATACCGATGAGGAACGGAATATCCGAATTGATCTTATGCGAATTTATGAAAAACCAGAAGGTAATATGTCTCTTTTGGCAACAAATTTAAAATATTTTAGTGATACGCGCGATATTTTACAAAGAAGTGGTTTTACGCTTGGTAAAGCCGGAACTTTTGAAAATTATAATGCGAGCAATATTTTACGAATGATTATGATGCTGGGGGTTGCGGCAGCAATTGTGCTTTATTTAAGACTCATTCTGCCAGCTTTTAAAGAAAACCAGCAGTATTTGCTTTTTGCTGTGCTTTCTATTTGCTTCATTGTTCCGTTAGCCATGGGCCATGGTGCATCGGTTCGTACTTTGACAGCGCTTGCCAGTGCAAATTTATTCCCAGCCTTGGCTGTAATTTGGCTGCTGGATCAGATCCGCGGTATTCGTTTAGCTGAAAACAGTTCGATGCTTAAAATTATTGGTACGGGTGTAGCCGCTTTGTTTGTGACAGGGATACTTTCTTTTGTTGGAGCGGCTTATGTGTCGGGGATTTTAGCTGATGTGCAGTATTTACTGGAAGTAAATATTTTCCGGGGCATAAAATTGACATTTATTTTGCCAATTATTCTTGTTTCGATTGCATTTTTGCGTCGGTATAATATCTTTGATGGCAGTACAGATTCTACGGAAAGCATTATGGCACAAGTTAAAAAAATTCTTAACACACCAGTTTATATAAAATCTTTAATGGCTTTTTTCTTTGCAGTGGTTGTCGTTATTGTTTTTATTGGCCGTTCGGGTCATACCGAAGGTATGCCAGTACCAGGAATTGAACTCAAGTTTAGAGCATTCTTGGAACAATTATTATATGCCAGACCACGTTCAAAGGAACTCTTAATTGGGCATCCGGCTTTTATGCTGGCAGTACTCGCTTTTTATCGCAAATGGCCGACGATTATCTTTTTTGTCTTAGTGGTGTTTGCGACGATTGGTCAAGGTTCGCTTGTCGAAACTTTCGCCCATATGCGTACACCATTTATGATGTCATTTGATCGCGGTGTTGGTGGAATTGTTTTGGGAGCTGGTCTGGGCATCATTGCGATGCTTGTAGTTCATGGCTGGCAGAGGTTGTTTTCCTCTAAAAGGAGGAATATATCTGAGCATGAGTAATATTGTAATTTCTGGGTATTATGGTTCGAAAAATGCCGGAGATGAGGCTATGCTTGCGGCCATGATTGAAGTTTTATCAGATATTGATCCAAAGATACGAATTACTGTTATTTCGGCCAATCCATCTGATACACAAAAACGTCATGGTGTTGCATCGGTTTCCTGGCTGAATCTGTTTGATATTGCGAAAGCTATGATGCGGGCAGATTTGCTCCTTAGTGGTGGGGGCAGTTTGTTGCAAAATGTGACAAGCGGCCGCAGTTTGTATTATTATATGGGTATTTTGTTTTTGGCAAAATGCCTTGGCACACCAGTTATGCTTTATGCACAGGGCATTGGCCCCATTTATGGAGCTTTTGCGCGCCGAATGATGCAATTTGTTGGTAATATGGCAAATTTGATTACGGTACGTGATTCCGGATCCTTAGGGGAGCTGGAACGGCTGCATATTCATAAACCGCCAATCCATGTGACGGCTGACCCGGTTCTGGCAATCCATCCCGTAGATAAAGAAATGGGACGCGCCGTGCTTAAATCTTATGGCGCATCAGGGGCCAAACCTCTCGTGGGAATATCGGTGCGTGAATGGCGCTGCTGGACTCATTATAAAGATATTATTGCACAGGCAGCGGATCAAATTGTCGAAGAATTTGATGCAAGGGTTGTTTTTCTGCCAATGCAGTATCCGGAGGATGTTGCTGCAGCGGAAACGATTGCATTGAGAACCAAAGAAAAGTCAATTGTGCTCAATGATGAATATACGACGAGTGAACTCTTATCTATTGTTGGTAATTTGGACTTGTTGATTGGCATTCGACTCCATGCCTTGATCTTTGCTGGTGTTATGGGTGTTCCAATGATTGGAATGTCATATGATCCGAAAATTGATCGTTTTTTGCAATCAATTGGCGAAGATGTGGTCGGGGATTTGGAAAATGTGACGGTTGATACCTTGATGGTACGGGTTCGAAAAAAATGGAATGATAAAGCGATTTTTCGTAAAATGAATGCACAGCTTCTGAGCGGGCTTCGTGATGCGGCTTCAAAAAATGCGGAACTAGCTATGGAACTTATTGGCAATAATAAAGCGGTGAAGCGTTTTCGTGAGATGAAGAATGAATAGGGTTTATCTAGAGAAACGATTTCTATGTTTGTAATGGCATAGAGGTCGTTTTTTTATAGGAAAAAGACTTTTTTTATGTTACAATGAGAGATAGTTTTTAGAGAAAAAGTAATTTTGTGAGATGGAAAAGCGACAAATTCGATTTGATTTGTTTTGTTTTAGGAGGAATATAGTTTATATGATTCATATGCATAATGTATCGAAGATTTATGAAAATGGTGCAGTAGCCTTACAAAATGTAGATATCGATATTGAAAAAGGGGAGTTTGTTTTTATTGTTGGAGCAAGCGGGGCTGGCAAATCAACTTTTGTGAAAATGCTTTTGCGTGAAGTTTTGCCGACACAGGGTTCACTCGTTGTCAATGGACGCAATGTACTGGAAATGGAAGCTACAGAAGTTCCTTATCTGCGGCGCGGCCTGGGAGTTATTTTTCAGGATTATCGTCTCTTAACCGAGAAAACAGTCTATGAAAATATCGCTTTTGCGATGCAGGTCATCGAGGCGCCAAGACGTGAGATGCAAAAGTGTGTTAATAATGTTTTGGATGTTGTTGGACTCAAAGATAAATATAAATGTTTTCCTTCACAGCTTTCCGGTGGCGAACAGCAGCGGGTAGCGATTGCCAGGGCAATTGTTAATAATCCGCAAATCGTGATTGCGGATGAACCGACTGGTAATTTGGACCCGGATACGTCTTGGGGGATTATGGATATTTTTACGCGTATCAATAAGGCTGGAACAACGATTGTAATGGCTACGCATGATAAGACGATTGTCGATACGATGCATAAACGTGTTGTAGCAATTGAAGATGGACGTATTGCCCGCGATGAAATGGAAGGGGCATATGGTTATGAAGATTAGAACAGTGGAGCATTTTATTCGGGAAGTTTTCGTTTCTTTGAAACGAAATAACTGGATGTCTTTCGCTTCCATTGGAACAGTGGCGGTGTCACTGCTCATTCTTGGCATGTTTTTGATTGTAGTATTGAATCTTAACAAGATGGCAGCCTCACTGGAATCACAGGTGCAGATCAGTGTGTACTTGCAGGATGATTTAAAGCAAAAAGATATTGATCGCATTGAGGGTAAAATCAAAGATTTTCAGGGAATCGAAACCATCACGTATATAGATAAAGACAAAGCGTTGGAACGCTTTAAAGACCGTCTGGGGGATCAGAAATTTTTACTTACAGCTTTAGGAGATACGAATCCTTTACCAAATGCTTTTGAAGTTACGGTGCAACGACCTGATTTTGTTAAGACGCTATCGGAATCTATCAGTCAGATCGAGGGGGTCGAGTCGGCTAAATTCGGGCAGGATGTTGTAGAACATTTATTTGATTTAACGCGGATGGTTCGTTTATTTGGTCTGGGGATTATGCTGGTTTTAGCAGGTGCGACGGTGTTTATTATATCCAATACAATCCGGCTGACTGTTTTTGCTCGGCGTAAGGAAATTGCTATCATGAAATATGTTGGGGCAACGGACTGGTTTATTCGCTGGCCATTTTTACTCGAAGGCATGGTCTTAGGCTTTTTTGGTGGTGCGATTGCAACGATTATTTTGCGCAGCTCCTATAGTGCAGTTACAGCGCGGGTTTATGATACGTTGACATTTTTACCACTAATTCCCGAATATCCATTTTTGAATTATATCAGTCTGGCGATACTGATTAGCGGTACTTTTATTGGTGCACTGGGCAGTACGATTTCATTAAAACGGTTCTTAAAGGTGTAAGGAGAGTTGAGCGTGAGAGAAATAAAGCATTATTGGCTGGTTTTAACAGTAATTGTCGTGCTGAGTTCTTTTTCGGCAACTGTGTTGGCCGAGTCACTTCAAGACAAGCTGGATACTTTGCAAAAACAGGCAACCGATCAGAAAAATAAAGCCGATTCAGCAGGGGCTGAAGTCAATACGATATCAGGGCAAATGAGATCTTTGCAGGCAGATGTCGATGCGGCTGCGGCTGAATATAAAGAAGTGAAGAAAAAACTCAATGATACGGAAGCAAAAATGGATCAGAATAAAATATTGCTGGAAAAAACAGAAGTTGATTTGAAGAAAAAGACAACGATTCTCGATAAACGAATTCGTGATATTTATATTAATGGACAGATCAGCTATCTTGATGTATTATTTGGAGCGAAAGACTTTTCTGATTTTATGACAAGAATGGATCTGCTAAAGCGAATCATGAAGTATGATTATGATCTGATTACGAAAGTCCAGGAAGAGAAAGCTCTGATCTTAGATAAAAAAGCAGAGCTGGAAAAAGATCATATTGTCATGGAAGAACTGGAAAAGGCAGCAAAAGAAAAAGAACAATTGGTCACGGAAAGCAAAGCCAAGAAACAAAAACTTCTTGATAAAGTAATGTATGATCGTGATACAGCAGAACGTGCCTATCAGGAAACGATTGCTGCATCAAGTGAAGTCGAAAAGCTGATTCGTCAAAGTAAATATCGTGGTACGGGTGCATCGCATACATCCGGCGGTCGTATGATTTGGCCGTTATCCGGACCAATTACCTCAGAATTTGGCTGGCGTACACATCCTATTTTTGGCAGGCAGATTTTTCATAGCGGGCTTGATATTGCTGGTGATTACGGTGATCCAATTCTTGCAGCTGATGGCGGGGTTGTCATTAATGCAGGCTGGATTAGTGGTTACGGGAATACTGTCATCATTGACCATGGAAATGGGCTTAATACGCTGTATGGACATTGTCAATCACTCAACGTAAGTGAAGGCCAGACGGTTTCGCAAGGCCAGGTTATCGCTTATGTTGGATCGACTGGAAATTCTACAGGGCCGCATTGTCATTTTGAGGTCGATGTAAATGGTAAAGCAGTGAGTCCATATGATTACTTGTAAACTTTGTAATCCCTGGAAGCTTGAGGGGAGAAATATATGAATAATAAAAAGAAAATCATTCTTGGTGCTTTTGGAATCGCTATTTTGGCGTCGGGGCTAACACTTGGCGGTGCCTATTATTTTCTGGGAATGAATCAGTATAAACTGGCCGATACGATGCGGTTTTTTCATGCAATGCGATTTATTGAAACGCAGTTTGTGAATGAAGTGGATGATACAAAATTGATTGATGGGGCTATTTCTGGTATGATGCAGTCGCTGAATGATCCACATTCTGTTTATATGGATCAAACTATGTATAAAGATTTGGTAAGCCATACCGAAGGCTCTTTTGGTGGTATTGGTGTTGTCATGGGTGTGAAAGACCAGGTTATAACTGTTATTTCAGCTGTTGAGGGCACGCCGGGGGAAGCCGCTGGCATTCAGACTGGTGATCAAATCATTAAAATTAATGACGAAGAAACCAAAGATATGCCAATCGATCAGGTTGCCAATAAGATTCGTGGTGATGCGGGTACGAAGGTAGTTTTGACGATTCGTCGTCAAGGCGTAGAAGATAAAGAATATGAACTCACTCGTTCCAATATTGAAACGAAAAGCGTTGGTCATGAAATGATGGACAATGGCATTGGGTATATTCGTATCGCTTCGTTTGGTGAACGTACTGGGCAGGAGTTTAAGACAGCTTATGCCGATCTTGAAGCCAAAGGCATGAAAGGTATGGTTCTTGATTTACGTAACAATCCAGGGGGTCTATTGACCGCCAGCGTGGATATTGCTAATATGCTGGTGCCGAAAGGTAAAATTGTTTCGATTGACAAACGAGATGGTTCAGAAGAAGTTCATGAATCGACTCTTGAACAAGTTAAATATCCGTTGGTTGTTTTAATTAATGGCGGTAGTGCCAGCGCTGCTGAAATCGTTGCTGGTGCTATTCAGGATACGCAGGCCGGTACGCTGGTTGGCACAAAATCCTATGGAAAAGGTTCAGTGCAGGTTGTTATGCCAATGTATGGTGGGACTGCATTAAAGCTTACGATCGCTAAATACTATACACCAAGCGGTCGAAGTATCGATGGTATCGGTATTGATCCGGATGTTCCGGTAGAACTTGATGTGAACGGCGGAGTTGATAATCAACTCGCGAAAGCATTGACTGTATTACAAGAAAAAATGCAATAAAGATTTTATTCAATAAATGGGGCGCTGTGATTGCAGTGCCTCTTTTTTCGTTATATAATAGTACATACGTTCACTAGTAAATAAAGTGAATCTAAATTATAATTAAAGATAACAAATAATTATTATTGATAATATGGAGTGTAAAAATATGGCTACAGTTCCTAAGTTAAATACACTGCACTTGGAAAATGAAGTTCCTTTTAAGGTCTTTGCTCCTTTTGAACCAACAGGTGATCAGCCGCAAGCGATTGAAGATCTGGCTGCTGGGCTTGAAAACGGGCAGACTGCCCAAGTTTTGCTTGGGGCAACGGGGACCGGGAAAACATTTACAATTGCAAAAACGATTGAAAAGGTTCAAAAACCGACCTTGGTTATTGCCCATAATAAAACTCTGGCGGCGCAGCTGGCAAGTGAGTTTAAAGAGTTTTTCCCCAATAATGCTGTGGAATATTTTGTGAGTTATTATGACTATTATCAGCCGGAAGCGTATATTGCCCAGACTGATACATATATCGAGAAGGATGCTTCGATCAATGATGAAATTGATAAATTGCGGCATTCCGCAACCTGTTCTTTGTTTGAGCGCCGTGATGTTATTATTGTGGCAAGTGTGTCTTGTATTTATGGACTTGGTTCACCTGAAGATTATAAAGAACTGGTGCTATCGATTCGTGAAGGACAGACGTATGATCGTGATTCGATTTTACGTAAGTTGGTGAGTATCCAATATGAGCGCAATGACATTAATTTTGTCAGGGGGAAGTTTCGGGTTCGTGGTGATGTGGTTGAGATATTTCCTGCCGGATACAACGAGCGTGCGATTCGTCTGGAATTATTTGGTGATGAAATCGAACGGATTTTAGAAGTGGATGTACTCACTGGTGAAATTTATGGTGAGCGCAAGCATGTCATGATTTATCCGGCCTCACATTATGTTACCTCGAAAGAACATTTGCAGACGGCTATGGAAACCATTGAGACAGAGCTGGATGAACGTCTGGCGTTATTGCGGTCGGAAAATAAACTTGTTGAGGCCCAACGGTTAGAACAGCGGACTCATTATGATTTGGAAATGATGCAGGAAATGGGCTATTGTTCCGGTATTGAAAATTATTCACGTCATTTGACCCAGCGTCATGCTGGAGATCCGCCGTTTACCTTGCTCGATTATTTCCCCGAAGATTTTTTGATTGTGGTCGATGAATCGCATGTGACGATTCCCCAGATCAGGGCGATGTATGCTGGAGATCGGTCACGTAAAGAATCTCTGGTGGGAAATGGCTTTCGCCTGCCATCTGCTTTTGATAATCGGCCTATGCAGTTTCCTGAATTTGTGGCACATATTAATCAGATCATTTATGTATCAGCAACACCGTCTAAATACGAATTAGGCGAAGCCAATCAAGTTGTTCAGCAAATTATCAGGCCAACGGGACTTCTGGACCCACAGATTGAGGTTCGTCCACTTACGGGGCAAATGGATAATTTGTTTTCGGAGATCAAAGTGCGAATTACCAAAAATGAACGGGTATTGGTTACGACTTTAACGAAAAAAATGGCTGAAAATCTGACGGATTATCTTAAAGAACTGGGTATCAAGGTCCGCTACCTGCATTCGGATATCGTGACGATGGAACGCGCGGAAATATTGCGTGACCTTCGAGCCGGCGTATTTGATGTGCTGGTGGGGATCAATTTGCTGCGAGAAGGACTTGATTTGCCGGAAGTATCGCTGGTGGCAATCTTAGATGCAGATAAGGAAGGCTTTTTGCGTTCCGATACGGCGCTTATCCAAACAATTGGGCGGGCGGCACGTAATTCTGAGGGACTGGTTATCATGTATGCGGATCGTATTACGGATTCGATGAAGCGGGCGATTGATGAGACCGATCGCCGCCGTGAAGTGCAGGCTCTTTATAATATAGAACATCATATTACACCACAGACAATCCATAAGAAAATTAAGAACTTGATTGAAACGACGATGGTTGCAGAAGGTCAGGGGGAATATATAACGCAGCCAAAATCGAGGTTGAAAATGTCAGCTACTGAAAAAGAAGAATTAATTACGACGCTGACGAAAGAAATGCGGCTGGCATCGCGCAATATGGAATTTGAAAAAGCAGCGAATCTGCGTGATATGATTGTAGAACTCAAGGGCAGTCTGCCAGCAAAGGCTGTGAAAAGACGAAATCGAGACGATCGAAACAATTAGTTTGGGGTGTTAATGTGAAGGATAATGTAATCAAAGTTAAGGGTGCCAGAGAGCATAATTTAAAAAATATCGATATTGAAATACCACGTGACAAGCTTGTCGTGATTACGGGCCTGAGTGGTTCAGGCAAATCATCACTGGCTTTTGATACAATTTATGCAGAAGGACAAAGACGTTATGTAGAGTCGTTGTCAGCTTATGCCAGACAGTTTTTGGGGCAGATGGATAAACCGGATGTTGATTATATCGAAGGACTTTCACCGGCGATTTCCATCGATCAAAAAACAACCAGTCGTAATCCTCGCTCAACCGTCGGAACGGTTACGGAAATCTATGATTACCTGCGGTTGATGTTTGCTCGTGCAGGGCGTCCTCACTGCCCGAAATGCGGTAAATTGATTACGCAGCAGACGGTTGATCAAATGATTGACCAAATTTTGACACAGCCGGAAAAAACAAAGCTTTTGATTATGGCGCAAATTATTCGTGGTAAAAAAGGCGAACATCGCAAGGTTTTAGAGCAGATTCGTAAGGATGGCTATGTAAGGGTCCGCATTGATGGTGAAATACAAGATATTAATGAGGAAATCAATCTTGAAAAAAACAAGAAACATACGATTGAAGTTGTTATTGATCGACTGGTGATTCGCGATGGACTGGAACAGCGTTTGGCCGATTCGTTAGAAACAGCTCTCGAACTTGGTCAGGGTGTTGTTTATATTCAAATTGTTGATGGCGAGACGTTGATGTTTAGTCAGAATTTTGCTTGTGTGGATTGCGGCATCAGTCTGCCGGAAATTGCCCCGCGTATGTTTTCTTTTAACAGTCCATATGGAGCTTGTCCGGCGTGCAGCGGACTTGGCAATAACATGGAATTTGATTTAGAACTTGTGATGCCAAATCCTGAATTGACTTTTGCAGAGGGCTTATTTGCCCCGTTGTCGCGCAATCTGAATTCCTATGCGATGTGCCAGTTAGATGCTGTGCTGAAACAGTATAAATATACAGTGGACAGTAAGTGGACCGATCTCAATGAAACGGTGCAAAATCTTATTTTATATGGTTCAGGTGATGAAAAGTTCACGTATTTCTATGAAAATATGTTTGGCGAATACAAGGAGTATCATTCGGTATTTGAAGGTGTAATGCCACTTTTAAACCGTCGTTACAGCGAAACAAATTCGGATACGATGCGTGAAGAATATGAATCGTATATGAGCAGTAAAGCTTGTCCAGTTTGTCATGGAGCGCGCCTTAAGCCGGAAACACTTGCCATAAAAGTGGGCGAGAAAAATATTCATGAGGTTACAAGTTTAACGATTGCTGAGTGCGATGTGTTTTTTAAGCAGCTTACGTTAAGCGAACGAGAACAGTTTATTGCTGCACAGATTTTAAAAGAAATTCATGCCCGTTTGGGATTTTTGCTGGATGTTGGCTTGGATTATCTGACGCTCAGTCGGGCCGCTGGTACCTTGTCGGGTGGTGAAGCACAGCGGATTCGGTTAGCGACACAGATTGGATCGGGACTGGTGGGCGTTCTTTATATCCTCGATGAACCAAGTATTGGACTGCATCAACGCGATAACAACCGTCTTTTGGCTACATTGAAACATTTGCGTGATCTTGGTAATACTCTGCTGGTCGTTGAGCATGATGAAGATACAATGTATGCGGCCGATTATATTATTGATGTTGGACCGACGGCTGGTGAAGCTGGTGGCTATATTGTGGCTAAAGGAAGTGTTGAAGATATCAAGGCGGCGAAGGGATCGATTACGGGTCAGTATCTGAGCCGCAAAAAATACATTCCCGTACCGGAAAATCGAAAGCAAGCAAATGGAAATTGGATTGAAATCATTGGTGCAAAAGAAAATAATCTAAAAAATATCTCCGTGAAGTTTCCGCTCGGCTTATTTACGGTCGTTACGGGTGTGTCCGGTTCAGGGAAAAGTACGTTAGTGAATGAAATACTTTTTAAAGGGCTGGCGGCTAAACTTTACAGTGGCAAAGGTAAACCGGGAGCGCATAAAGCAATTCGTGGTTTGGAGCTTATTGATAAGATCATTGATATCGATCAGTCGCCGATTGGGCGGACACCTCGTTCGAATCCAGCAACTTATACGGGACTTTTCGATACAATTCGTGAGGTCTTCAGCCAAACGAATGAAGCAAAAGTTCGTGGTTATAAGCCGGGACGATTCAGTTTCAATGTAAAAGGCGGCCGTTGTGAGGCTTGTCATGGTGATGGGATCATTAAAATTGAAATGCATTTTCTGCCGGATGTCTATGTGCCGTGTGAAGTTTGCAAAGGAGCCCGCTATAATCGGGAAACCCTGGAAGTAAAATATAAAGGCAAAACGATTTCGGATGTTTTGAATATGGTGGTCGATGAAGCCGTAGAATTTTTCCAAAACATTCCAAAACTGCAGCGAAAACTGCAAGTGATTCAAGATGTTGGACTTGGCTATATCAAGCTTGGTCAGTCAGCAACGACTCTTTCAGGGGGAGAAGCGCAGCGCGTGAAGCTGTCAACTGAACTGGCGCGCCGCAGTACTGGAAAAACGTTATATATCCTGGATGAACCGACTACGGGACTTCATACGGCCGATATCCATAAATTGCTGGAAGTGCTGACGCGACTGGTTGATGGTGGTGATACGGTTGTTGTAATCGAGCATAATCTCGATGTGATAAAGACGGCGGATTATGTAATTGATCTCGGGCCGGAAGGCGGTGACCGTGGCGGCACCATCGTAGCAACCGGTACGCCGGAAGAGATCGCAAATGTTAAAAAATCATATACGGGTCAGTTTTTGAAACCATTACTCACCGAACACTTAAACTAAAAAAAGGGATTGCCATTTTATTGTGGCAATCCCTTTTAAGTACTTATGCGTAATACATGCTGCTATTAATTAAAGCAGCAAGGTCCATTTGGTCTTTTAATTTTCGTTTTGGTGGAGTCTGTTCATAGGCTGGCAGACGTTTTTTGATGAATTGGGTATCAATGTCGCCGGTACAGAAAGACGTATCTTCAAGAATTCGTTTATGCAGTGAAATTGTTGTTTTTACACCTTCCACTTTGAATTCATTGAGGGCTCGCTGCATGATCTTGATCGCATCGCCGCGCGTGCGTCCATGAACCACAACTTTCGCCATAAGGGAATCATAGTCAGGTTCGATGGAAAGACCGGCTGAAATACCGCTGTCTACACGGATTCTTGGACCACCTGGTTCATGATAGAATTCAATTTTTCCGGGTGATGGCAGAAAATTATTGTCAGGGTCTTCGGCATTGATACGGCATTCGATGGCATGCCCATGAAATTCAATGTCTTTTTGACTGAGCGTTAAAGGCTCACCAAAGGCAATATGGATTTGGGTTCTGACAAGATCAACCCCCGTAACTTCTTCCGTAATGGCATGCTCCACTTGAATGCGAGGATTGATTTCCATGAAATAAAACTGATTGTTGCTGAGATCGAATAAAAATTCGACGGTTCCAATATTGGTATAGTGGATACTTTTGGCGGCTTTAATGGCGAGCGCACCAATCTCTTCACGCATCTCGGGCGAAAGACCAATGGATGGTGATTCTTCGAGCAGTTTCTGGTTGCGGCGCTGCAAGGAGCATTCGCGTTCGCCAAGGTGAATTACCGTACCATAATTGTCTGCGACAATTTGTACTTCAATATGACGGGAGTGCTCAATATAATGTTCAAAATAAAATTTTATACTTTGTAAATTGACGATTTGCAGGATGTTTTTTAAATCTTCTTCCGAATAAGCAACAAACATCCCTTTGCCACCGCCACCGGCTACTGGTTTTAAGATGACAGGATAACCGACTTCTTTGGCCGCTTCAATGGCATGACTTTCACTGGTAAGTGGATCACTGCCTTTGGCCATGGGAATTCCTGATGGCAGCATAGCGGCACGGGCTATATCTTTATCACCAACCTGACGGATTGTTTCAGCCAGCGGTCCAATCCAGGTTAAGCCGGCATTTGTTACTTTTTCGGCAAATTCGGAGCTTTCCGATAGAAATCCATATCCGGGATGAACAGCTTCAGCTTTTGTTGCTTTCGCAGCTTCGAGCAGGGCATCCATATTTAAATAGCTTTGGGAAGCATCAGCAGGTCCGATATTATAAGTCAGGTCAGCTAGCTGAACATGCATGGCATTTTTGTCTGCATCCGAATAAACAGCCACTGTTTCAATACCCATTTCCTGACAGGCACGAATAACACGTACGGCAATTTCGCCGCGGTTGGCAATGAGAATTCTTTTGAACATAAAATTAACCCCCTTGAATTATATGTGTCCATGAATAAAAGAGAACACATATTTTGCAACAGTTGTATCCTATCTGGTCTGACAAAACTCATTTGAAAAATATTGTGAAATAATACACTTTCGTCTCACGTGCTTATTAAAGCATTTATTTTATTTATAGTCAATAGAAAATACATAAAAAAAACAATAGAGAATTTTCTGTAATGACATACAATAATAAACAATTACAATTTTAACACATAACTATACCTAAAAGCAATGATACTTTCAGGCTATTACTACGATTACTTTATTGAATCGTTATAAATAAAAAAAATTATTGCTTTCGTGTATAATATAGAGAGAGAGTTGGTGAGATATGACAGAGAATGTAATTGAAAAATTACAGCTTTTGCCGAATCAGCCTGGTGTTTATATTATGAAAGACAACCATGGTAAGATTATTTATGTCGGTAAAGCTGTGGTTTTAAAAAATAGAGTGCGTCAATATTTTCAAACGAACAAAAATCATTCTGCTAAAGTTAAATCGATGGTGGCAAAAATTGATGATTTTGAAACAATTATTACTGGCTCAGAAATAGAAGCACTTATATTGGAATGTAATTTAATTAAGAAACATCGTCCTAAGTACAATATCAGTCTTAAAGATGATAAGACGTATCCTTATGTAAAGGTGACGCTAAATGAACCCTATCCCCGTGTGCTCACAACTCGGCGAGTTTTGAAAGATGGTGCCAGATATTTTGGACCTTATACAAATGCGGGAGCTGTTCATGAAAGCATTAAACTATTGCGGCGTCTGTTTCCGCTGCGCAGCTGCAAGAACATGGATGTGGATCGTCCTTGTCTGGAGTATCATATTAAACGTTGTCTGGCACCTTGTACGGGTAAGGTGGATGTGGCTGAATATAATGACATGATCAAGGCGGTGTGTTTGTTTTTAGAAGGACGCAGCGATGCGGTGGAGAAAAATCTTACGGAACGAATGTCTGCTGCTGCCGATAATTTTAAGTTTGAATTGGCGGCGAAATTGCGTGATCAATTAATAGCGGTTCGAAAGATTAGCGAAAAACAAAATATTGTCACTGGTGCAGGTGATCAAGATGCTGTGGGGATGGCTCGTTCAGAATTTGGTGTATGTATGCAGGTGTTTTTTATTCGCAGCGGGAAGATGGTCGGACGCGATCATTTTCTGGTGACTGGCAGCGAAGAGGAATCCGATGAGACCGTTCTGGAAGCATTTTTGAAACAATATTATAATCAGGCGACCTTTATTCCTCGTGAAGTGCTTTTGCCATTTGAATTAAGTGAACAGAGTTTGCTGGAAGCATGGCTCAGCAAACAAAAGGCAGCACGGGTTGAGCTGGAATCACCAAAACGTGGGACTAAAAAAGATATTGTGCAGATGGCAACAGGAAATGCAGAAAAGTTTTTGGCGGATGAAGCCACAAAATTAAAACAAGCTAATGCGCAGACGCTGGGGGCCGTAGCTGAGCTTCAGCGGCATCTTCAGCTAAGTAAGGCACCAAACCGTATGGAGTGTTTTGATATATCACATATTCAAGGCTCAGAGACAGTCGCTTCGATGGTTGTTTTTGAAGGAGGCGTGCCCAATAAGGCGGCTTACAGGCGTTTTAAGATCCGGTCGGCAGAAGGCAAACCGGATGATTTTCTATCGATGCGTGAAGTGACGATGCGTCGTTATGGTGATTCGGTTGTTGAAGATATGCCAGATCTTATCATTATTGATGGTGGTAAAGGTCAGCTGAGTTCAGCATTGGAAATCATTCGTGGTGCGGGACATCTTTTAGTGCCGGTTGTAGGTTTGGCTAAACAGTTTGAATATATTTTTACGGAAGGTGAATCAGAGCCAGTTATTTTGCCTCGCCATTCGCAGGCATTGTACTTGGTGCAGCGAATTCGTGATGAAGCCCATCGATTTGCTGTTACGTATCATCGTAAACTGCGCAGTAAACGAAATCTGGTGTCGGTGCTGGATCATATTGTTGGTATCGGTCCGAAACGACGTAAACTTTTACTAGATCATTTTGGCAGTGTGGATAAAATAAAAACAGCGAATGTTGAGGCGATGGCAAAAATTACCGGCATGAATCTGCCTGCTGCGCAGGCTGTTTATAATTTTTTTGCGAGTCGAAATGAAATATAAGATAGATGGTACAGGAAAGGACATGCAAGGTGATATTTAAATGAAATTTGTTGATTTACATGTACATTCAAATATATCAGATGGAAGCTATACCCCTGTAGAGCTTATAAAACTGGCTCATAAAACAGGTCTTAGCGCGATTACACTCAGTGATCATGAAACAATTGCCGGAAATGCTGAAGCAAAGGTAGAAGCCGATAAATTGGGCATTGAATTTATTTCTGGGATGGAGATAACCGTTGATTATAAGAATCGACATCTGCATCTCGTGGCTTTAGGGTTTGATGCAAAACAGCCGGCATTTAAAAATTTATATAAAAAAATCAGGGATCTTAAAGAAGCGAAGATGGAAGAACTCATTTGGGGCATCAAAGAAAAAGGTGTGCCAATATCGGTGGAACTTATCCAGCCGTTTACATTACTCAACAAAATTGATCGGTATGCTATTATGCGCTACCTGGTTTCTCTGCATTTATTTGATCATGTCCAGCCAATTTGGGATCAGTATCTTACTCCCGTGATTCGCCAGCTCAGTCTAAATCATAATGTTTCAGTAGAGGAAACGACAACGGCTGTGAAGGCTGCTGGCGGCATGACATCACTCGCTCATTTTCACAAACGTCTGGGACTTGCCGGGCTGAATCGTCAAGAACAGGAAATCGCTATTGCTGAACTGTGTGCAATGGGACTGGATGGCATGGAACAGTATTATCCAAATTATACAGCAGCAGATCAGGCCTTTGCTGAAAGTATGCTGACAAAATATAAAATGATTCCCACGGGCGGGTCAGATTTTCATGGCTTGAATCGTCCAGAGGTGGCACTTGGTACGGGGATAAAAAATAATATTGTCGTGCCCTATACCTTATATGAGAATGTTTTGCAGTATTGTCAGCGGACGGTTTGAAAGATTCATTTTCCTTATAAAAAAATCTTGTAGTTCAATGAAAATATGGTAATATAAGTATAGAATCAAAAAGAGAATATACGAAAGCAAGATCACAGTGCTGGTTTCGTATATTTCATTTTGAGAAAAAGATAAGGGGGTATTATTATGAAGAAGTATGTATGTACTGTTTGTGGCTGGATTTATGATGAAGAACTTGGTGATCCGGACAATGATCTTGAAGCAGGCGTAGCTTTTGAAGATTTACCGGATGATTTTGTCTGCCCGCTTTGTGGCGTTGGTAAAGATGAGTTTGAAGTAAGTGAATAAGCGTTAATATTTTGAGCCGTATCTGTAGATAAAGAAAAACAGTTACGGCTTTTTCATGTTGAATTTTTTGATATTGTAAGGGGTTATAGAGTGAATACAATCAGAAAATGATTATTTGAACTTTCTGGTTATTTAATACTAGGTATAAAGTTTGATAAATAAAATTAATGTTAATATAAAAATGTACACAATATTCATTGCTTTTTAAGGGCGATTTTGTTATAATTTGTTACGTAAAGGACTTCATCCCACATAGATGGCTTGTAGTTGTCAAGAGTGTGCATTTCCCCCTTTTTAGTTAAGGGGCATGGATGTGCATCCTAAATAATAAGGAGGTCTATTTTATTATGAAAGTTACAGTTGTTGGAGCAGGTAATGTTGGAGCTACAGTGGCAAATGTCATTGCATTGAAAAATTTTGCCAGCGAATTGGTTTTGTTAGACATTAAAGAAGGCGTTTCCGAAGGTAAAGCGATGGATATGATGCAGACTGCACATATGCTTAATATCGATACTACGATTGTTGGCTGTACAAGTGATTATAGCAAAACAGCTAATTCAAAAGTAGTTGTTGTTACATCGGGTATTCCTCGTAAACCAGGTATGACTCGTGAACAATTGATTGGCACAAATGCTAAAATTGTAAAAAGCGTCATTGATGAAGCTTTAAAATATTCTCCAGATGCAGTGTTTGTTATTATTTCCAATCCAATGGATACAATGACCTATTTAACACTTAAAGATTCCGGATTACCTAAAAATCGTATTATTGGTCAGGGCGGGATGCTCGATAGCAGCCGTTTCAGATATTATTTGAGTCAGGCTCTTGGCTGCACACCTACTGATATTGATGGTATGGTAATTGGTGGTCATGGTGATACAACAATGATTCCGTTGACTCGTTTTGCTACATATAGAGGTGTTCCTGTAACGGATTTATTGGATAAAGAAACATTAGATAAAGTAGTAGCTGACACAATGGTTGGCGGTGCTACTTTGACGGGTCTTTTAGGTACTTCTGCCTGGTATGCTCCTGGTGCTGCCGGTGCTGCTTTGGCTGAAGCTATTGTAACAGATTCGAAAAAAATGATTCCTTGCTGTGTATACCTTGATGGTGAATATGGCGAAAAAGATATTTGCATTGGTGTTCCAGTAGTTCTTGGAGCAAATGGTATTGAAAAAATCGTTGATGTTAAATTGAATGCTGAAGAAAAAGCTTTGTTTGATAAGAGCGTTGCTGCAGTTCGTAAAACGAATGGTTTATTAGGCGATTCGCTTAAATAAGTTCTTGCAATAAAAAGGCAGTCCATACGGGCTGTCTTTTTTGTTGCATTTTTTTGAAAACATGAGACAATAATAGATGGATTGAAAGTTGAATGTTTGAGTGTTACTATATATAATGCAATTTAGTGTCGCATAGAATGATTGGCAGGCAGATTTCAACTTGTATCATGAAAATTGGGGGTTTACTATGGCAATAAAGTTATTTGTAACAGATTTGGATGGAACACTTTTAAATCGGGAAAATGAAATATCAGCAGAGAATAAGCTGGCAATTCAGGATGCTGTGGCACAGGGGACAACGGTAACCATTGCTACAGGCCGCATGTATGTTTCTGCGCTGCCTTATGCGAAGCAGCTTGATGTTGATGTGCCGATTATTACATATAATGGAGCACTTATCAAATCCGTTTCGGGAGAAGTGCTTTTTGAATCATATCTCGATCCGCAAACTGTGAAGGGTGTTTTAGATTATTGTTTGGAACAAAACTGGTATATTCAAATTTATCAGGATGACCGTCTGTATTTTGCTGAACGCAATGATATTGCCCGGGGTTATGAAGCGATGGCGGGGCTTGAGGGTGAAGCTGTGGGAACAGCCGGTCTATATGAAAAGACGCAACTGGTGCCTAAAATGCTTGTAATCACGAGCGGCAGTGCAGAATCGGATGCAGGTGTTGCAAAACTTCAAGACCGCTTTGGCGATCAGATTTTTGCGGTAAAATCGAATCCGACCTATATTGAGATCATCAATCCAGGCGTAAATAAAGCAACATCTTTACAGATTTTACTGGGAAAAATGAATTTACAAAAAGCTGAAGTCATGGCAATCGGTGATTCGAATAATGATTTGCCAATGCTCAAAGAAGCTGGTTTTAGTGTGGCTATGGGCAATGCCAGCGATCATGTGAAATCGGTCTGTGACTATGTTACGGAAGATAATATGCATAGTGGTGTGGCTGCGGCCATCCATAAATATGTATTGGAATAATTCGATAGAATCAGGTGAAAAAATGTCAATTAAATTAATTGCGATGGATTTAGACGGGACTTTATTAAATTCACAGAAAATAATTACGCCGCGTACGTTTGCAGCATTGCAGGCCGCAAAGGAACGAGGCATCTATATTACGATTGCGACAGGCCGAATGTATATGGCAGCAGCCTATTTCGCCAAAATGATCGGTGCACAGGTGCCCGTCATTTGCTGCAATGGTGGTTTGGTTCGGGGGGACGCTGCGCAGCCGCCAATCTTTGTAAAATGTTATAAAGAATCGGTGGCACGTGAAGTTCTTGCTGAATGTTATAAAAATGACTGGTATGCACAATGGTATATTGATACCCAGATTTATGCGAAAGATTTTCGTCCGGATATGTTTGGTTCGTATCGCACGGTAGAAGGGTTTAATCTCAATGCCGTTGGTGATGATTTTTTATCTTATACGAAAGATGTTATTCAGATTGTTATCCGTGATAAAGATGGTGGTGTAGCTGCAATTACGGAAAAGATCCGTGCTCAGTTTTCCGGTTTGCTGGACCCTCAGCAAAATACGGATATAAGTGTTGATCTGACGCCCCCGGGTATTAACAAAGCAGTGGGGCTTAAAGCGCTGCTGGATCATTTGAATTTAAGATCGGATGAAGTGATGGCCTGTGGTGATGGTGATAACGATCTGGCGATGCTGGAATATGCAGGGTTTAGCGTGGCTACGGGTAATGCTCTTGATCAGGCAAAACAAGCCGCCGATGTGGTTACCGATACCTGTGATCAAGATGGAATTGGCAAAGCGATTGAACGCTATGTACTGAAAAACGGAAGCTTTTGATTTTTTCTCCTTTTTGACCTATAATTGAGTAGACTTTATTTTGAATACTATGGAGGTGGTAACCGATGGATGATTTTCATTTAGTTATTATTACAGGTATGTCTGGTGCTGGTAAAACGCAAGTGTGCAGACATATGGAAGATTTAGGATATTTCTGCGTGGATAATCTACCACCGATGTTTATCCCCAAGTTTGTTGAGCTTTGTGCCCATTCCGCTGGCCGGGTCAATAAAGTTGTATTAGTTGTCGATATGCGCAGCCGTGAATTTTTTGATGCGCTGATTCATGTTGTTGAACAAATGGATCAGGAAAATCAACCTTATGATATGGTTTTTATGGAAGCATCTGATGCAACAATTATTCGACGCTATAAAGAAACTCGCCGCCGTCATCCGATGGCGCCAAGCTCGAGAATTAGCGATGGGATTGCCAAAGAGCGAGAACGTTTGGCGCCGATTCGCAATCGAGCCACTCATATTATTGATACAACAGAATTGAAAAAATCGGAACTAAAAGATAAAGTCTTGCGTTTGTTTGGTAATTGCCAAGGTGAACAGATGAATATTACGGTTGTGTCGTTTGGGTTTAAATTTGGTATGCCGCTGGATGCAGATATGGTTTTTGATGTACGTTTTTTGCCAAATCCGTTTTATATTGATGCTTTGCGTCATAAAAGCGGCGCGGTACCGGGCGTTGCTGAATATATTGCCAAATGGCCGGTAACGCAGCAGTTTCTTGAGAAATTAGATGATATGGTTGATTTTCTGGTTCCCCAATACATCAAAGAGGGGAAAAGCCAGCTGGTTCTTGCCGTGGGCTGTACTGGCGGAATGCATCGCTCTGTATATATAGCGAAGCATCTGTTTGAGTTTTTAAAAGCACGTGGCTATGGAGCAAATATTGAGCATCGTGATTTAATGAAAAATGATGTTCATGAACATCCGCGCCAGGAATGAGATTATGAATTGAAGTCGAGGGAATAATATGCATTTATTGAAATGGCTGTATCCGGGCATGCGATTTAAACGATGGCTGTTTTTGTTTGCAGTCGGTGTTATGATGGTCAGCTTAGGTTTGGCAGTCGTATTTAACTACAAATACATTGATAATATTGAAGAACTAATTTTTCGAACGGTATATATGTGGACTGGTACTTACTATTATATGGTAACGGCTGTGGTCGGCAGTGTCGTGATTCTAGTTGGAAGCATCATCATGCTTTTAGCAACGAGGATGATTATTCGTTCGGTTATTACTGTTTTGCTACCGGATAGTTCTGATAAACTGGTTGATTTGATTTATGAAAAACGCAAACTTAACCGGGGTCCGGCTGTGACTGTAATTGGCGGCGGTACAGGGCTTTCTGTTTTGCTGCGTGGAATCAAGGAAGCGACGAGTAATGTTACGGCGGTGGTTACTGTGGCGGATGATGGTGGTTCTTCGGGGCGTTTACGGGAGGAACTTGGGATTATTCCGCCGGGAGATTTGCGTAACTGTTTAGTGGCACTTGCCGATACAGAACCGTTGATGGAAAAATTATTCCAGCATCGATTTGGCGGCACGAGTGAACTTGCTGGGCATAGTTTCGGCAATTTGTTCATCGCGGCGATGACGGAAGTCACGGGTGATGTAGAAACTGCTTTGAAAGAATCAAGCAAGGTATTGGCTGTAAAAGGACGAGTGCTTCCGGCTAGTACAGAGATTGTGCGCCTCAATGCAACGATGACAGATGGCAGTGTGGTGGAAGGTGAATCACAAATTCCGTTGGTTCATAAGAGAATCCATCGGGTTCATCTGTCACCAGAACATGTAAAGCCAGTGGCATCTTCGATTGAGGCAATCAAAAAAGCAGATGCAATTATTTTAGGACCGGGCAGTCTGTATACGAGCATTATGCCAAATCTACTGGTGGATGATGTTGCAAAAACACTGCGGGATAGTAAAGCCGTTAAAATATATATTTGCAATGTAATGACACAGTCTGGTGAAACGGATGGGTACACGGCGTCTATGCATGCGAAAGCGATCTTAGATCATGCTGGCCCGGGATCGATTGATTATGTCCTGGTAAATTCCGGTGCTATTTCGCCAGAATTGCAGGAATTTTATGCAAAACAAAATTCATTTCCAGTTCTTGTGGATGAAGATGAGCTAAATGCACTGGGCGTTGGTTTTGTTAAAGCTGATATTATCAGCGAAACGAATGTAATACATCATGATCCAGTCAAATTATCGCGAAATGTCATGAAAATGGTTTATGGTCTGAAAGCAAATCCTGAAAATATGAGGATGCTGGATTATTATATGACTGGCAATAAATTAAAATAAAGAGGATTGAATGAAATGCCATCCTTTGCAACAGAAGTAAAAAATGAAGTGGCTCGGCTTGTGGATGAAAATAGCTGCTGTAAAATAGCTGAACTCGCAGCCCTCTTGCGAATGGGCGCTGTGATGACGATGGGGGGCAAACGAAGTTTAGGTATTAATTTTACAACTGAAAACGCAGCAGTTGCAAGACGGACTCTGACACTTTTGAAATCCAGTGGCGAGGTGCGGACGGAAGTAATGGTCAGTCGGGCCAGACGGTTGAAAAAACATAACAGCTATTGTGTCAGGGTCATCCCTTCGTTGATTGTCAGTGACCTTTTGGCGAAGTTAGGTCTTATGCATGGGGCCACTCTAAACGTCGGCAGTGACAGCGCCATTTTGCGTAAACATTGCTGCCGTCATGCTTATTTGCGCGGGGCGTTTTTGGGTGGCGGATCGGTAAACAGACCGGAAGGTAGTTATCATTTGGAGCTTGTTACGGGAAGCGAAGTTTTTGCTCAGTTGCTGCTGTCGCTTTGCCGCAAATTTGATTTGCCTGTTGGACTGAGTGAACGTAAAAATGATTATATCGTTTATATTAAAGAAAGCGATGCCATTATGGATTTTTTAGCGATTATCGGGGCGGAAAATGCTTTAGTGGAGTTTGAAGTGGCTCGCAATCTAAAAGAAGTGCGCAACCAAGTAAATCGTTTAGTTAACTGCGAAACAGCAAACCTGCAAAAAACGGCGAATGCATCAGTACGTCAGATGGAACATATTAAGTTAATAAAAGCAAAGCTGGGTTTTGATAGTTTGCCGGAGCCTTTGCAAGAGATTGCTGTGGTTCGCCTTAGCCATCCAGATGCGAGTTTAAAAGAATTGGCGGAAGTACTTCATATTAGTAAATCAGGTATAAACCATCGACTTAGAAAATTGGAAAAAATTGCAGTAGAATTAACAGAAGGTGAAGCAGATTGAATCTAAGAAAAAAAATCTTGGCGCTGAGCGCCTTTTTTATTGTGTTGGCAGCATCTTTTTTTATTGATACGATGCTGTATCCACCAAAAGGTGTGCCTATTCTTGAATACCATATGGTCAATGATACAGAAGAGGATGCTTATACGGTGCCGTCGGAAGAGTTTGCTCAGCAGATGCACTATTTAAAAGAGCAGGGCTATACGACGATCTCACTGTTGGATTTTATAAAAGCGAAAAAAGGTAAAGAAACATTACCGGACAAACCGATTATCTTGACATTTGATGATGGGTATGTTGACAATTATACGGATCTTTTGCCGCTGCTAGAAAAAGAAAATATGAAAGCTACGGTTTTTATAATTACGAATATGGTTGGGACAGATGGCTATTTAGATTGGACGCAGCTGCGTGATATGCAAAATAAAAATATTGAAATTGGTTCACATACAGCCAATCATCTGCCAGTGACAACGCTGGATTCAAAACAGAAACACGATGAATTGAATCTTTCTAAGTTACTCTTGGAATGGAATGGTATCAAGACAGTCTTTTTCTTTTCGTATCCGAATGGAGCCTACGATGATGAGACAGAGCAGATTTTAAAAGATGGTCAGTATTTAGGTGCTGTAACAGGGGATGCGGGGCTTAATACGTTTGTGACGAATCCTTATTTATTACAGCGAGTCAATATACCGCGACCACGTTTAGGTTTGATAGAATTTAAAGTGCGGCTGCTGAAAGCAGAAATTTTTACCAGGCTGGGAATTTCGCAGCATGTTTGAGGTTTATAGATACAAGGGGGATGACAATGAAAGTAATTTCAAAAAATTTATTTATGTTTGCAGTAGTGCTGGGCTTAACGATGCGTTTGTCAAGTGCAGAAGCTGCACATCAGCCAATGGAAAAAGATAAAGAGGGCCTGGTGAAAATAGAACAATCACTGGTTTCAGCCGACGGCAAAGTTAAACAACCTTATTCCAAAGCACCAAAACCGGGTATCAATACGATGCAAATATGGCCGGTCGTTTCTGCTGATGTGGGGGGGACGCTGCTCTTTTCGGATAGTCCGGAAATGGTTGAACAGGATGGTATCTTGTATACGGATACAGTTCAAGGGAAAAGCCGGATTTTATATTATCATTTAAACGCAACGAAATTAAACAAGAAAATTGCAGTTGTCCTAGAAAATATGTCATCAGATGAGACGGATGTTTCGGTTTCCCGTGGCGGCATGGGGACTCCTAGTGATGATTATTTATCTGTCGGCAAACAGACACAAACCGAATATTTTAAGGCACCTAAATTGGATCGGATTCATATTTTTGCCAATGGAAAGCGTTTGTTGGATTCAAAGATGAATCAGCTGATTGTCGAACCGGGACAATTGGTTTACGGTGTATTTGATTTTGAAACGAAGGTGCCGATTAAGGTATCGGTTGTCATGCTGCCAGCAGAAGATGATCCAGTGCAGTTTCTTAACCGTGCCCGTGTTTTGCCAGCTGATTCCCATCGTTTGCGCGGTACATTTGTTGGTATGGACCGTATCGTAAAAAGCGAGCAAACCTATGACAGCAGTAAAGATGGGGCTGTTTATATTCCGTTAGCTGATGATAAAAAGGATGAATATCGTACGGGAATTGATGCCACAGACGGTAGCATCGTGAAAAACTACGGGAATTATGGAATTCTTTACAAAATTCACATTCCGACGAAAGGCATGGGGAAAACCAAGTATTACCTGATGCCGCGCGGCGGTGTCTATGCCGGGGCGATGACTGTAGGGCGGGCAATGAACAGTTCAAAAGACATGCTCTTGACCCCTGTGGATCGGACATTTTTTGGTGAGAAAATCAATGTCAATGAATTAGCCGAACTGGGAACTTACAATGATTTTGCTTCTACCTGGTTTGAATTTTCACCGCCGGGAGCTTCGAATTTACCAGTGAATCTGGTTTTGATGCCGGCTGAATAAGGGGTATACTTGATTAGTTAAAGAAAAAACGCTACAATATATATCAGTAATATGTTCAAAGGCTAAAACTTTGCACAGGTTATAGAAAAGTAATAAGGAGGCTGAGCACATGGCTAAACGGATTACGACAGTGAATAAACCTTCACTTCAACGTACAGTTCATACAGGCGGCTGCGGCGAATGCCAAGCATCTTGCCAATCAGCTTGTAAAACGTCTTGTACAGTAGGAAATCAAGTTTGCGCAAAATAAGCAGCAAAGAAGGGCCTCTTGTTGTTTTCACGGCAAGAGGTCTGTTTTTTTGCAGATATAAAATGTATGCTTTGTTAAAGCTGGCCGCTGGCAAATGCAGCGGCATTCTTTAATTCGTTATATAATAGAAAATAAACTAAGGGCAGGGAGATAAGAGTCGTGAAAGATAGAATACACAAATTCATTCAAAATGGTATGTACATAATGTTAGATATCAATAGTGGTGCCGTCCATGTTATTGATAAGATGATTTATGATATGATGGATATTTTTGATGGCAGCAATGCTGAAGAAACGGTGCATAAACTAAAAGGGACATATGCAGAATCTGATCTAAGAGAGTCCATTGAAGAACTCCAGGGGCTGATTGAGGCACAAGAACTTTTTGCCCCGGATATTGATGTGCCTCCGACTTTTAAAGAAGAAGGTTTGGTTAAATCCTTATGCCTTTTGGTCGCACATGACTGCAATCTGCGCTGTAAATATTGTTTTGCCGGTACAGGCGATTTTGGCCACGACCGTGGACTTATGAGCAATGAAGTCGGCGAAGCAGCCGTAGAATATATTATCAGTCATAGCGGCAGCCGCAAACATTGTGAAATTGACTTTTTTGGCGGTGAACCGCTCATGAATATGCCAGTTGTCAAACATGTAGTGTCTTATGTACGAAAGCGCGAGCAGGAAACGGGCAAGGTTTTTAAATTGACACTTACGACCAATGGCATTTTGCTCAATGATGAAACCATTGCTTATTTGAATGATAATAAAATTAGTCTGGTACTGAGTCTGGATGGACGCAAGGAAGTTCATGATCGTATGCGTCCTAATATTGGCGGTAAAGGAAGTTATGATCAGGCTCTTAAAAATTTCCAAAAAACGGTGCGTTCACGCAATGGTCAGGATTATTATCTGCGAGGTACTTTTACGGCTTATAATCCTGATTTTACAGCAGATGTGCTCGATATGGCAGATCAAGGCTTTGATATTTTATCGGTGGAACCCGTTGTTGCAAAAGATGAAGACTATGCCTTTACCGACAAGGATTTGCCGAAGCTATTTTCCGAATATGATAAATTGACGCAGGCCTATCTAGATCGCCGTCGTGAGGGAAATGGCTTTTTCTTTTTTCATTTCAATATGGATCTCAGTAATGGTCCGTGTGTTGCCAAACGTCTCAGCGGCTGTGGTGCAGGTCATGAGTATTATGCGGTAGCTTCAAATGGTGATATGTATCCATGCCATCAATTTGTGGGGCGGGAAAAATATCTTTTGGGTACGATTTTTGAAGGGGTTCAGAAAAAAGATATGCCAGCATATTTTAGAAATTCTCATGTATTAAATAAAGAAAAATGCCGTGACTGCTGGGCAAGATTTTTCTGCAGCGGCGGGTGTCATGCCAATGCAGATCTCTTTAACGGTGATATTCGCAAACCATATGAATTTGGCTGTGAACTGCAAAAAAAACGTCTTGAATGTGCTTTGATGGTCCAGGCAAGTATTGCTATGGAAAAATAAAAAAATAAAACCGATCGATGGACTCTGTTTCATTGATCGGTTTTATTTTTTTATACATTATTTTTGAGCAGGAGTTTTATGAGTTTTGGTGAAATCATCATAATGAATAGAAAGGGACATTTATAATCTTAACATAATTAATAATTATTGATTGTGCTCCGAATATAAGCATGTTTTATATTTAACGAATTTTTTGATAATTTAGCATTTTTATCATGGAATTAGCCTGGATTTTATCGAAAAATCATTGACAATCTATTGAAATTTATTGTATGATAAACATCGGGATAGAAAATAAACCGGTGGGATTCGATAAACCCCAGGGGTAGTGAAAATTGGAAGAAATAGAAAAAATTATTGATTTGCAAAAGAAGATCGTTCCTGAATTAAACGGTCTGATGGAAGAACGTTATAATCTTCTAAAGCATATTCGCTACCATCAGCCAATCGGTAGACGTGCGTTAGCAAGTCAAATGGAACTTGCTGAATCGAGTGTAAGATCTGGGATCAAGGTTTTAAAAAATGTCGGGCTGATTGAATTATCGGGACTCGGTGTCTCGGTCACGCAGGCAGGACAGGCTGTAATTTCTGATCTTAGTGAATATGTCGATGTACTGCATGGTTTTTCCAAACTAGAATATTATTTGGAACAAGAATTAGGACTTAATCAGGTTAAGATTGTTTCTGGTGATAGTGAACATGATCCTTGTGTTTTTCGAGAACTGGGACGCGTTGCATCACGGGTTTTGGTAGGTATGTTATCAGAGCATATGACCGTAGCTGTAAGCGGCGGATCCACTATGGCTGCTGTTGCGAAAGCCGTTACTGGAACTATGCCGGACATATTGATTGTTCCAACACGCGGCGGACTTGGGGAAAATGTAGAACGCCAGGCAAATTCAGTTGCAGCTGTGATGGCTAATAATTTAGGCGGACAATATCGGCTTTTACATATTCCAGAAGGATTGAATGATGAAGCACTAGAGGCCTTGAAAGTAACGGATCATACGATCGATGAAATTGAGTTTTTGATAAAAAGTGCAGATATTTTGATTCACAGCATTGGCCGGGCTGATGTTATGGTACATAGAAGAAATCATACGGCTAAGGTTGCAGAAAATATTTGCAAATTGGCAGTGGGAGAAGCGTTAGGTCATTATTTTGACCGCAGCGGCAAGTGTGTTTACACATACAATGCGAATGGTTTTCGTCTGAATAATCTGGCGGGAGTAGGCAGGACAATAGCGGTAGTTGGCGGCGCAAATAAAGCCGAGGCTATCATAGCAGTAATCAGGGCAGGCAGTCATGATGTCTTGATTTTGGATGAAGCTGCTGCCAGTAATATTCAGTCAATAATAAAATCTGAGAAATCTCAGAAAAGTTTTTAAAAAAAATTAGGGGGTATTTTCACAATGGCAGTAAAAGTAGCAATTAATGGGTTTGGACGTATTGGACGTCTTGCATTTAGACAAATGTTCGGGGCTGAAGGATATGAAGTTGTTGCAATCAACGACTTAACGAGTCCTAAAATGCTTGCACACTTATTGAAATATGATTCTTCACAGGGCAGATATGCTTTAGGCGATAAAGTAACAGCTGGTGAAGATTCTATCACAGTTGATGGCAAAAAAATTACAATTTATGCAAAAGCAAATGCAGCTGAATTACCTTGGGGCGAACTCAAAGTAGACGTAGTTCTTGAATGTACAGGATTCTACACTTCCAAAGAAAAAGCTTCTGCACATATCAAAGCAGGCGCTAAAAAAGTTGTTATCTCTGCTCCAGCAGGTAACGATCTTCCTACAGTTGTATTTAATGTTAACCATAACATTTTGAAAGCCAGCGATACAGTAATTTCCGCAGCTTCTTGTACTACAAACTGCTTAGCTCCTATGGCTGATACTCTTAATAAATTAGCTTCGATTCAAAGCGGTATCATGAGCACAATTCATGCATACACTGGTGATCAGATGACTCTTGATGGCCCACAGAGAAACGGTGATTTGAGAAGATCCCGTGCAGCAGCTGTTAATATCGTTCCTAACTCTACAGGCGCAGCAAAAGCTATCGGCTTAGTTATTCCTGAATTATTAGGCAAATTAATTGGTTCAGCACAACGTGTTCCAGTTCCAACTGGTTCAACTACAATCTTGATTGCAGTTGTTAAAGGCGCTGTTACTGTAGATCAGGTTAATGCAGCTATGAAAGCAGCAACGACTGAATCTTTCGGTTATACAGAAGAACAACTCGTATCCAGCGATATCGTTGGTATCAGATTTGGTTCTTTATTCGATGCTACACAAACAATGGTATCTGCTTTACCTAATGGCGATACTCAGGTTCAAGTTGTTTCATGGTATGATAATGAAAACAGCTATACAAGCCAAATGGTTCGTACAATTAAGTACTTTGCAGAACTTGCATAAAATTTAAAGATCTTTTGGGTCCGGCCTTGTTGGGCCGGACCATTTTAATTTAGGGAGGCCCATATATGTTAAATAAAAAGTCTTTAGCTGATATTGATGTAAATGGTAAAAAGGTTTTTGTTCGTGTGGATTACAATGTACCAATGGATGAAGCCCTTAATATTACAAATGATGCCAGAATTCAAGCTACGCTGCCTACATTACAGTATTTATTGGATCATAATGCAGCCGTTATTCTTGCTTGTCACCTTGGCCGTCCAAAAGGTGAAAGAGTGGCTAAATTTTCCGTTGCTCCAGTAGCAAAACGTCTTTCTGAAATCATTGGCAAAGAAGTGAAATTTGCTTCTGACTGTGTGGGTCCTGAAGCTGAAAAAGCAGCAGCTGCTTTAAAACCAGGAGAAATACTTTTACTGGAAAATCTTCGTTATCATAAAGAAGAAGAAAAAAATGATCCGGAATTTTCAAAACAACTCGCATCTTTGGCTGATGTTGCGGTAAATGATGCATTTGGTGTATCACATCGTGCCCATGCTTCGGTTGAAGGTATCACAAAATACATTGAAACTGTAGCTGGTTTATTGATGGAGAAAGAAATTAAATTTGTGGGTCAGGCTGTAGCAAATCCAGAACGTCCTTTTGTGGCGATTATTGGCGGCGCTAAGGTTTCAGATAAAATTGGCGTTATTTCCAATTTACTGGAAAAAGTTGATACACTCATTATCGGCGGCGGAATGGCGCATACGTTTGACGCGGCAAAAGGCTATGAAATCGGTAAATCAATTTGTGAACCAGATAAATATGAACTTGCATTAGAACTACTAAAAAAAGCTGAAGCAAAAGGCGTTAAGGTTGTTTTGCCAGTTGATTTAGTCATTGCTGATGATTTCGCACCTGATGCAAATACAAGAATTGTCGATGTGGATAAAGTAGATCCTGAATGGGAAGCACTCGATAGCGGTCCTAAAACTTCACTATTATATGCGGAAGCTATTAAAGACGCAAAAACAGTGGTTTGGAATGGTCCAATGGGTGTATTTGAAATGGATGCATTTGCGAAAGGTACAGAAGCCGTTGCTAAAGCGGTTGCTGATTCTTCAGCAGTCAGCATCGTTGGCGGCGGAGATTCTATTGCTGCTCTTAAGAAAACGGGACTTTCCGACAAAATCACTCATATATCCACTGGCGGTGGTGCAACACTTGAATTCTTAGAAGGTAAGACTTTACCTGGTATTGCAGCGATCGCTAATAAATAAAATTTTTACAAGATATTCATTTAAAATTTGAGGAGGCTGTTTATAATGCGTAAACCGATTATTGCTGGTAACTGGAAAATGAACAATACAATTGCCGAAGGTACAAAATTGATAAAAGACCTTGCTGCACTGGTTGCGGATGTAACTGAAGTAGATATCGTTGTTTGTCCGACTGCAACGGCACTGGAAGCAGTTGCCAATGCTTGTGGCAATACAAAACTTCATCTAGGTGCACAAAATGTTCATTGGGAACAAAATGGAGCTTTCACTGGTGAAATTTCCACTGCAATGCTCAAAGAACTTTGTGTAGAATATGTTATTATTGGTCATTCTGAACGTCGTGAATATTTTGCCGAAACGGATGAAACTGTAAATAAGAGAACAAAAGCAGCGATTGCAGCTGGACTTATACCTATTGTCTGCTGCGGTGAAACTCTTGAAATTCGTGAAGCTGGTACAACAAATGCTTTTGTTGGTGGTCAGATTAAAGCCGGTCTTGCTGATTTAACAGCGGATCAGGTTGCAAATATTGTCATTGCTTATGAACCAATTTGGGCGATTGGAACTGGCAAAACTGCTACATCTGATCAAGCAAATGAAGTTTGTGCATTTATTCGTCAAACCGTTGCCGAAAAATTTGGCAAAGATGCAGCAAATAAAGTTCGTATTCAGTATGGCGGTAGTGTAAAACCTTCCACAATTGCGGATCTTATGTCGAAAAGCGATGTAGATGGTGCTCTTGTTGGCGGTGCTTCTCTTAAAGCTGAAGATTTTAGTAATATTGTAAAATTCTAATAAAAATGAGGTAAAGAACATGGCAAAATCAAATGCTCCTGTTGCTTTAATTATTATGGATGGCTGGGGCTTAGGCAACATGCAGGATCCAAATAATGCGATTGCTGCTGCTAAAACACCAATTATTGATGGATTGATGGCAAAATATCCAACTACACATTTGAAATGTTCTGGCGAAGCAGTTGGTCTTCCTGAAGGTCAAATGGGGAATTCAGAAGTTGGGCATTTGAATATTGGTGCAGGTCGTATCGTGTATCAGGAACTTACAAGAATAACAAAAGCAATTCGTGAAGGCGATTTTTTTACGAATCCTGTATTTTTGAACAGTATCAAATCCGTAAAAAAACACGATGGTGCTTTGCACCTAATGGGTTTATTATCGGATGGGGGCGTTCATAGCCATAACCAGCATTTATATGCACTTTTAAAACTTGCCAAACAAGAAGGCCTCAAAAAAGTATATGTTCATGCTTTTCTTGATGGTCGTGATGTTCCGCCTTCGAGCGGAGCTGATTTTGTAGCACAGCTTGAGAAAGAAATAAAAACAATTGGCATCGGGCAAATCGCTACCGTGTCAGGACGATATTATGCAATGGATCGCGATAAACGCTGGGATCGGGTCGAAAAAGCATATAATGCTATTGCCAAAGCAGACGGGCAGACAGCTCTTTCGGCAGATGCTGTAGTTAAGGCGTCCTATGCAGATGGCAAAACCGATGAATTTGTTCTGCCAACGGCAATTGCTGGATACCCTGGTATGAAATCAGGCGATGGGGTTATATTCTTTAATTTCCGTCCTGACCGTGCCAGAGAATTAACCCATGCTTTTACGGATAAAGATTTTGAGGATTTTGCTCGTTTGGCGGATCTTAAACTTTCTTTTGCTACATTGACACAGTACGAAAAAGGCATTCATGCTGAAATTGCTTATAAGCCGCAGACTTTAACCAATACATTAGGGCAAGTGATTCAGCAGCATGGTATGAAACAGCTTCGTATTGCCGAAACCGAAAAATATGCACATGTTACGTTCTTTTTTAATGGCGGGGTAGAACAGCCTGTTGAGGGCGAAGATCGTATATTGATTCCGTCACCAAAAGTTGCAACGTATGATTTGCAACCAGAAATGAGTGCGGTTGAAGTAACGAATAATGTTGTGGATTCCATCAAATCCAAAAAATATGATTTTATTATCTTAAACTATGCAAATGGTGATATGGTAGGTCATACGGGAATTTTGTCGGCAGCTGTTAAAGCGGTCGAAACGGTTGATACTTGTGTGGGCCGTTTCGTGGATGCAATTCGCTCCGTTGGCGGAAGCGTATGTATTACGGCAGATCATGGTAATGCAGAAGTTATGGTTAACCCCGAAACACAAGAACCATTTACGGCACATACAACAAATGTTGTACCGTTTATTATTGTTTCGGATAAAGTTCAAAAAGTACATGAAGGCTCATTGTGTGATATTGCCCCAACACTCTTAACGATTGCTGGTCTTGATATTCCAGATGAGATGACAGGTAAATCTTTAGCTGAATAAAATGTATTGCAATCGACCGGCGCAGCTGTAGACGTGCAGCTCGCCGTGTTGCTTGCTTCTTTTGAGCGAAATGATTTATAAAATAAAAGATAAATAAAATTTATGCTACATCAAGACAGTTTAATGTTTTATTTATATATTAATCGTGTAATGCAATTTTATTGGCCTTTTAAAGGTCGGTAGTGTATTTATATTACTTAGTGAAGAGAGGAAGACAAAAATGATTTATTCGCATGAAGTGTCTCAAATGACATGTATAGCTAAAGAAGTGAATCATGGTTCAGCACCAATTCCAGAAGAAGGTAAATGGGTGCAGTCCAAAGAAGTTACAGATATCAGTGGTTTAACACATGGTGTGGGCTGGTGTGCACCACAACAGGGTGCTTGTAAATTAACGCTTAATGTTAAAGATGGTATTATCCAGGAAGCTTTAGTTGAAACAATTGGCTGCTCTGGAATGACTCATTCTGCTGCCATGGCATCGGAAATTTTACCAGGTAAAACTATTCTCGAAGCATTGAATACGGATTTGGTCTGCGATGCTATCAATACAGCAATGAGAGAACTTTTCTTACAGATTGCTTATGGTAGAACACAGACTGCTTTCTCAGAAGGCGGACTGCCAATTGGTGCCGGACTTGAAGATCTTGGTAAAGGGCTTCGCAGCCAAGTGGGTACAATGTATGGCACACTCGCCAAAGGTCCTCGTTACCTTGAACTTGCCGAAGGTTATGTAACCAGACTTGCTTTAGATGCAGAAGATCGTATTATTGGTTATGAATTTATTCATCTTGGCAAAATGATGGAAATGGTTAAAAAAGGCATTGCTGCTCAGGATGCTATGGATAAAGCCAAAGGTTCTTATGGTCGATTCACTGAAGCTGTAAGATACGTAGACCCTCGTAACGAATAATTTTTGAGAATAGGAAGGAATGAATTCGCATGCCATTATTTGAAGGCTATGAACGCCGTATTGATAAAATTAATGAAGCTATAAAAGAATTTGGAATTGCATCCATTGAAGATGCGAAAAAAATATGTGATGAAAAAGGCATTGATGTTGCTGAAATCGTAAGAGGAATTCAGCCAATTTGCTTTGATAATGCTTGTTGGGCTTATACATTAGGCGCTGCTATTGCAATCAAAAAGAACTGTACAAAAGCTGCTGATGCGGCAAGAGCACTTGGTGAAGGCCTCCAGGCTTTCTGTATTCCGGGTTCTGTTGCTGAAACTAGAAAAGTAGGTTTAGGACATGGTAATCTTGCAGCAATGCTGCTCACTGAAGATGCACAGTGCTTTGCTTTTTTGGCAGGTCATGAATCTTTTGCTGCTGCTGAAGGCGCAATTGGTATTGCCAGAACAGCAAATAAAGTTCGCACAACTCCTTTAAAAGTTATATTGAATGGTCTTGGCAAAGATGCAGCACAGATTATCTCCCGCATCAATGGTTTTACATATGTCCAGACTCAATATGATTATGCAAAAAGTGAAGTTAATGTTGTTCGCGAAGTAGCTTATTCCGCTGGCGAACGCAGTGCTATCAAATGTTATGGCTCTGACAGCGTACAGGAAGGCGTTGCTATCATGCATAGAGAAGATGTTGATATCTCTATCACTGGTAACTCCACGAACCCTACACGCTTCCAGCATCCTGTAGCAGGCTGCTACAAAAAAGAATGTATCGAAAAAGGTAAGAAATTCTTCTCAGTTGCTTCTGGCGGCGGGACAGGCAGAACTTTGCATCCTGATAACATGGGAGCAGGTCCTGCTTCCTATGGTATGACAGATACAATGGGTCGTATGCATTCCGATGCACAGTTTGCCGGATCCTCCTCTGTACCAGCTCATGTTGAAATGATGGGCTTGATTGGTATGGGGAATAATCCTATGGTTGGCGCAAGCGTTGCCGTAGCTGTAGCAATTCAGGAAGCTTTCAGTAAATAATTCAGTACAATGTTTGTATGCAAAAGAGGCGGTCGCTGCACAAGGCTGCCTCCTTTTTGTCGATAAAAATAAGCCGTTCCCGGTGAATGAGGGGAACGGCTTATTTTCGTATGGGTGTGTGAAATTTGTATATAAAGATTTAGCCACGGCAAGAAGTGTAGAAACCAACCAGGCTAAATGCGAGATTTTCTTTTCAGGTTAATACATATTGATTAAAATAGAAAACATAAAGAAAATCAGGGAAGCACAGGCAGCCCAGCCATAGTTTGGAAATTGAATCAATAGCTTTTCAAAAAATCCTGGTTGGATTAATTTGAATGAACGGATCGATTTTGGCTCTTTTTTATATTCTCTATAAAGTGTCGGCACCGTGGTTTTCTCTTCAATGGAATTACGAATATCCTTGAATTCACGGTCAGCAAATTCTAAGACACTGGCCAGACGGCAAAAACGGCGTCTAGTTTCGTCTGAGGTTCCAGCGGGGTTTTTATATTCTAAATCATGCTCGATTTCAGCCCAGGCATGCTGTAGGATCGAACGGATTTGGATTTCTATTTTACAGGTATGATCAGAAGCAACGGATCCTAAACCAAATTTATTAAGCGGCAGGTTGACAATTAAATGCAAGGACAAATAACCAAACCGATCAGGTGATAATTTTTTGCGCTTATCCACGGAATTTTCTTCATCAATCGAAAAATGGCTGCGGATAAAGTCGGATATTTTATCGATTTCATCTTCGTAATACGTAATGACACGGATACCGCAAATATCTGTGATATCACTTAATCTATTATATTTATCATTTGCTTGCAGAATTTTATTTTCTAAACTTGCTTTGTTTTTCGTTCGACCAATAATGGAGTGAATATGTAAGGGCTGGTTTTGGAGGAGGAGAGATAGCATGGATTGAAACTGCGTTGTTAATTTTTGATAGGAAACATAATTTTCTTCATATTTTGCAACTAAATTATTCATGTACACAATCCCCTCTTTCTTTATCTACCATGAGTATAATATAGTTTTGTGATATTTTGATGACAAAAGCGCAGTTGAAAAAATTTTTATTTTTATATAAAGTAGGATAGGAAAATTCCGTTACGATAATTTATGTTGTATTCAATACGGTATATCCCATTCATGGGAGACTGATAGGCTTGAGACAATTTTTTTAATGCATTATATATATCTAATATTGATAATATGATAAAATATAGATATTAGATATGCATTTGTGAAAACTGTAAAAAAATATCCATAGTATCTATTTTCTGAATACATTTTATTCATTTTTTTACGGAAAAATGTTTTACTTATCGAAAAAAAAAGTGTAGAATATAAGCATAATGCATGTAAAAACATAAAAACTATAAAATCTTTTTTAGGAGGATAGTATTTATGAGTATTATTAATGAAGTATTTGCTAGAGAAATTTTGGATTCAAGAGGGAATCCAACAATTGAAGTAGAAGTTTTTTTAGAAGATGGCACTCTGGGCAGAGCATCCGTTCCATCTGGAGCATCTACTGGTATGCATGAAGCCGTAGAACTTAGAGACGGCGATGAAAACCGCTATGGCGGCAAAGGTGTACTAAAAGCTGTTTCCAACGTAAATGACAAAATTGCTCAAGAAATTATTGGCCTCGATGCAACGGATCAAATTGGTATTGATGCGCTTCTTTGTGAATTAGATGCTACTCCGAACAAAAGTGTTTTGGGTGCAAATGCAATATTAGGTGTTTCAATGGCGGTTGCTAAAGCAGCAGCAGCTTCACATGGTTTATCTTTATATCAATATCTTGGCGGGTTTAATGCAAAATTATTACCAGTCCCTATGATGAATATTTTAAATGGCGGCGAACATGCGGATAATAATGTTGATATCCAGGAATTTATGATTATGCCGGTAGGCGCAAAATCCTTTGCGGAGGCTTTGCGTATGGGAACTGAAATTTATCATGCCTTGAAAATTGTTCTTAAAAGCCGTGGTCTCAATACAGCTATTGGTGATGAAGGTGGCTTTGCACCAAATCTCACATCCAATGAAGATGCTCTTGGTGCGATCGTGGAAGCGATTGAAAAAGCAGGGTATAAACCTGGCGAAGAAGTTAAACTGGCTCTCGATGTTGCATCTTCTGAAATATACAAAGATGGAACATACAACTTTAAGGGTGAGGGTGTTGTTCGTACCAGTGATGAAATGATTGACTTTTATGAAACATTAGTCGATAAATATCCAATTATTTCAATTGAAGATGGTTTAGATGAAAATGACTGGGCTGGCTGGAAAAAATTAACTGACCGACTCGGCAAGAAAATCCAATTAGTGGGCGATGATTTATTCGTAACGAACCCAGTTCGTTTAGCGGATGGTATTGCACAGGGGGTTGGAAATTCTATATTAATAAAAGTCAATCAGATTGGAACTCTGACGGAAACTTTTGATGCAATGCAAATGGCTAAAGAAGCCGGTTATACCTGTGTTGTTTCGCATCGTTCTGGTGAAACTGAAGATGCGACGATTGCTGATATTGCTGTAGCATTTAATGCTGGACAAATTAAAACAGGTGCACCAACTCGAAGTGATCGTATTGCCAAATACAATCAGTTGCTTAGAATTGAGCAGGAATTAGCAAGTGTTGCGAAATTTAAGGGTTTGGATGTATTTTATAATCTAAAATAACTATAGGCAGAACAGCGTAAAGTAATGATGAGTTAGCTCGATGCTTTGCGCTGCTTTTATTTTATAAATATAGTGTAGTTAGCTGATTTACGTTTCCTGTAAAACAGATAATGTAGTGTCTGTCTAAAAAATGAAAACAAATAGGTGGGGATATTAACAATGTTAAAGAAAACTAAAATTGTTTGTACAATGGGTCCAAGTACAGAAAACCAAGCGATTCTTGATGCTTTAATTGAAAATGGAATGAACGTAGCGAGATTTAACTTTTCTCATGGTGATCATGCGGAACATGCAGTTCGTATTAAGCAAGTAAGAGATTCTGCTAAAAAAGCCGGTAAAGTCATTTCCTTTGTTCTGGATACAAAAGGTCCGGAAATGCGCTTAGGCACATTTGCTGAAGGTAAAGTTCAGCTCGAAAAAGGCAAAAAGTTTGTTTTGACTTATAGTGATGAACCTGGCGATGTGAACCATGCTCCAGTAAGCCATAAAGTTCTTTACAAAGAAGTAAAACCAGGTGATACAATTTTACTTTCTGATGGTCTTGTAGGTCTTAATGTTGAAGGCATTGATGGTAAAGATATCGTAACTACAATTTTGAATAATGGTGCAATGGGTACTAGAAAACGTATCGCAGTTCCGGGCGTATCCGTAAGCTTACCGCCTATTTCAGAACAAGATAAAAAAGATATTATTTTCGGTATTGAAAATGATATGGATTTCGTAGCTGCATCCTTTATTCAGCGTGCTGAAGATGTTCAGGCTATTCGTAAGCTGATTACTGAACATGGTGGGCATATGGAAATTATCCCTAAAATCGAAAATCTTGAAGGCGTTAAAAATATCGATTCAATTATTGCTGCTGCTGACGGTATCATGGTAGCTCGTGGTGATCTTGGCGTTGAAATTCCAGCGGAAGATGTACCTCTTATTCAAAAAGAAATTATTAAAAAATGTAATAAAGCGGGTAAACCAGTCATCGTAGCAACGCAAATGCTTGAATCCATGACCAATAATCCACGTCCAACGAGAGCAGAAGCTTCTGATGTTGCGAATGCAATTCTCGATGGTACGGATGCAATCATGCTTAGTGGTGAAACTGCAAGTGGTGATTATCCTGTAGAAGCTGTTCAGACAATGAATAAAATTGCGCAGCGTATTGAAACATCACTTCAATATGAAAAAACGTTTGTCAGAAAAGGTTTTGAACATCAGGAAAATACAACGGATGCCATTGCTCATGCTACCGTACAATTGGCGTACGAATTAGATGCAGCTGCAATCATCACGCCAACGGAAAGTGGTTATACAACAAAGGTTGTTTCTAAATATCGTCCGCAAGCAGCTATTCTGGCTTTTGCTGCGAATGAAAAAGTAGCTCGTCATTTAAATCTTCGTTGGGGCGTATACTCTGTTTTGGGTAAACCTTGGAATGATGTTGATGAAATGATCAGTGCAGCTACTTCTGGTGTCGTTAAGGAAAACTATTTGAAACATGGTGATCTTACAATTATTACTTCAGGTATGAAGTTTGGTGAAGGTAGTACAAGTTCAATTCGTGTACATACTATATAAGTACAATAACTAAGAAAAAGAATTGAAAAAAAGGATGTTTGAGGCAGCAAATCATTTTTCTTGCCAGAAAAGTGATTCTGTTGTTTTGAACATCCTCTTTTTCTTGCTATTTATCATTATTCTGTGTTATGATAAATTATATTATGGACAAATAGAAGGAGGTCCGAGAATTTTGCTTATTTCGTTGATGGTATTAGATTCTTTGATTGCAATTATATTGATTGCATCTGTTATATTTCAGTCGGGCAAGAGTTCGGGAATGGGCGGGTCTATTTCTGGTGGTGCTGATACTGTATTCAGTGGTAAAGCAAGGGGCATGGATGCATTGCTGTCACGCGTGACCATTGTGTTTGCAATTCTTTTTGCAATTCTTACTTTAATTATTGCAAAAATGACTGCATAATTTTGAATACCAAAAAACGTTCTGCATTCTTTTGGAATGAGAACGTTTTTTTATTTTATTGTTCCTTACAGGATTTTTCCTGTTTTTGTTAAATTTATTAAAGATAAGTCAGGTTTAGTTTGGGAAGGCAGGCGTGCACTTCATGATATTAAAAGGAGCAGAACCTTTTTTTTTACCAGCTGGAGAAAAAGGTGTTTTATTAGTACATGGATTTACGGGAACGCCAGCGGAAATGCTTTTGCTGGGTGATTTTTTGCATAAAAAAAATTATACCGTATTAGCACCAAGGCTTTGCGGACATGGGACAAGTCCTGAAGAAATGGCAAAAACAAGTTGGGAAAATTGGTATCATTCAGTTTGTGATGGCTTTTATTTGCTTCAAGGAATTTGCCGTGAAGTTTCCGTAATTGGATTATCGATGGGCGCATTACTGGCGATTCATTTAGGTATTGAATATAATGTTAGAAAAGTGGTGGCACTCAGTGCCCCAATTTATATTTCATCAGAAAAAATGCTGCATTCACTGCCGCCGCTGGAGAAGTCTAGTGGACGATATGTTGCCAAGCGACGTCGTATATTGCCTGATTTACCGGCACAATGTAATGTTTTTTACAATAAAATGCCGCTTCTAAGTGTCCATCAATTGCTGAAATTTATTGAAATAATGAAAAAAAAACTGCCGATTGTAGAAAAACCTTTACTGATCGTGCAGAGCAAAAATGACCATACAGTACTTGCCGAAAGTGGTGAATATATATATACCAGGATTAAATCTTCGTGCAAAGAAATCTTTTGGCTTGAAAAATCTGGTCATATCGTGACACTTGATTTAGAGCGGGAGCGGGTATTTACAAAAATAGCAGATTTTCTGGCGAAATAAAATAAATTGCTGAGAACTGGGGTGACACAAATGATCAACAAGAAACCACGTGAAGAAGAAAATCAATATTGTTTTGCGTGTGGCAGAAAAAATCCAATTGGACTGCATTTAGAATTTCATGAAGAAGGAGACACTTATACAGCGATGTATATTGCGCCGCCTGAATTTCAGAGTTATGATGGTATTATGCATGGCGGAATCGTCAGTACTCTTTTAGATGAAATTATGGGAGGGTACCTATATTCGAAGGGACATAAAGCCGTTACCGCACGACTGGATGTTCGGTACCGAAAGCCCACACCAATTGGGACACCGCTTAAGATTATGGGCTGGATACAGTCACGGCGTGGTAACTTTATTGACATGTGTTCCACAGTATCCTTAGCGGATGGAACTGTCACAGCCGAAGGCACGGCAAAAATAGCCATTTTGGAGGAAGAATTATGAGATTAAAAGAAAGAATACTGGAGTATATGCGTCATGAAGCCTATAAACCAGTATCCGATGAAGATTTGGCGGAAGGATTACACCTAACCCGTGAAGAATTAGTGGAATTTTGGAACGTTATTGAAGAACTTGAAAAAAATGCCGAAATCATAAAAACACGTCATGATAAATATGGTATTCCTGAACTTATGAATTTGGTTGTTGGAAAATTAAGTATGACGAGCAAAGGGTTTGGTTTTGTCATACCTGAAGTGAAGAAGAGCGAAACCGATACCGATGTATTTATTCCGGCATCTTTGCTTTTCAGTGCAATGCATAATGATCGCGTGGTAGCAAGAGTCAATGAGCCGGGCAGCGGCGGCAGGGCTCGTGAAGGTGAAATCATACGGATCGTGAAGCGTGCCAATACAAAAATTGTCGGTACGTTTGAAAGCAGTCAGTCGTTTGGCTTTGTTACACCAGATGATCCCAAAATCGGGCAGGATATTTTTATTTCAAAAAAATATTTTAGCGGAGCGAAAATCGGTACAAAAGTGGTAGTTGAGATCATTGAATGGCCACAGGCACGGCGTAGTGCGGAAGGAAAAATCATTGAAGTCTTAGGAATGATTGGTGATCCAGGAGTCGATATTTTGTCGGTAATTCGCCACTACGATTTACCGCTTGAATTCCCTGATAAAGTGCAGGCTGCGGCGGATCGAACGGAAGCGAAAGTGAGCGCGGAAGAATATAAAGGGCGTCGTGATCGGCGTGATTTTCATGTTGTCACCATCGATGGTGACGATGCGAAAGATTTGGATGATGGTGTTTACGTCGAAAAACGGCCCAATGGCGGATTTTTCTTAGGCGTATATATAGCGGATGTAAGCTATTATGTCAAAGAAAATTCACCGCTGGATTTAGAAGCTCGTGAACGTGGTACAAGTGTGTATTTAGTCGATCGAGTCATTCCAATGCTGCCACAGCGTTTATCCAATGGTATCTGCAGCTTAAATGCCGGGGAAGATCGCTTGGCGATGGCGGCAGAAATGGAAATTGGTTCAGATGGTCAAATTAGCAGCTATGAAATTTTACCAACAGTCATTCATGTATATCGGCGTTTGACTTATAATCTCGTCAAAAAGATTGTGGCTGATCATGATGAACAGCTGACAAATGATAATACCGATATTTTACCGATGCTAAATGATTTGGTGAAATTACGTGAAATATTGAAAGCCCGCCGGACACGACGCGGATCAATCGATTTTGATCTGCCAGAAGTAAAAGTCAAACTCGATGAACAAGGCAAGCCGGTTAATTTAATCAAACGCGAAGGTTCACTTGCCGAATCTATTATTGAAGAATGTATGCTTGTTGCGAATGAAACGGTAGCAGAGCATATGGACCGCAAACAACAACCGTTTATGTATCGAGTCCATGAGCAGCCAACTGCGGCAAAAATCGATAAGTTAAACGATTTGCTGGCAGCTTTTAGCTTGCATATCAACAAAAATTCAGAAGATGATTCCGTGACACCAGCACAATTGCAGGAAGTTTTGCAAAAGGTTGCTGGTAAACCAGAAGAGAAGATCATCAGTACAGTATCGCTGCGTTCGATGAAACAAGCACGTTATGATGCGCAAAGTCTCGGGCATTTTGGACTAGCGGCAAAATATTATACACATTTTACATCACCGATTCGTCGCTATCCCGATTTGATTGTCCATCGTTTGCTTAGGGAGACTTTTAAGACAGGAACAATTGTAGAGTCTCGCAAAGAAAAACTAAAAGTTCTTCTGCCGGAAATCGCAACGCATGCTTCTCAGCGTGAACGGATTGCCGCTGAGGCGGAACGTGAGACTGTTGACATGAAGAAAATCGAATACATGGCTCAATTTGTGGGCGATGAATTTGAAGGTGTCATCAGCGGAGTAACGGCATTTGGCATATTTGCCGAACTTGAAAATGGTGTTGAAGGACTTATTCATGTATCCAGTATGGAAAATGACTATTACCAATATGTTGAAGAAAGATATGCTTTAGTTGGTGAACGTACCGGTAAAGTATACCGCCTTGGCGAACCAGTTACGGTAGTTCTGGTAAATGCCAACATCGAAGAACGAAATTTGGATTTTATTCTAAAAGGAAATGGTGTTTACATTCCGGTTAAATCGAAAAAGAAAATTATTGCTGAAGTAAAACCCGATAAACAGAAACCGCAGCAGATCATTCACCAGCCGAATGCATTGTCTGGTGAAACCAAAAAAACAAAGAAAAAAACCGGTAAGTGGTATAATGCAGTAGATAAAAAAGCAAAACCTAAAAAAGATGGTGCTGCTTATGGTAAGCGGAAAAATAAAACAACAAAAAAGTAAGATAAGGTGAAATTATGGCAATAAGAACAGAAGGTATTAAAATTGCTTGTGATAATCGAAAAGCCTGGCATGACTATTTTATTCATGAAAGAGTGGAAGCTGGTTTTGCTTTGCAAGGGACCGAAGTAAAATCTCTGCGGGCAGGTAAAGCCAATTTGAAAGACTGCTATGCAAAGATTATCAATAATGAAGTTTTCGTGATTGGTATGCATATCAGTCCGTATGAACATGGAAATATTTTTAATCATGATCCGCTAAGGACTCGTAAGCTGTTGCTGCATAAAAGTGAAATTCTTAAAATCGACAGTAAGATGAAACAAAAAGGTTTTACTTTGATTCCGTTAAAAGTTTATTTTGTCCGTGGACGTGTGAAGATTGAGCTGGCCCTGGCCAGCGGTAAGAAAAACTATGATAAACGTCAGGATTTAGCCGATAAGGCATCAAAACGTGACGTGGAACGTGCTTTAAAAGAACGACAGCGTGATTATTAACACGGAATTTGCTTTTTAAGGCTAAATATGCTATATTATAGTATACGGTACAGAAAAATGCTGCCGTACTTCACTGGGGACGTAAAGGTTTCGACGGGGGTGGAGGAGCATAGGAAGCGAGCCGGGGGGTCATCAACCCGTTAGTAAGGTGAACCTTAAATTAAAAGCTAATAATGATAATTACGCTTTAGCAGCCTAAGCGCTGCATCTCTTGTTTATCTAAGCCTGCGGGGTTTACTTGAGACAAATTAGTGGGATACCTGAGAGTCAATTCTCGGAGACTTGAATGGGAAATTTATCGAGATCGGATTAGGAAAGTTTGTTTGCGGACGTTTGTAATCTAAAACTTAAATCGTAGACTGCGCTCGGAGATGCCTATGTGGCTTTGCTTTCGGACAGGAGTTCGACTCTCCTCGTCTCCACCATATAAAATAAAATTACCTATGAAGCCACGAATTTTCGTGGCTTTTTTGCTGTATGATTTTAAGCGGACAACAGGGACGCTTCTTTTTTTGTCGACAAAATAATGTGCTTCTTATAAGGTGATAAAAGTTGTCACGAAAAGCAAGAAAATAAAAAATAAAAGTATGGCAAGACAAAATGATCGGACGATAAAAGCAGATATTATCGTATGGTTTTTTATTAAAATAAGATATTGACTTTTTGACCTTTTTGACTATAATAGAACTTGTAAGAAGAAATTAAGCAGTGACCTCATCGGATAGCTGACTGAAATTCTTCTTTAGATATTTTATAAAAAATAGAAAGCATAAGGGGGAAAAGCGTATGTTTGGATTAGTACCATTCGCTTCGAAAAACAATCTTGCTAAGAAAGAAGATGCTTTTGGCCGACTGTTTGATATTTTTAATGAACCATTTTTTAATTCGCCAATGACATCGATGCATGAATGGATGTCAGGCATGGGATCTTTTAAAGTTGATGTAAAAGATAATGGTTCATCCTATCAGCTTGTGGCAGATTTGCCGGGCGTCAAAAAAGAAGATGTTTTTTTAGACTATGAAAATGGGTATTTGACTATTCAGGCCAAGTCAGATCAGGAAAAAGAAGAAAAAGATGAAGCAAACAAATATGTCTGTCGAGAAAGGTATATTGGAAATGTATCGCGTTCGTTCTACATTGGTGATATTGATAAAGAAAAAGTCAATGCAGAGTTTCGGGACGGAATTTTGACCATTGATATGCCAAAGGTTTATGATGTAAATAAAACGAAGCAAATTGAAATTCATTAAGCAAAAAACGGTATGCAGGAACAACACGAAAAAGTGTCGCCTGCATACCGTTTTTTGTATAAAATACGAAGAAATGGTCTTATAAAGCAGGAATTATAAGTGGTTTGTGGAATGTAAAAATAAGATTATATAAATTTTGTGGAGATTTTTTATGAAAAATTTACAGGCTATTGATGAAACAAAATATTTAACAGCGGATAACTGCCAGCGATATAGGCGGATTATGCGCTGTTTTTTTCGCGAAACTGAAAAGCTGCATTTTCAGCTTTATAAAGAAGATATTTTTGCGCTCGTTACACAATATTCAGATTTTGAAACGTATACAATGGAACAGCTGCAACAAGATCTTGCATCACTGGTGCAATGGAAAAATCTCAATCCAATTCAAGATCCGAAGCGTGTTTATACGATAGCGGATTATAAGAATAAACAGTTTCGTTATTCTATGTCCGAGTATGCCGTTGAAGTAGAGCGGATGACTGTGAAACTTGAAAATCTTTTTATGGAAAGCGGCACACTGGCGGCAAATTTATCGGTTCGTCTCTATGAATTACTCGAGAATGCCGAAAATATGGATAAGTGCAATTTACGGAGTATCAATGAGTGGTGGCGAACCCTGCAATCGGATTTTAAGCGTCTCAATCAAAACTACCAAGATTATTTGCGCGAGTTTTATTCAGGCCGTCAAGAAAAAGTTCTTAAATCAGTGGAATTCATGATTCGTAAAGATTTATTTATTACCTATTTGCAGGACTTTGTCAGAGATTTACAATTGAATTCAGCAAAAATTGAGGTAACTCTGCAACGTATTTCAGCTAATATGGAGACTACTATATTGGATTTGGTCGTAAAAAGTGAATTGGAAATACCTCGGCCGGCGATCGAAAATAGTGAGTTTTTGGAACAGCAAATTGAAGAAAATATTTGGGGCCAGTGGAATGTATTGAAAAGTTGGTTTATTTCCGTGCCCGATAAGTTGAGTGAAAGTGAGCGGATTTTAGAAATTACCAATGAAATTATTCGACAAATCATTCAAAATGCAGCACTTATTGTCCAGCTTCAAAATTGGGGCGTCAGCCGTAAGGAAGATTATCGGAAATTTATTGATATGTTTATGGATTGCAAGGATATAAAAGAAGCGCATCGTTTGTGCGCTCATGTTTTTGGAGTTCAAAATATCCAACATTTTAAGGTGAATGCTTTGCGGTCAACGGACAATATTAACGAAAGTACCTATAATGAAGATTCTATGTGCTTTATTGTGCGTCCGCGTACTCGTACATATCAACCTCGCGTTGACAAAACAGGATTTGAAGCAAAAACTGAGGATAAAAAAGCCCAACGAATTTTGTATTTGCAGAAAATTGAAAAAGAGCGGCAGACCGTGCTGCAATATATTCAAGATGGGCGACTGGATGTTTCAAAGATCGAAGATTGCATTCCAGCAACACTGCGCCAGACTTTATTGCGCTGGATATCGGCAGCGAATGCAACGAGTACGAAAAGTGGTCGAACGGAATATGGACAGGTATATACACTTATAAAGAAAGAAACGCGTTGTATACTTCATTGTGAAGATGGAGATCTTAGTATGCCCATTTATATTTTTGAGTTTGCGGGGTGATGGTTATGAATGAAGCACGAGCACTTTTGACACAGTATTGGATCAATCGGGCAGATGAAAAAGAATTGTATTTCATGATAAAACATGAATTGCCAAAGTTTCGTAAATTTTTTACGGAACAGTTAGGCTGGCGCTTGATTGTTAATGAACAATTGATTAAGCTGGAAAAAGTCCCAGCTCATGCGGAACCTTTTATGGGGATTCAAGCCTTTACAGATATGCGGGATTATTGCATTCTATGCTCTTTATTGATTTTTTTAGAAGATCGAGAAGATGATGAGCAGTTTCTATTATCGGAACTTGTTGATATGATTACGCTGCAATTAAAAGAATATATGGAAATCGACTGGACTGAATTTACGCAGCGCAAATCTTTGATTCGGACATTACAATTTGCTGAAGAGAGAGGACTATTGCGTGTTTATGAAGGTGCAAGCAACAATTTGACAAGTTCTATGAATCAAGAAGTTTTATATGAAAATACCGGTTTGTCGCGCTATTTTGCGACAAATTTTAATCGAGATATTGCCAGTTTTTCGTCTTATTGCGATTTTGAACGAGAAAATATAGCGGAAGTTGATAGCGATAGAGGGCATTATCGAATCAATCGTGTTTATCGCGAACTGGTTACTGCCCCAGCAATGTATTGGACGACAGCTGATGATCCAGATGCCGTTTATGTTAAAAATCAACGGCAATGGGTAGCGAAAAATTTAGTGGATTATTTAGGCGGTGTACTCCAAATTCATCGTGGGGGTGCTTTTTTGGTGATGGAAGAGGCAGATCCTTTTGGGGTGGTGCATCCAAATGAGTCGATGCTTTCCGGGATTGTACTCCTGCTTTGCAAAGAAATCCGTGTAGCTGTTGCAAAAGATGAGTTCGTGCGGGATCTTCAAGATGGTATTGTGTTGGAGAAAAATGTGTTTATGAAGTATCTATCTGCATGCAAGGAGAAATATGGAGAAGGCTGGAGTAAGGAATACCGGGAGATGAGTTTGAATAAAATGACAATACAGGTAATGGAATATATGCAGCAGTGGATGATGCTCAAACCGTTTGGGGATTCGTTGTTCTTATACCCGGCAGTTGGTAAATTCACGGGTGAATATCCGAAAGATTTTAAGCAGAAGGCGGACAATGAAGATGAATAATCGCTGGAAAATGAACCGTATCGGTTTTATAAATTTTTGGCTCTATGATGAAGAAGTTTTTGATTTTGCAGATGGTAAACTCCTTTTGCGTGGTGCGAATGCTTCAGGAAAATCCATAACAACACAGAGCTTTATTCCATTCATTCTTGATGGTGATAAAAGTCCGGAACGGCTTGATCCATTTGGTTCGAAAGACCGGCGAATGGAATATTATTTCTTGGGAAATGGTGAACGTGAGGATGTAACGGGGTATCTTTTTTTAGAGTTTAAAAAAGCAGGAACTGATCAATATCGAACGATTGGTATCGGACAACGGGCACAGCGCGGTAAAGCAATGACTTTTTGGGGTTTCGTTTTGCGGGATGGACGACGCATCGGTTATGATTTTAATCTATATAAGGAAGCTGGCAGTAAAAAAATGCCGCTGTCTCGTTTAGAGTTGAGTCATATATTGGGAGACCAAAATCCTTTAAAAACAAGTCAACGTGAATATATGGAAATGGTCAATCAATATATTTTTGGCTTTCCACGGATTGATCAATATGATCAGTTTGTGAAACTTATGATCAAGGTTCGTGCGCCGAAACTTTCCCGTGATTTTAAGCCATCAAAGGTTTGTGAAATACTGAATGAGTCTTTGCAGATTTTATCGGATGAAGATATTCGAACGATGGTTGAGGCTATGGAAAAAATAGAGGATATCCAGACAAAACTTGAGGGCTTACGCACAGCTTTTAAGGATGCTGGTTTTATCAAACGAGAGTATGATCGGTATAATCAGTTTATACTGGGGAAAAAGGCGCAAGTGTATATTGGCGCTAGGGATAAAAAAGCCTTAATCGAGGCAAATTTAGCTGCATCCCAGCAAGAGTTTGCAAAAAATACGCAAACGGTGGATCAATTGGCTGTGCAAACAGGCACATTGAGTGATCGAAATGAAACATTAGAACATGAAAGGACGACTCTGGCTTCGGTTGATCTGGAAAATTCCGTTCAGAAATTACAGCAAAGCCGGGGGAAAGTGGAAGCCTTAAGCAGTGACAGTAGTGCTTTAGATAAAAATATTGAAAAATACCAAGAGGATCTTCGCGGTTATGATGTGCTAGAACGCACGGAAAAGAAAAATCTGGCGGATGCGACATACCAGATAGATGCAGTGATCAAAGATTTAAACGAAATAAATGAGATTTTACAATTTTCTCAGCATGAATGCTTTGTAGCTCAAATTTCCCATATGACGGATGATACAGCTTTTATGGAAATGCGGGAGCAGCTAAAGAACTATCGTATGGCTATTACTCATGGACTTGAAGCGTTGCGACAAGTAAAGGAAGTTCGTAAAAAATGGGATTTTGCTGAAGAAACAGTAAGTGCTTATAAAATAAAACAAGGTGTTAAAGCGGAGCAGTATCGAAACGCTGTAGCGATGGAAACACAGGCGCGTGATGTGCTGCAGGATCAATTTTTCCGTATGGAAAAGATCAATAAACAACTATGTTTTACGCAGCAAGAAATGCGTTCCATGATTGAGTTGATAGAAAAATATCAAAGTTTTGCTGAAGCGGAAGAAATTAAAAAAATTGTAAATACGAAGCATAGTGATTGTTATAGTCGATTGATCAGTAGCAAACTTGAGATTGAAAATCAGTACACGAGTATTGATACAGCATATCAAGAGGCACTCACAGAACTTGAGACTTTAAAAGAAGCAAAGGATTTGCCACCACAGCGGCAGGCAAAAGTAGATAAGGCAAGAAAAATATTGGCGTCCCATCATATCGTGTATCGACCTTTTTATGAAGTCGTAGAATTTGGAGCGAATCTTTCGAGTGAGGCTTGTGATTTACTTGAAGAACAATTGGCAGATGCTGGTATACTGGATGCACTGGTTGTTGCGAAGGGGGATTTGCCACGCGCACAAAAACTTTTGCGTGAAGCTTCCGATACGCTGCTTACGGGACAAGGTGTCATTCAAATGTTTCCGTTTGATAAGCTAGTAGCGGGCAATGTTGAACCAGAGCTTAAGGAAATGGTCGAGGAACTTTTATTGTATATTTCTGCTGTAGAAAACGAAGATGTGGCAATGGTTCTAAGTGAAACAGGCTATTTTCGCAATGGCATCATTACCGGGCATAGTGTTATTACGCAAAATGCTGTCTTTATCGGTGTTCAGGCAAGACAAAAAGAGCGTTTGCGTAAAATTTCTGAAAAGGAAACGGCTTGTGCGGACCTTTTGCAACAGATGGGAAAGTGTAGAGAACAGCTGGAAACAGCACAAAAAAATCTGTTGATTCTTGTGACAGAATACCAACAGGTACCTTCGTTTTCGGATCTGAATCAAGGGCTGTCGCTCGTAAAAGATGCGGATTACGAATTGCAAAAAGCTATAGATGAACTTGCCGTGAAAGAGGCCGAACTTGAACAAATACTGGCAATAAAAAAAGTGTGCGAGCAAGAAGTGATTGTGAAATGTAAGAACCTGCCGTTTGAAAGAACCTGCGAAAGTTATACGGAGGGAATTGAAGCTGCAGATGAATATGGAAATACAATTTACAGACTGGGCAGCCAGCTTAATATGGTTCAAATTGTACAGACTAAATTACTTGGAATTGAAGAACAACGTGAAAATAAGGCAGAAACTTTGGCTAGTGAAAGCCGGCAGCAACGTCGCATTTCGTTAGAACTAGACAAGTATAAAGGCGAAATAAAGCAGTTGGAAGAGTTTTTAAATAAACCAGAAACGCAGGCTATGGCACAACAGTTGGAGGCGATTATTGCCGAGCTGCAAAAAAATAATATTCTGATACGTGAAAATGAAAAAAAGATGGCAGCACTGCAAAGTGAATTGCGACATCTTAGTGAAACAAAGGAACAATTGCAGGCGCAGCTGCTGATACAAACCGATCACCTGAAATACGTTTATATGTGTTATGAGGAAGAACTAGCACTTGAATTTTGTATAAAAGTTGGCGATCGATCACCACAAGAGTGTGCGAAAGAGGCATTAAAACAGATTCGTGCTGCAGATACAGATAAATCTATTGTTGAAATAACAAGTAATCTACTAAAAATTTATCAGCAGCACAATAGTAATCTGTCATCGTATGGAATATCCGTGGAAGATTGTTTTGCTGAATCGGCAGAACAGCTGCGGCGACGTCAACGCATTGTTGCTGTATGGCAGGGAAATAAGTTGTCATTTATGAATTTTTACAATGTGATAAAAGAAGCAATTGATAGTACGGAACTTTTAATTCAAGATAAAGACAGAAAACTCTTTGAAGATATTCTGACGGATACCTTAAGTCGAAAACTGAATAGTCGTATCCTTGAAAGCAGAAACTGGATTCGTGATATGTCTGCATTGATGGAACATATGGATACGTCTATGGGGCTGACTTTTTCGATTGACTGGAAACCACAAAAATCCATGCAGGAAGCTGAGATTGACACCATGGAATTGGAAAAATTGCTGAATCGGGATCGCAATCTTTTGACGAAGGATGATATTGAAAAAGTATCGACCCATTTCCGCAGCAAAATTTCTACGGCTAGACGAGCGGCAGTCGAAAATGATATCGTTGTCAATTATTCTGATTTAATTCGGGATGCATTGGATTATCGAAAGTGGTTTGATCTCAAGCTGGTATTTCGTCGCAGTGAGGGACCGCGTAAAGAACTCACGAATAATTTTTTCAATACATTTAGTGGTGGTGAAAAAGCAATGGCGATGTATGTACCACTGTTTGCAGCTGTTTCATCCCAGTATAAAAAAGCCGAAAAAGAAGATTGTCCGCGCCTGGTTGCACTCGATGAAGCGTTTGCTGGTGTGGATGAAAAAAATATTAGCAGCATGTTTACTCTGATAAATAAGCTTGATTTTGATTATATAATGAATTCGCAGGCTCTGTGGGGCTGCTATGAAAGTGTAAAATCAATCAAGATTGCCGAACTCCTCCGCCCGGCGAATTCTTCCGTTGTAACAGTTATTTTTTATCATTGGAATGGGAAAGAGCGAATTTTGGATGACGTATGATCTGCAAGAATGTATAAAATATTTTAAAGGTAATGATGCGTATCAACGATTATTTCAGGCAATGCGGCGGCAATGGGAAAAATATGGGCGGATCGCAGGCTGGATTATTCTTGAACAGGTGAATGAGCGAGAAAAAAGAGCATTTCAGGCAATTTTGGGGGTTTATTTTTCTGGCGATAAAGTCAAATTTAAAATGTCTGATTTTCAAAAAGCCTTGACTGAGACTAAATATACGACGGTTGAGCTGCCAGCTCTCATTGCTGGTTATTTTGGTGAAACATTACGGACCAATAAGGTTGAGCGTGAACAAGTGCAAAAGGCAAAACAAAATTTTTTTTCTACTGCGATTGAGTCTTTAAAGCTGAAAGGAGCTTATACAGCGATTGTGTCTGCTTGGATGGACTGCCTTTTGACAGAAAAATCAGCGGGCTATACACTGCTTATGGCGGAATATGAAAAAAATACGATTACTGCCAGATGGATGATTATCTATACAGCGCAGACTGTAAATTATTTAAATGCCTGTGCTGTTGGCAGCAGAATCAGATTAGCGGTTATTGCTGCGTTCATTACAGGAAATCCGCATTATTTTGATCGTTCGCACAGTGCTGGCCGTCTGCTCTTATATGCGCTGAGTTATATTTATGGCATGGTCTATCCTAAAGATGCAGAAGGTGTATTAGAGGTGTATTATACAGCAGGTATCCGATCGGATGATATTTCGAGTTTTACGACGGCCTATGGTATTTCTTTGTATACAGCGAAAAACATTCATCCGGCTTATGAAGGATTTATTCGTGAATCGGAAGCATATATGATTAATTTGGCAGGTTTGGAACATATTGTGCATGCCGCCATTTTTGGGGAAAGAGTCTTTATTGTTGAGAATCAAATGGTTTTTTCGGCATTGTGTGAAAGTATAAAAGGTAAAAAAATAGCTCTGATGTGTACCTCGGGGCAAATGAAGACGGCATCGTTGATTTTGATTGACCTTTTATGTGCAGCTGGCTGCAATTTGTATTATTCAGGAGATTTTGATCCAGAAGGGATTTTGATTGCCGACCGTATCGTGAAACGGCATCCCCAGCATGTTATCCCCTGGCATTTTACCAGCAGTGACTATGCAGCCTGTCGCTGTCAGGAAATGATTAGCGCCGAACGGCTTAAAAAGCTGAAAAATGTGGAGCATGAGGGGCTGCGAAAACTTTCAGCAGAATTGTTGTTTCATAAAAAAGCTGGATATCAGGAAATCCTTTTGGAAAAATTACGTGCTGATATCGATTTATATACTTAAATGCCAAATAAAACCAAAGGAATTTAGCGGATGGTATTGAAGTAATCTATAAAAGATGGTATGATGGATTTATGTAAAAGATAATTATTATTAAATAAAAATAATAATTTATTTTTGTAGAAATGCAAAAGCATTTCAGATAAATAAAAAAGGTGGTGCATTTTATGCCGAATTTTGCGAATCCGTTTCAGGGAAATGTAAACAAGAAAATTTCTAAAGAAGAATTAATTCAGGCTGTTCGTTTGGATATTGCTGGGGAGCTGGAAGCTGTTTTTTTATATGATGCTCATGCAATGGCAACCGATGATGAAGTAGCAAAAAAAGTTTTGTGTGATATCCGTGATGAAGAAAAAGCACACGTAGGTGAACTCATGACATTACTTCGGCACCTTGATCCTGCAGAAGCAGCTCATTTTGCAGATGGCGAAGCAGAGGTTCATGAAATGCTTGAAGAATTAGGTCTTACCCCGAAAGAACAGGCAGCGGATAATAAAATTTCGACGAGTGCTGCGACAGTTGGTAGTTTGATTAAAGAATAGAAGGGGGTTTTTATATGGATTATTTAATGAGAAATGATATAGATTTACCGCAAGAAGAATGGCAGAGCATTGATACAACGGTTGTACAAGCAGCAAAAGCTGTTCTGATCGCACGAAAGTTTTTGTCGGTCTATGGACCGCTCGGAGCAGGAACACAAAGTGTTTATTTGGACACATTTAATGAATTAGGGGATAGTCAATCTGATTTTTTTGGTGAAGCAGAAGCAGAACCATTGCAGGTTAAAACACGCAAATTTGTTGAAGTTCCGATGCTCTATAAAGATTTTTCAATCGGCTGGCGGGATATGGAATATGCAAAACAAACCGGTTTGCCATTGGATTTATCACTTGTAGCAGCGGCTGCGAATGCTTGTGCGAGAAAAGAAGATCAGTTGATCTTCATGGGTAATAAAACGAGTAAAACAGCTGGGTTGGCAACAGCAGATGGTAGTGAGAAAATTGCTATTAGTGACTGGAAAACGGGTGAAAATGCGTTTCAGGATATAGTAAAAGGACTGCAGAGTTTAGCTTCTAAAGGCTTTGCTGGTAAATTCACTTTAGCGGTATCACCGGATTTATTTACACAGCTGCAAAGATTACAAGAAAATACAGGACTGTTGGAAAGCGAACGCATTAAAAAAGTGTTGGGTGGCAATTTATTTATGACGCCAGCTTTAGGGACAGGCAAAGCCATACTGGTTTGCGCGGAACCACAAAACATAGATTTGGTTATCGGACAGGATATGATTACTGGATATCTTGGTTCTGAAAAATTGAATCACCTATTCCGAGTGCTCGAAACAATTTTACTTAGGATTAAACGTCCCGAATCAATTGTCGTATTTAGTTAAAGTTAGCAAACTAAATAAAAAGTAAAATTCTACGTTATTTTACGTATAATAAGTGGCGGCTTTGAGAAAATGTTTACTTTCTTGCAAAGCCGCCACTTATTGTGCAATGAAACGAACATAGAATTGATAAATCAGATAAAAAGATATATAATAATTCATACGCGTAATATACTGTTTATACATATTTTTTTAATGCAATACGGTCAGAGTAAATTTATAACGTCGGGATGACGTTCTCGTTAGAGTGGAAAGGTTGTAAAAATATTTTTATGGATAAAAAGTTAACAGCATCATCGTATGTCTTAATTGGGTCTATGTTGTTTGGTTTGTTTTTTGGGGCAGGAAATTTGATTTTTCCGGTACATATGGGACAAGAAGCTGGAAACAGTGTTTTTGTCGCAACGATTGGTTTTTTGGTTACTGGCATCGGATTGCCTTTTTTAGGGGTTGTGGCAATTGGTATTTCTAAAAGTGATGGTTTGTTTGGATTAGCTAGCCGGGTTCATCCCTTTTATGGCTATGCTATGACGGTTTTACTTTATTTAACAATCGGTCCGTTTTTTGCTTTACCAAGAACGGGTACGGTTTCTTATGAAATAGGAATTGTTCCTTATATGAATCCAATTTATCAGTCTTTTGGTTTAGCTTGCTTTACGGTTGTATTTTTTCTTGTTGCACTTGTTTTTTCATTAAGACCAAATAAAATTTTGACTTGGATTGGGAAAATTCTCAATCCTCTGTTTTTGATCTTTTTAGCATTTTTAATTTTTAGCAGTTTTTTTTCTCCGATGGGAATTGTGATGAATGCACCAATTCATGGAGCTTATGTGACAGAACCATTTTTTAAAGGCTTTACCGAAGGTTATAATACGATGGATGCACTGGCGTCTTTGGCTTTTGGTATTATTGTGGTTCAAACAATAAAGGATTTAGGGGTGAAAAGCCCGCGAGGGATTGCAGTTGGTACGGTGAAAGCTGGTGCGATCAGCGTGCTTTTGATGGGTATTATCTACAGCTGTTTAGCTTATATCGGGGCAACAAGTGTGGCACAATATGAACTTTCCACAAATGGTGGCACGGCCTTGGCCCAGATTGCTAAGTATTATTTTGGCTCAGCAGGAAGTCTGCTACTGGCAATTATTGTAACGCTGGCCTGTTTAAAAACAGCAATTGGTTTAATTACTGCTTGTGCGGAAACTTTTAAAGAACTATTTCCTTCACTGCTTAGTTATCGTTCGTATGTCATTTTATTTACGATTGTTTCCTGTTTAATTGCTAATGTTGGCTTGACACAGATCATTTCTTTATCAATTCCAATCTTAATGTTTTTGTATCCATTAGCAATTACATTAATTATCTTGGCATTTTTATCGCCTTTATTTAAGCATAGACAAAGTGTTTATTTATTGACGACGATTTTTACTTTGTTTGCCAGTGTGGGGGATGCATTCAACGCGATACCGGACAATATGAAAAATGAAGCTTTTATTCAAAAAATCTTGTTGTTTTATCAGAGCTGCCTGCCGTTTTTTGATATGGGTATGGGCTGGGTAATTCCCATGCTGTTTGGTTTGTCACTGGGATGGATTATTGGTCTATGCCAAAGAAAATCAGTGAGATCTTATTAAACACGGTATTGTTTTGGGGATAAGGGCGAAGACTCATATAGTTTTCAATTGTATTTCAATAGACATTGTTTATATTGTATTGTAGAATGTCTATATATAATTAAAAATAATCGTTGTTTTCCAAATAGCAAACCTATTGAAAAATAGGGACGCAAAGCCGTGGGTCTAAAGATATTATAAGTCTATGACTGCCAGGTTGCATCAGGATGTGTTATGGTGTAATCTGGCGGTCTTTTATAGTATATAAAGATGAGTGGATCTCTTGATTAAGAAAGTGGGAAGGGAAATATGGATTTAGAAAAGCAAACGATTCTTATTGTTGATGATGTATATTTTAATGCGAAAATTATTGAAGATATTTTATGTGAGGATTATGAGGTAGTTACAGCACGATCAGGTAAAGAATGTTTAGAATATGTAAAATCAACAAAAATTGATTTGATTATATTGGATGTTGTTATGCCTGATATGGATGGCTATGAGGTTTGCCGGAAACTGAAAGCAAATCCTGCCACGAAAAAAATTCCTGTGATTTTTTTGTCAGGTCGCGGAGAAAGTCAAAATGAAACAAAAGGGCTGGAACTCGGAGCCGTTGATTATATTATTAGACCAATTCATCCTTTGGTGATTAAAGCTCGTATCAAAAATCATTTAGCACTAAAAAACCAAAGGGATATTTTGGAGAAATTTTCCTTTCGTGATGCGTTAACGGGCATATTTAATAGGCGTTATTTGGATGAGGCCTTAAAAAAAGAATGGCATGGTTCATTGCGTAAAGGGGAAGTTTTATCTGCCTTATTGATTGACATCGACTATTTTAAAAAATATAATGATTTCTATGGACATGTAGCAGGAGATCAATGCTTATGTATGGTAGCGGAAGCATTGCAAAAGTCAAGCCTTCGTGCCGGAGATGTGGTCGCACGTTATGGTGGTGAAGAATTTATGGTTATTCTACCAGCAACGCCGCAGCAAGGGGCGGTTTGTATTGCGCAGCGCATCCAAAATAATATTGCAGCATTGAAAATTGAAAATGAAAAATCCCCCGTTGATACATATATTACCGTAAGTACAGGGATTGCTTCGACGATACCGATGATTACGGGCGGACAAAAAGAGTTGGTCGAGATGGCGGATTTAGCTTTATATAAAGTGAAAAACAATGGACGAAATGCATATCAGGTCTTTTTGGATACAGACTTTAAGAAATCTCGTTCATTGCGTCCACGTACATAAGCGTTTGTGCTCCTAACTAATTTTAACATGTTTCTGTTTTGGAAGAGGACATACTATGCGCTTTTTTGATATACATCCTGTGAATTTAGTCAAAGCCTTGTCGATGGCATTAGAGTTATCGATTAATGGAATGTCGAGACATCATTGGCAGACGGCTATGATTTGCAAGAAAATTGCCGATCAGATCTTAATGAATGCCACGGAGCAGCGTACGTTGGTTTTTGCGGCGTTGCTGCATGATATTGGAGCTGCGTCCAGCTGGGATGAGCGGCAAAAAATACAGCAGACGGATACGTTTGAAAAAAGAAGCCTGGGAGCACATGCTGAAGCAGGCTATTTGTTGTTGAAAGATTCACCGCAGCTGGGATACTTGGCACAGAGCATCCGCTATCACCATGATTACTGGTGTGGTGGAAATAAAAGCGGGCTGCAGGGGTCGCAGATTCCATTAGTAAGCCGGATCATTCATTTAGCGGATCGAGTACAAATTCTGATCCATCATAATCAATCAATTTTTGCCCAACGGGAAAAGATATTGGAATCCATTGATCGATCAAGCGGGATTGTCTTTGATCCATTATTAGTGAAAGCGGCTCACGAAATTATGCAAGCGGAGAGCTTTTGGCTTGATCTAGTCAATGCCAGTTATTATGAAAATTTCTTTAAAACCTTGGATGTTTATGGATCTGCTCGCTATTCTTCCGATGATGCCATTCAAATTGCAAATATTTTTGCCAAAATAATTGATAAAATTAGTAAATTTACGGCGCATCATTCACGGAGTGTGACGAAAACGGCTGTTTTTTTAGCTAAACTTGAAGGTTTTAGTGAAGATGATGTGAAAAGCATGGAAATTGCCGGATTACTGCATGACTTGGGGAAATTAGCGGTCCCAAATGCTATTTTGGAGAAACCGGGTAAATTGACGGCAGAAGAAGTCGTGATTGTTCGACAGCATACCTATTATACGTATCGCATATTAGAACAGATTGATCATTTTGAAGTTATTGCCCAATGGGCAGCCTATCACCATGAAACATTAGATGGACAAGGGTATCCATTTCGTATTGGCGGTAAAGATTTGTCTTTGGGATCACGAATTTTGGCTGTAGCGGATATTTTTGTTGCTCTTACTGAGACGCGTCCTTATCGTGAGAGTTTACCAAAGCAAAAAGTGCAGGATATCATGACCAATATGGTAAAGCAAAACAAAATTGATGGAAATGTCCTAAAAAGTCTATTTGATCATTATGATGATGCCGTGTTATTAGTTGATACTAGGCTGGCGGTAAAAGAAAATGAAAGATTTGCTTAAATATGGAAAAACCGACTCGTTAGTGAGCCGGTTTTTTTTATGTACAATTTTACAAAAAGCAATATCCTATACATAATGGAGTCGTTTATACATAAAAATCACAAAAAAATAATTTAAATATAAAAGTACACTGATAATGGATTATTATTCTTAAAAATATATATAGATTTGTATTGTAATATAAATGTTTTTTGTTTACGGACTTAATAAAATCAAGAAGAAATATTTTGTAAAAAAACAATTTAGTCCTTTATTATATAAAAATATAGTGCTATAATGTCCTCTGGCAGGAGAAATTTATGGGAGTAGGAGAGCGAATAAATGGAAACAGTTCAAAAAGCAGGTCATCCGAAGGCTTTTAATATGATTTTTTTCTTAGAGTTTTGGGAACGGTTTGGTTATTATGGTCTACAGGCAGTATTAGCTTCTTTTTTTGTTAAAAGTTTAGGTATGGATGATGCAGAATCTTTCGTAGTCTTTGGGGCTTTTAGTGCCATGGTGTATGGTTATGTATCGATTGGCGGCTATATCGGAGATAAGGTGCTCGGAACGCAGCGAACAATCTTATTAGGTGCCGTAACTTTAATGTTAGGCTACACTTTGATGGCTATTGCTGGCAGTGATAAGAGTATGGTGTTCCTGGCATTGGGGTTTGTTGCTTGTGGTAATGGGATTTTTAAGGCAAATCCATCGAGTTTATTATCGAAAGTGTATCAAAATAATGAAGCACAGCTCGATAGTGCTTTTACAATGTATTATATGGCAGTTAATGTGGGGTCGTTTTTTTCGATGATTCTGGTGCCAATTGTTGGCGGAAGCTATGGGCTGGATCTTGGTTTTGGCATTTGTGCCGCTGGCCTTGTAATTGCAATTCTTAATTTTATCTTTTTCCGGCGCTTGGTAAAAGGGCTTGATTCACCAGTTGGTAAAGAACCACTGTCAATGCGGAAATTTGCTGTGGTTGTGTTGGGGCTTTTACTGGCGATTTTTGTATCAGCTTGGATGCTGACAAATTTAACGGTGGCGCACTGGTTTTTGGCAATCGTTGGTACAGGGGTATTTTTAGTATTTTTTAAGATGATTTTTGAAGCAAAAGGTGCTGAACGCAGTAAACTGATTGCTGCTTTTGTTTTGATCATTGAAGCGATTGTCTTTTTTACGTTATATCAGCAAATGCCAACATCTTTGAATTTTTTTGCTATAAAGAATGTTGAACATTCGCTTTTGGGAATGACAATCAATGATCCGGAAGTTTTCCAGACCTTGAATCCATTTTGGATTATGCTGGCGAGTCCAATACTAGCCTGGTTATACACACATTTTGGTAAAAAAGACCAGGATATGTCAATGCCAGGGAAATTTGCTTTTGGCATGTGTTTATGTGCAATTAGTTTTTTGATTTTAGGATTTTCGGCGAAATTTGCGAATGCACAGGGCATTGTATCGGTTTGGTGGTTGGTGGCTTCCTATTTTTTTCAAAGTATGGGAGAACTTTTGATCAGCGGATTGGGATTATCGATGATTTCTAAACTGGTACCACAACGGATGATTGGTTTTCTAATGGGAGCCTGGTTTTTGACAACAGCGATTGCAGCGGTTATTGGTGGCTGGGTAGCTACACTTACAACTGTACCGAAAAGTGTCGTTGATCCATTGGTTACATTGCCAATTTATGCAAACGTATTTAATGAAATAGGGATCGTCACGGTTGTGATTGCTATTCTTATGATTGCAACTGTACCAACATTGAATCGTTTGATCAATAAAAAAGATCGTGTAGAAAATTAAGTCTCAATTCATTTTGCGAACCAAGTAAAGTATAAGCGTGTATTTTATCTCAGCGAGATGAAATACACGCTTGTTTTTATACTTTTATGTGCGGTACTACAGGCTCTTTGTATTTCTCTGGATAAATTAAATATATTTTCTCAATTGAGAAGGTTTTAACCGCTTGCATCGGGAAGATATCTAGTGGCATAATTATAAATGGTAGAGGAAATCCAAGGAACTATTTTATTGGTAAAGTTTCTTCCGAGGGAGATGAAAGCGATGGAAAGATGGTCATTGTCGATGCAGACAAAAGTTAAGTTATTGGCCGCTGGAACCGCAATTCTGGCAGTATTTGCAGGGACTTTATTCTGGTATTTTTCATATTATACAAAAACACCGGAATATTCACTGAAAATGATTCAAGAAGCAGCAGTAAAACATGATATGGTTAAATTTCAAAAATACGTGGATATGGATAGTACATTAACAAAGGCTTGTGATGCGATGATGGAAGGGCTGATTGAAACCGAACGCCCTATGCCGGAGGAAGCGAAAGTAGCATTAAGTGGGTTTGCTAAAATGTTTAAAGCCCCGATCGTAGCAGCTTTTAAGGGCAGTATTAATCATTATATTGAATCGGGAAAATGGGATGATGATGCATCAAAAGTTGTAGATCAGGGGATTCCGATTGATTCGGATATGATTTTAAGCAAATCAGGTATCAAAGATATGCAATTTGAAAGTATTGAATATACTAAAATGGATGAAGCAGATGACAGTGCTGTCGTTGGTCTTAAAATTTTCGATCGAGAGGCCAATGCTCCGTTTGTGTTAGAACTTTTAATGAAAAAAACAGAGAATGGAATCTGGCGAATCACGGAAATAAAAAATTTCAAAGAATATATTGTTTTATTGTCCGATGCCCGGCGTCAACAAATGAAAGCCTATATTGACACAACGCAAGTTTTAATGGCAAATCATGATAAAAACGTGTTTGATATTGAGCAAAAAATGAAAACAATTTTACTAACTAGTAATTTGGGTAATGAGAACGTACGAATGGATCTCAAAAAAATTGTTAAAGAGGAGCTTCTGCTTGATTGGAATGAACGAATGGAAGCGCTACATAAAATTGACGTTCCAGAAGCGGCACAAACATTGCAGCGATTACGCCTTAAAATATGTGATTTGCGAATCGGCTACTGTGAAAAATATGCACTTTGGCTTGATAATAAAGATGTGAAACCATTAAAAGAAGCAAATGAGTTTTTGAAAGAAGCAAAGACACTTGAACATGAAGCGGAGTTCATTTCTAATAAAGTTAAAGCTGACACCAATTGAAATGAATCATTCTATTTACTGAGTCCAGTAGGCATGTTTATAAACTTCGCTTCGAAAATTTGCGTATGATAAAATAGGTCATAAAAGAAGGGGCTATTGATGATACGATTGATACGAGCATTGTCTTCATTGCATGGAGAACAATATACAGAGCCTTATATTGCGAAAGCAAAATTTGAGCGATATGGAAATTTAGTCGGCAAAGGCACACATACGAATATGATGGTTGAAAAAGAAAAAGCGAAGTTTGTTTTGATTATTATAGACTTATACGATAATGAGATTGTTCTGGCTAGACTTCGCATCACCTTATTCTTGCACGCAACAGAAAATTTAGTGTTGCCGGGTCATCATAGTATGCCAAAAGATGTACAGGTTTGGCGGAGTTTCACCAAGGAAGCCATCTATGATTTTTCCAAAGAAGCCGATGATACCAATCCGATTCACTTAACGGATCAACCGATTGTGCAGGGGCTGTTCTTACTGCGGACTTTGGCTGATTATTTTGGTGATATTAACTCGCTGGAAATGAAATTCATCAAACCATTATATGCAAACCAGATCGTTTACTTGCAGAAACACAGTGGAGGATTTATTGGTTATAATGGACATGAAATGATTTTCAAGGGAAAGGTTGATATAAACAAATAAAATACAATCATAGATTAAGTGGCATTAAATATTCTACATGGCAGACGGATAGGCTGCTTCAATGCATTATATATAGTTTTGCACCAAGAACCAAAACTATTTTTTAGATTATGCTGTTCAGGGAAGGATGGAAAATCTATGTTTAAAGATATATCTTTTAAAGGAAAAGTGCTGTTATTCATTTTACCTGTTACTATTTTAGGATTCCTTCTTTTATCGTTTGTTTCATACAAATATGTAGATGTAGTCCTTGAAACGGAATTATTGGGTGGATCACAGCGTGAAACAAAAGAGGTAGCGGAAAATATTGATGCATGGCTCGATGCAAGGCTGTTTGAAACGCAAACTGCCGCATCAAATCCGGCGGCTCGTAATGCTGTTGCCGATCCGGTTACAGCAACGAAAAATAATGAACATCGTTTTCAACTAATGCAGGAAAAATTGCCAAATACATACGACAGTGTAAGTTGGGGGTATTTTGACAATTCAGGAGTTTTATGGGGACAGGCTGCTGCCGGACCAAAATTGATGTCAGTTGGGGATAAAGCTTGGTATAAAGAAACGATGCAAGGGCAAAAAAAATCATTTATGTCAGCACCCGTTGTTTCACAAGCTACAGGGAAAACGATTGTAAATGCAATTTCATTAATTAAAGATAACAGCAATAAAAATATTGGTATGGTTTTGGCAGCTATTTATGTTGAAGCCATCGCTCAAAAAGTACAAAACCTGAAAATCGGCGACAAGGGGTATGGCATCTTAATTGCGCAAGATGGCACCTTTGTTGTTCATCCAAGTGATGACTATATCATGAAGAAAAAAATCAGTGAGGATGAAGATCCTGAAATCAGGCAGCTGGGGACAAAAATGCTGGAGGGGCAAAGTGGTATTTATCGCTATACAACGGAATCTGGCGAAAAAAAGATTGCTTTTTTCGAAGCGATTCCGACAGCGGGCTGGAGCGTTGCTGCTGTTTCCTATGAAGATGAAATTTTTGCTGCAGCGCATAAAATTTTACTAATTATGATGGGGCTTTCTATTGTCGTAATCTTATTAATTTCTCTGGTTATTTGGTTTGCGGCAAAGAAACTGGTAAAACCACTTCAGACCATGGTTGAAACAATGAATGAGATGGCCGAAGGTGATTTTACCGAGAAACCAGCTCGCATTACAACACGGGATGAATTTGGTATGTTAGCACAGGCTATACGTGACATGCGAACGAAAGTCCGCAGCTTGATGAAGGCTGTTGGTGAATCGTCACAGACGCTGGCGGCTTCTTCACAAGAGCTTACCGCAACATCAGAACAGTCATCAGAGGCCTCGGACCAGGTTGCAGCATCCATTGCTACGATCGCACAAGGCATGACAACGCAGCTTGCAGCAGTGAAAGGTACGACCACTGCTGTGGAGGATTTGTCTTTGGCTATTCGCGATGTTTCTAAAAATGCGAATGAAACGGCGACTAAAAGTGGTAATGCAGCAGCGGTGGCACAAAGTGGCGGCGAAAGCGTTACCAAGGCGATTGAGCAGATGAATCGAATTGAAAAGGCAACGAATGATTCCGTTCAAGTAGTTACGGTGCTAGGCGAAAGATCAAAAGAAATCGGGCAAATTGTGGATACCATTTCGGGCATAGCCGGGCAGACAAATCTTCTGGCACTGAATGCCGCTATTGAAGCAGCTCGGGCGGGTGAGACAGGACGAGGCTTTGCGGTGGTTGCCGAAGAAGTCCGTAAACTTGCTGAAGGTTCACAGATGGCCGCGAAACAAATTTCTGATTTGATTATGGAAATTCAAAACGATACACACAATGCAGTTGTGGCTATGAACGAAGGCAGCCAACAGGTTAAGATTGGGACACAAGTAGTTGGCTCCACCGGAGAAGCATTCCACCAGATTGTGGGTTTTGTTCAGGAAGTATCTGCACAGGCACAGGATATCTCGGCAGCGATTGAACATATGGCCAATAATAGTGAACTGATTGTAGGGAATGTACAAAAAATTGATGGTTTAAGCAAAGATGCTGCTGAACAATCAGAGACTGTGTCAGCTGCGACGGAGCAGCAGGCGGCTTCCATGCAAGATATTGCGAATGCCAGCCAAAATCTTGCATCTATGGCAGAAAAGCTGCAACAGGAAGTACAGCAGTTTAAAATATAAAAAGTAATACAGAAAAACAGCTCTTGATTTATTATGAATCAAGAGCTGTTTTAAATTTTTTCACTTTACTAGAACTAGTGTTCTGATATATAATGGATTAAGTTAATTTTATAAAGTACTATGAGGAGCGAGCAATGTGGATATATTTGCTAAATTGAAAATTTTGAGTGATGCGGCCAAATATGATGCTGCCTGTACGTCCAGCGGCGTAGATAAAAAATCAGTACGCGGCGGTATCGGCAGTGCTTCAGCTTGTGGAATCTGCCATACATTTGCTGGCGATGGACGATGTGTATCCCTTTTGAAAGTGCTTTTTACGAATATCTGTATCTATGATTGTAAATATTGTGTCAACCGTCGTTCGGCTGAAACAGAAAAAGCAGCTTTTACACCAAAGGAATTGGCTGATTTGGCAATCCAGTTTTACAGACGTAATTATATTGAAGGTTTATTTTTAAGTTCAGGAGTTATCCAGAGTCCTGACTATACCTGCGAACAAATGATTGAAACATTACGGATTTTGCGGGAAGAGTATAAATTTAATGGATATATTCATGCGAAAGCCATTCCCGGTGCAGATAGTCTATTGATTGCTCGCCTGGGGATGCTCGCGGACAGGATGAGTGTGAATATAGAAATGCCATCACAACATAGTTTGCAACTTTTGGCACCTGATAAAACCAAACATTCGATATTAACACCGATGTCTTATATTAAAGGCCGAATTGAAGAAAATTGTCATGATCTGGTAAAATATCGTCATGCACCGAAATTTGCGCCAGCAGGTCAAAGTACTCAAATGATTATTGGCGCATCTCCTGAAACGGATCGGCAAATATTGAATCTTACAGAAGGTCTATATCGGAGTTATAATTTAAAACGAGTTTTCTTTTCGGCATATATGCCAGTGATGGAAGATCAATTGCTGCCATCCCTGGATACCAAACCGCCGCTATGGCGGGAACATCGACTCTATCAAGCAGACTGGCTGCTTCGATTTTATGGCTTCGCCGCCAAAGAACTGCTCGATGAGGAAAACGAAAATTTTCATCCGTATGTTGATCCAAAATGCAATTGGGCACTGCATCATATGGAGTTTTTCCCGATGGATGTTAATCGAGCTCCATTTGAAGATTTATTGCGAGTACCAGGGATTGGTGTACGTTCCGCCCATAGGATCATTGCTGCACGGCGCAGTGGTATATTAAGCTTTGAGGGGCTTAAAAAGTTGGGGATCGTGATGAAACGAGCACAATATTTTATCAGCTGCAGAGGGCGTAAGCTGCCAGGCTTAGATATGTCGCGTCAGGTAGTACTTCGGGCGATGATGTCAGCGCGCGAAGCAAAACTTTATGGAACGGATCTTACAGGAGGACGTCAGCTTTCTTTATTTGAACCGAATTCAGTCTTGGAAGTTGGTGCGAAGGAGTTGATTGAATGTCTGCCACTGCCGATGTAATTTATAACTATGATGGTAGTTTTGAAGGCTTGCTTTGCTGCGTTTTTGAATCCTATGATAAAAAAGAAATTCCGTTGGCAATCATTGGACCAGACTATCGGCAAAGTATGCTGCTTGCCGGCAAAGACATTTTGACAGATCCCATGAAAGCAAAACGAGTGCAAAGCTCGATTCCTAAAAAAATAAGTTATGAGGTCTATGAATTTGTCTGCCAGGCTTTTTTAACTTGCTTTCCTGAAAAAGAGCTTTATATTTTGCTTTTTTTGCGACAAGCCTATAAATGTGGTCCACAGATTATGAATCGTCTTACGGATGAGGTTGTTTATCCACTTTATAAAGCGGTACAGCATCTGCAAAAAGAATCACATCTATTGAAGGGGTTTATTCGCTTTTCGGTGGCAAATCAGGTTCTTATTAGTGAGATTGGACCAAAAAACTTTGTTTTACCGCTCTTGAAGCAGCATTTTATGGAACGGTATCCGGAAGAACGGTTTTTGATTTATGATAAGACCCATCAGATGGGTCTGCTGTATCAGCCTTATCAATCTCGCATTGTACCCATTGATGCCTTAGAAATGCCAGAATTTGACGAAACGGAAATCCAGTTTCGGCAGTTATGGAAGTTATTTTATGATACGATTGAAATCAAGGGGCGGCATAATGAAAAATGCCGGATGACACAGATGCCAAAACGATATTGGGATTATATGACTGAATTTCAGAGCGCACCAATGCTAAGAAGAAAAATTCCGAAGGGACCTGAAAAATTACCTGTCAAATACAAGTAAGCGAGCAACGATTTTTATCAATTGTGATGCAACGGATTCATTAGACTGTTGTGCTTATGAAATCAATGTTTTATAATGATAGCAGGTGAGGTGTTTATACGAATGAAGAAACAAGAAGAAGTGATTTTACTCTATCATTTTCTGGATCAAACGAAGTTACAGCAAATTAAAGATATATGTAAACAGTTGAAAATTCAAACGAAAGATATCGGCGATGAAATGCTGGGACAGAAAGTTGGCCACTTAGTCGGGCGAAAAGGTTTTGTAGCAATCAAGACTGAAATAGACGAATTTGTTTTTCCGCACGAGGTTATCGTTTTCAGCAACAGTGACCGAAAACGCTTGGATCAAGTGCTTACTGCTTTCAAAGAAGCAAAAATCGAACCCATTAAATTCAAAGCGATTGTGACACCATTTAATATGTTTTGGTCGTTGCAGCGATTATGTGAAACTATGCAAAAAGAACATGGTGCTATGCTAAAGCAGGAGCCAGAACTTGAATAAAAAAGAAGGAGATATAATGAAAGATCAAATAAAACAGGAACCAGATGCCTCTTTATTAGAACATACACAAATTGTACCGCGGCAAACGGATCAGACGAAGCCGCAGTCACTTGAAGCAACGCAGATTATGCCTCGTGTTGATGTGGAAACTCTCGAAAAGACAACGACACCCGAGGACAAATCTATGCCATTGATTTTTTCGAACACCTCAGCTAAACGGAAAAAGATAGCTTGGATTTTGGGCGGTGGTTTTGTTTTAGCATTATTGATTGGCTTTGCTGTGGCACGATATTATGGAGATCAAAGGGAAATTGCGGAACATGAACGGATTCACCAAAAGCAAGTTCTTCAGCAAAAACAGCAGGATGTACAATCTTTAGAACAAAAACAATTGGATTTAGAGAGACAAAAAGCACAATTGGAACAAGAGCGAAACCAAATCGAACAGAAACAGAAAGATGCCGCAGAAAAAGCCCGAGTCTTGGCTGAAAATGAACAAGCCCTGGAAAATCAAAAAAATGGGTCATCAGGTGTGACTAAATTATGGAATACTATTACAGGAAAAGATAAACAACAGGCAAGCGCCAAGGAAAAAGCAAGTGCGGCAGCTCAAGCGGCAGTTGAGCAGGCCAATGATATTAAAACTTCTCTGGATCAGGCGCAGTCTATGATTGAACATGTTGACAGCGCATTAGAAGATACGAAAACAATGACGAATCAGGCAAAGCAGCTGAAAGAGTCGGCACAGGCAGCGTATGCTGAACATTCGGATGTAATTGATAAAGTGATTGCCGTGGCAGAAGATGGTAAAAATTATGTTGATTCGTTGATTGATAAATATAAACCTATGCTGCAGCAATAAAAAAGTAATACTGTTTCTATATAATGTAAAGAGACTATAGGGCATCGCTTGCTTTACGCAACGTTGTTTAGCCCTATAGTTCCTTTTTGGTGATTAATATTAAAAATCTTTAATTCATGATGTGCAGGTATAACAGATATTTTATTGTTTGGCTATTTTTAAGGAGGCAATTTATGTGAAAAAAATTATAGCAGGAATGCTTATTGTAATGCTGGCTTTTGCAGCAAGTGGCTGCCAAACGCAAAGCACCGATAAAAAAGGGGCTCTACAAGAAATTACGATTGGCTTAATGCCAGATGTTGATTCAATGCCATTTATTATTGCGCAAGAAAAGGGCTATTTTAAAGAAGAAGGAATCAACGTTAATATACAACAATTTAAAAGCGCGATGGATCGTGACAGCGCTCTGCAAAGTGGAAATTTGGACGGAGCAATTTCTGATTTATTGGCTGTGGCCTTTGCTAAAGCAGGTGGTTTTGATGTGAAAGTCACTTCTTTTACCGATGGCAGTTATAAACTGATTGCCGGAGCCAATGAAACAGCAGCTAGTGTTGCTGCTTTGCAAGGGCAAGATGTAGCTGTATCAAAAAATACAATTATTGAGTATGTTACCGATCAAATTTTAGCTGCTAATCATATGACGGACAGTGATATAAATAAAGTGGTTATTCCGCAGATTCCCACTCGTCTTGAAATGCTGCAAAATGGTAAACTGGCCGCTGCAACGTTGCCGGAGCCGATGGCTAGTATTGCTATTCAAAATGGCTGCAAACTCCTTAGCAGTTCAGATCAATTGGCAATTAATCCGGGGGTAATCCTGTTTACGAATAAAGCAATCGAAGGGAAAAAAACGGAAATTCAAGCGATGTACCGGGCATACAATAAAGCCGTGGCTTACCTTAATACGCAAGCACGCGAAAATTATATTGACCTCCTAATTGAAAAAGGTGGTTTTCCGTCGGCAGCAAAAGATGCTTTATTGATTCCTACCTATAGAGAAGCGGCTCTTCCGGCTGAAAAAGATGTTGTAGACTGCATACAATGGCTGAATCATAAAGACCTTATAAAACAATCCTATACCTATCAAGATATTGTGACGGATATCTTAGTGCAATGAATGTATGATTGAGATTCAAGATTTGACGGTTAAATATCAATCGCAAACGGAAATATATACTGCATTAGAGCGTATAAATCTTGCGATTCATGACGGTGGGACGTGTGCAGTCATTGGACCATCCGGGTGTGGTAAGTCAACCTTGCTTAAGGTATTGGCTGGGATTATTACGGACTATGAAGGTGAAGTCAGAGTAGATGGACAAACTATAAATCCCAAGAAGCAGGCCATAGGCTTTATTCCGCAAAATTATGGTTTGCTGCCGTGGCGTACGGTTGATGAGAATATTTATTTGGGCATGAAGATTAAACAGCATCAAAAGGCAGTGGACTATGCGAAGCTGCAAGTGATCAGGCAGCAACTAGGCATAGAACAACTCGGCAAGCGCTATCCTGGCGAAATTAGCGGCGGGCAGCAGCAGCGTGTCAGTTTAGCTAGAGCTTTTTTATTAAAACCGGATCTGCTGTTGATGGATGAGCCTTTTTCGGCATTGGATGCTATTACTCGGGAAGAAATGCAGGATGTTTTTTTATCAATTTGGGAAAAATATGCAGTATCAACGGTTTTAGTGACTCATTATGTAGAAGAGGCAATCTATCTTGGTCAGAAAATTGTCATCTTATCGCCAAATCCAGGACGGATTAGTCGGATTATTGAAAATCCACTCTTTGGCGGCCGTAACATTCGTCAAAAACCAGCGTTTTTTGAACTGGGACTGTCGATTCGAAATCTGATTAAAAAGGAGTGGTCAAAATAATGGAAAAACATAAACCACTTTGGTTTTTGCTAGGCATCATAACATTTTTTGCTTTATGGTGGATTCTGTCTAAAATCATTATGCTGCCCATTATTCCTTCCCCTTTTCTGGTATTGGTGAATTTGGTCGCGATTTTCATGAAATATATTGCAGTCCATAGTTTGTATAGCTTATGGCGTATTACCGCAGGACTTTTTTTGGCAGTTTTAATTGGTTTGCCGCTTGGTGTAATTATGGGGTATTTCCCCAAATGGGATCGTTTTTTATCACCGCTGCTTTACCTTACTTATCCAATTCCTAAAATTGCACTGATGCCAATTTTGATGCTGCTTTTTGGTATTGGAGAGTTCTCGAAGATACTCATGATTTTTTTGATTATTGTTTTTCAAGTTATTGTTGCAATTCGAGATAATATTCGCAGTATTCCCAAAGAGACGTACTATCCCTTATATTCTTTAGGTGCACCTTTTGGCGCTATTTTTTTTGAAGTACTTTGGCCAGCTTCCATGCCAAAATTTATTACAGCGATTCGGGTAGCAATGGCAACGGCAATTTCTGTACTTTTTTTTACCGAAACATTTGGGACGCAGTACGGTATGGGTTATTTTATTATGGATGCCTGGCTCCGGGTTAATTATCTGGAGATGTACTCGGGGATTGTTGTTCTTAGTTTAATGGGTTTATTTTTATTTGCTTTCATTGATTGGATTGAAAAACGGCTTTGCCATTGGCAATATAAATAGCAGGCTAAAGCTAAGGTGGAAAAGAGGCGACTCTTTCCGCTTTTTTTATTGCAATTAGAGGAGATTCAAAATAAATATTGAAAAATAAATATGAGTAGCAAAATAGTACTTTTCTATTTTCTGCTCATATAGTAAAATAGAAAAGATGAAGCATATTCATATTTACAATTTACTATAAATGAACTGAAAGTTGAAAGGAGGCTGGGCGATGGAGTCAACAATGACGGATATTGCAATTATCGGTGGCGGGCCAGCTGGATTATCGGCAGCAATCAATGTGATTGCCCGCGGTAAATCGACACGAGTCTTTTCAACAAAAAATAATTATCTGGAACGCGCTGCGCGGGTTGATAATTATTTAGGAATGGAAGCTGTCAATGGGGCTGCAATGATGGAATCTTTTCGTCAGCATGCTAAATCTTTGGGTGCCAGTCTTGAAACAGGAAAGATTATTACGATTTTACCAGTTTCAAATTATTTTATGTTGAATTTCAATGGGACGATTGTGCAGGCTAAAACTGTGATATTGGCAATTGGTGCAGCCAAACAAAAGGCTTTGCCTGGTGAAGAACAATTTTTGGGTCAAGGGGTCAGTTATTGTGCTACTTGTGACGGCATGATGTATCGAGGCAAAAAAGCCATCGTGTATGGTTTGGCGGACGAGGCTGTCTTAGAAGCAAACCATTTGCAGCAAATAGGCGTGAATGTAACCTTTGTCTCAGCGAAGCAGCGTCCGGCTGATTTAGCTGGTACGGTTCAGTTTATTTCTGGTGCTATAACGGCTATTGAAGGTGAAACCATTGTGCAAGCGGTTACGGTAAATGAAACGTCAATCGAAACCAATGTGGTGTTTATTTTGCGTAATGTAATCGTACCAACAGCTTTATGTAAAGGGCTAAACCTGCAAGACGGATTTCTTGCGGTGAATCGTGACATGGAAACGAATATACCCGGTATTTTCGCTTGTGGTGATTGCAATGGTAAGCCGTTGCAAATTGCTAAGGCTGTTGGTGAAGGTTTAATTGCAGCACAACAAGCGTCAAAATATATTGATGATCAGAAGAAATAAGGAGGTTTTTGATATGGGGATTATACATCCGAGTACAAAAGACTTTGATCAATTATTACAAGCAAATGAAGTTGTTCTTGTTGATTTTTGGGCAACTTGGTGCGGGCCTTGCCTTATGTTGGCACCAATCATTGAGGAAATCTCTAAAAAATATGAAGGTAAAGCTGTTGTCGCTAAAGTTGATGTCGACGTAGAACGAGCTTTGGCAGAACATTATCAGATTATGTCAATTCCAACCGTACTTGTATTTAAAAAAGGCAAATTGGCAGGTCGGGAAATTGGTGCAGCTGCGGCCAGTGTTTATGAAACTATGATTGAAAATGCATTGTGATTGATCTATATATAACAAATTACAGAATTTAGTATGCTTTATCAATCTGCAAAAATTAAGAGGGTACATGCTTGTTTTACATAACGCTGCGGAGATTTTTTTACTCGCACGTTAATTCGTTCTTAGAACAAAAAGAGTCGGCTGAGTGTATACACACTTTCAACCGACTCTTTTTTATATATATTGAAAATTAGGATTTAAAATGATGAACCATTTCTTCGAGGGATTGTGCCATATCGGCAAACTGACCGATTGCAGCCGTTACTTCTTCAGCAGATGCAGCTTGTTCTTCACTGGCAGCAGATATGTTATTGATGGTTTCACTGTTTTGCTGTGATAAGATATGGATATTTTCAACGCTGCGCAAGGCTTGCTCACATAAACTATTTTGCTGGGTTGCTTCTTCTGTTATTACAATGGCTTGTCTTTCGGCATTTAAAACTGCATCGACGATTTCTTTGAAAGAATTTCCGAGCTGCAATGCAGTTTGGGTACTTTTGTCGATATAGGAAAAATTCTGTTCGACGCCATTGATTGTATCGTTTGTCTGTGCTTCCACCTGAGCGATGATGGTTGTTATATTTTTGATGGCACTTGCTGATTCTTCGGCTAATTTTCTGACTTCGCTCGCAACTACGGCGAATCCTTTTCCAGCTTCTCCCGCACGTGCTGCTTCAATTGCTGCATTGAGTGCCAAAAGATTGGTCTGTTTGGTAATGGTGGTAATCATCGCCGTAATGGAATTGATTTCTTTCGCTTTTGCGCCTAAATCCGTCACATTGGTCACCGTAGTTTGTAAGATTGTTTTCATATGCTGTATTTGCTCAACATTTTGAGTTACGATATCTTGCCCCTGTGTGGCAATCGTTGTACAATCATGTGTTGCGACAGCCACGGTCTGTGAAGTATTACAGACCTCTGCACTGCACTGCATCAATTCGTGCAGCAGTGATTGGGCTGAGGCGGTTTCCTTGCTTTGTGACTCGATCTGCTTGGCAGCACTTTGGAGTTCGATTGCGACATGCTGAATTGAATCACTGGATTGTTCTGTGTTTAAGGCTACCTGACTTGCCGATTCAGCCATCTTGCTGGCGGAGTCTTTTACTTTATGGACAATATCACGTAAACTGGACAACATCATATTAAAAGCACGCGCTACGGAACCCAGTTCATCTTGTCGTTTATTTTCTAATGTTACGGTTAAGTCACCAGTCGCTGCAATTGCCGTACAAATATGTAATTCCTTTAATGGTGCTAATGCTTTACGTGTTACAAAAAGACCAATACAAACAAAAATACAAGTTAAAAGCAGTGCAGTTCCTAAACTCTCTTCGATTAGTGTATTGACAGCAGCCAGCGCAACATCTTTAGAATATAAAGATACAACGACCCAGTCTGTATGTTCTACCGGACGGTAGGAAACAAGAAAATCTTGTCCACGCACATTGCTTATAGCCTTGCCGGTTTTCTTTTGTACGGCCTCGGTATAGATCGGCTCGGGCAGAGAAGTTCTATTGTCTACAGAAGCAGAGTCTGTTTGATTGTATAAAGGGATGGTGTTTTTGTCGAGCAAAACGATTGAATAGCCAGGATTTTGCGATAGAATTTGTTCAATGAGTGTTTGAAGGTTATTAAGGGACAGCGTGGCACCAATAATTCCAACGGATTTATTGCCATCTCCTTTTATTTGTGTCGTACCGATTATTGTCAATTTTTGTGTAACCTTGCTTGGTAGTGGATCCGAAAATGCTGTTGTGCCTTGCATGGCTGATTGAAAATAAGGTCGGTCTGCTATATTGATCGGGGCGGCAGTGTCACTGCGTGCTATCTGCTGCCCGTTCGTATCTGCAACAAATAATGGTTCAGAGCTTCCATAAAAAGCTTGAACGGATGCGAGGTATTGTTTCGTAAGAATCGGGTCCATGCTGCGTAATTCATTTTTCTTGCTTATAGCAAGCAGAAAATTTTGCTTGCTAAGTATGTACGAACCTACATCACTGGCAACTCGTTCGGCAACCTTGTTATTTTTCTCAATGGCTGCATCCGTTAGACTGTTGGAAATTTCATGTGTAAAGAGCAGGCCGATTAGTAAAATCGGGATTGAACAGGTTAAAATGGTATACACAGCACTTTTGGTCAGCAAAGATGATTTGTTCAATTTTTTATAACTTAAATTTGGTCTTTTTTTAAAATTTATTTTAGATAGGAATTTTCCATATAAATTTGAAACTTTCATTATCACAGCTCCTTGTTTTCTTTTTGATGTTAGCATGATTTATTTCAGAGCGGAAGGTAATTTGCGAAAGCTTAACCGTTTCTTTGCCAAATCTTAACATGAAATAAAATGAGAATTCGTTATATATTAGGTTGAGACGCATATCGGGTTTTTATTTATAAGTGATTATAGAGCAAAAAGTCCTGTATTTCCTAGAAAATTAAAGATTTTCGCTGAAAAGCATATACGATGCATTCAAGTTATGATAGAATAATATAAGAAATGACATGCGGGAGAAGGTTGATTTTAGTGGAATTCCGTCAATTGGAATATTTTCACACAATTAGTAAATTAGAAAATTTTACACGAACAGCAGAGGTCTTGCATGTATCACAACCGTCTGTCACAAAAGCGATTAAAGCCTTAGAAGCAGAACTTAAAGTGCTATTGATTGACCGAAGCCAAAAACATGTTGTGCTGACTCCGGAAGGCAGAGCTTTTTTACTTCATGTTGACAAGATACTTTGGGCAATTGATGAAACGAAACAAGATATGATGCGTTTTCAGAAAAATAAATATGGGACGGTGCATTTAGGGGTCCCACCGATGATAGAAGCCTATGTATTTCCTAATTTATTTACAAGTTTTAAGCAGGATTATCCGAATATCCAATTGGATGTTATTGAGTATGGAGATTCAACTGAAATACAGACAAAGATTGATGATGGAGAACTGGATTTGGGGATTATTTTAGGCGAAGAACGCGCTGGACAGCACAAACTTACGATTATGCAGGATCAAATGAGTCTTTGTGTTGATCATGACCATCGGTTAAAAGATGAAAAAACAGTGAGCTTTGACCAACTGAAAAAAGAAAAATTTATTTTACAGCAGCCCAATACCTATCAATATAAAGCAATTTATGCACGGTGTATTGAAAATGATTTTACGCCGGATATTTTATTGTGTACATCACAGCTTAAAACCATCAAGCAGTTGATTGCGAATAAAGTTGGAATTTCATTGCTATTGGATCTGGTTACACGTAATGAAACTATTTTTTCTCGTGTAGCTATTATGCCACCGATGCTGGTTGATATTTCGCTTATCTGGAGTCAGGATAAATGTTTATCGCAGGCAGGTCAGAGCTTTGTTGAATTTATTCAGGAACATACAAAATCAAAAAAATTCGATAATTTTTTGAATAATACTTCGGTATAAAAATTTTAAAATATTGCCAAAACTGCAACTTGATCAAGAGATTGCGCTTGTTTTTGGCGATTGCTGATAAAAAAGTACATTTTTGACGGAGCGGGAGGTCTTCTTTGTTTTAGATTGACATTGAAAGGGCTGGACTTATTAAAAAAATGAACTTATAATAATGATTATATTAGAATGTAAAAATTTTATGAGCATTCTTTTATGATATTGAAATTGGTTTGGGGTTGTTGGTTACATGCTTAAAGGACACAGTGCAAACAGACAAGCTTTAACTATCATTTATGTATTACTTTTTGCCTGTATTATTTCTTGTATCTATTATGTAAGTAGTGTTCGATCAGCAATACAGCAAAATTTTACACAGGAAATCGACACTTTGCTTACGCAGCGAACGGATATGATTCAAAATCGAATTGAAGTCGATCAGAGGCGGCTTGTTGAAGGTGCGGCACGGATCGGGAAAAATAATTATTTCAATGATCAAAAAGCACTCCAAAATTATTTAAGTACTTATTCGAATCAACATGATTATAAAGAACTAACTGTCAGCAAAGCCGATGGAACGACCATTGCAGCAGATGGTATACGACAAAACATTAAGGAGGAAGCTTATTTTAATGAAGCGATGTCTGGGGAATATTCAATTTCTAAGCCTTTTCAAGATCCCTTGACGCATGAGCGATTTATTATTTATAGTGTTCCACTGGTTTTAAATGGAAAGATTGTCGGTACGGTGAATATGACAAAATCAGTTCGAATCATTGAGTCGGAACTACTCAATAATTTTTATGCGCAAGATGGAACTTGTTACATAATGGATGCGGCAGGAAATGTGATTTTAAATTCGCCAAGTCGCAGCGGTGACCATGAATCGTTTAATTTATATAACCGAATGACGAGTGAAGAAGTAACAGCAAATGAGAATTTGGTACTTGTGGATAAGATCAAAGCTGATTTGGCAGCTGGTAAATCGGGCATTGTGCTTAGTCCAGTCAACGGTGTTCCAACTTACATAGGGTATCATAAAGTTGGTGGTGAAATAAACAATTGGATTTTGTTGACCTTTGTTGATACAAATACGGTAATGTCAAAAGGACAACAGTCCTTAATGAAGACAATGGTTTTATGTGGATTGATTGTCACTTGTCTTATGGGGATGGCATTATATATCCTTTACATACGAGATAAAGCACAGCGTGGTATTGAAAAATTAGCCTATATTGATTCGTTGACAGGCATCGATAATGTAAATCGATTTCGGGTTCGAGCAGCGCAGCTCTTGGGAAAATATGCCGTAGATCAGTATGCGCTTGTTTCGTTGGATATTCAAAATTTCAAATATATTAATGAGACCTACGGATATCCTGCTGGCGATAAAATATTGATTTCATTGGCTCATGTGATTAAACGTAAAATGAACGACCGAGAAGCCTGTGCTCGTGTTTCAGGTGATAAATTTATCCTTTTATATGAGCTGGACGATAAAAAATTCACTCGATATCATGCGATGGTTAAATCTTATATGCAGGACCATTTATATGAGTCAATACATATGAATATTTCACTTCATATTACCGCAGGAGCTTATCTGATACCACCACAGAAAACGGATTGTCAAGCTAATATTGATGAACCGCTGATCAACCTGTATGAGGCAGAAAAACGTCCCCTGAAATCAGCCATCATGTCGATGATTGATAAGGCCAATTTAGCCCAAAAAGCGGGACGTGATAATGCAGTGGAATCTCTGCATTGTTATGATGATGCACTGATGCAGACATTTGTACATCAAAATGAAATGGAAGCAATGATGAAAGGTGCTCTGAAAAATGGTGAATTTAAGGCTTATTTACAACCTAAGTTTAATTTAAAAACACTGGAAATTGTTGGTGCAGAAGCTTTAGTACGATGGATTTCACCCGTGAAAGGCTTTATGAGACCTGATGAATTTGTGCCGATTCTAGAGAAAAATGGTTTTATTATTGAAATCGATTTTTATATTTTGGAAGAGGTTTGTAAGAAAATCAGAGAATGGCTTGATAATGGACTTTTGCCGATACCCATTTCGGTCAATCAGTCTCGTGTTCATATTAATCAGCCTTTTTATATGGAACGACTGGCAGGCGTACTGAAAAAATATAATATTCCAGCTAAATTTATTGAAATGGAATTAACGGAAAGTATGTTTTTTGATAATACTTCCCGTTTGATTCAAATGATGAAAGAGATGCATGGGCTTGGAGTATCTATTTCAATGGATGATTTTGGTTCAGGGTATTCATCTTTGAATTTGCTAAAAGAATTACCGGTAGATACGTTGAAAATTGACAAGGTGTTTCTGGATGAGACAGCCAATTCAGAACGAAGCCAAATTATTATTGCCCAGGTTGTAGAAATGGCCCGGAAACTGGGAATGGAAATTGTTTGTGAAGGGGTAGAAACCCAAGAACAAGCTGAATTTTTGCGGGGGATTTCTTGTGATATTGCACAAGGTTTCTTATATGCAAAACCAATGGATATGGAAGAATTTGATTCGTTTCGTAAGCAAAGCAGTTGAATGGAGTGAAGAAAATGCAGCAGACAATTTTAGTTGTGGATGATGATATATCCATTCGTGAACTGCTCTTATATAATTTGAAGAATGCCGGTTATTTAGTCTTGACAGCCGCTGATGGGGTTAGTGCATTGCTGGCCGCAGAAGAAAAAGTGGATTTAATTTTATTGGATCTAATGATTCCGGGGTTGGATGGATTTGAAGTTTGTCGCAAGCTAAAAAGTCAAAATAAGACGGCACGAATCCCCGTGATTATGCTTACTGCTAAGTCGGATGAAATCGACAAGGTCTTGGGACTGGAACTTGGTGCTGATGATTACATGACCAAACCATTTGGCATGAGGGAATTAATTGCGCGGGTTAAAGCCGTACTGCGCCGCAGCAATCGAGATGATTTACCGAATAGTGAGCTGATTGTCGGACCACTCAGAATCAATTTTTCGAGTTACGAAGTATTTTTGAATCAAGAACTTTTGGCTCTGACACCGAAAGAATACGAATTATTAAAGTTGTTTTTAACAAATATTGGGAAAGCATATTCGCGAGATGAACTATTAGAGAAGATTTGGGGCTATGAATATTATGGTGATACACGTACGGTAGATGTTCATATTCGTCATCTTCGGGCCAAACTTGCCGAAGTTCCCAAAATAAGTGATGCGATTGAAACCGTGCGCGGTGTGGGCTATCGTTTTGCTATGAAAGATAAATAAACATCAGTCAAACAAGGTATAGACAGTTTAAATTTGTCTATACCTTGTTTTTGTTTACAAAAACTTAACATTTGCTTAACAACCTGTATTTAGTGGTATGGTATATTTCCTATAGCGAGTTTTTTGACTGGAGGAAATGATTATGGATTATAAAATGCAGGTGAAGAAGCTGAACTTATATTACGGTGAATCACAGGCACTAAAAAATGTATCGCTTGTCGTGAACCCACATTCAGTTGTGGCACTGATTGGTCCATCTGGCTGCGGTAAATCAACATTTTTGAAAACACTGAATCGGATGAATGATTTAATTGAACATGTGCGGATTGAAGGAGAAGTTTCACTCGATGGTGTTAACATATATCAACCAGATACAGATGTCGTGTATCTTAGAAAACGCGTTGGTATGGTTTTCCAGCGCCCCAATCCATTTCCTATGTCAATTTATGATAATATTGCGTATGGTCCCCGAATTCATGGGATAACCAATAAAGTCCTGATTGATGAAATTGTCGAACGCAGTCTTAAAGGGGCCGCTCTTTGGGAAGAAGTGAAAAATCGTCTTTCGGCATCGGCTATGGGGATGTCCGGGGGGCAGCAGCAGAGACTTTGCATCGCCAGAGTCCTTGCTGTTGAACCAGAAGTACTCTTGATGGATGAACCCTGTTCGGCACTTGATCCGATTTCGACAATGAAAATTGAAGAATTGGTGGCTGAATTAAAAGCAAAATATACAATCGTCATGGTTACGCATAATATGCAGCAGGCGGCTCGTGTTTCCGATTATACAGGGTTTTTCTTAAATGGTGAATTGATTGAACATGATCTGACAAATGTGATTTTCACAAAACCAGCGAATAAAAAAACAGAAGATTATATTACTGGTCGTTTTGGTTGATTTCTGAAAAGACTAAGGGGGTAGAAATGATGGTTAGAGTTACACGGCAAGGTTATATTGAAGAATTGGATCTCTTGCAGCAAAAGGTAACAGAGATGGGGCAGGCTGTCGATGTTGCTTTAGGATTAGCGATGCAGGCCTTGCTTGGTATGGATAAAGAGCTGGCGGAAAAAGTCATGAAGGAAGACGATATCATTGATGAGATGACGATTGGTATCGAAGATCGCTGCATGCTGCTCATTGCAAAACAACAACCGATCGCCAGGGATCTGCGGGTCATTGCTACAGGTTTTAAAATTTCTACAGACTTGGAGCGGATCGGTGATCATGCCTATGATATAGCAAAGACAGTTTTGGAATTAGAGGGAGTACCCTTTGTTAAAAAATTGATTGATATTCCAAAAATGGCGGAAAGTGCCAGACGGATGACCGAGCTGGCCATTCGAGCTTACCAGACAGCCGATCTTAAATTGGCGGAAGAAGTTTGCCAGATGGATGATGAAATCGATTTATTGTTTGCTCGAACTTTTCATGAATTGTCACAATTTGTTGGCGATGATGCTGTAAAAGTAAAACAAGCAACTCAATTGATTTTTGTGGCTCGTTATATTGAACGTATCGGTGACCATGCAACGAATATTGCTGAATGGGTCATTTATTTAGAAACAGCGGAACGTATTCGAAAACCTGAAAAATAAGCAGAAAAGCCAATCCTAACTCGCTGGCTGCGAATTAGGATTGGCTTTTCTTTGGTTCTTTTTTTTATTTCGGTAGATAAAACGTAAAACTAGTGCCAACTTTGAGCTGGCTTTCGACAAAGATTTGACCGCCGAATAATTCAACGATAAATCGTACAAGTGAGAGACCTATACCGGAACCCCCACTTGAATCAAGGCGGATGCGAGATTTATCAGCCCGATAAAAGCGTTCAAAGATGAAAGGCAGGTCTTCGGGGGCAATCCCCAGCCCATTGTCTTTAACCTTTACAAAAACTTTATTCTGATCGAGTGTGCAAGTGAGGGTTATTTGTCCTTGTTCTGGTGTATACTTAATCGCATTTTCAGTCAGGTTCATCAATAATTGCATGATCCAGTCGGTATTTGCCTGAACGATAACTGGCTCTACGGGAAGATTTAGTTGAAGACTTTGAGCCTTTTTATCAATTTGAGCTTGCAGTTTTAACTTGACAGCCAGGCATACTTCTTTCAGATCGACACTTTCAATTTTGATTTGCTGACGGTATTCTTTACTATCTAGTTTGGCAAGCTGCAATAAATCTTTTATCAAACGATCCATTCGTTCAGATTCGGTATGGATGATGGTAATGAATTTTTCACAAAGTACAGGGTCTTTTAAAGCACCGCTTAAAAGTGTTTCGGAAAAGCCGCAAATGGATGTCAGAGGTGTAGCAAGCTCATGGGATGCATTTGCTACAAATTCAGTCTGACGGGTTGACATTTCCTGCAAAACAGAAATATCATGAAATACACTGAGAATGCTGATTACAGTATTGTCGCTGTTTATAATCGGGGCAAAAAATACATCAAATGTCTTTTTTGTATGATTGATGTTGATTTTAAAGGCGATGGATTTTGTCGACATCGTTTTGAGGACTTCTTTGGCTGTTTCACTGAGAAGGGTGCTGCCGATGGCGTTAATACTTTGTTTTTTCATTAAATCCGGGGTGAGTCGAAAGAGATCACGTGCACGCTGGTTGGCTGTTGTAATATTACCTTGGGTGTCAAGCAGCATGACACCGTTATCCATATTTTCTAAAATCAAAGATAATTTACGCGTCTCAGCATCGGCTTCGCTAATTTTTTCTTCCAAATTGGTAGTGAGTTTATTGATGGTTTGGGCAAGAACTTCTAATTCATCGTTGGTATAGATATAGATACGCCTGTCTAAATCACCATCGGCAATTTTTTGGGCATCTTCAATCATTTGCCGAATGGGTTTTATTTGTCGATAAGCAAGAATAAAACCAGATAGGACGGCCAGAATGATTGTAATACAAAGTGCTGTAAAAATGGTATTCCGAATATGTTTATATGAGTTTTCAATCGGATATAAAGTAGAAGCGGTTCTTACAATGCCGACTAGTTCATCGTTTTGATAAACTGGCATTGCCGCATAGAGCATGTTTTCTTTGATGGTGTCGCTATAACGGATTGACGTACCATATTTTTTATGGAGGGCATCTTGTACTTCTTGGCGTAAGAGATGATTATCTAATTCTTCCGTCTGTTCCCACGAATCGGCGATCACCTGGCCATTTACATTGATAATGGTAATGCGAAGATTTGTGGCATCGCTGATCTTATGAATTTCATTGTTTACATAATCTTGTTTTGCTGGATTATAAAGTGCATCTTCAAGCGAAACTTCAATCGTTCGAGCATTTATGATGAGATTTTCAGTTTTTGTTTTGAGATTTTCATTATAAAAAAATTGCAAGAGGTACATTCCAAGTAATGATAGGGATGTAATTGTAATGAGCAGAAATGAAAAAATCAAACGGCGGCTGATTTTTGATTTTAGCATAAAGGACCTTCTTTCTGTGTGGGTATTACTAATATCAATTTTATTGTAACATAAGCGTTTTTTTTGTATAGCGGTTTTAACAATTTCTTAACAAACCCTTAACATCAAAACGAAGTCTCTACGCTAGAATATAGGAAGGGAAAGATATAAAAGATATTCAGGAGGGAATGGAATAATGATTTCATTTAAAAAGAGCAAATTACTTACAATGGCAGCAGCTTTACTGATTGGAGCTGTTATGACGGCTGGATGCGGCGGTGGAGATAAAGCAGCGAGCACATCTGGTGCTGATAAGGATAATGCAGTCCTTACGGGACAAATTAGTGCATCAGGCTCGACCGCACTTTTACCACTTTTGAAACCAGCACAGGAAGAATTTCAAAAGAAACATGAGAAAGTAACTGTAAATATCGCTGGCGGTGGTTCCTTCACAGGTATGAACCAAGTGGCAGAAGGTGCTGTACAAATTGGTAACTCGGATGTTGATCTTCCTGCAGACTATAAAGATAAAGGTCTTGTCGATCATAAAGTTGTTGTTGAACCTTTTGTGTTTATAACAAATAAAGATGTAAAAGTGGATAACTTATCTTCGCAGCAAGTTATTGATATTATGACAGGGAAAATTACAAACTGGAAAGAAGTTGGCGGTGCCGATCAAGAAATCACTTTGATTCATCGGGCAAAATCTTCCGGATCTCGTGCAACCATTGCGGATGTTGTTTTAAAAGGTGCTGAATTCACCGATAAAGCAGTTATTCAAGATTCAAACGGTGCTTTAAGAACAGCGATTGCAACTACACCGGGAGCTATTGGTTACGTAGATGCGCCATATGCAGATGACACAGTTAAAGTATTGAATTACAATGGCGTTAAATATTCGGCGCAGGCAATAATTGATGGTAAATATCCAATTTATGGTTATGGTCATATGTATACAAAGGGTGAAGCTACAGGCGCAGTCAAAGCATTTATTGACTATGTAATGAGTGATGAATTCCAAAATGCACAAGTAGAAAAGCTGGGCTTTATTGCAATTACTAAATTGAAAAAGTAACAAACAGCTAGAAGGGATGTTATAATGTACAGCAAAGATCAGAATCACAAGCGAAGACTCAGTTATGATCGGTATGTTAAATACCTATTTATTGCCAGTGCGTGTTTGATGGCACTGATAATTTTCTCCATCATATTCTTTGTCGGCAAACAAGGTTTGATGACGTTTAGCCAAGTGAGTCCATTCGAGTTTTTCTTCACAAGTAAATGGAATCCCATGGGACATCAGTTTGGCGCACTTAGTTTTATTGTAGGATCACTTCTTGTTACCATACTGGCGGTTCTGATCGGCGCTCCATTAGGACTCTTAGGGGCTTTATTTATGGCGAAGATAGCACCAAACTGGCTTAGGGAAATCATGCGTCCAGCTACTGAATTATATGTAGCAATACCATCGATTGTGTACGGTTATATTGGGCTTACCTTGTTGGTGCCATTTTTACGAGAAGTCTTTCATGTAAAATCAGGGTTTGGTGTGCTGGCGGCGGCTGTCGTACTGGCCGTCATGATTTTACCAACTATCATCAGTATCAGCGAAGATGCAATTTGCTCTGTGCCATCGATGATGGAAGAAGCATCCTTGGCACTCGGCGCAACGCGCTGGCAGACCATATTTCATGTGCTGGTTCCAGCAGCCTTGCCAGGAATCCTCACGGCAATTATCTTAGCCATGGCCAGGGCAATTGGCGAGACCATGGCGGTACAGATGTTAATTGGTAATACGCCTATGGTTGCCACTACACTTTTTTCATCAACATCAACACTTACCAGCAATATTGTTGTTGAGATGGGAAATACACCATTTGGTTCTGTTTGGGGCAACTCCTTATTTCTCATGGCTTTAGTGCTGCTTGTCATATCTCTTGGCATGATTTTGCTGATTCGGCGACTGGGCTCAAGGAGGTATGCATAAATGAATGCAAAATTGACGAACTCAGTAGCTACAGCTGTTATGTGGCTTGTCGGGTTTATGATTTTAGGAATCTTAATCTTTTTCCTAGGGTATATTCTCTATAGAGGGTTACCAGTGCTGTCGTTTGACTTTATGTTTGGCAAACCAAGTGATATTCAGGCCGGTGGCGGTGTCGGACCGCAACTGTTTAACTCTTTTTATTTACTCTTTTTGTCTTTGGCAATTTCAATTCCACTAGCAATTGGTGCGGGGATCTATTTAGCTGAATATGCCAGAGAAACACGCTTGACGAAAATTGTTCGGCTTAGCACGGAAAGTTTGGCTACCGTACCGTCAATTGTGCTGGGGCTTTTCGGGATGATTATTTTTGTTAATTTTCTAGGATTTGGCTTCAGCATTATTAGCGGGGCGTTGACCTTGGTTCTTTTAAATTTGCCAGTACTTGTGCGGGTAACGGAAGAATCAATCCGTACGGTACCGAAAGCTTACGGTGAAGCCAGTCTTGCTCTTGGAGCAACGAAACTCCAGACAATCTGGAAAGTTATTTTACCAAGTGCATTGCCAGGAATCATAACAGGCATTACTTTAACGGCTGGCAGAGCCTTGGGAGAAACGGCTATTTTGATCTTTACGGCAGGTACAACAGTTTCACGCTACCAGGCTGATACGAATTTTTTTGCCGCTGGTGAAACGTTGGCCGTGCATATGTGGTATTTGATGTCAACTGGGCTTGTACCGGATCGGGTTACGATTGCGGATGGCATAGGTGCGTTACTGATCATAACAATCTTATGTTTTAACCTCTTGTTTATGATACCGTTGAAAATCTTACAAAAACGCATGGGTGTTGTAAAACATCTATAATGCGCTAAAATAAAATTTAGGGTGTGAATCATTTGATTCACACCCTAAATTTTTTTGCCTTTTTAGCTAAATTTTTATCGATGGAGTCTTGCTGCGTATGGTTATGTAATGAGTGAAAGTGTATAATTGTAATTATGTAAGATAGGTATGTCAAACAATACTTGAGGAGGAAAATATGGGAAACTCTTATGAATGTTTATGTAAACCTTTTAAAATTGGTAGTTTGACGCTGAAAAACAGATTTTGCATGGCGCCAATAGGTGGAAATCAGCATTATAGTGCACAGGGAGGTTTTAGTGAAAATGCGATCCAATATTTAGTGGAACGTGCTAAAGGTGGATTTGGTTTGATTTTTACGGGAGCAATTGTGTCAGATTATGAGGTAGATCCTTATTCTGGAATTGGACCAAGTCCTTTGCAGACACCCGATGCATTTAAATTTTCTGCAACCGAATTGAATGAACGGGCAGGTGCTTACGGAGCTAAGATCTTTGCCCAAATTACGATGGGGTTAGGACGAAATTATCCTGAATTACCAGCACCATCGGCAGTTCCTGTTTTTGGTCAAACAGGCATGCTTTCTCCCGTCTTAACAAATGAACAGATCAAGAAAAAAATTAATGCTGTAGTAAAGACGGCGAAGCTGGCTAAAGAATCAGGGTTTTCCGGCGTGGAAGTACATGCTATTCACTGGGGCTATTTGCTTGATCAATTTGCCATGAGTTTAATGAACCATCGAAACGATGAATATGGCGGCAGTCTGGAAAATCGTCTGCGGGCAGCAAAAGAAATTCTTGCAGGCATAAAACAGGTTTGTGGAAAAGAATATCCTGTTAGTATGCGCTTGGGACTAAAAACCTTTATTAAAGGGTTTGGTAAAGCATCTCTGACCGGGGAAGAAGAAGCCGGAAGAACTTTAGAAGAAGGAATACATATCGCCAAGTTGTTAGAAAGTTATGGGTATGATTCGCTAAGTGTTGATGCAGGCGTTTATGACTCTTTTTATTATGCTTGTCCACCAATGTATATGCCAAAAGGATATACAATAGCTTTGGCAGAAAAAGCGAAGGCTGCTGTGCATATTCCTATTTTAGGCGGTGGACGTATGAATGATCCGGATCTTGCCGAAGCAGCAATTCGAGATGGCAAGGTAGATGCTATTGTTATGGGGCGGGCGGCCTTGGCTGATCCGAATTATCCGAATAAAGTGATAACGGGACAATCGGATAAAATTCGTCCATGCCTGGCCTGTAATCAAGGCTGTATTACGAGACTACAACAAGGTTTGCAGCCTAGCTGCGCTGTGAATCCAGCGGCAATGAGAGAGAGTAGGCATGGGCTAAAGCCTTCGTTGCAGACAAAAGAGGTTGTTGTTGTCGGTGGTGGTATTGCTGGAATGGAAGTTGCACGCACGGCAGCAAAGCGCGGCCATCACGTGACCTTGTTTGAAAAACAAAAAACGTTGGGTGGTAATTTGATTCCTGGTGGATCGCATAAATTCAAAACAGAAGTTCGTGACTTAAATGCATGGTATCAACGAGAACTCGCAGAGTTGCCGGTGACAATAAAGCTGGAAACGAAAATTGATACGGAACAACTGGAAAAATTACCGGCAGACGTCATGATTTTTGCTGTTGGGGCAGAACCGATTATACCGAAAATTTCTGGAATTGAGCAGAACATAGTGATTGGCTGTATAGATGCACTAAACCATCCAGAGAAAATTGGTGACAAGGTTGTTATTGTTGGCGGCGGTTTGGTGGGGTGTGAAATGGCTTTGACCTATTCTGAGCAGGGCCACGATGTTACGGTTGTTGAAGCGTTGGATAGTATCCTTTCGGCGGGCATTCCCGTTCCGGTTCCGAACCGACAAATGATTTTTGACCTGTTTGAGCATCATCATATCAAAGTTTTAAATGGACATAAAATTGTAAAGATTAAAGATCATGGAATTGTTCTAGCGGCAGAGGGAAGTGAAATGGATATACAAGCTGATTCTGTTGTAATTGCTGTTGGATTCCGACCAAGAAAATCTATAGCATCTGAACTGAAACAGAGCAGAGCGGTTGTCTATGAAATTGGTGATGGTCGTCAAGTAGGAACTATAATGAAAGCAATTTGGGATGGCTATGAAATTGCTAATAATATTTAAAATGAATGAAAAAACAAAAATAGCAAGGCACTAAAAAAAATTCCTGATGTGAATTATTTAATTCACACCAGGAATTTTTTATGGTTCTTTATGATAGTTTTTAAGTTTGCCTAAACGTTTGGCGGCAGCTTCTAATGTAGAAAATTCTTTACAGAAGCAAAAACGCACATATTTTTTCCCATCGGGTACATCATTGCGATAAAAAGTAGAACCTGGAACTACAGCTACGCCGATTGTTTCTGTCAGATAGAAAGCAAATTCAATATCATCATCCCAGCCGAAATTCGTAATATCTGCCATGATATAATAAGCTCCATTTGGTACAATACACTTAAAACCGACATCATTGAGTACCTTTACCAAAAAATTTCGCCGCTCCAGATAAAAAGCCGAAAGCTTATCATAATATTCTGGCGGGAACTGGAATGCGGTGGCTACAGCGGCTTGAAGCGGGGCAGCCGCACCAACCGTCAAGAAGTCATGAACTTTTCGAATGGAAGCCGTAAGTTCGGGAGAGGCTGTAACAAAACCGATACGCCAGCCGGTGACACTATAGGTTTTGGAAACGCTGTTAATGGCGATTGTACGCTCAAACATATGAGGTAGTGTCCAGATTGGTATATGCTTCGCTTGATCAAAAACAATATGTTCATAAATTTCATCACTAAAAACTAACGTATCATATTCTTGGCAAAGTTTGGCTATGAATTCCAATTCATCGCGGCTAAATACTTTACCTGTTGGATTATTTGGTGTATTAAGGATGATACCGCGGGTATTCTCATTGAATAAAACAGAGAGTTCTTCTCTGTCGATACAGTAATCCGGTTCTTTGAGGGTAATATACCGTGGCTTGGCACCACATAAAATAACATCAGCTCCGTAATTTTCATAAAATGGTTCAAAGACAATGACTTCATCACCAGGATTTATTGTGGCTAATAGTGAGGCAATCATACCTTCGGTGGAACCACAGCAGACGGTGATCTGTTTTTCTGGGTCTAGTCTGACAGCATAATCACGTTTGATTTTTGCTGTCAGAGAATCACGCAGCTTTTTTGTGCCCCAGGTGATAGCATATTGGTTTTCATTATTGAAAATAGCTTGCGCTGCAGCTATTTTAAGTGCATCTGGTGCTGGAAAATCAGGAAAACCTTGAGCGAGATTAACAGCCTTGTTGGCACTGGCGACTCGTGACATTTCACGAATGACGGATTCATTGAATTGTGCCGCTTTGTCGGAAATGAAATTACGCATAAACAATCAACTCGTTTCTATCAAAATCAATTTGCAAGTAGGTATTTAACTAAAGCCATAATAACATATATGAATTTTTTATTCAATTATATAAATCATAATTCTTGTAAATAATCTTTTTTTTTAGGTTATTTATGCATAAAAAAAGTGGTTATAAAAACCTTGGCAACCAATGTTTTTGTAATCACTTTTTCAATAATTGGCGAGCAGCAAATCATGCGCCCAGATCAAAGATTCACGGTAGGCTTGCAACACGAGATTTTCCTCGATACCGAGTTCTTCGACATACTGGATATATAGTTCCCACTCCCCAGCTTCATAGGTTTTAATCAATTGATATAATACAGAAAAATCGTTGTGTTCTTGACCAAGTAATGCTTGCCTGATATCGTCTTTTAAAGGAATTTCACTTAATATCTGAAGCATCGGTCGATCCAAAAGAACATCAATATGAGAAAACATACCCATCAGGAAAGCATCAGAGACTCGATTTCGCCATATCTTTTCTTGGGCTAATTTTTCGGCGAATTTTGCCCGTATGAGAGAGTTCAAGATTAACTCACCTGGTTTATCATTGGCTACGCTCTTCAATGCGATGAGTGATATCCATTTTATCAACTCTTTTTGTCCTAGAAGGGCTAAAGCTTGCTGCAAAGAGCGAATCGTAGTTCTAAAACCAAATATTGGAGAATTGATTAGTTTTAGCAAATTGTAAGACAGCGAAACATCCTGTTTGATAATGGTTTCAATTGCAGCGAAATCCACTTCGGGCTGATTGATTTCTTTTAAGATATGCAGATAATTTGTTTTGTACCCAGGTAGATTCTTGCCAAATAAGACTAATGGCTTGCAAAAAAAATAGCCTTGAAAATACGAATAACCAAGGTGACGAGCAGACTGAAACTCTTCTTGTGTTTCTACTTTTTCAGCCAGAAACTTAATTGGATAACCATCCAGACGCTGAATAAGATTGCGTCTCTCAGCGGGTGGTGTAATCCGAAAATCAACCTTTATAATATCAGCTAATTCAATGAGCGGTAGATAATCTGGATGAAATATAAAATCATCTAAAATTAATAGATATCCATTTTTTTTAAGCTTTCTACAAGCTTCTATTATTTCTTTATCAGGGATGACTGTTTCTAAGATTTCGACACCTAGAATTTCTTTAGGAAGCATCGCTGGAATATTATTTTTCAAGGAGTTTGCGGTAAAGTTTATAAAAGCTTTTTTCCCATAGGTTAAGGTATCAATACCAATCAGTAAAAAACTATTGTTGATGACATCTAGTGTCGCTTGGTCTCCATCTGTACCATCATAACTGTTTATAAAACTACTGCGAAATAGGAGTTCATAGGCAAAAACATTTAAATTTACATCGAAAATTGGTTGACGTGCTACATGAACATCTTTTTCTTTTATCATAAAAAGCTCCTTTCAGTGTAACTTGCCTAGTACAGTGAAGGTGAAACTGTGCAAGCAATAGTCAATACGTATCCTATTTTATGGAAGTCTTCATTAATACAATTCTACATTTTAAAATAAATACCTGCCTCGTGAAAGTCGGGATTATCGGTATACATAGTGTGGAGTTTGTAACGTTGTTAAAACGAAAATAGAATTGTATTTTTTATCATCAGGCAGATTGACGTAGGGTTTTACAAGCTTTTGACGAATACTTTTATTATAGGATCGATACTTTATTTATTTTTGAGGGAGGCAGCTGTATGAAATTAGGCATTATAGGAACAGGTGTCATTGTTAGTGAGGCACTGGAAGCACTCAGGCAGGTGGAAACGATTCATTGTATTGCTATTTGGGCGCGTTCACATAGTAAAGATAAAGCATTAGCGCTTGCTGATCAATATAAAATACCAAAAGTATATACGGATTACGCTGAAATGCTTTGTGATCTCGAATTGGAAGTTGTTTATATCGGTATTATAAACAGCCAGCATTATAGCTATGTAAAACAGGCACTTTTAGCAGGTAAGCATGTTATTGTAGAAAAACCATTTACATCAACGAGCAAGGAGGCACAGGAACTTGTCACCATTGCAAAACATAAAAAATTATTTTTATTTGAAGCGGTTACACTTTTGCACTTGCCAAATTTTACAGCCATCAAGAAAGCTTTACCAGAACTTGGTGAAATAAAAATGGTACAGTGTAATTATTCACAATATTCCAGACGCTATGGTAAATATATGCAAGGTGAAGTATTACCGGCATTTGATCCAAAACTTTCTGGCGGGGCTTTATATGATATTAATATTTATAATCTAAATTTTGTTATTGGCCTTTTTGGCACACCAAAAGAAGTGCATTATATGGCAAATATTGGGTTTAATGGTATTGATACATCTGGTGTGCTTACACTTAAATATGATGGGTTTGCGGCAGTTTGTGTCGGGGCAAAGGACTCAGTCAGTCCAAGCCTGCTTACAATACAAGGAACACAAGGTTATATAAGGGTTCATGGTGCACCGAATACATTGGAATCATTTACTCTATCAGTGGAAGAGCAGGAAGTAACAAACAATGAAAATCTGTATGAGCATCGGATGGTCCATGAATTTATCGTTTTTGAAGAAATTTATCGTAGGCAAGACTTGTCAAGGTGTTATGCGTATTTAGAGCAGTCACTGCAAGTCATGGCTGTGGCGAATCAGGCTCGGGCGGAAATCGGCTTGGTCTTTCCGGCAGATGAGAAGAAATAAACTTTACCCAGAAAGAAGCGATGTCATGAATAGCATACTAGATGAACACAACAGCTTAGTGATTTTTGATATGGATGGATTAATGTTTGATACAGAAAAAGTATCCTTTCAAAGTTTTATGAAGTCATGTGAATTTTATGGATATGCTTTAGATGAAGTAACATTTCGTCGCACGATTGGTGTTAATTTGATTCGTGTGAAAGAAATTTATCAGCAGCGTTTCGGTAAAGCGTTTCCGTTTGACATGGTTTTAGTAAAGAAATTAGAATTTGCAGCACAATATATAGAAGACAATGGCGTTCCAATAAAAGAGGGGCTTTATGAATTATTGGATTTTCTTGCAAAAAATAAAATAAAAAAAGCAGTAGCAACATCGTCCAATCGAAAAACAGCAATGCATCTGTTAGCGCTGGCAAATGTTTTAAAAAGATTTGACTATGCCCTTTATGGAGATGAACTTAAAAAATCGAAACCGGAACCGGATATCTTTTTGGCAGTTGCAAAAAAAATGAACTGCTTGGCAGAAAACTGTATTGTTTTAGAAGACTCGCCGCTGGGCGTGTTAGCCGGATATCGAGCTGGTATGAAGGTTATTATGGTACCGGATTTACTACAACCGGATGAAGATACGAAAAAGCTTGTATTTAAAGAAATGAAGACACTGCTAGAAGTTAAAAAATATTTTTCTGATACGGTAATTTAAATAGAGTCGACGATTTTTTTTCAGTGCAATAAAAAAACGCTGTCGATATGTAAAAGGCGGGATATCCATAGCTGATTCTATGGATATCCCGCCTTTTTTGACTTGGATATAGTTCTTGATCTTACCTGAGGTAATTTTCTTGGATTTTAGAAGCTCTGGGGGTGTAGCGTTTTTTTAATTGACTCGCCAAGGATTTTTTTCGCCAGCGATTTCTAGCAAGCAACTTTTTAGGGATGAATATACCATATCATGTACATCTTGATCGGTATAAAATGCCATATGGGGCGTGACGATGACATTCGGATAGCTGCGCAGTATCGCTAAATTCCGATTTGACAATACTTGCGATTTCAAGTCATTGTAATAGAGTGAAAATTCATCTTCAATGACATCTAAGGCAGCAGCACCTATCTTTCCGCTTTCGAGCGCATCGAGCAAGGCAGCGGTATCGATTAAACCACCGCGGGCCGTATTGACCAAAATCACCTGATCTTTCATGGCAGTGATGCTTTTGCTGTTGATCATGTGATAGTTACTTTCATCTAAAGGGGTATGTAAACTTATAATATCACTTCTTTGGATCAATTCGCTTAAAGAAACATATTGAGCATACTGCTTTACGTCCTCAGATTCATATAAGGAGCAGGCCAAAATTGGATTGCCAAAACCGGATAAATGACGAATGACGGTTTGTCCGATTTTTCCAGTTCCGATGATGCCGATTGTCAGGGCAGCAAATTCTCTGCCCTGCAGACCTCGCAATGAAAAATCCTGGATATTTGCGCGCTGCATGATGTGCTTCATTTTTCTAGCCGACATCATCATTAACATAATGGCATAATCAGCGACACCATTTGTGGAATAAGTTGCATTGCTAACAGCGATGTCATATTTTTTTGCCGCTGCCAGATCAATGTGATCAAAACCAATGGTTCGCGTAGAAATCATTTTTATGCCAAGTAAATGAAGTTGTTCCATAAGCTCAGCATCAATTGGCGTTGTAATGATGCTTATACACTGGCAATCTTTGGCGAGGCCCATGCTGTCTTTGGTTGGTCCAGTAGGACAAATTACAAGTTCAATGTTTAATTCTTTGCTGATTTTTTCAAAATACGCTCCTTCATCAAAATCACGATAGTTAAAGACACATATTTTTGGCTTTTGCATCAGATCGGCTCCCTTTTATCACATTGATTTTACATTTATAATGGACGAATGTGTGTATTACGTTTCGCTTATTTGATTATTATAACATATTCGATTTAAATATTCTTATATTGAGTTTAATTTATTACATTTAAAAGAAATGGTTGTTTTTGTTGATCATATGACAAATTTTTCTCATTAAAAAAATTGTCTTTGTTAGGTTGAAATAATACAGAATCAGTTGTTATGAATTTGCCAAGAGAGAGACAATGTCTTACAATTAAGAGGATATTTATCGAATAAATTAAAAATAATAGATAGGTGGGCATAAAATGGCTGAAAGTTATACGGGCGAGCCGTTGGCAGCACATAAAAAAGTTTTATGGACAGGGAGTATGGCTCATTTTATTCAAGATGGTTTTACGGATATGTTGTATGTTTTTTTCCCTGTTTGGCAGGCACAATTTGCCTTATCTTTTACCGAAATCGGTTTTTTAAAGACGCTTTTTTCTGGTACACTGGCAGGATTTCAAGTGCCAGCTAGTTCGTTTGCTCGGCGAATTGGAGCGTTTGAATTACTAGTATCAGGGATACTTCTTACAAGTGCGGCTGTTTTTTTCCTAGGTTATAGTGCTGGGAGTCCTATTATGTTAGGCTGTATTCTTGCCGTTGGCGGGATTGGAGCCAGTGTACAACATCCGCTATCTTCTTTGTTGATTTCAAATGCTTATACAGGTATCAATGCCCGTCGAACGGCATTGAGTACTTTTAATGTGGCTGGCGATATCGGAAAACTGGTTTTACCAGGGGCGGCCGCATATTTAATGATGCAATATAGCTGGATGTCCGTGAGTCATATATTGGGACTTTTCGGCATGGGACTAGCTGCCGTGATTCTTTTAAATAATCGCGAGACAAGACCAAAAACGAATGTTCCGGAAGCCAAAACACTTCGCGCTGCAGATGGATACCTCAAATGGAAGGGAAACGAAGCGTTTTGGTCTTTGTCCACGATCGGTATCGTTGATAGTGCAACGCGGATGGGATTTTTAACGTTTTTACCGTTTTTGCTACAGGAAAAAGGCGCAGCACTGTCAACCACCGGCTTAGTACTTTCGCTGATCTTTGCCGGAGGCGCGGCAGGAAAATTTGTCTGTGGGATGATGGCTGTAAAGTTTGGGGTATTGCGGTCGGTGATCATTACCGAAATCATGACGACTTTATGTATTTTCGCTATGATTGTTTTTCCGCTGCATGCCGCAATCGTATTTTCGCCAATTATTGGTATTGTGCTCAATGGAACATCCTCCGTACTTTATGGGAGCGTTCCAGAATTGGTAGTGGAAAAAAGAAGACAACAGGCTTTTGCTATTTTTTATACATTAACGATTGGTTCAGGGGCAATATCACCTTCTGTTTATGGCATTATAAGTGATTTTGTTGGGATAAAAGTTTGCGTAATTATCGTTGCGGTAGTGGCGCTGCTTACCATTCCCTTAACAGTTCCCTTGAAAAATAAATTTCTAGTCAAAGGATAAGTTGGCAAATTTATTTATTGTTAGCATACTAAATTCAGGTATCGTAATATTTTACGATACCTGAATTTTTTTATGCTGTAGCAGGTTTGAATATCATATAAAGAAACTAAAAACCACCCGCTTAACGGGTGGTTCATCTGATATGGTCAGCATGTAATCAATCAATGATTTCTTTACTGTTGGCGGTGCGTTTTTCGCGAAACCAATAATGGTACATTGATTGAAAGCCTAATTTTTCATAAAGTGAAATCGCATTTTTATTATCGCTTGCCACTTGTAAACAAGCGATACCGGCACCGTGTTCAATACCAATATTCATCAAGGCTTTGCAAAGCTGAATTCCAAGACCCTGACGACGGAATTTTTCATTGATATGCAGGCTGTAGAGAGCAATGATTTCCTGATCTAGGACAACCCGGCCAAATCCCATAATTTGATTGTCTTGTCTAAGTTCGGCACAAAACATATTGCTGGATACATTTTGTAAAATGCGGGCGGCAATATCATGAACTTTTTTCGTCTGTGTCCCATTGAAATCAATATAGGCATCGAGCCATGACTCGTTCATGCCTTTTGTGATATGAATATTTTCCACAGGCCAGAGTGGCAATTGTGAAAGATTGCAGGCCATTAATTGAACATTTTTGACTAATTGATAGCCGGAAGCATTCAATATAAAATCTAAATCCATATTGTTTTCATCACTTATTTTAAAAATAGTTGGTAGGTTTTTTTCGGTATACTTTTTTTCACAGTGCTTGATTTTTGTTTCAAGATCGATACTGGATTCATATAAAGGCCAAATGCAGTTTGCCCGATGCGTATAACCATCCGAAAACCGTAAGATCCAACCATCATATACTTCTGTTTGTAATGCTGGAAAGGCATTTAAAGATAATTCTTCAATATGTGTGATGGAATGATTCATAAACATGAACACCTCTTTATTATCAATTGATATCTCTAATTTTATTCTTGTAGCCTGCTAAAGTCAAATAGCGAATGGTCCTTGTATGATAAGTATATTTACTCCATTTTATTAAAAAAATAATATTACAGTTAGTAGTGATTAAAAATTTTAATTTTATGTGATGAATTAAGTCTATGTTTTTTTGATTTTATTTTTTGAAGAATGATTTTCTCCATATTGTGGTCGCCAGTACAAAGGTGAAAAAAGAAAATGCAGAGCAATGTAAGTGTGTCAAATTATTTAAAAATATTATATAATGAAGATAAACGAGGGGGAATAGATCATGAAGAATGAACAAAATGAATTGGACTCTACTTGTGGTGTATCAGATGATGAGCTTACAAAAAGATTTAGTGAGGCAGTTCGAATTGAAAATGAAATCAAAACAATTAAAGGGCTGCCAATATCAAAATATGACCACGAAAGGAAGGCTCCTTATATACAATACCCTGACGGGAGCAGAGAATATGCATAAGAAACCGGAAATAATAGTATTTGCTGGTCCAAATGGGAGCGGAAAAAGTACAATTACAAGATTGGCAAATATTATAGAACCTTATATCAATGCTGACGATATAAAACGTAGCAGCCATTGCACTGACTTAGAAGCTGCGCAAAAGGCCGAGGAACTTCGTAATAAAATGATAGATATGCATAAAGGCTTTACTTTTGAAACTGTATTATCGACAGAGCGAAATATCAACTTATTGATAAGAGCAAAAGCGGAAGGTTTCTTTATCCGCTGTATCTATGTATTGACGGCAGCTTCAATAATCAATGTTATGCGAGTCAAAACAAGGAAAGCGGCGGGGGGACATGATGTGCCGCAGGAAAAGATTATTAGTAGGTATCAGAAAGCATTGAAGCTAGTGCCAACTCTTTTACAAATATGTGATATTTTCCATATATATGATAATTCAGATAAGCCATTTCGTATTTTTAAGAAACGAAAGGATGATTGCTTTTATTGGGAAAATGAATTTTGGGATAGAGAGCATATAAACAAATTAACAGATGCAAATAAAGCAATGCATAAATGAGACGATCGACTTGTCGGGGAAACTGTGTAGGGGTCATCTTTTTGTGTTGCAAGTGTTTTTTAGATTGTAGTGGTACTGAAATTTATTTTCTAAGAGCACTTCTATAATAAATTTAGACTATGGTTTTTCGTATCAATAAAACAACAGCGAGATCAACGACTATCAAAAATAGTGTTGGTCTCGCTGTTGTTTTATTGATTTTTACCATATTTTAGTCGCATCAAGTCTTTAAATTCTTCGATTCGATCGAGGGTTTCTTGTGGTAAATCGCAGGATACTTTTTCTATTGGTGTTATATTGAACTTCGGTTGATCGATACGATCAGTCAATACTTACGTCAAAAATTTCGCAGAATAGAAGTTAAGAAAGAAATATTGAAGTAATATCAAGGTGATGGTATAATTAAATATAAAAGGTGCTACCCATTAAACGGTCAGCCCCGAAATTTAAAACTGTTTCAAAAAGTAACCGCCTAAGTTTGGAGACCGAGGGCGGTTACTTTTTTTGTAAAAGTACCACAAGAACAACAAAGAGTAACAATGTCACGTTTGTTTCGTTCATGGGCATCACCCCATTTCAGGGGTAATATTGACCGCCTACCGCTGGGTAGTACCTAAAAATAAGTATAGCATAGGTTATAGAGTTGTACAATTATGTTTACTTTGACAGCAGCAACGGCGCCTTATTTGTTATTATAATCAGGTTGTGTCAACCTGGCACGAATATACAATATTTATCCATAAACACTTCTACGATAAATGTTAGCATCTCTGTAATTTATATGCTAAGAGCACTTTGATGATAAATTAAGAATATGGGTTTTCGTGTGGACAAAACAACAGCGAGATCAACGACTATCAAAAATAGTGTTGGTCTCGCTGTTGTTTTATTGATTTTTACCATATTTTAGTCGCATCAAGTCTTTAAATTCTTCGATTCGATCGAGAGCTTCTTGTGGTAAATCACCGGATGCTTTTTCGACTGGTGGGATAGTGGGCTTAGATTGGTCGGTGCGACCAAGGAGATAGTCTAAACTTACATCAAAAAAATCCGCTAGTAGAATAAGTGTTGCTGAATCAGGATCGCGTTCATCACGTTCATACAAGCTGTAAGCTTGTGTAGTTTTATTAATATATTTCGCAATATATTTTTGCTTTTGTGCCACCATAATAGACATTTACCATTGTATGATATAGAGAGTTTAAAAAAGAAAAAGGCGGTGCTTTTAATGATCAATCGCGAAGAGTTTGAACGCTATTTAGCAAATAATGAAAATTGTGAACTTAGAAAACAATGACGTGATGTCTATGTATGGCATAATGTATATCATGCTACATTTGGGAATCATGCAATTAGAGAGGTCAACCCAGGCAAAGCAAACAGGCTGTTACAGGTTTAGGGTTTAGCCAAGTCGACGTTGCGAGAATAATGGGCAATTTTTAACGGATGAGCTTTTTAGAGAAAAATTTAAAAAGTTAAAGTTTAAGTGAATAGACCCAATCATCGATAAAAAGAATAAGATATGAAATTACAAAGCAAATTATTAATTTATTATGTAGTAACAGATGGATTTGTTATTTAACAATACAAATCATGGGAGATTTTGGTCATATCATTACATTTAGAGGATTATCTTACATGTGATTGGTGAATAATATGGTTAATGAAACGACTCTGGTTACTATTTATAGAATTTTTTAAGATTTTATAAATGAACCAGAGTTGTTTTTATTTCATGTTAGGTTGATCAAGGGACAAAGCGTTAGCTGTGAAGAAAAGTGTAAGATGGCAGTATTTTGAAAGACTATTCATTTTAGAATATTAAAGGAGAATTTACATGGAAATATCAGGGGCATTTATTGAAATGGAAAAAGAAGTAATGACAAAGCTTTTAGATGGTCAAGATGGTAAATTAATGATTCTCCGAAATCAATACCGCAAAGCTTTAATAAAGAAACGTGAATTTTCGGGTACTGGATTTTTTACATCGTTTGATGTGCCAAACAATGTGCCCAAACTGGAAACATCTAAACCTATTCAACTGGGAGATGTTATAGCCAACATAGTGAATGTGAAAGATGGTGCGGGCTTTGTACTTTTTATTAAAAATGGTACGCTTGATTTTTTGGAAGGGTACGTATATGGTGAAGAGAAATGGCAGAATCAAATAAAAACGTATGCACTATCATATCTTTCAGGGATAGAACGCGACATGGAGAAATTGAGAGGTAAATGGGAGCAATCTAAATAAAATAAGAGATAGTGGACTGGTAACATTGAGATGAATTATGAAAACGTCTATAGCAATAGGCAATAAAAAAAGTGATGATAAGTAGTGATTATTTTTACTAAAGAAAAAATAGAAGAAATTCAAAATATCAACTTCCATGATGCAGAAATTTCAAGAATTATTTGTGATTATGATGCGGGAACACTTGAAATGCCTATCATTATGGATGATACGCATCAGTATCCGGCGCTGTTGAATTTCGACAACATAGTGTATATGGAAGTTAATCACAAGGAACCGTGGGGACCAGGATGTTATATTTCTACATTGGGTATAGAAAATGCTGAAGGTGAATATTTTAAAGTGAGCATTCTACTTAATTCAGGAGATGAAATTAATGTTATTACAGCTAAAATGATATATTCTTCTAGCGAATAACATCTATGTAGTGAGATGATAGCCTGGATAGGCTGCGATAAACTGGATAGATTGTGTGATCGAATAAAAGGAAAAAGCCCTACAGGAAGGTCGTACCATGATTTTGGGAGTGATAATTTGTTAAGCATACATGATAATGAAATAATGTCTTATGAAGTTGATTTAAAAAAAAACCAAATAATATTACATACACAATATAAAGAAGCTGGGGTGATAAGAAATACGAATATCTTTTTTTATGATGTGTTGGTGCATTTTTTTCAGAATGAATTAAGTGGAAGTATTCTTTTTGATATAGAAAAATATGATGTTAATTTATTTATAAAAAGAAATAATGATTTATTAAAAAAGAAAAAGAATTATTGTTGGCCCATGTCTTATAATACCGAAGATGAATTAGCAGAAAGATTAATAGCGGATCAATACTGTTATTATGCAATATCATCATCCTATGGTTTGAATGGTTGGGTTTTGGCAAAAAGATATGATATTTGCTGCTAGTATCATTGTTAGTAATTACTGGCTCTTATATTCGTTGACAAAAGAAGTTAACGGGAAATAAGGAAGTTGATTGCTAGAATATCAGTGCTATAGTGGTTCAGCTATTACGGATGCTGCATATTTCTAGTTGGAAAGGAAAAGAGGGTGCAGTGAAAATTTTTTACAAGATACAGGGTTTCTTGTTTAAGTTAATTAAAATTATATTATTTTTGGTACTATTCTTATTGTTATCACCAGTAATGGTATTAAATGGGCTTTTTGTTTTATATAGTATCATTGGTTCACCGCCCAATTATGAGAAACAAGGCTTAAAAGGACAAGCCTTTTATGAAGTTTTAGAAATACCTATGAGTTGGATCATACTACTTTATAAACAATTCATGAATAAAGAAATAGCAAATAATGATATTATAGATTCAAAAATCGGGAAAAGTATAGCTAAGGGGATTAGCTATACTTTGGGGTTCATTTTATTTATAGGTGCTATTTTAAATATGTGTATTTCAGGTTATTACCTTGTAAATAGAGACAATATAGTACAGAAAAATATAGAATTAAAACAGGAAAATCAAAAGATCAAAGACACTTTTAAAGTGTATGGAAAGGTTTATAATTCTAAAAACATAATAGGTGATGCATATAATAAAGTAGATGAAATAGACGCGTTCATGTTTGAATATAAAATTGAGGCAAGGAAAACAGAAGATTTTTGCATTGAAATTATGGATAAAAACAATTATGAGTTTGTGAATGAAATTAATCAAGACAAAATAAAAACTTTATTATTTAAAAAGAATGAATACATAACGGAAATGAATTTTGAAAAAGGTAAAGATATTGAAATAAAATTAAAAAGATATAATTCTTTTAGAGAATCCAAATGGCATTATTTTTTGAGTCCGCTTATTTGGATAACAACGCCATTAAATCCTATTGCATATTTTGAGAAGTCCAAATTTTCATAAACAGATGATGGTACTAGCAGTCGTTAACCTGTTTATTTTCATGCGTTTCACAGCAGTATCCGGCCTTGTTGAAATTTGGCAATATATTTTATATGGAAGTTCAGCATAAAGAACCATGGGGAGCGTATTTTACTTCATTCAGGAGACCCAGTGAGAAAAGTGTTTCTCCGGCTGGTAGAATTGTGTGGATAAAAACAACAGCGAGATCAACGACTATCAAAAATAGTGTTGGTCTCGCTGTTGTTTTATTGATTTTTACCATATTTTA
>NZ_KB905841.1:0-68225 GCF_000381065.1 Propionispira raffinosivorans DSM 20765 | reverse complement strand
CACGTTCATACAAGCTGTAAGCTTGTGTAGTTTTATTAATATATTTCGCAATATCTTTTTGGTTTAAATTTTGTCGAAGTCGTAATTCTTTTAAACGCATAGAGAAAGACCTCCTCTGATCTCTTATTATATAAACAAAACGTTGATAATAAAATAATAATCAACATAAAATTGAAATAAATATTGACATTAAACATTTTGTTGATTATAATAAAATAAAGATCAATATAATGTTGAAAATGGAGGGTGGATTATGGATATTTTTGAAATAATAACAGAAGCATTACGAAATGTGCATGATGGCAAAAATTTAGAAGATGTATCGAACCTTTATAGTAAATTGTATGCAGAGAATAATCAAATGGTTGATATGCTTGATAAAACGTTAGCCGGAGAAGATTTGAAAGTATTTCATCATTTATGTGATAATTTTTCGTACAGAGAAGTGACAGCAGAAGATATATATTATAACCAAGGGTTTTCGGATGCAATGAAACTTATATTTCAGTCTATGTTATGGTCGCCGGTACGAAGGTGAATAGGTGCGACTATTTCCATGAATTAACTTAAAATTAATATATTGTTAACGAACTGTTAAACTTTTAAAAGTATACTATAAGCATGATGATCATTCGATGAAAATGGAGAGGAAAACGGTTTTTATTTGATTACTATAATAAAACAGTGTAGGAGGTTTGCTGATGAAACAGCTGCTTGAGCCTGCAGTTCAAATAATGAATCGATTGAAATATGCTTATAAATTTGGCATGATTGGCTTATTGATTGTATTGCAGGCAGCTGTATTAATTTATATGCTGGTATCGGAATTAAATAAAAATATCGATTTTGCCATTCGGGAACGAGGGGGCATTGAATACGTCACCAAGCTTACGGATTTATTTAATGAGGCCCAGGCATATCGCAATATCCAGTATGATTTTTCTCATGGCAATAAAGTACCGCCGGAGGATGTGCTGGCTCAGCAAGCGAAAGTGGATGAAGCGTTGTCTGCGGTGGAAGCAGTCGATAAGCAGACAGCGGGTCAAATGGATACAACTTGGAAATTACAGATTGTACAGCAGGATTGGTTGATGCGCAAAGCAGAGACGCTGCAGTCTGATACTGGCCGAGCACAGCTTGTATTTGATTTGGACAGCCGCTGGATTAGTGAAATAACGGATTTGATGCAGCATGTTGGTTATGAGTCAAATCTAGCCATGGATTCTAATTTTGACACATCCTATCTTGTTGATTCCGTACTGCGCAAATTACCGAAAACGGCGGAGACCGTAAGTATGGCGCAGGGACTATCTATTCAATTGTATGAGGACAATGTTTCTTCGACTAGCCGAAACCAAATACTGCAAGTTGCGGGGTTGATGCGTTCTAGTTTGGAACAGACAACAGGCGCAGCCAATAAGGTATTTCGTCATAATCCGAAAATAAAGTTTGAGTTGGAAAAATTACAGACTCCAGTTACTGAATTAGTGCCGATTTTTGCTTGGAATATTGAGCAAAAAACAGTGGGACAGCAGGGGCTGCCGGTTCCTAAGCAATTATTGACTACGATGGGAAATCATTCGATTGAAAATATTGAGGCATTACATAAAGCTGAATTAGTTGCTATTGATCAAGAACTTGTTTTACGGATCGACCAATATTTGCAATATCGAAACCTCGTAATCGTCTTTATTGTAGGCATCTTGTTGTTGGTTTGTTATCTTTTCATGGGCTTTGATATGTCAGTTCGTAAAGCTGTGTATCAGTTATCAAAGGTCATGGCGAAGGTTGGAAATGGGGATTTAAGTGTTCGCGGTGAGATTTATTCACACGATGAGATGGGAGCACTTACCCATTCAATTAACAATACATTGGATTCTTTGCAGAAAATGTATGAAGAAGTACAAGAATCTCATCTGAAATTGGAAGAATGGAACCAAAAATTAGAGCAGAACATTGCAGAACGAACTGCATCTTTGCGCAACCTTCTTGATCATGCAGGACAGGGGTTTCTCTCTTTTGGTGAAGATCTATTGGTTAGTGGACAATATAGTGCAGAGTGCACAACGATTTTCGCTCGGGAAATTGCGGGAGAATCAGTGCCAGCGTTAATTTACCCCAATGATCGTGACCAACAGGTGTTTTTAGAGGCTATCTTTAAAAAGATTTTGGCTGAGAAAAACGAGTCTTTGCAAAACCCGTATTTTTCTCTGTTACCGGAAGAAATTGTCCTGGACAGTAGTTATATAGGGATGGCTTATAAATTGATTGACAATAAACAGGATACCAAAGAGCGCAGCATTATGCTGATTCTTACCGATTTGACATTACAAAAGACAATGGAAGATAACGTGCAGAAGGAACACGATATTTTGGCGATGATTGTGCATGTAGTAACGCATTCAGCTGATTTTTTTGCCGCCGTTAGTCAATATACAGATTTTTGTCAAGAAGGAATGCCCAGCTTGCTGAATGAGAAAAAGCCAGCAAATGATATACTAGCAGCCATATTTCGGATGGTACATACCTTTAAAGGTACATTTGGACAATTGCATATGGCAAATATCATGGGGAAATTGCACGATATGGAGAGTCTTCTGGCGAAAATTCGTTCCAAAGAACGGATGCAATTAGATAGCAAAGAGCTGAAAGAAAAGCTTAATGATTTTACATCATACGTTATGATTAACTGGCTCGAGGCAGACTTGAATTTGTTAAAAGAAAAACTGGGGGATGAATTTTTTCAGCAGGAAAATATGCTGATTGTTGATAATCAGCGATTGCTGGAAATCGAGGAGAAAGTAAAAAGAATCTTACCTTACGATGAATGCAATGTACTTTTGCCGGATTTACATCGGCTGCGATATCAGTCAATCAAAAAATTATTGCAGTCCTATCCGGAATATGTCACGTCTTTAGCTGAACGAAATGAGAAGGCTATCCAGTCTTTTGATATTGAAGGCAGTGATACACTTGTCGATCCTTTGCGATATAATGATTTTATAAAATCATTGGGTCATGTTTTTCGCAATTCCATCACGCATGGATTGGAGTCGTTTGAAGAGAGAGCGGAAAAAGGTAAGGATGAAATTGGTAAAATAACCTGTGCTGTTAAAGAAAATTCATTGGGAATGACGATTGTTATATCCGATGATGGAGCTGGAATGAATCCTGATCATATTCGCGAGGCTGCTGTTGAAAAAGGCATCTGTAGTGCAGAAGAAGCCCAGCATATGGATGATACAGCGAGTATCATGTTGATCTTTGCAGATGGGTTTTCAGAGTCTAAAGATGTTAGTGAACTAGCCGGTCGTGGTGTTGGTCTTTCGGCAGTACGAGCGGAAGTGGAAAAATTGAATGGATCGGTGCAAGTTAATACAGTATGGGGTAAAGGTACGCAATTTGAATTTTTCTTACCATTTACACAAATTGAAGAACATCAATCTTATTCCATCAGACAGCTGGGAAATCCTCTGGTGCGGGCAACAGAAGCTTTGCTTAAGCAAAATACTGGGCTGCAGTTAAACAATTGCACGTATATAGAATCTGCTGATGGCGGAAAATTAAAACTGCGCCAAGTGACCACGTTCTTAGGGATAAATGGGATAGGTAATTGCCGAATGGTGTTAAGTGCGGATCAGTCAGTTGTAAAATATTTAGCCGATGAGTATCCGCTGGAAGAAGCAAGTGAAGGGACAACGGGTCAAAAACTTGAAACGATCTTATCGTATTATGCGAAGCAAATATTTGATGATGCACTCAAAGAAGTACCAGAGTGGGTTGGGGTTGTCACAACAAAAGCCTTGGTTAGTATTGTGGCGGAAGATGCTTCAGCGAAGTATCCTCAGTCGGAAACACCAACTTGGCTGCTTGATACGGATTTGGGGAAAATTACGTTAAGTTTAGTATTTTAATGCTAATAAAAATATGTGAAATTAAGAGGGGAAGATTAACATGGCACGGATTATGATTGTTGATGACTCTATGATGATGAGAAACACATTGCGCAGAATACTTGAAAAAGCAGGACATGCGGTGGTTGAAGAAGCAGTAAATGGTCAACAGGCGATTGACAATTACCCAAAATGTCTGCCGGATTTAGTAACGATGGATATTACGATGCCAGGATTAAGTGGAATTGATGCCCTAAAGGGGATTTTAGAGTATGATCCACAGGCAAATATTATAGCGGTAAGTGCCTTAGGTCAAAAGCATATCGTTTTTGAAGCTCTGCAAAATGGGGCAAAAAATTATGTTTTAAAGCCAATTCACGAAGATAAATTATTATCGGTTCTGGAAATGGTATTGGAGCAGAATGGTTTTGCCGAATCGCATTGATTTTGTGAAATGCAAGGTGATGAATGCAAGCTTGGTATACATGTTTCTTAAAGGAAGAGAGGGCGATATAGTATGTTGAATCAGTATTTCGGACATTATTTATTAAATAAAGGAATTCTTAACAATGTTCAGCTGCGTGAGGTATTAGATGCTGAACGGAGTGTTAAGGTTAAACTAGGTCTACTTGCTGTTAACGCTGGGGTGATGACTGCGGCGCAAGTTGAAGATATTCATAATTTGCAGCGGACAAGAGATCAAAGATTTGGTGACTTGGCGGTAGCGATGGGGTTTCTGACAAGTGTGCAGGTTGATCAGTTAGTGGCTTCGCAGCAAGAAGGCCATCTTAGTATTATGCAAGCCATAACCGACAAGAATTATATGACATTGGGTGCGGTTGAAACCGCATTAAGAGATTTTCGTGAGGAATATGGTATAACGACAAGTGATGCAGAGACGGAAGCTGAAACAGAGATTATTAAGAAATTGGTAGATTTTTCCTCAGCCGCTGATAAAGCGGATTTACTATATAATTATGTGGGCTTGATAAAGCGTAATGCAGTCCGGTTCTTAGATGATCCGTCTTTCACTTTTATACAAAATAGTACAGGTAAAGCAGCGCAGCCAAAATGGTTCGTTTCGCAGCAGATTATTGGAGATATCACGTTATCGGCAGGCTTCCTCATGGAAGAATCTGTCCTTTTAGAAATTGCAGCTCGTTTTTATGGTGAGAAACTTACGCGCGTTGATGAACTGGCGTTGGATAGTGTGGGTGAATTTTTGAATGTTAATAATGGTGTTTTTTGCAGTTCATTATCTGATCGCGGACTTATGACCGATTTACAACCGCCGGTTGTTATTAAGCAAGATGGTGAGATAGACAAAGCTGTCAACTATCGTGTAAACACAACCACTTCTTTTGGTGATTTTGAAATTATATTATCCTTGGCGTAAAAAGGTAGTGTATGAAATAAACAAAAATGTTGAAGTAAGCAAAAATAAAATTGCTTGCTTCAACATTTTTTTGCCTAAAAATAGAGTATGCAGTGATGATCCTTCGGTACTGGTTGTATTTAGCGGCGTTGAATCATATTATTTTTTTAGCTGCATGCCGATTTGCAGAAGGCGGCAGGTGCGCTCGGTGGCATTTTCAAGAAGTGTTTTTGCATTTTTCATACAGTTTTCTAGTGTCATGGGGGAAGATGTTGCACTTGCAATGGCCGAAATACCTTGCTGCAAAACTGCTTCGGCACCGTTTCCTAGTGCACCGGAAAGACAAATAACGGGAATGTGGTATTTGTTTGCGCATTGTGCAATTCCTACGGGGGCTTTGCCATGAGCCGTTTGAAAATCTGTATGTCCTTCACCAGTAATGATCAAATCAGCATCTTTAATGAGATTATCAAAATGAAGTGCCGTAAGGATAAGCTCTATGCCATTTTTCATTTTTCCTGAAGTAAATAGAATAAGCCCTGCACCCAATCCACCGGCAGCACCACTGCCAGCCATGCTGTTGACATCTATACCGACATCTCGTTTAGCAATTTCATTATAGTGGGCAAGTGCAGCATCTAGTTCTTTGACTATGGCTGGTGTGGCACCTTTTTGCGGACCGTAAACGGCAGAGGCACCTTTTTCGCCGCAAAGCGGGTTGTTGACATCACTGGCAATGAGGATTTCTGTATGGATAAGCCGGCTATCTAGTTCCTGCATATCTATATGATCGAGCTTGGCAAGTGCTGCCCCGCCTTTATCTAGAAGTTGATTCGCAGCATCAAAAAAACGGACCCCTAAGGCTGAAGCCATGCCAGCACCACCATCGTTTGTGGCACTGCCGCCTATACCGATGATGATACGGTCTGCTCCTTGATCGAGTGCAGCTTTGATTAGCTGTCCGGTTCCATATGTACTGGCTAAGCGGACATTGCGGTCTTTTTCTGCTATCAATAAAAGTCCCGAGGCTGTCGCCATTTCAATAACTGCGGTACTGCCGTCGCCAAGTATTCCCCAGAGTGCTTTAACTGGTTTGCCAAGGGGATTTTCTACAATTGTTTCGATGAATTTCCCTTTTGTTGACGTAATAAGGGCTTCAACCGTACCTTCTCCACCGTCAGCTATGGGGATTTTATCTATTTTAGCTGTAGGAAATACACGTTTAATACCTGTGGCCATAGCTGTGGCAACTTCGCCGGCAGTGAGGCTTCCTTTGAATGAATCTGGTGCTGTAATAATATGCATGATATTTACCCCTTTTTCTATAAAATTTTTTTATAGGATGATTGTTTTATAGGAACTGTTAATAATAAGAAGCAAAATTTATGCCAACTGAAAAGGATGATAAACCGAGGGTGTCTGGTTTTGATTTTTTAGCTATACCACAGTACAGTGCTACAAATGTTTAAATTGTGCATCAATTGTAGTGATCCTATATATAGCGTTTTTTGATTTCAATTTTATATGTTTTGAGTTTGCGATAGAGGGTACTGCGATCCATAGATAATTGGTTGGCAGCTTTTGAAATGTTAGCGTGACTATCGGCAATTGCTTGCATGATTGTTTCTTTTTCACTGCGTTCAGGTATTGGCGTAGTGGATTTTACAAAGTCGCTATTTTCACAAATATCGGTACGGTCATCCCAATATTTTTCCAGGATGGTATCATTGATATGGAATTCTTTGGTGATAATAACCAAGCGTTCAATGAAGTAGCGCAGTTCGCGAATGTTACCTGGCCAATTATAATTTTCGAGTAATACGGTTGCTGAACGATCTAATTCGTGTGGGCGCTGATGTTTGATTGTGTAGTGCTGCAGAAAATGCTGGGTGAGGTATAAAATATCACCAGTGCGCTGCCGCAGGGGAGGAATCGTAACCGTAAGAACTTTGAGTCTATAGAAAAGATCCTGACGGAAAACACCTTCGTTGACTAATTTTGTAAGTTTTTTATTTGTTGCGGCGATAATACGGATGTCAATCGGGATATATTTGTCATCACCAAGCCGCATAACCTGACGCTCCTGTAATACCCGTAGCAAACGGCTTTGTCCATACGGAGCCATTTCTGAAATTTCATCGAGGAAAATTGTGCCGCGGTGAGCCATTTCGAAGAGTCCTTGTTTTCCTTTGTGTCGTGCTCCAGTAAAGGCGCCATCAACATAACCGAAAAGTTCGCTTTCTAAAAGATTTGTTGGCAGTGCTGCACAATTGATGGCAACAAATGGACCGTGGGCACGGTTGCTGGCGTTGTGTATGCTTTGCGCAAATAATTCTTTACCCGTGCCTGATTCGCCAAAAATCAATACGGTTGTATCAACACTGGCAAATTCTTCAGCGGTTCGTTTTGCTTCAAAAACTTGAGGGGATTCACCTAAGATATCGTTGAAGTGGTATTTGGCAATGAATTTTTTTGTCAGAACTTCGTTACGAATTTTGATTTCCATTTCTTGGATTTGAGTGACATCCTGGGATGTAATTGCGGCACCTATGATTTTTTGTTTGACGATGATGGGTAAAAAGTTGAAGTTAATCCAGAAAGGACCGATTTTAAGAATTTTGTCGATGATTTTCTGTCCGCTTTTTAGGCAGTCGTCAATAAATGGTAGGCATTCTTGTAACAGATGATGATGCTTAAATTCGTCGATCCTTTTCCCTGTGAGTTCTTTTTGTGATTGCCGTAAAAATATTTCGGCGGCAGAATTGACGAACTGAATGTTTTTTTCTTGGTTAACGCATATAATACCTTCCCTCAGAGAATTTACGATTGTACGGAATTCTTCGGTGCGTTTCCGTTCGCTGCTGCGGGCCAAAAGGATTTTTTGAGCAGATTTGAAGGCTTCGCGCAAAGAACAATCTCCTGATTGGACAAGCTGGGTGAGAAATCCACAACTTGCTGCATAACTAACAGCATTTGCGCCACCCATTAAAACATCGGTGTTTTTTAATGAGATATGATCGATTGTTTTATGGATGTCTTCAGAAGTTTTAAGTTTTAAAACACGCAAATCAATGTCGAGAATGTTGGATAAACGAATAATGTCATTTGCCATATTTTCGAAGGCAAGATAGGTCAGCCGGGGATGAGGATGGTGAACCAGTTTTTTTGCTTCATAAAAAGCCTGTGCCAGATCTTGACCTGTGATCATGATTTCAACGATAGGAATACTGATTTTGGCGTTTAAGAGAAGAAATGCTGTGCCATAACGTGAAATGATAGCATCTACATCGGTATTTTCTAAAGAACGAGCAAGACTCACAGCATCATTCAGTTGAGAAAAATAAAAATCAGTATATTCATAACAGCCAAGTTCCAGAGCAATTTGTTTACTGTTTTTTAATAGGATTTGATCGGGTGCGATAAATGCAATTTTTGCCATACAGAGACCTTCTTTCATTTGTTCCCTATATCTTATCATTTTTAGACTACGAAGGAAAAGCAGAAATACATCAAATGTTATATAAATGCTTCAACTGTAGTATATATACTACAGTTTTTAACGGAATTTACAGAATATAACCTTTAAATTCGCCAGTTCAGTGTTGGCATGGAAAATGCAATATAAAGAATCAGGCAGGACAAGATGGCGTATCATATAATATAGTTTTAAGATTTTTTGCCATGTCATTTTTTTAATCTATAAAATAAGGGAGATCAATTATGAATACAAAAAAAGAACAGATAGCACGCTGCATAAAGGTTTCTGCTGAAGATAATGTCGCTATTGTTGTGAATGAAGGCGGGCTGCCAAAAGGGACAATTTTTGATTTCGGGCTTGAGTTGAAAGATGATATTCCACAGGGGCATAAGGTGGTTTTGCGAGATATTAAAAAAGATGAAGAAATTATTCGTTATAACCAGGTGATCGGGTATGCTAATAAAAATCTTTCACCAGGAAATTGGGTGAATGAATTTATGATGAATTTGCCAACGCCACCTCAGTTAGATACGTTGCTTTTGCCAAATCCATCACAGATGCAGATAGATCCCTTGGAGAAAAAGTATTTTTTTTCTGGATATCACAACGATGATGGTACTGCAGGCATACGTAATATTTTGGGGATTTTACCTAGTGTACAGTGTGTTGTGGGCGTCCTTAATAAAGCAGTCGGAAAATTAAAGCAAGACATTTTACACAAATATCCGCATGTAGATGATGTTGTTGTTTTAGCTCATAGTTATGGCTGTGGCGTGGCAATTCATGCGCCAGAAGCGAAAATTCCCATTCGTTCTTTGCAAAATCTGGCAACTCATCCAAATTTAGGGGGTGAGCTGCTTGTTGTTGGACTGGGCTGTGAGAAATTGCAGCCGGAACAGCTTATTCCCCAAGGAACGCATCCCGAGGTAATAGTACTACAAGAGGAACATGGTTATCAAAACATGATACAGAGTATTGTCGAGGCAGCGGAAAAATGCCTAAAACGATTGGAGAAACGACGTCGAGTTTCCTGTCCGTTATCAGATCTTGTTGTTGGATTGCAATGCGGGGGGAGCGATTCTTTTTCTGGTATTACGGCTAATCCGGCTATCGGTTATGCAGCGGATCTATTGGTTCGTTGTGGTGCTTCGGTAATGTTTTCGGAAGTTACGGAAGTTCGTGATGGTATTCATCTTTTGCTGCCACGGGCGGCAAATCAAGCAGTGGGGCAGCGTCTTATTGAGGAAATGCGGTGGTATGATACATATCTTGAACTCGGTGGTGCTGATCGAAGTGCAAATCCTGCACCAGGAAACAAAAAAGGCGGGTTGGCAAATATTGTAGAAAAGGCTTTAGGCTCTATTGCCAAATCGGGATCCATGCCGATTTCGGATGTGCTTGCCCCAGGCGAAAAGGTCAGGGGGAAAGGTCTTATTTATGCGGCAACACCAGCAAGTGATTTTGTTTGTGGTACGATGCAGCTTGCATCTGGCATGCATTTGCAGGTGTTTAGTACGGGGCGTGGAACAACATATGGTTTGGCTCTGGCACCTGTATTAAAAGTTTCAACACGAAATGAACTTAAGCAGAAGTGGGAAGACATTATTGATATTAATGCTGGTCGTATTGCAACGGGCGAGGCGACAATAGAAGAAGTCGGCAAAGAAATTTTCGAGCTTATTATTGAGGTCGCTAGTGGAAAAAAAGAATCTTGGGCGGAACATTGGAAACTGTACAACGATCTTTGCCTTTTTAATCCGGCACCAATCACTTGATACTGCAGGAAAATGTAAAATCAGATAACAATAAATTTTGTAGAAAAGAGGAGCGAATATTATGCTGGAAATAAAAGGTGTTGTACCACCATTAATTACGCCACTGGATGAAAATGAAAGACTGGATGAAAAAGGGCTGCGTCGCTTGATTGATTATGTTATAAAAGGGGGGGTCCATGGAGTTTTTGTTATTGGCAGTACCGGAGAATTTTATGGCTTGAGCTTTGAGGATAAAAAAAGAGTTGTTGAAATTACGATGGATGAGGTAAATGGGCGTATTCCGGTTTATGTTGGAGCTAGCGCGATTACGACACGGGAGTGCATTCATCTGGCTGAAATGTCAAAATATTATGAAGCTGCTGCTATTACGGTACTTACGCCAATGTTTATTACGCCAAATGAAAAAGAATTATATGATCATTTTGTCACAATTGCCAAAGCGGTCAATATTCCCAATGTTGTTTATAATAATCCAGAGCGTACGGGAGTGAATATGTCCGCCGGACTTGTAGAACGGTTAGCTGATATTGAAAATATTGTGGCGGCTAAAGATACAAGCGGTGATATGACGCTTACTTCAGAATATATTCGCCGAACAAGAGATAAAAATTTCAGCATTATGGCTGGTCGAGATACGATGATTCTGGCTACGCTGGTTTATGGTGGTACAGGTTGTGTTGCTGGCACTGCTAATGTTGTACCTAAGCTTGTTGTTGAAATTTATGACAAGTTTATGGCGGGTGATATGCAGGGAGCATTGGATGCGCAATTTAGACTTTCTCTGTTTCGCAATGCTTATAGTTTAGGAAGTTTTCCCGTGGTACCAAAGGATGCGCTCAATATACTTGGCGTAAATGTCGGACATCCAATACGTCCGATTCAGCATATGACGGAAGAAAATCAAACAAAACTACGCAAAATACTTGTACAAATTGGTGCAATAGAGAAATAAGGAGGACTTTGACATGAAAATAGGTTTTATTGGTTTGGGAATTATGGGGAAACCGATGAGTAAGAATCTTATCAAAGCAGGTTATCAATTGGTTGTATCAAATCACAATCCTGGCGCAGCTGCAGAATTAGAAAAACTTGGCGCCGAAGTTGTTGAAACACCGCGGGAAGTTGCGGCACTAACCGATGTTATCATTACGATGCTGCCAAATTCACCCCAGGTAAAAGAAGTTGTGCTGGGGGAAAACGGGCTTAAAGAAGGTGCAAAAAGAGGCAGTGTCCTCATTGATATGAGTTCGATTGCACCACTGGCAAGCCGCGATATTTTTGCAGAACTTGAAAAATTTGGTGTGGATATGCTTGACGCACCGGTCAGCGGTGGCGAACCAAAAGCCATCGATGGTACGATTTCTGTTATGGTTGGCGGAAAACAAGTGATTTTTGATAAGTATTATGACATTTTAAAAACGATGGCTGGCTCGGTTGTTCGTACTGGAGAAATTGGGGCGGGCAATGCAGCAAAGCTCGCGAATCAAATTATAGTTGCTGTCAATATTGCTGGCATGAGTGAAGCCCTTGTTCTTGCCAGTAAGATTGGCGTAGAGCCGGAACTGGTCTATCAGGCAATTCGGGGCGGCTTGGCGGGAAGTACGGTATTGGATGCGAAAGCACCACTTATCATGGATCGTAAATTTGATCCTGGATTTAAAATTAAACTTCATATAAAAGATCTTAAAAATGTGTTGGAAACATCTCATGAAGTAGGTGTGTCGCTCCCACTTACGGCAAGTGTAATGGAAATTATGCAAGCCGTGCGGGCGGATGGATTAGAAGAAGGCGATCATAGCAGTATTGTAAAATATTATGAAAAGCTGGCTCATGTGGAAGTCAAACGATAAGTAAATCTATAGGGTAATGCAGATAAAGCGCTTTGTCTGCATTACCTTCCAACATTAACTGAATTATCATAATAAATAGAAAATTATTACTCAACTCATGCATGGGGAACGGTATACTTCCAGCTGCTGGATTTAGGATAAAAATGAATACGCAAAAATAAGTAATTGGAGTGATCAGAATGTTTTCGGATAATACTATGACCACAAGCCCTTTAAAGGCGAAAAAGACAAATGTTCGTTGGATAATCGTTTCTATTCTTTTTGCTATTACCGCCATAAACTATGCAGATCGGGCAACAATTTCTATTGCGGGTTCGGCAATACAACATGATTTGGGACTTACGAGTATCCAGATGGGATATATTTTTTCTGCTTTTGGCTGGGCTTATGTTATTGCACAATTACCGGGTGGTTGGTTGCTTGATCGGTATGGTTCTAAAAAGGTATATGCCATTGGATTGGTTCTTTGGTCTATTTCTGTTATGCTGCAGGGATTCTCGGCATTTTTTGCGGGTATTACCGCAGCGGTCGTTCTTTTCTCTTTTCGCTATCTAATGGCTACGTTTGAAGCTCCGTCTTTTCCGGCGAATGCCCGTATTGTTGCCGCATGGTTTCCGAAACAGGAACGTGGTACAGCATCCTCTATTTTTAATGCAGCACAATATTTCGCAACCGTTATTTTTGCACCGCTTATGGGTTGGATCGTGCATTATTTCGGTTGGCATTATGTCTTTTTTGTTATGGGCGCGATAGGCTTGGTTATGTTAATTTTTTGGCTGAAGTTTATTCATGATCCCAAAGAACATCCTATGGCCAATAAAGCCGAAGTTGATTATATCGAAGAAGGCGGCGGCTTAGTCAGCATGGATATGGGGAAAAAAGATAAAACTGCGAAACAAAAGGGACCCAATTTTAATCTTATTAAACAGTTACTGATGAATCGTATGTTTATTGGGATATACCTAGCACAATACTGTATCAATGCAATGACGTTTTTCTTTATTAGTTGGTTTCCAGTCTATCTTGTCCAAGCCAGAGGAATGGATATACTTCATGCCGGTTTTGCAGCGGCTATTCCGGCTTTGTGCGGTTTTAGCGGGGGAATCTTTGGCGGCGTATTTTCTGATTTTTTATTGCGAAAAGGCTATTCACTTTCATTGGCACGCAAATTTCCGATTGTCGGCGGGATGATAATGAGTATGGCGATGATCGGCTGTAACTATGTCGATTCGATTCCGCTGGTTATTTTGTTTATGTCCTTATCTTTTTTTGGCAAAGCTTTTGGTGCTTTAGGCTGGGCTGTTGGGTCGGACACTTTTCCTAAAGAAATTTCGGGGCTTGCTGGAGGGCTTTTTAATATGTGCGGTAATCTTTCAAGCATTACGACGCCTATCGTTATTGGCTATATTGTAGCAGTAACCGGGTCTTTTGAATGGGCACTTGTATTTACAGTAGCACATGGTTTTGTGGCCGCGTTTTGTTATCTGTTCTTAGTTGGTGATATCCACCGTGTTGAACTAAAAACAGTTAAGGAATAAAGGAAACTTTGTTCCTTGGACGAAAATTTAAAATAATAGTACATAATAATGGTATTTTACAATACGTTAGGGGGATTTATGTATGCGTGATACACCTGTGGTAAAAGAAATGAAGGTTATTCCTGTAGCGGGGCATGACAGTATGCTGTTGAATTTGTGTGGTGCACATGCACCGATTTTTACGCGGAATATTGTTATCATCAAAGATAATCAAGGAAATACCGGAGTTGGTGAAGTTCCTGGCGGCGAAGGGATAAGGCTGACACTGGAAAAATCAATTGGTCTAGTTGAAGGAAAATCCATTGGGCGGTATCATGATATTATTAAGAAGATTCGACAGGTTATTCTTGGCGAAGGTTTTACTAAAATAAAGACTACGGTTCATAAGGTAACCTCGGCTGCAGAAGCTGCTGTACTGCAACAACCGCATGAAATTAATTTGCGAACTGATAATGTAATTACGGCTATTGAAGCAGCACTACTGGATTTATTGGGACAATATCTTAATGTGTCCGTTGCAGATCTTTTAGGTGATGGGCGTCAGCGTGATGAAGTCCGTATGCTGGGATATCTTTTCTATGTAGGCGATCAAAAAAAGACGAATTTAAATTATCTTTCTGCAGGTTACAGTAAAGATGAATGGTATCAAATTCGTCATGAGGAGACTTTGACACCACAAATGGTTGTGCGGCAGGCTCAAGCGGCATCGCTGAAGTACGGTTTTCAGGATTTTAAATTAAAGGGCGGCGTTATGAGTGGAGAAAAAGAAATAGAAGCGATTGTGGCATTAAAAAAAGCGTTTCCTCAGGCGAGAATCACGCTTGATCCGAACGGATCATGGCTATTGGATGATGCTGTTAAACTTTGTAAAGGGCACTCTGATATTCTCGCTTATGCGGAAGATCCTTGTGGACCGGAAAATGGTTATTCAGGACGGGAAATTATGGCTGAATTCAAAAGGGCAACGGGTTTGGCAACTGCAACGAATATGATTGCAACGGACTGGCGCCAGCTTGGACATTCTATTTCTTTGCAGTCTGTGGATATTCCTCTGGCCGATCCACATTTTTGGACTATGCAGGGGGCGGTTCGTGTGGCGCAAATTTGCCATGAATGGGGGCTGACGTGGGGATCACATTCCAATAACCATTTTGATATATCACTCGCCATGTTTACGCAGGTAGCAGCGGCAGCTCCTGGTCTGATTACTGCTATCGATACACACTGGATTTGGCAGGAAGGCCAGGAACATCTTACAAAGGAACCACCGAAAATCGTTGGTGGAACAGTCAAAGTTCCAGATAAGCCTGGATTGGGAATTGATATTGATATGAAACAAGTAGAGAAAGCAAATAGTCTGTATGAAAAATATGGCAAGGGTGCACGCAATGATGCTATGGCGATGCAATATCTTGTACCAGACTGGAAATATGATCCAAAGAAGCCAGCATTTATGCATGATTTATAAAATTTATTTCTAAAAATCAAAGGAGATATGATATATATGAAAATCAGCAGTAAAGATAGTTCTCCAATTATTACGGAGATGAAGGTTATTCCCGTAGCGGGACATGATAGTATGCTGCTCAATCTTAGTGGTGCCCATGGCGCATTTTTTACGCGGAATATCGTAATATTGAAAGACAGCAGCGGGCATACCGGGGCAGGTGAAGTTCCTGGCGGAGAAAAGATACGCGGTACGATTGAGGATGCAAAAGAACTTGTTATCGGTAGGCCCATTGCCCGCTATAACCATATTCTCAATGAAATAAGAGAGGCCTTTAAAGATCGCGATGCTGAGGGACGCGGTGTACAAACGTTTGATTTGCGTACAATGATTCATGCAGCTACGGCTGTAGAAGCTGCATGCCTTGATCTTCTGGGGCAATATCTTGGCGTGCCAGTTGCTGAACTGCTTGGGACAGGAAAGCAGCGTGATGAAGTCGAATTCTTGGGATACCTTTTCTTTATTGGTGATCGCAAAAAGACGGATTTGCCCTATTTAAGTGAAGAATCCGAAAAAGATGATTGGCTTCGTATCCGCCATGAAGAAGCATTGACGCCAGAAGCGGTGGTCCGTCTTGGACTGGCGGCAGCGAATCGATATGGTTTTAAAAACTTCAAACTGAAAGGCGGCGTATTAAGTGGAGATAGAGAAATCGAAGCGGTCACTGCTTTAAAGAAAACGTTCCCTGATTCACGGATTACGCTTGATCCAAATGGAGCATGGTCGCTGGATGAAGCTATACGGTTGTGCAAAAACAAGATTGACATCCTTACGTATGCTGAGGACCCTTGTGGGGCAGAAAATGGTTATTCCGGACGTGAAATTATGTCAGAATTTAGGAAGGGTACTGGTATGGCAACAGCAACAAATATGATTGCTACAGATTGGCGGCAGCTTAGCCATGCCGTTATGTTGCAATCTGTTGATATTCCGCTTGCTGATCCGCATTTTTGGACGATGCAGGGAGCAGTGAGGGTGGCGCAGCTTTGTCATGAGTGGGGACTTACCTGGGGTTCACATTCTAATAATCATTTCGACATTTCTTTAGCTATGATTGCACAAACTGGGGCGGCAGCTCCCGGCGAGATTACGGCACTTGATACGCATTGGATTTGGCAGGAACACACGGAGCATTTGACGAAAGAGCCTATGCAGATTATTGATGGGAAAATTAAAGTGACAGATCAACCTGGCCTCGGTATTGAAATAGATATGGATAAAATTGAACAGGCACATGATCTTTATCAGAAACATAATCTTGGAGCACGTGATGATGCCAAGACGATGCAGTATCTTATTCCAAATTGGCAATATGATCCTAAGTGCCCCTGCCTTGTTCGGTGATGCAATGAGATAAATAATTCAATACATTTTATAAATTGAAAAATGCCTCAGTTCATATGAAAAAATTTTAGCTTGTATGAAAATAAACTGCCTGATGAATCGAACGATTCATCAGGCAGTTTATTTATGAGGAATTATGGAGTTATTCAATATGTTCGTCAAAGCGTAGACACTTAGTGATGTGGACTTATGACATTTGGGGATGATAATCTGCTTTGATTTGTACGAATAAGACAACGAAAACACCTAGAAACAGGAATGAGGTGACCCAGAAAATAGAGGAAATCCCAAAGAAGATGGAAAAGAGTCCAGCACATAATGGACCTAAAACGTTGCCCATTAGAGCAGCACCACCGGTTATACCATAAGCGGCTCCGCGTTTTGCTTCAGGAATCAGATACGTCACAATGGTATTGGCACTTGGGATCATCGCTCCGATGCATAAGCCATTGACGGCACGCATGATGCCTAATGTGAAGATGCTGTTTGCCGCAAGCTGACCAATAAAAGTAATGGCACATAAGATAGAGGCTATGGTAAGGATTCGGCGATGGGAATAATGTTTGCTGATAAAACCCATACTGGCCGAGGCTAAAGCACTGGTTACTCCGCCGATTGCAATGATTGTGCCTGAAATACTGGCCAAACTGCCTGTATTGGATACCATACCCTGAATATAAATCGGCAAGATTGGTCCGATGCTTTGCATAGCAAATTGTGCTAAGAATAAAACCATCAGCATGACTTTTAAATCACCTAAAGAACAAATATAATGAAGAGTTTCTTTGATGGAAGTTTGTTCATTTTTGGGTGCTGGTGTGAAAGCTTCTGAAATGGCAAAACGAATAATCACTAATGTGAGTAAACATAGACAGCCGAAAATGATAAACGGTAAACGATAACCAAATAAATCGGCAATGATACCGCCAATCATTGGTCCAACGGCACCACCGACAATGAGTGCTGTTTGAAACATACCCACAATGAATGGAATTTTTTCTTTTGGTGCCATACTGATGCCGAGTGCGGTTGCAGCAGCGACAAAACCACCGCAAAGACCTTGAAATATGCGCAAGGCTAAAAGCTGATAGACGTTGGTTACAAAAGCCATTACAATCATAATCAGCCCAAAGATAAGCAATACTTTTTCAACCATTGGTTTGCGACCTTTGCGATCGGCCATAGCCCCCCAATATGGATTCGAAAGTGCGGCAAAAAATGAAGTAGCACCCATGAGAATTCCGGCCCAGAGACCTAACGAGGATGTATTGGTGACACCAAGCTGCGTTATATAAAGGGGTAAAAATGCGACGACACCAGTGATTGCACTCATACCGATAAATTGTGCTGCCCACATAATATAAAAAGAACGTTTCCATTGTGATTGATTTGTGTTATTTATAGACATAGTATACCTTCTTTAAAAATAAATTATAAAAAATCAATTTTTTTACTTGAAACTATTGATGATTCTTTGAAAGTATAGCACAATAAGAAGTATGGTAAAACTAGCAAAAAAGTATATGTAATATATAAAATCGGAATACAAATGGGGGGAAGCATATGGAATTTAAAGATATGCATTCATTTTATGCAGTCGTGGAGGAAGGTAATATTAGTCACGCAGCAAAACGTTTGGACATTGCGCAACCGGCCCTCAGTAAACAAATGAAAAAACTGGAGGAATCTCTGGGGGTTCAACTTTTTGAACGCGGCAGCCGCAGAATCAGGCTTACGGAGGCTGGGCGAATTCTTTATACAAGAGTTGAGCAAATATTAGGTATGGTAGACGGAACAGTCAATGAAATTACGGCGATTGGCTCAGGCGTAATGGGATCGTTAATGATTGGTACGGTGACGACCTCTGGTGCTACACTTTTGCCTGGATTGATTAAAGAATTCCATAAACGGTATCCCAAAGTTACATTTCAATTATGGGAAGGAGAAGGCGCTCGCATTTTAGAACTTTTGGATAATCGGATCATTGAGATTGGTATCACGCGCACGCATGTTGATCCTAAGATTTATGAGTCCATTACACTTACCAACGAGCCACTGGTTATGGTTATGCAGAAAAATCTGTGCTGCTGCGGGAAACGTGTGGATCGGGTAAGTTTGCTGGAACTTAAAGATCAGCCGCTTATTATTCCTTTGCGTTGGAAGACAATTTTTTTAGCACAATGTAGTACCTTGGGTTTTGTACCGAATATTGTTTGTGTGAGTGATGGGATTTTGCAAAATATTTTATGGACGAAAATGGGAATTGGTATGGCCTTGGTGCCGAAGTCTACTGAGGAATTGTTGACGGAAGATAATCTTGTATATAAAGCGATTGTTGATCCGGTGATTTCAACACAAACTGTAGTTGCGTGGCTGAAAAATCGTACGTTGTCACATAGCGGTCAGCATTTTTTGACATTATTTAAAGAAATGTTTCATTAATAAAACGTATAGAATAACCAAATAAGATCGTAGCGAAAAACATTATGTGAAAAATTAAAAGAGTGGAGATGCTGTTATGGATTTTGAATTTAAAATAGGGATGAAAGAAACTGCACAAGATGTGGTAGCTGAGCAAAATACGGCAGTTTTTATGGGTAGCGGAAGTTTACCGGTATACGCAACTCCAGCAATGCTTGCACTTATAGAAAAAGCTAGTGCGCTTTTGGCACAAAAAACTCTCCCGGATTTGATGTCTACAGTCGGTATTTTGCTGAATGTAAAGCATATTGCCGCAACACCTGTGGGGATGAAGGTGCGTGTAGAGAGTGAACTTATTCTTGTAGAAGGTCGAAAACTGACTTTTAAAGTCACAGCTTTTGATGAAAAAGAAAAAATTGCCGAAGGAATCCATGAGCGTTTCGTTATTAAAAAAGAGTCTTTTTTGCAAAAAGCAGAGGCGAAATTGTATTGATAAATAAAAAATGTAGATTTTTGAACACAAAAAAGACGAGCCATAATTCATTATGACTCGTCGTCTGTTTAAAAACTGGTCGGGATGACAGGATTCGAACCTGCGACCTCATCGTCCCGAACGATGCGCGCTACCAAACTGTGCTACATCCCGATTAACACACTACATATTATATTGCGTTTAGTAGAAAAAATCAAGTGATTTATACATATTTTTACAGCTGAGTTTCAATGGCTTTTCCGATGATTTGCATGCCGGCAGTTATTTCTTGCAGGCGAATGGTGGCAAAACTGATTCGAATATGTTGATCTGAGGTTTGGCGAGGGAAAAAAGGGGATCCTTCTGTTAGCAGAACCCCGTTTTGAAAAGCGACTTCCATGATGCTTTTTGCTGAGACATTTTGTGGCAATGTAAACCAGATCGATAGACCGCCATTGGGCTTGATGAAATGAACATCTTTCGGCAGGTATTTTGCAATAGCTTGCAGGGTAAATTCAAATTGTATTTGGTAGGTTTGTTTGATTTCGGCAAGGTGCTTTTGCCAGATGCCTTGGCGCAGATATAAATCAAATGCTCTTTGGGTAAGGCCAGAGGTTGATATATCGGATAGATGTTTTACATTTAATAATTTGGCAGCAAAGACTTTTGGCATTGTTAAAAAAGCTAGGCGGAGTCCCGGCATAAATATTTTTGAAAAGCTCTTGAGATAGATGACACGATCGTCACGATCAAGGGCTTTGAGTGGTGCTAAAACGTCTTTGCTATAGGATAAATCACTGATATAATCATCTTCCAAAATAAAAACATTATAATATCTTGCAAGTCCCATTAAGCGGTTTCGTTTGGCAATTGAATAGGAAATTCCTGTAGGATTTTGGATGTTTGGCATAACGTAAATTAGTTTTGGGCGAAACTGGCGGAGCTTTTTTTCGAGGTCATCGATATCAATACCGTCTACTTCTAAATTAATATCAATGATTTTGGCTCCGCGTGAGCGAAAAGCGTCGATTGCGCCGGGGTACGTTGGTCTTTCAGTGAAAACATAATCACCATAATTCAATAAAGCTCGGGCAACGATATCGATACCTTGTTGGGCGCCGGAAATAATTTGTACGGTATCGGGTGTTGTCTTCACACCGCTTTTGTTGAAATGTGCGGCAATGGATTCACGCAATGGATAAAAGCCTTGGCTCTCTTGATAGCTGAAGGCGTAACCTTGATCGCGGTCGAGGACTTCAATAAGGACCTGCTTAAATTTTTCGACGGAAACAATATCTGGATTTAGCGAGATACTAGACATATTTATCATTGCAGAATCAAACGGTGATAAAGTTTCGGGATCATCGATTTTTCGGTCATTGATCTCTAGGGGCTGTTCCTCATCAATTGAGGTATTCGATTCTGCGACATAACTGCCACTGCCGGAACGTGAAAAAATATAGCCATTTTTTTCAAGTTCTTTATAAGCACTAACGACTGTTCCGGCATTAATATTTAAAAATGCGGCAAATTTCCGTACGGGAGGTAAAAGGTAACCGGGCGCAAGACGACCAAGTTTAATATATTCACAAAGCTGATTGTATAGTTGTACATACAGAGCCTCTTTGCTGTTTTTTGTTAATTGTATTGATACAAAATCAATGAAATTATTTTCCATCTTGTATATTACACCTCACTTTGCTAGAATAAGAGAAATTTAAGACCGATCAGTTATTTTGTATCGGTACAATTTTATTTTAACAAATACAAAGTACTATAACAATAGGAAAAGAGGAATAATTTTATGGAAAACAGATATGAATTAAATAAAAACTTGGCACAAATGCTTAAAGGCGGTGTCATTATGGATGTGACAAACGTACAACAGGCTAAGATTGCAGAAGCAGCTGGCGCAGTAGCTGTTATGGCACTGGAACGTGTTCCGGCAGATATCCGTAAAGAAGGCGGTGTTGCCCGTATGTCAGATCCTAAAATGATCCGTGAAATTCAGGCGGCTGTATCGATTCCGGTTATGGCAAAAGCAAGAATTGGTCATTTTGTTGAAGCGCAGATATTAGAAGCACTTGGTATTGATTACATTGATGAATCAGAAGTATTGACTCCAGCAGATGATGTGAATCATATTGATAAGGCTGCCTTTAAAATTCCTTTTGTCTGCGGGGCACGTAATTTAGGGGAAGCGCTGCGCCGTATTGGTGAAGGAGCAGCAATGATTCGTACGAAGGGCGAAGCTGGTACAGGCAATGTAGTGGAAGCAGTCCGCCATATGCGTACGATGGTGAATGATATGCGCCGCGTACAAGCTGCTTCACAAATGGAACTTATGACAATTGCCAAAGAATATGGCGCACCATTTGATCTAATACAATATGTGCATACAAACGGGAAACTCCCTGTTGTGAATTTTGCTGCTGGCGGGATTGCAACCCCAGCGGATGCTGCACTAATGATGCAGCTTGGTGTAGATGGTGTATTTGTCGGTTCAGGTATCTTCAAATCAGGTGATCCGGAAAAACGTGCGAAAGCAATTGTTGAAGCAACAACTTATTATAATGATCCAGTTAAACTCGCCGTGATTTCGGAAGATCTTGGTGAAGCGATGGTTGGTATTGAAATTGATACGCTCGCACCACAGGAACATATGGCAAACAGGGGCTGGTAAATATGTATACAGTTGGAGTACTGGCGATTCAAGGCGCGGTGGCAGAGCATATTGCCTGTCTGGATCGTTTACCTGATGTTGAAGGTCTTGCCGTTAAGACAATGGCTGAAATCAATCAAGTTGATGGACTTATACTGCCGGGAGGAGAATCTACAGCGATGGGGAAAATCCTTGGTTATTATAATATGTTGGAACCGCTTCGCACTAAGATAGCCAATGGATTGCCTGTTTGGGGGACTTGTGCTGGTCTTATCCTGTTGGCAAAAGAAATAACAGGGCAGCCAGTACGCTATTTTTCAACGATGGATATTACCGTTCGTCGTAATGGCTATGGCAGCCAGCTTGATAGCTTTGAAACAACGGTTTCGTTACCGAACGTTTCGCATGGCAATATACCACTAGTTTTTATTCGAGCACCTTATATTGAGAAAGTTGGGGAATCTGTGGAAGTTTTAGTCAAGATACAGGGGCACATTGTAGCAGCCGCGCAGAATAATATGCTGGTGACTTCGTTTCATCCGGAACTTACGACGGATTTGAGTTTTCATCGGTATTTTTTCAAACATTTTATTCAAAATCGAGCGGCGAAATAAATATTCTTCTCTATTTTAAGAAGATTTATAGGTATAAGGCACTAGATAGGTACAATATTTTTGTCCTAACTAGTGCCTTTTTGTTTGTACAAAACAAAAAGAAAATTCTAATAATTTATCTTTATAAGAGAGAAAACGATTAAATCAGTGAAAATAATAGAATAAATACTAAATTTTCAGAACAATATATTATAAAGCTTATTTTTGTCTTTATTTAAGCGAATATAAAGAATATTTGCTATTGAAAGAAAAAAATAAATCTATATAATAAAGATATAAACAAAAACGATAAAAAAAGATCAAAATAAAACACAATACATAAAGTATCGAACATAAAGGGACATACTTAAAGTGCGTATTCTTAAATTTTATATAAAAGAAACATAGGGGGAGTCACACATGAAAAAGAAGTTAATCTTTAGTGCAGCGGTTATAGGGGCATTGGGTCTGTCGAACGTTGCGATGGCGGCACAGGCAAATCCATTTGCCAGCGTACCGAAAGATCATTGGGCCTATTCTGCTGTGGAAAAGTTAGTGCAGGATGGTCTGGTTGATGGTTATGGTGATAGCGATTTCCGTGGAGAAAAAGCGATTACCCGTTATGAAATGGCAGAACTCGTAGCCAAAGCAATGTCGAATGTGGATAAAGCAGATGATGCCAACAAAGCGTCTTTGGATCGCTTGTCAAAAGAATATTCAAGTGAACTGGATAATATGGGAGTGCGCCTCAAAAAAGTTGAAGATAAAATGTCTTCTTTTAAATGGTATGGTGATGCACGTTTTCGTTATTATGAAAATAAAGATAATAAAATAAAAGATACGAATGATGGTCATACGTCAAAGGCTAGCCAGTTTGAAGAACGTGTACGTTTGGGAATTTATGCTGAACCCGGGAAAAATTTATCCATTAATGGGCGTATCAAATATGAAAATCAAATTAATGTGAAAAACGGCTGGGGCGGCAACAATCAGAACTTTAATTCTTGGGATAACAGCTATCGGGATCAGGGCGCATTCAGACTTGATAAATTCAGCTTGGACTGGGATCATGCGAATACAAAAGTTTCGCTTGGCCGTGTTGAGCTGAATTTGGGACAGGGCCTTCTTTGGTGGGAAAATCAGATTGATGGTATCTATGCTACACATAAATTTGGCAATAATGTGACAGCTTCGGCTGGCTGGGGCGACATGGCAGCCGAAGGCTGGCAGGATTCAAATATGGGAGCATTTATGGCAAATGTTGACGTTACTACAAGTGCTGCTACCCATGTTACGCTGGCTCATTTAAAAACGAATGGAACATTGAAAAACCATTCCACAGAATATCAAAATAAATGGGTTGATGTAGGTGGAACTTGGACTCAAATACCTGTGCTTACGGACGTATGGACGGACCAGGCATATGCATTTGATCAATATGCATTGGGCTTTAATTCACAAATTAGCAAAAAGGTTAATTTGATTGCTGAATATGTGAAGAATAATGCAGAATCTGCTGATCAAAATCATGGCTATTGGACGAGATTGACATATGGCAATCAAGTTTGGAGTCAGGCGAAAACATGGAAAGTGTATGCTGAATACATGAGTCTTGGCAATGCAGCAATTGATTCTAAATATTGGGGGCATAGACTTAACGTAGCTGGTGGGAATGGTTACAATGGTGATGGCGATAAAGGCTGGGGTATTGGTGCAAGTTATATGCTAGCTAGCAATACAAATTTAGAATTAACTTATTATAAAATGCAGCCGTATGATAGTGGAAAATCCGGCTTTAGCAAATATGATGATATAGCATATGCGGCTGTTACCGTTAGCTTCTAAATTAAAAATTTAAATTTATTTCGTAGATTCGTTTGAACAAGGCAGGTGGATTTACGAACATTGGTAGATGTATATTATTCAAAACAAATATATGAGGTGAAGACATGAAAAAAAACAAATTAGCTTCGCTGGTGCTTTCTGCGATTATGACAGGTTCTCTTATTTTTGGTGCAACCGATGCAGAAGCTGCAATTCAGGTGAATCCGATTGATGGTATTCGTTCTGATTTTATTAAGGGTGCAGATGTATCAATGCTCAAAGAAATCGAATTAAAAAATGGTAAATTTTATGATCAGGGTGTAGAAAAAGACTGCTTAGATATTTTGCAGCAGCATGGTATTAATTGGGTTCGTTTACGGATCTGGAATAATCCGATCGTGAATGGCATTGAAGTGGGCGGCGGTAATACGGATGAAGCGAAGGCTTTGGAACTTGCAGCAAGAGCAAAAGCAAGAGGCATGAAAGTTTTACTTGATTTTCATTACAGTGATTTCTGGGCTGATCCGGGTAAACAAAATAAACCGGCAGCCTGGGCGAATCATAATGCAAAACAGTTGCAAAAAGATGTTTATGACTATACGAGCAAGGTTATGAAAGACTTTACGGCAAAAGGCATTGCACCGGATATGGTGCAAATTGGGAATGAACTTAATAATGGTATGCTGTGGCCGGAAGGAAAACCTGTGTCACCGGAAGGTTATAAAAATCTTGCGGGGATGATTGGTCAAGGCTTGAAAGCAGTTCATGATAATGACCCAAATCACCAGGTTAAGTTGATGGTTCATTTGGCAAATGGTGGCGATAATGCATTGTACCGCAGTTTTTTTGACTCTTTAATTGTGACGAATAAAGTGAATGATTTTGATGTCATTGGCTTATCTTATTACCCATTCTGGCATGGTAAAATGGAACAGCTTGAAAATAATATGAATGATATTAGTGGCCGCTATAATAAAGACGTTGTTGTCGTAGAAACAGCATTCGGCTTTACAAACGATGGCTTTGATACACAGAAAAATGTTTATGGACCGACGGAAGAACGGATTGGTGGTTATAAGAGCAGTGTCCAAGGGCAGGCGACAGGACTTCGAAACGTTATGGAAGCTGTAAGTAAAGTAAATAATAAACGCGGTATGGGTATCTTTTATTGGGAACCAGATTGGATTCCGACCCCTGGTGTTGGCTGGAAATATGGCGAGGGCAATGAATGGGAAAATCTTGCTATGTTTGATTTCAAAGGGAATGCTTTAGAATCATTAGATGTCTTTAATCTTGTATCTGCGAAAGACAATAAATTTGTACAGGCCGCAATTAAAGCGTTGGAACCGGTTGATGTAATAGGAAATATAGGAAAACCAACTGAATTGCCACAAACGATTAGTGCGGTTTATACAGATGATTCCAGCAAAGACCTTCCGGTTGTCTGGGATGTGGCAGCGCCAGTTTATGATACAGTTGGTAATTATCGTGTCAGCGGCAGTGTTACTGGCAGTGAGATTAAGGCGATAGCTAAAGTGACTGTGATCAATAAAGTAAATCTTGTTAAAAATGGCAACTTTGAAACAGGCGATTTAAATCAATGGACAGTTAAAGGCGATATGAGTGCGGTGAATAACTCTAATTCTGCTGGTGATGTCCGTGATAAGAGTGCTATGCATTATTGGGCGGATAAAGCTTTTTCCTTTACGGCAACACAAACTATTACTGGTTTGAAAAATGGGAAATATACGTTGTCGGTTTGGACACAAGGCGGTGGCGGTGAAAAAACTGTGCAACTGTTTGCAGAGCAATTTGGCGGTGCGAAAGTAACGACGCCGATTACAAACGATGGCTGGAATAAATGGCATCAATGGACAATTAAAGACATTAATGTTACGAATGGACAAATTACAATTGGTGTCGACAATCAAGCAAATGCAGGTAATTGGGGCTCCGTTGATGATGTTGAATTGTATGTTCAAGAATAAAACTCTTTGATTTAAATTGATAGGCAATAAAACATCTATCTCAGCTGGGTTCTTGTTATGTAAAATATAAGAATCTAACGTAAGATAGATGTTTTATTTTAAACTATGTTTGATTAGAACATGTAATGGGATCGGAAATAAAATATAGATATAATAAAAAACAGCGTAATATTGTGATATAAAGATAAAAATATATAAAAAATTGGTTTAATGTAAAAAAATAGACTTATATGGTTATAAATGATCTAAAATGATAAAAATATAACATTGAAAGAATCTTCGTAAACGTTATAATAAATATATAAACAAAAACGATAAAAAACGATAAACAAAGAACATGATTTGTATTATAACTTTTATACAACAGAAAAGAGATGAAGCAATGTTAAAAGAAGAACGTCAAGAAATCATATTGGAAAGTTTAAACAAAGCCGATATTATTCGGGTAGCTGATTTGACACAGAAACTAGAAGCAACTGAAATGACGATTCGCAGAGATTTACAAAGCTTGGAAGAACGTGGTCTGTTAATTCGAATTCATGGGGGAGCTCGCAGTAAGGAAAGCGCGAAGTTTGAAGAACTTTCCTTAAATGAAAAAAGAGGTATCAATACAGAAAACAAGATGGAAGTCGCTAAAATTGCGGCAAGTTTAGTAAACGATCATGATATCATTTACGTCGGACCAGGAACTACAGCTGAATTTTTAGCGGATTACATCAAAGCATCAAACGTCAAAGTGGTTACGAATTGCTTAAGTGTATTTGAACGTTTTCGCGGGGATGATCGTTTTGATCTGATTTTAGTTGGCGGTCGCCTGAGAGCCAAAACAAATACCTTTGTTGGCAGTTTTGCCAATGATATGCTGGCGAAGATACGTGTGAAGATTGCGTTTATTGGGGCCAATGGTGTCGCAGGCAATGATGTTATGACTTCAAATGAAGAGGAAGGCCATTGTCAAAAAATCATCATGAATAATGCCATAGAAAGATATCTTTTATGTGATTCAAGTAAAATTGAAAAGGAAGATTTCTATACGCTATATAATTTAGAAGAAATTACTGCACTACTTACAGACTCAAAAATTGATCCAGATTTAAAACTAAAATATTCGAAGTATTGTAAGATCATGAATGCAGTTCAGGAGGAAAACTTATGAAAATATTGATTGGTTCAGATCATGACGGGTATGAATTGAAGGAACATATTAAAGGGTACCTTACAGGTAAAGGGATAGACGTGGTGGATAAAACGACGGATACGGTTGATTTTGTCGATGCAGCGGCGAGAGTTTCACGGGGTATTCTTGCCAAAGAAGCAGATCGAGGGATTTTAATTGATGCGTATGGAGCTGGTTCTTTTATGGCAGCGAATAAACACAAAGGTATCATTTGTGCCGAAGTATCTGATGAACATTCTGCTTATATGACACGAAGCCATAACAATACTTCAATTATTGCCCTTGGTGCCGGCATTGTTGGTGCACAGCTTGCGGAAGCGATTGTGGATTCTTATATTGAAGCAGAATATGCGGGAGGACGGCATCAGATTCGTGTAGATATGCTGAATGAAATGTTATAAGAAATTAAACTAGGAGGAATTGGTATGAGGATAGCAGTTGCATGTGACCATATTGTCACGGATAGAAAAATACATGTTGTGGATTATTTAAAACAGAAAGGGTATGAAGTGATTGATTGCGGGACCTATGATCATGCCAGAACGCATTATCCTATTTATGGTAAGTTAATGGCGGAAACAGTTGTATCGGGTAAAGCAGATTTAGGAATAGCAATCTGCGGAACTGGTGTTGGTATTACAACATCAGCTGATAAGGTTGTGGGTGCGAGAGCTGCCTTGGTTCGGGACATGACAAGTGCAATTTATGCGAAAAAACATTTAAATGCAAACATTATTGGTTTGGGTGGCAGGATTACCGGCGTGGGACTTATGGAAGAAATTTTAGATGCATTTATTGAAACGAAATTTGAACCAACTGAAAAAGATAAAAATTTAATTGCAAAAATCGATGTGATTGCTAAACGAAAAGATAGCCAATATTTAAATGAGCATCTATTTGACCCGTTTATTGAAAAGTGGAATCGCGGCGAATATCACGATTGATTTGAGTTTTTTTAACATGGGGGATGAAACGTATGACAAATGAAGAAATGGAAATGACTACAGTAGAAATTGTTGCGTATGCAGGAGATGCAAGATCAAAATACATCGGTGCTTTAACCGCTGCGAATAATGCAGATTATGAAAAAGCGACAGCCATGATTCAAGAGGGTGATGATTTGATCACCGAAGCACATAATACGCAGACTAAATTATTGCAGATGGAAGCTTCCGGAGACTCTGTAAAGATTACTTTTTTGACAGTTCATGCGCAGGATCATCTTATGACGGTTATGTTGCTGCGTGATCTCGTGAAAAACTTTATTCAACTTTATAAAAAAGTAAATAAATAAAAGAAGAAGCAGGAGGAAAATAAATGGAAAAGTTGATTGCCCTGATTGAAACAATGAAACCGTTTTTTGAAGCGGTTTCCAAAAATCCATATTTAAGAGCGATTCGGGATGGTTTTATCAGTTGTATACCAGTTGTTTTATTTTCAAGTTTATTTATCTTGGTTGCCTGTGTGCCGGAAATATTTGGTTTTAAATGGCCTGATAATATCAGTGCTCTGCTTTGGCAGGCTTATGGATATTCAATGGGGATTTTGGCAGTTCTAATGGTTGCTACGATTGGGAAAAGTTTAACGGATAATATCAATAATACGTTGCCGAAACTTCGTCAGATCAATTCAGTATCGGTTATGATTGTAGCAATTATTTGTTTCTTACTATTGAGTGTTGAAAGTGTAAAAGGTGGCTTATCAACCGAGTTTATGGGTACAAAAGGTTTGCTATCCGCCTTTGTTGTCGCTTTTATTGTTCCGAATATTTACAAATTTTTTGTAAAAAGAAATATTACAATCAAAATGCCAGATCAGGTGCCGCATAACATTTCACAGACATTTGCGGATCTTATTCCTTTAGCTGTATCCATTTTAGCATTTTGGGCTTTTAATATATGGTTCAAAGATGCATCAGGTATGGTATTTAGTGCCTGGATTCTGGAAGTGTTTAAACCGCTCTTCACAGCAGCGGATGGTTATACGGGTTTAGCTATTATTTATGGTGCGATGGCGATGTTCTGGTTTGTCGGGATACATGGTCCTTCTATTGTTGAACCAGCTGTAACAGCAATTTATATTGCCAATGTGGAAGCTAATTTACAGCTTTATCAAGCAGGACAGCATGCAACCTTTGCTTTAACGCATGGTACTTCCTATTTTGTTGCTACATTAGGTGGGACTGGTGCAACTTTGATGTTTACAGCAATGTGTGCTTTTATTGCAAAATCAAAACAGCTGCGCGCTGTTGGGAAAGCATCGATTGTTCCGGTAACTTTTGCAGTCAATGAGCCGATTTTGTTTGGGGCACCGATTGTACTAAATCCTGTATTATTTGTACCATTTATTTTAACCCCGATTTTAAATGTATGGTTGTTTAAATTCTTTATTGATAATTTAGGAATGAATGGGTTTTTATATATCCTCCCGTGGACTACTCCGGGAACGATCGGTTTGATTTTGGGGACAGGATTTGCTAAAATGTCATTCCTGCTCGCTCCACTTTTACTTATTCTAGATGCTATTGTTTATTACCCGTTCTTTAAAGCCTATGATGATGGGCTGGTTGTCAAAGAAGCTGCAAATGGCGGCGAAATCGTTGAAGATGAAATTGTAGCTGCACCAATGACATCATTAAAAGCAAATGTTGTGCAGGCATCTCAAGAAAAAGATCTTTCTGTTTTAGTGCTTTGTGCCAGTGGTGCGACGAGCAGCATGCTTGCAAAAGCAATTTCCAAAGGTGCAGCCAAAGAAGGCGTGCATATGGAATCTATTGCGATGGCGTATGGACAACATAAAGAAAATATCACGGATTTTGATTTGATTATTTTAGCACCACAGATGGCTTCGATGTATGACGAATTGAAACATGATTGTGATGCACAGCATGTAAAATCAGCGACTACTTCCGGCAAGGAATATGTGAACTTAACAAGAGATCCAGAGGCTGCCTTGAATTTTGCTTTAAGGTTGATTCAAGCCTAGGCTATTCTGGGATAAAAGGATGGAATGAATATGGAAGAGAAATTTGCAGAAGATTTTATCTTTGGCGGTGCAACGGCAGCTTTTCAGGTCGAAGGTGCAGCCAGCGAAGATGGCAGAGGTCCTTGTTGCTGGGATGAATACTTAAAACGCCCGGGAAGCAGGTTTAATGGCGATATGGCGAGTGATTTTTATCATAAATATAAAGATGATTTAGAATTATCACAAAAGTTTGGCATCAATGGGATACGGGTATCAATTTCTTGGAGTCGCATTATTCCGCAAGGCAAAGGGGCAGTAAATCAATTAGGTATCAATTTTTATGATAGGCTGATTGACGAATGTATTCAAAATCATGTAGAACCCTTTGTTACCTTACATCATTTTGACACACCATTGGGGCTTTTTGAAGATGGGGATTGGCTCAATCGTGAAACAATCGATCATTTTGTGGCTTATGCAAAAGTGTGCTTTGAAGAGTTTGGTGATCGTGTCGTTAAGTGGGCAACGTTCAATGAACCTTGGTCTATTGCGCAAAATGGTTATATTATTGGTAACTTCCCCCCTAATGTTCAATATGATATACCAAAAGCAGTACAGATTATGCATAATATGATGGTGGCTCATGCTAAAGTAGTTGAGCTTTACAAATCAATGAACTTAAAAGGCGAAATTGGTATTGTGCATACATTAGAAGGGAAATGTCCGATTAGCGATAAACCAGAAGATAAGAGAGCTGCTTATCTTGACGATATGCTGGCGAATCGCTTTATGCTGGATGCTTGTTTCAAAGGGAAATACGATGCAGAAACGCTTCGAACCGTTGAAGAGATTCTCACAGCGAATGATGGAAGTTTTAAAGTTTTTGATGGCGATATGGAAAGCCTTGCTGCCGCTGCGAAACATATTGATTTTCTCGGTATGAATTATTATTCAAGTCATTTTCTACAAGCGTATGATGGTGAAAGTAAAATTCATCATAATGGAACCGGTGAAAAAGGAACCAGTATTTTTGCTCTAAAAGGTATTGGAGCCAGGGTCAGTAATCCTGCTGTCGAAACTACGGACTGGGATTGGCCAATTTATCCACAGGGAATGTACGAGATGCTCATGCGTATCAAACGAGATTATCCAAATTATAAAAAAATCTATATTGCGGAAAATGGTATGGGTTATAAAGATGATTTTGAAGATGGAAAAATTGATGATACACCGCGTATTGAATATATCAAAAAACATTTTTCTTATATTCTCAAAGCGATTGCCGACGGAGTAAATGTAAAAGGGTACTATGTATGGTCGCTTATGGATGTTTTGTCTTGGTCCAATGGTTATAACAAACGGTACGGATTATTTTATGTTGATTTTAAGACACAGGAACGATATCCCAAAAAGAGTGCGTATTGGTTTAAGAAAGTTGCAGAAACAAAACATTTAGTGAGTGTTGATTCACTGGAATAAGGGAGTGTCGAAGGATGTTATTATCAAGTCGGGAAATGTTATTGAAAGCACAACGGGATGGATATGCGGTACCAGCCTTTAATATTCACAATATGGAAACTTTGCAGGTTGTAGTAGAGACGACAGAGGCTATGGGATCGCCGGTTATTATTGCTGGTACGCCATCTACGGTTGAAAGTTATGCGGGTTCGGTTTATATAGAAGCGATGGCTCAAGCAGCAGCGGCCAATTGCCATGTTCCAATTGCTATACATATGGATCATTTTGAAGATCCGGATGTTATTAAGAAAAATATTTTAATTGGTTTTAAATCTTGTATGATTGATGCATCCAAGCATGTGTTTAAAGAAAATATTGCTATTGTGAAAGATATTGTGGAGTATGCACATCGTTATGATGCTGTAGTGGAAGCGGAGCTTGGTGTCCTCGGCGGGCAGGAAGATAATATTAATGTAAGTGAAAAAGATGCAATGTATACGAATCCAGCTGATGCGGTTGAGTTTGTTACAGCTACGGGCATCGATTCTCTGGCAGTTGCAATCGGCACGGCACATGGTCTATATAAAGGGGAACCGAAACTGGACTTTGATCGCTTGAAAGAGATTCGGGCAATTGTGGATATTCCATTAGTTCTTCATGGGGCTTCTGATGTGCCGGATCATTTGGTACAAAAAGCGATCTCCATGGGGATTTGTAAAGTGAATGTTGCAACCGATCTAAAAATTCCATTTGCGAATGCGGTGAAAGCATTTTTTGTCGAAAATCCAGATGCCAGTGATCCTCGTAAGTATATGACACCAGGTAAAGTGGCTATGGAAGCTGTAGTGAGACATAAAATTACAGTTTGCGGCAGTGCCAATCGTTACTGATTCTAAAGAAATAGTCAGTTGATTATTTTTAGGAAAATGATTCAAAAAGCGCAGGACTAAAAGGTCTGCGCTTTTTGTTTGAAAAGATCGCAGTGTAAATGGAAAGGGAGCGAATAAAGTTATGATTTTAGCAGTCAATTTAAATGCATCGGTAGATAAAAGATATGAGTTGGATGAAATCAAAACGGGTTGTGTTATGCGGGCGCGTTCTGTAGAAAATACGGCTGGCGGCAAAGGAATTCATGTGGCAAATGTTGCTACGATCTTAGGCGATGAATGTTTGGTAACGGGTTTTTTAGGCGGGAAAAGCGGCGAATTTATTGAAGCTAAATTACAAGAGCGTGGCATAAAACAAGATTTTGTCAAGATTCAAGGGCATACGCGCGAGTGTTTAGCTTTTATTACAGCTGACAAAGTACAAACGGAAATATTAGAACCGGGACCGGAAGTTACCCGGAAAGAACAAGAAATCTTTCTAGACCAATATAAAGATTTGTTGGAAGGCGCTGATTTGGTCGCTGCATCCGGTAGTCTGCCTCGTAATACAGTACCCGATTTTTATCGTAAATTAATTGATTTAAGTCATCAAGCAGGCAAACGCTTTTTACTGGATGCAAGTGGTAAGTTCTTGCAGGAAGGAATTAAGTCCGTGCCATTTTTTATCAAACCCAATCAAACAGAGGTGGAAGCCTTAACGGGACGGGCAATTAAGACGCCGACGGATGCTGTACGCGAAATCAAGCTGTTTCAAAAAGCTGGTATAACTTTCGTTGTGATTTCCTTTGGCTCGCAGGGCTCTGTAGCAGGTTATGAAAATCACTTTTATCATGTAACGTTTCCTAGTGTTAATGCCGTTAATCCTGTCGGGTCGGGGGATGCTTATGTGGCGGGCGTTGCAGTTGGACTCGCTCGTAATTACGAGATAAAAGAACTTTTAAAATTTGCTTCGGCGTGTGGAACAGCAAATGCGATGGAAAAAGAAAGCGGGTTTGTCAATTTGTCGACCGTAAATACATTGAAACAATTGGTACAGGTGCAGGAACTATCGTAACGAAGAATGCATGAAGTTAAAATAATATACAAATTGGTTGACAATGTAATTGTCGTGTGATATGATATATGAATAAGTTCTGAGTGATGACTAAGCGATCTTTCCTTAAAACTTGTCAGAGTTGCCATTGTTTTAAAGAAAAGTTGTAGAGTATTATTTGGATATAATTGTTAGCTGATCAGAGACTGATAGCAAAAGATATTCAGGAGAATAGCTCCAGATGTCTTTTGCATTTTTATTTTATAGGAGGAGGCTTATTATGATGAAAGAAAAAACATATATATGGATTGCATCCATTTTATTTATGCTTAGCTTTTTAGCGGCATATCATTCTGATAATCAAAGAGCCAAATCAGTTCATGCAGAATATCAAAGTACTGATTCGGCGAAGGGTTTATCGGATTCCGGGCTATTATTAGCAAAAAAGTAAAAACGAAATTATTTGTTGTCAATCAATAAATAAATAAACCAAAAATTTATGTAATGTATTATAGATCGTATCCCTTTAGTTTAAAAATATGAATGAAGGTGCATCATGGTAGAAGAGATACATTTAATCAGCTAACAAACATGTAGAAGTGACTCGTAAAGAGAGCTTGTACCTTATTATGAAAAACGGCTTATTCAAAAGTTTAAATATAAACGAATGAATAAGCCGTTTTTAGATTCAGTTTTATAATGAAAAAAGAAAGACCATTTGCTTTGTATTATATAATGAAGGAAACTGTTTGTTTTAAATCAAATGACTTGCTTTTAAAACAGCTTTGATGCTGTCAGCACTGGCATGAAGATTTTTTAGCTCTTTATCACTTAAGTGGATGGCGAGACGTTTCTGCACACCATTTTCCGTAATGAGGCTCGGCAGACTGAGTGCAACATCGGTTAAGCCATATTCACCCTGCAGCGGTGTAGAGACAGGCGTTATACAGTGTTCATTAAATAGGACAGCTTTGGCAAGTCGACAGGCTCCCATGGCAATGCCAGTATTGGTCCAGCCTTTCGACATCAGCACATCATAGGCTGTCTGGACAACGTCGGCAGCAAGCTTATCTTTATCAAGCGGTTTTTTTGTTTCGAAATAAGAATCTAGCTGATCAACGGGAATGCCGCCAATATTTACCATGCTCCAGGCAGGAAAAGCAGAATTACCATGTTCGCCCAGCATGTAACCTTGGACATCTTTTGCATCTACATTATAATGATCGGCAAGGATTCGTTTGAAACGAAGTGTTTCAAGTGTTGTGCCGGTACCAAATAGTTTGCCCGCAGGATAATCGAATTTCGTTGCGGCCAGATAAGTGGTCACATCAAGTGGGTTTGTTATCATGATGAAGATGGCATCTCTTGTATAACGAGTGACTTCTGCCATGATGTCGCCAATCACTTTAACGTTGCGTTCAGCTAAGATTAATCGGTCCAGTTTTTCACCGGGAATGATGCTTGGTCCGCCAGAACAGATGATGATGCTGGCATCTTTGCATTCTTCGAAACCACCGGAATAGACTTTAATGCCGGGAAGATATGTACAGGGCGTGGAATGGCTGGCATCTAATGCTTCGCCATGGGCTTTTTTTTCGTCCGTATCGATACAGACGATTTCTGGTGCTAATTGACACGCAATGGCACGAGCGAGTACGGCTGAACCAACGTGGCCTAAGCCGATGATGGCTATTTTATTTTTTTTGATCATACGAAAACCTCCTAAAATTAAAAGCCAGAATAACGTAATCGTCATCCTGGCTCAGCAAGAACGGAAAATCTTTACCTATGAAAGATTCCTGACTTGAAATTTAGTTTACAGCATTACAAAAATAATGTCAATGAAAGTGCAATGGAAAGCAAAGCTGTATATATTTTTCTTTCATTTATAATAAAAAATGAGACCCAATGATCTCATTGTGAAGACAAAATAAATATAAACTTAAAACATTTTTTTAAATAAAGGTGCAAGAACTTTAAGAGACTGGTCGAATGATGTGATTTCGGTGTTGCTCAATAGATTGATTCTTTTTTCAAACAGCATTTTTGTTACAGAATCTTGTACACTTAAAAGTTTTATGCCTTTTTCGGTCAATGTAACATTTGTACAGCGGCGGTCTCGTGCGTCCGTATGGCGTTCAACATAGCCATTCTTTGACAGCTTATCGATAATAGGGGTCATCTGTTGTTTGGAAATAGCTAATTGTTCACTTAGGGTTGTAATCGTAAGTGTTCCATGATCCGATAAAGATACTAATGTCATAAAGTGATTTGCGGGAACAGGAAATGTCATTTGATGGAAAAAATTTTTATGGAAGGTGAATAGAAAATCAATAAACTCATCAGAAAGCTGTTTACGGTTTACTACGGGTTTCATAAAAACATAACGACTCCTTTCTAATAAAATAATCGACTTTAAAAATATAGTTGGATAAACAATAAAAAATCGAAAAATGAATAAAAAACAATTGTTTTAAAAAGAAAAAAATAGTGGATTTGAACGGCGGGATACCTTGACTTTTATATGAATATACTATACTATAATATTCATCAATAGTAAACATTTATTTACTATCTGTAAGTGTGTACTATGTATATATCTATTAATTTAAAAATTAAAATTTGCGTTCAGTCACATTCACAGGGAATGTGATTATTGTGGGTTTTAATAGGGGAGGTAAGAACTATTTTGTTTTCAGTGAAAAGCATGAAGACGTACTGCTTAGCTTTATTAGCTGTACTCGCAATGTTAGTTGTTTCAGGCTGCGGAGCAGCAAATACTGCAAAAACGGGTGGAGCAACACCAGTTAAAGCAATGAAAGCTATTCAGAAAGATACACCGCTTAGCTATGAATATGCCGGGCAGGTAAAAGGCAAAAATGAAGTAAAAGTTCAACCGAAAGTTTCTGGTACGATTGTCGAAAAATATGTTTCAGGTGGTCAATATGTACATGCGGGACAGCCTTTGTACAAAATTGATTCACGTCAGTATGAAAGTGCCTTGCTTTCAGCACAGGCCACTCTGGCACAATCGGAAGCAACTTTAAATAACTCGCAGATTGATTTAAAGCGATATCAAGAGTTGCTTGCTTCCGATTCGATTGATGAACAGACTGCCACGACACAAGCATCAACAGTTCGTCAAAATACAGCGGCAGCTGATGCAAATCGTGCACTTGTACAAAAAGCACAGGAAAATCTCGATGATACACTTGTAGTTGCGCCAATGGATGGGCGGCTTGATGTTAATGATGTGGCAATTGGTACCTATGCATCAGCTGGTTCAACAACGCTGGTTACCGTGGGGTCGATAAATCCTGTATATGTACAGTTTAGTATTAGTGAAAATGAGTACTTGAAGTTCATGCAGAATAATACGAATAATGCTGTAAGTGGTGGTCCGGGAGCCAGTGTAACGATTACGTTAAGTAATGGTACAAATTATCCTGTTCCAGGTAAAATTGAACAATTGGATCGTTCTTTATCGACTAATACAGGCGCATTAACTGTGAAAGCAGCTTTTGATAATCCTGATAACATTTTATTACCGGGCATGTTTGCTCGTGTGAAGGTTAGCGGTGAAGTAGTGCCAAATGCAATTCTCGTTCCCCAGCGTGCAGTTCAGCAATTACTGGATAAATCTTTTGTCACGGTCGTTGGTGCGGATAATAAATCTGAATCACGTGCTGTAACACTTGGTGAAAAAGTTGGTGGTTTTTGGATTATTAAAGATGGCTTGACAGCAGATGATACCGTTGTCGTTGAAGGTTTGACAAAACTTCAGGCCGGTATGGATCTGGATGTGACAATGGTAACTCCGGAAGAGTTGAATTTGTCCATGAATTCCTAGGAGGTGCTATATTTTGTCAAGATTTTTTATTGAACGACCGATTTTTGCGATTGTTCTTGCAATTATGATCGTTATTATCGGGACGATTTCTGGTGTGAGTCTGCCAATTGCGCAGTATCCTCAGATATCACCACCGACAATTAGTGTTTCTACAACTTATACTGGTGCAAATGCCAGCGTTGTGAATCAGACTGTTGCTCAGGTTATTGAACAGCAGGTTAATGGTACCGATGGTATGGATTATATGAGTTCCAATACTGATGATACCGGTAGATATAGTTTAAGTGTTGTATTTAAATTAGGTACAGATGGCGACATGGATTCTGTAAAGGTACAGAATAATGTTGCTATAGCGAATGCAAGTTTACCATCAGATGTTCAGACTGTTGGTGTCACAACGAAAAAAGCCTCGGCTGATATGGCTTTGATGGTATCGTTATATTCACCAAATAGTACGTATAACAGTGTCTTTATGAAAAATTATGCAGATATTTATTTGATTGATAAAATCAAACGTGTAAAAGGTGTCGGTGATGTTAATATTTTCGGCTCGGATTATTCGATGCGCGTTTGGCTCAATCCTGATAAACTTGCTGAACTTGGGCTTACGGTTGCCGATATAACGTCAGCTGTTAAAGAGCAGAATGTGCAAGCCCCGGCTGGTACGATCGGGCAGATGCCTGCACCGAAAAATCAGGAATTTCAATATACAGGTAAAGTTCAGGGCCGTTTAACGACGGTTGAAGACTTTGAAAATGTTATTATTAAAGCGGAATCCAATGGTTCGTTTGTCCGTCTCAAAGATATTGCCCGCGTCGAAACTGGCGGGAAAACGAATAATGTTGTGGCGAAGGCCAACGGACAACCGGCTGTTGCATTTGGTGTACAGCTGACAAATGATGCCAATGCAATGCAAACGGTTAGTGCCGTACAGAAAGTAATTAAAGATGCAGCTGTTGATTTCCCACCGGATCTCGAATATCAGGAAGTCGTTGATAATACCCAGTATATTCGCGAATCCATTAAAGAAGTTCTCACAACATTTGCGGAAGCGATGCTTCTGGTAGTGCTCATTGTATTTTTGTTCTTACAAAGCTGGCGAGCCACGCTCATCCCGATGTTGGCAATCCCGGTATCCTTAATTGGTACGTTTGGTGCATTTGTGGTACTGGGCTTTTCAATTAATACATTGACGCTGTTTGCACTGGTGCTGGCGATTGGTTTAGTTGTCGATGACGCGATTGTGGTTATCGAAAATGTTGAACATCATATGCGTTACAGCGGACTTGATCCAAAAGAGGCAACAAAACGGGCAATGGATGAAGTATCTGGTCCGGTTGTGGCGATTGCGTTCGTACTCGCAGCCGTTTTTGTGCCAGTTGCGTTCCTTGGTGGTATCATGGGGGTACTTTACAAGCAGTTTGCGTTGACAATTGCTATTTCAATGGCCTTATCAGCCTTTGTGGCATTGACACTGACGCCGGCACTTTGTGCCATGCTTTTGAAACCGCATGATCCGAATGCCCATAAAGGGATCTTAGGACGTTTCTTTGATAAATTTAATGATTGGTTCGATCGTACCAATAAAGGCTATGTTGGTGCAGTAACTGCTTTGATTGGTAAAGCAAAATATTGTGCTATTTTATTGCTGATTATTGTGGGTCTTACAGCCTTTCTTTATAAAGTGTTGCCTTCGACTTTTGTGCCGGATGAAGATCAGGGATTTTTCCTGACGTCAGTATCAATGCCAGAAGGAACATCTTTAAATCGCACACAGGATGTAATGGATCATCTGGCGGATGATATAAAGAAAAATCCTGGGGTTAAAAATGTAATGGCTATTACAGGTTATGACATTTTATCCAGTGCAGCAAAATCTAATGGAGGGGTTATGTTTATTGGGCTTGAACCTTGGAGCCAGCGAACTTCTGCTGAAACACAAATCAATGCACAAGTAGGCCGTGTTTTTGGACAGGGCGCCATGGGATATCCCCAAGCATCCGTTGTTGCCTTCAATATGCCATCGCTTCCGGGGCTTGGCATGGTCGGTGGTTTTACGATGCAGCTACAGGATATGTCGGGACATACCGATGAAGAACTAAATACGATTACGCAGAATCTTGTCAAAGCGGCAAATCAACGGCCTGAAGTAAAGGGCGTGTATTCTACGTATAAAATTAATTCACCAGGGTATGAATTTGACATTGACCGTGAAAAGGTTAAAAACCTTGGAGTAGATATTTCTGATGTGTTTACTGCTCTGCAGGTTAATTTTGGGGGAACACAAGTCAATGATTTCAACCAGTTTGGTCGTACCTATAAAGTCGTGCTTCAGGCTGATACAAAGTATCGTAATGAAGCAGATACGGCGAAATTCATTTTTGTTAAGAGCTCATCAGGAACCATGGTTCCACTTGATACACTTTTGAAACCAAAACTTGAAACGGCACCATCGATTATTTCTCGTTTTAATGCTGCCCGCAGTATTACAATTCAGGGGAATGTTGGTGATGGTTATAGTTCTGGACAGGCTATTACAGTAATGGAAGAAATCGCCAAACAACAACTTCCAACTGGCTTTAATATTGAATGGTCAGGCCAAAGTCGTGAAGAAAAAAATTCGAGTGATGCAACGATGCAGGTATTAGCACTTGCTTTGATTTTCGTATTCTTATGTCTGGCAGCACTTTACGAAAGCTGGAGTGTGCCATACGCTGTATTACTCACAGTACCGACCGGTGTTTTTGGAGCATTACTGTCTGAATATGTTATGAATCTGCAAAATAGTGTGTACATGCAAATCGGTGTCATTATGATTATCGGGTTGGCGGCGAAAAATGCAATTTTGATTGTTGAATTTGCTAAAGTTAGAGTGGATAAAGGAATGGAACCGGTTAAAGCAGCAATTGAAGCTGCCGGACTTCGTCTTCGTCCGATTATCATGACATCGCTTGCGTTCATCATCGGTTGTTTACCACTTGCTATTGCAACAGGTGCTGGTGCTGGTGCACGTAATTCAATGGGGGTTGCAGTTGTTGGTGGTATGGTTTTTGCCACAGCATTTGGTGTATTCCTCATTCCGGTTCTTTTTGTTGTAGTTGAAAAAATTACAGAAAAAATTTCACCGACCAAGAAAAAAGAAAAGGCATCGCCAACAGAATATATGTAAGGCTGATGTGTTTATGAGGGGCTGCCGAAAGGCAGTCCCTTTTTTATAAAATTGATAAAAAATGCAGCTTCAAGCCCTTTTCAAAGATTGACAATGTATTATATAATAGTAAAGATAAAGCCAATCATTTGGTTCATGGTACAGGTAATATGGTATTAAAAAATAAGATCTTTACGAAGAGGAGTGTTTATTAATGAAAAAATACAATCAAGTATGGATTCGCCAGATGCTTTTTGTTTGTTGTGCAGTGCTTGTGGGGACGCTTAGTTTTCCATCACTGACGCATGCGGCGGATACATATAAGTATACGAGTGAAAAATATGGCTATACAATTGAATGCCCACAAAAACCGGTAGGGGTTATTCCTCTTAGTGCAGTCTCTTCCGAAGAAAATGGAGACGTTCTTATTTTTGAGAATGACGGCTACAATATAAAAAAAGCCTGGATTATTTCAGTTGATGCCTTTAAAGATGCAGATGTGCCGGATTTAGATAAAATTTCTGATGCAGACAGAGATCTTTTGTTTAAAAAATTATTAAGTAGTGGTTATGAATATGCAAAACTTGTTCCAATTGATGGGAAAAACGCTTTGTATACAGCTACGGCGGGAACGGATAAACAAATAAAAACGTATATTCGTGGTACCAATAATCGTTATGCGGCAGTTTTAGTTGAACATCCTGATCTGACAAAAAAATCAATTGATGCTTATCAAAAAGGCCTTATCTCATTCCGTGAAGTTGAAAACGGGACTAAATAATAAAGAACAAATTCAAATAATAAAAAAGACAGTCATTTTATATGATTGTCTTTTTTTATGCATAAAAATCATAGAAACTTCTTGCTACTCGTATCTTCTGGAATTATAATAGATAGGTAAATGAAAAAATTCACGCAATTCAGATGTTTTTTTGTTTAGTATGGTTTCAGAATACAAAATGAAGTTTGTGGGGGATAAGGCATGAAGTCAATTAAAACGCAGATGGTAGTTATTTTGAATTGTATCAGTATTATTTCAATCTTATTGGTGGGAAGTTTTGCTAGCTATGATCTATTTAGCGAAAATGAACAGCAGATTGCACAATATCGGGCCAATTTGCAGGATAGTGTAGATCATGAAATGCGTACCCAGGTCGAGATGGCTGTGAGTTTTATAAACAAAACTTATAAAGAGCAGCAAGCGGGAAGTTTGACACCAGACCAAGCTAAACTTTTAGCGGCAGACTATGTGCGTGATTTACGGTTTGGTGATGGTAATTATTTTTATATTGATACGGAACAGGGTGTCAATGTTGTTTTGATGGGACGGGACGCAGAAGGTAAATCGAGAATTGATGCGAAAGATCCAAATGGAAAACTTTACATAAAAGAAATTATTGCCAATGGACAAAAAGAAGGCGGCGGTTATACCGATTTATTATTTGCTAAACCGGGGGATACAAATCCACTGCCTAAAAGAAATTATTCATTAGCCTTTAAGCCTTATGGCTGGGTTGTTGGAACAGGAACCTGGATTGATTACATTGATACCAAGGTTGCTGAACAGCAGAAAATTGCCGATGGGAATTTACATGCAAGCTTATTGCGGATGCTTTTGTGTATGCTTCTTATACAAATTGTACTTATGTTTGTCGCTACCTATATCGGAAAACGTTTTGCAGCACCAATCATAGATACTACTGAACAGCTAAATCGTTTTGCTCAGGGGGACTTTTCACATAGTGGACACATGGTATTGAATGATCGGACTGATGAGCTGGGACAGATGTCTAAAGCACTAGGTATTGTTCATAAAAATATGAATGAACTCATTAAAAAGATTGCCGGCTCTGTTGACTATGTGGCATCATCTTCGGAAGAACTTACAGCTCATGCCGATCAATCCGCTCAAGTGAGTGGTCAGACTGCCACATCAATGATTCATGTTGCGGAAGCGAGCAGTAAGCAAGTTGACCTAGTCAAAAGTGCAGCTGAACACGTTGAAACGATGTCGATCAGTATGGAAGAAATTTCAATGCATGTCGTTGAATCAGGAGAACAAATTGAGTCAGCTACGGGGGCAGCTCAAGGCGGTAGTGATGCTGTAGAACGTGCAATAGCGCAGATGGCATTGATTGAAAGCACGGTGAATAATTCAGCCGTGGTTGTATCGAAACTGGGTACACAATCGAAAGAAATCGGTACGATTGTTGATACGATTGCTGGTATTGCTGGACAGACGAACTTATTGGCGCTCAATGCAGCGATTGAAGCAGCGCGTGCTGGTGAACAGGGGCGCGGCTTTGCGGTTGTTGCAGAAGAGGTGCGGAAACTTGCTGAACAATCGAGTGCATCGGCTAAACAGATTGCGGAACTTATCGGACCAATCCAGATTGATACAGCCCATGCGGTTGCAACAATGGAAGAAGGTACCAAGCAAGTACGGATTGGTACGGAAGTTGTAACGAATGCTGGAGATTCATTTAAGCAAATTGCAGTATTAGTGGAAGGTATTTCCAATAAATCGAATCAAATGGCTGAAGTCATTACAACGATGGCTTTAGGGACAAATGATATTGTTATGGCTGTACAAGAAATTGATACTATGAGTAAAAATGTTGCAGCAGAAGCACAAACGGTTTCCGCTTCGACCCAAGAACAAACGGCATCTATGCATGAAATTGCCGATGCGAGTCAGGCTTTAGCTCAAATGGCACAGGATTTGCAGGAAGCAATCGTCAAGTTTAAAGTGTAATATTTTTAATTTTCCTGTCACGGACTGAACTGTGGCAGGAAAATTTTTTGTGAAAAATACTTTATGATGTGAAGAGATATTGATTTTTTAGCAAAATAGATGTATCATAATGTATAGATTAGCACTCACAGAGAACGAGTGCTAACAAAAATTATTGAAATGGTAAAGGAGTTTGAAATTATGGCTAAAGAAATGCATGAGTTTCAGGCAGAAACAAAACAATTATTGGATCTGATGGTTCATTCTATTTATACGAATCGCGAAATATTTTTAAGGGAATTAATATCCAATGCATCGGATGCAATCGATAAAGCTCATTTCGAATCATTAACGAACCGTGAATTATTAGAAGGTAATGATACATTTGAAATTTATCTCGTACCGGATGAAGCTTCCCATACACTGACAATTTCTGATAATGGTATTGGTATGACGTATGATGAAGTCGTAGATAATATTGGTACGATTGCGAAATCCGGTACGAAAGCCTTTATGGAAAAAATGAAAGAAGCTAAAGAAGCTGGTGGCGATGTTTCGGACAAGGAAATGATTGGTCAGTTTGGTGTTGGGTTCTATTCTGCCTTTATGATTGCCGAAAAAGTCACGATTGTTACCCGTAAAGCTGGTCAGGCAACTGCTGTGAAATGGGAATCAAATGGCGATGGCACATATAGTATTGAAGAGTGTGAGAAAGAAGCACGCGGAACCAGCATTACATTGACATTACTGCCAGAATTTTATGGCGAAAAAGCCGAAGAGAATTTTACGGATACATATAAAATAGAAACTTTAATTAAAAAGTATTCCGATTATGTTCGTTATCCAATTAAAATGAATTTTGTCATTGAAGAAACGCCAAAAGATGAAGAAGGAAAACCAATTGAAGGGGCTGAAAAAACAAAACGCGATGAAATGCGTACGCTCAATTCGATGCAGCCACTTTGGACTCGCAATAAAAACGACATTAAACCAGAAGAATATAATGATTTCTTTAAAGAGTTATTCCATGAATGGGAAGCTCCGATGGATGTCCTGCATACAAAAGCGGAAGGTACAGTAGAATATACCTCTTTGCTATTTATCCCTGCTCATGCACCATTTAACTTGTATCACAATGATTATGAACCAGGCGTGCAGTTATATTCCCGTCATGTATTCATTATGGATAAATGTAAAGACCTTTTACCGGACTATTTACGTTTCGTCAAAGGGCTGGTTGATTCACCAGATTTTTCGCTTAATATTTCGCGTGAGCTTTTACAGCAGAGCCGTGAGCTTAAATTAATCGGCAAAAATCTCGAAAAAAATATCTTAAAAACATTAGAAAGAACGCTTAAAAATGATCGTCCTAAATATGAAAAATTCTGGGAAGAATACGGCAAATCACTGAAAATTGGTATTTATAACAGTATGTATTCTGGGAATGATACTGTTACTAAATTGAAAGATTTATTGCTTTTTGTATCTTCAAAAGAAGCTTCTACCGTAAGTTCTTTAAAAGAATATGTAGAACGTATGCCAGAAAGCCAAAAGAAAATTTATTATGCAACAGGTAAAGATCGTGAAACAATTGAACATTTACCACAGATGGAACTTTTACGTGAAAAAGGTATTGAAGTATTATTTTTACTCGATCCTGTGGATGAATTTGCGATTGAAACCATTCGTGAGTACGACAGCAAACAATTCCATTCGATTAGTCGTGGTGATCTTGAACTCGATGATGTAGAATCACAGGAAGTAAAAAAAGAAACAGAAGATATCAGCAAGAAAAATGAAGATTTAATTAAAGACATCAAAGAAGCTTTAACGAATAAAGTATCTGATGTTAAAGTCAGTAACCGTCTTAAATCGAGTGCTGTTTGTCTGGTCGCAGATGAACAGGGACCAAGTATTGCGATGGAACAAGCTTTTGCGGATGCTAAAAATCCGATGTTTAAAGCAAAACGTATTCTGGAAATTAATCCACATCATGATCTTTTTAGCCGTTTGCAGACTATCCATGGCACGGATAAAGAATCCGCTGAATTCAAGGACTATTGTGATCTCCTTTATACACAAGCTCTTTTGATTGAAGGTATTTTACCAGAAGATCCAATTGGCTTTGCGAATAAAGTTGCTAAATTAATGGCAAAATAAAATTTAAAATTTTTTGTATTTCAAATAGAATTCAAAGACGTATAAGGCATAATAAGTCTTGTAGGTTAACTCATATTTTTTCACACACCCCAAGTTTCTTATTAAAAAAAGCAGGACATCCACAGTCCTGCTTTTTTTGTGCGCTGTTATAGGCTGGCTCTCTATATTTTACAGTTATACCAATCTATGCCAGCGGCTTTTTTTGTAATGCTACATTTGCCGGAATTATTGTGCAAGTTTTTGCTGTTTACACGAAATATTTAGAACATTACAATAAGAATTAGGAAAAGATAGATAGGGGAGACGATAAAAAATGAATCTAAAAGATTTAAAAATCAAACTATTTGCGGATGGTGCGAATCTACAAGATATGATTAGCATTTATAAAGAAGGTACAGCCGATGGGTTTACAACAAATCCATCCTTGATGAAACAAGCAGGCGTGAAAGATTATAAATTATTTGCCAAAGAAGTTTTGGCGGTTATTCATGATGCTCCAGTATCATTTGAAGTATTTTCAGATGATTTTTCAATGATGGAAAAAGAAGCAACAATTTTAGCGAATCTTGCTAAAAATGTTTATGTGAAGATTCCTATCACAAATACGAAAGGGGAATCTTCGATACCGCTTATTAAGAAATTGTCCATGCAAGGTTATCATTTAAACGTTACAGCAATTTTTACGCTTGATCAGGTACAAGCTGTAGTCGATGCTTTAAATCCAAAAGCGGCAAGTATTGTTTCGGTATTTGCTGGACGTATTGCGGATACTGGAGTTGACACTAGAACACTCATGAAACAGGCAGTGCAAATCTGTCACGGTAAATCTAATGTAGAGCTGCTGTGGGCAAGCTGCCGTGAATTTTATAATATTATTGAGGCCGAAGAAGTAGGTTGTGACATTATCACTGTTCAAAATTCTATTTTAGCTAAAAGTCAGAATTATGGTAAAGATTTAAAAGAATATTCACTGGAAACGGTACAATCATTTTATAAAGACGCTTCTGGGTTAGGGTTTTCAATCGTATAGAAATTTGTTCAAGGCAGGTGCTTAAGATGATACAGAAGCTATTTACAGATCAAACTGTTGCAGTGGATATAGAGGTAAAAAGTTGGGAAGAGGCAGTACGGTATGGCGGGGCAATGTTGGTGGATGCCGGCAATACGGATAAGAATTATATAGATGCTATGGTGCAAAACATACAAAAAATGGGACAATATATAGTGATAGCTCCTGGATTGGCTATGCCGCATGCACGCCCCGAATATGGGGTTAAAAAAATAGGTATGTCATTGGTTCGCCTTAAAAATCCTGTTCCATTTGGCAACGAAGAATATGATCCAGTTGACATCTTGATTTTTATTTGTGCGATTGATCAAACGACCCATATTACAGCTTTAGCTGAATTAATGATACTGATAGAAGATGAGCCATTTCTAGCAGCGGTGCGAAATGGTATGACGAAGAATGAAATTATTTCATATATTCAAAATAAAGATTTTACAGTGAAGGATGATTAAAATGAAGATATTAACGGTCTGCGGTAATGGGATTGGCAGTAGTTTAATGCTGGCAATGAAAATCGAAGAAATCTGCAAAGAGGAGGGAATTCAAGCGGATGTTGAATCCATCGATTTTAATTCAGCACAAGGGAAAGATGTTGATTTAATTGTGACTGTCAAAGAACTGGCAGAACAATTTGAGCATAAAGATGTAGCAGTTGTAAGGAGTTATATAAATAAGAAGAAAATAAAGGAAGACATATTGGAAATTATCAGGGCAAAAGCCAACCAGTAATAACGAGATGGAGGTAATATACATGATTGAAATTCTTGAGTTTTTGCGAGATGTACTTCAACAGCCAGCATTATTAATAGGGATGGTATCCTTTGTGGGACTGGTCGCACTGGGAAAACCATTCTATAAAATCATGACAGGTACATTAAAGCCAATCTTAGGTTATTTAATGCTAGGGGCTGGTGCTGGTTTTATCGTAACGAATTTAGATCCGTTGGGAAAAATGATTGAAAAAGGTTTCCATATTACGGGTGTTGTACCAAACAATGAAGCCATTGTATCCGTTGCACAAAAAATTCTGGGCGTGGAAACAATGTCGATTTTAGTTGTAGGACTTATTGTTAATTTGTTGATTGCACGGTTCACGAAATATAAATACGTATTTTTAACAGGGCATCATAGTTTTTTTATGGCATGTTTATTATCCGCAGTTCTTGGCACTTCAGGAATGAAAGGGCTTGAACTTATTTTGTGTGGTGGTTTTATTTTAGGCGCATGGAGTTCGATTTCTCCGGCAATTGGACAAAAATACACCAATAAAGTTACAGATGGTGATGGCATTGCTTTAGGCCATTTTGGGAGTTTAGCCTATTATATATCAGCGTGGGTAGGCTCAAAAGTAGGCAAACCTGAAGAAAGCACCGAGAAAATAAAGATCCCGGAAAAATGGGGATTCTTGCGAGATACTACGGTTTCTACAGCTATCACGATGATGTTCTTTTATCTGATAGCCGCTATTGCTGCAGGTCCGACATATGTAGCAACTTTGTCGGAAGGAATGTCACCTATTTTATTTGCGGTTATGTCAGGGTTTAAGTTTGCAGTTGGTGTTACAATAGTATATTCAGGAGTTCGGATGATTTTGGGCGATTTGATTCCTGCATTTCAGGGCATTGCAACAAAAGTTATTCCAGATGCTGTTCCGGCAGTTGACTGTGCGGTATTTTTCACCTATGCCCCAACTGCTGTTGTTATTGGGTTTGTTGTTTCTTTTATTGGTGGTGTGATAGGGATGATTATTCTTGGTATTCTGGGTGGTGTTTTGATTATTCCAGGGCTTGTACCACATTTTTTTTGTGGGGCAACGGCAGGAATATTTGGAAATGCAACGGGTGGTCGTAAGGGGGCTGTTTGCGGGGCTTTTGTCAATGGACTTTTGATTACGTTTGCGCCGGCTCTTTTGCTTCCAGTTCTTGGTTCGTTAGGTTTTCAAAATACAACATTTGGCGATTTTGATTTTGGGGTTTTAGGTATTACATTGGGGTTAATATCGAGTGCCACAGGGCAAATGGGAATATTTGCTGTCATAGCGATCCTCTTCGTAGTACTTCTGGTGCCAAACTTTATTCCGAGTAAAAATAAAGTAATTAATAATCCAAACGAAGAGTAATACACTTAACTTCTTAGCTGTGTATAAGAGACATCTTTATTTTATTGCGTGATCGATACAATAAAATAGAGATGTTTTCTTATCTGTAATTTAGATTACGTGTACGATAAATAAGGGCAGGTGATTTTATGTTGAATAATCGTTGCTCACATATTTTGCATCGGATTTTATATAGCCAGATGCCAATAAAAATTGAAAGTCTTGCCCAAGATCTGAGTGTCAGTGAACGAACTGTCCGATATGATTTGGATCATATCGATGAATATTTAATTGACGAAGGTTTTAATAGGCTGCTCAGAAAACCGAATGAAGGAATTTCTTTGCTGTTAGCAAATATTAAGCGACAGGAACTTTTGTGCTGCATACATAATTCAGATACGTATGAATATGTATTATCCCAAAATGAACGTATCATTTATATATTATATGATTTGTTAGAGCGAGATATTTATACAACGGTACAACAATTGGCCGATAAAATGTTGGTCAGTAAAACAACGATTCAAAATGACATTAAGGAAATCAAAGTACGGTTGGGGTTAAATCGTGACATGATTGAAACATCCAAAGGAAAAGGTATTAAATTTGTTGGCGATGAAGTAAAACTCCGTAAAATGGCATCCAAATTGCTATTTGATCATTTTGACACATTAAATTTATTTAATGTTAATTTTATCAGTTTATTCAATGATGTTAATATTGGTATTATTCAAGATGCTGTTAAGGAAGCTGAAAAACAGTTAAAAAATACTTTTTCAGATTATGCATTTAATAATCTTGTAATCCATTTAGCAATTGCAGTTAAACGAATAGAAATGGATAAAGATATACGGATGGATGCTGCTGAGTTTCGTCAATTGACGAAAACAGCAGAATTTGCTGTTGCAGCTGGCATAGCCCGTAAACTGGAAGATCGTTTTCATATTATAATACCGGATAATGAGATTGGCTATATTGCTATTCATTTATTGGGAAGCAATTTTTCTTTAGCAGATGACAGCAGTCATACTCCGAATGAAAATGATATTTATATACAAATGCTGGTATCGACCTTAATTGAGAAAATGTCTACAACATATGGAGTTGATTTCACGCTGGATGAACAGCTTTATGAAAATTTATTACAGCATATGCGCTCGGCCATATATCGGTTTAAACATAAAATCAATATTAATAATCCATTGCTGACAGAGATACAGGAACAATATGTAGATATATTTAATTGTGTAAGACACGTCTCAGCTTTTTTAGAAAAAGACTTACAGACAAAAGTTAGTGCAGAAGAATGCGGCTACATAAGTATCCATTTTATGACTTCACGTGAGCGGATGAAAAATAGCCATGAACGTAAAGCACGAGTCTTGATTGTTTGTGCTACTGGGGTTGGCACATCAAAGTTTGTTTTGCTGAAATTACGTTCTATTTTCGATTTTGAGGTTGTAGGTACGGTATCTGTTCATGATGCATATGAATCGATCAAACAAGAAGTGATTGATTTAGTTATAACGACGGTACCGCTTAAACTTGATCATATAAAATGCGTCATAGTTCAGCCTTTTCTCAATGAAAAAAATATCAGTGAATTGAGTATCTTTTTCTCTCAGTATGCTCGAAACATTGATGTGGCAGAAATTCAGGAAACGGCAGTCGTATCTGTGCAAAGCCTGTTGCAGATTATTGGTAAGAATTGCACGATTAATGCACCAGAAGTATTATGTAATGAACTAAGCAGTCTGCTCCGTAAAAATAAGATCGAGTATCCAGCACTGCTGGAGTTGATTTCGGAAGATCGAATCCAGCTGCATGGGAATGCTGAGACTTGGCAGGAGGCTGTTCAGGTTGGAGGAAGACTGCTGCAAACGGAAGGGTATGTTACACAACAATATCTTGAAGCTATGGTAGAAAATGTACAAACGATAGGTTCTTATATTGTGCTGTTGCCAGGTATTGCTATGCCGCATGCTAAACCAAGCGATGGCGCTTTAAAAACAGGTTTTAGTATCCTGATCCTTGATCGACCTGTGCAATTTGATATGGTTGAATCCGGTGAGGAGGGCAGGGTGCAAGTTCTGATTACATTGGCAGCAGTGGATTATGTTACGCATACCAGAGCCTTGAAAGAGTTGATTCGGGTTTTGGAACAACGCGATTTTTTGCAGCATATTACGCAAGTTCAAAGCAAAATCGAGGTACTGGAATTATTTAATATACAATAGTAATTAAAATATATGGTTTAACAGTCTAATTCTGACAAGTGGTATGAAAAAATATTTAAATTGTACTACGTGGTCTTTAGAAAGTATCGCTGCCATAAGGCATGTAATAAACTCCCAGTTTGAAAAATTCAAATTGGGAGTTTTGTTGGTTTTAAATTAAAACTATTATAAAAAGATGCAAATAGTATATACTATATGTTACGATGGTAACTAAATAAGGAGCAATTGTATTGTGGTAGTATATATTTAAAACAGCAGGTGATAATTTTGGAAATCCGGCAGCTTAAAACTTTTATGAGTATCGTAAAACTGGGCAGTTTTTCACAAACGGCACAACTTTTGGGCTACACGCAGTCAACGGTGACAACACATATTCAATTACTGGAAAAAGAATTTAATACAGTTTTTTTTGAACGCTTTGGGCATCAATTAATGTTAACAACGGATGGGGAACGCCTTTATGAATATGCGGAACAGATTACGAAGTTATCCGAAGCGGCCAAAAATGAATTGGATCATTTTGATATACCAAAAGGGTCCCTAATCCTTGGTATACCGGAATCTGTCTGCATGTATTATTTAACGGATGTTCTTAAAGAATATGTTTCTTTATATCCCGATGTGGAGCTTAAATTACGTTTGGGAATTGGTAGTGATTTTCGAAATTTACTGCGGAAAAATATGATGGATGTGGCATTTTTTTTAGAAAAAAAAGTCAAAGACCGTGATTTTGTCAGTGAATTTTTATGGGCAGAACCGATTGTTATGGTTGCGGCACCAAATCACCCTTTGACGAAACTGAAGCGAGTTAAGGTCCAGAATTTAACAGGGCAGATTCTGGTTTTTACAGATTCGATTAGTCATTACCAAACGGTCTTGGAAGAATACCTTGAAAAATCTTCTATCACACCAAGGACTATTTTAGAAATAGGGCAGATTTATACGATCAAACAATTTGTTAAGAGTCAGCTCGGAATTACAATTTTGCCATTGGCTGCCGTAAAAACGGAAATTGAAGCGGGGGAGCTTGTTGCTTTACCGTGGCAGGGAATTGATCTTGACACGAATACCTATATTGTTCATCACAAAGACAAATGGCTGTCACTGCCCATCCGAGCATTTATTAAACTTGTGCGTGAACGTTTAGTAGAGTAATGATCTAAAAAGTGATTATTACCGGGAAAGAATAAAGAAGTGAGTTGACTGATTAAATGGATTCTTTTTTAGATGATGTAAAGTTATTGGCTGCGGGAGAAGGTGGCTTAGTCGTAGAATTTGGTGCAACCATTTCTCCGACTATTAATTTATGTGTTCAGACTTTTATGCGGATGGTCTCAGGTTCTAAAGTTAATGGAATGATCGAAGCCGTTCCGTCCTATTGCTCTGTTGTAATTTATTTTGATCCATTTAAAATTACGCGAGCGTCTTTAACAAAACAGATTGAGGTCATTTTAGCGGATTTGCAACTTACCAAATTTGGGAATTTAGTACGACGTGTTGTGCATATTCCCGTTTGTTATGGTGGCGTTTTAGGACCGGATCTAGAATATGTTGCAAAATATACAGGTATTATGGCAAAGCAAGTCATTAAAATGCATACAGGGCAGCCGTATTTAGTTTATATGCTGGGATTCACACCCGGATTTCCCTATTTGGGCGGATTATCCGATTTATTAAATGTGCCTCGTCAGGAAAAACCACGCAGTCGGGTTCCTGTTGGCTCGGTGGGAATTGGCGGTAATCAGACGGGATTTTACCCGATTGAAAGCCCGGGTGAATGGTGGCTGATTGGTCGGACCCCCTTAAAAGCTTTTGATCCGACAAGGTCAGAGCCATTTTTACTCGCACCAGGCGATTATGTGCAATTTGAATCGATTCCTTTTGAACAGTATTTTTCAATTCGTCAAGAGGTGGCAAAAGGAAATTATCAACTTAAAGTCAGTGCGGAGGAGCAGGAGAAAGTATGATTACAGTGATTCAACAGGGAGATTTTTCGACATTACAAGATAAAGGACGCTGGGGATATCAAGCTTGGGGTATGCCAATTGCTGGAGCTATGGACAGCTATGCCTATAAAATGGCAAATTGTCTTATTGGTAATCTGGAAACAGCTGCTGTGATTGAAATGACGGGATCAGGGGCGGCCTTTCGCTTTGATGAGGAAACGCTGGTTTCGCTTTGTGGTGCAGATATGCAGGCACGAGTCAATGGAAAAATTATCGCCAATTGGTCATCTATATTGATACCACGACGCGGAGAATTGCATTTTGGACGGGCTGTTTTTGGGCAGCGTGCTTACTTAGCGGTTAGGGGTGGTTTTGATGTTCCATGGGTTATGGGGAGTCGATCTACGTATACTGGTGCGAAACTGGGAGGAGTAGAAGGGCGGACTTTGCAGCAAGGGGATGTTTTATATATGGGGAAAGATATACTTCGTCCAGCTAAAGTACAAAAATTAGCTGCCTCTGATATTCCTGTATATTCTCAGCAATGGACGCTGCGTGTGGTCAGTGGACCGCAGACACATTTATTTCAAGCTGAAGCGGTGATTCGCTTTTTTACGGAGTCTTATCTTGTTACAGCGGCAGATCGTGTGAATTATCAACTTGCCGGTCCAAAACTGGCTATGCTGGACAAGGTCGATGTTATATCGGATGGAGTGGGGCTTGGTGCAATAGAGATTCCTGCCTGCGGACTTCCTTATATTGTGGCATCGGATCATGGTACTACGAGAGGATTTCCTAAAATAGGCTATATAATCCAGGTTGATTTTCCGAAAGTTGCACAGGCAAATATAGGTGATACGATTCAATTTCAACAGGTAACAGAAGCGGCAGCAATTGCTGCTTTGGAAATTGAAAGAACAGCCTATGCGCGGATTAGAAAACAACTTGGCTGATGTATTTAAAATAGGGTTGTTCAACTTTCGAAAAAATTGAACAACCCTATTTATTTTTTCAATTTTACCGAATGCCTGAGAGGTGATATGATAATACCAAGAAGAATACCAATATTATTTTAGAGAAGCAATGGCGCTTTAGACAAAGATTAACTTTGTTTGAGGTGCCATTTTTGTATATATATGGCATTAAACATTTTACATAGTACTCGTCGGGAATTGGGTATAGGGTTGAGTGGCGTTACGTAGGAAGCAAACGATGCCCTATACCCAATTCCTGGCAGACTGATAGACTGGATGGGATTTCTTTAATGCGTTCTACATAGAAAGGGGCGATACAAAATGTATCAGGTAGATTTGAATTGTGATTTAGGTGAGAGCTTTGGTAGTTATACATTAGGACTTGATCAAGAGATCCTGCCGTTTGTAACTTCCGTAAATATTGCTTGTGGATTTCACGCTGGAGATCCAGCCGTAATGCACAAAACCGTAGAATTGGCTCTGAAAAACAATGTGGCAATTGGTGCACACCCGGGACTTCCCGATTTAAATGGATTTGGTCGCCGTGTGATGGATATAACCGCACGAGAAGCCTATGATATGGTTTTATATCAAGTGGGTGCACTGCAGGCTTTTGTCAAAGCAGCCGGGGGGATTTTGCAACACGTTAAACCTCATGGTGCACTTTATAATATGGCTGCAAAAAACAAATTTTTGGCAGAGGGAATTGCCGAAGCAATTTATAAACTGGAGCCAGGGTTGATCTTATTTGGCTTATCCGGCAGTGAAAGCATTAAAGCTGGTGAGCAGATTGGTCTTCGTACTGCCAGTGAAGTATTTGCGGATCGTACGTATCAATCGGATGGTTCACTGACATCAAGGCAGCAAATGAATGCGATGATTACCAATGAACAAGACTCCATCAAGCAAGTTCTTGGTATGGTGACGAATGGTTCTGTTTTATCAAGACAAGGTAGTCTTGTCAATCTTAAAGCGGATACAATCTGTATTCATGGCGATGGAGCAAAAGCTGTATTGTTCGCTAAAAAAATAAAAGAAAGTTTACGGAACAAGGGGATTGTTGTACAGTCGTTGCGATAGGAAAAATTATAGAAGTCTTTATACAGGGTATTTTATAAGATGGCTGCACAAGAAGAAAATTATCGAGTTTTGGGAGCAGGACAAGGAGGAGGATTACGATGTTAACATTATTAGGTATTGTAGTTGTAATTATAGGTTTCGTTTTAAGATTTAATCCATTGATGGTTGTTGTTATTGCCGGAATTGTAACGGGACTCGCAGGGGCGTTGCCTATTGATAAAATTCTTATTATTTTTGGTGAAGCTTTTGTTAAAAATAGATATCTGTCACTCTTTATTCTTACCTTGCCAGTTATTGGTTTACTAGAACGTAATGGGTTAAAGGAGCAAGCACAAAAACTCATTGGTTCTGTTAAAATAGCAACGACTGGGCGCGTGCTTATTTTATACCTTTTTATTCGTGAAGCTGCTGCAGCAATGGCTTTGACGGCATTAGGTGGTCATGCACAAATGGTGCGTCCGTTAATAGCACCGATGGCGGAGGGGGCTGCTGAAAATAAATATGGGAAACTATCAGCAAAGACACATGAAGAAATTAAAAGTTTTTCTGCTTCGGTAGATAATGTAGGCGTTTTTTTTGGCGAAGATATTTTTGTCGCTTTTGGTGGGGTTTTACTGATGAAAGGATTTTTTGAACAAAATGGACTGATTCTTGAGCCCTTAGATATTGCTTTGTGGGGAATACCAACCGCGATTTTAGCATTTCTAATTCATTCGGTTCGGCTAATTTTATTGGATAGAAAGTTAGATGCTGAATATAATGTTAGTCTAAAAGACGTTGAGGAGTGTGAAAAATCATGATTATTAGCTTAACTTATATTTATTATCTGACGGGAATATTTATGGCAATTATTGCTTTTTTTGCTCTAAAAGATAAATCAAACTCAAAACGCATATTGACGGCTTCATTTTGGGGATTATTTGCCGTATCTTTTATATTTGGGGATATTATTCCACCGCTTTACATGGGGGTTTTGGTTATTGCAATGGCTATTATAGCTGGTGCTGGTGGTGTACGATTAGGAATGTATGATGAAGTTTCACAAGAGCATAGATTCACGCAAGCAAAAAAATTGGGCAGCCGTCTGTTTTTACCAGCATTACTGATTCCGATTGTTACGATTATAGGAACATTGGGTTTAAAAGATATTAGCATAGCTGGCTTGGCTCTTTTAGATAAAAGCAATATTACGCTGGTTAGTTTAGGTGTAGCTTGTATTGTTGCTTTATTAACGGCTTTATTTTTAACGAAAGATACAACAATTCGTTCATTAAAAGAGTCTCGTCGTTTGATTGATGCAATTGGCTGGGCGGCTGTTTTGCCACAAATGTTAGCAACATTAGGTGCTTTATTTGCCGCTGCTGGTGTGGGGCAGGTCGTAGCAGAATTGGTCGGATCGGCGATTCCTGTCGATAATCGATTTATGGTAGTTTTAGCGTATGTACTGGGTATGGCACTTTTTACAATGGTCATGGGAAATGCTTTCGCTGCTTTTCCGGTAATGACAGCTGGCGTAGGACTGCCATTGATTATTCAATTGCATGGTGGAAATCCTGGAGTCGTAGCGGCTATTGGGATGTTTTCTGGTTATTGTGGTACATTGATGACGCCAATGGCGGCAAATTTTAATATTGTTCCGGCAGCTTTATTGGACTTAGAGGATAAAAATGCTGTTATAAAAACCCAGATACCAACCGCCTTACTGTTATTATTTTGCAATGTATTCCTCATGTATTTTCTTGCTTTTTAGATATCAGATTGAGGGGAGAGAACGTTATGAAGACAATTTTATTGACCGGATTTTCTCCATTTGAAGGAGAGTCGATAAATCCAACGATTCGAGTGATTCGAGAAATAGATAAAATGAATTTTCCAAAAATAAAAGTCGTTACACGAGAATTGCCAGTTGTATGGGGAAAAGCCTTTGATGCATTGGAAAACTATATTCATGAAATACAGCCTGACAGTATTTTGGCTCTTGGTCAAGCAGGAGGGCGTGTGGCAATAACACCAGAACGTGTTGCAATCAATGTAGATTCTTTTCGTATTCCAGATAATGAAGGAAATCAGCCGGTAAATGAATTGGTTAACAAGAATGGGGCAGTAGGTTATTGGTCTACGTTGCCCATACAAAAAATGGTTGATAGAATGACACATTCTAATATTCCATCGCTAATATCTAATACAGCGGGCACGTTTGTATGTAATCATATATTTTATCGTCTAATGGAGTTTCTTGAAAAAGAAGGAAATATACGTACCGGTGGATTTATGCATATACCTTATTTACCTGAGCAGGTGATTCAAAAACCGGGTCAGCCAAGTATGTCTTTAGCTATGATTGTTCAGGGAATTGCAGAATGTATTGAGGTGATGAGATGATCTTTTCTGAAGATCGTTGTATTAATGAGTCGATTACGACGATGCCGCTAGGCGAAGCGGGGATTACGGTTTCTTTTGGTAAAACGATTGCGCCGGACATCCATCGACAGGTAAAAGCTTTTGCCAATTATCTAGAACAGCATCCATTTTTAGGGATGGTTGAATATATCACATCGTTTTGCAGTGTTACCGTCTATTATGATCCATTACAGGTAAGGTCAATCGCTCATAAACAGACTGGTGGGGCGGGATCACTTTCTTATCAAATTGTTGCGGGGATTTTGCAAGAGATGTTCGCTATGGTTAATTTGAATGCAGAAAACAAGACAAATCTTGTCCGAATACCAGTTTGCTATGGGGGCGAATTTGGTCAGGATTTAGAGTATATTGCTTCCTATCATAATCTATCGGTTCAGAATGTTATAGATATTCATACGAGTGGTAGATATTTAGTTTATATGATTGGGTTTGCACCCGGATTTCCGTATGTAGGCGGCATGCCATCACAAATTGCTACACCACGTCGGTCTACACCACGTTTGTCGATACCAAAAGGCTCAGTGGGTATTGCAGGCACGCAGACCGGGATATATCCCATCGAGACACCAGGCGGTTGGCAGCTCATCGGACGGACTCCCCTCGCCTTATTTCAGCCAGATTCAAAAATTCCTAGTCTCTTACAAGCAGGTGATATTATAGAGTTTTATTCGATATCATATGAAGAATATCAAGCGTATGAGAAAGGCGGATGCAGCTGATGGAGGTTTTAAAAGCGGGGTTGTTTACGAGTATCCAGGACCTAGGCAGAACGGGTTATCAAAAATATGGGGTTATTGTAAGTGGTGTTATGGATGCTTTTTCGCTTCGCATCGCTAATATTTTGGTAGGCAATCCTGAACCGGAGGCTGTCATGGAAATAACGATGATTGGTCCTCATCTAAAACTTAAAAAAAATACCATGATTGCCATTACCGGGGCTGATTTATCACCGATGATCGCTGGTGAACGAGTTCCGATGTGGCGCCCTGTTTATATTACACAAGATACGATTTTGCAATTTGGTGACTGCAAAACGGGCTGTCGTACGTATTTGGCAGTAGCAGGCGGCTACAATATAAAGGTCGTTATGGGAAGTAAAAGCACGTATCTGCGAGCGGGAATTGGAGGATTTTCTGGGCGGGCTTTACGTAAAGGTGATGTTTTACAAGTGTCGTCAGTAAAGGATCATCAGCTGTCTTTTACAAAAAAACTACAAAAAAGCAATCAAACAAAAAATTTTATCAGTTCATTATGGTATGTTCCAGAACCTTTAGGTTTGGCATCATCAAACAATATTGTGATTCGCGTAACGCGTGGAAATGAGTTTTCGCTTTTTGACGCAGCAAGCCAAAAAAAATTTTTCGAAAAGTCATTTCAGATTACGACGCAATCGGATCGTATGGGCTATCGTTTGGCAGGCGATGCATTAACTCTGGAAAATCCAAACGAAATGCTTTCTGAGGCGGTGACGTTTGGCACGATTCAAATACCACCGGATGGGCAGCCAATTATTCTTTTGGCAGATTGTCAGACTACGGGGGGCTATCCGAAAATCGCTCAAGTCGCAAGAGTCGACCTCACTATTTTGGCACAAAGTAAACCTGGACAACGGATCCACTTTTCTGAAATATCGCTACAAGAAGCAGAAGTTCTTTATATGAAACGAGAAATTTATTTGCAGGAGATTAAAAGAAACATCACTTTATATGTAAATTGAGTTTATTGAGCTTTAAATCGAAATGCATCATAAATAAAGGAGAATCTATTTATGTTTACAATAGAAGAGTTAAAAGAGCTTATCGGAATTTTAGATAAATCTTCACTGGAGCGTTTGGAACTAGAACAAGAAGGCACCAAGCTTATTTTAGCAAAAGGTGTGGTTTTTAAAAATCAAGAAGAACCACTTTTAGAATCATGCCAAACATCACCGAAAATTGTTAATGAAAAATTGGAACAGCAATCAGAAATAGACCTTCATGAAATTCTATCGCCTGTAGTTGGTACTTTTTATATGGCGGCAGAACCTGGTGCTAAGCCTTTTGTAACAATCGGTCAGCAAGTTTTACCGGAAACGGTTGTTGGAGTAGTGGAGGTCATGAAATTATTTAATGAAGTTGAAGCTCAAGTCGAAGGTAAAGTTGTAGAAATTCTAGCAAAAGATGGAGATTTTATCGAATATGGACAGCCATTATTTCTCATTCAAACCAAATAAAATCGGATAAAAGAGAAAGGTGGAAAACCATGTTTAGAAAAATATTAATCGCGAATCGCGGTGAGATTGCAGTTCGGATTATTAGAGCTTGCCGCGAAATGAATATAAAAACGGTGGCTGTCTATTCATCCGTGGATGTTACAGCGTTGCATGTCAAGCTGGCAGATGAAGCCTATTGTATCGGTCCAGCAGCGGCGGGTGAAAGTTATTTAAATCAAGCAAGTTTACTTGCCGTAGCACGTTTTACAAAAGCAGAAGCAATTCATCCCGGTTATGGTTTTTTAGCGGAAAATGCGGGTTTTGCTGAAATCTGTGAGCAGGAAAGGGTCTGCTTTATAGGTCCTTCGGTCAAAGCTATAAAAAAAATGGGCGATAAAGCTACGGCAAGAGCTACGATGGAAAAGGCGGAAGTGCCGATTATTCCTGGTTCCAAAGGGTTGATTACATCAGTTGAAAAAGCAGTTTTATTGGCGGGGAACATTGGTTATCCTGTTATTGTAAAAGCAACGGCAGGTGGTGGTGGTAAAGGCATGCGGGTTGCGGCTAATCCAGAGGAGTTAGCCAAAGCAATTCTTACGGCCCAAAAGGAAGCCGCTGCCGCTTTTGGTGATGCGGGGGTCTATTTGGAAAAATATTTGGAAAATCCGCGCCATGTTGAAATTCAAATTATGGCGGATCGTTTTGGTCAGGTTGTTTATCTGGGTGAACGGGATTGTTCGATTCAAAGAAGGCACCAAAAACTTCTGGAAGAAGCTCCATCGCCAAAACTCGATGAACCTTTACGTAAGAAAATGGGACAGGCAGCTATTCTTGCAGCAAAAGCAGCTACCTATTATGGTGCTGGAACAGTCGAATTCTTATTGGATAAACATGGAGATTTTTATTTTATTGAAATGAATACAAGAATTCAGGTTGAACATCCGGTGACGGAATGGATAACTGGTATTGATCTCATTAAAGAACAGATTTTGGTCGCTGCTGGTCAAGAACTTTCGTTTCAACAAAATGAGGTTCAAATTCAGGGCTGGTCCATCGAGTGTCGAATTAATGCGGAAGATCCTGCAAATGGATTTTTACCAAATCCTGGAGTTATTACCTTATATCGAGCACCGGGGGGGTTTGGTGTACGCATTGACAGTGCGGTTTATGAAGGCTATGAAATTCAGCCGTTTTATGATTCACTCTTGGCGAAAGTTATTGTTTGGGGCAGAAATCGCAACGAAGCAATCACTCGTATGAAACGTGTCTTAGCTGAATTTGAAATTGAAGGAGTCAAAACAACGCTGCCATTTCAGCGGAAATTGCTTGAACATCCGGATTTTGTGAAAGGCGATTTTGATACGGGATTTCTGGAAAAAAATGAGTCGAAATTTCAATAAAAAAATGCAACTCGGGAAGAATATATATTCTCGAGTTGCATTTTTATTGTCGTGATTTTTTGTATTCACGTGGTGTTGTCTTGAATATTGCTTTAAAAGCCCGGGAAAAAGTGGAATAATCTTTAAAGCCGCAGTCAAAGCAGACTTTTGTGATTGGAATGTCTTGTTGAATCAAATCCCTAGAGCAGAGCAAACGTTTGTTGGTTATATATTGATGGATGCTGTAGCCGGTTTCTTCTTTGAATTTACGCATCATATGATATTTGCTGATGAAAAATTTTTGTGACAGATTATCCGCATGTATTGTTTCAAATAAATTGGCATTGATATATTGTAGGATTTCAATGATTTTTTTATCATAAACAGTTGTTGATATCGTTTCAATTTGGTGATCTAAAATCGCGCGATTCAGATGAATCATAAATTCTAAGAAAAGTAATTTAGCAGATAAATCACTGGCAAAAGCAGTTTCAGTCAGTGTTTTTTTTAGATTATCAATGAGATTGAGTAGTTTTTGCCTTTTTGCTGGATGGATGCGAATAACATTTGAATGTTCCTTTTTTGCCCGATGAAAGCAAGTTGCTAAATCATAAGAAGTCGTATGATATTTTTCCATGAAATTTGGTGAGATATAAATTACGATTCTTTCATAGGGTATAGAAAAATCGATTTTTGGTTTATGAATATCATTGCGGTTTACAAGTAAGATATCACGTGGTTCTAACATATAAGACTTCCCTTCGATCATATAATTCACATTGCCGGAAAGGAAAATAATGATTTTATCAAATTCGTGATAATGATAATTGAATTCTCGTAAAGCAGTATCAATTAAATGAAAAAACTTAAAATCAGTGTTTAAATACCCTTTTTTTTCATACATATTCATTACAGCACCTCCAATTTTTATTATATAGCAATATTTGCAATATAAAAAGCATTTTTACAATTTTATATGTATTTGATGCTTGCTATACTGTATATAACGAAGAAGATTTCCTGATAGTGTTCTTCTAAACACCAAATGAAAATTGCAATCTTTACATATTCTTTATGTAAACAGCAGTTTTTTGACGTCTTTTTTATATAAAACTGTGTTACGATCAATATAATAAAAAAGAAATAATAGGGTGTTGAGGAGAATCTATTATGAAGCAGATACGATTGATCGTCGTGGAAATTGAAAAAAATATTCGGATTTCTGTAGTAGAACATTGGATGAATAAAAAAATTGTTGGTAGCACGATTCAACATATTCATATTCAAAACTTGGATTTGATTTATTATGGTACGCTCAATACGTATTTAGGCGAAATTACTATTAGTTCTGGAACCCCGGTCAGTATTTATGACCTTAAAAGTGTATTTGAGTCGCATCCTTATTTTATTCATCAGCTTCAATTTAAAAATAGGGAGCTGCAGGGATGAACCGCAAGATTTGAATAAAAATAACATGTATTTTTATATATTAAAAAAATGGAGGGTTGCATGATGCCTGTTTTATTAAAAAAGTATCGTATTTTAGAAAATGAGTATCTTGTATATGATCCGCAGCGAAATGATGTTGTGTTGGACAAAGCACAAATCCAATTGCTCTGTGATCGTCATAATGGATTGGGAGCGGATGGATTTATCATTGGACCGGTTTTTAATGGAAAAAAAATTAATATTGAAATGTACCGTGCCGATGGCAGTGTAGTGCGAAAAAATGAACAGATGTTAGGAGTTTTTAGTAAATATATTGTGGATGAAGCTTATATGAAGGATCAGTTTTTTATGATTTTCACGTTGGCTGGCAAAGTTACAGTTGATTTGTTTGAAACTGGTAACGAATTGCAAAACATTTCTGTAAGTGATATAACGATAACTGATTTTTTTGCCCGGCAGATCCGTGAAGCAGGGCGGGGAGATATTGTTTGTGCATCATGAAATTTCATATAAAATAAAAATATCACAGCCAATTTATTTGCTGTGATATTTTTTTGATAAGATATATTTAATGCATAAAATATACGACATATAGCTATTAGTCTGCCAGAAATGGGATATAGGGCATCGTTTGCTTCCTACGTAACGCCACTCAAACCTATACCCCAGTCCTGACGATTGCCATATAAAATGTTTAATGCCATATATATAGGTTCCACCAGTTTGGGATATTTTCAAAAAGAAGGGATTGGTTATTTTATTGAAGAATATAATCAAATGATTGAATTTTCAATGTATTTTATTACGGGCTAGGATGATCGGGATTTATGAGAGAGGATTGAGGCTTAGAATGAAAAATTATAAAGTTGCAGTAATAGCTGGTGATGGAGTTGGTCCGGAAGTCTTGGCAGAAGGTATGAAAGTGCTCAGGCGAATTGCCGAACTTTCTGGTACTTTTGCCGTGGATTTTATAGAATTTCCTTGGGGCTGTGAATATTATCTAAAACATGGCAAGATGATGGATGAAGATGGTATGGAAAAATTAAAAGAGTTTGATGCAATCTATTTAGGTGCCGTGGGGTATCCTGGTGTTCCAGATCATGTTTCTCTGGGGGACTTACTTTTAAAAATACGACGAGGCTTTGATCAATATGTTAATTTGCGTCCCATTCAACTTTTAGCGGGGGCGCCATGCCCTCTAAAAGATATTCCACGTGAAGAAATTGACATGCTTGTTGTCCGTGAAAATAGTGAAGGTGAATATGCGAATGTTGGTGCGCGACTCTATCCGGGAAAACCGGAAGAGGTTGTTTTACAAACGGGGGTGTTTTCGCGAAAAGGCACGGAACGGATTATTCGTTATGCCTATGAATTAGCTCGTAAAAACAAAAAGACACTTACAAGTATTAGTAAAGGCAATGCCCTTGGTTATTCGATGGTGTTTTGGGATGAAATATTTGCTGAAATCGGCAAGGAATATCCAGATGTAGAAATCCATTCTTATCTTGTTGATGCTGCTAGTATGTTTTTTGTTAAAGATCCAAAACGTTTTCAAGTTGTTGTAACCTCCAATTTGTTTGGTGATATTTTAACAGATTTAGGTGCTGCGATTGCTGGCGGTATGGGACTGGCTGCTGGCGCCAACATTAATCCGGAACGAAAGTATCCTTCGATGTTTGAGCCAATACATGGTTCGGCACCGGATATTGCCGGTAAAGGTTTGGCAAATCCTTTGGCGTCTATTTGGTCGATTAGTCAAATGCTTGATTTTTGGGGGCAGGAAACTTTGGGGAAAATAGTGTTAGAGACGATTGAACAAATTTTAGTGGAAAAATATGTATTGACTCCAGACTTAGGGGGACAAGCTAACACAGCGTCTGTAGGCAATGAAGTGGTCCGTTTATTGGAACAAAAAATAAAATAAGAACGTAAGGGTTATAAAAAAATTCGTAGGCAGATTTTACTGCTTACGAATTTTTTATTATATAAATTGCATTGAATAGTCTATATGGCAATCGTCAGGAAGGGGATATAGGGTTGAGTGGCGTTACGTAGGAAGCAAACGATGCCCTACCCCTTCCTGGCAGACTGATAGGTTATAATTTCTTTAATATCTTGTTACGAAGGAATTGTTTCGGTGATAGGTTTTTTAAAAGTAATGCAATAAAATAATCCGTCATTGACAATTTTTACGGAAATATCTTGCATTTCAGGAGGAACAAGATGAACAGGTGCAGCTGCCGCGGAAACATCAGGAAAATATTTTTTGGATACGGGAGTGCATTGATATATTTTTTCGATACATTTTTCAGTTTCATCAACAATCATTAATTTTGTTCCTGGTTTTGCCACACGAATCATTTCATGGATGGCTTTTTGTTTATCATTAAAATAATTGATACCACCAATATGGAAAACAACATCAAAAACATTATCTTTAAATGGCAGGTTTTCTGCTTCGCAGCGACCTAAAAAGGTAGGTATTTTCCATTTTAATAAATGCTTGACCGCAGTTGTTAACATTTTTTTTGAGATGTCGATACCATAAAACCGTGCTCGATGATTTAGATATAAGAGATTGTCACCTGTACCGATTGATACTTCTAAAACTTTAGCATTGTCTTTAATGTCCAGCTCATTTAAATACTCACTGCGAGCTTTGAATTCACTGCCAAATTTGAAAAAGAAGTAAACGCGATTCGCTAGTGTATAAATAAAAGCAAACTTGCTGTAGAGTCGACTGTATTTTTTGTTGTTGCCATTCAGTTCTTTGCCAGATACAAAGGAATAATAGCCATTTTTATATGGATATTCTTTTTGACATTCCTGATTGATTAAAGTACCTTGACGTAATTCTAATTTGTGTTTTGTATATGGATCTTGCAATATATGTAATACTTCATCTGTCATGTAGAATCCCTCACTTTGGAATTAGATTTTATATAATATGATTTGATGGCATGACTTCAAAACATTGTATAGCTGGGTTATGATATCGTTCCTTGGCTAAAGAATCTTCTTTAAATTCTATGGACTCTTTTGGACACCAATGGATACACCCTAGACAATATTGGCATTGATGCTGCCAAACCGGCTTGCTATTTTCCATTTTAATATTTTCTGCAGGGCAAATCTTGGCACAAATTCCACAGCCGTTGCAGTTTTCTTGTACCCAAAAGTCAGCATCCATTTGATCAGGGACGAAGGCATCATAGATATTTTGTTCTTTTTCATAAGTTGAAAAGGGCGCTAACTCTATTTCTGTTTTAACTTTTATTTGTTGCGCGATTTCTTTTGTTTTTTTCCTTTGTAAGTTTGTGCGGTCTGTGAAATCTTTTTTTGGATGAGGGTAATACATAAACCACATATTACCAGGCATCGGAATCCCAAAATGAGCGGCAAGATAGGTGTTTTTTTCTTTTAATAATTCATTAATTTGTAAAAAAGAAATAGCAGCATAGCCACCATAATTCGCAATTGCAAAGAAATAAGTTTGGGGATTTATTTTTAAATTTTTAATAAAATCTCGTACCATATGTGGTAAGCCCCGATAATATACGGGAAAAACAAAACCGATTTTATCACTGGTGATATCTGCTTGAATATTCATATTTTGTTTACAAATTTGGATTAAGCGAGCCCCGGGCAGTGCCTGTTTTAAATCTTTGGCTATTTTTAAAGAATTGCCGGTTCCTGTGAAATAATAAATACTTGTTTTCAAAATTCGATCCTCCTTTAGGTTGACTCTGTATTTATTGTACATCATTTTTATGTAAATCGCAGTAAATAATAAAGTTTTTTTGTTAGAAAGTAATATAGATTAGATGATCGCTATGTTTTGCGTAAAATGCATACTGTTATGTTATACTAATTATGAGTGATTTTATCAAGTGATAAGGGGCGAAGTCTTTTATGAAAGATCGAAAAATTCGAATTGGAATCATTGGCCTGGGCGAGATTGCCCAAAAAGTATATCTTCCTTATCTTGCGCAACAAACAAATTGGTTATTGATGGGAGCCTATTCGCCAACAAAAATAAAACGAGATACAATTTGCCAATATTATCGCATTCCTTCTTTTGCCACGAGTGGTGATTTAATTGATCAATGTGATGCAGTTTTTGTGCATAGTTCAACTCGTAGTCATTTTGCTATTGTATCCGAAGTCTTAAAGAAAGGCAAAGACGTTTACGTCGATAAACCTTTGGCGGCATCCATTGAAGAGGCTGAACAGCTGGTTAACTTAAGTATAAAAACTGGACGAAAATTGATGGTTGGGTTTAACCGTCGTTTTGTACCGTTGTATATCAGGGCACGTGAACAGGCAAATAACATAGCTTGGATTCGTATGGAAAAACATCGGATAAATTCGCTGCATGATGTTAATTTTGCGGTGACCATGTTAGATGATTATATTCATTTAGTGGATACGGTTCGTTGGTTGGGAGAACCAAATAATAAACTTACGGGGCACATTAACTTAAATGATGCCCAGCAGCTTGTAAGTGCTCAGCACGCTTATCAAACCAATAATGGCAGCACTGTGTTTATTGGGATGCACAGAAAAAGCGGCACAAATCTGGAACAGCTTGAATTTGTGAATGAAAATTCTGTGATTCGTGTGAAAAACATGGATACGATGGAAATAGAAAAGGCAGGGAAAGTTATTACAACAACTTCTGGTTCCTGGGAGAGTATCTTAAAAAGACGGGGCTTTGAAGCAGCAATTTTGCACTTTATAGCGGCGGTACAAGGTGATACAATACCTGCTATTGATGGAATAGAAGCTTTAAAAACCCAACAGCTTTTACAAGATATGATCGATTTAAAATATCTTGAATTTTAAATTAAAAACATATTTTAAGGAATATTTAAATTTCAGCTACAGGATATCGGATTCTTTTAGAGAATTGTTTTAAATAAGGTTCAGGGACTACAGTATCAAATCTAAACGATGGATAAAAGAAAGGTACGTGGTTGAGAGATGGAACAAATAGAAATGAATAATATGGTCCAAACTACACCATCAGCCCGGCTTTAGGAAACCGGCCTACCGGAAAATTGGAAACCGCGATTCCGGTCATGGAAACCAATTCGACCTATAATGGAGTTATACACCATTCGGTGTAAATTCATTTTTATGGAGGTTATTTCTATGACTCACTATCGCGAAATCCTACGCCTGCACGTATTAGGATTCAGCCAACAGAACATCGCATATAGCTGCGGTGCCTCAAAGAAAACCGTAAAC
>NZ_KB905840.1 GCF_000381065.1 Propionispira raffinosivorans DSM 20765 | reverse complement strand
TCCTTTATCTTCACACAACTTTCTTAATATCCAACCAATATCTTTTTTCAGTTCTCCATAAATTTCCATCCGACGATATTTAGGCGCAAAAACAATATGATATTGACATCTCCACTTAGTATGTTCTAAACTTTGTATATCTTTATCTTGCATGATAAAGACCTCCCTGTTATTTTTTATGCGGTTGGCTAGACCTGCATTTATTGTAACAGGGATTTTTTTTCGACTAAAGTCAAAACCGTCGATTCCGCCGGCTAAGCCGGTGGTTTATTTCGAACAGTTAAAAAATATGTCGGGGTAAGCAATTTATTTTTTGTTTACCCCAACATTTATTATAGAACCATATTGTCCATTAATGCGGACATAATATAGCTATGCTTCGACTGAACTATGTTTACATAAACCTACTTGCTTAATACAAAGATACTTTTCCTAGCATATTTAAGATATCAAATTTATGATGAATAACTTTTTCGTTGCTTGTATACATGATGGAAAAATCATGTTCGGCTCATGCTGACCTGAGTTTTCTTGAAAAAATCGTTGACATTCTATAAAAAAAGCACTTTTGACGTCACTTGAAATATTAACTTTGCAAATGCCTAACGAAACGGACTTCGTTACTTCGTCATCTAGATTTCCTGAGCCGCCACCCAGTTCTGAAAGATAGGTTTTGACAGCACTCACGCTATCGATACTTCTTCAACGGTTCACTTGCGTTCATCTTCATATAACTCACATGACTGTTTTGGCATCCTTTTCCCTAGTTGCTCACTACCATGGCTTTTGACCACAGCAACATAGGGTTTGTTTGGTGGATCTACGCCCCCTCCTTCATCACCTTTGTGCCTTTCGTGGCACACCAGAACCGTACGTGTCCTACTAAGGCACGGCTCTTCATAATAACTTTCACTTGAATAAGCTCACATATATCTTAAGCTTTGCCAGTGGATAGCATTTCAACATCTCATCAAATCCTTCACAAGTATAGCTTCGCTTATTGCTCCGCCGATTGATGATCTTGTATAAAAAGAGTTGCACGTGATAAAGATAGTTTGTTATCTTTCGGTAGTTAAAGCTGACTCCATAATATCTGTAGTGACCTACCAATATGGAGCTCTTTATCTAATTCTCAAGGATATATTATCCGTAACTTCAGAGAACACCCAACTATTTATTTGACTTTATCAAATTAATAGTTGACATAGTCAAACGATTGCATTATTCTATTATTAATATATGGGAAGGGAAGGAAGAATGGTTTATGATAAAGGATATCGAAAAGCTCGCATTAGAAGTTAGGAATTTCAATCGATTTTATACAAATATAATTGGCATTATTGACCAAACCATACTTGATAGCCCGTACTCACTTGCTGAAGCCCGAATACTACTTGAAATTGATATTGCCGATCAGTGTACTGCCAGCGATTTGACAAAACTGATGAAGATTGATCCAGGGTACTTAAGTCGCATACTTTTAAAATTCATACAGGAAAAGCTTGTTATTAAATCAAAATCATCAACTGACGGACGTGCCCAAGTCCTATCCCTAACTGATAAAGGACGTCATACCATTCACAAGCTTTACGATGATTCGACAATACAAGCCAGCAAAATTCTCGAAAAGCTAACAGACGAAGAACAGCAAAATCTTATTAGCCACATGGTTGCAATAAGAAACATTATGGATAAACAGCAGAATAAGACCTTTATTATACGTACGCTGAAACCCGGTGAAGCTGGGTATATAGCGTATAGGCATTGTGTCCTTTACGAAAAGGAATATGGACTCGGTGGAACTTTTGAGCGGTATGTACTTGATAGCCTAACAAAATATATTGATGAGCAGCCTGAAGGGGAAGTTTGGGTAGCAGAGCATAGTAGGCAAATTGTTGGTTCAATTGCAATTGTCCGTTCAAATGAAAGTACAGCCCAACTGAGGTGGTTTTTAATAGAGCCGGAATATCGCGGCACAGGATTAGGCCGACAGCTAATGACAATAGCTATGGATTACTGTAAGCAGAAAAAGTTCAGTCGAGTGTACTTGTGGACATTTCAGGATTTAATGGCTGCAAGGCATTTATACAAAAGCTTCGGGTTTATATCAACCGAACAAGTTGAAAGCAATACATGGAAAAACATTTTGGTAGAAGAACGATGGGATATTGTGTTCAGTGATTAGTCCAATGTAGTCTTGGATAGGAGGTTACGGTGCGATCATTCAGGGTTATAAAAGAATATGGCGAGTTTTGGGATGGATACCGAGATTGTCTACCATTTCTGGTGTGGCATTGTAATCAATTTGTAACCCCAACCCCCAAATGAACGAACAGTTCAGAATATTTATTGAATGATTTTAGCATATTTCAGACCATCTTTAAACAATTTATTACAGAACAAGGTATTTGCAATGTTCTTCAACAATATAACTATGTTGATACGGCTCGTAAATTTAAGGTTAATGATTTAGTGGATCTCTTTGCTTCATCTGCTATTTTACGATGGAAAAGTTTCCGCCACGGCTGTGATGTATTGGAATCCGTCAATTTTTCAACGGTTTCAAACAAAGCTAAATCAATTTCTTTTGGTGTTTTTAAAGATTTATTTCCCATTGCGCTATCACGCTGTAATCGAAAAATCAGGGCGTACTTTACATCTTCCCAAACCTTTGCTATCCGTCGATTCTACAACGATTAATGTCTATTTTTATTCCAGATTACTGTAAACCGAATGCTGCAAATGTGTGTCAAGGTAACGGCATTTTTGACGCTCGTATTATAAAGTAGTGGATAGCATTTTCATTCATATTTACAGCATTCGCCAAAATGTAAGTTTCTCCCTCTCGCGCAAATATAAAACAATGATTTTTTATATTTGTAAAATTGACATTAATATTTATCAACTCTCGGATATCAAATTAAATTTTTTGGCGAAATAGTAGTATTTAAAATATACAATCAACAGATACATCCTTCCTCATCAAAAATCACCCTTTGTAAGGAATACTGAGATCGTTCTGCACTCTAAATCACTATTTAGGCAGGTAATGGGGATAAGCATCCTTAATATCTAATTTTCATTAAATCATTTGATAATAATTCCCAATAATATTCTTGTAAGAATTTTAAATCTGTAGTAAATTCCGCATTTATTGGAATTGTAATTTTCGTTGCAATTAACTGTTGGTAGTGGTTTTGCATAATAATATTAGTTGCATCAATATAGACATCATTAATGGCTACTTGAACTGAAAAATTTGCATTTTTGAAAACAAGCTTATTTTCTATAAGTTCTACTTCTGATGCAATAAAAACACCGTCAAATCCATCTGTAGTAAAGTTTATTTCTGGATGACCATATTTTATGAATGATTTTTCCATTATGTCGAACACTTTATTAACCCATGTTTCATATCTACTTAATACAAGATCTTTGATCTGCTGTTTTTGAGTGTTTTCCTGTGTTCGTATTAACGATTCCATTTCAGGGTCATAAGCTATAGTTTTATCTATCATTTCAAGAATTGCCGATCTGGGATAGTTATATTTCAAATCGAGGTCGGAGCAGGTTGTACTCCGACCTCTTTTACTGTATTTTTTCCAAAATTGGAGCCCTTTTTCATCTTCTAATATTCTTAATTTTTTTATATCTTCATTTCTTGTAACTTCATCAGTTACATTCCAAAAATCATAAAACGTTAATTCCAATTTAGATAGCCGTTCTTTTAAATCTTTGACTTCAAGCTTTTTATAGACAATCTGGTCATATGGTTTAAATACTCGTTCACCAATTGTTGGTGAAACCTGCGCTGTTTTATCAGTTTTTTCTATTAATCCAGCACTTATGAATATAGGGAAAGCATTGCTAATGTATTTAATAGAAATGAATCGATGTAGTTTTACTTGTACTAAAAGTCTAGCTTGTTCATGACTACCTGCAAAGTATTTCTCTTGCCACGTACTAAAAAGACCGTAAAATGTATTAATAAAATCTCTTGCACCTAATATCTTGTTATTCATATAAATCGTCCTTCAGTTTTTAATTTCTTATTTATCCAAACAATACTTTTGACCTTTTTACAAGTAGCTTTCCTGATACCCATCCCCAAATATAAATTCATTTAACCAATCTCATGTCAAAATAAGCGCGATTATTATCATTGCTAACATATTCTTTTATACAATCATCCGCATCACCAATGTAATCCAGAAATTTTTTAGAATCAAAACAACTACAATCCATACCAGCTTCAACCCACATATGAACTAAACTATACAGTAATGCGTCCATTTTAATAATCTGGCTAACAAAATCGCCAAGAGTTAGAGTGTTTTGAATAGCTAAAACGGTTTTACCTTCTAGTTTATTTTTATTGAATTCACTTAAAAGTATTTTTTAGCATTTTACAAGATCATAAAATAACGCTTGTCACTAAATTCATCAGGCTCAATAATATTGCCCTCTGGACATTCTGTTAAAGCATAATCATAGACATTCTGCCAACCGCAAGGTATTTCTCCAAGTTCTGAGTCCCATAAATTCAGGATATTCCCCCGCACCTTGAAATTCAGATTTTAACCAGTCCGGTAAAGCATGTATTGAATCTTTTCATTCGCTCCCCAAGCGCGAGTGGTTGCATCGTGTAAAAATCTGTGATTATACCCATGCGTGCCGTTTGGTTTTCGAATATATTGAAACCTTTTACAACACAGTGAGAAGTCACAGCCATTGCAATTATTTATCCCCAAATGAGTACGAGCGCAAATACCGATTTGCTAATTAATAAACTGAAGAATTTCTCATTTTAATTTGTGCTAAATCTTGACATAGGAGCACAATGCAATCGGCATGATTTTACCACAGTGAAAGTGCATCGTGTCGCTATTTTCCAACGGCAAAAGCATTATCGTTTCTCCTAATATCATAGTGGATGGTCGGAATATTTGACTTCTTCTATAATGCTGAACCCTACATCCCGTTTTTCCGGTGTCATTAACGGTTTCATGGCGTAATGGACAATCCCCAGGCTGGCATTCCCCTTAAACAGCCGCGTAATGGTGTGTTCGTCTGCCACACCCGATTGTCCCGCAATCCAATATTCAATGATGACATCTGTCTCTAGATCCTTCAAAACGCGAAAAGACAATTTATCCCCAAACTCAGCTCTATACTTCTTTTCAAGAAATCCAGCACATTGCCGTGGAGAAAGCTTCTGAGAGTTGCCCAAAAACTGCACAGTAATCAATTCTGTCCAGCACTGGACTGTTTCCTGCCCCGTGACAAACTCAACAATAATATTTTTCCCAATTTCCTTATAACCGACTTTCCAGCGCGGTTTATCGAATGTGACGGTAAGATAATCCTTGCCTAAGTAGTCGAAAGTTATAGTACTGGATTTATTCTTAGTCATGGTTTTATTGAGTACTTCATTAAAATCACCGGGCGATTCGTTCCCAGCTTTATCCATAGCATTCAGTTCTTTAAGACGCTTCTTGGCTTTATCCATAAAAACATCGTCAACTGGAGCATATCGAATATAGGCGGCATACGCCTGCTGGGCAAGGTAACGCAGCCCCAGCTGTTCCTGGGACAATGCCGTGTTCCAATAAGCCATAAACATTTTTGGGTTTATCCTCAGAGTTTTATTGTACTCATCGATCGCCAATTGATGCTTGTTCTGCCCGGCATAAGCTAGGCCACGAAACCAATACAAAGCTTCACTTTGCGGGTTCAGCTCAATAGCGGTGGTAAAATCAGACTGTGCCAAATCAAACTGTTTGGTCATTAAATACGCTTGTCCGCGCTCGATGACAGCCTGGCTTAGTTGTGGATTCAGCTTGATTGCCTGACTGTAGGCTGTTATAGCCTTATCATACTCCTTCACCGCGTAATTGGTTTTCCCCGTCGCTAGCCATTGATCCGCAGTCAGCTGCGGCTCAACATTAGAATCCGGGAGATTCTTACCTGATTGCCGGGAATCGGTGAACAAACGACTTGCGATATTACCAACAGGTGAATTTGTTGTTGTTGTAACCCAGGTTTCTCCAGGATTTTTATAAGTACTAGTTACTGCACCATCAGGTGAGTAGAAGGTTCGCTCCTTCAGAACAAAAGACAAGTCGCTTTCCTTTACCAAATAGTGAGCGAGAGAATACTCCCCACTCTGGTTCTTGTCCATCAGTTTTATCCATACATCCAGCTGACGGTCGTCCTTATCCGCCTCGGTAATCCCCACCGTTTCCTGGTCAATCTGATAGGTCAGCGTCGGTAATTCGATCATCGTCATCCATTTGGGAGCAGCAAATGCGGGACTTGTGACACCTAGAATGACTATGACAAGCAAATATTTAACGACTTTTATCACGGCCGTACCTCCACGAAAATATGTTTTTATACTTTTTCTCCACAATTTTGTTTAATTCCTTTAATATATGGGAAAATAGTACATTTTTCCCAGCCCGTTTTCTTAGCCTTACTTTGGAACCAAAAAGGGCCCTGCCTTTCCTCTATGTTTTTTTCGCCTCGATTTACTTGTTCAACACGTTGGTAAGGAGTGAAGATATCAAAGAACACCACATGCGATTTGTATCTTTAAGTGGAACCGTTGATAAATTGCAACCATTCGTAGAACAAATAAAAATAAACTACACGCAAATTCTTTATATTAGTTTTCATGGTGCAAGCCTTCCTGTCATTTTTTATGCAGCCGACATTCTCCGTTCATTTAACGTAAGCTCTATATTTCAGCTTGATATCATGCTATGATTATATCAACAAAAGAAAGAATCCGCTCAAAGCTATTCAAACAATAACCATGGGTTCCATTCAAAAATTCAGTAAGCAATCCTAAACGGTACTCCCCAATGACAATAAACTTCTAATTAAAATCAATGATTTTCTATCAATTTACAATAATCACAAATAGCCCTTACATCGTTCGTAATAAGCAGGTCGTAGGTTTGAATCCTAGCATCAGCGCCCTAGTAAATTCGAGAAAGAAGATGATTCATTGGCTACTATATTTGACATAGCAAAATTAGCAAAGACCTCTAAATCTACCGTTTCCAGAGTTATTAGTGATCATGGTTATGTCAGCGAGGGAACTCGTTCTCGTGTTTTAGATGCAATAAATGAATTGAACTATATCCCGAATCAAATTGCTCGCCAAATGAAATATCAACGCACTAATACCATAGGATTTTTAGTAAATAATTATCATCCTACGGCCGGAGATTTTATAAATTATTTTGCCAATACCGCCAAGTCATATAACTATCGTGTAAACATATATTTTACAGGAACTCCCCAAGATGAATTAAAGGCTCTTAATTTATTGGCCACGCGCTCTCTAGATGGTTTATTTTTGTTAGCAAAAATAAACGATTGGGATAAAATCATTCCATATACAAAGTTTGGCCCCATTGCAACTTGGCGCCGAATTAAATCGGATAAGATCTATTCATCCTATATTGACCATTTCCCCCTATACATGCAAATCTTAGAATATATCTATGCCAAAGGAACACGCTTTGTCGGTCACATTTTAAATTGTGAAAAAAATTCTAATACCCAAGCTCGTTTAGAAGCAATACAAACCTTTGAAAAAACTCATTCCATGAATAATGATTGGATATTATTTTATACTGAGCAAAAAGATGCTGGCATTGATGCCGCCCACAAATGGATTGCAGCCGGAAAAGAAGCCCCCAAAACAGTTGTAATATATTCTGATTATGTTGCTACTGAATTCATTTCTATACTTAAAGAAAACGGCTATCAAGTACCTAAAGATTGTGCTATCTTTGGTTTTGATAATAGCACATTTGGTCGTTTACTGAATATATCTACAGTAGATACATTTCTTGAAAAACAAGCAATCAATGCATTTTACTATATTCATAATAACTTAAATAATACAAACCTTACATACAAGAAAATCAATCCAAAATTGGTGCTTAGAGAAACTTGCTAGAAAAAATATCCATGCTTGTTGCCTTTACTATAAAATGTTTTATAAACACGCATAAAAAAGCAGTTCTCCATGTATCTTTATATAGATGGTGAACTGCTTTTTTTATCATCAATTATATATTAGACTATCTTTTTTTTGCTACATTTCGCCAAAATATCAGCAGGAATTTCCTGCCCCAGACCCGGTCGATCCGACACTATAATATAGCCATTAACAGGCTGCTCATCATAAACACCCAAACTTCTTGTAAAATCACTTAAATTACCTATATGGTGTTCATGGATACAAAAATTAGGGATTACTGCTTCTATTTGTATTGCCGCTGCACAGGAAATAGGTCCCCCGCATACATGCGGTTGCACTAAAACATCATATATTCTAGCCATATCGCATATCTTTTTACACTCCGATATTCCGCCGCAAGTAGCAATGTCTGGTTGAATCACATCCAAAGAACGATTTTCTAAAAAAGGCTTAAATCCATAACGTGAATAAATTCTCTCACCAGCAGCTAAGGGAACATTTACTTTATTTTTCAGTTCTTTACTTAATTGTGGATTCAAAGAACCACATGCCTCTTCCATATAATAGATATTTAAATCTTCGATCAGCTTGCTAATCTGAAATGCTGCATTAATATCTGTCTTGGCATGCAATTCTAAAATAATATCTACTTTATCTCCAACAGCTTTTCTTATGGCTACTAATCTATCACGGCACAATTTTAATTTATCAAACGTTAACAACCCATCATTTCTATGATTTTTATTACCATTTTCATCACGCTGCAATGGATCGACTTTAATCGCTGTATAACCATCTGCAACAGCTTTCTGAGCAGCTAAGCCATACGCTTCTACACCACCGAGAGGATGCTCATGTTTTCCCCAACCAAACTGAATCTGACTAGCATATGCTCTTATTTTATCACGGGTTTTCCCACCTAACAATTCATAAACAGGAACATTTAATGCCTTACCCTTAATATCCCAAAGAGCAATATCAATTGCACTCATGGCCGCAAAAATCAGTGTACCACCACCTTGTCCCCAGAAAGTATCTCTGTATAAACGATCCCAAATTTTTTCAATACAGAAAGGATTTTCACCTATAATCAATTTAGCAAAATCTTGAACTTGCCCGATACCTCCTAGTTTAGCATTTCCATACGCTACACCTACTTCACCAAAACCACTGATCCCCTCATCCGTATTTATTCTTATAAAAATCGGTTCATTTGGTGCTGTTTTATCAAAGTCCGCACAAAATATTTCTACATTCGTGATCTTCATCAATAATTCTCCTCCCTATATAACTATAGGTTTTTCTCTTAAATGCTCTTTTTTTCTCAGTATTTCAAAAAAATTCAAAGTGCTTCATGCGGCGTAAATATGCATCTTGTGCTAAATTACAGGTTTCTGGGTACAGCAAACAAAACGTCCTCTGTTTGTTTTTTTATGGCCTATGGTAACCCAGTTCCCTGCGGCAGCAAACCTCCCATATCTAACAGGGTCTTTGCCCTAAATTCCTTCGTTCTGCCTATCCGCATTTTGGGTGTCAGCTTTGCTCGTATTCTGAGTCATTGCTCTAATGGAGTGATTCGTGACTGACTACCAGCTCTTTGTTTTTCTTCCAACATTGAAATACATCGGCATGCGACGCTTACATGCTAGTGTTTTTTGCCTTGCATCCTCTTTCTAAGCAACCATCTCCGGGCGATGAATATCGCTCATCAGACGGAGCCCGTCGTAGCGGGATTTCTTCATTACTATGGCATAAAACACGCGAATCAATTTACAGCACAGTGCTACAAGCGACTGCTTCTTCTTTAACGGATTCTTCTGGCGGGTTGTATAATACCTGTGCAATTCCGCAAACTCCTTGTTCTTCGCCACCAACGGCAGCATATTACGGAAGAGAAGGGTCCTCAGGTTTTTACGCCCGCGATGACTAATCTTTGTCTCGCCCTTGTGCTTCCCCGAACTGCTTTCCCTCAGCGCAAGCCCTGCAAGCTTCTGGATCTGTCTCGGCGACTCAAAGCGTCGTATATCGCCTACTTCAGCAAAGAATCCGGCCACGGTTACCCGGCCTACGCCTTTTATGTCACATAAGGTTCCGGCTCCCGGTATCTGCCTACTCGTTTCATCCATGGCTGCTTCTATGCTTCCTTTTTCTTCCTCTTTCCTTGCCAAATCGTCTAATAGATGACGTATTTCCATCCTGACGGCATTACCACCTGTCTGCAGACCAATACTGCATTTTGCCGCATTGTATAAGCTCGTAGCCCGTTTCACTCCTACGCCACGCAGCTTGGCACTTCGCCAGATTTCTACTATGCCATCTATGCCTAGCTTTAAAATATCCTGTGGCAGCGGTGTTGTCTGCAAGATTAAGATACCGCTTTTACATCCTGCATTACCATAGACTTTGTCATACTCTGGAAAATAGATTTTTAGCCATCTGGCAACTCGATTCCTTTTACTGCTGATCTCCTTGTTGACACTCAAATACATGTTATACAGCGTCCGGAGTTCTGCATATATACCTTCCGGTATATATGGCTCCATGTAACGGCCCTCAATTGCTAACTTGGCAATCGTTTTCGGGTCTTTACTGTCAGTTTTGCTCGGCGTATTATCATCCAGTTCCTTGCTGCGTTTTACGTGGTATGGATTTACCATTACCAGCTTAATGTCACGTCCCTGCAGAAACTGTGCTAAGCAGAACCAGTAATGACCAGTTGGCTCACATACAGCCAGTACCTTTTCCTTGGAATACCGATCCTGTAAGCCCTTGAGCCATCCAGCAAAGCCTTCAAAACCTTCCAAAGTATTATGGAAGCTGACAGCCTTTTTGCTGAGTTCCATACCACGCCAATCGAATGCTCTGGCATACTGCAATTCGCTTGCAATGTCGATGCCGAAAATAAGAGTGTCCTCTGTAATTTGACTAATTTTCCTGTTTTGTGTAGAATTCATTTTAGATGTTCCTTTACTAATATTTTTTAGGGCACTTTTGTGACCCCGTGCACACTATTAGTTTAAGGGAACATCCTTTTTTATTCAAAGCTCAAATTTTCGCATTACAGGAATGCTCGTATAATAAGTTTTGTAAGCAGATATCCGCCAACTTACAAAGCTTATTTTTTTATTTTCAACTCCTAAACTTAATCCTCGTACTGACACTATGCTTATACACTTTGCAATAACAAAATATAATACTACTTTACAGTTGTGACTATTTTCGTTTTAATCAATAATTTCTAACAATGTATCCTGGATCGTCAACCTGTCTTTTTTTGTGATTATTAGATTATCCATTACACGATTCAATATGACAATAATGACTGTCGTATCATAACCTTTTTCTTTAAGAAGATTTAAATCCACCTCGATCAACAAATCACCTTTTTTGACTTCCATTCCAGTTTTTATATGTGACTTAAATCCTTCTCCGTCCAGCTTTACAGTATCTATACCAATATGAATCAATATTTCTTTGCCACTTTTACTAGTGATCCCAATCGCATGGCCAGTAGGGTATACCATTGATAGTACGCCATCAACAGGAGAATGTATCGCTCCTTCCTGTGGTATTATCGCTGCTCCGCCCCCTAGAGTCCCTGATGAAAATGCTTCATCTTTAACATCTTGCAATGGAATCAATGTACCTGCTACTACATTTTTAACTTCTTCTTTATCATTTTCTACTTCTTTTTTGGTTTCTTCTGCAACACTTTCTACTGGAACAAACACATAAGTCAATACAAAAGAAAGGACTAATGCTATCATTGCTGTAATAATTGCATTGATTATATTATTAGGATTATCACCAATAAAAACTGGCAAAGACAAAAAGCTTGCTGAAGCAATAGCATATCTTACAACACCTGTTATTCCGGCATAAAGACCCGCAATACCCCCGGAAACCATAACACAGAGCAACGCTCTTTTATATTTTACCGTTACACCATAAAGTGCAGGTTCCGTTATTCCTGATAAAGCTGTAATTCCTGCTGAAATGGCCACTTCACGTTTTTCTATCCGCTTTTCTTTAAATGCGATTGCTAGTGAAGCACCACCTTGTGCAATATTGCTGCCAAGCATTCCTGGACCCATGAGTGTTTCATAGCCAAATCTAGACACTGACAAGATAGCAAACGGTGTTATCGATAAATGCATACCAGCCATTACCAGTAACGGTGAAAAGGTTCCCATCAGCATCGGTACAGCCCAAGGAACATTTTCATTGAGTATTTGTATAACATAGTAAAGACCCTCACCTAAATATCCACCTAAAGGACCAATTACAATTAAAACTACTGGGGCTGTTATCAAAAGAGTTAATAATGGTCTAAACATCGTCTTGATTAATTTAGGCGTGTATTTTTCCACAACCTTTTCCACATAACTCATAAACCAAACAGCAAAAATAATAGGAATAACCGTTGCACTATAGGATACTAAGCGCACTGGCAAATCAAAGAAAGAAACTGCTTTACCCTCACTAACCATGCTCATAAAATTAGGATGAAGCAGTATCCCTGCTATAACCATTGCCATATAATTATTGGCCTTAATTCTCGTTGCAAAACTATTGGCGATAAAAAACGGTAAAAAATAAAAAGTAGCATCCGAAATAAAATAAAGTATCTTATAATTTTGCGAATCACGACTCATTCCCGAAAGCACCAGCAATGCAAGCACAACTTTTACCATACCACCGGCAATCAAAATAGGTAAAATAGGTGCCATAATTCCAGCCAGTGCGGTCAATCCTTTTTGAAATATCTCTCTAATATTGAATTTTTGTTTTTCTTGATTACTTGAACAATCACTAAAATTTTCTAACCCCTGTTTTAATAAATCATTATAAAACGTATCGACTTCTGCACCAATAATAATTTGTGACTCGGCTCCAGATTGTACTATATTTATAACACCTGGTATATTCTTTAATGCTTCCGCATTAAATTTTTTTTGATCTTTTAAAATAAATCTCAATCTAGTCATACAATGATAGAGGTTTACAACATTTTCTATACCGCCAACATTTTCTATAATTAGATTAGATATATTTTCTTGTTTCAAAATAAACCCTTCTTTCTCCAAGTAAACTTAAAATTCAAAATATTGTGAATGTCAATGAAAAAGTGAGCCACTTGGCAATGAATTTTTGAACCACTCTGGCAACAAAAAAATGAGCCACACGCTAACGGATTTTTGAGCCACTAGCACTTTTCAGGCGATAGGAATTGCCATTCATATTCAATACATGTGAATGGTATGTCAGACGATCCACCAGTGCAGCTACCAAAGTCTCATTAGCAAAAAGTTCTGGCCAACGGGAAAACTCCAGATTTGTCGTTATTATAGTGCTGGCTTTTTCCGAACGTTCAGCTATGACCTTGAATAAAAGCTCAGATTCTTCCCGATTGAAGCTTGCATAACTGAGCTCGTCTAGAAGCAGTAAATCGGCATTGACAATAGCTTTTTCTTGCTTTCTAAGTTGGTAACCATCTTTTGCTTCACGAAGCTCTGCTGCCAACGTTGATGCATTTTTAAAGATTACGCTGTAACCATTGGAACAGGCTTTTAAGCCCAAAGCAGTCATCAGATGCGTTTTTCCAGTTCCAGGATTGCCAATCATTACGACATTCTCATGCCGATGAATAAATTCACAGCTTGCCAGCTGTTTCACAAATTCAGGCCGCACATGCTCTAACCGCTCCAACTGGAATTCTTCAATGGTCTTAAGCATGGGGAACTTCGCTCGCTTAATTCGGCGTTTCAACTGGTTTTCTTGACGGGAAACATATTCCCGCTTTAAAAGCTCCAGAGTAAAGCTTTCTAAGCTTTGCCCCGTTTGAAATTTGCGTACAACCTCGTCAATACGGGAGAAGGTTGGCAGTCTGAGTTGTTTGGCATAGAATCGCAACGATTCCGTTACGCCTGCTTCTGGCATAAAGCATCATCTCCTGTACTTAAGAATTGGTTATACGCTGTCAGATCTACTGCCTGTACATGTACCGGGTCCGTAATGCATACCGGACGCTGTTTCATAGCCTGGTATTCTGCTTTATGCAGCCAAACCTCGGCTTCCCCTTTATTAGCACAGTCCGTAAGGATTGTCACAAGTTCCTTACCGGTGAAAGCCATATCCTGCAACCACTGCAGCATAGCTGGAGACAGATTTTGTCGTACTGGCTTCGCATTCAGGATACTGCCCGGTTTGCGCTCCAAAATCGGCAGGTAATGTGCCAAAGTTAGAAGATCCTGTTCTCTGTCGTAGGACCGGATATGCCGTGCAACTTTCTCACCATCGGCATAAATACAGACGGTTTCAGCAAAGCCCTTTACAGCGACGGTCCGGCCCACATAACGTACAGGCACAGAATAATTGTTGCTCTCAAAACGCACTGTTGTATAAGAGTTCACCCGGCACTCAGTGCTCCGACTAGCATCATAACGACAGCCGGGAAGCGGCAAAAGCATTCCTTTATCAATCGTCAGCATATGGTTGACGCTCTGCGGTTTTTGCTGTATTTTATGGGATTTTATATAGCTGCAGCACTGCTGTTTCGTTAACTCGTTCAGTTCGTCCATGCCTTCGACATGTGGGATGGGAACAAAAGTATTTCTTCTGGTCCAGCCGACCAAGTTTTCCACAAGTCCCTTTTCATTGCCACTGGCAGGATTACAGAATACCGTTTCAAAACAGTAATGTGCAGCAAGCGCCGCATATCGATCCTGGCAAACGGCCTTCTTCCCATAGCCGCTTTTTACTGCGACCTTACCGTTGTCAAAGATGACACGGCGCGGTACACCGCCAAAGAATTCAAATGCACGGATTAGTGCCTCAAGAAAAGATTCCGTATTTTGTCGGCGGTAACAGACAACAAAAGGAGCGCAGCTGTAGCAAAGCCTTGCACAAAAGAAGTAAGCTTTCGTGCGCATGCCGTTCAGATACACATAGCATTCACCCCAGTCAACCTGCATAGCCTCACCGGGAGAAAACACCAGCGGAACAAATACATTTTGTGCAGTCTCGTGAAGTTTCTGTACCGTATGCCGAATTGAGCTTTCGGAGCCAGTGAAATTCATTTCAGCAACCAGGCGGTCATAGATGCGTTTGGCTGTATGATGTTGCTTTTTGTTATGTTCCTGCTCATCAGCAAGAAAGCATTGCTGGATGAATTGGATAATTTCTGGAGTAACTACAGAAGCACTGCGCTGGTAATGGGCTCGTACTCCGGGCAGAATATCTCCTTCGCAATACTTGCGCACCGTATTGCGGGAAATGCCTAATTTTCAGCGATTGTACGCTGGCTCAAATGATCTATGAGATACATGTGACGAATTGCTTGGTAATCTTCCATCGTGATAACCACCTGACTTCATCCCTTTACATAGAAATTTACATTTCTATTGTACGGGATTTGATTCAAAGTGGCTCACTTTTTCGTTGCCATTATCCGGCTTTTTGGCTCACTTTTATATTACCATTTACAAAATATAAAGTTTCCTATTAAAACAATATGAACCGATAACTCAAATTTTTATGACGAAAAGCTATAATTGCAATAATTATCGAAATTCTCAAAATATTAATTAATGAAATTTAGAAGTACGCTTATATTTCTATTATTGTTTAAGGGTTGATTAATTTATAGAACACTCCGCATCCTCTATCCTACTGCATTGCCAAAGGCTATAAATTAATCAACACCCTCCCACGTATATACCAACTTTTTTAGATTATCACTCTCCGTTATCATAAATACACGAATTATCTACTTACAAATTAAATTGTATTATCGATATTTGCAGCTATCTGATCCTGTACCTTTACACCAGAATCTACCAATTCCTTGATTTTTTCAGAAAACTGTGGTAAATATTTTTTATTTGCCACTAGCATTTCATCTAGTAAATCCTTCGCTTTCTGCCCACTTGGAATAAGCGGATTTAATATAAATGCTTGTAAAGCTAAACCATAATCACCCATTACAGCTGCTTGAACTGTTATCAACTCCATATTCTTCATCACTTGCAGCCAGCCTCGTTCTGCCGGTGAAAAAGGACCAAAGACCATTGGAACAGCACCCGATGCACCGATTTGTGAAGAAACTTCCACTACCTGCTCATTAGGCAGATCCGGAACAGCACCATTATTTACAGTAGATACAACCATTTGTGTTTTCTTGTTCCCATAAACAGATGCAATAGCTTCACAAGCTGCATCAGAATAATGTGCACCGCCTCGTTCTGACAACTGCTTCGGCTTATAATCCAGTTTAGGATCTTTATACAATTCAAACAGCTCTTTTTCAATCTTCATAACCTGCTGCCCGCGTGTACCTTTTTCACTTTCATACTCTTCCAAGCCATGTTTGAGCATTTCTTCCTGACGGTAATAGTATCTATGATAACCGCATGGAATCATTTTCATTTGAGTTAATTGTTCTCTAAAGAATGGAACATTAAAAATATTTTTAGGTAATCCCGCATCTTCACCATCATACATTTTACCGATGATTTCCAATGTCACTTCTTTACCAGTATTATCCCAAACGCGATGCCAATGGAAATGATCGAGCCCTGCAAATTTATACGTAAGTTCATCTAACGTTTTCTCAATCAATTTTGGTTCACTAATCATTGCCATAACTGGTACATTACATAAACCGATGACTTTATTCCAATGCCCATAGGAAACAATAGCTTCTGTAAGCATTCCACTTGGATTCGTAAAGTTAATCAGCCAAGCATCTGGACATAATTCCTTCATATCTTTAACTATATCAAGAATTACTGGAATCGATCGAAAAGCCTTAAATATACCACCAGCACCATTCGTCTCTTGACCAATCATTCCATAAGAATTAGGTATTCTTTCATCTTTTATACGTGATTGTAAAAAACCTACTCTAAACTGGGTAGACACAAAATCAGCATCTTTCAGCGCTTCACGTCTATCTATTGTCAAATGAATATCCCAATCCAAGTTTGCAGCTTTGACCATTCTCTTAGCCATGGCTCCAACTATTTCCAGCTTTTCTTTTCCTTCTAAAATATCAACTAACCAAATTTCTTTGATAGGCAATTGGTCACTACGTTTAATATAACCTTCTATTAATTCCGGAGTATAACTAGAACCCCCACCGATCGTAACTATTTTTAATGCATTTCTTGACATATCTTTTTACCTCCCTATTTATATTCTTAAGATAACATCATTTTAAGTTATGGGAACATTCCCATGTCAAGAGAATTTTTTAAATATTCTTTAAATATTAAGGATCATTTTTATCTGGCTGTTTTCGTCATTTCCTTTTGTTGCCTTACATGCTACGAATGAACGATCTGGATCGTCTACTATATTTAAATTCAAGCATTGAATTTATTGACCCCAGTCAATTTATCACTAAATTCTAGAACAGCAAAAAAACACTTTCAGCACGGAACTACCGCTATCTGAAAGTGTTTTTTCTGTAAAATATAGAAACATATGGTTGGTAAGCTAATTTAAATATGTCGATCTGTAACCGAGGAGATTAAATCAAAACGTTTCGAAACAAATCCATATAAAGTCCATCCGGCGAAGGTAATCATCGCACCATACATCATCGCTGTAAAGCCGCAGGCATACAACGCATAAAGACTGTACAATGCCCCACGAAGGCAACAAAACCTTTCCAGCGGCTTTTCCCCAAAGAAACTCCCTTGATTTCCGGAATAATCCCGTTTTCGAGCAAATAATTCGCTAAGATTGTCGCTGGAATACCGAACGTATCGTATTCCCCCGTATCAACCTTAACTCCCGGTGTAGTTAGTATGAATCAACTTATCGCTTGACAATTTTTACAGTAACCATAAAAATATATTTGGCAATCCACTACTCGAAAATCATTTAAAACTTGCTTCTTTATTTTAACCATATTCAGCACCTCCTCAGTTGCTTCATCAGTTACTTCAACAATTGCTCCACATGACAGGCAAATCATATGATAATGCTTTTGTTCAGATATTTCATAGTATGCTCGTCTATTCAATAAATCCAGTCTTTGGACAATACCTGTTTGTATAAAGATTTGCAATGTTCTGTATATAGTTGCCACTCCAATTTCCGGATGCACCTCATGAACAATATCCAATATATCTTCTACAGTAAAATGAAGATGTGGTTTACTATTCATCGCATTAAAAACGATTTCACGTTGTCGAGTCATTTTATACTTTCCATTTATAATTTGCTTAAAATCACTGACCGTCACTTGTGCCGCCCCCTCCCAACCCACATACTGCTAAAACACAACTGCACTCGATTATTTCATTTTTTCCGTTACAAACAGACAGTATCCTCTGCTCATCAAATCAGCTCGCCTTGTATGCCAATTAAATTGATATGATTTATAACAACCATAACTTACTAAAATCTTTTCAAGTTATGCATGCAACCTTTCATATGATGCCCGTGATTTTCGTGATGATCATCATCGTGATGATGTTGCAGTAAAGCATCTTGTGCCTCCGGTATTTCATCTTTTAATAGTGTAATCATTCTGTCCATATAATCTGCTAGATTTTTCTGTTCTTCTTCATTAAGACACTTAAAAATTTCTTCTGTATTTTGGTCACATTTTAGAAAATTTTCATTTGCTGTTGCTGCTTCCATTCCCTTTTCTGTCAATTCAATATCCAATGAACGACGATCCTCTTCTGATTGAGTCCTCGTAATATCGCCATTTTGTTCAAGTTTTCCTAATAATTCCCCCATAGATTGAGGTCGTATCCCAAGTAAAAAAGAAAGTTTCTTTTGACTCATTTTAGGTTCTATTTTAAGCAAAGAAAGAACTCTTCCCTGTCCGCGATAAGGACTATGCATATGATTTCCTTTCATGTGATGATGTCTGTACATCATTAAACGACTCAAAATAATAAGCTGTTCCATTAAAGTGATTTCTTGTTTTTCCATAATTAATCTCTCCTTATATTATTATTATCAGGTACCTTAATATCATTATAATAAGGTACCTGATAAATGTCAATATCTTTTATAAATTTTTAATTTTACTTCATTCTTGCTTATTTGTATAAAAGGAACTATGGTAAGCGTAAAATCGGTTCTTGCCAACATAAGTTGATTTTCTATAATTTTCACTATGATAGTTTAGCTTTTATTATTGCTTAATAGATTCTTTTAACTAAAATTGGAAAGAACCGTAAAGGACAATGACCTCCCATCAATTGCTAAAATACATATAGATAATTGGAAAAGCATTTATCAAGAAAATTTCCCATCTGCATATTTAGCAGGTCTTAATTATAATGATGCAATAGAGGAATGGATTAAGTTTCTTAAACAGGAAAATGCTTTTATTTACATTGCTGCATCTGACGATGATAGTGTATGTGGTTTTGTAGCGTGTAAGTTAGATAAGCAAATGCCTCATACTGGCAAATTAGAATGCAAATCAGTTCTATGACTCTTTGGGCAGTCGAAACAAATGAACATGCGATTTCTATTTACAAGCATTTAGGAGCCAAGGTTTATAAAAATGAATTGCTTTATTATCTTTTATGTCGCCTATAAAAACATATTCAGCATGAATGGAGGCACAGCTGAAGAAGCACAAGTCGGCAGTTTTGAAATGCAGATTCAGGACTTTAAAACATTAATTGACAATACCCCAAACTATGAATTGGTGGAAATTTACACAGATGAACGGACTAAATAATTATGGCTATTGATTTTTCTACTATCAACCTAGAGGTCATCGACATCAACATAAATTCCGCTCCAGAAATCTACATCAAACAAAGCGGCGTCACTTTGAGTAAGCACGTTTTGGAAGATATGAACTACCCACAGAATGTGCAGTACTGCACCGGTGGCAACAACAACATTTTTGCCATCCGAGCCAGCAAAAGCAACGAGGCTAAATCCACACCATTTTCAAAAACAAAGAACGACCAAGCTTCCACACGCAGTTGCAACAACAAAAACCTACTTGAAGCCCTAGTTATATTGATTCCTAATTACCAACCAAACAACCGCTATAAGGTAATTGGCGAATTCAACACAGAAAACCGTGGACATGTACTACTACATGTCCACGGCTGAAATTTCCTTGTTCCCTGAGAAATCCTCCGTCAAAGAATAACCCTTTAACACTACCTTTGCCTCCATATCATCCAGTTCCATATCCATCAAAGGTTCTTCATATCGAAAATCGGCTTGAACACTCAAATTTCGATACCACTTAGCCACCCCCGCCGCATTCGGAATCACACACTGATCGGATAAATTTATCGGGATCATGACTTTACAGAAACTAACAGCACCCTTAACGGCAATGTCATTAAGTTACGAATATTTGAAGACCGCTGTTAGCATGTTAGCCAGCTCAGAAATTGCGTTTTCTGCAATTGACTCCAATTCAAGCACTAGCGCCCTCATCATCATTGTTGAAGGTTTATTCTCTGCCAAATTTCAGACAACAATGCAAGCCTGGTATGGTCGATTCTGTTAGCAAATAGAAAAAACTCATTGTATAATAAAGTTGAACCAAATGGGGGACTCACATTAAGAAATGAATATGAGCCCCCCATTTGCTAAAAAAAATAACCCTCAAGCCCGAAAAAGTCTGAGGGTTCGTGTAAATTTTACTTACGGGAAAAACCAATCCGCACAAAAAAATCATTGAATTATCCCCGTCAAGTAGACACCCGTTTCCCTTAGCTAAGCAATTGTTTATTAAATTTAAAGATTATTTATAAAACTATATTTTATTTTTCAGCGCACTCGCATTGAACGAGCGCGCTATGAACTAAAATTATGAAGCTGCCTGTGCTATTGCTTTTTTTTCAGCTTCGATAAATTGATTATATGATATGGTCGCTCCCGATATTGCATCCACTTTTTCTGCCAATTGTACATCAATTAATTGTTTTGCATACGCTGCATTGGCTTTTACAGCATTTTGGGCTTTTTGGTAAAATGCTGGATTTTCAATTTTATGATTTGTTTTGCCATAGTCTGCATCTTTTAACGTACCATCTTTTTGCACGCCGGTGAACGATACATTGGTTATTTTATTTTGCGCAATAGAAAGCGTAATTTTACCAACAGCACCAAATTCATCTGGACTGCTTTCATCACTATAAGTACCATCCTTGTATTCTTTATTATTTTGCTGCTCTGTCACCGGAACTATTCCCGTTTCTTGTGCCGCTGTCGAGTCTCCAATACAACATGGCGGTGTCGTGTGCCCGCAGCCTGCTAAAAATTGTGCTGACAAAGTAACAGCTCCTGCCAAGAAAACTGCATTATATGTTTTCATCTATGATCATCCTTTATCTATTTTGTTTTGATTCGGCAATGCGACCATGTTCTATCACAATACATTTTTCCGCTTGTTCACCTACCTGTGGATCATGTGTAACTGTTAAAATGGTATGACCTTCAGCGTGTAATTCCCGAAATAAATTCATGACAATTTCTTCATTTGCTTCATCTAAATTTCCAGTAGGTTCATCTGCTAAAATCAACATTGGATAATTTATCAACGCTCTAGCGATACAGACACGTTGCTGTTCCCCACCTGAAAGCTGACTTGGCAAATGTAAGGCACGCTCTTTTAATCCAACACGCGCCAAAGCTTCCATCGCTTCTTTTTCATCTGGCATACTATGATAATATTGCGCAATCATGATATTTTCAACAGCGGTCAAATAGGGTATCAAATGAAATTGTTGAAAAACCAATCCAATTTTGTCCCGACGCAATTCTGTAAGTTCATGCTTCGTGACTCCTGATAGATCTATACCGTCAAGAAAAATTGAACCAGATGTGGCCTTATCCATACAACCAATAATATTCATTAGTGTCGTTTTCCCCGACCCAGATGGTCCCATTAAAGCTAGCCAGGCCCCCTGTTCTACAACCAAATCAATATTTTGCAGGGCTTTTACCTTTCCGTAGACCATCGAAACATTTTTCAATTCTAATAAACTCATATAATCTCCTCCTTATTCACCGCGCAAAACTATGGCGGGTTCGACACTTGTCGCGATCTTAACAGGAATTAATGATGCTGCTCCTGTAACGACAATAGATAAAAGTACAGAAAAAATTGCAATCAACCATGAAAACTCAATGGTTCGACCAAAGACTTCTACACTGACTACCTGCGCAAATGCAAACCCCAATCCCATGCCTAATAATCCTCCCAAAGCCCCTAAAACACAGCCTTCACCGAGAAAGTCAAAAATAATACTTTTATTATCTGCACCTAACGCTTTTTTCAAGCCTATTTCTTTTCTGCGCTCTGTTACAACAGCCATCATCGTTGTTGCCACACAAATCAAAGTCAATAAGAGAACTACAATCGTTACCAAAAAGACCAATGCCTGTAATTTTTGCAAAACTGTTTGTTCAGAATGAGCTACTTGTTGAACCAATTGCGGTGAAATAGTCGGATATTTGTTACTGATTTCATCTATCAATGTACTCAGTTCAGCTTTATCAGCGACTACACTTACTTGAACTAAACTCAATTGCCCATCTTTCTGCACTATGCTTTGCATCAAATCTAAATTCATAAAAACAAACTGCTCTTCTTTGCCTCCAGTCCGGACAACTCCTGCTACTATAACTTTTCTTTCGCTCTGATCGCTGCCACCTGATAAGATCAGTGTCTGACCCGGGGTAACGTTTAGCTGTTCCGCAATGTCAGCTCCAACCAAAATCTCCGACGTTCCTGCCTTCGGCCATTGTCCAGTAATCTGCCAATACGGACTTACTTTTTGAATTTCCGTAAAATCCGTACCAGCCGCTAAAATAGGTTGTTCATTTAATTTAATGCGTTCATATAAAAAAGGAGCCACGCCCACTAGTTGTTCTGGCAAAAATACCTTTCGAACCGCTTTCAGATCCGTTTGATTAATCCATACATTTTCACCATTGGGAACTAATACCATATTCGCACCATATGAACGAAATTCTCTCCCCATCTGTTTTGGTACATCATAATACACGGTAACCAGTCCCGAAATAATTGTAGCTCCGATAGCAACAGCCAACAAAGCAATCAACATTCTTGAACGCCGCCGCAAAAGTGCATGGATAATCATCTTAAAAAACATTTTATAATTTCGCATCTTATCACCTCCCATGAAGTACTGCCGCTGGACGCAAGGATAAAAGCATGCGTATCGCAGGCAAACTTCCTATTAAAATAACTAAAACCATCAATATGATAACCCAAGGGATCACCATAAAATTAATGGCAATTGCTGAACCAAATACTGTCTGACCTATAATTTTAGCGAAACCAAGACCTAAAAAGTAACCACCTATACCACCAATAAAGCCTGTAATAAAAATTTCCGTAAGTATCAGAAAAACAACTGCTTGATTGGACGCCCCCAAAGCTTTAAGCAAGCCTAATTCTTTACTACGCTCCATAATATTTGCACTCACTAAATTGGAAATTCCTAGAGCTGAACTCAAAAGGCTCAAAGCTGTAATTAAAAGCATCAACATTTGTGTCTTTTGCAGAATTTTCCCTTCTGATTCAGCAACTTGTCGTACCGGTTTTGCTATCGAATTTTGCACGACTTCCTCGATTTGGAAAGCAATAGAACTCACGTAAGATGTACAATACCATGTCTCCCATTCCTTCATCGACAAGTTTTTTGGATTTGCGGCTGCTTTTCGGGCCAAATCATTTTCGGGGGTCGTGATAGCACTGACTTCAATTTTATCAATTTTATCTGATAAACTCGCCATTTTTCGAATAAATGCCAAAGGAACAAATGCTTCATTATCTTCTTGTCCACCACCATTAAAAATGCCTACAACGGTAAGATGAGCGTGCCCCGCCCCACTTGGCAGCGTATATGTAATCGTGTCTCCACTATTTATGCCCATACGATCCGCCAACCGTTTTCCTAACATAATAGAATTCAAATCGGTATCTTGAACCCATTCACCATCAATCGTCCACCATGATTTTAAATACTTCAACCCCGTTTGCATAGTATCTCCCGTTGGCAAAGACAATGTATAATCAAACCACGAACCAATGACGGTTATTGGCTCTTCCATTAGATCATGATCTTTCACCAGATTCAATTTCATTTCCAACGAAGGAGCAAATGCTACAATATTATTTGTCCAAAAAATTGTTTTAAGCTTACCTACATCACTTTCTTGCAAATACTCTTTATGTGCCACGGTACTATCCAGTCCGTATACATCTTTGAGCACAGAACTATTTTTTGGTGTTACGCTAATATTGGCACCATAGGCTTTTAGTTCTTGGTTCACTTTATCTCCAACATCTAACATGACATTGAGCATAGCTGTTGTCAAAGAAACTCCTAATGCGACCGTAAGAGCAACCATTAGCATCTTGCGGGATTGTCTGAGCATTGCCCCCTTTACCATTTGCCAAAACATTCATATCGCCTCCTCATTTAAATCGACTTTTTTCCGTTTCTAAGCCGCTTTGCTCTACCATGACATTACCCTGCATAACTTTATAAGCAATGGGTATCGGATTACAACCACCCTTCATCCCGATTGTGGCTTTATTCATCACCACATCACAAAGTCGACAGACAACTTGTCCATCACGCTCCAAATATCCCGTAGGCCCGCAAATTTCACAAGCATCCAAACCTACGCCATAAGCAGATCCGCCTTTCTGGATAATAATAAACCGCACCAATTCTCCCGTAGAAGCTTTGTAAACATAACGATGTAGATGCCCATCATTCACTTGCTCCAGAGGAATTTGGATATTTCCATCTAAAGCTGTAACAGCTACGGCCGGAACAAGTTCTTCTGTCTTATTTACATACATACTTCCCTCTGTAGAAACAAATAACATAAGGCATAAACAAAGAATCGTTCCCATTCCCCAACGCAATTTTCTTTTAGCAACACTTCGTATACGTCTATATTGTGCTGGATTGGCTTCCTTAGGTCGTTGCGGTCTCTTTTGTAAAAACAATGTAATCGGTAAAATAAAAGTAACCGCAAAAACAATAAATATAAACCATGATTGATGGTCAATTAAAACCGCCATACCAGACATTAAATATTCTCCTGGCAAGATGCTCCGTGCCATCATGACCTGTATTAAAAAAATCACTTGCTGAAAAATAATCGTTATAATCTGAACTGTAAAGACAAATAAAAGGCGCCGATAATTCAGCGCCGCTGCCGCACGAAAAATAATCACCCCGCTTATACCAGCAAGCAGCAATCCTACTAAAAACCCGATCATTTTCCATAAAACTGTCATACTCCATATCACATCAACTGCGGAAACAAAAACACTAACCGGAATTAGCAAAATTTCCATGCCATGATATAAAGTTAAGGTTATAATCATCGTATATAAGGCAATTTTAAAACTTTTCTGTAGCGTTTTTTCTATGCTTTTACTAAAATAAAAAGGCCATAACACAGCCACTTCAGCAAATAGTGCCAAAAAACTCGTTAAACTTTCAAACACTTCTCGACTAACGGCATTTTTGGTTCCTATTTTTACAAGTATAATAAAAAATGATCCCCAAAAACCCCAGCTAATGCCTCGAAAAAAAATCTTTTTATACGCTTCAGGTTGCATGCGCATAAGAAGTGCAAGCAAAATAGCCAAAGGAACGATTAATGTCACTGCCAATTCCATTGCTGGAACAAGATTTTGTAATATCATTTGCAACATAGGCTTATCCTTTCACAACTTTAAATATTTTTCACACAAAGTAAAGACAAAGCGGTCAGGAAAATTCCCGGCCGCTTTGCTTTTTTATATTACCAATGTCTAGGAACGTAATTAAATGTCCAATGCATCATAACTGGTTTTTCCCAAAAGCGCCCATCCACGCCTGTTTCTTTATCCGTATGAACACCAAAATTCATACGAACTGGACTGTCAATGCTAAAGGCTACATCATATGTACCGGCACCAAGCATTTTAACATTGGCCCCATAATGAGGCCCATCACTTGCATTCATCGGCATTAAATTACCTTCAATGACTTCACCAGTTCCTTGTTTAGTTAAGGTGTAATGAATCATTAAATAAGGTACCCATTCGCCCACACCAAAACCGGTATCATTGCCTTCAGTGGCATGAATATCTGTTTCTAAATGGATATCTGCTTTATCCGGTTCCAGCGTCATTCCAGATGGAGCCATTGGGACTGGTTGGAAATAAACGACAGCAACTTTAAAATGATTCGTACTGCTTTCCTGCTCATCCCCGATTGGATATTCTTGAAACCCCGCAGCATAACTACTTCCTCCAGAAACAAACATCGTAAATAAGACCGCGAATGCCATAGATAAAATTTTAAAATTCATCATGTTTAAACTCCTTTTAATTTTATTTTTTTATATACAATGCTGATTACAGCAGCAGCAATTAAAATAATTTGTGGTACCAACGTTTCCATACTAGGATAAAGTCCCAAAAAATCTATACTTGGAAAACCCTCCAGTTGCGTTGAACCAATAATACCTCCTTCTTGTAATTCTTTTACCCCGCTGCCAGCAAAGCTTACTGCTAAAACATACATAAAAACACTGGTTCCAACAAAAAAAGGCTGTAATGGAATTTTTAAAGTTCCATATCGAATCAAAAGAAAAATAATAGCCAACGCTAAACAGCCTGCCGCAAATCCAAGCCAAATCATCTGTACATCATCACCAGCTCCATTAAATAAAGCCTGATAAAACAGAACGACTTCTGCACCTTCTCGATATACCGCTAAAAAAGCTGTCAATCCTAAAGCAATCGTGTTTTTAGTACTCAAAGAAGTTTCTACTTTCGTTTCAATATAATTTGACCAAGCTTGTGTGTTTGCCTTGCCTCCCATCCAATAACTGACGGACAGTAAGACTATGACAGCAACTAACATCGTAGCGCCTTCCATAATTTCCTGATTGGCACCAGCTCCACTTGACTGTGTAAAAATATGGAAAACAAACGCTGTCACAAAGCTGGCCAAAATAGCTGCAAGCGAATAATTATACACAATGCTTACTTTTGCAGCATTGCCCGATTTCGTCAAATAGGCAAGAATCGCCGCAATTACCAGAATTGCTTCCACACCTTCCCGTACGAGAATCAAAAATGCTGGCCAAAAAGACGCCCACCCACCATGACCTGAATTAACTCCTTGCAATTTCCCCACATCAGACTGAATCATTTGCATCAATATACTGATTTCCTGTTTCACCTGATCTGGAGGAGCTTGGTTCGTCATCAATTTTTTGATTTTACTAAATTGATACTCTGTCAAATTTGCATTTTTACTGGCGACCGTATTTCTCACAGTCATTTCTAATCCATCTTTTTCATAAATTCCATAATATACATCGTCGATATTTTTCTTGGCTCCATCTACATCGCCACTGCTATAAATTTCAAATGATCGCTGCATTTCTTGAGCAATATGACTGGCGACCTGATCCCACTTTGGTGCTGCCAAAGCGAAAGCATTACTCCCCATCAAGAAAAAAACTGCCGCAAGGATACACAATTTTTTAAACATGCATTCACCTCATAATTAATATTAATACTCATTATCATTGTTGTATGAAAAAAAATAAGCGACCTATAACGCCATATCTTTATTTTCTCAATGGCATATTAAATGGAATAACCATTATTTTTGTGCAGGGCATTGGTTTTCCCTCATGATCCAATGCCGGTTTAAAGCGCCATTTTTTCGCTGCATTCACTGCAATATCATCAATAGAATTTTTTCCCGACGAAACCGCTACCTTCACTTTCCCCACCATACCGCTATCAAGAATCTCTACAAACAACGAAACTTTTCCTCTAAACCCAACCTGATCTGACAACGGTGGATAATAGTCTGTAATAACAACCGGTGCTGTTCCCATATCACGTTGTTTTCCTTTTCCATTGACAATAATATCAGTTTGTATAGGTTTACCATTTTGTAGGTTTTCTGTTAATTGTGCAACAAGTTGTGCCGTATCCACATCATCCTCAGCTAAAATTTGTGTTTGATCTGGCAACCTTGATTCTGTAACTTTTTCAGCAGGTGGTGCTGCTTGTTCCATAACTTCTGTCTGCGATATTTGTTTGAATGAACTAGCTTCTTCATCGTCGACTTGAGTCCATTCCAAGGCAGTTCCTGTAGCAGGTACGGCTGCTGCCTGTAAATGAGGTAGTAAAAAACTCCCTGTCAGCCAAATAAGTAGATGAAAAAAAAATGCTGCACAAAATGCCATTCGCCAATGCCTTGGATATTGCATGATTTTTACCTCACCTTCAGTTCCGTAGCGATAGAAATCCGGCGAGCTCCTGCAAGTTTTAATGAATCCAATGCGGTAACAATATTTTCATACTCGACTTTTTTATCGCCCCGTAAAACAAAAACTGTATCGCCATTTTTCGCTAATGAACTTTGTATATGTTCCTTTAAATCAGCCATAGAAACTAACTCTTTATCATATAAAATTGTTCCATCTTCCATAGCTGTAATAGCCACTAAATCTGGTTTGTTTTCCTTTGCCGCCGCAGCAGCCTGTGGTAAATTAACTGAAATAGTATTTAATTGTACCATGTATAACGTACTCATCATAAAAAACACTAATAAGAAAAACATAATATCGATCATTGGTATTATCATTAGCTGCGGATCTTTTTTAATCCGAAAATCACGTCGTTTCATGAATTGAGCCTCCAGGCATGGTTTGCTTTGGCACACAATTTAAAACAATAGTATATGTTTGCTCTAAATCGGTAAGAATCGTATCCAAGCGCTGTGAATAATATGTATGTGCCAATAATGACAAAACCGCTACACAAAGTCCTGTTGCTGTAGCAATTAAAGCTTCTCCTATTCCACCGGTAATTGCTAAAGGCTGTCCGGCTTGCACATTGAATATGCTAAACGATTGAATCATGCCAAAAATTGTTCCTAAAAGACCAAGTAAGGGAGCCAGTGTAACAACTACAGACAAATAATTGATGCGTTCTCTCAACTTCATCGCCGCCATAGAATATGTACTATCCAATGCCTGTTCTACATCATTGCCCTTTTTATATGCCTTCAGCCCAGCCATAGCTACAAAACTGAAAGCATTCGAAAAGTTTTTGCAAAAAGCAATAGCTTCCGGCACAGTTTTTTGTAATAAGATCTTTTCTAAACCGGTTTGAAATTCTGATTTATCTTTTACCGCTTGTCGATAATAGATAAATCGGTCAATAGAGATTGCAATAACCGTTAATGAGCAAAGAAACAAAATATACATTACCGGTCCACCTTTTTGAAAAAAATCCAAACTATTCATTCTACTATTTACTCCTTATATAAATTTTAATATTGTATTGCTTTCTTCTATTAATGGAAAAACTACATATTTTTTTAAGCCAGAGGTTATTATAATCTCTTGATTTTTCATAATAAAGATTGCCTCTACCTGTGGTATTGTGCGTAAAAGCTGCAAACTTTTTTCTAATCCTAATACCATAATACCTGAACCTGTAATAGGAATGGCTGTGCCATTTCGCCGATATATTAAGGAAACACTCGTTAAATCTGTTGTCGACATTCCTTTTGTCGGATCAAATACATGTGTATAATAATTCCCATTAACTTTTATGTAGCGCCGATAATCTCCTGATGTCTCGACGGTATTCCAATTATGTAAAAAGACCTTGCCGATAATGGTGTTTTTTCGTCTTGGATGCTGTATACCAATACACCATGTTTCATCATTTGGTTTTTCTCCGATCGTGCAAAGATCACCACCAGCACTTATAAGTCCCCTTGTAACTCCATTTTGAAAAGCAACTTCGGCCGCAAGATGTAACGCATATTCTTTAGCAATTCCACCTAAATCAATCTTCATTCCTGAATAAGGCAAAAAAACACTCTGCGTTCCCATTTCCATCATTTTATAATTTATGAGCGGTAATATTTTTTTCAGAGCTTGTTTTGATGGTACAAATTTACCATTATGACCGATCCCCCATAAATCCGTAACTGCGCCAATCGTTATATCAAAGGCGCCCTGCATAAAGTCTGACAAACATTTTGACAACCTCAATATCTTCAAAACATCAGCACTTACAGCTACACCATGTTTGCCCGCCATTGCATTGATTTGATAAACTTGGCTATGAGAATCAAAACGATTACAAAGCCAATCGATTCTTTTAAATACCGCAAAAATTTTTTCAATGGTTTCTTTTACTACCGGTTCATATAGCTGTAATTCTATTACAGTATTCATCATAAATCTTCGTTCACTATAAGTTTCCGCACTCACAACCATCCTCTTTTGATCCCTTCTAACGATATTGATTATCATGTTCACTAATAACATATCACTATACATTTTTTGTCAATGCATTTATATATTTTTTATAAATTTAATCGAATGTGCTATTTCCTAATTTTTAAGTATCAAGATAATAACATTTTCATGTTGATTTTATCTAAAAATGATATTATACCCGCATTGCTAATAATATATATAAAAAAGGTACCCTATAGGCGATACTTTTTTCGTGTATCTTCTATAGAGTACCTTTTTCTTAAAGTAGTTACTATTCCTTTGATAAGATATTTATTTCTCCGCAGCTTCTTGCGCTGCAATGAGATCTTCTAATTCTTCTTTTTGACGCTGTAATTCTGCTAAAGAAATTGCAGCTGGACCTTGTGGTAATGCAGCCACTTGTTGTTGCTGCTGCTCAAGCAATTTGTAACCAAATACTCCAGCAACAGCACCAACTGCTAAACCAATCCAAAAATCAGATTTTGAAAACATGAAAATCACCTCCTTCGGTACGATCTTTGATATATATTTTTCTCTGGCATTAAAATCCTCGAGCTGTTTATAACCACGCCAATCGTGGCAGCATTATGTACAATCGCCGCAACAAGAGGAGTAATTCTGCCAAGAGCTCCTAAGAGCATTGCAATGGTATTAATGGTAATAGTAGCTGTAAAATTCTGTCGAATTAACTGCATCGTTTGTTGTCCAAGTTCAACCACTTCTGGAAGTTTTAGTGGATCCTCTGAATTTATCGTTACATCCGATGATTCCACAGCGATATCAGTTCGTCTTCCGCCCATAGCAACTCCAATGTCCGCAAAAGCAAGAGCTGGCGCATCATTAATGCCATCACCGACCATTAATACATGTCCACGATGCTGCAGTTTGCTCACAATATTTGCTTTATCGGCTGGCAATGCTTCTGCATAGTATTCATCAATATCCATCGCCGAGGCAACATGTTCTGCCACAACTTGCGAATCGCCTGTAATCATCACGACTTCATCAATTCCTTGACGACGCAATTGATTAATCGCCTTTTTAAAGGCTGGCCGAATTGGATCATGAATAGTGAGCAAGCCAAGTAATATGCCATCGCGTGCAATATATAACACATTTAATCCCGGTGTCGATTCAATATAAGTAAAAGTATCCAGTCCTGTAACATTTTCCTCTTTCATGAATTTTAAACTACCCACTAAAATAGTTCCACCAGAAAATTCGATCTGGTTAGGAACCTGTGCTAACATCCCGCGAGCGATAATGGTTTCCGATGAAAGATGGTCTGGCGTTTCCCAGCCTTGTTTTTCTACATATTGTTGAATAGCGATCGCCAATGGATGTGCAGAATGCATTTCTGCTGAAGCTGCTAAAAGCACGATTTCCTTTTCACTAATGTGGTCGAGCTTATTAATTGCTGTTATCTGTGGCTGTCCAATCGTGATCGTACCAGTTTTATCTAATACGATGGTATCAATTCCAGCTAAAGTTTCAATATAGTTTCCACCTTTAATCAGTATACCGCGTTTAGCAGCTTTACCAATTGCAGCTGAAATAGCTGTAGCCGTAGAAAGTTTTAAGCCACAAGAAAAATCAATAAAAAGCATATTTAATACACGCTGCCAATCTCTTGTTGCACCATAAACAACCGCTGCTGATAAAAATGAAATTGGAACTAACATGTTGGCCATACGATCGGCAAAATTTTGCACTGGAGCTCGCCTCGTTTGTGCATCTTCTACCATATGAACAATACGAGCTAAAGATGTATCATCTCCTACTTTTTCGACAAGAATTTCGAGATGTCCACCCTGAATAACTGTACCCGCATAAACTGTAGCGTTCACATGTTTTTCTACAGGAATTGATTCACCCGTAATTGAAGCTTGATCAACCGACGCATAGCCATCAATTACTTTACCATCAACACAGATTTTCTCACCGAGATGAACTGCTATTTTATCACCAGGCTCGATTTGCTCAATACGAATTTTTCTTTCGTGTCCATTTTCTTCAATTTTCCAAACATATTGCTGATCTAAAGATAAAAGCGAAGAAATATGTTTTCTCGCTTTATCTGCGGCGAACATAGTAAGCATCTCAGCAAAATTAGATAAAGCCAGTAACGTCAAACTTGATTCTGGTTTTCCAGCTAAGATTGACGATATAACGGCTGTACTGGTCAAGGTATCAGCATTTGGCTGTCGTTCATAAACAATGCTTTTTAATCCACTCGTGATAAGTTTACGAGCGATAAAAAGCACAAATACTTTTCGGGCAACATGCATGGCTAAAAATGTTGCAGGTGCTGTTTTTTGCAAAATTTGCATCACAGCAAACCCGGATAATGAAATAAGTGCATCCCGACGGTACTCTGAAAAAGACATGTGTTCTTCCACAACTGCATTTTTTGAAGAATGATTTTGTGAATATACAGTTTTCACATGTTCTATGATGCATTTCTGTATATTTTTTTGACTCGACTTTTTGTAATAAATTCTCAGCAAGTTTGAATGGGTAAATACAACGGCTAAAACCATAGGCAAAGTTCGAATTTTTGCTGCAAATAAAGCTTGCTTTGATCGATCAATCTTGTTTGCTATACTGCAATCAATATAATCGTTTTTCATCGCAAACTACCACCTCTAAGCAGTGATAACGCCCACCAGACTAACTGCGGTCCACTTGGTCTTTGCCCAAGGAGAAATATTTTTTTTAATCCATTCATTAATAAAACCATGGAAATCATGGTTGGTAAATCATATTTTTGTTGTGTTGTCTGACGAATTTTCTCATTTATTTTTTTGATATAGTCCATAAGGCGCATTCGATAATGAGCATACGGTGCAGTTGCATCTGGAAGGGTAGAAACATAGAGTGCATTTTGTAAATGAACCGCTACAGCCTTGTCATTACATGTAAAAGTCAACAAAATACTTCCAGTTACAGGATTACATTTTACCGATAGAATCCCCTGAATCATTAACAATCGTTTCGTTATTTTTGCCGCGAGTATTGGATTTTGAACTAATTTTTTGTAATAATACCGACGTCTGCCATCAATCGCATGAGCAAGCTGCAAAACTGGTTCTTTTTCTTTAGTACATAACATTTGGTGAATTTGTTTACCTGCTGATAATCCAAGTGCAAGTCCTGAAATATAAGACATAAATTGTCATCTCCTCGAATAATTCTTCAGTAATAATTGATGGATCTTTAATAAATCAGAATTTTGAGAAACTAATGCCGGATCGTATTGCAATAAAATAGAACCGGTTAAAATATTTAATTTAAAATCATGTATTTCCCTGATTGTTTGCAAATGATTCGTGATTAATACAGATACATCTGCGTTATTTACCAAATTTGGGCAATGCAACCGAAGCCTTCCAGGAATATAATGTACGATTTTCACATTACGTAACATGACATCCATTTTACTAGTTGGTATATTGAATGAATTAAAAAAATTCAATGTCAAACACTCCTTACTGAGATTTTTTTGCATGATTTTACGATGTTTCATTAGATGAGCTAAAGTAAGAGCAGTAAAGAGACTTCCCATTAAGGCATGGCTGCGTTTATTAAAAAATAACAAAACTAAAGTTCCAGTAAACGAACTGAATAAAGGTATTACCATATTTTTCATGCACTACCATCTCCTATTTTTATGCTCAAATCATTTAATAATAATAATAATCACTATCATCTGCTAAGATTATACAATAGGTATATCATTGTTGTAAAGAAAAAATTGCTATATTATAAATAAATTATTTCTCTAGTGTGCCAAAAAAACCTCTAAAATTTAACATATAAATCAAAGACTCATTCCATAAAAATGGGACATCCAGCACATAGCTTTTTCTTTCCATAGGCAATTCTTTAAAAACAACATTGCTACTAAAAAGATAGCATGCTATAATAACTATAGCATGCATGCAAAAAAATCTACGAAGGATGTGTTTTTATGCCAGTAATTACAATGCAAATGAAAAAAACAACACCAGAAACGAAAAAATTATTAATTGAAAAATTAACTGCTGCTGCAGTTGAAGTTACGAATTCACAACCAAGTTCTTTTACTGTCTTTATTGAAGAATATGACCCTGACAGTATTGGTATTGCCGGACAACCCTTAGTTGAAAAATTAGCGAATAAGTAATACAATAATTATTCTAGGGCCAGCATCTTTTATAATAAAAGATGCTGGCTATTCACAAAAATTTAATTTATCCGAGGAGGAATAATATGTCTATTCCGTGTCCCGGTAAGCCGGTTCGAGGCTCAAAATCTGGAATTCCAATCATGGCACTTTTTGATTTTTTAGGTAGAAATTGGGCTATGGGTATCATCTGGAATTTACAGAAAGGTCCGACTACGTTCAGAGAACTTCAGGAAAGATGCGAATCCATTTCTCCTTCAATCTTAAACAGTCGTATCAAAGAATTAAGAACCGCTGATATTATAGAGCGTACCATTGATGGATACCAATTAACCACCAGAGGCAAAGAGCTGATGGAGTTATTACGTCCCTTTGGTGAATGGTCACGAATCTGGTCCAAAGAAGTCTTTAATTTCTCCAAAACACAAGAAAAAAAATAGTATATTTATGGAGGATTGTTATGATTCAAGATATAGCGCCCAAAGTCTTCAATAATAAATTTGAAAACAAACAAGCTAGCAACAACGATATTTGTCTAACTTACGAAAAAAACAATATTTTGATCCGCGAAAACAGCGATCATCTGTGCTATCCACGTTTTTCTGACTTTTCATCGACCTATCCTAATCTTGTCGAAAACGCTCAATTTTTATTCACGATTGATAGCACAAATTATTTTCTTGTAAAGAATCCCGATCTTAATAATATCTCTGGTTGGGCATATGCTAATATCCAACAATTACGTTCAGAATCTGAATGCTGGCGGTCTTTTGCCGGAATTGTTGGTTATCAACTAAGCCAATGGTATTCACAACATAAATTTTGTAGTCATTGCGGAAAACTCATGAAAAAATCCAGTAAAGAGCGTCTGCTTCACTGCGAAAATTGTGGTCTTCAAGTTTATCCGACAATTTCCCCAGCCATCATTGTTGGTGTATATACTGATGATCGTTTATTACTTACCAAATATGCGAATCGCAACCATGCACGCCATGCGCTTATTGCTGGATTTGCCGAAATCGGTGAAAGTTTCGAAGAAACGGTTCGCCGTGAAGTTATGGAAGAAGTGGGCTTAAAAATAAAAAATCTTACATATTATAAAAGTCAGCCATGGCCTTTTTCTAATACTTTACTTGCTGGCTTTTTTGCTGAACTTGATGGTGATGATAAAGTAACGCTTCAAGAAGATGAATTAGCTCTTGCTGTTTGGAAAAATCGTGAAAATATTCCGCAAGAAGATCTATTACAAATAAGTCTCACGAGTGAAATGATCGAGGCATTTCGTACTAAATCCGTAACTTTATAAATCATTTTAAGTAAGCATGATTTATTCACTTTTGCAGTCTTTCAATATAATATCTTTCAAACTGAGTGCCATCAACGCAAATAAAGCTACTATTAAAACCGATACAGCAAAAAAGCTAGGAGCTAAACTATTAACATTTTTTTGAAGATATGCTGCTACAATCGGACCGATGATCTGACCTATAGCATATACCGTAGTTAATTCTCCGATAGCCTCCATTTGATTTTCTGGCTTCATCTTGCCTGCTAATGTAATCGTTAGACTGGTTATTCCCATAAAGGTTCCGCCGAACAAAGCACCTCCGATCAAGACACTAATTTGATTTGGTATTGCAACGGTTAGTAAAACCCCCAATGCCTGCAAAGCAAAAGCAAGAATTAAACTCACTTTAATATCTGTCTTTTTTGCCAGTTGTGCCCATAGAAGGGTGGATGGAACTGCCGCCAAGCCAATTAATATCCAACTTTGATTCGCAATATGGCTGAGCTCAGGCATTGCTTTTATCATTTGTACAATAAATGTAGCGGTGATAATATAGCCAACCCCCTCCAGTCCATAGACAACGAGAAGAACATACCACTTATAATCTCTCATAAAATGATTCGTATGTCGAATTTTTACTGGTTCCTTCGCTGCCAAACATAGCGTCTTTGATAGAGTCCGCCATGCCACAATGCCGAAAGCACTTCCCCATACTGCCAATCCCTGCCATGAGGCTTGCCATCCACCTGCGCTATCAAACAGAGGAGTAAATATACCGCTCAATGCAATGCCAATACCAACGCCACTATATAGATATCCAGCCCAGTCACTTCGCCCTTGCCCCAAAGTAAGACTTGAGGCAACAACAAATAAAATGGCACTGAAGAATCCCGCCAGCAGCCTAAGTAAAAGCCAAAACATTTCATTTAACGTGAGCGACATAGCTGTCAGCGTAAATATACTGCCAGCTATACCGATTCCTAACCAAAGGAGCAAATGCTTTCTAATACATTGTTTTCTTGAAATATATGCTCCAATCAGATAACCTAAATTGTTCACCGAAGCGAGCACGGCGATCACCCATTCAGATATACCAGTATCTCTTTGCATCAGAGGAATAATTGGCGTAAAGCCAAATCGAGAAAGCCCCATTGCCAAGCTCAAGGCACAAATCCCACCAATAAGAATAGACTTGCTACGCTGTTTATTCACTATATTCATCTCCTTGCCAAAGAATATAGTTTTATGTTACTATAAATTAGTTATTCATAGAAGCGATTGTTTTCTATAACAATAATCGTTTTTATCTATTGGAGTGGAGTTTAAAATGGATTTTGATGATATAAAAGTATTTCGTGAAGTCGCTTTACACAGTTCTATGACCAAAGCGGCTGAAACTCTTGGCTATGCACAATCTAGTGTTACAGCACGCATCCGAAAACTAGAAGCACATCTAAATGTGAACTTATTCTATCGAAACGCAAAAGGTGTCCATATCACCCCTGCAGGTAAAATATTTTTAGAACAGGGTGCAAAGCTCACTCAAGTACTAGATGAATTATATTCTCTGTTAAATCCGACTGAACCTATGGGCGGTCTATTACGAATTGGTTCTATGGAAACGACAGCCGCAATTCATCTTCCTTCATTGCTCAAAAAATATCATTCATTATATCAGAATGTTGAATTATCACTTCAAACCGGAACGACTGAATACTTAATCAATCAAGTTTTGAATTACAATCTCGATCTGGCTTTTGTTGCAGCACCCATTAATCACCCTGAAATTATTGAAATTGAAGCTTTTAAAGAAGAAATGGTCTTGATTTCTGAAGGTGGACAACCGTCAAAAGACATTGAAAAAGCCTTAAAAAGCAGGGTCATATTAGTTTTCCGTCCTGGCTGTTCATACCGGGCGTTGCTGGAACAATATCTATTCGAAAATAAGTTGATTTCTTTAAAACGTTTTGAGTTTGGCTCATTAGAAGCTATTATTGGCGGCGTAGCTTCTGGTATTGGAATATCTCTATTACCAAAATCTGCTGTAGAAGACAAGCTTCAATCAGGTATGCTAACCGCCTATGAATTACCCTCTCATCTACGAAATTGTACAACAATGCTAATACAACGAAAAGATACCGTACAACCAATCAACATGGCTAATTTTATTGATGTAATGCGTGCCTAACAATAACGTATTTTAGAAAATCCAACTTAATATATAAAAACTCTTAACCGTTTTATATATTAAAATATTCATCTATCGTGGTAACATAATAAATGCCATCACAAAATGACTGCTTGTCAATTTGGATGGCATTTTTAACGATTATTATATCGATTGATCCAATATTTTTTCTATATCGGCTGCAAATTTATGCGGACTCGTTATCGGAGCATACCTGTTTCTTACTTTTCCCTGAGAATCTACCAGAAATTTTGTAAAATTCCATTTGACCGCGTCCCCAATCCAGCCGGGAGCCTGCTTGGTTAAATACGTAAATAACGCATGGGCATTTTCACCCTTCACATCAATTTTTCCAAATACAGGGAAAGTAACACCATAATTGACTTGACAAAATTTTTGAATTTCTTCATTCGTCCCTGGTTCTTGTTTGCGAAATTGATTGCAAGGAAACCCTAAAACCATAAAATTTCTCTGTTTATATTTCTGATACAGTTCTTCTAATTCTTTATATTGTGGAGTAAAACCACAGTTGCTCGCCGTATTAACGATCAGTAAAACTTTTCCTTGATATTCAGCTAACGATTTTATCTTGCCCGTCGCAGTAGGAACTTCAAAATCATAAATTTCCATAATGATTCACCTTCCTATTTATATAAGATTAGCTTCTAATTATACTGACGCTCCAGTTGCTCTTTTATTGCAACAAATTCGATTCTGCAAAGATATAGCCTAAGCAAATGATAAAACATCTTATCGTTTTCTAAGCATAAACTTTTCATCCCTAATGACCCCATCAGCCTATAGCCCAGCTACGAGTTAAGCAAAATACTTGTCATAAAAAATAAAAATCTTCCAAATTGGTAAGAATTATACTACATTCAAACCATTAGAGAGTTTGTTTGTTCACGAAAAATCAATTTATTTTTCCATTTTGTTAATGGTTTCATCCATTGAAATACAAGAAGAATATCTGTTGTTCCACATATATTCATTGTAGTACTTATAGCTTTGTTCCGAAGTCATAAAATCATTATCAACCGTTGAATTTGCATACGTTGGTACGGTCATTTTAAATCCATGTTCAAATCCGCATTTCACCGTTGCATCAATACAATAATCTGTTTGAAGACCTACGACGATTACTTCTTTTTCATTTTTATTTTTCAAATAATCCAATAAACCTGTATCTCTAAAAGCACTGTTAACTGACTTATCAAATATTTTTTCTTGGGAAAATGGTTTAAATTCGTCGTAGATTTCAAATCCATCGGTTCCTTTTGTCAACTCACAGCCTGCACCATCATCATGGCGTACATAGATTATCTCAATCTTATTTTTTCTGGCTGCACATATTAATTTTTTGATATTGGAAACAAACAAATCAAATTTGTACAGGTTCTCCGTTACGATCAACTTTTGTACATCAATCACCAGTAATACCATTTTCATTCCTCCATCTATCAAATATAACACATACCCCCTTTTCTTTCAATTTGATCAAAATGCTCCTGTATTCGACAAAATAATACTCGATCATTTATTTTTAAAGGAAAATCGATATATTTGTCTAATAATCAAAGTAAGTTTAATAAAGCATCAAATATGGGGAGATGTTTTATATGTTTTCAAGCCAATATAAAAAATTTTTATTTCATTTAAAACCAATTTCTTTAGATTGCTTATGGTTGTTTAAAGAAAAAAAACAATTTCTACTTACTGATGCTATACAATATTTAAACCGTAAACAAACTACGAATTATCTATACCAAGAAATACATTTTAACTATATGTCAAATATTTTTCAATATGCAGATTATAACCTTCTGACCTACTTAGTTATTTGGTGGTATAGAACGGGAAAAAACTACAATACGATCCTATGTGAATTTAAAGCTTGGAAATATGCGATTCAGAAAAACATTTCCAAAAATGATAATACCGAATTGATAAATGTATATGATTCACTCATAAAAAACCATAAAAATTTTATAAAAATTGCTGAATCTAATGTAAATTTATTGAAAAATCAATTATTATCCAGTAATAATCTGGTAAAAGAGCAGTTTTTACAAATAATTTTAGCAGGAGAAAAAACAACTGCCTTAGATTTAACCGAAAAATATGTACATGATAAAGAGACGTTAAAAGATTTTTATCTCACCGTAATTCAGGCTTGCTTATACGATATTGGGTATTTGTGGGAAACGCAAAAAATCAGTGTTGCCCAAGAGCATTTGGCGTCTGCAATCGTTATAAATATCATGACAGCATTATACAGCCAATATGTATTGGGTGATCACAAAAAAGGAACCGCTATTTTAGCTACAGTTTTTAATGAATATCATGAAATCGGTGCGAGAATGTCCGCCGATTTATTAGAAGCGGATAGTTGGGACGTGCATTATTTAGGCAGTAATACGGAAACAAATTTATTATTAAAAGAAATAGATCGTTTAAAACCTGATATAATCGGACTCAGTATTTCAATGCCCTATAATCTAGCGAATGCATCTGAGATCATTCAGGCTATAAAGAAACGCACGCCACCCAGTACATTAGTCATTGTTGGCGGAAATATATTTAATTACGCTCCTGATATTTGGATCAAATTAAAAGCTGACAATCTTGCAAGAAATGCCGAAGAATTTTTAAATCTAGCCAATAATCACTGGTGTAACCTAAAAAAGAACACTGCTACGAATGAAAAAGCAGTGGTATTATAACCAGATAAGATTATCTAAGGAGGCTGCTCTGTGCATTATTCTAAGAAAGCCGAACACATCTACGCCATCATTTCAAAATTAAATAATGAATTAGCGAATTGCAATCGAGAATTAGAACAAAAAAATTATGAATTAAACTGTGTGAATAAAAAATTTTCACAAATGTTAAATACGGATTATTTAACAGGTTTATTTTCTCGCAAATTTATTCAAGATAAATTAAATTATTTCATCACGACGATTGCCCCAACCATTTATGACACCTGTATTATGTTTGGCGATATTGACTATTTCAAAAAAGTGAATGACACCTATGGGCACACGAGCGGTGATCAGGTTTTAATTACCGTTTCCAAAACAATCAAAGAAGCCATACCAAAAAACAGTTTTGCGGGACGTTTAGGTGGAGAAGAGTTTTTAATTATATTAGAAGATCTTAACACGGAACAGGCAAAAATAATTGAAAATAAAATCCGTCTAAGTTTAACAAACATCCAAATAAATAATCACTTTCAAGACATTACATTAAGCTGGGGAATAACAAAAATAAAAAAAGGTGACACCGTAGATTCCATTCTAACGCGTAGTGATAATGCGATGTACAACTCCAAAAAGTCGGGAAAAAACAAAAGTACAATTTGTTGATTTGATCAAAACCCCACGAAGCAAAGGACGCATATCTGGAAAAAATCCAGGCATGCGTCCTTTGTTATTCGGAAAGAAACGTATTTTTATGATTCAATTTCCATTGTTTATTTAATTTATGTGCTGCTGCCCATAAAACAATCGCCGCCAAGAAAAAAACCAGTTCTACCGCGATGCTCATCCATTCTCCTGTAGAAAGTAGGTACCAAAATTTTTCCGAAGTTTTCCAGACACTAAAAAATGGCAATACAAAAAATAAAGTGGCACTAATTTTTAATTGCTCGACCCACGCCACTTTAACCGATCGCCAAAAAGCATGAAACACCATGATTCCCCAAGCAAGAAAAAAAATCCCCACTTCCATATCTTCGCGTCCATTCAGTGATAGTGGCAATAGTCGATTTGCCCAAAAATAGGCACTGACAGCTACGATACAACCACAAACTACCGCAATATTAAAAGACTCAACTTTTTTGAAAAAATTTTGTGTTCCAGCGCTTGCTCTTTCATATAGTAATCGGCGCTTTATTGTGAAAAAAACCAAGCCAGTAGCAATCATACCGCTGCTAATCAGTCCAAATAAAAAATATCCCCAAGCCATTGGATAGCCGCCAAACTTTGCGATATGAAGTCCAACCATCGACCGAACAATTGTAGCCTGCGTATCCCATGTATTTTTTGTAATAAGCCATTGCCCCGTTACACCATCAAAACTAGCACGGTCTGTAATGGCCAGCATCCGATCATCTACACGCCGCATAAAATGAATAACTGCATTTTCTGTATTTGGCTGCTTGATCTGAACAAATGCCAACTGCCCTTCACCTAGTTCTTGTTCCGCCACTGGTAAAAGTTCTGCTAGTGGATATAATTTCGCCCATACATGACTTTTCGGTCGCTCCACACTTTGTAGAAATTCCGTCCAAAAACCACCTTCATTTTTATAAAACGTATGCAGCGCAACAGGCATCACTTCTGTAAAGGTCATAACAAGCCCCGTATAGGTAATGATCACGACAAATGGCAACGTCAGTACTCCACTCATTGTATGAATACTAAAAAAAGTCTTTCGCCAACGAAAAGAAAAAAAATCAAAGATCACCTTTTTTCGAATTGCAATACCTGAAAAAATCGCCATGACCATCATCCCACCAGCGATGCTAACAATCCAGATTCCAAGTGGCTCATGGTGCAACTGGTAATGAAATTCTGCGAAGAATTCGCCCCCTTTCGTTTGGCGAACGTTTAACGTTTCACCTGTTTTGGGATGTACGTACCGCTCAAATTTCTGTCCATTCTTTTGCCAGGAAATTTTCAGTGATTTTGTCCGTCCTTGCGGCAAAATCACAAACCACATATCTGCATCAGGGGCATTTTCCTGTAAGGCTTTTTCAGCTGCTTGCAGAGCCTGTCCATGATTAACTGCCGCCACGCGTGCTTCGGGCGTCATCCAATAGGTAATTTCAGGTGCAAAAACAGACAATGTTCCCGTAAAAAATACGATAAACAACAGCCAACCAAAAAAAAGACCACCCCACGTGTGAAAATCACGCATCGTCTCGATAACCTCCTTCACTGAAACAAATAAAATCCACCGACAATCAATCTGCCGACGAGCGTAACGAATAAAAAATTCCTCCATACCAACGCCACGTTTACAATCGAAAATGCATACCATGACCCGAGTACATAAAAAATGGGGGCAAGCCACTCGCAAAGAAAAATCGTCTCCAAGGCTCCGAATAGATTGGCAAGTGACAAGATCTTTTCCATAAAATACGTCAAACTTATACCACCTGCTATTGCAGCTAAAAACCGCATAAACATCACAAGTACAGGGCTTGTGTGAAAGAGAAGCTCTTCCACACAGACCCATTCTGTCTTTATTCTTTTTATCTGCATAAAGCCACCTTACAAATCAATTGACATCGATAACTTATATGTACGTCCATTGCCTATCGTCAAATAATCTTCTCTAAACAAGCCTGACCAATAATTTTTATTTGTTAGATTTTCCACGCTAAAGCGCAGCGTAGTCGGATTTCCCTGCAGTGATGTTTTATACTGCATCCCGGCATCGAATCGCATCCAGGAAGGAATTTTCGCTGTATTATTATTGTTTGTATACTGCGATCCTGTATAAACCAGGCGTGTATCAAAACTCAAACCTTGCACATGTGGTACGGCATATTCGAAACTAACATTTGCTTGCCAAGCCGGAACTCCATACGCTGTTTTTCCATCATTGGTTCCACTTTGCGTATGAGTTTGCACTCCACGCATATAGGTGATACCACCTAAAATGGACACTTCGTTATTTAGTTTGCCAAAAGCACTCCATTCAATCCCACGATTTTGCTGTTTTCCAGATTCATTATAGGTATTGCTTAAACTGTCTTTCAAAAGACTTGGTTTATTAATTTGGAAAAAGCTCAAAGTATTAGCAAATGTTCCATTTTCCCACTTCACGCCAACTTCTGCTTGTTTTGTTTTAAATGGTGCAAATACATCACCATAATTCGCTGCCGTCGTATCGGTAACCGTACTGCCTTTGCTTAAACCTTCGATATAATTTGCATAAAAAGAAACTGGTTTATCCCATGGTTTAAAAACAAATGCAATCGCCGGAGTTAGGGCATTTTTATTGTAAGAAGCTGTCATTGCTCCTGTGGAACGATTGTAATTTTTACTTTCAATCATCTGGTTGCGTACACCTAATGTCAGATTGTATTTATCTCCGCCAAAAGACAAAGTATCCGCAAAAGCAATACTGTTCAGGGTACTTTCTGCCGTTTTGGGTGCATTTGATGCAACTGCAGCAAGCAGTGGGATAACCGGATGATAGATATTGGACGCATAGCGTGCACTTTCGGTGTAAGCCGACCCGCTCTCTATCTCTAGGCGGGTAGCACTCAGAACCATTTTATGATTTACCATTCCGGTTTTAAAGCTCTGGCGCAGACCAGCTTCAGCTGATACATTATTCGAATATCCGTTGATATATGTAGTATAGCCAGTATAATTACCATCTGAATCAACGCTTCTAGCATGTGTTGAGTTTATAAAACCTTCATATGTATTTTTAAGGTAGCCAATACCAGCATATGCTGTCAAATTCTTACTAAGATCATATTCACCGCGCAGCATTGCACCTTTATTTTCGAGACTTGCGTTGGCACCTTTGAAAGCATTAACCGACCCCTCCGGTGCATCGGGAATTGCTGTAACAGAATTTTTGAAATTCACCATCATCGAAGAACCATTTTTGAATTTTTCTTCATTATCAAATGCATCGAGATACATTCGCCAATTTTGCCCTTGATAATCGACATTAACTGAGCCAAACGCCCGCTCTTTCTTTTGCCCGTCAACACCAGTTTGCCCATCGCGCGTTGCAGCGTTTAGACGAATCCCCCATTCTTTTACTTTTCCAAAACGTCGCCCCAGATCCAAATGCAGCCCCATCTGTGAACCTGATGCATAATCCGTCGTAAGACGCGTAACAGACTCTGCCCCGGCTTTTTTCGTAACAATATTTACTGTACCGCCCACCGATCCCCCTGGCGGCGTACCATTTAAAAGTGCACTCGGCCCTTTTAAAACTTCGACTCGATCGATAAATTCCGTTGGCACATGGCCCGATGGAGCAAGACCATATAGACCATTCAAACTCAGGTCATCTGCTGTAACATCAAATCCACGAATGGTATAGTTTTCATTCATATGTCCACTCGATGTCGTAAATCGTACGGATGAATCGTCAAGCAAAATATCCGAAAGCGTTCTTGCTTGTTTCGATTCAATTTCTTGGGCTGTATAGCTCGTAATATTAAATGGAATCGAAAAAATATCGGCACTACCTAAAATTCCGACATTGGCTTTTTTCGAAAGTTTCCCGCCCACATATGTATCTTCCGCATCTTTTTTCTTTTCTTCACGTTTTGCAAAAACAGTGATTCCCTCAAAGGAAAATTCATTTTCCGATGCTTTTTTCTGCCTAATTTCTTTGCTGTCGCTGCTTTGCTGCACAGTTTCAGCCGCAGTCTCCGTTTCATCTGCATATACAACTGCAGGTGTTTGCAATACTAAGCTGCTGCCCACTAATGCATATAAAACTTTTTTTTTATGTTTTGACAATCTATTCAATATAAGTTCTCCTCTCAATGATAATAATTATCACCAGTTAGTATGTCGCTATTTTAACAATATACATTGGTAATGTAAATGGATTTTTTCCTCAAAACACCTGCATATTTTCCAAATCAGCAAAGTAATGCTATAAAAAATTTTTTATTTTCGACATTTAGTTGACAATAATTCTATTTTTTGATAAATTGATAATGATTATCGTTTTTAAAAAGGAGTCTATGATCTGATGCGCAAAATACTCGATATAAAACAAGTTATAAACTATTACAGACAAGCTGTTTTCCAAGTCTTACGCGTTCAACGAAATGTAGTCGCTCCTGGCAGTAAATATTTGGGAGCAAAAACGCCCCCAGCGTACGGTTTGCTCATTCCTTTGTGTGGACGAGCAAACATGCATTTTGATAAAGTTCTATATGAAATGGAGCCGGGGAAAATATTTCATTTTGCACCAAACATGCACCTAGATAAAGAGGTCATTGGTCCGGATTATTGGGACTATATAATCATACAATACGACCGTGAAGACAACCTCCCCGTCCTGCATTATGCCAATTCCCATTATGAAAGTGACATCTCTTTTACGCCGCATCTTTATGATCTTTTATTGCAATTTTATATGCAATGCTCTATCCCTGCACAGTTTACTAACCAAAAGGCGCAGGCATTATTGTCAAATATCTGGACGGAAATTCTACCGAAAAAATTAGATACTGATAATGAAAAAAGTCGGCTTTTAATCCAAGAAGCCATAAAATTCATAGACTTGCACTATACAAAAAACTTGACCATACCAGCCATCGCAGAAAATTATGGTCTAGGAGGTAAGCAGTTCACCTATTTATTTCGTAAATTTAAGGGTATAAGCCCTAATCAATATATTATTAGCTTGAGAATTCAGCGAGCAGAGGAATTGCTTTACCGACAGCAATATTCGGTAGCAGAAGTTTCACACTGCGTGGGTTACACTGATCCATATTATTTCAGTCGATTGTTTAAAAAAAGAACTGGTCAGACTCCCGGTGCCTGTAAAAAATCAGTCCCCATACGAACATGCCACGAGCTATAATTGTTTCCGCTAGCATTGCAGTGGGCATCTGCCATACTGATTTTTTTTCTTTATTACAAACATCATTTCGCATCAACTACATTTGTAGTAATATAGAAAGTATATACAATTGCCGCAATGGAAAACTTTGTTTGGATGATTCACATAATTCATTATTATGAGGAGATGACGCAATGGAATGGTTGACTGATCCACAGGCCTGGATAGCATTGGTGACCCTAACTACACTGGAAATTGTACTCGGAATTGATAATGTAATTTTCATCTCAATTCAAGCAAGTAAGCTCCCCTATCATCTCCAAACCAAAGCCCGACGCGTCGGGCTGGGACTGGCAATGTTTATACGCATAGCACTGCTTTTTTCATTTACTTGGTTGATGGGACTTACCATCCCACTATTTACTGTCGTTGGCAATGAAATTTCCGGACGTGATTTGATTCTTATTATCGGTGGATTGTTTCTGATATGGAAAAGCACCATGGAAATCCACGAAAAGCTGGAAGGAGAGGAGATGGCTGCACCTAATCGCGTTGGAGCAACCTTCAAATCTGTGATTTTTCAGATATTGCTTTTGGATGTTGTTTTTTCGCTTGACTCAATCATTACCGCATTAGGTATGGCACAACAATTGGGTATCATGATTGCGGCAGTTATCATTGCTGTTGTTTTTATGATGGTATTTTCCGAAAAAATCAGTATATTTGTGGAACAGCACCCAACTATCAAGATGCTGGCCTTAAGTTTTTTACTTTTAATAGGCATAGCACTTATTGGTGACGGTCTTGATATGCATATTCCAAAAGGATATATCTATTTCGCAATGGGCTTCTCAATCATGATTGAAATATTAAACATGAAAATCAGGAAGAGTAATCCGGTCAAACTTCATCAACCACACCTCGAAATATCAAACGATAAAATAAAATCAGAGAGTACTTCTTCAACCGATTCGTAAATAGTTTAAATACCGCCAAGCATAAAATACCGAAGCCCAGCCTGCTTTATTTTTAAAGATAAAACAGGCTGGGCTTCAGTTTTATAGAATTTCAAAAACGATCTATTTTTGATTTTTATAAATTTAAAAATATACCGATCTTTCTTTTGATTACATCCTTAACAACATCGTTGCAGGGAACTATATTATTGCGAAGTGAGGCATTAACCTTTGTCTGTCCAAACATTTTTTGAGCCGCTTCGGTCCAGCCCACCAGAAGTTCTGTCCCTACATTAAATTTTCGAACACCATAATTTGTACACTGATGGATATCTTCTTCTTTTACGCCCGTTCCACCATGGATGACCAATGGTGTATCAATGGTTTCATTAATTTCTTTTAGTAATGGAAAATTAAGTTCTGTCTTTGATTTATATTGTCCATGGTTGGTCCCAACACCTACTGCAAGAGCATCTATTCCTGTCGCTTCAACAAAAATTTTGGCAGCTTTCGGATCGGTATAAACCATGTTTTCTGCACTTACGTGAACACCTTCTTCTGTTCCGCCAATCGTTCCGAGTTCTGCCTCTACCGATACCCCTCGTTTATGAGCATATTCAACAACCGCTCTTGTACGAAGAATATTTTCTTTGAACGGCAGGGCTGACCCGTCAAACATTACGGAACTGTACCCAGCTTCAATCGCCGTGCGAATATCATCAAATTTCGCTGCATGATCAAGATGCAGTACCACATCCACATCTTCATAATCTGCCATGTATTTACATACACTCGCTATAACACCATAGCCTATATATTTAGCTGTTCCAGCACTCGTTTGAATGATAATCGGTGATCCCATTTCCTTCGCTGCCATAATCATGGCAGGCAGCATTTCCATGTTGTGCATATTAAAGGACCCTACTGTAAAATTAAATTTTTCTGCCTGCTCTAAAACTTCTGTTAATGTCTTGTACATATACTGTCATCCTCTCGTAGATCCTGACTAACTCACTACCTTCATACTTTACGCATAATGGTTTTTGTAGTTTGCATCAAATTATCTATTTTATTTAAATATAATTGAAGCTGCTCATCATCTTTTGCCACAGCGGCTTCCCGACGTTTAATATTGTACAGACTCATAAGATCCGTACAGGCTTTACTAAAAACTGTATCTTCTTCCAGACTCATTTCATAGTAACGAATCGCTTTCTCTGTATCTTTTATCTCCATACACGCACTCCCTAAAGCATTGAGGCAAACGATTCTGTCTTTTCCCAACGCTGCTGTTAAATCGGTTTCTAAACTTTCTATTTTTTCTTTCAATTTTTCTATATCTGCCACTTCAACCATTTCAATTACAGGTACTTCTTGCTTTTTTTTATTGTTATTCCAAAAGAACATTTTCAAGTCCCCCTTATTACATTACAGCAAAGTCATAAGCGGCATTATAATCCATGCATACAATAACGCTGCCGAAATCGTATCAACATCCGTTGCCGTCGCATTAACAAAACCTAATGTATTAAAAATTGTCACAAGCAAGGCTGGCAGCAGGGTAATAAAGAAACCGTGGGCAATCCCGCCGATAATCGCACCTCGTTTACCGCCAACAGCATTGCCGAAAATTCCCGCGGTACCGCCGGCAAAAAAGTTCGTGAGCATCCCCGGCAAGATCATCGCCAAACCAAAACTTGGCAAAACGAACATTGCAATGACCGTACCGATTGTTGTCGTCACAAACCCCACGATAACAGCATTCGGAGAGAAGGGGAAAAGTACCGGACAATCCAGTGCTGGAATAGCATCTGGAACAATTTTCATAGCAATGCCGCGAAAAGCCGGAACGATTTCTCCTAAGATTAAACGAACACCCGCGAGTAATACATAAACACCTACAACAAATTGAATGGCCTGTAAAAATGAATGTACCAAATAATTTGTATTTCCTGCAATCGGTTGACAAAATTCCTCACCAGCAAAAAAAGCTGTAATTATATAAAGCGGAACCATAATGACCATAACAGACAAATACGTATCCTGTAAAAATTCAAAAGCCTTCGGAAGGTTAATCTTTTCTACAGATTGTTCAGGGTTACCAACAAGTTTAGCAACACCCGCTTCAAATAAATATCCAATGGTGCAAAAATGACCTAAGGCAATATCATTATTACCAGTAATCTTACGAACAATTGGCTGTGCCATTGCAGGCATTGCTACAGCAAAGATCCCACCAACAACCCCACCAACAGCAACCAGCATAAAACCTCTAAGTCCAGCAAAATACCCAAATATCGTACACATCGTAGCCATCCATAAAATAGCCTGCCCCGTTAAAAATACATATTTCCATTTTGTGAAACGGGCAATAATAATATTGGCAACAAAAATAGCTAGAAACGTAAATGCAATGGGACTGCCCAAACCAAGTTCATTCATGGCCTGTCCATTAATTGCTTCAATGGAAGGAATAATTCCCTGCATATGGAATCCTTGTGTAAATATCTTACCAAAATAGATCAAACTAGCAACGATGATCGCTGAACCTGCGGACAACACCTGAAATCCCAGTAAAGTTTTAAATGTACCGGCGATTGTCTGCCCGATTGATTTTCTCTGCAATACGAGTCCAAGCAAGGCTATCAGTGCCAACGTAATGCCAGCCTGCGTCAAAATATTATTGATTATGAAATTGATAACACCCATAGAAAAAACCCCCTCTTTCTTCTTTTACATAATGCCTTTTTCTTTCAATATAGGTACCAGTTTTTCTTCGATTTCTTTTTTACCAACAATGTTCGTCAAATAAATAATGTTTGTTTCCGCTGGATTTATCGTAAAATTTTCAAACTGTGATTTGAAATTAGATGCTGTCAGAATAAGATCTGGATGCATTGATACTGCTGATGAAATATCACAATGATCTAAATCAGCTTCCACCCCTAATTTATTCAAAACATCTTCCACGCTCATCTGACAAGCAAAACTACTTCCAAGACCTGCCCCGCAAACCATTAAAATCTTTATTTTCTTTTTCATTTCAACACACTCCTATTTATTTTAATATTCAGCTGAATCGCATCCAATATATTTTTTGCTTGTATTTTCACAATTTTGCAACAATTATTATCAAACTGATTTTTCAACATATGCCTTGCTAATCGTCATTAACAAGGCTGTGCTCTTTACAAGTTAGTCACTTTTACTATTTTCTTCAATTTTTTCCAGTGTTTTTTTAAAATCCATTAAATTTTTTTGTGCCACAATTTCATTTACTTTCCAATTCTCATTAATTATATGAACGATAGAACGCATAATATCCAAATGAGCCTTCGAATCAATGGCGGCCAGGCAAAATATCAGTTTTACAGGATCATTTTCTTGATTTCCGAAAGCAATTGGTTCTTTTAACGTCATCACACTAAGCCCTAACTTTTGAACACCTTCTTCAGGTCTCGCATGGGCAAGTGCCACGCCTTTTCCGACAACGATATAAGCACCATATTGTTTAACCGCATCAACCATTGCCTCAATATAATTTTGCGTAATATATTTTTCTTTAAGTAGCGGCTGTGCCACTAAGCGGATGCTTTCTTGCCAATCTTTTGGACTCATATTTAGTAAAATATGACTATCCTGCATCACATCATGAATCATACCTAACACCCCAATATAAAGGATTTTTCGCTAACGCTTCGGCTGCGTCAGAAATATTTTTATGCCATTGATAAATTTTTCATAAGAATATCGAAATCCGGTTCTCGAATAAGATCATTGACTCCCATGTTCATTACAAAATAACGATAAATTTTTTTAAAAACAGGTTCCCATATATCATATTTTGTTTTCGATATACTGATCAGAAAAACAACTTGTACTTTCTCTGCATCCCAAACAATCTGATTTTCTAATATAGCAATTGCAATGGATGGCTGTTCCATATTATTTTCCAGTGCATGGGGAATTGCAATAAGCCCCCCCAGCTCTGTTGATGCCATACGTTCTCTGTCGAAAATAGATTTTTTTACCTTTTCATCGATATAACCCTCTCGAATCATTCTATTAGTCAGCTTATCCAAAACCTCAAATTTTGAATACGCTGCTAATTTCGGGAAAAATAAATCGCGTTTAAAAAAGTCATTATATCGTATAGTATTCCCGCCGTCGCTGTCGGTTGTAATCACCTGATTCAAAACCTCCAAATCTTCTTCTGTAAGAATTGGATCTACTTGAATCACTTTTGTCGAAATAATATTTTTAAGTGGTACTGTTGTAAATATATAATTTACAGTTTTAGCCAGTTCTTCGGTAATGGCATACGATGGACAGATCTTTACGATTTGAAGGTATCCGCCAAAGCGGCGCTGCAGCTTACTTTTTAATAGCATTGCCGTTGCCGCTCCGGCTCCACAAACCACAATAGCCGTTTTTTCTTTACAACTATTTCTTTCAAGCGCTGCACCAAAATGAACGGCCAAAAAACCAATTTCATTTTCATTCGTCTTGAGATTTTCTGCTTTTTCCATAACTTTACTGGCCGCAATAGCGATTTCAAAAGCTAATGGATAACTTTTTTTAACGGTCGCTAAAATATCATTTCGAATATTCATATTAAACTTCAAACGATTTACCGCTGCGCCTAAATGAATCGTAAGCCCTGATAATAACTCTTCATCTGCCGAAAAATCAATTCCAATATCACACTTGATCGTCGCTAAGATATTTTCAATAAGACCCTTATATTCACCCTTATCGGCATTACTTCCATCTTTCATGAATTTTTTGCTCGACATAAAATGCTTGGTAAGATAAAAAACTTCATCGCTAATATCCACACACATTTTTTCTGCTATTTCCTGCGTAATTTCATTCGCAACAACAAAATCAAGAGTCTTACTAAGTTCTTTCATCTCATCGCAACTATATTCAAGGGTATTTTTAATATCAGCCCTTTTTAAGACAATCACGATATGAACAATCAAGCCTCTAAAAGCAGTATCCGTTAAATAAATATTGTACTTTGAAATAACTTTGAGCAAAATATCCGTTACAGTTTCAACTTCTTCTATCGAAAAAACATTGGCATAAAATTTATTGTTTTCCAAATCTACCAAATCATCTTTATTGAAAATATATTCTGATATGCAATGACGGATCTGGGCCTCATCGCCCTCAATTCTTACACCATTTGATCGATCCGCAACAAGCTGCAGATTAAATCTAGCCAGACTTTTTTTGATATCTTTCCAGTAAGACTTCAGTGTTGATAAACTAATAAACAATTCGTCAGCAAGTTCCAGCTGATTGACAATTTTCTGATGAAGCGAGAAGGTCAGTAGTTTTGTAATGATAAAAAATATACGATCATTATGATCTGTTGGCACAATTTGATCCGTAACGTAATCCGCTTTTCTGAAATTGAGATGTTGTCCTTTAAACTCCTGATACTTTTTCGCATCCGTTATTTTTAATAAATATCCCAACCCAGTTTCAGATTGAATTACGGCCCCATAATTTTTCAAAAGTGAATTGACTTCTTTCATATCACTACGCACTGTTCTGGAACTTACACCTAATAAAAGCGCTAATTTACTACTATCCAATAATTTTTTACTTGCATCAAATATTTTGATTATTTTCAATATTCTCTTGTTGGATGTATTCATAATGTCTCTCCTTCTTGCTATGTTTGTATTATACAATTCCTTTTTCAGGTTTCCTAGGCATTGTATTTCCGCCCTTGCGGAAATACAATGCCTAAGTACCACGATTAGCTTAGCTATAAAAATTATGATTTCATGCTTATGCACCAGCATCTATCTCCTTATATATAAAATTCTAAAACAAAACGCTCTCTATGAAAAAGCAGCCATATTTCGACTGTTCCCTCAAAGAGAGCGTACTATCTATTAAAAATCTATCCATTTTTCCACCATGCAGCCATACCATTTCGCTTAGCTTACACAAGAATTTTATTTTATAAGCAGTGCGAGCTTTTCCATTGCGCCTGAATAATCAACTTGGCTAAAGTCACTTACATTCAACTCAATTAAATAGCCCAAACAAAAAGTATCATACCCTCGCGTCCGGCAACGATTCACAAATTCAGCACGAGTGACCAATGAATCTGCCTTATAACGATTTTTTAAAACATCACCCTTATGATAAGCACTCAAAATATGTCCCAAATGACGCTGATCATCCAAATCCCTTTTTTTCTGTCGTTCAAACAATATATCTAAATCGGCCAATAACCGTATTGTCACAACCTGATAACCATATTTTTCTATTCGTTCCTGCAATGCCGCCTTCTGTTTAATGCTAAAAGGATAATCCGAAATAATCGAAATATCAGCCTGCATGCATTCTTCCATTTTTTTATAATAATATTGCCAACTCATCGCAATATCATTTTGTTTTTCCGTTTCATTATCAAAACCATATTCATCCCAAAATTTTTCTTTAATTTCATCTGGTGATAAAACAAAAAACCGTTTTTCCAGCTTCAAAATCATACTACAAAAATAAGACTTTCCCGTTCCTGGATATCCCGCTAATAAAACTAAGGTCTTTTTCATTTCATGCTGCTCCTATTCTATAGCAAATAAATTTAAGAGCCACGTCATGAATACATCCATAAACAATATAACAAGTCACATTATATATTGTCAATAGTATTGGAATACAAACCAATCGACGCCCTAGCTGCATACAGTAAAAACCTCCAAAATGAATCTGGTAGAATTCATTTGGAGGTTTTACATATTTCATAATAGCCCCAATCACTTATTCAAATATATTTTCACAGTTGTCACTAGATCTAGTGATTTTTATTCAATTCCTCACAGGCTCTCACAATTCCTTTAATAATAAACATAACCGCCGTAGCCCCTGGATCTTGCTTGCCAATTGATTTTTCCGCATAATACGCTGCTCGTCCATGTACAGACTGCATTGCCTTTGTTTTTTCTACACCGATTTCAGCCGCTGCTAAAGCATCTTGCTGCCCTAATTTCATTGTCTTACCGGCAATAACTGCAAATTCTAAAGCTTCTACCGCTGGAAGCAAAGCATCCAGCATGGTTTTGTCTCCAGCCTTACTTTTCCCCCTCACCATAATTGCAGCTACTCCAGCTCTACCCATAGCTGCAAAATCCTGCAAAGTAAGTTCTGTCTTCCCTTTAGCTTTTGGTGCTGCTTTCACAAAGCAAGTTGAAATCAAAGTCCCCATCGTTGATGGAACGGTTGCATTCATTTTCATGCCAAGCTTCATAATTACTTTACCTAAATCTTCATCCTCGATATTATCTATTTCCTTATATACCACTTGAAATCCAGAACACATGGTGAGTCCTAAATCCCCATCCCCCATAGAACCATCCAATTCAATAAGAAATTGTTTTTCCTCTTCCATGACATCCATGATATGTTTTAAAATAATTTTTAATGCCGCTTTTGTTATTTTTTCCATAACAGTTTCCTCCATTAGCGAGATTGTTCAAAAAATGGTGAATAACATGGTTTGTCTATATATTTTTTCAATTCATTATCAAGTCTCAATAAGCTGACTGACATACCTGCCATTTCCAAGGAAGTCGCATATTCGCCTATATATTTACGATAAATTTTGATACCTTTTCCTTGTAAAATCTTATAAACCTGACGATAAGCAATATATAGTTCTTCTTTGGGAGTTCCACCTAATCCATTGATCAGCACAGACACTTCACTGCCATCATCAAATGACAAATCAGCAAGAATCTTATTCATTATTTCTGCAACAACTTCATCTATAGGCTTTAGCTTCGTACGATTAATTCCTGGTTCGCCATGAATTCCCATACCAATTTCCATTTCATCTTCACCAATACTGAACGTAGCTTTGCCAGCTTCAGGGACAATACATGGTGTAAGACCAACTCCCATCGTTCTCGTATTATCAACCGTCTTTTGTGCGACACGGGTTACTTCAGCTAAGGAAAGCATGTCTTCAGCGGCCGCACCAGCAATCTTATAAGCAAATAGCAAGCCTGCCACACCACGGCGTTTACTTTCTTTGCCGTTTGGTGCTGAAGCTACATCATCACACCCCAATACCTCGGTAACTTCAATATCTTCCATTTCCGCAAGGTCTGCCGCCATCCCAAAATTCATGATATCACCACCATAATTTCCATAGAGATGCAATACACCCGCACCAGCGTGAATAGCCTTATCGACCTCATGCATGACTTCCGCACTCGGTGAGGCAAATACATTTCCCACGCTCACCCCATCCGCCAAGCCCTTGCCTACATACCCTAAAAACAAAGGTAAATGACCCGATCCGCCTCCGGTTGCAATTGCCACCTTGCCTTGTTTTTTTTCATCAGCCCGCACCACACAATGGTGATTTTCATTCAACATTTTCAAACTCTCTGGATGAGCTAAAACAATCCCTTCTATGGTTTCTCGAGCGAAATCTTCCGCCCTATTAATGAGTTTTTTCATATTCCATACCTCCAATTTTATAAAAAATACTATATATACGGCATTAAACATTTTATATGGCAATCGCAGGACTGGGGTATAGGGTTGAGTGGCGTTACGTAGGAAGTAAACGATGCCCTATACCCCATTTCTGGCAGACTGATAGACTGAATGTAATTTCTTTAATGCGTTCTATAGAGTATGCTTATTTAGATAGTAATTGAATCTCTTTTGGGTATTCCCATTTCTGCAATTCCTCCAGTGGCACAGTATGAGGCTCTACCCCACCGGTCAACGTAAGTGTCCGATAATAAATTTCCGCCATTTCTTCTACATAATGGGCCTTTAACAAGGCTTCTTTTATATCCGCATCAACAGCAATTACGCCATGACTTTCCATTAAAACGACATCAGAAATCTGCAGCTGAGCAACCGTCCTTTCAGCCAATTCCGGCGTTCCCGGTCGACCATAATCAGCTACTGGAATATAGCCATTTTTACAGCCAAGGTTAGCAACTTCATATACAATCGCTGGAATGGGCTTCTTTAGGATGGAAAAGGATGTAGCAAATCTAGAATGTGTATGTGCCACTGCATTTACATCTTGTCGCATTTTATATGCGGCCAAATGCATAAGCGTTTCACTCGTCGGTCTAAGGCCAGTCTCTGCTTCAATGACCTTAGCATCCAGATCCACCACAACAATATCATGGTAGCTTAATTCCGCTCGGTCAACCCCTGTTGGTGTAATGCATACATACCCTGTTTTAGGATCACGCATACTAAAGTTGCCAGATCTATGTTTACACAACCCTGAACAGTCTGCTTCTAATGCATACTTTACAACTTCTTGTTTTAAATTATCTAACATCTGAATATCCTCCTAAATTATTTTTTATCATCCAACGTTTTATTAATAGCTGTCATACTTTTAAAATACCAAACAAATGCCAATGCTAGCACTATAATTACAGCAATTCCCGTTACTTCTCCATTAAATGCATGTGCCAAACCCCATCTAAGTTCAGGTGCTTCAAATGCAAGCCAACCAATAAATTGTCCAGATTGAACTTGCAGCGCATTGGTTGCTATCGCCATTTTTGTCATTACTGGAGCAAAACTGGTCGCAACTAATAGATAAATCGGTGTTGCCATAATCGAAATTAGGATCATTCTAAGTAAATTTCCGTTTCCTGCAATAAGTGCTGGCACTGTAACCGCCACATTAATAATGGAGGCCAGTGGAATCAAATTATTAAGTCCCATTTGACTCATGACAATCGCCAGTAGTAATTCGACTGGGACAATAATAATTGCGGCAACCCACACTTCTGATTGTCCAGCAATAAACGGCCAATCCAAACCAATATAAAATTCTCTTCCCTTAAATTTGTTTTTCATAAAAGTACTGGCAGCATCAGCGATAGGTGCCAACGCCTGCATAAATAACTTTGCAACCATCGGAAATAAAACCATTGCCGTAGCAACCTGAATAGCTGTTGTTGCAATACCTTTAAAATCATAACCGCCGATTCCAGCAATAAGTGCACCAACAAGCAACCCCATAACACTGTTTTCTCCAAAAATCCCCAACTTATCTTTTAGCCCTTTAGAATCTAAATTAATTTTATTAATTCCAGGAATAAAATCAAGAATACGATTAAAGGCACAAAGTACCGGTGTCTGCAAAAACATTGGATGGGTACAAGTGACACCTGGTATTTTAGTAAACTGATATAATTGTTTTTGTATCAAATCTCCATTTAAAAGTTCCAGAATAACTTGAATTCCTGCGGCAATAAAGCCAAAAATTAAACTACCGGAAACATACGTTACCATAGAAGCTATAAAAATTTTTCCCCATACATTCCATAAATCTACATTTAAACAATTTGTCCGATTCAAAGCAAGCATAATTAAGTTTATTGCAATCTGAAAAGGAAACATTAAGACAGCATAAGGCCAAGCCCATGCAATCGAAGCAATTGGTGCCCAGCCAACATCAATTGCGGTTAGCTGTATCCCCGTCATTTCAACTAATGCTTTCGCTGCTGGACTGATAGCATCAAACATAAAGCCTAAAACTACGTTCATACCTGTAAACGCAATCCCCAATGTCACACCCGCAGTTATAGCTTTTTTGACTTTCATACCCATGCATAGACCAAGAATAATCATAATTACTGGTAAAAAGATTGCGGCTCCGAGCCCTAATATATAATTCAATATAGCATCCATGATTTTAAGGCACCTCACTTTTTTATCTATAAATTTTAAATATATGTTATAATCAAAATGTGTTTATATTTGATCCAGTATATTTTAGGATCATCCCTCTCTTTTCGAGAGGGCTCTTTTTTTATAATTCAATAAAACTCTTTAATTTTTCCCATTCATCATCCATACCAATCCCTGTCAAAAACGGAATTCCACTAACGGTTGGTTTATCAAAAATATTTGCTTCATTAGAAACAATGGAAACATATATATCACATTGATCAATAATGTTTTCCAATGATTTAATATCTACTGCTTCAATGGCGACATCCAGCCCTTCATCCTCACACATACTACTAATTTTAGATGCCACCGTCTGTGATGTAGCAACCCCGGAACCACAAGCCACATAAATTCTTTTCATTTTACGTACACTCCTTTTTAATCAATTTAAAACTGCATTTAATTTTTCTATTAATCGTTTTTTATCGACAGTATTATACACCTCCAGTAATTTTTCTTTTTGCGAAAAAATAGACATTAGTTTACTTAGCGCATCCAAATGATTTTTGGGATCTTGTACTGCCAACATAAAAATAAGACTTGCCTCCACATCTTTTCCACTATTCCCCATTTCTTTAAACATAACCGGCTGAGCCAGTTTAGCCACCAATATTGCCTCTTTATAAACATGCTTTGGTGCTGCATGGGGCATCGCCAATTTTACCCCAGGCGTATTCAACCCAGTAGGGAATTCTTTTTCCCTAGCAAGAATAGCTTGTATATAGCTGTCCTTAACATATCCCTGCTGGTGTAAAATTATAGCTAATTCTTTAAGTAGTGTTTCTGCATTGTCTGCTTGATAATTCAGCAAAACAAGCTCTTCATGTAAAAGTGATGCCATCATCTAAAACCTCCTTTTTTTATAAAACTTTTAAATAAACCTCACATGACACTTAATATAATTGCAAATTCCGTGCCAATCTAGTGCATACACCTTTATCCCATATAATTCGTTTGAATTTTCTGTTTTTATGCACTAAACTATTTTATTTGAAAACTGCATAATTTTTACCGGATTTTTTTGGTAATTTCACTAAATAGTATGCAGTATCTGAAAATAATATTTGAAATTTTCTGTTCTTTATATTAAGTTAAAATAAATAATACAAAATTTTATTATAAGGAGCCTGTTTTATGAAAAGTTCTGATTTAGTTCTTGATTTTATCGAAAAAAACTGTTCTTATACAATGCTGCTTCAATCTCTACAAGATAACAAAACGCTGGGAATTCAAGCCGAGGATATTCAGCAAGCACTCGGTATCGTCCGTAACAATGCCAGTACTATATTGAACCAGCTGCACAAAAAAGGACAGCTCATCAAAATCAACAGCCGCCCCGTTACATTCATCACCAAGAAAAATTTTCAGATTTTTTGCCAAGACCATTCTCCTAAAAACAAAGAAACCTATACATTAAATGAACTCATTACCATTTTGCAGGCAAACTCTTCCAATGATGATCCTTTTAGTCATCTTTTAGGTAACAATGGAAGTCTAGCCAATCAAATTAGCCAAGCAAAAGCTGCCATCGTTTATCCACCAAATGGTTTACATACGCTACTCCTTGGAGCCAGTGGTGTTGGTAAAACTACATTTGCGGCTGCCATGCATGCCTATGGTCTGCATATACATAAAAAAAAATCAGACGAATTCCCGTTTATTACATTCAACTGTGCTGATTATTTCAATAATCCCCAGTTATTACTCTCTCAACTGTTCGGGCATACCAAAAACGCTTTTACGGGAGCCAACCAAGATAAGGTCGGTCTAGTGGAAAAAGCAAATAATGGCATCCTCTTTCTCGACGAAATCCATCGCTTACCACCTGATGGTCAAGAAATGTTATTTTATCTAATGGATAAAGGTGAATACAATCGTTTAGGTGAAAGTTCTTCCAGGCGCAAAGCGAATCTTTTAATTATTGCCGCTACAACCGAAAATCCAGATAATACGTTGCTGACAACTTTCAAACGTCGTATCCCTGTTACAATAAATCTTCCGACATTCAATCAAAAACCGATCTTCGAACGCATTGAAATTGTCGATCATTTTTTTAAGTATGAATCCATAAACTTAAACCGCTCGATAACGCTAGCACCAGAAGTTTTAAAAGCTCTCGCTATTTACACGTTCAAGACTGGCAATATTGGACAATTGCGCTCCGAAATCAAGTTGCTTTGCGCGAATGCATTTCTGCAATATCTACAGGATAATCAAACAATCTATATCGATTTTTCTTTACTAAACAAGGATATCAAAGAAGGTATGTTCCATTTAGAAAAATTGGACAGCGAAACAAAACATTATCTTAGCATGTTCTCGGAAAACATCGTGATCTCCCCGGATAAAGAAAAAAATGATTATCCGTTTGAGCTGCTTAACAATGATATTTATGATCAAATGTCAACGAAACTAACAGATTTACGTCACCAAGGACTTAATAATGATACAATTCACGAAGTATTAAAAAAAGATGTCGACGAATATTTTAGCTGCATTTTAAAAAATATTCACACAACGCAGTCCAATATACAAACTCTTTATAAAGTTATTCCGCAAGAAATTGTTGATACTGCGGTCAAACTTGTCGAGTTTGCTGAGCATCAACTAGCGACAAAGTTTAAAGATAAATTTATTTTCGGTCTTTGTTTTCATATTCATGCCTTATTAAAGCGATTGAATACCAATCCAATTATGCCAACACCACAGTTATCCAAAGTTCAAGTCGAACATCTCAAAGAATTCCAAGTATCACAAGCCATCATAAAAAAACTCGAAAAAACATTTCATACTTTGATTCCAGCCTATGAACAGGGCTTTTTAGCCTTACTCCTATCCCAAAACAAACTTGATGCAGTGGTCAAAAACTATATTGGTATTATTATTATCTGCCACGGTAACTCGACAGCCTCAAGCATGGCGGCTGTTGCCAATGCATTATTGAATACAGCCTGGTTAAAAGCTATCGATATGCCATTATCCGCTACTATTGACGAAACCTTCAAAAAATTCCGTAGTATGGCCATTTCTGTTCATCGTGGCCGAGGCATACTTCTGTTAGTTGATATGGGATCACTCGTTGATTTTGGCAAACGCCTTACAAAAGAAACGGGTATACAGGTCAGCGTAGTAGAATCAATTTCTACCCCGCTAGCGCTTGAATTATTACGCAAAGTATTATACAAAACAGATGAATTAGATGACATTTACAACTCTATCCTAAGCAATAACTTTCTGCCTGTTACTACCAATCGGAAACTTGCTATCCTTTCTGTTTGTATAACCGGTGAAGGAGCCAGTAAAATGGTAAAAGATATTCTAGAAAATACCCTGCAAAAAAAGTATCGTCAAATTTTTGATATCATCGTCACAAATTATCTTGATGTCAAAAAAGATTATTCTAAACTACAAGCAACACATAATTTCATTGCTGCCATAGGCAATATCGACCCAGAACTTGATATCCCCTATTTTCCTATTGGTCAACTTATGGAAGAATCTGGTCGAAAAAAATTCTGGACCTTGCTCAATGCGAGTTTACCAGCATCACCGCAAGAAGAATTAACCCTATTTAAAATCAACGATGTTTACGATAAAGCGTGCTTGCTATTAGAAAAATATGTAAAGTATATCAACCCCAAAGTTGCAATCAAACACATAAAAACCTTCATCAACGACATACAGTATTCCTCAAAAAATGATGAACAACTGTTGGATTTCACTGTTCATCTTGGTTGTATGCTCGATCGTTGTATTCACAGAGATGCCATTTATTTTGAAAATATTCGCCAATTCAAACAAGACCACCTTGTCATTTTCCCAATCATTCGTAAGGCTATAACTTCGCTAGAAAAAAGCTATGATATACAAATTAATGACGATGAAGTCTGTTATATTATAAAATTAATAGAAGTTCATGCATAATTAATTATTCAACTGAATACAAATATAAAATAGCTCGCTGCTGAAAAACTCCAATCAAAAAGCTCTGCAAAATTTTGCAGAGCTTTTTGATTGGAATACCACCTAGTCATTGAGCCTAAAGTTATTAACAGAGTCCGCATCAATATTTAAACTTGTTGCGGCAATTTGTTCTTTTGCTTGTAATAATAATGCAGTCGCCAAATTTATTTTTTCTTCATTCGCTCTAAAGCTCGGAATACTTATGCTAATCGCCGCAAACGTTTTTCCGCTTGAAATCAAAGGAACGGCAAAGCAGCATAAAAATTCCGTCACTTCTTCAAACTCTTTTGCTATCTGCGTTTTACGAATGGTTTTTAGTTGATCTTCTAATACAGCAAAATCGGTTACTGTCTTTTTCGTAACGGCTTTTAATCCAGCTGGATAAAGCTCTTTTATTTTTTCAATTTCATATTCGCTCAATAAAGCCTTTCCCAGTGCAGTACAATAAGCCGGTATTCGCGTTCCAATATGTGAAACCAACCGAAATCCACTTTCTTTTACGGGGTCTTCACGTAATATATAGACTACATTATTTTCATCTAATATACCCATTTGGCAAGTTTCATTTATTTGAGAAACAATATTCACCATGATTTTTTTTATAAAATCTAATATATATTTATTTTTTGAATAAGACAACCCTACCGAAAAAGCCGCAATACCAATTTTATATTTTAGCGAACTTTTGTCAAGCGAAACAAACTTACGAATTAACATCGTTTGCATAATAGGGTATAGTGTGCTTTTCGGTACAGCACTTGCTTCCGAAAGTTCCGTCAATGTTAATCCTTTTGGTGTAACTGATAAAAACTTTAAAATATCCAGTACTCTCTCCGTAGGTTTATGTGCCATATGGACCTCCATTTATTTACTTGTATACCTTAAAAATAAGGCTAAGCAATAGATACATTTATCGACATATTTCTTATATAAACTAAATCGCAATTAATTTTATTGTAACACAGAAAAACAATTCCCTATATATTTTTGTTCAAATCTAAATTGTTAATCAGAATTTACGAATTAATCAGAATTCTCTTGACATTCCGCTAGAATATAGTAATATTTAATTAACGTTTCGTATAAACAAATAAGATTTGTATATACGAATAATATGAGTATTCATATTTTCAAATAACGATTGAATTGGAGGAATTATTATGTCAATGAAAACAATTTACGGAGAAGAATCTGCAACTTTATATGATATTCCGACTCATGCAAACGGTCCACGTGGTTCACTACCATTAACCCCATCATTATTAAAAAATTCACCAAGTGGGAATATATTCGGTATGACTTTAAATGCAGGAATGGGCTGGAATCCAGATAAGCTTCTCGGTGATGATATTCTACTGCTGAGCACACAAGGTGGAATTCGCGACAATGATGGTACACCTATTGCGGTAGGTTTACATACTGGTCACTTTGAATTAGGTTTGCAAATGCGCGCGGCGGCCGCAGAAATAAAAAAGTCCGGTGGTGTACCTCATGCTGCCTATGTGACAGATCCATGTGACGGTCGCAGTCAAGGTACAACTGGAATGTTTGATTCCCTACCTTATCGCAATGATGCGGCAATTGTATTTCGCCGTTTAATTCGGTCCTTGCCAACACGGCAAGCCGTAATTGGGGTAGCAGCATGCGACAAAGGTCTGCCTGCTATGATGATGGCACTGGCAGCTATGCATGATCTACCAACAATTATTGTGCCTGGCGGTTCCACTTTACAGCCAAATGAAGGTGAAGATGCCGGAACCATCCAAACAATTGGCGCCAGATTTTCAAATAATGAAATATCCCTAGAAGATGCATCCCGTCTAGGCTGTAAAGCCTGTGCTTCTGCCGGTGGAGGCTGTCAATTTTTTGGAACAGCTGGAACCTCTCAAGTCATTGCCGAAGCCTTAGGACTAGCATTAACCCACTCTGCATTAGCACCTTCTGGTCAGCCAATATGGGAAGAACTCGCCAAACAATCAGCCAGAGCTGCTTTAGAAATGGCACACCAGAAAATAACAACAAAAGACATTCTCACCGATAAAGCAATCGAAAATGCTATGGTGATTCATGCAGCTTTTGGTGGATCAACAAATTTGCTGCTTCATCTTCCGGCCATTGCCCATGCGGCAAACTGCAAAATTCCAACCGTCACTGATTGGGCAAAAATTAATAAAAAAGTCCCTCGTTTAGTGAGTGTTATGCCAATTGGTCCCGTTAATCATCCTACAGTCTCCGTATTTTTAGCCGGAGGTGTTCCAGAAGTTATGCTTCATTTAAGAAAGCTCGGTCTTTTGCATGAGGATGTTCTGACGGTTACAGGCGAAACCCTTGGCGCAAATCTTGATTGGTGGGAAAAATCCACAAGACGCGCCCAGTGCAAAAAGCACCTGTTTGAAATTGATCATATTGCTGATGATGAAGTTATTATGAGCCCCAGCCAAGCAAAAGTAAGAGGGCTAACCTCAACTGTTACATTCCCCATAGGCAATATTGCGCCCGAAGGTTCTGTCGTAAAATCAACCGCGATTGATCCATCCGTTATCGATACGGACGGGGTATTCCGGCATACAGGCAAAGCCAAAGTTTTCACATCTGAAAAGAATGCAATTCAAGCGATTAAAACCGGGGGACAAATTCAAGCAGGAGATATTATGATTGTAAGTGGTGTAGGTCCGATGGGAACGGGAATGGAAGAAACGTATCAATTAACCTCTGCACTAAAAAAATTATCTTTTGGCAAACATGTTTCCCTCATTACCGATGCACGTTTTTCCGGTGTTTCAACAGGAGCCTGCTTTGGTCATGTTGGTCCGGAAGCATTGATCGGTGGTCCAATTGGAAAATTACAAAATAACGACATTATTGAAATTATCATTGATACCAACCGACTTGAAGGTTCCATTAACTTTATCGGAACGGAGAATAATCCTCTTTCTTATGAAGCTGCAGCCGATGTTTTAGCCGCACGTAAAATCCACGCTGGGCTGCAACCCGACCCTGATCTTCCCGATGATACAAGATTATGGGCAGCACTTCAATCGGTAAGTGGCGGTACCTGGCGGGGTAGTATCTATGATGTAGATAAAATCATTGAAGTTCTTGCTGCCGGATCAAAAGCATTAGCTGATAAAAAATAAAAATATGCAATAACAGGAGGATTATTATGCCATTATTTATTGTAGCACTGGGTGTAGTACTCTTAATCGTATTAATCTCTGTCTTTAAAATGAATACCTTTGTTTCTCTTTTGATTATCTCTTTCATTGCCTCTTTAGCCTTAGGTGTACCAATGGAAAAAACAGTTTTGACAATTGAATCTGGGATTGGCGGAACACTTGGTCATATTGCTTTAATCTTTGGGCTAGGCGCTATGTTGGGCAAGTTAATTGCTGACTCGGGCGGAGCAAAACGAATTGCCCTGACTTTAATTCATAAATTTGGTGAAAAACGAATTCAATGGGCTGTTGTAGTTTCCTCATTTATTGTTGGTGTCGCAATGTTCTTCGAAGTAGGTTTAGTTTTATTAATCCCTATCGTTTTTTCAATTGAAAAAGAATTAAAAGTTTCACCATTATATTTAGGTATTCCCATGCTTTCTGCTTTATTAGCAACACATGCATTCCTCCCACCGCACCCAGGACCGACTGTCATTGCTGGCGAATATGGTGCAGATATTGGAACTGTTTTATTATATGGTATTATCGTTGCCATACCATCTGTGATTTTAGCAGGTCCAATATTTACGAAATTCGCCAAAAAAATTGTACCAAATGCTTTTACGAAAGACTGTAATATTTCGTCATTGGGTGAACAAAAAGTTTTAAAGTTAGAAGAAACGCCTGCCTTTGGCATCAGTTTGTTAACGGCAATATTCCCTGTCATTTTAATGTTACTTGCAACAATACTTTCAATCATAAAAAACACAGCCGGAATGCCCGACAGTTTCTTTTTTAAAGTGGTAAATCTTATCGGAAACCCTTCCACTGCCATGCTTATATCTTTACTCCTTGCATTTTACACAATGGGAATTCGCAGGAACATTCCTATAAAACAAGTAATGGCGGCTTGTTCATCCTCAATCGCTTCCATTGGAATGATGCTTTTAATTATCGGTGGCGGCGGGGCTTTCAAACAAGTCCTTATTGCTGGCGGCGTTGGTGATTATATCGCTCTATTATTTCAAGGAAGCTCCATGTCACCCATTTTGCTTGCTTGGATTGTTGCCGCAATTTTGCGTGTATCGTTAGGGTCAGCAACAGTAGCTGCTCTTTCTACCGCCGGCTTAGTTATTCCCATGCTAGCTGCTTCCCATGTCAACTTGGCATTAGTAACGCTAGCCACGGGTGCTGGCAGTGCGATAGCTTCGCATGTAAACGATGCCGGATTTTGGATGGTAAAAGAATATTTCGGGTTGAGTCTAAAAGAAACATTTGCCACCTGGACGTTGCTATCAACAATTGTATCCGTATCTGGTTTGCTATTTATTTTACTATTGAGCTTATTTGTTTAATACACCTACAAAATTTAAGGAGGGCTACTTATGTTTAAAGGTATTTATACACCAAGTATTACGATTTTACACGAAGATGGAACATTCAATTTTCCGGCTATGGAAAAACATATCAATAATCTAATTAAAAATGGAATTAATGGAATTTTGTTTTTCGGCAGTCTCGGTGAATTTTTTGCTTTTTCCTTGGACGAAAAAAAACAAATGATTGATTTTGCCATAAAAGCAGTGAATAAACGAGTATCTGTTATGATTGGCGTCGGTGGAACTATAATGGAGGATGTAATTGAGCTGACCCAGTATGCTAAAACTGCTGGTGCTGATGCCGCCGTTGCTGTATCGCCTTATTATTTTGGACCGACAGATACGGCTGCTGAAATTTATTTTGGTACAATTGCCGAAAAAGTCGACATTCCTATTATGTTATACAACTTTCCTGCCAGAACAGGCAATGATTTAACCCCCGATTTAGTATACAAATTAGCCATGAAATACCCAAATATTGTAGGCATTAAAGATACGGTTGATAATATCAGCCATACCAGAAAATTAATTCAAAAAATAAAACCCGAACGTCCTGATTTTTCAATTTTGTCTGGATTCGACGAATATTACTTGGTGAACCGAATATCAGGTGGTGATGGTGTTTTATGCGGATTAACAAATGTTGACCCATCATTATTTACCACATTGCATACGGCTTATGAAAATAAAGATTTTATTACAACTCAAACATGTGCCCAGAAAGTATCTACCCTTATGAAACTCTACGATACAACCGATTTATTTATCACTGGAATCAAAGCTGCTGTGAAAGCAAACGGGCTTGAAATGTCTGCGTATACAAAGGGTCCCGCCGTCCAGGTAACAAATACACAATATCAAAACATTAAAAACATCCTTACCGAAGCTCATAAACAGCAATAATAAAACCGATATGAATACAACATATTTTAGTGATAACAAAAACTAGCAAAAAAGCTCTGCAAAATTTTGCAGAGCTTTTTTGTATAGAGATTTCTGGAGCTATTTTTAAGCCAAATTACTTTGACGATCTTCTTGATTTTTTTCTTTTACTTTCATAATCTTATAGATCACACCAAGCACCATAAACCATACCGGCGTTACAAAGAGAGCTACCCTTGTTTCTTCATTGAATGCCAATACTACAAGCACAAAAGCAAAAAAAGCTAAAATAATATAGTTGATAACGGGATAGAGCGGCATTTTGAATTTACTTTTAGCCGCAAGAGCTGGATTATTTTTACGATATTTCAAATGGCAGATAACAATCATTGCCCATATAAAAATAAAGCAAAAGGTTGATATACTCGTAATGAGGACAAATACACCTTCCGGCATAATATAGTTCAAAATAACAGAAATCAAAATAACAATAGCGGAAAAAATTGTTGCATTCGCCGGCACATGATTCACGGTTAAATTTTTCATGGCTGCTGGTGCATTATTTTCTTTGGCCAGCGAATAAACCATCCGGCTCGTGCTGAAAATACCGCTATTACAAGCCGATGCCGCGGATGTCAGTACAACAAAATTTACAATCGTTGCGGCAGCGCCAATTCCGACTGCAGCAAAGACTTGGACAAACGGGCTTTTATCCGGACTGATTGAATTCCATGGATAAATACTCATAATAACAAAAAGGGCACCAATATAGAAAAGAATAATACGAATTGGAATGTTGTTAATCGCTTGTGGAATAACATGTTCTGGATTTTCCGTTTCACCAGCTGTTAAACCTACTAACTCAATACCTGTAAACGCAAATACAACCATTTGAAACGAAAGGACAAAACCACCCGCCCCATTTGGAAACCAACCGCCATGCGTCCAAAGATTTGTAAAGCTCGATACACCAACATCAGTAGAAAATACTTTAAAAACCATAATAAGGCCGATTGCAATGAGAGACACAATCGCTATAACCTTAATCAAGGCAAACCAAAATTCCATTTCACCAAACAATTTTACGGCAGTAAGGTTCATGAGCAGTAAAATGATCAAAATGATCAAACTTGGTACCCATTGCGCGATATCAGGAAACCAATATTGTATATAAAGCCCCGCCGCCGTTACATCAGCCATTGCCAGGGAAATCCAGCAAAACCAATAAGTCCAGCCCGTAATGAATGCCGCCCCATTTCCCAGATATTCACGAACAAAATCGACAAAAGAACGATATTGTAAATTAGAGAGCAACAATTCGCCCAAGGCACGCATGACAAAAAAACAAATTACCCCGGTTATCATATACGCAAATAAAATAGATGGACCTGCCAAATGAATGGACCTGCCTGAACCTAGAAATAATCCCGTACCAATGGCACCGCCAATCGCCAATAATTGTACATGACGATTTTTTAATCCTCTCGATAAATTTTCATTTTCTGCCATATATAGATTCCACCTTTCGAAATATTACCATTTTAGAATTTTATAACTACAGCTACCCATAAAACTTTTCTAATTCCGTTATAAATTTACAGCTAAACTACTCACATACTTCCCTCCATACATGAATGGAGACCTCTCGCAAAAATACAGAAAGAGGCCAAACATATAAATTTGGCCTCAAAAAATACAACAATTAATTTGCTCTGTCCTTTTACCTGAGAGATTCACTGATTTATTAAAATCAGCTTGCTCCTTCGGTGCTCTATTGAGGCTCTCCAGAGTTTCGTCCAATAACGGTCCTTTTGCCTGAAAGCATAACATCTTCGGCGGATTCTAAAATCGCTCTCCCATTATCTTCATACGAAATTCAATATTCAATTTGTGATATACTCACATACTTTATCATCCGTTTTAAGAAATGTCAACTTCAAACAGCTACCTGTGCCTTTTCTTTAGGGGATAAATACACGAAACCACCACCTAAGATTGTGGATTTATACCATAGTAATAAATCAATCGTTTTCAATTCACCACTATCAAATACTTTTACAAAAGCAGCACTGCCATTTTCTTCATAAGAAATGGCGACAACCGTTACCCAATGCCATGAATCGAGATTTTCGACTTTCCCATTCGATAAATTCAAAAATGCGACTGGCATATCCTTGCTCAATGCAACCTCAATAAAGTGAAAGAGTTGCTTGATAGGCGGTCTCGAAGCAGGCACCGCCGCCACCTCAAATCGCGAAAAATCAAAATTCAAACCCTTGGCATCGATATAATCTGCCATCAATTCACAAAAAAGCTTGCTCGACGAGATACCTCGCACCGTCGGTGTTACATACTGCCAGCTTTCTTCCATACGCTTCAGCCAATTTTCTTTTGGCATTCTATCCCTATCCAGATTCGTCAAATAAAACATAATATTGCAAGCCACGGATGGTCCACAGCCAGAAGCGCGCTGCCACTGTGTTTTATACCAATCTTGGTCGCAGCCATAATAAGACATTTTACTGGATTCATCTATAACCACTAGCGAATCTGGATTTAAAATCGATTTTGTAATCATATATTACACCACCTTTTTTCTCTATAAATTGCATTTAATATTCTATATGACAATCGTGTATTTACAAATCCCGCTCAATTTTATATTCCTTATAACCACCTGAAAGATTATATACTTTGGAAAATCCCAGGTTAATTAATACATTTTGCGCTGCATTCCCCGTTACACCTTTATTACAATGAACGACTATAGCCTGCTCTTTGTCAAACTGTCCTGCTTGGTTTTGAATATCCGCTAATGGTATATTGATAGCACCATCAATATGACCTTTAGCAAAGTCTTTATTACTTCTCACATCAATGACGGTATAAGACTCCCGATCGTTCATAAGCGTCTTGCTTGTAATGATTTTTCGACCACGCTGCAAAGCATTATCTAGTATCATGCCCGTATAAAGTACCGGATCTTTGGTCGTAGCAAACGGTGGCGCATATGCCAGATCAAGATGTGCCAAATCACCGACTTTTGCACCAAATGTAATAGCCGTCACAAACACATCCAGTCGTTTATCTACACCTTGTTTACCGATAATTTGCACACCCAGCAGTTTTTGTGTTTTCCTATTGGCGACTGCCTTAATGATTAGTTCTGAACTTCCGGCAAAATACTCTGTCTGATTTGGCTTTATATTATGAATAACTTCTACATCATAGCCGGCTTTTTTAGCGGCTGTTTCTGTATAGCCTGTTTGGCCACAGCTTAAATTAAAAACTTGTACAATACCAGTACCTAATACGCCACGAAACGTCAAATCGCCACTGGTAATAACATCACCAGCAATCCGGCCCATTTTGTTTGCCGTTGACCCCATTGGTCGATAACACGGTCTGCCATCAATCAGTAAATAACTTTCCGCACAATCTCCCACCGCATAAATACCTGAAATTGAAGTTTCCATTCGTGCATCAACCGCAATGGCTCCCGTAACACCCAGTTTTATACCCGCTTTTTGAGCAAGTTCTACCGCTGGTTTGACGCCAACGGAAAGGATCACTAAATCTGCTGGCAGCACGCGGCCACGATCCGTCCGCACTGTTTTAGTCAAGGCATCAATCACCTGCACTCTTTCTTCGGTAAATACCTGAACCTGATGTTCCTGCAATTCCTGTTTTATGCGAATCGACATTTCATCATCATAAGACGGCATAACTTTTGGCAGCGCTTCAACAACCGTAACATTCATACCTTTTCGACTCAAGTTTTCAGCGATTTCAAGTCCGATGAAACCACTACCAACAACTACCGCGGTCTTTGGCTCTTTATCTTGGATATATGTTTTGATTTTATCGGCACTCACAATATTTCGCAAATAAAATACATGATCAGCATCTTTACCCTCAATCGGCGGAGATACAACATTTGCCCCTGTTGCTAAAACCAAAACATCATATTGATCTGAAAAAACTGTACCCGTCTGCAAATTTTTAATCTGCAATGTTTGATCTTGTACATCTAAGCTCAAAACTTCATGCCCCGTAAAAATATCAATTGCAAAGCGTTTTTTAAACCAAAGTGGATCTCGGGGACTTAGCTGACCTCTTTCAATATAGTCTTCACCAATATAATAAGGCAGGCCACAAACGGAATATGAAATGTCTTGGTCTTTTTCATAAATGACAAGCTCAGCATCTAAATTATTGCGGCGCGCTTTCGCCGCAACTGATGTTCCTGCCGCCACAGACCCTATAATAATAATCCTCATTTTAATATCACTCCCTCATATACTAAAGTGCTTTTGTTTGACTTCATAACGATCACAAAAATCGGCTTTACCCATCCGCCATTTTTCCTGATTTTCTAAATCCTGCTGATAGAGACGCAAGTTTCGTAAAGTATCATAAATCAAATGATCAATAAATTTTAAATCTGTCGTTTTTAGCAAAGAATAATATGCCCACTGTGCATATTTTCGATCGGTGATCAATCCCGCATTTTTCAAATAAATTAAATGACGCGAAGCCTTCGCCTGTGAAATCTGTAAAGTTTCCATCACGTCGCAAACGCAAAGTTCTTGTTCATATAATAAATTCAAAATTCGCAGTCGCGTTTCATCCGATAATGCTTTTAAAACATCTACTAAATTTTCCATCCGCACACCTCATTGTAGTATAAGCGTATAATCGCTTATACGATTATACGCTTATACTACAATATTTATCATCACAAAGTCAACAAAAAACATCCAAAACAACAGAGAATCTTACCGATTCACTAAAATAGAAAACGAAGCAGTAGAAAAATATCATAAAATGAACTATAATAATACTAATAAATTTTTAATTATTATTAAATAAGAATAATTATGAAAGAGGATACGCTATGAATTTTAACAAAAATCAACTAGAAGAAAGTCATCAATTTGAAATGATCATTGCCAAATATATCAACCACTTCATTCGAGCCCTGCATGTTCTATTTAGCATCGCACTCATGATCACAGTTATACTCACACTTGTCATTTTTGCCACTGATATCTATAATATTTTTTTCAATGGCAATTTAGCTACAGGTACCATCCATGCATTGGGTTCACTTTTAGTTTTATGGACATTATCTGAACTCTTGCATTCCGAGGTTCGCTCTCTTATGGGAGAACGAATACAAGTTTCCATTTTTATTGAAGTTGCCATCGCGGCATTTGTTCGTAAATTACTGGTCATCAGCACGGAAGGCGTACCTTTGATGGACGCCAGTGTGTACTTAGTCAGCCTGTTAGTACTTGGTATCGTCTATTGGATTTTGCACACGCCAAATTCAATGAAAAATCCACTTAAAACTCCTGCCAATTAAAGAACAATGTATATAATAAACGCTCTGTAATTGAAACATTTACAGAGCGTTTATTTTCATGAAGAATAATTTTTCATTCCAAATATCTGCTATACTAAAAGAACAAAAAGTATTGGATTCGCATCACAAATAAAAGGAGGGTCCTTACCATGAAAAAAGTTATGTGTATGATTCTTATGCTGATGTTTTTACAAATCACGACTATAACACAAGCATCTTCGCTCAATATTCCATCTGGTGCTGGCGGCTTTAACTGGGGAACAGATATAACCCTAATGCCCAGCCTGGAACTTATTGATATTCCTAATGATTCTGGCATCAACACCTACACGGTTCTTGATGTATACGCCTATCAATATGATGATTACCTCCCAAACAAAATGATTCCCCCATATGTCGAAATCAAAGGACTAGCCTCCACAGGCTATGTAGCAATGTTCATGAGTCATTTAGCTATAGCAGACTTTGCAACGATACAGGATTATTTGACGAATCTTTATGGGGCGCCAAGTATTGTTCAAACGAAAAATCATACGACTTGTACCTGGATTGGCAACCATACAATCCTATCACTTTATACAGCCACTGACCAATCCTTTGACATCAGCATTTTGTATAATTAAAAAGCAGCCACAAGACTCTTCAATCTAAGAATCCTGTGGCTGTTTTTATGTATCATTTTTTAACTATAATTGCGTACATTTCTGAATTAAGTTCAAACTGTTCCACATTCTGAAACCCAGCCTGTTCGAGTACAGTAGATAAAGCCTTACCATCAATTCGATGTTCCAGCGGTGGTCCCATTTTACTATTTTCCTGTCGAGTCCATTCAATAATGTAAAAATGCCCCCCGATTTGTAGAATCCGTTTCACTTCCTGAAAAAAAGCAATTGGGTCATCTGCTTCATGAACAACCAAACAAGCCAAGGCGCGCTCTACCGCTGCATCCGGCAAAATAAAATCAGTTTCCTTCGTCTGAATGAATTCTATATTCTTGAAATTTTTCTCTTTGGCTTTAGCCCTGGCTATTTCAAGCATTTCTGGCATAATATCTAAAGCATAGACTTTCCCTTGCGTACCTACTACGCGAGCCGCCGATAACGTAAAATAGCCCGTGCCGCAACCAATATCTGCAATGCTGTCGCCTTCCGCTAAACCAAACCGCGACAAAGTTTCTTCCGGCGGCAGAAGTTTACGACGTTCAGGATTATCCAATTTATGCTGATTGGCTGGATTAAATTTATGGACCATATCATATCATTCCTTTAAGTTCATTTAAAATAATTTAAAATTCCCCTGACTGCAAATAATAATATCATATCATCTCTGGCACGCTATAGCCATACAATCCTTTGATTTTCTTTTATTTAGCAAGCGTATTTCCATACATGGTTTTCAATAAAACAATAAGTTCCTGTTGCTGTGATTGTGATAAAGCAGCCAATGTTTGTTCTCGATGCTTTTCTACAATTTTAATTAACATTGGATATTGCTCAAGGGCTATTGCCGTCAAATATATATTTTTCTCCCTTTTGTCCGTACCTATTTTACGCTCAACAAAGCCTTTTTTTTCTAATTTAACTAGACTTTTCGAAATGGCCGCCGGTTCAATATTCAAATAGCTAGATAAGGCAACTTGTGACATATTGCCCTTCTCTTTAATCATTTTAAGAATTGTCCACTCTGAACTAAAAACCCCATATTCACCTAACAAATAATTTAAATTTTTTGATATAGCACGTGTCGTTTGATAAAGTTGATGCATCAATCGATCCGACGTTTCTAAATTTCCCGTTTGCTCAATTGTCTGAATAATAATCACTCCCTCTTGTCTAATTTATAACAGACAATCAAACAGAATGCAATTTTTTTGCAAAATCAATCCACATTTTCTTCTACTTCGACCACAGCTTGCTTTTTTGGTTTTAATATCCACTGCAAGATAAATAAGCTCAAAAACAATACCATTGCTCCTGCTGAATACTTATACATATTGATAAAACCAACATCCCCCGCAATCGCTCCCAGACCAATCGCCCCAGCACTCGTTCCCACATCCAGCATATTATAAAAAGTAGCACTTGCTCCGCTGCGGCGGCTCGGTCTTACCAAATTCAGCATCCATGTCATCAATGCCGGAAGCAAAAATCCACCCCCAAGTCCATATAAAACCGCAGCACTAAGCAGCATAGTCAAAGTTGTCGTCTGAATCAGAACTAGCAATGCCGCAAATAATAAAACAGCCCCAGGCAGTATGATCCAAGCTGCACCTTTACTATCAAAAATACGGCCGCCAATTGGTCGTGAAATAAACACGCATAAAGTTCCCACAATAAAAAAATATCCAGCATCCGGTATCTGGGCTTCATGTGCCAGCATCGCAATAAAGGTATTGATACTCCCGTAGCTAATCCCAAACAGCATCGTGAGCAGGGCTGGCATCCCTGTTCCTTTTTCAAACAACTTATCCATTAACGATATCGTAACCGCTTGTTTTTTTTCATCTACGACAAGCTTTGGCACCGTACATAATTTTGTTCCCAATATAGCCAAGCCAGACGCCAAAGCAGCAATTAAAAACATTGGTCCAAAGCCATAATCCGTAATCAACAGTACACCAGCTGCCGGTGCTAAAGCCATGGCTGCAGTACTCCCCAAGCCAAAATAACCGATACCTTCCCCGCGCCGCGAAGCTGGTATAATATCGGCGGCAATGACCGCTGAAAAAGTCGTTGTCAAGCCAAAGCCAAACCCATGCAAAACACGCAAAGCAATCATCTCATTGACCGAATTAAAGAGTGCATAACCAATTGTGCAAAAAACGGATATACCTAATCCTAAATACAAACAATTTTTCTTGCCAACTGTACTAACCCCTAAATCCGTAAACAACCGAATAAAAATAGCTGAAAAACCAAACACTCCGGTAATAATACCAATTTCTGCTCCGGTCGCTCCGCTAGCTGCAGCATAAAGCGGCAGTGTCGGCAATAATATATGAAAGCCTCCAAATAATAATGCATTAGAACACACCAAAGCGATGAAATTTTTTGTCCATAAATTTATCTTTTCCATATTCTTCTCCTTTAACTAAGCTTATTAAGCTTCTTACCTTAATAATTAACTAGTTAACTATTAAGTAAAATTTATACAAAAATCTCCTAAGTATGAAGCTACATCCCGCCAGCAGTTTTTATGCTCTGCTAAATTAATAGTGAACTAGTTAATCAATGTATTTGATTATACTGCAAAAAAAATAAGCTGTCAATGAAAGAAGTGCCCGTCTCATTGTAATGAATCGCATCAAAAAATAAAATGAGCTCTTTTCAAAAAAGCTCATTATCTATATGTACCGCAAATATGCCTGCTCAAACTTCCCGATAGGCATTCTTTAACAAAAGGATTTCTGCCTGATAACCAGATAATTCATTGGGGGTTTCCAAAAAAAATGGCAAGTTTCGGCACTGCGGATGGTTGATTAAAGCAAAAATTGCTTTCTCGCCAATTGATCCCTGTCCAATTTTTTCATGTCGATCTTTATGGCTGGCAAACGGGTTCTTACTATCATTCAAATGAATGGCTTTGAGTTTTTCCAGACCAATGATTTGGTCAAATTTTTCAAGTACACCATCTAAATCATTCACCAGATCATATCCGGCATCATAGACATGACAAGTATCAAGGCAAACGCCCAGTTTATCACTGCATTGAACCCGATCTATAATTTCACGTAATTCTTCAAACTGACTGCCAACTTCGCTCCCTTTCCCCGCCATAGTTTCAAGCAACACCGTCGTTTTTAGCTCCGCCGTTAAATTTTGATTGAGCATTTCTGAAATCAACTTGATACCAGCTTCTATCCCTTGTCCAACATGACTTCCTGGATGAAAGTTATAGAAACTATCGGGAATCTGTTCCATTCTCTGCAAATCATCCGCGAACATCATCCAGGCAAATTGCCGAGTCGCTTCACTTGCCGAACACGCATTTAATGTATAAGGTGCATGTGCCAGAATCGTAGCGAATTGATTGGCTTTCGCCAATTCTTTAAACTGTTTCAAATCCTCCAAATCAAGAGCTTTGGCCTTCCCGCCGCGAGGATTACGAGTAAAAAACTGGAAGGTGTTACCACCTATCTGCAGCGCTTCCTCTCCCATATGTTTAAAACCTTTTGCCACCGACAAATGACAACCTATCTTCATCAAAAAGCTTTCCCTCCTGCTCTCCTATATAAATTGCATTATATATAATATATTCTGCATTTATTATAACAAATTCAACCGCAAATCTACTGGTTTATGATAAAATAAATATACTATTCTTTTTAACATCGGACGAACGTCATTACATTTGGCGATTTAAATCATACTGAAGGTGGTATTTCATGCGTAAATTTATCAGAACCCTCATTATCATCCTGATTCTTGCTTCTTTAGGAAGTTTTGCTTATCGCAGCTCCTACGACAACCGTTCCGCCAGCAATCTGTCAGCCTACTGCAATATTGATTTCCGCAGTATCATTGATCCATCCACAAACAAGATCAGTCAAGTAACTTTGTCGCTGCTTGATTTTAGATTCTCAAAACAGCCACTCGAAAGTTTTTGTCGAATTGACATTGATGGGAAAGAATACCAGCTTGATGCCTTCGAAACAGCATCGCAAGCACCTACTTATTCCCTCCAAGATTTCAGTAATGTGAATAGCTTCAAATATACCAACCATCTAATCGTCGCCTTCCCACCGCAAATCCAAAAAGAAATTGCGGCAGCAAAACAAATAAAAATATCCTTCCAGTACAAAGGCAATCCCACCCCCATTGAGCTTCCCCTTAGTGATGTAGATTTAACCTATTGGAAAAAACAATTACTCTTATTATAAAAAACAAAAAACCGTACCAGCGAAAAACTGCTACGGTTTTTTTAGTGCCCACAACCAATATTTACCCATGTAAATGAACTAATTCAATCTGATTTTACTCTCTTCTTAATAAGTAATCTAAAATCAAACTTTATTCTGTATTGATCCTGTGCAATTACCAACTTTATCCTGACCATTCCATTCTTTATTCCCTAATTGCTAAACAACGCACTATAATTCAATTGTAAAATCATTGTAACGTTTGTGTTACAGCTCTTCTAATATTTCCTTAATTCCATCTGCCATAGCTGCCAGGATCAGATAACAAGAGACCGATCCAGTGTCAAGTACGCCTCTGCTTCTTTCACCTAGTCTGCTTGAGCGACCATATCTAGCGACCATATCTTTTGTTGACTCGCTGCCTTGTTTTGCAGCGGCTTTCATTTTGTCCAGTGCGACAACAAAATCTACGCCTAACACCACATCTGTTTTTAGACTTTTTAATGTTGGAAAAAGCGTATCGACCAAGGTTTTATCACCAGCTCTCGCTTCAACAATTTCCATAAGTCCATTATACCCAGCTTCCAATATTTCACTAAAGTCCTTCAATGATATCGTTTCCAATTTTTCGCTGGCTTCGGCCATTCCTGTAAAAATAGTTCCATAAATTGGTCCCATAGACCCGCCGATTTCATTCATAAGAAGCATTCCCAGATTTTTCAGTCCATCCGTGAATCTAAAATCATTCTTACAATATCTTTTTTCGAAGAGCGAAAACCCTTTATTCATATTCATCCCATGATCTCCGTCACCGATAAGCCCATCCAGATCACCCAAATACACTTTATTTTCCTGAATAGTTTTTACCATTTTAAGCAAAATGATTTTGCCTTTTTTATTTTCAAATACATTCATCATCTTTACCCCTATTTCTGCTTGAGCCCCATAGTGTAAGCTGGCATATCAATAAGTTTTTTTAATTCTTGATCTAATTTCATTATAGTCAAAGTAGCTCCCTTCATCTCAAGTGATGTAAAGTAGTTACCCACATAAGCTTTATAAATTATAATATTTTTTGTCTTAATGAGTTTTTCGATTTCATTGTATAAAACATAGAGTTCCATGACTGGCGTAGCACCAAGACCAGATACAAGAACAACGACCTCATCCTGTTCTTTAAACGGATAGTCTGGTATAACAATATTGATCATTTTTTCAGCAATTTCCTTCGCTGTTTTCAATGGACATATCTCCATCCCTGGTTCCCCATGATGACCAATACCCATTTCCATCATACCTGGTTTTATTTCGAAATTAGGATGTCCCGCTGCTGGTAAAGTACAAGGAGAAAGACCAATTCCTACACTTCGCGTTGAATCGATAGCCTTTTGCGCTGCCGCTATCACTTCATCTAAATTGCCACCCTGTGCCGCTTTAGCACCACCTATTTTCCACATCAAGATTTCGCCTGCTACCCCCCGGCGCTTTTCTCTCTGGTTCTTTGGGGCAGAAGCAACATCGTCATTCGCTATAACACTTTTTATTGTTATGCCCTGTTTTATAGCCATTTTTATAGCCATTTTTACATTCATATTATCACCTGAATAATTTCCATATAAACAGGCGACGCCTTTTTTCTGATCTACGGCTTTCGCCGCATCTAAAAAAGCCATTGCAGTCGGTGACGAAAAGACCTCCCCTACTGCAACTGCATCACACATATTTTTTCCGACATAACCAATAAAAGCAGGTTTATGACCACTGCCACCTCCGGTGATAATACCCACCTTATCCTTCGGAATATTTTTTGCTTTGATTACTCGGTTATTCTCCGTTGCTTCCACGATGTCTTTATGTGTCTTCAAAAAACCGGATATCATTTCATCTACAATGTTATCAGGATCATTTAATATTCTCTGCACCATATTTCCTCCTCTCCTTTAAATTTTACCTGATAGTTCAAGCTCCTACTTGCTTAGCAATTTTCTTCAAATTAGCCAAACCTTTAATTGCTAATTCCTCGCCAGTATCTGCAAATTTTCGCCAAATTGCACATTGCGCATTTAATTCTTCAAATCCGGGATCAAAAGATTCAATTACACACGGTCCTGTATAACCTATTTTTTTTAATGCTGTAAAAAATTCCGCAAACGGCACAAGTCCTGTACCTGGAATTCCCCTATTATTTTCACAAACATGTACATAGCCCAAGTATTCTTTTCCACAAGTTTCTACAGCTTCAGTATAGCTTGTCTCTTCTCTAATCATATGGAAACAGTCCAAATGTACCCCCATATTTCCAGTTCCTACAGCTTTGCAATATCTTACACCATCTTCTGCCGTATTGATAAAATGCGTCTCAAAACGGTTGACGGGCTCTACGCAAATTTTCATTTTAGGATGTACTTGAATAGCATATTCAGCAATTTCGCGCATAGCACTTACTGAATGATTCCATTCTTCTTCTGTACGCGGCTTTCCTGTAAGGCAGCCCCAACCCGCATAGTTTACACCACCAAGAATTTCAGACCCAATTAGCTTATTTATATCGACCAGCCGCTTCAATGACTCAATCCCTTTTCTCCGTACTGCAGGATCAGATGAAATAAGGCTATTTTCTGCATTTAGGGTTGTCGACGTTACAGGTTTGAGTTTTGTCTTTTTTAATTCTGCTATTACTTGTTCTGTAGGAAACGTTTCTGGATGAGCAATAGCAAAATCAATTGCCTCAAATCCCAATTTTTCACTTTTTTCTATAATCCACAAATCTTTTTCAGTAAATACTTCCGTCCAAATAAATGTATCTACTCCTATTTGCATATTCATTCCTCCTTATATGATAAAAGCATAGCCATGTGATATAAGTTTTTTCAAAGCTCATACTACATGGCAGGTACTTAAAATAAGTAAATTTTAAAATTGGACATATTTCTTATAATCATCAAAAACCAAATATTGAATAGGTTCATCCTCCTCTACATGTGGAACCCAAGGTGTTTTATCATAAAAATGATTATCAAGATTATCATCGTTTGCCTTTGATACTTCAAATACAGCAATATCACCAGTCCCAGCAATACCCTTCCACGAATGATATTGATGCGGCAAAAGAGTAACGCTTTGCCCTGGTTCAAGCATTATTTTAGAACCAGCCTTAACCGTTATTTGTTTACCATCTAAAGTAACCGTAACATCTGTTTTAGCAAAATCTTCTTTTTCATCGGAGTTATACAATGTAATCTCCAATGTACCACCACCACGATTAATGATATCTTCCATCTTTGAATAATGGAAATGATATGGTAACATCTGCCCATCCAAGACAAATAATAATTTTTCGCAATAAACCTTTGAATATGTCTCAGGATCTGACTGACTGCCATTTCTAAAAGTAAAGATTCCCAGTCCACATTTATTGTAATCACCTTTACCAAAATCAGTAATGCCCCATCCTAACATCGTATCTACAAGCTCACGTTCATCTTTCGTTAAATTCTTCCAATTTTCCGATGAGTAGAATGCAAATGGTGGTAATGGAATCTTAAAGTCCTGCACTTTTTGTATAATATATGCAATACTATGGTTAATTTCTGACCGTTTCATAAAAAAATCCTCCTAAAATTTATGATTAAATTAATGAAAATGTATAGGTTGTCTGACTATCATAGGGCTTGTCAGGATAAACAATAATCAGCCCCGGTTTATCACTATGGATTCTATCTGGCAGTGCTTGCGTTTCCAACGTTATCGCGCCATAGCGACGTGCTTCTCCGTTTTCCAGCTGTACAGTTGGATCCACATTGTTACATGTATAAACAACGACGGCTTCTTCCGTAGTTCTTACGCTGATTTCTATCCGGCTTTTTAAAGAATAACACCTAATTTCATCTTTTTCCTTTTTATTTAACTGAAACGCATGGTCATATCCTCCTCCAACCAGCGAAAGTTGTGAATGACCTTTAGAAAAATATGTTCCGATCTCTCTAGGAGACAAAAAATCAAAAACAGGATCTGTTTTAGCATAAAGATATTTTCCTGTAGCCATTGTTTCTTTATCGACTTCCAGAGCTTGATCCGCATCAATATATAATAGATGTTTGTCAATCGTATCATCCTCATCGAGATGAAAATAGCTGTGATTTGTCATATTACATAAGCTAATTTCATCAGATTCAACATGATAGTTTATAGTCCATGTGTTTCGATCATCTAAAGTATAACTAACACAAATTATCAAATTGCCCGGATAACCGTCATGCGCCTTTTCGTTGCGAGTAAAAATAATATGTTCTCTTCCATTCTCACTCTTTGTTTGTACATTCCAAAATTGATGATAAAAGCCGTTTTCTCCACCATGAAGATGCTGATTTCCATCATTTTTTTCAAAAATACATTTTTTGTCATTTGGTAAAATACATTCCGCATTTTTAATTCTGCCCGCAACACGGCCTATAGTCGCTCCTAAAAACATTGGATTTTTTTCATACATTTCAATGTCTTTATAGCTGAGTACACAGTTTCTCTTTTTTTTGTTTTTATCCATAAACAGAATTTCTTTTACTACACAGCCATAGTTTAATGCTGTTAATGACATGCCATTTTGATTCGTCAAAGTATATGCATATACATCTTTCCCTTTAAATTGTCCAATCTTATGATTCGTTATCAATCCGTTTCACCACTTTTACTATTTTTACTACTCGGCAAAATAGTTAGAACTTTTACCAATAGAGTTAAACAATTGCATTTTCTGTCTAACTACATGCTTAGTAGCTTCAATACATTCTGGATAAATCTGATTAGGTTCACGCAATTCTTGATTTTTTAATACTTCACGACACTTTACATAAAATGCATGCTTAATATCGCTGGAAATATTAATTTTTTGGATGCCTATCGTAACCGCTTGTGCGATTTCATTGTCTGGATTCGCTGAACCTCCATGAAGAACAAGCGGTGAATCCGTACGTTCTACAATATCTCGTAAAATATTCATTTGCAGCTCAGGCTTAAACCCTTTTGGATAAATACCATGTGCCGTGCCGATCGCAACGGCCAAAGAGTCAGCACCTGTTTTTTCAATAAAATTCACGGCCTGTTCTGGGTTTGTATAAATTACTTTCGTCGCACCACCTTCAATAGAGTTGCCTGTATCGCCAATCGTTCCAAGTTCGCCTTCAACCGCTACACCAATTGGATGCATCAAATCAACAACTTGCTTAACTAAAGCAATATTTTTCTCATATGGCAGTTTTGAACCATCAATCATTACCGAATTAAAGCCAGCATGTACCGCCCGTTCCACATCTGCAAGCGACCCACCATGATCCAGATGCAAAACGAAGGGGATTGGACTTCTATGAATTTTTTCCAATACATAAGCAATAAATTCATTGGTAATAAATTGCAGCTCATCTGGATGAATTGCAATTATTGCCGGTGTTTGCGTAGCTTCTGCTTCTTCAATCACAGCACGCATGAGCATGCTGGAAGAAACATTAAATGCCCCTACCGCAAAATGACCTTTTTTGGCAACCTTAAGCATTTTTGACATAGATATTAACATAATTAAAATCCCCTTTCGGATTTCATATAAGGGGAGCACATCTCCATTCTTTATATGAAATCACTATATAATAATATTGAATATTGATTAACCCGAAATCTTAACATTTGATAAATTCAATTCCTGCTCATCGTCATTTTCTTTTGTTACTGGTTTTCTCTTTAACAAAAGGCAAATTATAGAAAATACCAATGAACCAATAAGCAGCGCTGCAACCCAAAGTCCCGGATGATTTTGCCCTGGAAGCGTAAAGAATCCTCCCCAAACAATGGGGTTAGTGCAATCCCAATAGAATACCAGTGCTCCATTTACCGCAGCACCAATCGCTGTACAAATTGTAATTCGTATTAAATCATTAAGAATAATCGGGTAAGATCCTTCTGTAATTTGGCAGCATCCCATAATAAATGCACTTTTCAAAGCATTGGCTTCTTCATCAGAAAATATGTCGCGTTTAAACAGCCGACTCAAAAAATAACAAATAGTAAGACCTAATGGTGCAATCATGGAAGCAGAAATCAAAGCATTCATCGGCGTCGTGTAGCCTTCTGAAACTAAACCTAAGCAAAAAACAAATACAACCTTGTTAATTGGTCCACCATAATCAACAGCTGACAATATACCAACAACCATTCCAAGTACAATGATAGAGCCGCCCTGCATGCTAGTGAGCGTATAACCTATGAAATCCTGTAAAGCATGAATTGGAATTCCCACCACATAGCGCATAAGAAGCGCAACGATTAATGTCGTAAGAAACGGCAGTATAAGCATTGGTTTAATTCCTTCAAACCAAGCAGGCAGCCTAATTGCATTTTTAAGATAATTTGCTAAATAGCCTGTCATAAACCCTGCAAAAAGCCCACCTAAAAATCCATAACCATATTCCTTGCATAAGATACCAAGTAAAAAACCTGGTACAATACCTGCTCTATCAGCTATAGCATAAGAGATAAACATCGAAATAAATACCGCTAAAAGGCCTAATCCATCTCCACCTAACGTAAATAAAACATCTGCGACCGACATACTTCCATTAAAATCCTTGATGCCCTGTCCTCCACTAATGTTACCGATAACCATCAGCATACCAGCACAACAAACAAATGGAATCAAATAAGATATTGCTGTCATTAGATTTTTCTTTATATTTAGATTTTTCAAAATAATATCATCCTTTCAACTTTTCTTACTAAACTAAGCTTTAATATTCTCTTCAATATGCTTAATCAAATTTCCGGCTGAATGAATTACTACCTCTGTGGAAACCTCGACTATCTTTTTTCCTGCAAAACGATCACGTCCTTTAATCGATGTATCTACTGCTAAAATAACCACATCTGATATTTTTATCTGTTCAGCAGTAAGTTCATCTTCTGTGCCAATCTGTCCCTGCGTTTCTATATGAATTGTATGGCCTCTTTTCTCAGCAGCCTTTGTCAGTTTTTCTTTGGCAATATACGTGTGGGCAATTCCCGCAACACATGCCGCAATTCCAATAATATTCATGGTTTCATCTGTCCTTTCTTCTTTTTTTAGTCTGCAATTTCTGAACATTTAATCATACAAAGCCAGGTATAAACATACGTATCTCTCCTTTCATTTTTACTGTATTTTATTCGATAATAAATAAATCACTTCGCCCTTATCATTTGTAGTAAGTAATTTATCAAATATCTCTTCATCCGATAACGCAATTGCAACTTGTGACAACAACTTTAAGTGCACTGTAGTTTTGTCAACATTTCTTACTGCAAATAAAATAACTACATGCACCGGTAAATTATCATAAGATTCCCATATCAAATCATTCTTGGTCCTTCCAACTGCAATTGATGTAACATTGACTGCATCCGACTTACCATGTGGAATAGCAATATGATTGCCTAAACCAGTCTTTCCTTCCGCTTCGCGGTTATAAACATCTTTTATAAAGGCGTCTCCATCTTTCACATTGCCAGCTTTGTATAGTAAATTTGTAAGTTCCTTTATGGCTTCATCTTTCGTATTTGCTTCCATATTTAGATTAATTAAATTTTCATTCAAAATTGTTTCAATGTTCATAATTCGTTCCTCCTAAATTAGATTTAAAGCTTGCTTTACTTTGACTGCATCGATTTTATTAAATATAGAGCTCACAAGAATAGACGGAATATTCTGTCTTTCAAGTTTTACCGTAGTAAGAATAATATCAACTTGATGGGGGCTAAATTTTTGTACTCTGCTTGCCGAAACAATATCAACAATTTCCCAGTCGGGAAAGGTGCGTTTGACACGTGCCGCTAATAAATGTGATGTTCCGACACCGCTGGAACAAACAATTACAACTCGCTTCTGTTGCGCTTTTTTTTCTAAAGCAGACTGAAAATATACTACGATATAGCTTATTTCGTTATCGCTTAAATTTCGAAAAGCAAGCTTTAAGTTTTGTTTTTCTAAGGCTTGTTTTACTGCCTTGAATACTTGGGGAAAATCTCTTTTTATATCATCTTTAAGCGGATTCGAAATAAATATTTTACTTTCTATACGTTTTGTAAGCGGTCTAATATGAAGCAATAATGCCTGTTGTAAACTAAAATCATTTGAAAAATCGTTTTTCACTTCCGTCGACACGCGTTTCAATAAATCATTCACAAAACCTTTCTCTTCATCATTATTTTCTTCCAATTTTAATTGATTATTGTCATTTTCAGGATCTATACGTGATGAATAAAGATACTGGTAAATGTAAAAAAATTCATTTGTAGGTATGGTATGATTCATATACTTTCCTATTTTCTGAACAACCATCGATGTGCAATTAAATATAACTTTATCTTTATAATTTCCATTCTCGTCATTTCCCTTATTTACCGTATGTTCATTATTTTCTAAACGCTTAATAAGAATTAAAACATGTGTAAATATATTGATATAATATGGATCCTTTATTTTGCCGCATAAAATCTGTTCTACCCGATCCAGCAATAATTTAACAAAACTTATATCCTTATGTGAAAAAAACGTATATAAATCATGGTCCATTGCTGTATCTGTATTCTCATATAGCAGGGGCTGCGCACTATTCATAGGAAATTGATTAAACATTTGCATCAACAGATTACGAATGTTATGCTCACTGCCATCTATATGAGTTCCATTGTGTGATCGTACAAGAGATAAGTTATATTGTTTCAACTCATCTTCTATAATGCTTAAATCATTTACAATTGATGCATTGCTAATGAAATAAATCTCAGCTAATTTATTGATTGATGTTTCTATTGGCGCCTGTAACAATAACAAAATCATAATATTCCTGCGCCTCATCTCAACATCAATACCAAAAAAGCCTGCCTGCTGTTTTGACAAACCCAAAACAGTGTTTATGTCGCTAATAGGATCTATACAATATCCTTTACCACGCTTATGTTGCACTATACTTTGGCAGCCAAATTTATACCTTATTGATTGCAAATCACGATGTATGGTTTTATCAGAAACATTTAATATTTCTGATAATTCAGCACTAGTAAGATAAGCATTTGCCTTTAATAAGGCTGTCAAAATTTTTTTCTCACGTGTCGACAAGAATTCTTGTACCATATTTATATCCTCCATATACGATATGCCGACTATATGCTCTTTCTAACTTACAAGTTTATTATAATTTATTTTGAAAATTTCAGAAATACTAAACCATGTCTAATATAAGGGACATTTTAGTACGCAAGTGTGATAGATGATATATATCCATTTAATGCTAAAAACTTCATATCACGTGTTTTTAAAAAATATATCATAAATTTTTAGCTAGAATATTTTCCCTCGTTATTTTCTATTTTGAGGTAAAAAAATATGTTGGGATAAGTAATTTGTTTTTTTGCTTATCCCAACATTTATTATCAAACCTTTACTCTCTTCATTTAGCTGTGGAAAGACCCCATGGACAAACTAAAATACAATGACCACAGGCACTCTTTCGACCATATTCCATAAAAAATCCACTGCGTTTTAAATTGCATAATTTATAATCGATAAGATCTTCCCGAGTTAGACCAGGGTTCCAGTCAATTCCATAAAGTGCTTGATCTGGACAAGCTTTTATACAGACCTGACAATCCCCGCAAAAACTTTTTTTTATGGGTTTTGCACAAGTCAAAAAAGGATAATCCAAAAGGATTGCCCCCAGACGAACCCTTGGTCCAAATTTTTTTGTAACTAAAACATCACTTTTCCCAATCCAGCCAAGTCCAGCATGGACAGCCGCTTCTTTAAATGAAAAAGGGACCCGAAGGTTTTTTTCATCATTTTGCACCGCTGCAGGCACATAATTTTTTATTTGATATGAGTCCAATAAAATTTTTAAACTGCCGATTTTTTTATTCAGATTTCTGGTTGTTTCAAGTAATATAGTATTATATTTTTCTTCGTCATATTCCGCTTCCGTTAGAAAATAACTATATCTTTGCGCTATAACAATTGCACATGAAAAATCATTTTTATAATCAGAATAAGCTATATCTGCAACAGACCAAACCGCATCCGCCTTGCATGAAACAATCTCACTAATTTTAGCGCGAATGCTCATAAATACATCCTTCCTCTCCAACTTGCAAATATCTCTCTTTACTCCGACTTCAGCCCATACCCAATATTCCCACATCCAAGGAAATTGTTGGGACTTTAGTCTTTTAATAATATGATACATCATATTGCAAAAAAGTAAAAGCCTTTATTTTTCCAATTCTTTTGGAATCTCATATTTCCTAACATTTAAAGCAATGATTTCGGGCATAAAAAAATAGACAAGATGTTTAAATACAACTTGTCTATTTTGTACTACATTTATTAAATAGTTAATTAGTCCTATTTTATTGTTTCGGACATAATTTCCCTATAAACTCCCCGACATCTTTTGCCTGATTGAGCTGCTGAACAACATCTTTGTTTTTGAGACTAAAAAACAAATCATTGATCGTAGCAACATCATCTTTTTTAACAGCAGGCAGACAGATCATCGTAACGAAATGGCCAAAATCATCCCATATAATTGGTTTGTTCAGCCGAATAAAAACAATCGCAGTTTCTTTAACAAAAGCTGGCAATCCATGGGGAATGCCTACACCATTTTTAAAAATAGTACTGCCCATTTCTTCACGAGCAAACAGTGAGGTGATAAATTCATTTTTTATATAACCACGATTAAACAAGAGACTGCCGATTGTTTCCAGCAGACATTTTTTATCCGCATATTCCTGGTCGAGGAAAATTAACTCAGCCTTCAAAAAAGACTTTAATGTATTGCTTTGATACTGCCGGACCAGACAATCTAGAAATTGTTTTTTATCTGAACTAAAACCACTCTCAAACGGGATAAAATTCACGCCATTAATGTGTGGATTGATGGTTCCCACCGCAGCAATAATATTATACTGCTGCTTTATTTTATTGATCTGAAGTGTAAAGTCTTCATCCATAATCCCTAATAATAGAATTTTTAATTTAGGATAATATTCTATTAACAGCTCTTTTATTTTAACCGCAACACCATGACCCGTCAAGCACAGACAAAGCAGCAACGATGGTTTATTGGACTCATTAACCGACAACATCGGATAGGAATATCTTGTACTTACAATGTCATAGTAAATATCATCTAACGTTTCTTCAGCATTTTGATCCGCTATATAAATTTTTCGAACCGCTTCCATAACCGAAACCATATCAACGCGATCAATCGTTCTAGTCTTAATCCCCGTTCGTTTGGTTACAATGTCGCCAACGTTTACCAAAGACCCCATATCGACAAAAAACAAGATACCACTATCACTTTTAATCGTTTGGGCAATATTGATGACTTTTTCAAAAATTTCAATAGGATTTGTATTAAATGGCATATCAATCGCAATTGGAAAATCTACCCCCATCAGCTGATTAACAACTGCAATCATTTCCGAAGCAACTTTCCCATGACACACTGTAATGATGGCAACTTTATTTTTTTTATCGGTAATCTGTAACAGCTCTTTGATATACATGGCAATAAAACCGATTTCCCCATCCGGAATTATCACATTTTCCTTTTGTTCAATCGTTCGAACCAAATGCCTCGCTAAATCATATTCGTGAACAAAATTCTCTTTAATATACACAAGGTTTGGATTAATTATTTCCTGTCCATATTTAATACGCTTCACAGCTTCACTAAGATGAATAGCCAAATAAATTAATACTTTTTTATTGATTTCGATAGCAGCATGCACTTGTGTTATTTCATCAAAAAAGGCTTTGATCGTCTGACTGATATTTTCGCCCACTAAATATTTCAATTCATCAAGCGATAATAATTGATTTTCGGTATGACCTTCGGATCGAATCAAATCAAATTTATTTAAAACAAAAGTCCACATGATTTTTTCGATTTCACCCGGATCAATCCCCATTTTTTTGAGTTCATAATATTTCAATTCTACTTTTTTGTAAATGTCTTCAAAAATCGGATAAGTATGACTGACCTTAGCCGCTGTTATATGCGGCACAAAGAGCATATCTTGAAAGACAATCGAACGACTGTGTTGGTTATCCGTTCCCTGATTGTTCTGAAACAAGGTGTTATAAATGAGTTCATTAAAATCGATATGAATTTCCGTCTTATCACTATTCATTTTTTCAACATAGGCATTGGCACAGGTAACTTGAATTTCACTCCGCAGCTGCCCAACATTACCTTGATATTCTTTGAGAACAAAGGCCGACAATATTTTATTTTTTACTAATATTTTGCATTGAGTTCGATTTGCTTCTTCCTGAAAAAAGTCATAAACTAACTGGGCTTTTTCTTGAATGGATCGGTTACGCAAATTCGGGAGTTCAATAATCATGGGAATACGTCTGCGAAAGGTTAACAATAAAGACGATTCGATATTTTCCGTTGTGGCACCAATAAAATAAACAGAGGCTTCGTGTTCTACATTTGTTTCCCCTAACCGTCTAAATTTTCCTTTGTCCAAAATAGAAAACAACATTTCTTGTCCCTTTGCGGGAAGGCGATGAATTTCATCCAAAAATAAAACACCGCCCTGTGCTGCATCTACCATACCTTCTGTATTTTGATCAGCTCCCGTGAAAGCACCTTTTTTATAACCATATAAAATAGAAAGTAAGAGCTGTGGATTATCTGCATAATCAGCGCAGTTCAACGATACAAAGGGCGCGTTCTCTTTAAGCACTTTTTTATTCAAAGCGTATTGATACATGCACTCGGCAAAAAGTGATTTTCCAGTTCCGCTTTCGCCTACAATCAAAGTTGGCAAACCAGCTGGTGGGTATAAGATCGCAGCTTTTGCCTGTTGAATATTTTTAACCAAACTATAATCAAAACCTACTAGTTTCGAAAAATCCTGCTTGGGATCTTCTACTGTCAATTCTTTAACTGTTTCGACGACCAGTTCACTTGTTTTTTCATCGGCTAAAATACTTGTTGTGTATTTTCTCGATAAATCAATTCCTTGCATTGAAAAATTCATGATAATTTGTGAAATCGTAATTTCCGGATTTTTTTCCTGCATCTTCAAAATTGCGTCTTGGATATTTTTCTTTTTCCGTTCCCGCGAATTGATGATACGTAAAGATTTTCTGGTCTCGGTAACAGTTTCGCGCAAAATAGACAGAGTATTGGCAATTTTTTCATCAGATAAAGGCTCAAATGGTTTTTCATTTAGAATCAACTTTTTTATTTCTTCTTTATTGTTCTTTACCATTTGTATATCCTCCTTTCGACAAGTTTTGTAAATCTGCATGCAGTAAAAAAGGAATATGCCCACCACTTAACTTTGGCATATTCCCTCTCCATTATTTACAATACTATAACGGTCAAACCCTAGCGGCTGAGCCAAACAACTGCATATAATAGCCGAGTTTTTCACGGTAACCACAAAGCATATCATCCAGACTAGAGAACATACTCGTTTTTGCAGACTCGGCAAAAGCTGCTTTCGCCGCGGCAAGCCCTGCTTGGTCCAAATCGGTATATAAATTCAATTTTCGAATTCCTAATTTAATTGCTTTTTGCAAATTTTCATCCCCTGTACCTGAGCAGCCATGCAAAACAAGCGGCACAGGTACAATTTCATTAAGCTGTTTTAACAAATCGAAATGCAGCTCGGGTGTACCTGCATATTGTCCGTGCGAAGTTCCAACCGCTACAGCCAAACAGTCTACATCCGTTGCCTGAACAAATTTCTTAGCTTCTTCCGTATTGGTAAGACCGATATTCTTTGTTTCTTCATATTCCGTGCCTTTTCCAACATGACCCAATTCGGCTTCGACACTAATATCCAGCGAATGAGCAAATTTTACAATTTCCCGCACTTCAAACACATTTTGTTCAAACGATGCCATGGAGCGATCTACCATAAGTGATGTAAAGCCTGCTCGTACAGCTTTAACCGCATCCACAAATTCCTGTCCATGGTCCAGATGAACAACAACCGGGACGGCTGCCCGCACAGCTAATGGCACAGCGATCTCACCAAAGGCGAGAATATCTGCCATTTCCGGATATAGAGCTAAAATAACGGGGGAATGTTTTTCTTCGGCGGCAGCAATAACGGCTTTAATTGTCGATTCATTCCAAGCATTTGCTGCAGGAACACCATAACCTTTTTTCTTTGCATCATATAATATTTCCTTCATATTTACAAGCATTTTCCGCGCCATCCTCCCAAAGTTTTGATTCTTTTTCTTATTTATTCAATTGGTCGATATTAAAACAATGGTCTTTTTTACCGGTCTGGAAAAACGGTCCCATCATTTCTTCAAGCAATTCTGCCGATCCCGTAGAAAGATCTGTTCTTTGACCTGCCAAATGCGGCGTTATAATAACATTATCCAGCTGTGTGAGCGGACTGGTTTTCGGCAATGGTTCCGTGTAATATACATCCAACGCCGCACCAGCGATTTTTTTCTTTTGCAAAACATCGATGAGCGCTTCTTCATCAATAATTTCACCACGAGCTATGTTTATAAAATATGCCGTTGGTTTCATCATCTCAAATAATTTCTTGCTGATGAGACCTTTGTTTACAGCAAGTGGTGGTACATGAATCGATACAAAATCACATTGGATAAAAATTTCCTCTAGTTTTTCTGCCTTGCTGTATTTTTGTATTAGTGCCGCTTCAACAAACGGATCATACACTACCACTTTCATACCAAGTGCTGCTGCTTTTTCAGCGACACGTTTGCCAATTTTGCCAAAGCCAACCAGTCCAAATTTTTTATTCTTGAAGGTCAAACCACGAAATGTTGTAAACTCATCCCATATTGGTGTTTTACGATTAATGTCTTCATCCCATTTTCCAGATTTCACGTAACGATCAGCTCTTAAGATATTACGGCCCAGCATAAGGGTAAAAGCCATCGTCAAATCGGATACAGGTTCCACGGAGCGTCCTGGTGCATTGAAAAAATAAATGCCTTTATTCGTAGCGGCTTTGATGTTAACGCTTACTGCATCCGAGCGGCAGCAGCCAATCGCGATTAAATTTTTACCGGCTTCAATAACCTGTTTTGTAACCGGTGCGGTATGCACTACAAGTAGGTTGACATCGGCGATGCGATCAATCAAATCCTGCGGGTTCCCACAATATTCGGTAATGCTGTCATCCCCAATATCGTCACTGCGATCACGGCTCATTGGTTTATCCATGATTACATCAAAAGAATCAATTTCGTAATCATAGCCTTGCAGCATTCTTTTCGTAACCGTTACCAAATCCTCTGTATGAACCCATTCATCACCGACTACGAGCACTTTGATTTTTTTATCTTTTTCCATTTTTTTACCCCTTTCAATAATAAACTACGGATTAAAAATTTCTATTCACATAAAATTTCCGTTACTAAAACGTTATAGGCATCCTGATCTGATTTTGACTTATAAAGCCGTATAATATTTTCTTCAATTTTGCAAAAATTCACTATATTACGCAAGTAGTTCAAATGGGCATTTTCTTTTTTGAGGGCAAGCAAAAATACGACACCTACATCAATTTCCGAATCCGCATTGCCCATTTCATGAAAGGCAACCTGATTTTTGGATATACCCATGATAATTGCCGGCCGCTTCACATTTTCAGCCTGCGAATGCGGGACAGCAACACCAATCGGTTTGGTAGCCAGACCAGTCGGATAGATCTCCTCGCGTTCGAGCGTAGCTGGTTGATACTGCTCCGTTACATACCCTTTTTCTAACAAATATGCCGATAAGGAACGAATGATATCTTCCCGACTCTTCATATTTTCCAAAATAACAGCATGATAATAGACTTCCGTTGTTTGTTGATCCATCGTGATCCTCCTTCTACACGCAATATGCTGTTAAAATTTAAAAGCCAAAAACTACTGAAAAGAGTTTATATACTAAAACCAGTGCGGGTGTACCTGCAGCATCCCAGTTTGAAATCATTCCTTTGCTGGCTTCATATCCCATTGACCCTGCCAAGGCCGTCATTGGTGATGCCATTAAGGTCGCGCCCCAGCAAAACAGGCAGACAATAAAGCACAAAATAATAATATTATGAAGGATATTTCCGCCCGTAATCGCGTTCACAGCAGCACTTTCCCATAAAACAATAATCAAACTGACAGAAGCAATCATTTGATTTCCTGGAAGCAGTAAAGAAATTAATAACGCAATCGGATACATAATAAGAGTTGTAGGAATGACGGCGGCATGCCCGATAACGGTTGAACAATCTAAGGCAATTCGGACATCATCACGTTTTAACTTGCTCACCAAAATACTGCGGGATGCTTTAATGATTGGAAACCAGCCTTCTACCAAAATAGCAGCCATACGAGGAAGTAAGAGAAAGGCTGCGGCCATTTTTACGCCTAAAAGCAACGAAGGCATTAGACCGATTTGGCTGAATAATCCGACTAGTGTACCCAGCGTAGCCCCCATGACGGTACTTTCCCCAAATACGCCAAATTTTTCCTGAATGGTTTCCGCATCGAAATGAATATCTTTAATAATCGGCGTACGGCGTAAAACCCATTCTAATGGAATTGCAATACAAGCCTGAAAAGAAAAATGTGTACCATGCGGCCAAGATCCGCCTGGAGGAAAATTATTGATTTTTTCTATATAAGGCGCCGCAATATCCGCGGCTTTTACATCGATAATCAAAAACACAACCACTGCTAACGTAGCCAGCCAGAAACTCCCCGAAACAACACCGACGAATCCAGCCAACAGCATCGCCCGCCAGGTGTTAAAAACATCGACGTAGATGGTCTGCGTAAACCGGATTGACACCAGCAATACATTGACAATCAAAAAGACAAATACACCAAAGTATCCATAAGTATTACCAAAAGCATAACCAACAGAGCCCCAGCCTATATCAATTATGTTTTTGTCCAAGCCATAAACAAGAACGATATTTGTGATTGGTTTTACCATTGCCTCCTGAATTAAATTAACAACCATAAACAAACCGGTTAAACCAATGGATACTTTCAATGCGCCAAGAATCGCTTTTTTGACTGTAACTTGAACCAATAGTGACACAATTAAAATAATTCCTATGATTGTAACCGTAGAATCAAATTTAAAAAAAGCCGATAAAACCTCTGTAATTGAAGTAATAAAATCCATTTGTGAATTCGCCTCCTCAAAATATAGTAAAATCTCTTATATTCTGGGGGTACTATTTAAAACCATTGCTACTATTTTTATTAAATCAACACCCCCGGACTCCTTATGCCTGTTTTATCTTATTTACCGTATCAACAATTTCATCCAGGGCTTTTTTTGCTGCTTTATCGTCGAGCATAATCCCTAAGGCTCTGATCATCGGAATGTCATAGCTTGATTTGATTTCTACCGTTGTCACAAGCAGATCTGCATCATTAATGGCTTCTTCCAAATCACTTACTCGGCAAAGATTCACTTTCACCTGTTTGAGTCCCTCTGCTTTAATTCGATCTTCGATTTCTTCTTTTAAATAATTCGAAGTACAAATCCCCGCACCACAGCAACATAAAATCGTAACTTTTTCTTGCATCTTTCTCACCCCCATTTTATAAAACTTGGTCTACGCTCTTAAATATATGCAAGTCCTATGCCAATTACAAAAAGATCTTTTTCACCCCTGCTATTGCTGGAATTTTTACCAACAATCTTTTTGTAGGTTCAAATGATCGAATATTCACCTTACACTGGAGTATCCATTTCTTACAAAATAGCTCCTGAATCCAAAAAAGGCATGCCCATAAAGCGGCATGCCTTCTCCCTGTAATTGTACGTTTTAATGCACTCCATCTTGAACCTCATGAATCTTATGATTATCAATCAGCCATTTTTCTTGATAAGATCGTCTGGCAGCCCAGCCAACTTCTTTGATATACCAGCCATTGACAGAAGCACCCACTAAAGCCCCTAATGCCGGAATAACCTGCAAGGCTTTCCGCTTTGTCAAATTGATTCCTAATTGATTTGCTAAAACTTTCGTAGTAAGAAGAGTCGTTTGCCCGCCAAACTGCTGCTTAACCAATTGATCGAATGTGTTATTCATAACATGAATTTGGATGTTCCGCAGCACTGCGAGAGCAGCCTGCTTTTCTTGAATCGAATTTGATCCCGAAGCTGACATGATTCCGAAAATAAACTCCTGATCGCCTTTTGTTTTCGCTTCATACCCATAACACAATCCTATTTTATGGATTGTTCTAAGCGCCAGCGTGATAATAGCTGGTACATCGGCAGCTATTCCAATCGCACCGGCAGCTCCTGTCAGGCCGCCTTCCCCGCCGGCCATGCCAATTCCCCAATTATGAACCTGATTTGCCAGTCGGTCAGACAAGGCAAGATCTTTTTGTTTAAGCTCTGAAATACTGCGGACACCTGCATCTCTTTTCAGATCACTTTCATCCGCTAATAATTTACCAATAAGGTTTGCAAAATCTAACGCCCCTTTTATGGCAGCTTGCGGAATCATTTTTTCAGCAATCCAAGTGACCGGTTTTAAAACGGTGCTCGTAACATGAGTTGCCATACCAGGAGACTCTTTTTTCCATTGTTCGATCAATGACAGCTGTTCTTGTTCGTAAAAGCTTAGTGGATTAAAATCAGCTTCCATTTCAGCACCCCATCCATTCTCAAAATTTACCAAGCATAAGAAATAGTAGAAAAGCCTATCCTGTATACATTAATGATAACAGGACAGGCTTTTCCTCGTGATACAGGTAAAAATAATGAGTCCTAATTTTACAGTTTGTTTGCAGCGACAAGCAATGCACTGAACGAATCAATAAAATATTGCTGGCTGTCGATTCGTTTTGCATGTCCCATTCGTTTTCTATAAGTTCCATCATTTTGCAGCTGTCGCCCTTTTACATTGTCCATTAACATAATTTTAAGCGTTGCATAAATTTTTTGTTTCACCTGCTTGTCAAAAATTGGGCAAGCAATTTCAACGCGATGTTCCGTATTGCGGGTCATTAAATCTGCTGAGGATATATACATTCGCATATTTACCCCAACGCCAAAACAAAAAATCCTAGAATGTTCTAAAAAACGTCCAACAATACTAATCACTGTAATATTTTCCGTCTTACCTAAGACATTCGGCAGCAAGCAGCAAATTCCTCTTACAATCAATTTAATTTTCACGCCAGCTTGTGCCGCCAAAACTAATTGCTCAATGAGATCACGATCTGTCAGGGAATTCATTTTAAGCAAAATGCCACTTTTTTTACCCAATTGTGCTTTGTGCATTTCCTGTCCGATCAATTCGACAATCTGCTGTTTCAAATTCACCGGTGCTACGAGCAAGGTATCATAATTACCATTCAAATTAGCAATACACATGTTTTTAAAAAAAGTTACCGCGTCTTTGCCAATTTCCTGATTGGCCGTAATCAGGGCAAGATCCGTATAGATCGCAGCGGTTTGTGCATTATAGTTTCCCGTACCGATCTGGGTAATATATTGTACTTTTTCTGCCTCATAACGTGTAATTAGACAAATTTTAGAATGAATCTTATATCCCTTAAATCCATAAAGGATATTACAGCCTGCTTCGCTCAGATTTTCAGCCCAATTCATGTTGTTCTGCTCATCAAACCTAGCTCGAACTTCCATCACGACGGTAACCTCTTTGCCCATTTCAGCCGCAATAATCAAATAGTTCATCAATTTCGCCTTATGATTACCCATTCGATAAATCGTGATTTTGATGGAAACGACTTTTTCATCATAGGCTGCTTCTTTAATCAAACGCAAAAACAAATCAAAATTTTGATATGGAAATGTAAGTAAAACATCTTTATGCAAGACATAATCTAACATACGAGTATTAACATCAACCTCACAAAAAGGACTTGGCTTGAATTTTTTATACTGCAAATCCTGTTGCTGCTGATAGGTGAATTTATCCCCTAAAGAAAACACATAGGATAAGCTAATCGGCGTCTTGGTCTTATAGATTTGGGTTGGATCAATATGAAGCCTGTTACAAAGATACGTAATCATCAGGGAATCTCCCATCGTTTCCATTTCTAAACGGACAGGTTCAAGCCGCAGACGTTTTTTCAGCGTTTTTTTGACATGATGCAGATAATCCTCGCCTACTTCACTTGCTTCATCATCAGGACTGATATCAGCATTGCGTGTCACACAAATAACCGACTTATCAATAACAGAATACATATCAAATATCTTCGCTACAAAAGCCAGCATAATTTCTGACACTAATATGTAGCGGGTTTTTTCACCTGGCAAAAAAATCAATTTCGGCAGTGAAACCGGCACGGGAATAATTCCTAATGTCACCTTCCGATTATGCTTTAAAAGTACAGCAATATGCAACAGCTGATTGCTTAAATGCGGAAATGGATGTTGAAAATCAATAATTTGCGGTGACAATAAGGGAGCAATATAATTTTCAAAATATTTTTCCATCTCAGATTGTTCATCCGTTGTCAATTGATTCATTTTTAGTCTTTCAATATTGGCTGTGCACAGTTGTTCTTCAATCGCGGCAAAAACAATATCTCGTTTCGTATACAGCTTTTCTGCTGCCGCAAAGATTTTATCTAATTGTTCCTTGGCTGTAAGCAAACTCTTATTATCACGATTTTCCTTTTTGAGTAAAGTTAAATCAAATAAGCTGCCCACCCGAATCATAAAAAACTCATCAAGATTATTCGTAAAAATCGCCACAAACTTCAACCGTTCATATAGGGGTACCTGTTCATCGGCAGCCTCATCTAAAACACGTTCATTAAAATTCAGCCAGGATAACTCACGGTTTTGTGTATAACTGATATCAGGATTCTGTTGATTGCCCATCTTGTACCTCTACAACACTTTTTTCCGGTTCTATTTTCCCCTGATTCGTTTTATCTACCACTTTTTTTGCTATTTTTGGCACTCGAGGCATTTTAGGAGTTCTTGGGGTTTTAGGGGCTTTACGAACTTTTGCCACAGCAACTGGTTGACTTGTTGGTTCGACAGTGGTTTGACTTTTTGCTTTACTGGTTTGAATCGATTTGGTGGACTTTTTCTTTTGCGGAATTATATTTTGATATAAATACCCTTCGCGCACGCCCGATTTACTAACCACAATCGTTTCGCTTTTAAAATATTTTATCAACGTATGTAATATAATCATGCCCGGCAAAATCGTTTCAATACGATCTGGAACTGTTTTTAATAAAATGTTTAAGGTTTCACTCGAAATCAGATCATCTTCTTCATCATTTTCTAATAGCTTAATCATCTTTTTTACATTTGGTGCTTTAATTTCATCTGTATCTGGTGGTAAATTAAATAGATAATTATTAATTTTCCCCGCGGCACGAATCGATCCGCCCACGCCACAAACAAAGGCTTGTTTGCTGGAATCCATATCTGTAATTTTTGACAATTCCGTCAAAACAGCTTCTTTTATCGCTTTTCTTTCACTTTTATTTGGTAATAAATAATGAACATATTGCCCGTATGCATTTAATGAACCAATTGGCAGACTCACTGCATTGACGATCAAACCATCTTCATACAAAACCAGTTCTGTGCTCGCACCGCCGATATCAAGCAGTAAACCAGTTTTAGCCTGTGTTGCATGCGTTGCTCCAATAAAATCAAGTGTAGCCTCTTCCGTCCCCGAAAGAACTGTAACGACTACACCTGTTTTTTTCGTGATTTGCTCAATAGCTGCAGCACTATTCGAAATATTGCGCAACGCAGCCGTTGCAAAAGCTGATACACTGGTAATATGGAAGGCATCTAATAAAACTTTGAATTCATCTAAGACCTGACAAGTTTTATCAATACCAACTTGTGTCATTTCTTCATTTTTAACATAAGCGGCCAGACCAGCTGTATATTTTTTATTCAATAAGATTGTTAATTGGTCTTCATCCATTTTATATATGGCTAAACGGATAGAATTTGAACCAATATCGATAATTGCATGAACCATAACGAACCACTCCATCTATTCATATTTTCTACAACTAAACTGCATGTCCCTTAAATGTAATAAACCTTCGCTTATTTACACGGAAACTCCTGCACTGTATTGTAGTATATTTTTGATGAAGTTATGTTAAATTGTCGTTAATTTTCTGTTAATTCTTTTATTTTACTAGAAACTAAAAGATGTAAATCTAACCAACGCCACCAGAAACATTATCATGCCGCAATGAGCAGTCTATTAGCGAGTCTGAATATACAGTAAGTAATGCAATATTATTTAATATTGCATTACTTACTGTATATGATATATTATACATAAGTGCTATACAATTGCTATATAATACACAAATGTTTTGTACAATATATTTGAAAAGATTTTATACAAAGGAGTGATTTTATGAATGATTTAACTGCAATCATTGCTAATAATCTTGCTGAAATTCGCCACCAACGGAAATTAAGTCTAGATAAATTATCAGAAGTTTCTGGCGTTAGTAAAGCGCTGCTTGGACAAATTGAACGATCGGAATCCAACCCTACCGTCAATACCTTATGGAAAATAGCCTCCGGTCTGCAAATCCCGTTTAACCGACTCATCGCCATCAATAAGTCAGCAGTCGAAGTCATTCGCCTTTGCGAAATCGAATCTGTTATTGATGCGGATGGCATGACGATATTCCCCCAATTTTCTTTTAACCAGGACAAACATATTGAAATATTTTTCGTCACACTAGCACCACACTGCCAGCATAGTTCCGATCCTCATGATGTGAATTCTGAAGAATATATATTTGTCATTGCCGGAATTTTGGAAATAACACTGAGTGATCAAATTTATGAGCTAAATCCAGGGGATGCCATCCGTTTCCAAAGTGATCAACCTCATTCTTATCGTAATGTAACGGATAGTGTCGTGAAATTTCAAAATTATTATCAACTAGCTAGCGGGGGACAAGGTTTTCGCACCAAATAAACAAACTCCATAAAATACAAAGAAAAAACCTATCCTAGGCATTCAACTTGACCAGGATAGGTTTTTTCTTTGTATTTTTAACGCTTATCTAAAACATGTCGTAATTTCGGTGCGATAAGCATAGCAACAATTAACCCAATACCTGAAGTAATAACTGAACTAGGGCTGTTGCCAAGAGCCACCGTAACACTGCCGAGCACTGCCCACCAAGCAAGAATATAACCGCCTAATGTACAAAAAGATGCCAAAACCATACCGAGTACAGCCTTAAAAATCCAGCGGTCACCAGAAATCATTTCTGGCCACAAACCTCTGGCCATCATCCCCACGGTAAACCCTGCGGCACCTTTAATAAAAAAAGACCAAATTGTATAGGGAGAAAATCCCATTAACAAATCAAAAAAGGCAGACCCGATGGCTGCTGCCAGTCCGGCATAAACACCGCCAAACAAAATTCCCGTAATAAAAATTGCTGCTGTTCCTAAATGTACCATCCCGCCTGTAGGAAGCGGAATCTTAATCGATGTAGCCAGTACGCATACTGCTGCCAACATTCCGATCATAATTAAATCACGTGTCGTTAATTTTCGCTTATTCGCCATCACGTAAGCCTCCAAAGTATATTTATTAGTTGGCATGAAGCATTTTCAACCAACTATAACTTACTATCATAAAATCGTAAGATATCTATTTATTATAACGGGAAGTTCCACACTAAGCAATCGCTTTTCCATTTCAAATGGAACGATTAAGAAAAATCAACGCTCTATACTGTAATATTTACACAAGAAAGTATGAAAAAACAGCAAAACTCACATTGCAAAAAAATAAAATTTGATCTAAAATGAATTTAAATGAATAGTTGTTAAGCATTGAGGCTGTTGGAAACAAGAATATTGTTTTCAATGGTCTTTTTCTGTTACAAAACATACCCATATATTTCAAGGAGGCTGTTTTATGCGTATTAAAATCTTAAATATCGATCGCTGCGGTTTAGTTTTTGATATTTCCCGAGTATTATTTGAGTATCAATTAAACATCCTGTATATGCAGGTAGAAAAAAATGTAATTCACCTTGAAACAAAATCTATTTCCCCTGAAAGTGAATTACTCGTCCTTGAGACCATTCGACAAATCGCATCCATCACTGATGTCCTTCCCTTGGATGATGCCTCGTCTAAAAATAAAACAACCAATTCTACTGTTATCTTCGATGAAATCTTACACGCCAGTACAACCATGCAACAGGCAATCACTATGGCAAAACGTTGTGCAGTTACTGAATCCACGGTTTTGATCCGCGGTGAAACCGGTACAGGCAAAGAACTATTTGCCAAAGCATTACATGCTGGATCACCACGATCTGCAAAAAGTTTTTTGGCCTTAAATTGTGCCGTCCTCCCCGAAAATTTACTAGAAAGTGAATTGTTCGGCTATGAAGATGGTGCTTTTACTGGAGCCAGTCGTGGTGGCAAGGCCGGACTTTTTGAATTGAGTAATGGTGGAACCTTATTTTTAGATGAAATTGGTGAAATTTCACCCCATGTACAGGCAAAATTGCTCAGGGTCCTACAAGAACACAAAATCCGTCGAATCGGCAGTAAAAAAGAAATTCTCTTAGATGTCCGTATCATCGCTGCAACAAATCAGAATTTGGAGAAAATGCTGCATGATGGCAGTTTTCGTGCCGACTTATATTATCGCTTAAATGTTGTCCCCCTCTTTTTACCACCACTAAGAGAACGTCGTGAAGATATTTCACTATTAGTTCCTGCCTTTTTACAACAATATGCCAAACGCTTAAATCGTGATACATTGACCATCTCCAACGAGGCCATGGCTGCTTTAATGCAATATGACTGGCCCGGCAATATTCGTGAACTGGAAAATCGTATTGAAAGAGCTGTCAATCTAGTCGAAGGTCGCTCCATACAAATAGAAGATATTGTAATGGATTCTAAAAAAGCCTCACCCCCGATGCCAACCGAATGTACCGAAGGCAAAAAAACATTGCGGGAAATACTCGACGAAACCGAGAAAAAAATCCTCTGCCAGGCACTCTGCCATTATCATACATCCCGCAAGCTGGCCCGTGCTCTAGGAATATCACATACGGGAGTCCTCCAAAAACTCCATAAATACGGTCTTGATTTCGCTAGCTCGCAAGCCTAAAAGTTAATAATTACAAAAAAGCCCATCTATGAATAATTTTCACAGATGGGCTTTTCACTATGCATAACAAAACTACATTTTCTCAGATTCACAAGTCTCTGGCCTTTTATATTCTACTTTGTGATAACTATCCCGTGGCATAAACAAAGCTACTACTGCTAAAACCAATAAAATAGCAGCCATAAAGTTATAGGCATCGCGATAGGCAAGTAAACTTGCCTGTAAGGCAACCTGCTGATAGATCTTTGCCAATGCAGCATGTTGTGCAGCATCAAAAGTCATCATAGAAGGCACTCCCATTTGCATAAACTGATGCGTATAAGCCGCTAGTGTAGATTGGAAAACCGTACTTGCCGAATTCAAATGATCCACCAGATAAGATTGTTCAATTTGCTGACTTTGAATCAGTTTATTGGTTACAATGGCAATCCCGACACTGCCACCAAGATTTCTCATAAGAGCAATAATCGCTGAGGCATTGCTGCTGTGCTCCTCCGTAATTTTTGAAAAAGCCATCGTACTGGCTGGTACAAATAAAAAGGGGAGCCCAACAATCTGCAAAATACGTACCCACATAAAAGTATTATAATCCGTTTGCGGGGTTACCATTCCCGTAGCCCACATGCCTCCAGCCGTCAACAGCATACCAAAGGAAATGAGGTATTTTCCCTGAATGCGATTGACCAGGCGGCCGACAACCGGCATCATCAATAAAGTAGCCAGCCCACTAGGCGAAAGTACAAGCCCTGATAAAGTTGCATCATAGCCAAAGTTAGCCTGAACCTCCATTGGCAAAAGCATAGCACTCGAATAAAGAGCAAATCCAACAAAAAATATCATGATACACGGCATGGTAAAGCTGGGAATTTTAAATAATTTCAATTCAATAATCGGATGTTTTTGCCGTAAAATCCAAATCACCGCTGCGATTAAACTCACAATAGAAATGACTGCAAAAATTAGAATAAAATCACTCGAAAACCAATCCTCTTGCTGCCCTTTATCCAATACAACCTGCAGTGTTCCAAGCCCGAGTGCAATGAGACCTAGACCTATATAATCCACAGATTCTACTTTCTGCTTTTTAGCACTTGGCGGATCTTGAACCAGTGCCTTCACTAAAAACAAAGCCAGCATGCCAACTGGAATATTGATAAAAAATATCCAGCGCCAACTAAAATTATCAGTGATATAGCCGCCTGTAACAGGTCCTAAAATCGGTGCCAATACCGTCGTAATACCAGTGATAGCAAAAGCCATTCCCAATTTTTCCGGTGGAAAACTGTCTTTGATAATTGCCTGTTGACTCGGCTGCAGCCCGCCCCCAGCCAAACCTTGCAACATCCGAAACACAATGAGCATGGGCAGAGACGTCGCAATACCACACAAAAACGAAGTGATGCTAAAGCCTAATATACATAACAAAAAGAAATTTTTCCGACCAAAAACACTCGATAACCAACCTGATAAGGGTAAAATAATCCCATTCGCCACAAGATAAGAAGTCAAAACCCAAGTACTTTCCTCCGATGTTGCCCCCAAAGATCCCGATATATGTGACAGTGCGACGTTGGCAATCGTTGTATCTAATACTTCCATAAAAGCAGCCAAACTAACTGCACCAGCAATTAGCATTGGACTTCTGCTTTTGGAAGCAACTGCCTCATACATGATTGGTTCCTGTATGGACAACTGGAACAACGGACATGCCCGGTCCCAGTAATGTCATGATATCTTCTGAAAGTTGGTCGAATGTAATTTTCACGGGCACACGTTGGACGGTTTTAACAAAATTCCCCGTTGCATTTTCAGCAGGAAAAAGCGAAAAATGTGCCCCCGTACCCGCTTGAAAACTCTCCAAGCGTCCATGCAATTTTATATTTGGAAAAGCATCAACTTCAATATCAACTGTATCGCCCGGACGCATATCTGCCAGTTGATTTTCTTTAAAATTCGCAGTTACCCAAAGTTCACTGCCAACAAGAGATCCCAACTGTGTACCAGCCTCTACATAGCTACCTACCTCAACACTTCGTTTGGCGATTCTTCCATCCATTGGTGCAAAGATCTTTGTATTAGCAAGATCATGTTCAGCCTGTTCTAAATCCGTTTGAGCCTGCTGCACTTGGGATTGCAACTGTTCCACTGTATTTTGCGATGCCGCAATAGCACTTGGTGCCGAATTTGCTGAGGTCAGCGTTGCTCGCATATGATCCAAGACCCCGTGCAGAGACTTTTCGGTGGCTGCTGCTTGATCAAATTGCTGTTGCGAACAAGCGCCTACTGCCAGCAGTGTTTCCATTCGTTGACGATCTGCCAATGCTTTTTCCCAATCAGCCTGAGCAGAAACTACTTGAGAATTTGCCGCATCAATAGCCGCTGGTTCCGTAACTGCTGTTTTCGCAGAATTATTTTGTGCATTGGTAGCAGCATATTTTGCCGCTGCCAATGTCGCTTGTGCCCGTTTCACTTTTATTTCATAATCTGTTGGGTCAATTTCCATTAATAAATCACCGGCTTTGACTACTTGATTATCCTGCACAGCGATGGACTTGATATAACCTTGAACTTTTGGACTCAAGAGCACCGTTCTACCATCAATAGCAGCATCGTCCGTTGAAATTTCTTGATGGTGCTGGTAAAAATAAAATACTCCTCCACCCAAAACTAAAAACCCAATAAGAATAATACCCATTAATTTTATATTTTTTTTCATATCTTGTCCTTTCTTACACCTGCATGTTGTAAGAGCATCCGTAATGTTTACCAGGTAAACATTACGGATGCTCAAATTTATTTCATTTTATCAATGTAACTTTCTATGTCGTGCATGATGTCTTTAAATTGTTGACACTCTTTTTCGGGCATCACGTCAAATTTTTGAATAATATTTTGATCCAACTCTTCATGAAATGCTGCATGTGCTTGAAAAGCAATTTCACCTTTATCCGTTAGGTTAAATAAAACCATTTTTTTATTTTCCAGTGCCTGATAACGATAAATCATATCTTTGTGTAGAAGCTTACGAATAATCTTCGGCACTGCACCTTTTGTAATATCCAGTTTATTAGCAATTTCGGTGACACAAATACCTGGCTGCCTGCCAATGACATCAATCATATGAATCTCCGAAGAATACAACAAATCATCCGTGCCAAATGGTCGCGGCTGTGCCATTAAAATTGATGCTTTATGAATAATGCTATGTAATATGTTAAAAATCTGTTCACTTTGGCGCATCCCATGAAGCTCCTTTTTATTACTTTATGCATTTGAGATTTTTATTATATACCTGGTAAACTATAAAGTCAACGAAAAAGCATCTCCTCTATGTTTTCACATTTTGAAGATGCTTAATGTAATCAAATTTTATTTGACGAAAGACTTTTTCTGCCTTATATTGTCTAAAGCGAAAAGATGACTACCCGAAATAATCAAGGCAATGGCAACCGCCAATAACATAACTTCTGATTCATAGCCACCAATAAAACCTTTATCCAGTTTCACGGTAAATATGGCACCAAGCATCACGGCACTAATACCAGCCGCTGCTAATCTCGTCAAAAGCCCCAAAAGTAAGAACAACCCACCACCGGTTTCAATCGCGGTTACAACGTAAGGTAAAAATGGCGGTAAACCAAGCGATCCAAAAAATTGGGCAATCCCATCAAAGCCAGAAATTTTTTGTAAACCATGGGCAAAAAATGTAATTCCTAAAATCAAGCGCAAGAGCAGCATACTCCATTCATTATATTTATTTGTCATAAGAAACACCTCTCTTTTTTATTTGTAAAATTTAAATTTACCTTTAAATTACTTTTTATAATCTAGTTACTTTATGTAACATATAATACAATACTATACTTACTTTTGTCAAGTAAGTATGGTAAAATAAAATTAGGAGTTGAATATATTATGATTAAATTTTCATTATGTCCTCGTTATGAAATTGCTTTTGAATTATTAGGCAAAAAATGGACAGGACTCATCATCCGCTCGCTCTTAGATGGTCCAAAACGTTTCTCTGCTTTATCAGAAATCATTCCACATATGAGTGCCAAAGTTTTGGCGGATCGGTTTAAAGAATTAGAACGTTTAGGCATTATTGTCCGCAATGTTTATCCTGAAACACCTGTAAGAATTGAGTATTGCCTCACGGAAAAAGGAAAAGCGCTGCAACCAGCACTAGATGAAATACAAACGTGGGCCGAAACGTGGATCACTTTAGATCCGCCTTAATATTTACGTAAAAAAAATTCCTATTCGCTGGACGGAAACTTCATGTCAGCCGAATAGGAATTTCTTCATGCTATATAAAATAGAAATACACCTCACAAAAATTCTGATTTTTGTCTTTCAAATCCTGACTCAAGAAGTTTTTTTTCCAACCAACACCAAGAACGTTTGCTGAAAATAGCCGGTATGCCTTGTGCTTTAGCTACAGCTTTGGCACGTCTTGCTGTGCCATGGTTCACACAGTCCGTAAGAATAACAACTAATCCCGCCGTCTGGGGAATGGCAATTTTTTGATCCAAGGTCGCCCGGCCACTGACATGGCTGATTTTTGCCGCACCATAAGTCGCTAAGTTTTTTTCAATATTGCCTAAATGGTCGGCACCAATTACCATAATATTTAGCATTGCTTATCCCTCCCATTCTTATATAAGCTCCCTGCTTTATGAAAACAAAAAACAGACTAAGAGCATCCTTTAAGAACACTCTTAGTCTTCAGTTATACTGATCAACTATTAGACTTATTATATTACATAGTATATCACCTTGTCAACATGGTTTTGCAGAAAAATCAGTCTGCAAAATTCATAAAGATCGTCTTTATATATGAAATTTAGTCAAAGTTTCTTCTAGTTTTTGTGCCAATGTAGCTAGACCTTGGCTTGATGTGGAAATTTCTGCAATAGCCGCCGACTGTTCTTCCATCGCGGAGGTAACCGTTTGACTATGTTCGGAAGTATTGCGGCTAAATGTATCAATTTCACGCATCAATCCAACAATTTGTTGACTTCCCGTCGCCATTTGTTGAATCGAATTGGACGTTTCTTTCACTTGTAAGGTAACCTGCTGAATCAGCTGCTCAATTTCTTTAAATGTTTTACCAGCCGTTGTCACAACTTCTGTCCCAAGGTTGACTTCTTTCGTACCTGTATTCATTGCGCTTACAGCCTGTGCTGTTTCGTTTTGTATCTCACTAATCAATATTTCAATCTGCTTGGAAGCCTGTTGTGATTGTTCAGCTAGTTTTCTTACTTCTTCAGCTACAACAGCAAAACCACGTCCCTGTTCGCCAGCACGGGCTGCTTCAATCGCTGCATTTAATGCCAATAGATTGGTTTGACTGGCAATTCCGCTGATTGTATCAATAATTTGCCCTACTTCTTTAGAACGATCTCCCAAATTTGTGACAACCTTTGCCGATTCATACACCGTATTTTCAATATTCTTCATTTGGGTAATGGCCGTATCAATTGCCTTACTGCCATTTTGCGCAGCCAATGTTGTCTCATTCGACATTTCTGTTACTTTTTGTGAATTATTGGCTACTTGTTGAATATTTGTTGAAATCTGTTCAACTGCTGCCGTGGTTCTTTTTACAGAAGTGACTTCCTTTTCACTTTCATTCGCAACCTCAAGCGATGCCGCCGAAACCTGACTGGCTGCCTGGGCTGAATATTCCGCATTTGCATTGAGCTCTTCCGCCGCGGCAGAAACCGCTTTGGCATTATCTTCAATCTGATGGATTAATCCTTTAAGGTTTCCGACCATCGCCCGAAAAGAATTCGCCAATTGCCCCACTTCATCATCTGTATTCATGGTAATTTCATGACTCAAATCGCCTTGCGCCACACGCTCAGCTTCTGCGGCCAAATCTTTAATCGGCGTAATCAAGCGCCGCCGAATCATCACTAAACCGATAAAGCCAAATACTGCCCCTAAAACCAAAGCAGTAAGCCCCGTAGAATAAATAACCGTCGTCCGTAGTTTACCAATTGCTCCCAGTGCTTCTTCTTTCTTTTGCTCTGATAAAATAGACCACCCTGTATTTCCTACAGGCGTATACGATATATAAAGATTCTCATTTCCGTCTTTGCTGTCAAAAACTTTCTTTTCGCCTGCTTTAATAATTGGCAAAATGGCTTCATTATCAAACGGATCATGTTTTTTCCCTTTCGCTTCATCACGACTATCCGTTAGATAAAAAAAATTTTTATCAAGAATAATACCTTTGCCTGTATTACCATCATTGAGCTGTTGCGCCAATGTCGTAACATTTTCCAGTTTCAAATTTCCGAGCACATAACCAACTGTTGTTCCATTTTTATCCATGACCGGAGCAACAATTGGTGCGGTTGCCTGATTAGTAAAAGCAGAAACATATGTATCCGAAATCAATGGTTTTTGTTGTGCTGAAACGTCGCGCCACCACTGTCGATCCGTAAAATCTTTTTTGCCGCCAAAATCTGTATAAGGAAAAGTCTGCCCATCAATAAAACCTTTTGCATCAGCCCACAGTACCAATTCAAACATGCCCGTACCTTCATAAATCGACTTTAAGACTTCAATTCGATCTTGAGGATTTTTTCCCGCTTGAAAGACAGGATTTTTAGCTGCCGAAGCAATCACAGCCACACCATCTGTAAGATATTGGTCCAGCTTATCTGCGGCCTGACCAACCTGATATTGTTTTGCTGTAGCATTTTCTGCTTCTAAAGCTTCCGCGGCCTTAAAATAAGATCCGATGCCAACCAAAATTCCTGGCACAAAAGCAATCAGTAAGATAACTGTAACTAAACTTTTTTCCACACTTTTTGTCTTACGAAAATTTTTTAACATAAAATACGCCCCCCGTAACTCCCTTGCCTTATCGCTGCAAAACAAGCCTCCTTTTTTTGATTTCCACAAGATTATACTGTATATTCCAAAAATTCAGTCTAATATTTACCAATAAAAACGAATTTACGAAAATAAGTTTGGTACTATAAGACAAAATTCCTATTATATATTATTTATTTTTCTACAAAATAAGAATATTTCCTGCATATGAATAGGAAATATTAAAAAACTTTTATCCTCCATTAGAGTATATACTTTGTTATGTAATAATCTACCACATAGAAATACCACACAATATTAAAGCCGCTGCAAAGGATTTTTGCCGCAGCGACTTTAATATTGTGTGTATTATATTTTTTCGCGACTAGGCTGCTGAACTTGCACTCGTTCCTGCCAGTACAAGTGAATGTTGATGAGAATCCCCAACGATAAAATACCTGTAATCAAGATCACAACACCAGTCCAGCCTCGCCACAACAAAAAACTGCCCCCAGTGGCTCCTAAGATACTAGATCCAATATAATAAAAAAGTAAATATAACGCCGATGCCTGCGAACGGTTTGCTGTTACGGATTTTGCCACCCAGCTGCTCGCCACAGAATGAGCGCCGAAAAAGCCGAACGTAAAGACCGCTAACCCCACTGCTTTCGTATAAATACTGACTGCTAAAGTCAAAGAAGCGCCAAGCAGCATGCAGCACAAACCAATACTCAAAATCATCCCATTGCCATAACGATCTGCCAAACTCCCCATAAAAGTGGAACTAAATGTTCCAATCAAGTAAACAAAAAACAAACAACCAACAACCGTCTGACTGAAATTATAGGGTGGGGCCATAAGCGGATAGCTGATGTAATTATATAAAGCCACAAAAGATCCCATAATAATAAAACCAATACTGTATAACGAAACTAATCTTTTATTACTCAAATGACCTTTAAGGGAAAGAAGCATATGGCGAAACGACTGTGTTCTTACAGTAAAATGTTTAGATTCCGGCAAATTCAAAAAAAACCAGCCACTAATTAGCAAACTGAGCAGACTTAAAAATGTAATTGCAACCTGCCAATAAAAAAGATCAGTAAGGACGCTTGTAAGCAATCTGCCTAGCAATCCCCCCACTGAATTTCCGCTCACATAGATTCCCATAACCAAGCCCACATGACCAGGCTCAAATTCTTCGTTAATATAAGCCATCGCAATGGCTGGAAAACCAGCTAGCATGATACCTGCCAGTAATCGCATCAGCAATAAAAAATAAAAGTTCGGCATCAGTACTGATAAAAAAGTACAAAAACTCGATCCGGCTAACGCAATTGTCATAATGAATTTTCTGCCTTTTTTATCGGATAGCCATGACATAAACAGCATTGAAATGGCAAGTCCTGCGGTTGCAACAGAAACCGTCAGACTCGCCTGTCCTGGTGAAATCATAAATTCCTGCGAAAAAATAGGTATCAACGGCTGTACACAATACAATAAAGCAAATGTAACAAAACTGCCTAAAAATAAAGCAATATTCGTTTTCCAGTATTGCCGACTATTTGTTACAATATATTGACTCATTTACTTATCATCTTCAATCCATAATTTATATTTACTATACTATCAGCTAATTATTAATATTTCAAATGCATTATCTGTATAAAATTGATGTCCATCGGTTATGATCATTCTTTATCATTGCGTAAATTATTGCAAAGTTTCACCTATTTCATCATAGCCTGTAATCAGATCGTTAAAAAAATATTATTCAAATTGTATCAATACAATCCCTGTTTACACATTGACAGTCTGTCTTTTCCTCCCTAAAATAAAAACAGTATCCGCAAAACAATAGTATGTCTTTAGGAGGAAAGTGAATTATGTTAAAACAAAAACGCGTAGCCGCTATTCATGATATTTCTTGTTTCGGTAAATGCTCTTTGACCGTAGCATTACCGATTATCTCAGCAGCCGGTGTGGAATGCAGTGTTATTCCAACCGCAGTATTATCAACCCACACAGGTGGTTTTACCGGATTTACATATCGAGATTTAACAACGGATGTTCAACCCATTGCTGATCATTGGAAAACGTTAGACATAGAATTTGATTCAATCTATACCGGTTATTTAGGCTCTTTTGAACAACTAGAACTTGTTTCCACTTTTTTTGATGATTTCAAAAATGACCACAGTCTCATTTTAGTCGACCCTGTAATGGCAGATAATGGCGTTTTGTATCAGTCTTTTCCAAAAACTTTTCCTGCCGGCATGAAAAAACTATGTTCAAAAGCTGATGTCATCGTACCAAACATCACCGAAGCGGTTTTAATGTTAAATGAAGAATATAAAGAAGGTCCTTATACGAAAGAATATATTGAAAATCTATTGAAAAAGCTGGCAAAAATCGGACCAAAACAAGTTGTATTAACTGGTGTTTATTTTGATGATACGGCACTGGGTGCAGCGACTTACGATAGTGAAACTGGTGTAATCAGTTATGCTTTAGCACCACGAGTTGAAGGATATTATCACGGAACGGGCGACATCTTTGGCAGTGCCTTATTATCAGGACTCCTAAATGATATTCCACTCGCCAAGGCTGCACAAATTGCCGTAGACTTTACTGTAAAAAGTATTACCTGGACGAAAGAAGCTGGGACAGACCTTCGATTTGGCGTTAATTTCGAAACCAATATCCCGTCTTTCACCCAAGCATTAGGTTTAAAATAAATTCAAAAACGGTCAATTCGCTATGTTACTAGTGAATTGACCGTTTCTTATTATCAATCAGATTCTCTCCCAATATGTTATCTTTATTTAGTATTTTTGTCTATTGTCAAAATACACTGTGAACATTATTATATTGACTTATTGTAATAAAAATATTATAGTTAAATTTATTACAACAAACATATTTTCACGGTAAAAAATATAACGTTAGGTGGTATAAATGATGAACATTGAAACGCAATACGGGTCCTTACTGGATATCTGTGCACCAAGCTATTACAAAGCGGGGCAGCTTGAAAGCTGTATCGTACAGCAAAAAACTACAATTCATACCGCCTATGGTGATTTGGTACCACAATATCATTATGATGATGTGCGTCATAAACATATCCCCTCTGTTATTTTCTATCCGGATGGCACGCTAAAAAATATCGCTTTAGATCAAATAACAAAAATAAAAACGCCGCTCGGTATTTTCCCTGCGGAGTTGCTTTTATTTCATCCCAATGGTACGCTAAAAAAACTATTTCCCTTAAATGGAAAATTATCTGCTTACTGGAGTGAAGAAATGGAAAGCGAATTAACCCGACCGCTCAAATTTAACTTTGCTTTTGGTGCCTTCATAAAAAAAATCATCAGTTTAACATTCTATAATGACAGCAAACTCAAAAGCTTAACCTTGTTTCCTGGTGAAACGGTAACGCTTACCACGGCCTTAGGTACGTTTGTCGTCAAAACTGGCTTCTCACTTTATCCTGATGGAACGTTAAAATCAATTGAACCGGCAAAACCATCAAAAATCAAAACTCCAATTGGTGAGGTGCGTGCGTTTGACCCTTTAAGCATCGGCATTCACGCGGATACGAATTCACTTGAATTCACCGAAAATCACCAATTAAAAAAATTAAAAACGTTAAATCAAATTGATGTATTCAATGCAAGCGGTGATAAAATCGATACATTTTCACCACTAAAAAAACGCAGCGAACTGGATGATGATATTTATTTTTCGGTTCCACTATCCTTGGAGTTCAAAGATGGCTGCTTGCATATTGAGCACCAACTTAAACACTCTTATAAACTATCAACTCACACCTTTGCTGTTTCCGCTTAAAAATCTTTCAAAGTCCTGCGCATCCTTCTATATGGGTGTTGCAGGACTTTTTTGCTGTTTTAAGTTCAGTTGACAATATTTTCATTAATGCTATAATATAATAAAGTTAATGCATATTTAACATATATGCATTAACTTTATTATATTATGATTGCAGCAAGGAGAAACAATGATTGAATTAAAAAATATACAAAAAATATTTTATAAAAATAGCAGTGAAATTCAAGCTTTAAAAAACATCAATTTAAAAGTCAACGAAGGTGATATTTTTGGTGTAATCGGCTTTAGTGGTGCCGGAAAAAGTACCTTGATCCGCATGGTAAATTACCTAGAACAACCCACTTTTGGTGAAGTTATCGTAAACGACCAGAACCTTGCTAACTTATCACCCCAAAAACTTCGTTTGCTGCGCAAGCAAATCGGGATGATCTTTCAGCATTTTAATCTGCTGGAGTCAAAGACAGTTTTTGAAAATGTTTCCATTCCACTGTTATTGGAAGGAACCGATAAAAACACCATCTATACACGAGTTACAGAACTGCTTGATTTTGTCGGTCTTGCCAGCAAGGCAGATGCCTATCCAGATGAACTATCGGGCGGACAAAAGCAACGTGTCGGCATCGCCAGAGCCTTAGCAACAAACCCATTTATTCTCTTATGTGATGAAGCAACCTCAGCACTTGATCCACAAACGACAGGCTCCATTTTACAACTATTAAAAGAAATCAATAAAAAATACAAGATTACGATTTTAATCATCACCCATGAAATGAATGTTATTCGAGAAATCTGTAATCGTGTTGCTGTTATGGAAAAAGGTGAAATTATCGAAGAAGGTTCTTTGCTTGATATTTTTGAAAACCCACAGCAACAAACAACCAAAAATTTCATTCGTACCATCGTACATGATGAAATTCCACAAGTAATATTAAACACACTTGATTTTAACAATAAAAACAAACTGGTCTTAAAACTAAAATTCATTGGCGAAAATTCACAGCAGGCTTTATTGAGTGAAGCTTGTTATCAATATAATGTGCAACCCAATATTTTATTTGCAAATGTGACGGAATTGCAGGGTGATATATTAGGGCATTTAACAGTTGAATTAAATGGTACCCCAGAAAATATTGAGAAAACACATCAATATTTATTACAAAAAAACGTAGGAATCGAGGTGGTAGAAAATGGCAACCATAACAACTGCACAAATAATCAAAGCGATTCTTGAAACACTACAAATGGTCAGCATCTCCCTACTGCTCGGGGCTCTCGGCGGAATACCCCTGGGTGTTTTATTAGTTTTGACAAAAGCAGGCGGCATCCGTAAAAATACATTTATGTTTCGTGCTTTGAACAATTTGGTCAACATCGTACGTTCCTTGCCTTTTATCATTTTATTGGTAGCTATCGTGCCCTTCACAAAATTGATTGTTGGTACATCAATTGGGACAAAAGCTGCTATTGTTCCTTTGATTATCTATATCATTCCGTTTATTGCTCGCTTAGTGGAAAATTCTTTGTTAGAAGTCAATCAAGGGATCATCGAAGCTGCCCAAGCCATGGGAGCAACTACGATACAAATCATTCGTTATTTTTTGCTTCCCGAAGCTTTAGGGTCTATCATATTATCGTTAACTACTGCCACAATCGGTTTAATCGGTGCTACCGCAATGGCTGGAACCATTGGTGGCGGGGGAATTGGCGACATTGCTATTTCCTATGGATATCAACGTTTTAACACAGAAGTTATTGTGTTCACTGTATTTATTTTAATTATTTTTGTCCAGTGTATTCAAAATTTCGGCAACCATTTGGCACAAAAAGCCAGAAGACATTAATTACAAAAACAAACAAACGAAAGCAGGTTATTTTTATGAAAAGATTTTTTACCGGATTATTACTGATAACATTACTATTTACCATACTGGGCTGTGGAGATTCCAATCAAGCCGAAAACACAAAAGGAAAAAAAGAAATCACCATTGGTGTATCGCCGGGTCCTTATAATGAACTTTTTGATAAAGCCATCAAACCAATCTTAGAAAAAAAAGGCTATACCATAAAATCTATTGATTTTTCCGATTTATTGCAATCTGAAGTAGCTCTTTCTGAAGGCAGCGTTGATTTAAATGTAGCACAACATACGGCCTATGCTGACAATTACAACAAAGAAAAAGGCGGGAAATTAACACCTATCGTGCCAATCCCAACTGTACCAGCTGCCATTTTCTCCAACAAATATACATCTTTAGATCAGGTTGCCCCAGGTCAAAAAGTCGGAATTCCGATGGACCCTTCCAATGCAGCCAGAGCATTCAGACTTCTAGCAAAAGCAGGTTGGATTACACTGAATGATGCGGCAAATCCAACAACATTAACTAAAAATGACATCAAAGATAATATCCATAACATTGAAATCATGGAAATGGATTCCGCACAACTGCCTCGTTCACTCGATGATTTAGATTTTGCTGTCATTCCAGGCAGTATTGTATATTCAGCTAAAATGGATGCGGCAAAAGGATTATTACAAGAAAATGTTAGTCGCGAATTGGAACTGGTTGTCGTCGTCGACGAAAAAAATAAAGATTCCCAATGGGCAAAAGATATCGTAGCTGCTTACAAATCAGCAGAATTCAAAGACTATATGAAAGAAAACAACAAAAACAACTACTGGTTTATTCCTGAAGAATTAAAATAAAATTGCCGAGATAAAGGAAATGATGCCATATGGATAAAATAGAAGCAAAAATTCTTAAAATTATTGATGAACACAGACAACAAATCATTGATTTTGCGGAAGATATTTATCAACATCCTGAACTAGGCTATAAAGAAACAAGAACTGCCAGTAAGGTTTTTGACCTCCTGCAAAAAAACACCGCAAAAACAGAAAAAAGTCTTGCCATCACTGGCGTAAAAGCTTATTTGAAAGACCCACAAGAAAATGAAATCAACCTAGCTTTAATTGGGGAACTTGATGCCGTATCTTCACCACATCACGCTTATGCTGACAAAACAACCGGTGCCTGTCATGCTTGTGGTCACCATTGTCAATTAGCCGGAATGATTGGTGCAGCGCTTGCATTAACGGATGAAGAAATTAAAAATTCACTGGCGGGAAATGTTACATTTTTCGCCGTACCTTCGGAAGAATATGGTGAAGTGGAATTCAAACTTAACTTAAAAGAAAAAAACCTGATTAAATATGGCGGTGGAAAATCAGAACTGCTTCGAATCGGTGCTTTCAATGATATTGATATTGCCATAACCCATCATTCCAGACCTGGCACCGCTGACGTGGTTGTCGGTGATCGCCTTAGTAATGGTTTCGTTTCAAAAGTAATTCGCTACAAAGGACGCGCCGCTCATGCCGCAGCCAATCCACATCTAGGTGTCAATGCTCTAAATGCCGCAGCATTAGGGCTAAACGCCTTAGCGATGCAGCGGGAAACCTTTCAAGATAAAGATATGGTAAGAGTTCATACCATTCTTACGAAAGGCGGCAGCCTCGTTAATGTGATTCCTGAAGAAGTGGTCATCGAAAGTCTCGTACGTGCTAACAATGTCCAAGCAATCGAAGATGCCAGCAAAAAAACGGATCGGGCTTTTGAAGCAGGTGCTCTGGCGTTGGGTGCTAATCTCGAAATCTATACTTCGCCGGGATATTTACCAACCATTCCGCGAGCACCGTCCAATGATATTTTAGACATTGCTAAAATGATTTTACCGCAAGGATCAATACGTACCGCCCAGCCTCATGAATCCAGTGCTGGCTCAAGTGATGTTGGTGATTTAACACACGTAATGCCAGTCTTAACGTTTGAAACAGGCGGTGTCAGCGGCGATCTCCATTCAAAAGACTTTAAAATTATCAATAAAGATATCGCCTATATTGCTACCGCTAAAATCATGGCATTAACCGCCTATCGTTTATTAAAAGCAAATGCGGAAAAAGCAAAAAGCATCAAAAAAGATTTCAAACCAATCTTCAGTATCGAAGAATATAAAAAACATATGGATCAATTCGAAAGTGTTTTAAAGAAAAATTTCTCAAATTAACAAAATTCTTAATAAATCTTATATAATTGTATTGCAGACTATTATATGAAAAAGGAGCGATATGATGAAAGCAAAAATTTATTCTTTCTGTATGACGACTATCTTGGCTCTGACAATCTTCACCTTCACCGGGACCTCTGCCCAAGCAAGTGACAAGGTAATTCCCTATCCACCAGACTATAACCTTACCAGCGAAGGTGCATCCGCTTATCATGGAATCGGCAATGTAAAGCACTCACCTTACTATTCAGTTCTAGATTTTTATGATCTAAAGTCTACAAAAAACTTAACTATTTTAAGCAATTATAAAACCTATCAGCAAACGACTGAAATAAGCTGCGGTCCATCTGCTGCTTTAACGGTACTATACCATTTTGGCAACACGACTTGGGATGAGAAAAAACTAATGGCTAGTATGGATACAAAACCAGCCATTGGCACCGATACCGCTGGCATGGTTAAATTTTTCAAACAAATTGACTGGAATGTTTCGTCCAGTCTTGATCAGCCTAAATTTTCAAATCCGCAGGATGTAAAAAATTTCATTTTAAAAAACCTCAAAAACAATACACCTATTATGGTTGAAAATATTGAATGGGGCGGACATTGGCGTGTCATTATCGGCTACGACACAATGGGAACGGATACGATAGCCGATGATGTACTGATTTTAGCGGACTCTTATGATACAGCTGATCACCAGCAAGACGGCTATACAATTAATCCGGCTGAAAAGTTTTTTTACATGTGGTTTGATGCCCATATGCTACCACAAGGTCAACAAGATCAACAATGGGTTGTTGCAAGTCCTCAATAAACTCTGATAAATATTTATTTTTCGATAATCACATACAAAAGAATGTCTATGCCTCAAAGCGTAGACGTTCTTTTTTTAGTTCACACAAAAAAGCTGCGTCATAATAAAACGCAGCTTTTGATTGATCTTTATATAATTTATTCACTGGCTGTTTTCCCTAATCCAGCTAATTTAATACTTAACCAGCCAAAAACTAAACCCAAGAAATTTGCTCCGGTAATCCACAATACTGCATAACCCAAATTATATACATATACAGGTTGCACTGGAAAAGATGCAGCATAATAGCCAGCAAACATACAAGAATAAGAATTAAACGATGCCAAGGAGCAATCGAGTCCCTTGATCTTCAATGTCAGCATCAATAAAAACACTGTGATAAATACGGCAAAGATCATTGCCCCCAACGGTGATAACATGCCGCTCAAACTATCGATCAGGACAATTGCCAGCACCGCCAGCATAGAACCAGCAAGCATCGGTGGTATTGCCTGTTTAAAACCAGCAACCGTTGCCCCTAATGTGAAATACCAGGCCCAGCCAATAAACAAAGCCCAAATAGGCAAACCAGCTAAAGCACCTAAACAAGACACTGCTGCCAATGCAGCCACCGATATATCTAAAGAATTAATTTTATTCATAGGTCACCGCCTTATTCTAAATTTCCCACTATAAAGTAGAATGCAAACTTCACATGACTGTCTATTACATACTCTTATCCAGCGCAGCAAGTTCAACACCCGCCCCTTCTAATGCCTGTCGAACTGCTTTGGCTACAGAAACAGCATTCGGTGCATCTCCATGGATACATATAGTACGCCCTTCTACTGGGATCAGATCTCCAGCGACGGTATCGATTTTGTGATCACATACTGCTCGCAAAGCTCGTGCAGCGACTTCCTGCGGTGATCTTTCTTTTTTAATTCTTTCTAAAATCCAGTTTCCCTCAGCATCATAGCCCAAATCAATCAAGATTTCTGGTGCCGTTTTCAAACCTCGCTTTTGTGCACGTTTTAACGCTTCGCAGCCCGTATGCAGCATAATATACAAATCTTTATTATACGATTCCACGGTGTCGAGAAAAGCATCAATATATATTTCCTGCTCACCAACCATACGATATAAAATCCCATGTGGTTTTATATGTTGTAATTTCATATTGTGTATCTTCAAAAAAGCATCGATCGCTCCTAATTGATATAAAATATCACTTTTCAGTTCCTCTACCGATATATTGATCTGCCTGCGACCAAACCCCTGCCGATCATTTAACCCCACATGCGCGCCAACAGCAACGTTATATTTTTTCGCCCAGGCAATCGTTCGTTCCATCACCAGTGGATCACCTGCATGAAACCCTGTAGCAATATTCGCTGAGCTTACCCAAGGCATTAGGGCTTCATCATCACCCAAAATATAGCGACCAAAGCTTTCGCCCATATCGACATTTACATCAATTTTCATCGGGACTGCCTCCTTCAACTCAATTTTGCCTGCGCCAAGCAATGTTCTTCACTCAGAAAAGCCGTATTGATATCACCTGCGACAAATTTGGGATGATTTAATATTGCCAAATCGGCACGAATGGTTGTTTTAATTCCCTCTACCACAAAAGACATTAAGCCTGTTTTTAAAATTTCGATCGCTGCCTGCCGATCCGCACCCCAGCTGATTACCTTCGCAAACAAAGGATCATAATATGGTGGTACATTCCCTCCCTCCTCGGCCACGGAATCAATTCGCAAACTGGTATTTATGATTGTATCTGGTAAAGATAGTTTTCTGATTATACCGGGAGACGGCATGAATGTCTCTGGATCTTCGGCATAAATGCGGCACTCAATCGCATGTCCCAAAAAGCTGACATCCTGTTGCTGAATCGTCAATTTCTCACCAGCAGCAATGCGAATTTGCTGTTCAACAATATCGATCTTAGTAATATATTCTGTAACAGGATGTTCCACCTGGAGCCGAGCATTAATTTCCATAAAGTAATAAGATCCATCTATGTCCCTAAGATATTCAATAGTGCCGGCACCCGTATAACGCATTGTCTGAATTAATTTTTTTGTATAGGCAAACAATCTTTGCCGCTCCGTTTCACTTACAACCACCGATGGTGATTCTTCAATGATTTTCTGATAACGCCTTTGGATTGAACACTCTCGTTCTCCCAAACATATTACCTGCTGATCCTGATCCGCCAAGAATTGTACTTCAATATGCCTTGCTCGCTCAATGACTTTTTCTACATACACATCCCCCGAAGCAAATGCCATCACACCGACCCGCTGCAAACTATCCAGCATCGCTTGCATTTTTTTTGAATCCTGTATTTCATCAATGCGTTGGATTCCCTTGCCTCCGCCGCCCTTATCGAGCTTCAACATCAGTGGAACCCCCACGGACTCAGCAAGATCATAAATATCACGAATCGTTTCAATCGTCTGAATCGTTCCCGGTGTAACCGGCAAGTCCAATTCACTAGCCAGTTTACGGCAGTAGCATTTTGATTCGATATTTTCCAAAACCTCAGGATCTGGACCAATCCAGATTGCTCCAGATGATACAACAGCTTTTGCAAAACCAGCGTTTTCCGATAAAAACCCATAACCGGGATGAACCGCATCTGCTTTCGATTTTTTCAGCACAGTTACTATAGATTCAATATTTAAATAACTTTTTATTGGACTTGGTGACCCAATACAATAACTCTCCTTCGCCTGTTTGACATAAGAAGCATCTTTATCAGCTTCTGAATATACAACAACCGTTTCAATCCCCATAATATTGCAGGTCTTTATAATTCGGCTTACGATTTCACCACGATTTGCTATCAGTATTTTTTTTATCATAAACGCATCTCCGCCTCTCTATCTAGTAATTATTTAAACTTCCAGAAGGATCATCGGCGTATCAACGTCCATTTCATCCCATTCACCAACGAGAATTTTCTTCACCGTACCACGTTTTCCGGTTGGGCAGCTAATCTCTATTTTCATACAGTTAATAACTGCTAATTCTTGTCCCTCTGTTACGCTTTCACCTTCCACTACCACAACTCTTGCAACCAATCCTGGCATCGGCGCTTTTAATGTATATTCCATTTTTCATTCCTCCATTGCCTTTTTTTAATTACATATTATCTGTTTGTAATAACAAGATCTTCCGCTGCCAGCATAGCGATACGGTCCCGGCGGGCTGCCACAGCCTCTTCCACCGTCGTCAACTTGAATTTTACTTTATCACGCGAGGGAATTCCTTGCCCAATTTTCCATAAATCAGCATAAATTACATTTGCAACACAGACAAAACCACCCAATGTCGGTCCATCCGCTATAAGCAATGAAGGTGTATTGCCTGTCACATTAATGGCCCCGCGCATATTGTACCCATGATCTACGATATTAGAAGGATGGCTGCCGCCTTTCCCACCATCTTCTCGTGCCCAGAAATAATCCGGTACTTCTGCTAACCGATAGGCCGCCCGATTGGCATTATGTGAAATTTTCATTGTTGTAGAAAATAAATAATCCATACCAGCTTCGCTTACATAATCTGGTGCCGAATTTGGTCCTGGAATAGCACGTAATTCCCATTCATTCGTATATTGAGGAATATAGTTAGGGTTAAGTTTTCGCCCGACAAGACTGTCTTTGACTTTTGCCGCTACCTCAATCACATCACCCACTTGCAGTTTTCTGCCCTGAAATCCACCATACGAACCAAACAAACAGGTTGATTTACTGCCAAGATAAACTGGCACGTCAATACCGCCAGCAATACATAAGTATGTTCGAAAACCCGTTGTCCCAAAATGATCAAATTCTAGCTGATCCCCTATTTTTACAGGAATAGCTTCCCATAAAGCAATTGACTTACCATTCAACTTCACCGCCATATCTGCACCACAAATCGCAATAACACCAGATTGGATAAATTCAAACTGGCAGTATCCACCAGCTATTTCAAGCCCAGCTTCACCGATTTCATTCTGCAAAACTGCATTTCCTAACTGTAATGCCAAATTATCCATAGCACCGGCTGCCGCCATTCCTAACCCCATGTAACCCAAGCGACCAGGCCAATCTTCTACCAAAACTTCTATTCCCGCTTTTATAACTTTTAACATATACTTCAAACCTCCTCACAGTTTACGATTAAAGTTTCGGTGCTTTTGCTGCCCCTTTAACTTGCCGTTTCGCAAAATCTTCCGCGCCTTTTTGTACTTCGGGTGCAGCCAAAAACTCTAAATATTCTTTTACAACAATTTTACTTTCTTCTATTTCATATTTGTAGTCCGTTTCATCGTGAACATGCGCATAAATGTGATCAATTTCCGCCTCTGAAACTTCAACAAATTTCAAGCGATCTCCTGAAGGATGATACAAAAACGGTTTTTCTTTGAATTGCGGATGTTTCATCGCTAATTGGAATGTCGGAATGGTTCGGCCAAACAGCTGATAACCGCCACCGGTTGCGGTGGTATACGTAAACAAGCAGGCACCACCAATTCCAACAGCTCCCTCCGGTGTCCAAATCCTCGGTGGATTATATTTCGGTACAATCATTTTGCAGCGAGGATCCATCGGCCAAAAAAAACCACCACCTGGCCAAAATCCACAACCGCTGTTATACCAGTACGTATCTAAAAGCATATGTTTTATATCATCAACCGAACAGCCATTACACTGTGCCATGTATTCAAGATTATAGCCATCAACACAGTTTGGTGCATCAGGACGAACCTGTTTTTGATACAATGCCACTGCTTTTTTGGTTTGGCTGTCTTCAAAAGCAATCGGCAATGTAATGATTCTAGAGTCAATCACCATCTCTTCAACACTCGTAATAGATTCTTCGGCTTTTTTTATTTCTGCAATCAATTCCCCTGGAGAAATAACCAATGAATCAAAATGGAACAAATTTGCTCGTAAACTTGGTACGGTTTCGATCAAGCCCTGAATATTAACCTGCTTAATCTTACTATCTACCGCCAAAATCCTAAATGAATCCAACAATTCCACTCGTTGTTCATGTCCATATTCAACTTGAATAAATCCATCACCCGCCTGACGGAATAAAATTTCAGTTCTATCCTTTGCCGCTGGTAATGTATCGAGAATAACTTCATATTTACTCATTTAAAAGCCCCTCCCTTTTCTATAAAAAAAAGACAAGCGTCCTGATTCCATAAATGGAAATATCAGCACCCTTGCCTTGATTTTCTTACCTATTAAGTTTATATTTTCATTATAAGTTAGCTGCAACTCAAATTCAATTACTCCGATTGACCATCTATCCTTTGTGATCTTTGCATTTATGGTAAAAAAGTAGTAGAAATCCATTAAAACATGTTATAATCTAACCAATATACGATATAACTTATTTTTCATAATACATTCTAACCTTCACAGAAGCGATTCGTTTATATAATTAGGTATGGTGGTGATATTTTGGACTATCTTGGTAATAATGTTTGGATGGTACTCACAGATATAATCTATAAAATCCATAGTATTCACAACATTGATAAAATGCGCTCCATTTTACTCAAACAACTGCAATGGGTCATTCCGTTTGATCGTGCAACCTCGTATCTCGCCTCTGGTGAACAAGATCTTTCGCTGTGCTCACCAATCACCTTAAATTTCCCTGACGAATACGTAAAACAATATTTAGAACATTACTACCAGTATGACTATTCTCGTGGCATTAAAATCAGTGCCAATAATATTGTATATTTAGATTCTGACATTTGTGACGAAAAAGTATGGTTAAAATCTACCTACTATGAACAAATATGTCAACCAAATTCCATTCGACATATTATCCATATCAATTTAGCCTTTGATAATACTTTTTTAGGAGTTCTGTCACTCTATCGCAGTGAAACATCAATCAATTTTTCGTACCGGGATTCTTTTATTTTAAACCAGCTAAAAGATCATCTCGCCTTGAGGCTGCATACGGCATACCTCGCCAAAGAACAAACCAGCACGAAATTATCAACATTCGACTGCAGTATCAAATTTCAATTAACAGCTCGTGAAGAGCGCGTTCTTTCACTTATGGCAAAAGGATTTTCCACCGAAGAAATGTGCAGTGCATTAATTATCACTCCCAATACACTCAAAAAACACATTATGAGCATCTATAAAAAACTCGGCATTAAAAACCGAATACAATTACTAAAAATGATTCAAGAATAAAATTAAAAAAGCCAAGCATTCAAGTATTAAACACCGAATGTTTGGCTCTTTTTTTCATTACAAATACATAAAACTGCTTTTTCGAAGATCATTCATTGAACTATACAAATTTGCACCCGGACAAAGCGTAGCACATAAGTCGCGATGACCTTGGACTGTATATTTGTTAGGACCAAATTGGTATTTCGTACATAGCGAAGCAATCAAACGCGAAGCCGATTCCATTTGCTCTGGTTTAGGGGTCGCAACTTCAAAATCCCCCACAATATTAATACCAATTGAATTTTTATTATACCCATAAGTATGTGCCCCGACGGTATCCATTGGACGACCACGTTCAATCGTTCCATCTTTACGTATCAGAAAATGATACCCAATTCCCGCCCAGCCATTTGCCAAATGCCATTTATGTACTTCAGCAGCCGATACATCTTCATCCGTATTCCCAATATGATGAACTACGATCAAGTTTGTTGATACTCTTTTCGTTAGCGGGCCAAATGTTAAATTTGTTTCTTTGATTTTTACAGGTTCCTTATTTAAGGAAGCAGTATTTGCAAATACCTGACCAGCTTGAACCAAATTCGGCGCCAGCCACATTGCACTGCAAATATAAAAAGTTTTTAATAAAAAAGTTTTACGATCCATCTTAGCACTTTCACCTTCAGAAAATATTCATAAATTTGCAATACAATGGGGATAATCAAAACCAGCCCGACGACATCGCCTTAATAATATTACTACTTAAGAATGAAATTGAAAAGTCCTACTTTGAAAAATAGCATAAATTATTTTCATTTTAGTTGAAGTAACGAAAGTTTATATTATAATTTAACACAATCATAATATGAACATAATAAATCCTGACCAGCTTTCAAATATAATGGAAGCAGGAAGTATTACGGAGGTGTTTACAATGCATAATGTGTTGATTTTAACTGTTTCTGTTGGCAACGGTCATAATCAGGCTGCCTTTAATATGCAGCAAAACTTGCAGGCATCTGGTTACACCGTAACAACAATCGATTTTCTGCAGCTACAGCGTTATGGTCTGCCTAATCTGTTAAGCAAAGCTTACAAAACACTCATTGAATACAAGCCGTCATTTTTTCGGCAAATTTGCAAAATCAGTGAAATTGAAACATTCGACAATGTCAAATACATGCTTGCCAAAACAAACCAACGGGCCATGGGTCGTTTGGTGCAAAAATACCAACCAGACACGATTCTTTGTACACATTTTTTCCCGCTGGCTGCAGCAGCCGCTTACAAAAAAAAATACCATTCATCGTTTAAACTGGTTGGCATTGTAACGGACTATATTGTCCACCCCATTTGGGATGTTGCATATGTCGACCAGTATTTTGTTGCCCATCCTGCATTGGTCGATCAATTAAAAAGTGCTCTTCATCCAAGCGGAAGCATCATTCCGAGCGGTATCCCCGTTGGCTCTAATTTCACGCCGGTTGCCCATTCCGCCAGTCTCAATAACATTCTTATCATGACTAACTGGCAGACCGACGAAACGATGTTAATGATCCTCAATGTATTGCAGACTTTGCCTAGGACAATCCATATTACTTTTGTTACCGGCAATGACCTGCCGCGGCAAAAGCAATTAGAAAAAATTGCCATTTATCATCAAAACTACACTGTCATTGGCTTTACAAATCAAGTTGCCTCGTTAATGAAAAAATCCGATTTAATCATTACAAAACCAGGGGGACTCACCATTACCGAAGCCTTAGCTACAGCCACGCCCATCCTTGTATTTTCTCCAATCCCCGGTATTGAAGAAGACAATGCCCGTTTTTTAGAGCAAGAGCATTTAGGCTGTTGGGCTAAATGCGAAGACGACCTTAGAGACTACATATCAACTTTCTTGAAAAATCCGCAACAGCTAATCTCACTATCACAAAACATGTTGGTTCAACAAAGTTCTTTAGCCTCAAGTAAAATTCTAGATCACTTGATTTCACCAGTAGAGCTGGTGGCATTATGACGATGACCTCAGCCCGTTATTTAAGTCAAGGATTATCTATTCTCAGTACACTTTCAACACCACTTCACTACATCATAGATGCCTCTGATTCTGCGTCATTATGCCTCACACATAAAGTCTGTAATATAGAAGCTTTGCAGATCATCCGAGAAAATGGGTACCATGAAGTTGCTTGCATCTTGGAAAAAAATATTAACTCTTTGCAACTCGGTGTTACCTGGGCTGATTTAGAATTCAAAAACATCAATCATTTTTTTAATCCGATAACCCGTAAAGGTTTATGGCGATTTTCACCGGCAGTATATGATTTTTCTGTTTATTTAACCAAAGCCTGCCGTTTCGTGAAAAACAAAGATTTGGTAAATGGTTTTTTTTACCTGGGTGCATCTGCACATTTATTACAAGATATGGCTGTGCCGCATCACGTTTGTGGTCATTTATTTAATGGACATAAAAAGTTTGAAAATTGGGTGCAAACACATAACAACGAGTTTAGCTCGCTGCAGATCGAACTAATCCCGATAAAAAAGCCACTTGAGTTATTGCTCAATAATGCAATACTAGCCACGGATTTCATGCCATTGGTTGATGAAAATGCCACAATTAACCAATACCACTTTGCCGCACAAGCACTGCTGCCTATCGCCCACTCCAGTTCCGCCACCTTATTTGAATGGTTTATTTCAACAAAAATCTTGTCGCAGCATTGATGCTTTATGTAACTTCGCCATCACTCCCGTATTAGCCAAAAATTTTTAACTTATTATTAACATCGCCTTAACACCCTGATGCTAAAAACAAGTTACACTTGAATACATAATACATTGTGTATTCAAGTGTAGGAGGTATCTGTTTTGAAACGATTCACAAAAATAATTCCATTTTTATGTCTTAGCCTTTTTCTCATTACGCTTACTGGTTGTGGTAACACAACAAAAACCAGTGAAAAAGTAACCATTGAGTATTGGCATGTAAATGCCGAAAGTTTTGGCGGAGCTACGGTTAAGCAACTTATTGAAACATTTAATAAAGAAAACCCTGATATTGAAGTCGTCGAGAAATTTAATCCTGATATGTATAAGGGATTAACACAAAATCTTCAAGCCGCCATGGCCTCAGGTAAAAATCCTGATGTTGTGCAAATGGGCTACAGTTACTTAAATTATGCCGGCGAAAACTTAAAATATGATGATATTCAAGAACTTATTAATATACAAATGCCTGAAGATAAAAACTTTATACAAGATAATTTTTTGCCCAACATTATTTCTTTGGCAACAACCGATGATGGTAAACAAATCGGTGTGCCGTATTCCGTGAGTGTCCCAGTATTATATTATAATCCTGAGATATTTAAACAAGCGGGACTCGATCCCAATAAACCGCCACGTACTTGGCAGGAAGTAACACAATACGCACAAATCATCAAAGAAAAAACCAGCAACGTTGGATTTTTCATGCAGGAATATGCCGATAACTGGGCCCAACAAGCTTTAATCGAATCCAATGGCGGCAAAATGCTCGCTAAAAAAGATAATAAAACCGTTGCAGCTTTTGACTCACCGGAAGCTGCTCAAGCATATCAAGTTATTGCTGATATGGTGAAAGCCGGTACAGGGCTTCATGCCAGCAATGACGAAGCTTTTCAGGCTTTCCTAAGTGGCAAAGTCGGCATGGTTTGTACAACAATTGGGAAACGAGAAAACTTTGAAAAAAGTGCAAAATTCACGGTTATTAGTACACTATTTCCAACTTTTGAAAATAAACCTAGAAAGGTCCCTGCGGGCGGAAATATGCTGATGATTTTCTCTAAAGATCCAGAAAAACAAAAAGCTGCTTGGCGTTTTGTTAAATTTCTTGAATCGCCTTCAGCACTCGCTCTTTGGACAAAAGGTACCGGTTACCTTCCCCCACGCAAAGGTGTGACGGAAGATCCTAACGGATTAAAAGATTTTGTTGCCGAAAATAAAAACATGCAATCCGCTATGTCACAAATGCCGGATGTTGTAAAATGGGCAAGTTTTCCTGGTGCAAATGGACTTCAGGCTGAACAAGCATTGATTGATGTCCGTGATGTAATTTTAAGCGGTCAGCAGACTGCTGCCGCTGCCTTAAAACAAGCAGCCGATAAAGTAAATACTTTACTTCAATAACCCTGCCAAATAAAAGAATGCCGAATGAGCCCACGGCTTATTCGGCATTCTTTGTTTATTTCGCACCTGAAAGGATTGATTTTATGAACCGTCATTATTGGCAGCCCGGGCTTTTCTTAACTCCCGCAATTTTCTTGTCTTTGTTATTTTCGTACTGGCCTTTACTACAAGACCTTTGGCTGAGTTTCCACTCCTGGAATATGGTCAGTCCCACAATGAAATTTGTTGGTTTTGATAATTATCGGCAATTGATGTCTGGTGATGAACTGTTTAAAATTCTTGCAAACACGCTTTTTTATATCATATTACTCGTCATCATCAATTTTCTGCTGCCCTATCTGTTATCTTTTGTTATGGCTCATTGTATTCACCATTTCAAGTTTTTCTACCGTTCTATCTTATTTATCCCCAGTACATTATCGCTGGCAGTAGCCAGTATCATTTTTCTTTGGATCTTTAATCCACTCGCTGGGCCGATCAGTTTACTGTTATCCAGTATAGGTTTAACTTCCCCCAGTTGGTTTAAAGAGCCAGGATTTGTCATTGCTGCAATCAGTTTCATCATTGGTTGGAAAATATTCGGTTACAATCTCCTTGTTCTCCTAGCCGCCATGGTTGATGTCCCCAAAGATTTAATTGAAGCCGCAAAACTCGAAAATGCCTCCAACTGGCATATTTTTCGTTATATCGTTGTACCAATGACATCACCAACAGCTATCTACGTTCTCATCATTACCATCGTCTTTGGCTTACAATATGTATTGGTCCCACTTAACATGCTTACACAAGGCGGTCCCAATCAAAGCAGCACGAACTTAGTATATATTGTATATCAATATGGTTTTGTCTTTTTCCAAACCGGAAAAGCCGCTGCCTTAGCCATACTTACAATGATTGTCTACGCTGGTTTTTTAGTAATAAAAAGCAAGTCTTTAAACAAGAAGGTGCATTATGAAAATTAACAAAAAAAGCAGTGTGCTGTGGCATTTTTTATTGATTGTTGTCATTCTTATAGAAGTTTGGCCCCTGCTATTTATGGTGTCGACTTCTTTTAAAACTATGGATCAAATATTCACAGCTACCTTAAATCCTTTTCCCGCCCCCTTTGTTTTAGATAACTACCTGCATGTATTAGAAACATTGCCCCTCCTAAACTATATCAGCAACACATTTATAATCGCCAGTGTCATTACCCTAGCAAAAATCTGCACAAGCCTGTTAGCTGCTTTTGCCTTTGTATATTATGATTTTCGCCATAAAGAAAAAATATTCAACGCCCTGCTGTTTACCTTTTTTATTCCCATTACAGTGGTAATTATGCCAAACTATTTGCTGATCGCTAAACTCGGCTTATTAAATAATCCCCTAGGGGTCATATTACCTCAATTAATGGATGGTATGGGCATTTTTCTGATGCGACAAACAATGCGTGGCATTCCAAAACCACTCATTGAAGCCGCAAAACTCGAAAATGCCAGTGCCTGGCTTATTTTGCATCGTATTATGCTGCCCCTTATCAAACCGGCCATCTTCGCCATGGGGATTATCTTTTTTATTGATTCCTGGAATCAGTACTTTTGGCCATTATTGATACTCAATGACAAGGCAAACTATACACTGCCTATTGCCCTACAAATGTTTATCAGCGCCGAAGGCGGCAGTGAATGGGGCATCGCGATGACAGTAGCCACCCTGACCTCCTTGCCGCCATTATTTTTGTACCTGCTTTTCCAACGTTTTATCATGAACTCATTTATACAATCTGGCGTGAAAGGATAGATCAACGAATGAATGGAATTATCTTTGAAAACATCTGCAAATCTTATAACGATACCAATGCCATTAAAAATTTAAACTTAGAAGTAAAACAAGGCGAACGTTTAATCCTGCTAGGGCCTTCTGGCTGTGGCAAGACCACAACCCTCCGCATGGTTGCCGGATTAGAAAGCATTAGTTCTGGCATTTTAAAAATGGGTGGAAAAATCGTTACGAATGTTGAACCTGGTGAGCGTAATGTTGCTATGGTATTTCAAAACTATGCCCTCTATCCGCATATGAGCGTATGGGAAAATATTACGTTTGGCTTGAGGCTGCAAAAAGTTTCCAAAGCCGAAATTCAAAGCCGAACAAAAAAAGTCCTCTCGATCTTAAACCTATCCGGCTTTGAAAATCGAAAACCAAAAGAACTATCTGGTGGACAAAAGCAGCGTGTCGCCTTAGGACGAGCTTTGGTAAAACAAGCACCGTTCTTTCTATTGGATGAGCCCCTATCAAATCTGGATGCAAAACTCAGACAGCAAGCCCGAACCGAACTTGTCAAAATCCATGAACTCTATCGGCCTACCATGATGTATGTGACACACGACCAGGTAGAAGCCATGACCGTGGGACAACGGGTTGCAATTATGAAACAGGGGCTCTTACAGCAATTGAATACGCCTGACATGATTTATAACAGACCCGCCAATACTTTCGTCGCTTCGTTTATTGGCATTCCAGCGATGAATCTGCTCCCAGTTGAATGTAATGATGGTGCTTTATGGATTGATGGCACCCGGCTTGAACTGCCTGCTAAATGGCTGCCGCTGGCAGCAAAAAAAACAAATTTAATGCTAGGGATCAGGCCTGAACATATTGTAGTTACCGATTCATGTATGCTTGCCGGAACTGCCGACTTCATCGAAAATCTAGGCAGCCAGCATTGCATTCACATCTCACTTCCCCATAATGGTCAGGATATTTTATGTATCGTACCAGCTGAGCAAATCGTAGCACAAGGCCCCATCCAGCTTTCTTTTTCCTGGAAACATATAAGCTTATTTGATGCGAGTAGCGGCGACAATATTGGTTATCCAGAATAAATATCAAAGGAGGAATTTACAATGAAACTGGCACTCAGTAATTTGTCTTTTGCGGGGTTTGAATACCCGAACCTAAAAAAGCTGCCTATATCAATGGGGCTTGAAATATTTTATGAATTCGGTTCGGATGATTATTGGAACGAAGTTTTGACTGACTTGTATCCATCTGGTTCTAGTGAAGGTTTCAGCATTCATGCACCATGTATCAGTATCAATTTAGCAGATATAGAAAAACAAAACTATTTAGCCATCTATAAAAATCTTTTCATTTTCGCCCAAAAGTGGCAAGCAGACTACGTTGTTGTTCACACCAATGAGTCTTTAGCGGGTGAAAAATATACGCTCCAAAACCTTGTTAAAGAACGTCTGCTCAAAATTTTAGATCTCGCCGCTCTATATAATGTACCAATATTGATTGAAAATGTTGGTCTCTATAATAAAAAAACTTTGCTTTATGATCAGCAAGATTTTTTCGACTTAATTATCGATCTAAATGCCAATGTTTTGCTGGACATTGGTCATGCCACTGTCAATGATTGGTCTTTACCGGAACTGATCCAATCACTTGACAGCCGCTTAAAAGCTTTTCATTTACATGATAATCATGGTATTATCGATGAACATCTGCCAATCGGGCAGGGAACTGTTGACTGGCAAAGCATTTTCACCAATATTAAAGCCTCTGTCCCCACAGCTATCATGGTCTTTGAATATGCCCATGTAACGATGGAACAAGCTTTGCATAATATTGATATAGTTAAAACAAAATGGCTTGATGCTGAACAAACAGCGACCAAACCTCTTATTTTTTGACCAATACTATAAAGAAAACAGCCCGAACTTCTCCCCATTGAGAAATTCAGGCTGCTTTTTTATGCTCCAAACTATAGGTATATTACAAATCTTCCAGCTTTGTTCTCGCCAGTTTTGCCCCAAGCGCAAATGCTCTTTCACAATCTTCCGGAAAAACTTCTTTATGTCGTTTTGCCTTTGCTTCGCTGTCAAATAAAGACGTATCATATTTCTTATAATCGGAGAACTGATATGTATCAGTCGACAGGAAACTTTCCGCATAACCAAATACATGCTTTAAATATCGTTCATTCATTTTATAAATATAATCATAATCCTGCGCTCTTTCGTCATTTACATTCATCGTGTAAATAAAAGCCACCGGTTTCTTTTTTTCAACTAATGAAGAATGGTCTTTATCATATAACATGGATTGAAAAATCATGCGTTCCAGAAGTGACTTCATTTGACCAGTAATATTCGCCAGATAAATGGGTGATCCCAAAACAACAACGTCTGCTTTTTTTATTTTCGCTAAAACAGCGGTAAGATCATCATCCATTGCGCATTGTCCATAACTTTTTCCATCTTTTTTCTTACAAGCAAAACAGCTGATACAGCCTCTATATTTTAGATCATACAGATGGATCAATTTTGTGTCTGCTCCTTCTGATGCAGCACCTTCCAGTACTTTATTCAATAAATCAGCTGTATTCCATTTTTTCCTTGGACTACCATTAATAGCTACTACCTTCATCAAAACTACCTCCTCATGTAAATTTCAAATTATGTTTCTATGTTCATTATATAGAATTAAAAGAAAAATAATAGCCGGCATTTTATGATAAATCTTACTCACAATCAAATCAGGCAGGTATGGCAGATATTATATAGTGTGGGATTCTGATCGAGTATTTAGGTATTGATCACCCCAATTGCGTATAGTCGCTAGCACTGGCATGAAACTTTCACCAAGCGTTGTTAATGAATATTCAACTTTAGGCGGAACTTCTCTGTAAATTTCTCGATGGACCAGCCCATCCTGTTCCAGTTCCCGCAATTGCTGCGTGAGTATACCCTGGGAAATTTCAGACAATAGCTTTTGCAGTTGATTAAATCGTTTGGTTCCTTGACTCAACTGCCATAATATAGGAAGCTTCCATTTACCAGCAATGATTTTTTGCACAGCCAATACCGAACAACTCCCTTCCCGATAGAGTGATTTTGTCATAAATGACCCTCCAATAGCTAATAGTACTATTTTTAATAGTATATATTAAAAATATGCGTACTTGCAACAAAAAGTATACAATGATAATATTTTGTTTATATAACGATGATAGAAGGAGGAAAAATGAAAATGACTAAATATTTACGCTCAGCCGTATTACTTATATCGAGCCTATTGCTACTAAATATTTTCACGTTATCTGCGTCCGCGGAGATAAATAATAATTTGATTCCCCCCGGAGAAAAGCTTGAAGTAATTTATAACCAAGGAACTCATTTAGAAGGACCTGCCGTGGCTCCGGACGGTCAAGTATATTTTTGTGATCTTACACCCTCTTCATTAGCTAAAGGTGCACTATTAGGAGGGCACATCATGAAGTACGATCCAAAAACTAAAAAGATTACAGTTTTTCGGTCTCCCAGCGGTCAAGCAGACGGTCTGGCTTTTGATTCTGCGGGACGCTTAATTGCAGCAGAAGCGGCAGACTACGGCGGTCGACGTATAACTGCAACTGATTTGGGAACAGGTAAAGCGATTATTCTTGCAGCCGAATTTGATGGTCGACCTTTAAATTCGCCAAATGATGTTGTGGCAGATAACACTGGTAGAATTTATTTTACCGATCCAAGGTATTTTGGTAAAGAAGCTATGAATCAAGCTGTCCAAGGAGTGTATCGGATTGATAGAGATGGAAAAATCCGTCTTATTATAGGAAATGCCGGAAAACCTAATGGGATTGCACTCTCACCAGACCAAAAGACATTGTATATAGATTCTAACGATAACGGCTTGTTTGACTACAGATCGTCAACTGCCGGCTTAGCAACCCGTCGCGGATTCGATGGCATTCTTGCCTATGATTTGCTCGAGGATGGAACTGCAAAATTCCGAGAAATAATTTATCAGTCTCCGGGCTTTCGACCGGACGGCATGAGAATAGATTCCGACGGAAATATTTTTGTCGCAAACTATGACCCATCTCATCCAGGAATTTTAGTACTTTCTCCTAAAGGTGAGGAAAAGGGGTATATTCAAACTCCTGAAACTGTGACCAATTGTGAGTTTGGCATCGGAGCTGAAAATGATGTTTTATTCATTACGGGCAATAAAGCACTATACAAGATTGTTACAACTCATCACGGCGAGAAAAAAGCATACCAATAGTGAATATCTAAAAACAATGAAAGTCGTCGGGTTCAACATGATACATGGTACATTTTGATAATTTGTTTTCATGTCTTTTCATCGAAAAAAGCCGTTTCTCCAGATATTAGGGGATAACGGCTTTTCTTTATTTCAAAATTTTTTCGTGTACGTTATCCGCATTTAATTGATCATAATCAACCCTCAAAACGAATTGCAGGAGGCAAACTTGTTTATGTGTTCTTCTATATTATGTTATAATCAGAAAAGAAAAACCTGTACTTTAGCCAGAAGCTAAGATCTAAAATTTAATTCATTACATACTGCAATCGAGAATTTCTGGCCAGTTCACGCTTAAAAAAATCTACATAGAATAGAAGGAACACACCTAATGAAACCAACTTTATGGACACCAGAATTTTTAGGAATGAGTTTTAGCAGCTTTTTCCAGTATATGACCCACTATGCTTTAATTACGGCACTTCCAATTTTTGTTATCGAAAATCTGAACGGCAATGACTGGTCCGCCGGTCTAGCCATGACTTTTTTCCAGATAGGGGCTGTTTTATGCCGCCCACTGGCTGGTAAATGGATTGATGACTACAATAAAAAGAAAATCCTTTTACTTTCAGCTATTGTATTTTTAATCACCAGCATCCTGTATTTATGTATTGATAACCTAACTTTTTTATTAGCTATCCGCCTTATACATGGAGCTGTTTTCGCTATCGGAACCACAACCGCTGCAACCGTAGCCGCCTTAGTTCTTCCGCCACAGCGTAAAGGAGAAGGCATTGGTTATTTCGCTGTATTTTCTAACTTAGCCATGGTTGTTGGACCTTTTTTTAGTTTGCTGATTATTTCTTATTACCAGTTCAACAGCTTATTTGCCTGCTGTACGCTCTTAGCGATCGCATCATTTTGGTGCAGCAATCGAAAAAAATTACCAAATGACATTATTCTGCCAGTAACTAAAAAAGATCAAACTTTTAAATGGACAAATTTTATTGAACCAAATGCTTTGCCTATGGCCTTACTGGGTGGTTTAGTTTTTTTCGCTTATGCTGGCGTTTTAGTTTTCATGCCACTTTATGCGAAAATGCTTGATTTAACCAATTACACAAGTATGTTTTTTGCGATCTTTGCGATCGTCATCGTAATAACTCGTCCCATTGTCGGCAAACTGTTTGATCAATCCGGTCCAAACTTCGTAGTATACCCAGGTTTCCTCATCTTTCTGATTGGACTCGTGATTTTGAGCCAAATCTCTACGTTAAGCGGCTTATTGCTAGCCGGTGCAGTTCTCGGAATTGGCTTTGGGGCACTGAGTCCCGCATTTCAAACATTAGCGATACAGCACTCACCCGTAGCACGCTCAGGCGTTGCTACCGCTACATATTTTTTGGCATTGGATATTAGTGTAGGTCTGGGATCTTTTATCCTCAGCCTGGCCGCTGCGCAGCTTGGCTATCGATCCATGTACCTAGCAAGTGCCTGCATCCTTCTTCTTGCTTCCGTACTGTATTATCTATTAGCAAAACAAAGTAAAAAAAATCGATAAGTCTATAGGCAATAAAAAAACATTCTATGTGATAACCCGTTACCACATAGAATGTTTTTTATACTTTATATTTCCACAAAGGATGCGCCAAAAAAAACAAAAATAGGGTCACCGCCAATAAGTCAGCACAACCACCGGGGCTAATATTTTTGTTGATAAAATCAGTATCCATTTCTTCAAGCAATACCATATTTTTCTGTTCTAAAGCACCACCCAGCACTAAAACTCGCTTCGTTTCTGCTTTAACATAGTTTGACATTTCCATATCATGGCGTCCCAAAACATTGGTATCATCTACATTTCCCGCCAAATGCAAATAAGCTTGCAGCATACTTATATTACCGGATTGTTTCTGTAATAAACACCGTTTAAGCACCGGATACGAATATTTCATAACATTGGGAAATCCAGCTTGTGCTTCGCCGCGTACACCTGTTAAACCGTATTTCAGATAAATTTGTTCGCCCTTAGTTGGATTTTGTTTGACATCCACACCTTGATATTCACGTTCACAAATTCCCATCGTCATGTCGCTTACATAATCGGCAATAGTCTGCGGTTCAAGGTCTATGTCCGCAGAGGCAAGACTGCCTGCTGCCGCACAGATCAAACCCAGTGAAAAAATAGCCCCTTTATGCGTATTAACACCAGCCGTTGCCCTGAGCATTGCCATTTCCGCTTCGATACCAACTTTTCGAATTGCCCGCAATAAAGTTTTCGGATCTTGATTTACATGCTCCATACCAAGATGAGCAAACTGGACAAAATAGGGCGACAATGCCGCAGCACTAGCTAAAAATGTAAAAACATCCATATCTTTATGCGCCCCAGCATTACGTCGATCAACAAGCCCAGGTTTGGGCGACACGGCAGCTTCATATAAAATGGCCTGTGTTGCCAGACGGCCAATCTCTTGTGGTAGTATAATCATTTATTTGCTCCTCTCAGCCGTCTATACCTTTTAATTTTTCAATCACCATTCGCCCCTCTGGTGTTGAAAAATAAGTTGCTGTAGTTGCCGGTACAAACTGACTGGCTCTGGCAATATCACCAGCGGCCAGAAATCCCCTAACACTTGATGCCGATATGGGCTGCTTTTCTTTTATTTTACGATCAAATATCACTGGTTCAATCGCAAATTTTGGCAACTCACTCTGCATGATTTCATTATAAGCACAAGTCAAAGCATCGGTTGGTTCACTGCCAACAAAACGTTTTGTAATCGATAAAGCTGGTGCAATATGCCGAGCAAAAACATTGAGATCAATCTGCGCATAAGTTTTAGCAACATCTGATAACTCTTTGATAAAATAGGCGGGAAAAGTTGCACTTGAGATAATGTATTGATCACCACTATGCACGGTCACATTAGCAAGGTCTTTTGTACCTTCCTCAACTAGCTTTTTGCGTACAGCAAAGGGAAAAATCGATTTTTCCTCGGCCACAACAAAAATATGCAAATGGTCGCAATTCGAAACAGCACGCTCCACTAAATAACGATGCCCTAATGTAAATGGATTCGCATTCATCACGATTGCTCCCTGTATACCACTTTGGCGATACGGCAAAAGTGCTGCCGCAAAATCTGCCACACCATTTTTACTGCTTTCCAGTAAAATCGCCGCATCAGCACTGCCAATCAGATGAAAGCCAAGTCCGGTAAACTGACTCATATTATTGGGTTTGGTAAATACAAAAAGATTAGCTAAGCCCTTCGCCCAAAGTTCGCTGCATAAATAGGAAATCACCTTATTGGCTAAACCACATTGCTGGTAAATAGGATCTACAGCAATACATTTGATTACAGATCCCTGATAACCACCACCCGCCACCATTTTGTCACCGGTAAACAAACCAACATAAGCATCCAGTTTATCATATGTTAAATCAAATTTTGCCAAAAAATCTTTTACCAGCTTACGACTGCTCCGTAAAGATTGGGGCAGCTCCTGTAATTCAAATGTGTCTTCCGAAAAAGATTCCATATTCCGTGCTCCTTTGCGCATAATTTATCCTTGCACAGCCATAATAATTTGTTTAATTTTAGCCAACAACTCTTCTGAAGTATGGCGACGTGACCGTGCACAAAATACAGCGACCTGCTCACAAATAAAACATTTGCGCTGGGGCAAGTTTAGAATAGTACGACTGATTGGCACACCATCCAGAGCCAATACATCCATATCAAATAAACGCCCCACTTCATCTTCATCTTCAATCTGGCAGGCAATTTTTTTCAAAAGCCGAGGCTCTGCCGCAACAGAAAAGAAGGCTTCCAGGCCAGTATTATTTTCTACGGTCCGGATAGCATGAATGGAAAAGCTTGCAGCTTCTAAGGCTTTTTCTAGGCGTTCTAGCCCCGTTTTATATAAAAGCCGACTTGCTGGGCTAAGTTTCACTTGGCCTGGCATATTAATCGTAAAAGAAATAATTGGAGCCTTATATTGAGCAAGAAGCTCACGCTGCAGCGCAGCGCGGGCTTCTTTATTTTTTAAAACTTCCTGTAAAGTTATCTCGATTCCCGAAAACAATGTATCCATAACGACTACTTCACTTCATGAATCACATCTAATACGCGACCATCAGGATGCGTAACAACGCCAACGACTTTGTCTTTAAACTGCAAAGCATCCGGTTTACCAACAACTTTTTCAGCACTTTCTTTAAGTTCTTCAATTGTTGTTATTTTCAAGCCAGCTTTTATCAATCTCGCTTTGATTTCCGGACGACTAGGATTTACAGCAACTCCCTGATCCGTAACCAGTACATCACAAACAGAACCAGGTGTAACAAGCGTATTTACCTTGTCTAAGATACAAGGAATACGGCCACGAATAACAGGCGACACCAATACGGTTAATGCGGCTTTACTAGCTGTGTCTGGATGTCCACCGATCGCACCGCGAATAACCCCATCTGAACCAGTCAACACATTAACATTAAAGTTCACATCAACTTCTAATGCCGATAAAATAACAATATCAAGCTGATGGATTGCCGAGCCTTCATTAAATGGATTTGCATACTGATTGCCATCAATTTCAATATGATCTTTATTATCGCGCAAGGATTCAGCAGCGATTGTATCAAAGCCCTGTACATCAAGAATTTTCCCAATCAAACCTTCTTCATATAATTTCACAATTTGACCAGTAATCCCGCCAAGTGCAAAACGAGCCTTGATATTACGCTTGATCATCTCATCGGTAATAAAACGTGTAACCGCAAGTGCTGCTCCGCCGGAACCGGTTTGTATGGAAAAGCCATCTTTAAAATAGCCAGATTCTTGAATAACTTTTGCAGCATTTTCCGCAATTAGTAGATCACGTGGATTTTTGGTAAAACGAGTAGCTCCTGAAGAAATTTTGCTGGAATCCCCCACTGCATCCACTTTCACAACATAATCAACATCCGTTGCTGGAATTGATGCTGGAGAGTTTGGAAACGAAACCACATTATCCGTAAGAATTATTGTTTTATCCGCATAACGTGCATCAACTTTAGCATAACCCAAAGAACCACAGATTGATTTACCTTCTTCATTTGTATAAACACCACTGGAATTGCCTACAACATCCGCCGATGGAGCCCCGAGAAAAGCAACATCAATATGCAAACTACCATTCGCAATCGCTGCGGCACGGCCACCGTGACTACGGAAAATAACTGGTTCTTTCATTAACCCATGCGAAATTGCATCGGCTAAATCGCCGCGCATCCCAGAACTTTCAATTTTGCTTACAACACCACTTTTGATATGCTCAATCAATGGTGCATGAGCACTCGAAAGGCTTGATGATGCAACCGTTAAATTTTTGAAACCCATTTTAGCCAATGTATCCAAAACCATGTTTAAAATATAGTCACCATCGCGAAAATGATGATGAAATGAAATTGTCATACCATCTTTCAAGCCTGATTTTTTGATTGCTTCTTCTAAAGAAGTAAGAAACTTACCATTTTTCAAAAGGCGTTCATTTAATGTAGAGCAATCTTTGCCCTGTTCTGGTTCGCTATAAAATTCTAATCCCAAATGCTTGAGTAAGTCTGCTGAAACTTCATGATTGATTCCGTTTTTCATTACTCTACCTCCTCTGGTAATAAAACACCAGATGCAATCGCCAGTTCAATTGTGCGTTCGGCACGAATTACAACTGGTCTGTCGACCATTTTACCATTTAAGCTGATAACACCTGAGCCTTTTGCTTCGGCTTCTTTGATCGCGGCAATAATACGTTTTGCTTTTTCAATTGCTTTTTCCGTAGGAGCAAAAACCTTATGTACCGGTCCGATCTGACGAGGATTTATAACAGATTTTCCGTCAAATCCCATGTCTTTTACCAATTGTGCTTCATAAATCAACTGTTCTTCATCATTTACATCGGAGAACACGGTATCGAGCGCATCAATTCCGGCAGCACGAGCAGCAACCAAAATTGTTTCACGAGCCAATTGCAGTTCAATACCCGATTTCGTTCTATTTGCCTTTAAGTTCGCACAATAATCTTCTGCACCTAAAGCAATACCAATTAAACGATCGGAAGCGGTAGCAATTTTATAAGCATTAATAACTCCGAGAGCACCTTCAATCGCTGCCATCATCAGTGTTCTGCCGACTGGAATACCATGTTTTACTTCCATTTCAGCGATATAAGCTTCACATTCGGTAATATCTTCTGCTGTTTCCGTTTTTGGCATACGCAGTACATGCGCACCAGCAACCACCATTGCTTCAATATCAGCTTTACCATAAGGCGTATTGAGCGGATTTATCCGAACGACAATTTCCATGTCGCCATAATCAATTGTCTTTAGTGCATTAAACACCAACAGCCGAGCCGCATCTTTTTCCGCCATAGATACTGCATCTTCCAAGTCAAACATCAATGAATCTGAACCATATATATGTGCATCACGCATCATACCCGGATTATTCCCGGGAATAAACATCATCGTTCTGCGCAATCTCTGTTTAATAGCCATCTTGTGATCATTCCTTCCTTTGTCTGCTGGTTATTTCCAGCTAAATTCAGTACTTTCCGCCGCCCGATATACAGCTGCTGTTATTCTAGCTGCAATTGTGCAATTTAATGCACCTTTATCCGTAGCTGTAACCTTAACACCACTTGTAAAACCAAGATCTTGGATGGTTTTCGTAATTACTGCTTTGATTTCTCTGCCAAATAGACTAGCAACGGAACTGTCTAAGTCAATCAAAATGCCTTTATCACTGCATTTTTCAACAACAACACAAATATCACCAGATTCTAACGTTCCAGCTCTGCCTTTCGAGATTAACTCCATCTCTATTCACCTTCTTTTCCGTAAGTACAATCATTGCCGATTGCCAAATTCTTTGCCCTAAAATATGCATCAGACCATAATCAGATCAATCATAAAAGATCACGGCTGAGATTTAATTGATTCTACTTGCAAGTTATGAAATAACTTATATTTTTATTATAGCCAAATTATCAGAATAAAAAAAATAAAGATTTGTTATTGTTTACAATAGAAAATTCAGATAATATCATTTATCTCATTTATCGAAAAATAAAAAAATCTAGACAAAGTGCCCCTTCGCTGCGACATATATAAAACGCATTAAACATTTTATATGGCAATCGTCAAGAATGGGGTATAGGGCTCCGTGGCGTTACGCAGGAAGCAAACGATACCCTATACCCCATTCCTGGCAGACTGATAGACTGGATGCAATTTCTTTAATGCGTTCTATATAGTTTATTTTAAAATTGCATGTTTTTTACAAATTCAATAAAAATCGGCAGTATTGGCAGACTGAAATCTGCTTCGTTGTAAATCATCCAAGTCTTGCGCGTAATTTTAGCACCGTTCTTATCAAATAAATAAGCCTTATGAATATCTGGAATATCACGGATAATAAACTCTGGCAATATACCATAACCAAGACCATATGATACCATTTCCCGACATGTTGTGATTTTATCGACATACATGCTAATGAGTGGTGGGGCTGAAAAATTATTACGCCACCATTTATCGATCTGCATTTTTAATATATAGTCACGCTTATATTCAATACGCGGCAATTTAACCAGTTCTTTTAATTCAAATGGTTCCATGGCGGTAACACACACGGGCTCTTCATACAACATGTGCATTTGCTCACATCCGCCATAATCAATATTTACAAACCCGATATGTGCTTTTTTACTATTGACAATACTAAATAAATTTTTAGACCAATCCGTCATCACTTTAAAATCGGCATCTGGATATTTTTGCTTGAATAATTTCAATATTTTTGGCAGGCGATACATCGTAAAATAATGCGATGCACAAATTTCAATCGTTCCCGAAAGCTCATTGGAAAATCCGCTGAGCTCATTTTTGATTATTTCAAACTGAGCTACCATTTCCGTTGCTTTTTTAACCATATAGTTACCTTCCGGGGTAAAACGGATACCTCGCGCATCGCGAAAAATCAGCTGCACACCTAATTCTTGCTCGATATGTTTGATTTTTGAAGTAAGAGCTGGTTGTGACATATATAAAATCTGTGCCGCTTTTGTTATATTTTTTTCATCATATAAAGTTAAAAGAATACCCCAATCTTTATTTTCCATAAAACACCCAGCCGAATCATTTTGCTTCGGCAGTCCTTTCATTCCCCTTCAATATATATAAGTTGAATTAAATATTTTATATGCCAATCGTCAGGAATGGGGATAGGAGTGGCGTTACGGAGGAAGCAAACGATGCCCTATACCCCAGGTAGCCTAATAGGCTAGATGCAATTTATTTAATGCATTATATATAGATCTATTTCAGTTTGATTTCGTACTCAAACTGAAATATCCTGCTCAAGCAAAGTGTAAAAACTACCAACTGCCATATTACCGGCATAAATATGTAGCAAAGTATTCTAAATATTTATGCTTAGAAATAACTTATCTCTATTGGTTGAACATCCATTTACTCTTTATACTTAAAGACAGAATAAAATCAACTATCTAACAATTTAAAATATACAATAATCTGGAGGTATACCCTATGATCAAATTATTCGATACAGGCGCCTATCTATTGCGTGGTCAACTGTTAATTAAGGAAAATAACAACTTAGATCTAGATAACTTAAATCAGCGATTAACTACCGATGGTTTAAACCCGCTCCAAGCTTCACCCCAAAAAGAAAAAGCACTTGCCGGAACAATGTCTTATCAAATTTTAAAACAACACAATACTAGCAACAACATCCAGAATTTGCAAATTAAATTTGATGCCTTAGCTTCTCACGATATTACATTTGTCGGTATTTTACAAACAGCCATTGCCAGCGGTCTGAAAAAATTTCCTGTACCCTATGTACTAACCAATTGCCATAACACCCTGTGTGCTGTCGGTGGAACCATAAATGAAGATGATCATGTTTTTGGTTATTCCGCAGCGAAAAAATTTGGTGGGATTTTTGTACCGCCGCATCAAGCTGTTATCCATCAATTTATGCGTGAAACTATGGCCAGTTGCGGCAAAATGATCCTTGGTTCTGACAGCCATACCCGTTATGGAGCTTTAGGAACAATGGCGGTTGGCGAAGGCGGTGGAGAAATTGTAAAGCAACTCCTGAGCCATACCTATGATATAAAGTACCCAGAAGTCATCGCCATTTATTTGAAAGGAACTCCCGCAGCAAATGTCGGACCACAGGATATTGCCCTAACTATCATTAAAGCTGTATTTAAGAAAGGATATGTCAAAAACAAAGTCATGGAATTTGTCGGTCCTGGTATTCACAATCTCAGTATGGATTTCCGTAACGGCATCGATGTGATGACAACGGAAACCACTTGCTTGAGTTCAATCTGGTGTACCGATGAAAAAACTGAATCGTATTATAAAATTCATGGACGTTCTGAAGACTACCAACAAATGCAGCCAAATGACATAACGTATTACAACGGTGTCGTGGAAGTAGATTTAGCTAAAATTGAACCGGTTATCGCTATGCCATTTCATCCAAGCAATGTTTATACAATTGCCGAAGTCAATGCCAATGCCGCTGATATTTTACGCCAAATCGAAATACAAGTTAAGCAGCAAATTGAAAATCCCCATATTAAAGTCAACTTACTGGATAAACTGCAAAATGGCAAGTTAAAAGTTGATCAGGGAATTATTGCTGGTTGTGCTGGTGGTTCCTATGAAAATTTAGTATCCGCTGCCAAAATTCTGGGTCCAACTCCATTAAACAGCTTTGATCTCAGCGTCTATCCTGCCAGTCAGCCAATTTTCTTTGAATTGATGAAAAATGGTACTATTTCTGATTTGACACTGGCTGGAACTACCATCCGATCGGCCTTCTGCGGTCCATGTTTTGGTGCTGGTGATGTGCCTGCTAACAACGCTTTCAGTATCCGCCATACAACGCGTAATTTCCCACATCGTGAAGGTTCAAAACCAGCGGACGATCAAATATCCTATGTAGCTTTAATGGATGCACGTTCTATTGCTGCCACCGCTAAAAATGGTGGTCTACTCACAGCTGCTTCCGAGGAAACGATCACGATTCCTGAGTATACGTATACGAGCCAAATCTATGAAAATCGTGTATATCAGGGGTTTTCTAAGGCAGATGAACAAGAAGAACTTATCACTGGACCTAATATCATTGCTTGGCCAAAAATACGGTCTCTGCCTGATAACCTGCTGCTTAAAGTTTGTGCTGTTATCCATGATGCTGTCACCACCACCGATGAACTGATTCCATCCGGCGAAACCTCGTCCTACCGCTCCAATCCATTGAGACTAGCGGAATTTACCTTATCACGTAAAATACCAGAATATGTAAATCACGCCAAAACCGTACAAAAAGAAGAAATACAGCGTCAACAAATACTAGAAGAAAAAACAACGGTTAGTGCTATAATCCCGCTGTTTAACAAAGCTTTTCCGAATCACACCCGTGAACAGATGCTTTCAACTGGCATTGGCAGTGTTATCGTAGCTATCAAACCAGGTGATGGTTCTGCCAGAGAACAAGCTGCTTCTTGTCAACGTGTTTTAGGCGGTGATGCCAATATCGCTGTAGAATATGCCACCAAACGTTATCGCAGCAATTTAATCAATTGGGGGATGATTCCCTTTACGATGGATCAAAAAGACCTCCTACTTTTAGAAGATGACGATTTAATTTATATCGCCGGTATTCGCGAAGCGATCAACAGCGAAAAAACAACCGTACAAGGCGAAATCGTCAAACACAGTCAGCGAATTCCAGTAACCTTAAAGCTAGAAAATTTATCAGCCGGAGAACGACAAATTATTGCCGATGGCTGCCTAATCAATTACTACAATAAGAAATAATGAACCAGCTTTTTTTCTACGGTATTAAACTATAGTAAGGAGAATACTCATTATGATGATGATCTTAGGAATCTGTGTCCTACTCGCTACTATTTATTGGTAAAACGCTATGAAACCCGCATGATATTATTTTGTTCTGGGGTTATAATGTCTTTCATTGGGGGGCAATTTTTTGCTCCATTTTCTGCCTTTTCTCAATCCATGCATGAAACCAAATTATTCGAATCCATTATTGCGGTCATGGGTTTTGCCATGGTCATGAAATTAACGCAATGTGATAAACATTTAATTAATTTATTGATTAAACCACTACGAAAAGCCGGACCTTTATTGATTCCGGCCTCCGTCTTGGTAACGTTATTCATTAATGTATCAATTACAAGTTCTGCTGGCTGTTCGGCGGCCGTCGGTGCCATCCTCATTCCATTGATGATGGCTGCCGGCATTCACCCGGCCATTGCCGGAGCCTGTATTTATGCCGGTACCTATGGTGCCATGTTTAATCCAGGATATCCCCAAGTTGCGCTGATTGTCAGCGTTGCTGATGCTACACCGGTAGATATTGTCGGCAATCATTTCTTTGCATTGTTGCTTTCAGGCATAATCGGTGCTGTCAGTTTATGGATCATTGCTTATTTAAAAAACGAACATACTGGCTATGTTATGCCTAATATGATTCCAGACTCTGAACAACCATCTTTTAAAATAAAATATCATTATGCTGTTGTACCACTTATTCCGATTTTCATCTTAGTAACTGGCAATATGGGTATTATCCCATTATTCAAACCTTTCTCAATTTCACATGCCATGATCATTGGTGTATTTTGTGCTTTTTTTGTTACCCGCACCAATCCGCAAGAAATATCAAAAGAGTTTTGGCATGGTGCCGGTGATGCCTTCGGTCATGTTTTCGGAATCATTATTTGTGCATTGGTATTCGTCAATGGTCTGCAATCCATGGGCATGATACAAGCTTTGATTGGGCTCATGATTGATGTTCCTTCGATTGCAAAACTAAGTTCTGGTATCGGACCATTTTTGCTTGGTGTCATGAGCGGATCTGGTGATGCAGCCTCTGTGGCCTTCAACAAAGCTGTAACAATTCATGCTGCAGATTTTGGTTTATCGCCGATGAGTATGGGTAGCATGGCTGCAATTGGCGGGGCTCTCGGACGTACCATGTCTCCAGTTGCCGGTGGCATGATTATCTGTGCAGCCTTAGCTGGTGTTTCCCCGATGGAAACAGCAAAAAGAAATGCCCCTGGCATGATAATAGCACTTTTTTCTACGATGATTTTACTTTTATACATATAGAAAACTGATTTTTCAAAAAAAGCCGTCATTTGCGAATAGTCCAAATGACGGCTTTTTTTATGAACGACTCTTATCTACTAAAAACTATAACTACTCTGGTGTTTGATTTAAATTGATATGACAATACCCCTTCGGGTTTTTTTGCAGATATTTTTGATGATATTCTTCCGCCACATAATAATTGAGCAGTGGCAAAACTTCCGTGACAATTGGTATCTTATATTTTAACTGTTCTTGGCAAATAATCTGTTCGATAACCGTTTTATCCGCTATATCCTTGTAATAGATACCAGTACGATACTGTATGCCTACATCATAACCTTGTTGATTTAAAGTAGTTGGATTGATAACAGTAAAAAAATAATGTAACAAAGTTGAAAGTGTGAGCTGCTGACGGTCATATTCAACATAGACAGTTTCAGCATGACCTGTAGTCCCTGAACAAACTTCCTCATACGTAGGATTTTCCGTATGACCATTCGCATAACCAACATTCGTTTTTAGCACACCACTTATTTTTTCGATATATGCTTCCACACCCCAGAAGCATCCACCAGCCAGCCATAAATGCCCTTTAGTTTCTTGATCCATCTGGATTCACGCTCCCCTTTTCGCCTTAGATATAATAATATCCAGTCTATCAGTCTGCCAAAAATGGGATATAGAGCATCGTTTGCTTCCTCCGTAACGCCACGGAGCCCTATACCCCATTCCTGACGATTGTCTTATAGAATATTTCATGCAACTTATATAATATATATTGCGTTAACAGCCATGAATATTAAAATCTGTCAATGAACAGTGCCCTTAATATTAAGTAAAGCAACACCACTAATGATTAAAACAATTCCGATAGCTGTATAAATATTAATTGACTCTTTCCAAATCAACACCGCAATCACTGCCGTTAGCGCCGTTCCCGCCCCGGACCAGATTGCATAAGCAATACTGAGTGGAATGAGTTGCAATGCCTGTGAAAAAGCATAAAATGATAATCCCATACCAGCCGCAAAAACAAAACTGGGCAGCATTTTAGTAAACCCATCTGAAGCTTTTAACATTGAGGTTGAAAAAATTTCTAGCAAAATTGCCAGACCTAAAAAAACATATCCGTTCATGGTATTTCCTCCCGATTTAACGCTCCTAAAAACGTACGCTTTTATTCGCTTAAATCGTATAACGTTCAGACACTAAAGTAAAGCATAAACTTCAATTGGTTTACTTTAATTTGTTCCAATCCGCTTCTTTAAAGCCAACCACTACCTGTGCCTCACCAATCAAAATTGGTCGTTTAACCAGCATCCCATTTGTTGCGAGTAAAGTCAGCTGCTCAGATTCCGTCATCGTCGGCAATTTGTCTTTTAGCTCCAGTGATTTGTAAACCAGTCCACTCGTGTTAAAAAACTTCCGCAATGGCAGTTGACTTTTCTGCCACCAAATTTCCAGTTCCTCTGCTGTAGGATTCTGCTCTTTTATATCTCTCATTTCATAGTTAAAACTATTGTCGTCGAGCCACTTTTTTGCTTTTTGACAAGTACCACATTTTGGATACTCTACAAATAAATAATTTTGTTCCATGCTGAAAAACCCTCCTCTGCTTAATCAAGCCTATCTCTGCCTACTTTATTTCCTCTTTACATAAGATAATCCCTGCTAAAGCCGAAAAATTTAGCAGGGATTATCTTACTTTTAATATTCTATTTACGAATGAAAAATTTAGAGAACTATCGCTTTTCGAATCGTATCGGCGAGTGCCTGTCCTTTTAAAACAGCTACAATCGTAAGGGCAAAATCAAGCGAAGTCCCCGCACCACGGGACGTAATAATTTTACCATCCACAATGGTCTTGCCCAGTGCACTTACATCCGCACCAATTAAATATTTTTCATTACCAGGATAGCAGGTTGCTTTTTTCCCTTTCAAAAGCCCCAAGCGACCTAAAATTGTTGGGGCTGCACAAACAGCTGCGATATATTTATCCTGTTCCGCCGCTTTCAAAAGTTGTACATTGACCCCGCCATGCTGATCGAGATTTTTCGTTCCCTGTCCGCCACCAGGCAAAATAATCATAGACACTTTAGTATGATCTACATCCTCGTAAATCATATCTGCCAAAACACAAATGCCATGTGCTCCCACTACTTCTTTTTTTCCCATGATTGAAACAGTCTGAAGCTCAATATCGGCTCTTCGTAAAACATCAATTACACTGATTGCTTCGACTTCTTCAAAACCATCCGCTAAATATAAAATCACCATATGCTTTACATCCTCTCTTACTTCTAAAGAAACTTAGCACCTGTAATTTGCTATACTTCCATTATAATACTCTGGCATACTATAAACAAATCAATCCTTTGCGCAATGTTGACACAAACTCGTTTTTCCGCTGGCGGTCATCCCATGACGGCACCGATCACAACGGCAAATAGCAAAATAAGATTGATCGATACTCGGCGAGTAACCGCGAGTATTGCACTCAAACTTGCAATGACCACCGTCAAAGCATCCAACCCACTGCTTTGAAACATTCCCATAAGAACAATTATACTAAAGCTGGCGATAACGAGCACCACGCCATCCAATAAACCTTGTGTTGCCGGAAGATGTGCAATCCGATTGTAGCACTGCTGAACAAACAAAACAAACAGCGGCGGTACGAGCAAAGCAATACAAGATAAGACTGCTCCCGGAATTCCTGCTACTAAATAGCATAAGCTAACCACCCAAAGACCATTGGGCCCCGGTGTTATCTGCCCAATTGACAAAGCTTCCGCAAACTGCGTTTCCGTCGCCCAGCCATTTGCTAAAAAATCCGTATGTAAACTCGGTAACGGACCAAATCCGCCTGTTGAAAACAAAATTGCTTTAAAAACAACCCAAAAAAACAAAACCCAATTCATCTATCAATTCACCTTTTTTCTGGCAGCATACCAATAAATAAAAGAACCACTTAATCCACCTAAAAGATATAAAACGATGACCGATGGATTGAAGAATACATAAATTAAACCGCTGCCAATCAAAATCACCAAAGACACGCTGAACACCAAAAGACCTTGTTGGCGATTATTCCGTAAAATCGGTCTGATGTTGCGCCAATTTGTTGCCAGCGAAATACCAAAAATTGCCGCAAATACCGTATGTAACGCCGATTGTACCCGATGGAATTGACTGAGACTCACATAAATAGCCGAGATACCAACGGTAATAGCGGCACTTGGCAAAATAAGTCCTAGTACTGAAACAAGAATGCCCGGCCAACCAGCCAGTTGCTTGCCAATAAGTATAGTATAAGCGATTATATTGATCCCCGGTGTAATTTGGCACATACCAATAATATTCGCATACGATTCAGCCGTAATCCATTTATGCTTATAAATAAAATTCTCCTGAATCAGGTATTGCGTAATCGCACCACCCCCAAATGAAGTAAACCCTATTTTAAGCCACGTTAAAAACAATTTTATAATTGTTAAATTCTCTCGCTCAAGGCCAGCAAAAGAATCTATTTCAATCGTTGCGGTGTCTCCAGAGCAAGCTGCTTTTTTCGCTGTTTCTGTTTCCATATTTATCCCTCCAGTCTCTATAAAAAATCAACTTTCATGATTTACTCAGACTTTGCAATTAATATTATTCCTATACAACTAACTTGTCAAATAAAACGCAAGACTATACCTTGATGATATAATCTTGCGTTTTATTGGCAAATTTTTATTTTTTATTTTTCCCCTAATGCAAATTCAACAGCAGCTACAGCATGGATGTTTGTTGTGTTAAACAGCGGCACCTTACAGTCTTTTTCTTGAATCAATGAAGGGATTTCCGTACAGCCTAAAACAATACCTTCCGCCCCACTTGCTATTAGACGATTGATAATTTTCTGGTATTCTTCTCTAGAGGACGCCTTTATAATACCCTGACAAAGTTCATTATAAATAACAGAATGAATAATATTCCGTTCCTGTTCATTCGGGATCATAATTTCAATATGGTAATCTTCCGTTAATATTTTTTTATAAAAATCCTGCTCCATCGTAAATTTCGTACCCAGCAGTGCCACTTTTTTCATTTTTTGAGCAACAATTTGCTGAGCTGTTACCTCCGCAATATGGAGAACTTTAATACCGGCACGTTTTTCAATATCTCCTGCCATTTTATGCATCGTATTGGTGCAAATCACAATAAAATCGGCACCGCTTTTTTTTAGTTTTTCTGCTGCATCGACCATAATATTCGTAAGTTCCTGCCAATTTTCTTGATGCTGCAGCGATTCGATTTGATCAAATTCAAACGAATATAAAATACACTTTGCTGAATGAAGTCCCCCCAGTTTAGCTTTGACCGTCTCATTGATTATTTTATAATAATCTACCGAAGATTCCCAGCTCATACCACCTATTAAACCAATTGTTTTCAAAGGTATCGCCCCTTCATTTTATTGAAATTTCAAATATAATCATTTTATCCAACAACTCTTTTTTTCGAGTCAGTTTGATATTCAATAATAGCCTGTACCAGCCGTTTTATCCCCTCACGAATATTCAGCTCAGCCATATTGGAATAATTGAGCCGAAATGTATTTTTCCCACCACCATTAGGGAAAAAAGACTCGCCTGGTATAAAAGCAACTTTCTTTTTTAAACAATCTTGCAACAATTCGCTGGCATCTATATCTTCTGGCAGCTGCACCCAAAGGAACAGTCCCCCTTGTGGGTGCGTGAATGTCACATTTTGAGGGAGATTTTTTTCTAACATTTCAATCATAACATCGCGCCGGACTCGATACAATTGAATTAATTTTTCCACATTTCCTTCAAAATCATAATCGTCCATATATGTTGCAATTTCCATTTGACTGCGGATTGAAGTGCATAAATCTGCACCTTGTTTAATCAATACATATTTTTCAATGAATTTTTCTTCGGCAGCAATCCAACCGATACGTAGTCCCGGACAAAATGTTTTGGAAAAAGTGCTGGTAAAAATAACCAAACCATTCGTATCCATTGACTTTAAAGCTGGAATAATTTTGTTTTCAAAACGCAATTCACCATATGGGTTATCTTCAATCACCGGAATATGATATCGATTGATAATTTCCATAAAACCGCGGCGCCTTTCTAAAGGCCATGAATTGCCTGTTGGATTTTGAAAATCCGGTATTACATAAATCAATTTCACATTTTTCTGTGAAGCTAATGTTTTCTCGAGTTCGGCCAGCACCATTCCCTGCGCATCGGTTGGTATCGCAATAAAGCGCGGTTGATAAGCTTTCAAGGCGCTAATTGCCGCCAAATAGGTTGGACTTTCGCATAATACAATGTCGCCTTCGTTCAAAAACAATTTTCCTGAAAAATCCAAGGCCTGCTGTGAACCACAAGTGATTAAAACATTGTTCGCCTGAACGTTTGTCGCAAATTTACGATTCATTCGCTCAGCGATTTTTTCCCGCAACGGTTCATAGCCCTCTGTAGTCGAATATTGAAGCGCTTGACTGCCCTGTTGTTCTAAAACTTTCTGAGCAACTTTTTGCATTGCTTCAACTGGAAAAGATTCTGGCGCTGGTAGCCCTCCAGCAAAAGATATCATATCTTTTTGTTGAGTAAGTTTTAATATTTCACGTATTTCGGATGCTTTGAGCCCATCCATTCTTCTGGCAAAGGTAACCGTCATAACTTTTCCACTCCTTATCATCTTGTTTCCATACGAACCGTTTTTCGGCTATCAATAAATTCCCACAGAAGTTTTTTTATTTTATTTATACTAACAAAGATAGTATTCTTCGTAAATATCCAATATAATATAAATAAAGTACCAATTCGGATAATTTTAAATAAAAATGGGGTTTTATGCACAATGGATATTACTAAAATAATAATTGGTCTTCATATTTCTGCTTCACATGATGCACCGCTCTATGTACAATTAGCAAATTGTTTAGCTGCTAAAATCAAAGATTCTACATTGCCGCGAGGTACGAAATTACCGCCTGAACGAGAACTGGCAAAAATGTTAAAGGTGAGCCGTACAACTACACTCAGTTCCTACCGTTTGTTGGAAGAACGTGGTCTTATCCAGTCAAAAATGGGCAGTGGCACCTATGTGAACGATAGTACAAAACCAACTGTTGATGGTTCTATGGCCTGGGAGCAATTGTTTTCTCCTCAATATAAATCACCAATGGCTTCACTCTTACGAACATTAATTGCAGCGCCAACCGCCGAGGAAACCATTTCGCTGGCGGCTGGTATGCCCGATCCAAGCTTTTACCCGCTTGACCTGATTGAATTGGCTTTCACGAAAAGAAAAGATACTTTCACTCACACGGACTACGGCTATATAGCCACAGAAGGTTATTTTCCCTTACGGCAATCCATAGCAAAATGGCAGTCACAATTTGGCAGTCAGGCAACACCAGATCAAATCCTCATTGTATCCGGCTCACAGCAAGGTCTTTATTTGACTGTAAAGGCTTTTATTGAACAGCAGGACTACGTCATCGTCGAATCACCAACTTATTTAGGTGCCATTCAAGCTTTAGAAGCCGCAGGTGCCCGCATCTTAACATTACCAGATTCTGACCATTTAGATCTGGAACTTTTGGAAGATTACTTGATCCGTTATCGTCCCAAATTAATGTATACGATTCCGACTTTTCAAAATCCAACTGGTCGTGTGATGTCATTAGATGACCGGCAGGCTTTAATTGAACTTGCCGCACGCTATCGCTTAGTCATCATCGAAGATGACCCCTATAGTTTATTATATTATGAAAAACCAGCACCACCTTCTTTAAAAAGTCTTGATACCTATGGCGGTGTCATCTATATCGGTACGTTTTCAAAAACACTGCTGCCAGGACTCCGAACTGGCTGGGTAACAGCAGCACAACCAGTAATAAATCGCTTAGCCCAAGAAAAACAGCATGTTGACCTGCACAGCAATAACCTAGCACAATTCATCCTTTTGGTCTGTATCGAAGAAAATATTCTTGCCGATCATCTGACCAAAGTTCGCAGTGAATATAAAAAACGTCGGGATGCAATGGTTCATGCACTCCGACGTTATTGTAAGGAAACGATTGATTTTTCCGTACCAGCTGGCGGCTTTTACATTTGGTGTAAAATAAAACATCCGCTATCGGTCACTGAACTCATGCACCGTGCCGCTGTCAGCAGAGTTGCTTTTGTTCCCGGTATTGCCTTTTACACGAACGGCACGCACAGTAATGAGATCCGACTCTGTTTTGCAACACACAATGAAGAACTTCTTAAAGAAGGCATACGTCGTATCGGTCAATTACTTATGACCTTATCGACAAATAAAATCCCCCCCTGCCCTGCAGCAGGACTCCCTTTGATTTGAGTCGCACTTGTAAATTATTTCAAAAAGCCGAACCATGTTTACCTTGCAATCAATAAATACACTGATCGTAAAATATGCTATACTATTCATAAAAATATACGATAAGCCAAACCAAATTGAAACCGAGGTACTCTTTATGCAAAACGAAGAATTGCAAAATCTAAAAAAATCCTTGCCAATGGTCCCGGGTATTCAGGGAATCGATGAATATATGCCTGCCGCTGTACTCGTTTTATTACTGCCGATAGAAAATGAATACCATTTTCTGCTGCAAAAAAGAAGTGCCTTTATTTCGCAAGCGGGTGAAATTTGTTTTCCCGGTGGCAAATACGACCCCAAAAAAGACATATCACTAAGGCAAACTGCTTTACGCGAAACCGAAGAGGAACTAGGTCTTTGCTCTGACAAAATTTCTATCATTGGTCAGCTCGATACGCTAGTTGTCCCACTGGGAAAAACGATCGATACCTTTATCGCTACGGCAGACTACACGCTTGCCGATATAAAATCAAACCCGGCCGAGGTAGATCATGCCTTCACACTGCCCATATCCTTTTTTGAAAAAAATCCACCTTCTACCTATAACGTTATCTTAAAAAATCATCCATCCTATATCAATCGTCAGCATGAAGAAGTCTATTTATTCCCCGCAAAAGAATTAGGCTTGCCCTCACAATATCAAAAACCCTGGGGACAATTTCGTCAGCGTATTTTTACGTATCAAACAAACGAAGGCATTATCTGGGGTTTAACAGCACGGATTATTCGTGATATCTGCTCCAAACTGCTGCCTTAATCTTGATTAAAGTCAGCGAATTTTCAACGACGAATGTGTGGGTGAATTAAGCATTTATACATTGGTAAATCGCAAAGTAAAACAAACTGGGTACCGTATTGGTATCCAGTTTGTTTTACTTATTTTATTTCAATTTTGGCCAGTAATCTTTGTTAGCTTCAATTAGATCATCTAAAATTTGTTTTGCAACACGAGCACTAGGAACCGTCTTCGACATCGTAATTGCCTGCCAGAGTTTCAGATAAGAGCCTTCCGCCCAGGCTTCTACTGCTAATTTTTCGACAGATACCTGTTGCTCCATCAGACCTTTTTGAAATTGTGGAATAGCGCCCACCGTCAAAGGTTCGGGTCCGTTGCAGCCAACAATGCAAGGAATTTCAACCATAGCTGTTGGATCGAAATTTGAAATTGCACCTTTATTTTCAACAATCAATAACATTCTTTCTTTGCTATTGTAGGCAATCGCACGAGCCAAATCAACAATATAGGACGCATGCTCATCCACCTCAAACCCACAGTTTTGGGCTGTACCAACCTCTGCAATTCGCCGGCATTCAGTAAAGACAGTTTTTTCTCTTCCTGCCATGACTTCATTGGCTCTTGTATATTCACGATTGGCATGTTCAACCACTTCATCCTGACAGAGATAATATTTCAGATACGTGTTCGGTAAAGTATTAGGGTCCAGCTGATAAAATTCTTTAACCATATCGTACGTAACGCTCCAGCTTGGATCCGCTTTAAATTCTGGATTATCAAGATTATACCCTTTTTGTCCTACATATTCGCGGATTTTCGGCATCAGATCATTACCTTGATGATCCATTATACTCGTCCACCAGCCAAAATGATTCAATCCATAGTAACGAATTTCCATATCTTTACGCGATTTCAACCCGGCAATAGCGGCCATACGACGTTCAATACCAATTGGCATATCGCAGATATTCAAAATTTTAGCTTTAGGTCTAAGTTTACGAGTTGCTTCAGCAACAATAGCAGCAGGATTCGAATAATTGAGCATCCAAGCATTCGGAGAATATTTTTCCATATAATCAATGATTTCTATTATACCGCCAATCGAACGCATACCATATGAAATGCCGCCAGGTCCGCAAGTTTCCTGACCAAGCACATCATATTTCAACGGAATTTTTTCATCAAGCTCACGCATTGCATATTTACCAACACGAATATGAGCCATAATAAAATCAATATCACTAAATGCTGTCTGTGGATCTGTTGTTGCTTCAAACTCAATATCCGGTGCTTTTTCCCGCAAAATAATTTCACATGCTTTGGCTACTATTTCCTGCCGTTTTGCATCATTATCATAAAATTTCAATTTACGAATTGGGAAACGATCCAAATTAGCCAAAAGCATCATCACAATACCCGGGGTAAAGGTACTGCCCCCGCCTGCTACAACTACCGAAAATTTCTTATCCATACTATATACGCCTCCAGAATATTTTATCCATTTTTTTATTTTTTCTAATAACACATTGCCAAAAGAGCCCTATTCATTTAGCAGCATTCTTGCTTTTAAGGTACCGAGTGCAAGTGTCAGCCTGCCATTTTGCACCGAAACTGTATAGTTATCATCCAGTGCATCTTTGAAGAGAGTCCCTTCCGCAAAGTTCGATGCATCCAAAACAATTTCTTTGGAATTGCCGCGATTCATGGCTATAATAGCGTCTTTACCTTGATTAGAACGTCCATAAACATAAACATCACCGTCTGCTTTTAAGGTAAATACATCACCATGCGCAAAGAGCTTTTTGTGATCATTCCTGACTTTGATAATTTTTTTGTAATAGCTTAATAACTCTTGATCTTCATGCCCCCAAGGATAAGTTCTACGACAATCAGGATCTGAGCTTCCATATACACCGACTTCATCACCATAATAAATTGTTGGCATTCCCGGATAACCCATAAGGAACGTTGCTGCCAGCTTAAGTTTAGCCTTACCTTCTTCATAATTGAAATCTTTCAAAGAAGCTTGTGTGAGATTATCCTTGCCGCCGCCAAATTTAAAAATAGCGCGAACCACATCATGTGAATCCACAATGTTCATCAAATCATACAGAGCTTCTTTCGGATAATTTTGCTGTAACGTTTTGAGTTCAGCATCCGCTGCTGCTGCATCGCCTTTATTCAAAAACAGATCTCCTACGGCAAAGCTGAGTTTATAGTTCATGACGGAATCAAACTGATCCCCAGTAAGGAACTGTGATCCATCCTGCCATATTTCGCCAAGCAGCAATGGTTCATCGCCTTGTGTTGTTTTTAGTGTCTTCACTTTAGTTCTCACAGCTTCCCAAAATTCCGCAGGAACTTCTTTGGCCACATCAAATCGCCAGCCAGCTAGCCCTTTTTTAAACCAGCTTGTAATGATAGCATTATCATCATCGATAAAATATTTATCAAGATCAATATTGTTTAACTGGTTTGGTTCATCTTTCACAGGTGAATTCACTACTGGCGGGAAATCTTTGAACGGAACAAGATTTGAATAACCCTGCCAGGAATGATATTTATATGTCGTTCCCATTTCATCGGTAGTTTTTTCATTTGATATATCAAACCAATTCTGCCAATTGTAGGAACTGAACACTTGCCCTGCAGCCACCAAAGATTTTTTTGCAGCCGCTTCAGCTTGAGGCTGTTTCATATGTTTCGTATTCATAAACTCATAAACTCTTGACCAGTATTCATAGGCACCCACCGTTTTATACTTACCATAGCGATCAAAATAGATTGAGTCATCCCCGACATGATTAAACACACCATCCATAATCAAGTGCATGCCTCGTTTATCCATCTCTTTAATCAGATTATCAAAATCTTTTTGTGTGCCAAGAAAGGGATCTATTTTTTCATAATTCACCGTATCGTACCGATGGTTTGATGCTGCTTCCATGATTGGATTCACGTAGATTGCGGTAATACCAAGATCTTGTAAATAGTCTAATTTTTTCGTAATCCCGACTAGATCCCCACCAAAAAAGTCATTACATTCATATGAATCCCCATCAAGTTGCGGTGTTCGCGAATGATTTGTTGGTAATTCATTCCAGTTTTTGTGTTGAATCGGCTGAGAGCCTCGGGCAGTTGTCTTCGCATTGTCATTACTCGGATCGCCATTAAAAAAACGATCCGGGAAAATCTGGTACGTTACCGCTTCTTTCGCCCAATTTGGTGTCTTGTAATCGGCTCGATAAACAGTCAGTTGAAATGGTTTTGCATCACGCAATGTAACCATCCCCGTCTGTCCCTGTTTTGCATCATCACCATATTCTTTAATTCCATTAAGAATAAATTTATAGCCATAAACTCCATTATCGTTAATTTGAATTTTTTTAGACCAAATATCTTGATCATTTTGACTGCCGACAAAATCTAGATCATAAACCGTCGTCGTTCCGGCACTGTAGTCAATATTGTATTCATCGCCGCCGCTGGCTACAATTCTTGATTTGAATAAAACGAGCTGTGCTTTTTTGATATCGCCTTTTTGTCCTCTGATAGCCAAAGTCACACTATCACCTGCTTTAATTGCTTCAAATGGCTCCCGACTCGAAAGTTCCCAAGTATTATGATAAAGTTTATCTTCATGAATACTACCATCGTCAACAAGCAGCTTACCAGTTTTTGCATCAAAATAAAGCGACAGCTTACTGTCTTTCGTTACGATAATAGGCTGCTCTGCCAGTTGCTTGCCTTTTTGCCTGATCGTCACATGATAGGTTCCGGCTTTTGCCTCAAGACTTGTCATATAAAATCCATCAAGAATTGTATCTCGCATCAAAGGATCACCTTTGACCATCTTTGCAAAATCGCCGCTGACTATAGGTAAGTCCTGATCCGACAATAACTTGTAACTGCTGCTGTCTTTTATTTTGTGTGTTGTATCATTGTAGTAAAATGTCACTGCTTGCGGTTTAGCTAAGGTCAGCTGGAGATTAGAACCATCAGCATTGCCATTCAAGCCATAGTTTTCATTCCAGCTTCCATTGACTGCAATTTTATAGCTGTAAGACCCTGCGAGCAAATTTGTCGTATAGCTGTAAAAGCCATGCCCCAAATCTTTCATCTGTGTTTTCATATCGCTGGGGTCCCAGTCCTTAGCTGCACCAAGCTGACGCTGCAAATTGCCTGCAACCATTATTTTTCTTTGCTGCTCAACTACAGTAGTTTCTTTTTTTCCCGCTGGTGGCGCAGCCATCCCAGCATAACGATACGTAACAAGATGTGTAATCCCATCATAATCAAACGTCACGTTTTGTGCAGATTTAAGATGCAGTGCTATATTTGCTCCATTAGGCTGCCCTTTATCACCGTAGTTTTCGCTCCAGCTACCACCAATCGCAATCTTAAATTCATAATCTCCTGCGGGGAGTTTGCCTTGAAGTTCATATTTTCCATTACCAATATAATTCATCCGCGTTTTTTGATCACTCGGATCCCAGACTTGGCTGCCCCCCAGTTCACTTTGCAAACTACCAGCAAGTATAACCATTTGTTCTTCTGACTGTGCTGCTTCTGCTTTTGCAATACAGTTGATATCCACTTGGGGTAATTCAATCAGTGGAGCTGCAAACAAACCAAGTGTAACTGCTAAAACAATAGCACGCATTCCATTCTTTTTATGTGCCATAGATTTCGCTCCTCTACAAATTTCTACCTCTATAAGTTGCACTAAATATTCTATATGACAATCGTCAGGAATGGAGTATGCCTATATCCCATTCCTGGCAGACTGATGACTAGCTATAATTTCTTTAATGCTTATATATAGATCCCTGTTATTTAGAAATGAAAATCCAATTCTGTCCGGAACAATTTTCTATCATCATTTGTACTATTAGCATTTATTTTTTGTTTAGAATACAATGTTTCCCATTCTACATTTTGCCATGGCACATATTTTACGCCCCAAATCCATCCTTTCATATTACTTGGCAAAGAACCCCATTCATCATCATGCCCAATATCGCCATTCGCGCCATAATTTACATACCGAGTATAGGCACCAAATGATCCAACATGCTTCATATCTGCTCCTTTATAATCTAGCCGTACCGCCTTATCCGTATTATCTTTATCCGCGCCAGTCCATACATAAGTCCCCGTCAATTTCACCGTAGGTGTAATTTGTGTTCGCAAATCAATGGCGGCGTATTTATCACCAAACCATTTTTCTTGATTCGCCTGACCATACGCAACATTGACTTCAAGATTTTTTGCAATCTTACCAAAGACGTTGACACCATAAAGATCATAATCCGCACCATCCCAAGTTGGTGCGAAATACCAACCACTCAGCGTCAAATCTTTCGAAATTGGATGCCAGAATTGCGCGCCGTCTGTTTCGCCGCCTTGCAGCATATTCTGATAGCCAATTCCACTCCATTTACGTCCGATGTTTACATACCAATTATTCGCAATCGTTCCATCGACCCAAATTCTTTGAAATGTTCCAGTATCGCTATCATCTTGCCCCTTATGCGTTTTATTTGTACTATCATTATGTGAATAATGACGATTTGTTTCTGACTGAAATTTTGCTGTCCATTGATCTGAAACTTTCATTTGGCCTTCCAAATCCATATAGAATCTTTTATTGCCATTGTTATTGGCCCCTGCTGATTTATCACTATCCCACTGGGTTCGAACAAATCCTGTTATTTTCACATTATCAACTCGCGCATTTACAGCATCAATTTTTTTATCCAAAGCTTCTAGTTCACTGCCGTATTCTTTTTCAAGCTTTTCCACTAAAGCTTGATCGCCCAATGAACCTGTCTTAGATTTATCCATTGCTTTAGCAATAATTGTTGCCATTTCATAACGGCTCATTGTTCGATTTCCCTGAAATGATCCATCGGCATAGCCTTCAATAATTCCATCTTTTGCTAATTCATCCAGTGCCGCATAACTCCAATGATCCTTCGGTACATCATTAAAGCTATTTGCCGATGCCGCAAATGCACTTGTCGGTGCTCCCAATGTTAGCGTAATCATCCATACCAATAAGCCTTTTTTCATTTTCATGCTATAATCAACGTCCTTTATTTTTATTTGTGTTACAAATCATGATCAAGATTTATCCTATTTACCTATATTCTCTCAACATACTTCCCACAGAAATAAAACTTTTTTTTGCTTGCCGTTGAATAAGATCACGTGCGGATGCCATTGCATACCCGCCAAATTTACAAATCATCGATAAATCATTGCTTTCATCACCAATAACATACACATTGGCCTGCTCCCATTGTTTCATTTGCAAAAGCATCTCGATTCCGGTACTCTTATCAATTCCCAGCGGTGTAATATCAACACTACCGCGATTTTGGCAGGCTTGTACTTTGTCGCCAAACAACAAATTCAACTGTGCAGCAGCTTGTGCCGCTTGCTCTTGCTGCGAAAATCCTAAAGAAATCTGTTGAACCTGCCGCAAAGAAGAAATTTTCTCAACCTCTATCATTTGGACAGGAAAATTCCATTGTCTGCCTTCGCGGACAATCCAGGAACCGGCTTTTGCTTGATACACGAAGGTTTGATCTGCTTGTGAAAATGCAACATGCAAGCTGTCGGTCAAACATTGATGCGTGGCTAAATCATATAATATCGATGGTTGTATTTTCGCCTGGTACAAAACCGTACCATTTTCCGAAAAAATAATTGCTCCATTATTACATATGGAAAAATCAGATTCAACGCCAAAAAATTTAAGTTGTGGTAATAACATCCCATAATCACGACCGGTTATTACGCCAAATTTATGACCTGCTTGACGCCACGAAAGAATCGCTTCAACCGTTTCTTTAGCAATTTCATGCTCAACAAAGAGCGTCCCATCAAAATCACTTGCTGCCAGTTTCAAAGGACATTGCTCCCTTCGCAGAGATAGATTCTCGCTTCATAAGAACGCAGCCTATTTTCTGGTGCATCGGCATAAGTACCCATCAACAATTTATTTATAATGAGTTCTCTTGGCAATTCATACGCTGTCTGCTTGTCCGAAAAATTACAAATTATTAATATCGTTTGCTCTGGCAGTATCCTCAAATAAGCATAAATTGATTCATTGCTTTTCAATAGTTCCTGATATCTGCCTTGTAATAAAGCTTCATAGTTTTTACGAAGCTCCGCCAATTTTTTATAATAATTAAAAACAGAATTTTCTTTCATTTGTTCACACGCAACATTGATGTTTCGATAGTTTTCATTTACTGGCAGCCATGGTTTCCCTGTGGTAAAACCAGCATTTTTTTGATTGTTCCATTGCATAGGTGTCCGAGCATTATCGCGACTGTATTTTTGAATAAACCTCAATGCCTCTTGATCCGACAAACCCGCTTGCCGCGCAAGTTGATATTGTCCATGCGATGAAATGTCATCATAGCATTGGATCGATGGCCAGGCCGTATTCGTCATCCCCAATTCTTGTCCTTCATAAATAAACGGCGTTCCTTTCAATGTGAGTAAAACGGTAGCTAACACTTTAGCTGCCAACTCTGCATCAACCGCCTCAGGGAAAAAGTGATTGATCGAACGCGGCTGATCATGATTTTCAAAAAATGCTGGATACCAGCCATTATTTGACGTCGCCCGCTGGCTTTCCGACAAGGCCCGTTTCAATTGTGTGAGTTTCCAGGGAATTGGTTGATACCATAAGCTGGACTCTTCCATATCTAAAGAAATGTGACTGAACTCAAACAACATATCAAATATACCTGTTTCACCAACCCAATACTTTAATTCCTCAGCTTTGACACCATTGGCCTCTGCTACCGTTACAATATCTTTGCCAGTAAAAACCGCTTGTTTAAATTCCTGTAAAAAGTCCAAAATACCTGACTGATTTGCTGTTGCCTGATGCACATTTCCCATACGGTCAGGTCCATCGATTGGTAAGTCATCATACACAGCCGGCTTTTTTATATAGGTTATCGCATCAATGCGGAACCCGCCAACGCCCTTGTCGAGCCAAAATTCAGCTATATCATACATTGCTTGGCGCACCTTCACGTTTTCCCAGTTGAGATCCGGCTGCTTTGCCGCAAACGTATGCAAATAATATTGTCCGGTACATTCATCCAAAGTCCAGGCTGATCCACCGAAAATACCACGCCAATTTGTTGGTGGTGAACCGTCCGGTTTAGCATCACGCCAGATATACCAGTCACGTTTGTCATTTTCGAGACTCTTACGAGATTCCTGAAACCAGACATGTTCATCCGAGGTATGATTAAACACCAAATCCAGCAAAATACGAATATCATATTTTTTTGCTTCATGAATCAGCGCTTCCATATCAGCCATCGTGCCATATTCCGGTGCAATATTCCTGTAATCAGAAACATCATAGCCATTATCAATCATGGAGGAACTATACATCGGTGTCAGCCAAATTGCGCCAGCGCCCAAATTATGGATATAGCTTAATTTTTGAGTAATACCCGTCAAGTCACCGATTCCATCACCATTACTGTCATAGAAGCTCTTCGGATAAATTTGATATACCATCGTCTTCTGCCACCATTTTAATTTATCCATCGCGCTTCCCTCCTTTTAAAATGTAGCTATAACGGTTTCATTCACTTTTGCCGTCATACCCGCTGATAATTTCATAAATGGATATTCTGTAGAATTTGTAACCGCTAAAATAACAAGCGACGAATATCCTTCCTGCTCAATAAGATTTTTATCAAATTTAACCAATTCTTCTCCAGCTTTAACTTTTTGTCCGGCTTTAACCTTAACCTGAAAACCGCGGCCTTCCATCTTGACTGTATCAAGCCCAATATGGATCAAAAGCTCCACACCACTTTCCAGTCGCATTCCAACTGCATGGCCTGAACCTTCCATAACCATTGTGATTTCACCATCAGCTGGCGCTGTTACAAGTTCAGTTTGTGGATATACAGCAACACCGTCACCCATCATTTTTTGGGAAAACATTTCATCGGGAACCTGTGTGATAGGTATAACTTTGCCACTGACAAACGCTTTTAACATCGTCGATTTTTCTGTACCGGAAATGACATCTTCGGCCATCTTATCTTGCAACAATGCCTCAAAACGTTCTCTGATTTGTGGAACGGACAATCCTACAATGACCTGAATGGCATGTCCATTTTTCACTAAACCATGGGCACCTGCTTTGGTAAAAGTGCTGACACTTTTAACTAAAGCATCATCAACAACAGTCACTCGTAGACGCGTTGCACAATTTGTGACATCTTTAATATTATTTTTACCGCCTAGTGCTTCAAGAAAAACGGCTGCTTTAAGATCACGTTCATCGATCTTGACATTTTCGCCCATTTTCCCTTCCAAGGCTTTTTTTGCTTTGTACTCCGCCTTGGAATACAATTTTTCATCCTCATCGGTACGACCTGGAGTTTTATAATCATTTTTTAAAATAAGATAACGAAATACAAAAAAGTAGATTGCCGTGAAACTTAACCCCACTACTATTTGTATAATATAAGTTGTGGAATGATATTTAAATAACGGTACCCAGTTTTGCACAACAGCATCAATCAGGCCCCCGCCAAACGATCCAACTACACCAAACATAAACAGTGTTGCGGCCAGTGTTGCGGCCAGCAAAGCATGTACCAGAAACAGTACTGGTGCTACAAACAAAAAGGTAAATTCAAGTGGTTCGGTAATCCCGCAGACAACAGCTGTAATCGTTGCTGGTATTAAAAGACCTGCAACGGCTTTCTTTTTTGCTGGTTTAGCTGTCGCGTAAATCGCCAGGGCAATCCCTGGAATACCAAATATTTTTGAAGATCCATGCAGCGAAAACCCTGCTCCGGGGAACATTTCTTTTAACGAATGCGACGAAGTTGCAAAATCTTGTAAATGCTGCAGCCAATATTGTTGTATGCCACCATCAACGATGGCTGGGCCAAAAATAAATGGCGTATAAATAAAGTGATGAAGCCCTGTCGGAATCAAAATTCGTTCACAAAATGTATAGAGCCAGACTCCAATGGCATCACTCGCTTTTAAGAATTCCTGAAATGTGCCAATCGCATGCTGGATCCCTGGCCAAATCAGGCAGAAAAAATAAGCTACGGGCAACATCAAAAAAAATCCTGCGGCAACGACGAGTGACGATCCTTTAAAAATACCTAAGTAATCAGGAAGATCAACATCAAAAAGTCTATTATGCAGCCACACTGTGATCCCTGAAATCAAAATTGCTCCCAGCATCCCAATATCAAGTGTTTTAATATTAGCAATCATTGCCAATCCCGTTCCACCGCCGGCGTTCAGACTATAATCGACACCAAAAAATGGACCCGCTAATGTCAGTATTCCTGAGACAAAATAATTGAATACTACATAGATTACAAAAGCTTCCATACAGGCTCTAGCCTGATTTTTTTTAGCTAACCCAATAGGCAGAGAAAGTGCAAATAACAATGGCATCTGCGCAAAAACAGTCCAGGCACCTTGTTCAATTACATACCAAACTGCATACCAGAGACTTCCCTTATCGGCCAGGGAACCCACAATATCGGGATTTTTAAAAATAATCGATAACGAGACCATAATACCAAAGAATGAAAATAATATAACGGGCGTAAACATCGCTCCGCCAAAACGCTGTACATTTTGCATGACAACGTCCTTATTGATTACCATAACCATACCTCCTCCAATTTCATAGCTGACAGACTCACGTTGCATAATGAGAATTTTGTGAATTTTTAATTGCTGCAGCGCTCCAATTCTGATAAATTCAATAAAATAATTTTGTCATGACACAAAACCAAACCAACACAGGAAACCGTGTTAAGATATCTTGGTTTTTATAATAACCTCTTATGTTGTTGCATTCAATAGATTCAAGGCATTATGGCTTGTTGACACAAAACCGTACCAAAGTACATTTTATGTACTTTGGTACATCCGGATAAAAAACATAAAAACTGCTCTCGACAGCAGCGAAAGCAGTTTTCATTTTATGTCATTTGATTTTATTTTTTCGATACAATTTGTATTTCACATACCATATCTCAATTAACAAAAAATAAGGCATCATCGATTGATATGGTTTTTTATTTTCACCGACTTCATAAAGTTGGAAAATTGCCGGTGTAATGTATAAATTTTCGGTACTCAAACTCGCTAGGGAGTTATCATGCAAACGCGTAATCGATATGAGGGGAACTTCTTTAAGCTGCAAGGTCTGCGCAAATTCAACAGCCAAGGGTGTCTCGCCACTCAAAGAAACAATGATTACCAAGTCATCCGGTGTCAAAATTCGATTTAAAGAATGAAACTCTTCTTTTCCTTTAACTTCGTAAACCAATACATCATCATAAAAAAATAAACGCTTTATTTCTTGAACAACGTTGCTTTGTACGTATCCTGATGCATAGGCAAAAACACGTTTAGCACGATACATCAGTTTACTGGCATCATCAAAATTACGTTTCACCAATTCACGCCAGCTATGATGATAAAAAGTTGCAATCGCTTCTAAAACATCTTTTTCATCATTCAAAAAACCTTCTTCTTCCATTTTCAATACAGCCTTTAGATCACTGAACCCATCGAGCGAAAGCTTCTTGGCAAACCGCACAACCGTCGTACTCGACACACAGCATTCCTTTGCCAAATCATGAATTGACATATGCCGACATTTTTGCTTATGATTAAAAATATATTTCCAAATCACCATATCCGTCTGATTTAAAGAACTTTTATGTTTGTTAATCAGCTCTTCTAAATTCATATTCAATCCCCTACTTTTGCTATCAAAATTAATATTCCAACCATACCTAATTTAAATCTCAAAGTCTATACCGTATAAAATTATAATTTCATATATCCTGTTTATTATACCATTAAATACCATTATCGGCACGAGATATGATAAAAGCAAAAATGACCTGTCAGAAAACTTATATATTTTCTAACAGGTCCAATATATGATGTAGAATAATTTGAATATTTGTGTATGGTAAACTGCAAAATATTATTATAACTTACGAATTAATTTTCGCCACACGGATGTTTCGATCGACAAACACTTTTCTTGCAACTCCAACCGCATTTAAAACTCGGGGAAAACCTGTATAGGGAATGCACTGCATAAATATTTCAATGATTTTCTCCGGTGCAATACCTACATTTAATGCACCATTAATATGAACATTAAGCTGTGCTTCACAGCCCCCGAGTGTCAATAAACTCGCTAAAGTAATCATTTCTCGTTCTTTTAAATCCAAAGTTTCCCGGCAATAAATATCACCAAAAGCAAATTCTACGATGTATTTTCCTAAATCTGGAGCGATATCATCGAGCGCTGCAATAACCTGCTCTCCTGCATTACCATCTACCTCAGCCAATTTGTTTAACCCTTTTTCAAAACGATTTAATTCCATTGTTAAAACCTCCTGTATTTGTTATAATCAAATTGTAACTCTTAAAGTTAACTTTAAGTCAAGAGGTATTTTATATGAATTATTCTATCGGACAATTTTCTAAATTAATCGACTTAAGTGCCCCGACATTACGTTACTATGAAAAAGAAAATTTATTAATTGTACACCGTGATAAATCTGGTCGGCGGTTTTATACAACAGATGATATTGCCTGGATATTGTTTATCAAAAAGCTAAAAGATACGGGAATGTCCATTAAAGATATCACAAAATACGCATTATTACGCTATCAAGGTGATTCTAGCATAGCACAAAGACTGGAAATTCTTGAAAAGCAAAAGCTAAAAGCAAACGTTGAAAAAGAAAAATGGGAAACAAATCTTGGCAATCTTGAAGAAAAAATTGCAATTTACAAAAGTAAATTGCAATCAACGTAATACACAAACGAATGTTTATTTCATTTCAAACCCACGTTTTTCTAAAAACCCCTTCATATGCGGGCGCTGTTTTTGTTTGAGGAATGCCGCAATCCCTTCAGTCCAGCTATTACTGCGTTCATTGTTGGTTCGATCTCGATAATACTGGCGAATAACTTCATCATATTCTTGCAATTTAACCATATCTTCCTGCGTTGAATATTCATCTTCTTTTAAAACAAGTGATAGGGGCAGACGAGGTTTTGTGTTATTTACTTTTTTCGGATACCCAAGGCACATGCCGAATACAGGATATACAAGCTGGGGAATTTTAAGCAAATCACAAACTTCCTGCGGATTATTCCGTATTCCTCCGATATATACTCCGCCTAAACCTGCTGATTCAGAAGCAATCATGACATTTTGCGCAAGTAGCGCCACGTCGACTGTTGCCATAATAAACAGTTCCGTTAAACTACTTTCAATCGTTTCATGATTCATACTGCAAGCTTTTCCCAAACGATTTAAATCTGCACAAAAAACGAGAAAAACCGGACATTCTTCTACATAACTTTGTTCACCTGCTAAAGAAGCTAGTTTTATCTTCTTGGCTTGATCCTTAATATGAATCACCGTATAAGCTTGAATATGATTTGACGTTGATGCATATTGGCTCGATTGGATTATATCCGCCAGCAAACTTTCATCGACGACCTGGTCTTTAAATTTTCGAACCGAAGCATGTTTTTTTAATAATTCCATAACCTGATTCATACGAATCCTCCTAAAAAAATAAATCTACTTTTTTATTTTTTAATTCTTATATGCATCGTAACACTGACAACAAATTTAATCAAACATAACACTTGCTCAAACATAAATCTAAAAAAATCTCCATTCACAATATTTCGGTGAATGGAGATTTTTTTAGATTTTAACTTCAAATTTCTTGCGTTTCTTCGGTAACGGAAGTTTCGCCGCCATCAAACTCTGCGGCACAGGTTCTGCCTCCAGATGCTGCTGCGAAAGCGGTGCAGGCACCGTTTTTTTCTTCTGCTGATTTTTCACTAGCCGTAAGCCAGTTAGAAAAACAGCAACCAAGACAACAATCGCCACAAAAGGTGAATAATTCAGCGCCGTCGGTTTACTAGACACAGGTGTTTTTTCCATCGTCGCTTGCGTGGTCGTCTGTGTGGTATCAGCATCAGAATCCGTTGAAAATGCCTGTATTTTATTTGTTTTAGCCGGCACTGCTTCCTCTGTATTTACCTTTGCGCCATCTTTACTTTTTACGACTGGACCACCCTGCAGTGCTTTTTGCATTGATTCTATTTTTTTAACCGCTCCGGCAATTTCAGGATTCACCGGAGTATTAACTTGCTTGGAGGGAGTCGTATTCGCATCAGAATTGCTCGATGACATTGAATGAGATGGCATCAGCTCAAGCGGTGCTGGTTTTGTTGGTGGGGTTGGAGCAGCTACTGGCATAAAAACACTTCCTCATCGAATCTGTTAGACCTGTACGTCTAAACTGTATAAATAAATCACCTGTATAAGTTGCATTAAATATTTTATATGGCAATCGTCAGAAAAGGGGTATAGGGTTGAGTGGCGTTACGGAGGAAGCAAACGATGCCCTATACCCCTTTCCTGGCAGCCTAGCTAGATGCAATTTCTTTAATGCATTATATATATTTCACTAAAATGATATGTATTTATAAAAGTCTCTTTTCCTCATTATAACTTTTTTATCCCTGCAATACCAGTTCATAAAACAAAAGCCACTGCAACTTCAATACACTGGAATATTTTGTCTAAACATTTCCGCAATAATTGTTTCCATTGTATACATGCCCGGAGGTTTTCCAATAAGAAATTTTGCACCAAAAATAGCCCCTTGCCCAAAAGCCGCCCGATTTATACTTTGATGTGATAAACGAATAATTTGATAAGGCATACCAAAAATAATTTCATGATGACCCACAATTCCTCCGACACGAATAGAATTGACATGCTCCGGTTCTAGATTCAGTACACTGGCAATTTTTTGAGCCGTCCCCGATATTTCGGTTTTACCTTTAAAATGTTCTTCAACGATTTCAATATCCGCATGTGGTGCTATTTTCTGTAAAATTTGCGCAGCTACCATGACAACATTAATCCCGAGTGTAATATTGGGCGAATAAAGTACTGGTGTCAATTTTATATACGACTGTAAAAGTTCTAAATCTTGTGGTTCATATTTAGAAATAGCCGATATAATCGGAATTCCCAGCTGTGCAGCTTTTTTATACAAACGAACGCCTGTAGAATCAGAAAAATCTACAATAATATCTACCGGGTGCGCTAAAAAAAAGTCTTCATTAATATCCGTTGCTGCAAAAATTTCACCCGTGGCAAATTCATGCCCCAGCATATGACTAGCATATTTCTGATGATCGACTTGACTGCGACGAACCACCCAGACTAACGTAAATAAAGGGTCACTTAAAAATTCATTTGCAACCACTTTGCCTGTTTTACCAAAGCCAAAAAACCCAACTCTTATTTTTTCCATTCTAATCCTCCTGTTATTGCTGTAATGTATCAGCTTTTTACCACCCTCAATCTGCATGAAAATAAAAAATTTTTACACTATTTATATTCGAGTGCATCAACATGATAAAGAAGGATCTTCTCGCTCTATACCAATATTCTTACATCTGGTATATAAAGCAATGAAGATCCTCTCACTAAAATCATTCCTATATCTTACTTGTTTTCGCCAACGCTATCGGAAATACCTCTATTTAAGCGAATCATTGGCAAAAGCCTGCCTTATATTGCGATATACAAGATATATCTATCGTTTTAGCGTTTTTACTCGATGAACTGCAAACAAATTACATTTTTTCAATGTTATGGTCCGTATTCCTGCGGAATTTTCAACGACCAGGTCTAACGTTTTTATTTTATCGTCATGAAGTATGACTCGCCAATACGCTTCCGTTTGGGCCGGCGTTTTAATTCCATTGATGGCTAAAATCCGGTCGCCAATACCAATAGCAGCAACATCAGCCGGTGACCCTTCCCATATACCACGAACGACTAAAAATCCGTTCTCATCAGACACGAGGCCCAAACCCGTATGATAGAAATCTTTCGGCAGTAAAACTTTACCATTTGGAATAAGCCACGCTTTTTGTTCAGGATAATCCAAAATCACATTAAATTGCGATAAAAATTTATGGCCTGCCAACGGCAGCTGCGAGGACATGATACTTGTATGCTTAAAAGTGTATTTTCCAACTCGAACCTCGGCCCTCGCCATAATATCGCGCGCCGAATAACCAAATGCACCGGCAACAATACCGCCTTTACTATAAATCTTGACCTTACATTTTTCAAGCAGATCATTCGGGGCAGCAAACGCTTCCCCCATCGCTCCTGTATCAAGCAAAACATCCATCGACATATGATCAATTGTAATTGGCAAAGTTACAGCAAAATAATTTTTATGCATCGTTGCCAGAAGCACATCACTTGGTATCGACACATGATTTGTTCTACTAAAAATCACTTGGTGATTTTTATAATCAAGATTTACAACAAAATGCTTGAGAAAATCATACCCCAAAAGTCCATCAATTGGTATACCATAGGTAGTTTGTAAAAACTTCATATCTATACTTAAAATTGGCATATTATAAATCGTCGCACTACCCACAGTCAATGATTTTGACTGATAAAGGGTCACCTTTTTACTGTTTCCGGCAAAATCATGACTTTCTAAATCCAAAAGCCTATTCAAGGCTAAATCCTGAACGATGGCACTGTCAAGCACACTAATTTCTGCCCCCGTGTCCAGCAAAAAATTATAAGGGCGCTTACCTTCTCCCAGTTTAACTTGTAAAACCAATCCATCTTTGGTAACTAACGAAGACACCCGATCCTCTACTGTAGCAATAAAAACACTAGTATCCGGATCAAGATCAATCGCTGCTATAGCACTCCCAATTGAACTGAAGCTGAGCCAAAAGACCCCTATGAGTCCAATCAACCCTATGTATTTTCTCCAAGAACAAAACTTACCACGCTGCACAATTCATTACACTCGATTCTCCATATAATGTAGTCATTAAAAATCATATAATCCTCTATATTTTGACCTTTACCGATATCATCCTTGACTCTCTACCATTTTACATCTAAATTTGTAAATTTGTCAGCAAAAATGCGAAAATTATTATGACTTGTTCATGGAGTATAAAAATTAAAACATACACTATAGCTCGCAGCAAAAAAATTCCGTAAAGGCAAGCCACAAATTATTATTTTATCTACAGAAAAAGAAATCAGCCCCATGTTAAAATGCGGCTGATACTTGCGCTGCTTATAACATTAAGTCTATTTTTATTTCTTATGAAACCAAATCAGCATTTCATTTTCGCCCCGGTTCGCCCAACAGTAATATGGAATCAATGTAAGTGTTATCGGAGAAAACTCCTGTTTTACAGCTTCGCGATAAAGTGTTTGTTCCCACTGTGACCCAATTTTCATTTTTTCTGCATTTGCCGTGATGATGCCAACACCATTAAATTGATTTGCTTCAAATTGGTATTGGAATTTTGTCTGCTCTGTAAAATGAATAAGCTGCAAATCAGAACCATTATCTTTACCTTCTGCACAATATACAATGGGGCCTCGCTGCACAGCAACTTTATTTAAATCTGATCTCACATGGGGATTAGCTGTCCATAAATGAATTTTCATATCCAATTCCAGCACGATGGTATCACCATCATTCCATTGGCGATCCAGACTTACATAACCATTCACGATCTTTCCTGTATGCCGTTCCCCATTAATGAAAATCGAATATGTCTTGGACCAATTGGGGATTCGAAGAGCAAAAGAGAAACGTACCGCCTGATTCGTATGGATTGAAAATTGTATTTTCCCTTCCCATGGATAGTTTGTCATTTGCTCAATTCTTATTTTTTTCCCATCAATTTCAAGATTGGATTGATTCGTCAAGTACAGATTGGTGTAAATACTCTGATCATGAATTGTATAGATATACCGGTCTAGTGATGTCAATAATCTTGCCAGATTAGGTGGACAGCAAGCACAACCAAACCAAGCTGGGCGAGCCAATTTCACATGACTCTTACCAGGATCTTTTTTGCTATGTTCAGGTACAGCTTCTAACGGGTTAACATAAAAGAAATGTTTTCCATCGAGTGCCATACCACTAAGCGTGATATTATATAATTCTCGTTCCATCACATCCGCATATTCCGCTTTGCGCTCATTTTTCAACATATTCGCCGCAAAAAAAATCATTCCAACTGAGGCGCAAGTTTCACCATACATCGTATCATTTGGTAAATCATAATCGGCTGTAAAAGCCTCGCCAATAACAGTCGAACCGATAGCACCTGTAATATACATACGTTTATGAACGATATTATCCCATAGGCGATGACAAACTTCCAACATTTTTTCATCCTGATTTAAGTATGCCAGATTCGCCATCGCTGTACACAAATACGTTACCCGGACAGCATGCCCTTCTGCAGTATCCTGCTCTAGAACAGGTTTATGAATTTGATAATAACTGGCTTTAAATTGATCCATCCCCTCAATTAATGGTTTTTTATTTGGATCTGCCTTGACTTGGTCTTTGAAAAAATCTGGATTTTTACCTCGTTCATATAAGAAAAATTTACTAAGCTCTAAATAATCCTTGTTACCTGTCACTTCATATAAACGAAGCAATGCTATTTCAATTTCTTCATGTCCATCATAACCTTGAATTTGCCCTTTCCCATCACCAAACGCAGCACGAATGCAATCTGCCAATTTACAAGCAATTTCTAAAGCTTTTTGACTTTTCGTTGCACTATAATAGGCCACACCCGCTTCGATATAATGCCCAGCACAATAAAGTTCATGACTTTGATAGAGTCTTTTAAATCTGCGTTTTGGATCTTCAATGGTAAAATAAGAATTTAAATATCCATCCGCCTCTTGTGCTTGTGCCAATAAATCAATCACGCTATCCGCAATTTTTTGCAGATTCTCATCGGGCACCTGCTGCAGCGAATACGCTACAGCCTCCAGCCATTTATAAACATCACTATCTTGAAATACCATTCCGTAATGATGCCCTTTTTTAAGTCCGGCAGCTATTTTAAAATTTTCAATTGCATGACTTTTATCAGATGGGATATAGTCTGCATCTCTTTCTTTTTCAATGATAATATCTGCTTTGTCATTTAGCACCGACCATTGATAGGGAATCATTTCCGTACGAATCAAATCCATATAATGCAGCCAAAACGGATCTGTTATTTTGACATGGTTTAAATGCATAGAACTCATTTTATTCACCCATTTCTATAAATACCAACTCTCTCGATCGGTCGATATCTTCTTTATTATTATGCAATCTCACGAATAACCTGTGCTTCATTTTTTTCATATTTACGATAAAAACACATTGGAATAATCCCTAGCAGAAAAATAAAAATCGGCAGCCAGATAAAAACAATTTGAATTCCCATTAAAGATTGTGCTGATTGTATTACATTTGGTATATAACCAAAGGCATCCATAACCATGGCTGGAATAAAACCACCAATACCGGAACCAGCCTTAATACAAAATGCACTGCCAATTGCCGTTAAAAATCCACTCGCCCGAATACCGTTTTTCCATTCACCATAATCTACCGTATCCGAAAGCATCGCAAAGGGCATTGAACAAGCAATACCAGAGCCAATTGAGGCAACAATCCAGCCAGCAGCTAATGCGGAAACAACATTACCAGCCAAAAACATAATCACATGCCCTAAAGCTGCTAAAATCAATCCAATGATCATTGTTCCATATTTATTAGAAAATTTAACCATGAAAGGTATTGACACCATTCCAGCAATCTGCAAAACAGTTAAACCATTCACCAGCGGAACCAAATCTTTGTTGCCGATGAAATATTGTAAATAATAAACTAATGTTGACTGACGAATCGTTAAAGCGATCCAGAAAATCAAATTCGCGGTTACAAGCAAAATCCAGGGCCAATTCCCTTTGATTGCAAAAATGCTTTGTTTGATCGGAATTTTTTTTATTTTTTCGATGTTAATTTCTCGTAAATTCATAAATGCAATGAAAAAGAAGACAATTGCGATGATTCCATAAACAGCTAAAGTCAAAGAAAACCCTTTTTGATCATTGCCATTGCCAAAAAAAGCGACTAATGGCAAAGTAAAAGCTGTTGCTACAAAAGCCCCCATATTACCACCTACCATACGAAACGTATTCAATATAACTCTTTCGTTTGGATCATTGGTCAAATTCGGCAGAACCGAAGTAATCGCAGTCTGAATTCCCGTATAAAAAATCCCTGCCAAAATATAAACTACTGCTATGTAAACTACTTTTGCCGTTCCCGAAAAGCCCGGGGTTGTAAACGTTAACCACATAAAAAGTGCAAAAGGTATAGCTAACCACATAAAATATGGTCTGCTTTGACCATATTTTGATTTTGTATGATCTACGATAAATCCCCAAACAGGTGCATCCACAGCATCTAATAGTCGAGTTGCCAATAGTAATGTTCCTGTAACAGCAATTGATAAACCATATACGTCCGTTAAAAAATACAACAAATAGGCACCAATAATACAATACAATAAATTCCCACTAGCATCTGTTAAAGCATAACCCAGCCGACCTCTTAGAGGAACCTTAATAAACGAAATTTTTTTCTCCGCCATGGTATCTCCACTCCCTTATTAACTCAAATTTTATATAGAACGCATTAAAGAAATTACATTCAGTCTATCAGTCTGCCAGAAATGGGGTATAGGGCATCGTTTGCTTCCTACGTAACGTCACGAAGCCCTATACCCCATTCCTGACGATTGCCATATAAAATGTTTAATGCGTTCTATATAGACAGTAATGAATACTCGGCATATTCTTTTGAATTTTTCAAAATACTTTGCAAATTATAAAAAGCATTCGTTATACATAGCTAAAAAATAATGCCGCATCCATATTATATATAAATCATACCCTATAAAAAGTTACAGCATAATGGAAAATACCAATATATTCTATAATTATATTGACATAATTGATATAATAAAATTAACATTTATGTATTGTGATTCACCAATAACGAACTAATTTGAATAGTCTAAATTTTACAAACACTGTTTTATAAAGTCTGAGAGATTCTAATTAATATAACAAAATGAACTAACCGGAGGGACTAAAATGTATATTATTTTTAACTGTCCGCCGCTGCCTCACTTAATTGTTGGCGGTGTAGCTACCTTTAGAGCAGGTGATACGCACTCTCGTCGTACACTTGACCACACCTTTGATCTGATTTATGTTATAAGTGGAAAATTATATATGGAAGAAAATAAAATACACTTTACCGTATTGCCGGGACAATTTTTAATTTTACCGCCCAAAAGACTACATCGTGGTTATAAACACTGTGATGTCGAAACAAAATTTTACTGGATTCATTTCTATTCAACTAGAGATTTTTATTATTCAGACACGACGGTTTATTCTGGTAACAAAGAATACTGCCATGGAAAATGTTATGAAATTGATGACTTTCAAATTTCCATTCCACAATATGGCTTAATAAATGAAGAATTACAAAACCAATTTTTAGATTATATGAAAAGACTAGCTCAGGTTAAAATTGACCGCTATCAAAACACTAAAATTATCACATCAACAATTTCCGAACTTAAATATCAACAAATTTTCTATACCATTCTAACTTTCATTTGCGATTCCAATATAAAAAACACGTATCAAGATCTCGGTAAAGAAATTTTTGAATACCTTGCTATTCATTATCAGGAACCATTTCACTTAAAAGATATTGCAAAAAAATACGCCTTTCATCCAGCACATATCATTCGCTGCGTCAATCGAAAATATGGTATTACGCCACTCCAGCTTTTATTATCAATCCGCCTAAGCAAAGCAAAACAATTACTCGCTAATACAACGGACCCTGTTAATACTATAGCCACTACAATCGGTTTCACAGATAATGCATATTTTTCTAAACAATTCAAAAAAAATATGCATATGACTCCCTCTGAATATCGAAATCTATACTATAAAAAAGATATGCCATAAAATCATTTACCAAGATCAAAACAGACAGTTGCCAGAAACTTAAATAAAAGTGTCTGGCAGCTGTCTGTTTTGATACAATTTATTTTATGCATTTTTCTTTTTTATGAAATGACAAACTAAAAATAAGTCGACCATGCTCATCAGGAATACTAATTTTACTAATATAAAAACGGGCAATTGTGCCAACAACCAGGGCAGAAATTAAAGTACCTTCTCGAATGCCCTGAATTTCTTTAAAATAAAACAAGGACATACTTGCCGCAATAATAACAAGACTGCTATCAAAAAAAGTTTTAGTTTTGCCTAACGTAAGATTCCACTTTGTAATAAAAGCATAAACCAGACCTTCTCCTGCCAGCATTACAACATCGCCAATAATTTGTAAAGCAACCCCCATGGCTAAAGCAAAACAGCCTAAAGTCAGCGTAAAAATTTTCATAAAATACAACTCTGGAGTGAAACCACTTAATAAAAACATAACAAAATCAATGAAACAACTAAAAACAATAGTCATAGGTATTTGTAAAAATTGAATGTAAGGAAAACTCTGTTGTAAAATCAAAAGCTGCATAAGTAAAAACAGCATGTTTATAATAAATGTAAATTCGCCCAAGGACAGCGAATACTTTAAACTTAATATATATGGAATACTAGATATTGGAGATGTCCCTAATGAACTTTTCAAAATCAGGCAAATTCCTAATGACATAAAAAATAAGCCACAAATAAAAAGAAAATAACGTTTTTTGGATGACATAAAATCCGACCTTTACAATATAATATACTACTATATTATATCATGCTTTCCCTTAACATCAAAAATTCACCATATATCAAAATACTTATAACCTTTCACATTGGCTTGACAACTAACACCATTAGTTTTAATATATAATCAGTTAGTTTATTAGTAAACATTATATATTAACCCTTAGAAAGGATCTAAAATAACTATGCGTTTAAAATTAAATATACAGCGTATCATTGAAATGGCGGCGGCAATTGCTGATGAAAAAGGCTTTGATGCCGTAACATTAACGGCCATTGCGGAAAACTTCGGTATAAAAAAGCCTTCTTTATATAATCATATCGAAAGCTTAGATGAATTACGCTGTGAACTTGTTATTTTCGCTAGTATGCAGTTAAAAGAAAAACTGGCAGCTGCCGCTATCGGAAAATCAAAAAAAGATGCTATCTTGGAAATTGCTATTGTCTATAGGCAGTTTGCCCACGATCATCCTGGACAATATCAGTCAATTATGTCATCCGCTTGGGAATATAAAGAAAGCCCACGTTTCAAAGCAGTAACCAAAGAATTAATGGGCATCCTGCGAACGGTTTTATCTCATTACGATCTTCATGACGATGATTTAACCCATGCAGTTCGCGGCTTGCGCAGTATCATGCACGGATTTGTTTCGCTCGAAGCGTCCGGCTGGTTCACTAAACCAGCCGGACGTGAAGATAGTTATTTACAGCTGATCCACACCTTTATCAGTGGCGTTGAAATACTTGAACACACATCCCCAGCAAAGAAATAGGTGAATTATATGGAAATTTGGAAACGGAATTTATGGATCTGTTGGCTTGGCTCGTTTGCTACCTCAGCTGCTTTAAGTCAAATCGCACCGGTATTGCCTTTATATATTGATAAGCTTGGTATGCATAACTTAGCCGATATTGAAATGTGGTCAGGAATTGCTTTTGGGAGTACCACTTTAATTGCCTCGATCTTTTCACCATTCTGGGGGAAGATTGCTGACAAGTATGGCCGTAAACCTATGCTGCTCCGAGCCAGCTTCGGAATGTCAATTGTTCTTGCTTCCATGGGATTTGTCCAAAGTGTTTATCAGCTTGTTGGTCTACGAATGTTGATGGGTACCATTTCCGGTTTCAACTCAGGAGCCATCACATTAATTGCTACGCAAGCTTCAAAAGAAAAAGCTGGGTGGGCACTTGGAACACTTTCAACCGGAGCCGTAGGCGGTACCTTGTTAGGGCCGCTAATTGGTGGTTACTTAGTCGAAATGTTCGGCTTCCGGGCTGTGTTTTTATCGATGGGGTCACTCTTATTAATAGCTTTTCTGCTTACGTTCTTTTTTGTTCAAGAAAATTTTACCCGCACCACAAAACCACTGTTAAGTTTTCGTGAGATCTGTCATACTCTACCAGATAAACAACTTATTTTCGCTATGTTTATTACTACATTTACCTTACAACTGGCATTATTTTCGATTGAACCGGTCATCACCATTTACATTAGCACTTTATCGCCAAATACGGCTCATCTAGCCTTTATTTCCGGTCTTGTATTTGCCTCATCTGGTCTTTCAAGTATGTTGGTCGCACCGCGTCTTGGAAAATTAGCCGATAAAGTCGGCGCCCACAAAGTCATTTTAATTGCTTTGTTTGCTGCCAGCTTTTTATTTATTCCACAAGCTTTTGTATCCAATGAATGGCAGCTAATGGGACTGCGTTTTTTAGTCGGCATTGCAACCGGCGCCCTGTTGCCATCTATCAATACGATGTTAAAACAAAGTATTTCATCTGATATTGCGGGACGGATCTTTAGTTATAACCAAACAGCCCAGTTTCTGGGGATGTTTTTTGGTGCAGTTTTTGGCGGACAAATCGCCGCTCATTTGGGAATTCGTTATGTATTTTTCATGACTAGTATCCTTTTATTTGTAAATGGGCTTTGGGTACACCATAATGTATATAAAAAAGCGAGCCTTGAATTTGAACATGCCCTGCCGCATTCTTAAACTCATACAAAAAGCAGCGATCTCAAGATAACATTTTCAAACGTTATCTTGAAGTCGCTGCTTTTTATCCCTGTTCATCTTTAAAAAACGATGCTCTCTCGACTATAAAATGCTTTTATCCCAATTTTTTCTTCATGCAAATACAATTCATATCCGTTTCGTATGGTCCATAATTATGTATTGTATCATACTGTAGATGCTTATATAAGTCAATGGTTGCTTGAATCTTCCCGCCTGTTTCCAAAATAGCATAGGCACGCCCCTGCGCCAAAGCAAGTTTCTCTAAATTATGCATCACTTTCGTCGCTAACCCTTTATTTCGATATACTTTTCGGACAAAGACCCGCTTCATTTCAACCGTATCCTCACTATAATTCCTAAAACTTCCACAAGCAATGGGTGTCATTCCGTCATAGACCACAACAACTGTTGTACTGTCATCATCGGCTTGCTTGAATTGTTTATGCTGCAGTTTATCATTATCAATCATTTCAAGACATTCTTCGTCTAATAGTCTAACCAACCTGATAAAATCATCATTCGAGCCCTCAGTAATTCTTACATGTAAATCCATAACAGCCAGACTCCTTTCAATTATCAATTTTCTTTGTTACTGAATTATATTCCCATATAAGAACCAAAACCCTTTAATTTAATCAAAAATTCAGAAATATTTTTATAGCATACTGAGTGCAAGATCTTTGTGAGCAAAAAAGAAGCACTGAAGTGCCTCTCTTTTAAACCTACACCGTATTACTTAAGCTAATACATTTTGCAACGTTCCAATCCGTTCAATCGAAACTTTGATTTCATCGCCAGCTCTTAGCCATTTTTGTTCTGCTTCTGGATACCCCAATATCACGCCGCTTGGTGTCCCAGTAAAAATAATATCACCGGGCTGTAATGTCATATATTGTGATGCATAACTGATAATCGTTGCACAATCAAAAATCATATCACGTGTATTAGCAGCCTGACGCACGACTCCATTTACTTCACATGTAATATTGAGATTATTTGGATTTAAGCCGTCGGCGGTTATTAAGTAAGGGCCGATGGGAGCAAAATAATCACATGTTTTTCCTAATAACCATTGACCTGAACGAAATTGCAAATCCCTTGCACTTAAATCGTTCCCTGTCGTATACCCGAAAACATAGGATAAAGCTTCTTCCTTTGAAACATTTGAAGCTTCTTTGCCAATCACAATAACAAGTTCAGCTTCATAATCAAATTTTTGCGCCACTTTAGGAAGGGTTATGATTTGTCGATGTGCTGCTAATGCATTATTGAATTTACTAAATAAGATAGGTTCTACTGGAATATCTATTTTAGATTCAGCCGCATGGCTTACATAATTCAAGCCAACACAAAGAATTTTCTCAGGCTTTATCAGACAAGGTGCATAAATCAAATGTTCTTCGCTAAGAATTCGAACTTTTTGCTTCATCAATTGTGTTAACTGTGACAACCCTGCTTGCCCGCTTACTATTACCTGTTCCATTGTAGTCGGTGCGGCAAATAAAGTATCATCAACAGAACTTGTAACATCGATAATTCCAGACTCTACCTTAATGCCTAAACGAATTTCTTCATCTAGTTTAAAATTAATTAACTTCATAGCAGTGTCACTCCTTTTTATCAATACTTGACGTAAAATTACACGAATTATTATTTCAATGTTTTCATAAGTTCTTATCTTCATCTATTCTACAAACAATCATTAACTTTGTAAACCTGAAAATAATTTATCCGATCATGCGCATTTAAAAACTAATAATATTTAATTCAATACCTGTATTTACAGGATAAATTTGAAGAAAGATATTTTATTCACATACTATAAATATAGTAAATAATTCACATACTTTTTTATGCCATTTAGTTATTGACAGGGTTTTAAAGAAGCACTATACTGGGAATATAAAATTGGTGTGACCAATTTATAGATTGTTTTTAATTGTTTTGTCTTATTATAAATATTTGAAATATTAAAAGTATTTTGAATAAATATTACTTATGTGTAACACACCTACTTATATTTTAAACGGCTACACCAAACCAGGAGGAGAATGCATATGGAAATTTTAGTTTGTATTAAGCAAGTTCCCGGAACCAATGAAGTAAAAATCGATCCGGCAACCGGTGTTTTAAACCGAAACGGTGTTGATAGTAAAATGAATCCTTATGATCTTTATGCTTTAGAAACTGCTCTGCGCCTAAAAGAAAAATACGGTGGCACCGTTAGTGTCATCAGTATGGGTCCTCCACAAGCGCAAGCTATCATTTATGAAGCCTATGCGATGGGAGCAGATAACGGTGCTTTGGTCTCAGATCGAAAATTCGGTGGGTCCGATGTTTTAGCTACAAGTTATACACTGTCGCAGGGAATTACAAAATTCGGGAAATTTGATTTGATTATCTGCGGCAAGCAAACAACAGATGGCGATACAGCACAGGTCGGTCCGGAAATTTCCGAATATCTGAAAATTCCCAGTGTCTGCAATGTTGTAAAAATCATTTCGGTAAATGAAACCTCAATTATCGTAGAGATGGACATGCCTCATCATGTTGAAACTTTACAAGTCGATTTCCCCTGCCTGTTGACCGTCGAAAAAGATATTTTCCAACCAAGACTGCCCTCCTATATCAAAAAAATGGCTTCAAAAAATCAAAATATACAAATGCTTTCTTTGCTTGATTTTGATGATCAAGATGAAAAAAGATATGGTTTAAGCGGTTCTCCGACTCAAGTGCAACGGATCTTTCCACCTACCATAACAAAAGATCGCGAACTTTGGCAAAATTCAGGTCTCGTTCTTACCGATAAAATGTTTGAGAAAATTAAAGAACTAAAATTTATGGAATAAATAAATTCTCAATTTAACATAGCAACTACAAATTCAGGAGGTTTTACGTATGGCAAAACTTATTGTTCATCAAGAAAAAATTGACAATATCAAAGAACTGTTAGGCCTCTGCCCCTTTGGAGCACTGGAAGAACAAAACGGACAAGTAAACATAAATGCAGCCTGTAAAATGTGTCAGATTTGTGTAAAAAAAGGACCACTAGGTGCCATTGAATATGCAGCCGATGCGGTAAAAGGAATAGATAAAACCCAGTGGCAGGGCGTTGCGGTATATGTGGACCATGTTGATGGTGTAATCCACCCGGTAACTTATGAATTACTAGGCAAAGCCCGTGAACTGGCTGATAAAATTAACCAACCGGTATATGCACTTTTTATCGGCAGCAATATCACCACAAAAAGCCATGAACTTTTACATTACGGCGTTGATAAGGCTTATATCTACGATACACCGAGTCTGGAACATTTTAAAATTGAACCTTACGCCGCTGCATTTGAAGATTTTATCCAACACATTAAGCCAGCAGCGATTTTAGTTGGCGCAACAACAATCGGAAGGCAGCTAGCCCCACGAATTGCCGCCCGCTTTGGCACAGGATTAACCGCTGACTGCACAGTACTGGAAATGAGTGAAAACACCGATTTAGTTCAAATCAGACCAGCGTTTGGTGGCAATATCATGGCACAGATTCTTACGCCAAATCATCGTCCGCAAATTGCTACAGTACGATATAAGGTTATGAATATACCAAAAAGAGAACCCATCGAAACTGGTGAAATTATTGCTTGTCATATCAATGAAGCAAAATTACGCTGTAATGTCCAAGTCTTAAATGTTGTTCCTAAAGAAAAAGAAAAGTTTATTGATTCTGCTGAAGTACTCATTGTGGCTGGTCGTGGTGTCAAAAAGCAAGCTGATCTAGAAATGCTGCAAGAACTTGCCGACCTGTTAGGGGGGCAAGTTGCCTCAACTCGACCCATTACAGAAGCTGGTTGGCTTGATGCTAAGCACCAGGTCGGTCTCAGTGGACGTACGGTTAGACCAAAACTCATCATTACCTGTGGGGTATCCGGGTCCGTTCAATTTGTGGCTGGAATGAACCATTCTGATGTGATCATGTCCATTAACAAAGATCCAAAAGCAAATATATTCCATGTTGCTAATTATGGACTCGTCGGTGATATTTACGACATTATTCCAAAACTGATTGAAAAAATAAAAATTGCCAAGGGGGTCTCCGCATGATATACAAACGGATTGACCAAGCTGATTTAAAAGTTCTCGAATCAATAATCGCCGATAATGAACGCATTTTATACGACACGCAAATTAATGAAGAATTTAGTCATGATGAGCTTAGCGGGACTGAATCTTATCCCGATGTAGTCGTGAAAATCCGTTCTGCCCAAGAGGCTTCTCAAATCTTGAAATATGCCAATCAAAAAAAAATTGCCGTGACGCCCCGCGGTGCTGGAACAGGACTTGTTGGTGCTTCTGTAGCAATCGAACATGGTATTATGATTGATACAACCCTGATGAATCATTTCCTTGAATTAGATGAAGAAAATCTGACACTTACCTTAGAACCAGGCGTTTTACTGATGGATCTCGCTGCCTATGTTGAACCAAAAGGTCTTTTCTATCCACCAGATCCAGGCGAAAAATCGGCGACGATTGGGGGTAATATAAGCACGAATGCCGGGGGTATGCGTGCCGTAAAATATGGAGTGACCCGTGATTTTGTCCGGGGTTTGGAAGTGATTTTACCGACTGGTGAAATTGTTGATTTTGGTGGTAAAATTGTAAAAAACAGTTCGGGTTATGCCATGAAAGATTTGATGGTAGGTTCAGAAGGAACTCTTGGCATTGTCACAAAAGCTATTTTAAAGCTTCTGCCGTTACCGAAAAAAACCATCAGTCTGCTCATACCATTTCCAACATTGTCACAAGCAATTGGCACTGCACCACTCATTATTAAATCACGAGCTATCCCAACCGCAATTGAATTCATGGAACGAGAAGTCATTATGGATTCAGAAGAATATTTAGGCAAAAAATTTCCCGACAACCAATCTGATGCTTACTTATTATTAAAATTCGATGGAAATTCGACAGAAGAAATTGAAAACACTTATGATAGTGTTGCTAAAATCTGTCTGGAGCAAGGTGCCCTTGATATATTGATTGCCGATACAGATGAACGCAATGAATCCATTTGGAAAGCCAGAGGTTCCTTTTTAGAGGCAATCAAAGGATCAACTACATATATGGATGAAGTGGATATCGTTGTACCACGAAATCGTATCAATGCTTTTGTTGAATACACACATTCTTTGCAAAAAGAAATTGGGCTGCGTATCAAAAGTTTTGGACATGCCGGTGATGGTAATCTCCATGCCTATATCTTAAAAGATGATTTAAGTGATACAATTTGGCAAGAACGTTTAAGCCTCACCATGGAAAAAATGTATGCAAAAGCTCATGAACTTGACGGTCAAGTATCCGGTGAACACGGCATTGGTTTTGCGAAAAAATCTTACCTCAATGAATCCATCCAGCCTGAAATTATTGGTCTGATGCAAGGAATCAAACATGTATTTGACCCAAATAACATCTTAAATCCACATAAAGTTTGTGAAGACTAAGTTTTAAATTTACCAATATAAAAGAGACATGCTCCGCCATTAATTCGGATGCATGTCTCTTTTTATTGTTTCAGTATTATAGTTTAACTAAATGCGGAATTGATTCAAAACCGTTTTTAGTTCCGTTGCTGCACGTGCCAAATCATCACTTGATGCAGCAATCTGCTGCATCGATGCGGATTGTTCTTCCGTTGCCGCTGAAACGGTTTGCGTATGTGCTGCAGTTTCATTCATTGAATGATTGATTTCCGTCGAAGCATCTTCCACGGTATGACCATTATTCGATAATGTATCGGTTTGCAGCAAAACTTGTGATGCTTTTTCCTTAACACTTTTTATTAAATCTGATATCTCCAGAAAATGTATTTCGGCCTCATTAACATTTTTCATTCCCGCTGCTACATCGTTCGACGATTTGTCGACAGCCGAAACAGCATTACTTACATACTGTTTGATTTCTTCAATCAAGCTGATAATTTGACTAGCTGAGTTATGAGACTGTTCCGCCAGTTTCCGAACTTCATCAGCGACCACAGCAAAACCACGCCCCTGTTCACCAGCTCGCGCTGCTTCAATCGCCGCATTCAACGCCAATAAATTTGTCTGGGCAGCAATCCCTGAAATCATATTAACAATTTCACTGATTTGCGTAGTTCCTTCTGACAATTTAACAACCGTTGCACTAACATTTTTCGTACTTGTATTGATATTTTCCATCTGAATTCGAGCTGCCTGCGCTGTTTTGGTCCCTTGAATCGTACGTTCCACAGCAAGATTTGCCGAATTATTGACATCTTCTGTATTACTCTTCATCGTATTTAATTCTTTCATAAAGCCATCAAACGTAGAATGGACTTTCCCCATACTTTTTTGTCCATTCATTGTTTCTGTCGCTACTTTTACGACCGCCTCAGCAACCTGTGTTGCCGTTTGAGCTGACTGATTCGCACTCTCTTTTAGTTGTAGTGAAGACGCTGCTGTATGGCTCGCTGAATCGCTGACCTGTGTAATCAAAGTCCATAATTTTTCGCGCATTTGAAGCATCGCTGAATGTAAAACACCAACTTCATTTTTCGATTCATAATGAGAATGATCCGTTGTTTCAAGTGTAGATTTTGTTAAATCACCTTGAGCAATGGCACTTGCATATTGTGACATTTCCTTAATTGGACGTACAATACGGCTTGCAATTAAATTAACAATAAATCCGGCCAAAGCCAACCCAATCAAAAACAATGCCAAAAACCACCACATAAGTTGTCTTACTGGCGCAAATTCCTGAGCAGTCGGAGCAATGGTAAAGACACCCCATTTATCTTGTGTCGGAACAAAAGCCACAATAGATTCAACGCCATCAATCTGTGTAATCATAAAGCCTTTGTTACCTTGTTTGATTGTCTCTATCGCTTGGGATAATTGTTCATTGCCTAAGTCCTTGATGTTACTCTTCATAATAAGATCCGAATTGGGATGGCTCACAATCATACCATCAGGAGCTGCTAAGATACTATATCCAGCCTGACCAATTTTGGTTTCACTAAAGCCTTTTGTGAATTCCTCAAGAGGAATTCCGCCAACCACTGCACCAATAACTTTGTTATTGACTGATACCGGTGCTACGCCTACCACAATCGTTTTACCAGTCGTTACCGAAACAATCGGATTATCCATAAAAGTTTTACCTTCAGGAATTCTCTTTACATACGCTAAACTAGAGGCATCCACCAGTTTGCCGGCGCTAGTCGCTACATCTTTACCTGACAAATCAGGTAAAAAACTAACCGGATTCCACTGCGAATAATCATCATGCATACGTTTCAAAAAAGAAAATTGCAGCTGACGATCCGCCTGTAACTGCGAAAATTGAAACGTTCCCTGTTTCCCGAACGAATCCATAACGAGTTTTTCGCGCTGCATCCTGATATCAAAAGCATTGGCCAGTTCTTGTGTTTGAATTTGAAACCGTTCTACCAAATTTGTCTGAAGGATACTTGATGTCTTCCAGTACGAAATAGCCATTACACAAAGTAAAATTATCGCAATCGTACTAATGATTGGCACTAATAACTGCATACGCAGACTCTTCATTCAAACGCCTCCCTATTTAAACAATAGTGCCAAAAGCACTGTAATCTATTTCGATTTTTCAACACCATTCAGTTCTTTACTATAATCTTTATTTAAAACCGCCTGTTGAAAAGCATCACTATTCGGTAAAATCATTCTAAAGTCTGTAATTCGTTCAATTTTAACGATCCCCGATTTTATTCCACCACTTAAGATGTGCCCGCCACTCTTGCGGTCATCTGAAATAAAATGCAAATGATATCCGGTTACGTTAATTCCATTAATATATTGTGGACACAAAAAGCCAACGATCGTACCTTTTGTATTTTGAATATCAAACACAGACTGTGTTTTAGCTGCATCTGTTAAAGACGGATACGGTTTTGTTTTACCAGGAATACTACGTGTAGTTCCGCTAAACACACCATCAATACGGATTGCATATATATAATTTTTATCTTGAATAATTCCATCCAATGCCTTTTCCAATTCATTAAAGGTTAAAACATCCGAAATTTCTGCCGTTTTCTCAGGTTTAAAATCCATAACATCAGCAAAAGGTGTTTTGACTTGATCCGACACTAAAACAACGTTCCCTGTAGATTTTACTTGATAGAACTGCCCATCCAGTGCAATCATTTCTCCATCTAAGCCTTCAAAGGTACCAATACCAAAGTTACCATGCTGCTTTAACTCTTTCATATTCATCTGTCCATCATAGACGCCTTGCAGCACAGCATTAATTGTCGAAACTTGATATAAGGAATTTGATGTCTGCGCACTGACCACGGTGTTAAAAAATAATAACCCAATAAATAAAACAAGAACGCGATTTAATGATTTCATATAAGTTGTCATCTCCATATTTATAGTATTTCTTAAAATTGATTGATCAGTAAAAAACTATTATCACACCTCCTAAATACTCATAAAATATAAATAGAATCTCTATAGTTATTTGTTCTGTTTGTATTTATTAATTCCTTTTATATTTGTATCAAAAATAAAAATAGGATAATAGTCCTGTTCAATATGATTCATATGAAAGAATATCGCTCCGTTTATCCATCTATTAAAAGCAAGTATTGACATATCTAGAAATTTAGATATAATGAAAAGATGGAAACTATATTATTATTTAAAGCCCTATCCAATGAAAGTCGTCGTCAAATTTTAGAATTACTAAAAAAACCAACTACAAATTTCGGATCACAGGGCTGTTTGATGGATGACAGTGACTTTAGCAGAGGCATTTGTGTCGGTCGTATCCAAGAAAAAACTGGCTTGACCCAATCTGTCGTATCTAGTTATTTATTGATGATGCAAAATGCCGGACTTTTAGAATCGAAACGAATTGGACAGTGGACCTATTATCGCCGCAATGAAAAAACAATTCAAGACTTTGCTGCCTACATCAAACATAACCTATAAAAATATACTGGAAATGCTCCAGCTATATTTTTTGATCTAAATATCTATTTTTCTAGATATTTAGATTATTGTATGTATTGCAAAAGATAAAATACTAGCAAAATGCACGCAGTCTCAACGAGAGGAGGTGACTCTATGACCGCTAGTAATGAAAATATAAACACACTCAAAATAGTGACAAAATGCCGTGTAAATGAAATCGACTGGGCCACATTTAAACAATATGCTGCTGACTTAATCGCTCAAACACAGCAAGAACCCGGAAATATTTCATATACATTATATGAAGATATAAAGAATCCCTCGATACTTACCTTTATTGAAGAATGGCAAGATCAAAAAGCGCTTGATACGCATAGTTCTTCCAAACATTTTACAACAATCTTCCCAAAATTGACGTTACTTACCCAAACAGAAATAGACGTAAATATCTATAAAAAATGCTAAAAGGACGTGACTTGATGAAAAAATCTTTAGGAGCAGACACTTTTGCACTACCAACTCCCGTTTGGGTTGTCGGAACCTATGACGACCAAGGTAAACCCAATATTATGACAGCTGCCTGGGGCGGAATTTGTTGTTCCGTACCACCATGCGTAGCAGTATCTTTGCAAAAAATCCGTGCCTCTTACAATAATATTATCAACCAAAAAGCTTTTACGATTAACATTCCATCGGTGGATCAAATGACCGCTGCCGATTATGTCGGAATTGCCAGTGCAAAAAACTTTGACAAATTTGCCACGACTGGTTTTACAGCTGTTAAAAGTGACTTGGTCAATGCACCTTATATCAAAGAATTTTCCTTAGTATTAGAATGTAAGCTTGTACATACGATCGATTTAGGCTTACACACCCAGTTCATCGGTGAAATTGTCGATGCAAAAGCCGAGGAAGCAGTATTAGGCGATAATGGTCTACCCGTGTTAAGCAAAATCAATCCATTTACATTCAGCCCACCAGAACGTAAATATTATGCAATTGGACAAGATTTAGGGCAGGCTTTCTCTTTCGGGAAAAAACTGTTTGACAAATAATTCCTATAAAATAACGTTTGCGTAGATTTTGTAAATGAAAGCTACAAAAAAAACATACTTACAAGGACTATTGCACAGCAAATAAAAATTGTGCAATAGTCTCTTTTTTTATGATCCATATTATAAAATGTCAATACCGACTTTTTTGATCAATCACAATAAAGCTGCCCTGATCGTATTTACGTGTCGTAATTGAATATTCAAAGGGTTCACCATCTGTCAAGCAAACGATTTGCTCGACTCGTATCACTGGATCTGTTTCGGTGCAGCCTAAATATTCTTTGTCCTGTTCATTCGGTTTATCAGCAAAAATCTTGCGCCAAGCACCACTCATTGTCAGCTTCAATGTTTCTTTGATATACTTATAAATTGATTTTTGCAAAATTTCTGAATGAAGTCCGCTTATCAAATGCACCGGCATGCGTGTATGCTCAAGCATATAATTTTGACTATTCAATACCCGAAGGCGAATAATATTATAGACAGGCACCTCTGCTTTCAAGTTTAAAGCACTCTGAACTTTTTCATCGGGAAAAACAATTTCAAATAAAATAATCTTGCTTGTAACTGTATCGTCAGGAAAGTGATTCGTTAAACCTATGTGGTCCTGTACATAAAAATCCTGTTTGGACAGTACCATGCTTTTCGTTACAAACGTGCCAGCACCACGCCGCGTGTATAAAAAACCTCTTGAAATCAAAATATCCAGTGCTTTGGCAATTGTTGTACGACTCACTGAAAATTCCTCCGCTAACGCCACCTGTTTTGGAATCAAAGCATTTGTTGGATATTCATTATTTTCTATACGTTTTTTTATCACTTCAGCAATTTCACGATAACTCCTATTTTGTGTTTTCATTTCACAACCCACCTATACAATAAAGATGCTCCAATCCCTTAGAGCACCTATATTATATCATCTTTTATGTGATTTTATTTAAGATTACTGTCTGTTCTTTCTTTAAATCTTGTAGTTGTGCATAGACATGAATAAATTCTTTTGCCATGATTTTAATTGATTCGCACCCCATCAGCTGATCTTCCACATGAACTAAGAGCAACGATATTTTCGGTTCGCTGCCACCCGCTTCTTCTTGAATCATTTTGGTATGGACCTTATGCGCAGCTAATAAATATTCATCTCCCGTTTTAAATAAGGATTCTACCTCACTAAAATTTTGTTTTTTCACCGATTGTATTGCCTTCATGTATTCACTTTTAGCAGCTCCCACATTACTCAAAATTTCAAATAAATCTTGTTCGCTCCCTGTCATGATGCACTTCCTAACTGCTCAACAACCGTAAGCAAAACTTTCGCGCCATCCATTCGTCCATAATCTTTCATATCGATAACCTGCACTGGTATTTTTCCTTGAATAACCTCTTCAATTTCATCTTTCATATAACCGATTTGCGGTCCGAGCAAAACAAAATCAGCCTGTTCCCATTCGTCAAATAATTCAGCCTCGGGCACAGCCCATATTTCTGCTTCTATATGTTGCTGCGTTGCTGCTTCTTGCATTTTTTTCACTAATAAACTCGTACTCATCCCCGCATTACAAGCTAATAAAATTCGAATCATAACCATCATCCTTTCTTTATACTCTTATCTAAAAACGCATTATTTTCCGATCTCTTTTCCTTCCATTTCAACTTTCACGATTCGTTCACTCATTTTTAAAAATGGCAGATAAAAAAGAGCCGTCCCGCTGATTAGCAGAATTTGCAAGACAACAGCCCGCCAGTCACCACCCGTTGCCAAAAAAGCTGATAAGATCGGTGGTGTTGTCCAGGGAATTAAAACCACGCAAGGACTGATAAAGCCCCAGGCTGTGGCAAAGTAAGCAATGATCAAACAAATGGCTGGTGATAAAACGAATGGAATAATCAACGAAATATTAAAGACAATCGGGATACCAAAAATAACTGGCTCATTAATATTAAACAAACCCGGCGCCAGTGCCAATTTACCAATATCACGATATACTTTATATTTACTAAACAGAAAGATCGCAATTAATAAACCAATCGTGTTGCCTGTCCCGCCCGTCAAACCATACACACTTTGAAATGAATAATTAATGATGTTTGGTATGGGTGCTCCTTGGGAATAGGCAATCATATTTTCACTGATATTCGATAACAAAATAGGATCAAGCAGCGGTCCATTAATTACAGCTTGATGGATTCCCATGGTAAAGAAAAAATTACCAAAACTATAAATCAGAATATAACCTGGCAAACTTGTATTGATTGTTTTTAAAGGTTCTTGGATTAAAGTACTGATCAAGGTAATGCAATTTGTATCCAAAAATGCCTGCAAAATAAATGATACAAAACTGAAGCTCCCAATTACGATAAATGCCGGTATCATAATATTAAATGACTGCCCTACCGCCGGTGGTACCCCTTGTCCAATATTGATTTGCAATCTTTTATTTTTTGAAAGCTTCAAAAATAACTCGGTCGCAAAAAGTCCCACAAAAATTCCGGCAAACATCCCCATTGTACCAATCTTAGAAAAAAGAATCACATTGGATATCATTAAAGTATCTTTTGTCCCTGGTACAACCACGCTATCCAGCGCTGGCAGTAAAACAATCAAGCAAGAAACAGCCACAATAATCGGTGCGATGAGATTTTTCACGCGACGATTACTGGATAGATGATACGCTAACGCCACCGCAACTAAAACAGCTGATATATTGAGCGTCCCATTCGTAATCAAATTGCCCCACAACCGCCATTTTTCGATCGTACTCGCTAAAAAGATACTTGCTAAAAACCCATCTGGTGTAAAAAACACATTATTGAGTAATGTCGCCAACCCCGCCAAAATATAAAGCGGCATAATCGTAGCAAAAGAATCCCGTAGACTTCGCAAATGAATCTGCGCACCTATTTTTTGGGCAAAAACACTAAACCGTTCAAGAAATCCGTCTTTCATGAATATCCCCTCCACGCCTTATCGTTTGACTCCAAGTTATTCTAAATCCAATCCATTTGATGTCGTCACTTTTTTCATCCAAGCAAAACTCTGTTTGCGGATGCGGCTTAAATCTTTCAAATCATGTTCATCCCGATTTACATAAACAAAGCCATATCTTTTTTTCATTTCGCCTTGTGAACTCAAAATATCGATGGGTGCCCAGGTGAGATAACCTAGAACATCCACCCCATCGGTCTCCATCGCTTGCTGCATGGCTTGAATATGACTGCGGTGATAATCGACCCGGTACGAGTCATTAATTGGCTGTGCTCCATCCCATACCTCATCCCAACCAATACCATTTTCGATCGGAAATAAAGGCAAATTATATTGTTGGTATGTTTTATCCAAAATCAGGCGAAAGCCCAATGGATCAATTTCCCAGTTCCATGCATTCGCTAGCAAATAAGAATTGGCCACATGCGCTTGTTCAACCTGTCTAAAAAAGGGTTTACTTGTATCAACTGCGGCAAAGCTCATACATTTGCTTGCATAATAACTAAAGGATAAAAAATCACTTTTGCTTTTGGCTAAAACAGCCAAATCGGCCTCAGCCATTTCAGGCTTGCAGTTTTCTGCCGAAAAATAAGCCAGCATATTTTTTGTATATTTCCCATTTGCAAATACTTCCCAATACAATTGATTAAATCGTTCATCTGCCTGATGCGCAAAAAAAACATCTTCTGGTTTACAAGTAGCCGGATAAAAAAGCTGATAGGCGATCATACCGCCCACTTTACACGCTGGTGCCGTAGCATGAATATAATTGACCACCTTCGCATGTGCCAAAAAAGTATGATATTGGATCTGATATAAATTTCGTTCGGTTTCTTTACATTGACATCCACTGATCTTAAATGCATGTTCCATGCCAAAAATATTTTGCTCATTAAATGTCAACCAATATTTCACTTTATCTTTATAACGGTCCACAATAACTTTCGCATATTCAGCAAAATAATCCGCGACCTCCCTCGATAAAAAACCATTGTACTCTTCAGCCAGCTTCAACGGCATGTCAAAATGGTACAGACAAATCATCGGTTCAATCCCGCGTGCCAATAAATCATCAATGAATCGATCATAAAAAGCCAAACCTTGTTCATTGATAGTTCCTTTACCCTCGGGAAAAACTCGCGACCATGAAATCGAAAATCGGTAACAATTAAATCCCAGTTCGGCCAAAAGAGCATTGTCTTCTTCATAACGATGATATGTATCAATCGCTACCTTCCAATCCGATACCCCTGCCGCTTCTGTTCTTATATCATAAACCGATTTTCCTTTTCCATCTTCATCCCAAGCTCCTTCTGTCTGCATTGCCGAAACAGAGCCACCCCATAAAAAATCTTTTTTAAAAACTCCCATTCGAATCAACCTCCTGTAAATTTTTAAATATACGAAATTTTCTTTCTTTTCCATATCTATATTGTAATCACATTTAGCAAGTTTGTAAACACAAATAATATGATATGAAATATTCTCCAACTAAAATAAGAGGTATAAAAGAAAACAGATTTCCTGTCATCTCTTATACCTCTTATCCATATGACCAAATTATTGTTCCAAATAATAATGTTTCAATGGTTTTAAATCATCATCAAATTCGTAAACCAGCGGAACGCCCGTTGGAATATTAAGTTTCACGATTTCTTCATCAGAAACCTGATCGATATATTTAACCAAGGCTCGCAAGCTATTGCCATGCGCTGCAATGATAATTTTCTTATCTGCTTTAAGCTGTGGTAAAATCGTTTCCTGCCAGAAAGGTACAACCCTCGCCACCGTTTCTCTGAGATTTTCGGTTGTTGGCAACAACGCTGGTGCGAGAGCTTTATATTTGGGATCATTTGCCTGCACTTTTGCCGCTTCATCTGTTAAGTTAGGTGGTTCTACATCATAGCTGCGGCGCCAAATCTGTACCTGTGCATCTCCGTATTTTTCAGCTGTCTCAGCTTTATTAAGCCCTTGAAGTCCCCCATAATGACGTTCATTAAGAACCCATGTTTTATATTCAGGTATCCACAATAAATCCATTGTTTCCAAAACATTATGTAGCGTTTTAATTGCTCTTTTCAAAAAAGATGTATATGCTATATCAAACGAAAAATTATTTTTCTGTAAGATTGTTCCAGCCTGTTTGGCTTCAGCGATACCTTTATCACTCAAGTCAACATCTGTCCAGCCTGTAAATAAATTCTTCATATTCCAAATACTTTCGCCATGTCTGATAAAAACTATTTTTTTCATCATAATGCCTTCTCTCTCTTCGTTGCTTTACCATTATTATAAACCCTAAATAATGGATAGTAAATATTAATTAATAAAAGATTATTCATATTCAAATTTTGTGATATAATATCTTCAAAGCTTCAATAAAATCAATAGAGGAAAGGTTTGTGATAGAAATGCCTTATATAAATATTAAAATAACAAAAGACGGTGCTACGCCAGAACAAAAAGCGTTATTGATCAAAGGTGCTACGCAGCTGCTTGTTGATGTACTCGGTAAAAACCCAAAAACAGCAGTCGTCGTAATCGATGAAGTAGAAACCGACAATTGGGGTATCGGTGGTCAAACCGTTACGTCTTTACGCAAAAACAAATAAATCAAACCTAAAAACAGCTATCTCTTACGAGACAGCTGTTTTTAAATTCGCTGTTACTGCGAAGTCATTCGTTCTTCAATTTTACCAAATTTCCAAATACTATACGAAATCAGCCAGGTAAGGACGAATAAACCAACCAATATATAGCCCAATGTGCCAAAGTCCAATTTTTGCAGCCAACTCCAGAAACCATTTGTCAAGCCTAACCGCGGCGTAATGACCTGCGCCAATTCAATAAGCCCAATAAAGAGTGCCGCAATGACTGACAAACTCGTAATGGTTAAATTATAATATAACTTGCGGAGCGGTGTGCGAAATGCCCATTTATAAGCCGTTGTCATAAATATACCATCACTTGTATCCAATAGACTCATACCTGCTGTAAACAAAAGCGGCAACGCCATGATACCCAACAAGCTAATTCCACTGTTGGCCGCTCCTGCCGATATTGCAAGCAACGCAACTTCACTAGCCGTATCAAAACCAAACCCAAACAAAAAACCAATTGGATATACATGCCAACTTTTATTAACAAATTTAAACAATGGTTTCAAAAAACGTGACATAAACCCTCTATTCTGCAGAGAATCTTCTAATTGTTCTTCATTATAGGAATCCTGACGCATATCTTTGAAAATTTTAAAAATATCAAGCAAAACAACCAAATTTAGTAAACCAATTAAAATCAGAAACACACCAGATACGCTTGTACTGATAAGGCTCCCAACATCTTTAAACTCAGGCACTACCGTAGTTGCCCACTGAGCCGCAAAAGCTGTTCCCAGTGCCATCAAAATGACAACGGTAGAATGTCCTAGTGAAAAATAAAATCCAACCCCCATCGGGTTTTTCTCTTGTTGCAGCAATTTTCGTACCGTATTATCAATTGCGGCAATATGATCTGCATCAAATGCATGCCGCAGTCCCAGCGTATAGGCTAAAAAGCCAAGACCTAAAATTGCTCCACTTTCCGTATTGGCAGATAATAAACAACCAAGTGCTATGCTATGCAGCAATAACACTGCAATACCATAACCTACCCAGTTTGATTTTTTGATTTCTACTTGATCCATAAAAGACCATCCCCTTGACATATATTCTACAAAAAAAGTCCTTGCATCAACTTATACAAGAACTACTAAATAAACAAAACCTTTATTTTTATTTAAAAATCAACCTTGCATTCGTCGCATTATAGTATAAACGTATGAAAATTCATTACATATCTTCTCTTTAAATATGTTGTTTTTCTTTAACTTAACAATAAGCAATATTATGCTCTTTGTCAAGATAATATTAGTTTGTAAATAATTAATATTAATAAGATGCTATTATTTACATATTCTGAAATCTGCTATATATAACGCATTAAATAAATTCCTGGCACAGTCTATCAGTCTGCCAGGAATGGGGTATAGGGCATCGTTTGCTTCCTACGTAACGCCACTCAACCCTATACCCCATTCTTGACGATTGCTATATAAAATGTTTAATGCGTTCTATATAGCATACTCTCCTAAAAAAAAAATTACCCACATTATAAAAACATGAGTAATTTTTATCTATTTAAGATTTGATTACGAATGAACTATCCTCTGAATTATTTATAATATTTCACTTTATCGATGTCATTAAACAATTCAAGTTTAGCATAAATAACCTCTTTCATTGCTTCAATACAAGGTGGATAGATTGCATTCGGTTCACGAATATCTGGATCTTGCAAGACTTCACGGCATTTTTTATAAAATGCATCTTTGATATCACTTGATATATTAATTTTAGATATTCCCAATCGAACCGCTTCAGCAATTTCACTGTCTGTATTAGAAGAACCACCATGTAATACAAGTGGAATATCCACAATCCCTCTGATTTCTTTCAATAAGTCAAGTTTTAACTTTGGTTTCATATTTTTTGGATAAATTCCATGTGATGTGCCGATAGCAATCGCCAACGTATCCACGCCGGTTCTTTCCACAAATTCTTTTACGGTATCAGGCTGTGTATAAATAATTTGTTCTGTTCCTGCTTCACCACCACCATTACCTGTTGTTCCTATCGTTCCCAGTTCTGCTTCAACGGAAACATTCACCGGATGTGCAGCTTCAATAACTTTTTTAGTAATGGCAATATTTTCTTCAAAAGATAGTAACGAAGCATCAATCATTACGGAAGTAAAACCGCAGTGAATCGCTCTCATTACCTGAGCAAACGTGCCGCCGTGATCCAAATGAATGACACCAGGTATATTGCTGTTCATGATTTCTTCCCGTACTGTCGCTATATAACTATCTTCCAAAAAAGATAATTCATCAGGATGAATTGCAATGATCACTGGTGATTTTTTTTCTCTACAGCCTTCCATAACACCTTTTAAAATCATACTACTGCTCGTATTAAATGCAGGTACAGCAAACTTGTTTTTTTGTGCCACTACGAGTAAATCTTTCATATTCATTAACATATTTTTTATCCCCTTTAATTTTGATTACTTGAGCCTGATAACTGAATATAATGTCTTACTATTTCCATACTTGCCTGTTCAACATGATCAACCAAATCGTAATAATTTATGTCTGGATTTTGTTGCAGTTTATCTTTTAATGCATGAATATTCGCATTCATAAAATCACAACCGACATTTATCTTATTAATACCATACTTGACTGCCTGGATAATATTTTTTTCACCTGAACCTGACCCGCCATGAAGCACCAGTGGCATTTGCGTTAAATTCTTTATATTTTTCAATCGATCAAAATCAAATTCAGGGACCATGTTTTCTGGATAATTTCCATGGGAAGAGCCAATTGAAATTGCTAGGGCATCAATCCCTGTTTTTTCGACAAATTGAGCTGCCTCAAAAGGGTCTGTATACATAGAATCTTTCGTAAATTCAGCTCCTTCCGTACCACCGATACAGCCAATTTCGCCTTCTACACTGACACCTTTCGGATGAGCGTACTCCACGATTTCTTTTGTCATCGCAATATTTCCCGCTAGACCAAATCTTGAAGCATCCACCATAACCGATGAAAAACCATCGTCAATTGCTTTTTTCAAAAACAAAACATCTTGCCCGTGATCAAAATTCAAGGCAACCTGAATGTCGGTTCGATTTGCTAATACCTTAACAATCGGAGTAATGAGCTGGCTATCACAATGATACAGCAAATGATCTTGAAAAAGATTAATAATAATTGGTGCCTGTTCTTTTTCAGCGGCTCGAATTACGCTTCTTGCCGTCTCCAGGTTAAAACAATTAATTGCCATAACTGCATAGTTTCCGGCGTTAGCTCGTTTTAACATATCTAGCATTGAAACATACATAAAACACACGCCTTTCTCTATTTATTTGATATTGATACCAGATAAATCAACATCTTCCTCTTCATCGTCTTCCCCATTATTTTGTTTTTCAACGGCATCTTTTTTTAATGCAACCAGTAATAATGCTGTAACAATACTACCAACACCTAAAGAAATCAAAAATCCAATCGGATTTTGCATTGCTGGAACAATAAACAAACCACCCGACGGCACCGGAGATGCTACATCTAATAACATAATTAAACTACCGCCGACCGCTGCTCCAAAAGAACAGGAAAACACTACCCGAAGCGGATCAACGGCAGCAATCGGAATAACGCCTTCCGTGATCATACAAATCCCCATTGGAAAAGCAATTTTTATATTATCAGCTTCACTTTTGCTGTATCTGGATTTTCGAATAATCCATGATAACGCCACCCCAAATGGAGGAACCATCGATGCACAAATTTTAATAGCTTCTGGTCCATAAACTCCATTGATTAAAAGACCATCCGCAAACAAAGAAGCAACTTTATTGACAGGCCCGCCGAAATCAAAAGCTGCCATCGCTCCCATCACTGCACCAAACACTGCTTTTGAACCGCCTTGCATATTAATTAACATGTCAGTTAAGGCAAAAGATGCAACCGCAATCGGTCTGCCAATAACAAAAAACATAATAAAAGCTACAATAATAGAGGATAATAAAGGAATAATCATCATTGGCATTAGCCCCTGTGCCCAAATTGGCACTTTAATATTTCCCTTTAAAAATTTAACACACCAACCGGACATATAGCCGCCTAGCATCCCACCAAAGAATCCCGCCCCCATAGCATTGGCGATCATCCCCATTAAGAGCCCTGGGGCAATTCCCGGTCGGTCAGCAATTGAATAAGCAATTGCCGCTGACATAACCGCTGGAATCAAGCCCATTCCATATACACCTAACGTAACCGCGGCTTCCCATAAAGTATAAGAGCTCTTGTAATCTGAAATCAATGCCGGATTCCCGCCAGCTATATTGCCAATAGCAATCAACAAACCCGATGCAACCACCAATGGAATCATATACGAAATTCCTGTCATAGCATGCCTTTTTAGTTCCAGTTCTTTTAACATAAGGGCACTTCCTTTCAATCGTAAAAATTCAAATTCCCAGTTCTGCCTGAATTTTATTCAATAAGGCTTTTGGAGATTTAATAGCAATATGGGTAGGTATATCGACAATTTTTTTCCCTGCAAAACGATCTCTACCACCAACTTTTATATCAGCTGCGATAATGACGACATCCGCTGCTGCAATATCTTGCGGTAAAAGTTCATTTTCCGTTCCGATTGTCCCTTGCGTTTCAATATGAATCGTATGGTTCAATGCTTGACCAGCCTTCATCAGTTTTTCTTTCGCAATATACGTATGAGCAATTCCCGATGTACAAGCTGCAATTCCTACAATATTCATTTTCATCCCTCCACATCTTAATTATCTTGACTAAAAATAGAAATAACGTCTTCGGCTTTTTTACTAGTAAGCAATTGTTCAACAATCTCTTCATCTGCTAATTTACCAGCAATCTCACCCAGTAACCGCACATGTACCGTTGTACTATCGACATCGCGTACCGCAAATAAAATAATGAATTGTACTGGTTCATCATCCAATGATTCCCAGAAAATAGGTTTCTTAGTTCTGCCAATCGCTAATGATGTCTGCACTACCGTCTTTGATTTCCCGTGTGGAATAGCAATGCCACCCCCTATACCAGTTTTCCCTTCAGCTTCCCGCAAATAAACGTCTTTGATGAACACCTCCTTTGATACGATTGATCCCGATTTTACCAGCATATCTATCAAAATATTAAGTGCTTCTTCCTTATTGTTTGCATCTACTGCCAAATTAATTCTATTTTTATCAATTACAGTTGATAAATCCATTTTTAGTATCCCCCTAATTTTCAATTCCACTTATTAAAAGCTGGTACAAATCCTTAAGCATAGATTCGGGAAATTCTGCATTTTCTTTTAATAAAACAATGATTTTTATTTTATTTTTACCATGATCTTGGCCGACAACCTGTCCACTCAACATCTCATTTGTTAATCCTTCTTTTTCGTATATAAATACGTCCAGCCACGAATTGATATTGATACGGTCAATGCCTTTTGCCTGTAAAATCTCACGATAAATCCCTGTCTTTTCACTTTCATTTTCCCTCAAAAAATCCCCCAATACGTTTGTCTTTTTTTCTTCATTTACAAAAGATGCGCGAACTCTTTTTTCATCTGCTTTATTAAATAAAGCACTCACGTAGGCAACTGGTTTACTTAGTGAAATATGCAGCTTAACCGTTGATATAATTAAGTCAACAGCCGATAAATCTACCATATTCTCCAAATATTTAGCAGAAACAACATCAACAATATGCCATTCGGGAAAATGATTTTTCACTCGTTTTTCTAGTAAATGTGATGTCCCTACGCCTGTGGAACAAACAATCATAACGCATTTTTTACTGATGACCTCTTCAATCGCAGCTTGAAAGTACACAGCAAGATAACTGATTTCGTCCTCACTAATATGTGCTAATTGATATTTTAGCCTTATTTTAAAAATAATTAATTTTAATAAAATCATTAATTCAGGAAATTCATCTTTAATTTCAATGAGCAATGGATTTTTAATAGAAATTTTATAATCAATGCGATTCATCATAGGTCTTAAATGAAGGATTAAATCATTATATAAGGAAGGACTAAAGGTAAATTTAATGGGGAAGACTTCCGAACTTAAACGAATCATTTCCGTTGCCATACTATGCAAAAATTCATCCATTGTATTATCTTCTTTTAGCAGTTCCGCCTGAACAGCAACACCACCAGAAGACATCAAATAGCGGTAAATGTAAAAAGTTTCTTCCTTGTTGATCTGAATTGAAAATTTTTCTTCCAATTGATTCGCTATTTTTTCTGACACTGCATAAAACGAGGGATCACAATCTCTATTTTCTTGTTTCAATTCTGCATAAATAGTCTTCCCATTTTTAGTTCTATGAATAAGAATTAGCAAATGCGTCACAAGATTGATATAATAAGGTTCTGTAATTTTATAGTTTAAAAATCGTTCTGCCTCTTCAATTAACTCTTTTACTTGTGAAACATGATCGTGTCCAAAATGGTCTTCCAGTTCCAATAAAGTTTCTCGGTCAATTCTGTAATTATTTTCATAAAGTGTTCCGTTTTTTGAACTTACAAGTGTATTTAACATATCAACCATCGCCTTGCGAATATCCAACTCAGAACCGACTAATTGTGTTCCTTGTGTATCTTTTTTAAGATGTAAATTATACTCCATTAATTTTTCTTCAATCACTTTTAGGTCATTAACAATAGAAGTTTTACTGACAAAATATTTATTTGATAAAGATTGAATTGATAATTTATCTTTTGTTCCTTCCAGTAATTCAAAAAGTATTTTCATACGCCTATGTTCTATAGATAAACCATACAGAATATTATTTTTGTGCAAAAATCTTTCTGCCTGATTTCTACTTGATGATGAGAGCCTTACACCACGTCCAGCGATTTTTTCCAAATTTACGCCACATTCTTCTAACATTATCAAATCATTTCTCACAGTCTTAGTCGAACAATCTAAGACAGCGGCAAATTTTTTAACAGGTTCAAAATCTTCTATATCCAACAAATGCTTCAAAAGTTGTTTTTGCCGTTGTTGTAAATCTTTCATTTGAATTTCCTCCCGTTTCTATTTACAAATTCATCATAACACCCTTACGTTAGCCCCAAAAGACCAAAACTTTACCACAATACTAACCCCCTTTTAGTATACTAAATTTACCACAACCATTTATTTATTTTTAGAATACTGAATTTTCAAAAAATTATATATATATTCCTTGATCATACCTGCTCGCAAAGCATCTGTCTACTTTATGAGAGCCAATTCATTTTGCCACATAAAAAATCGGGAACATCTATCTGCTCCCGATTTTTCCTCATAAAAATCTTATTAAATTTTCAACCAGCCTTATCCAAAAATTCCACTTGTCGTCAGACTTACAACAATAAACTACCATATTTCAAACTACTTTTACTGGTTTTGGTAAGAAGAAAGCAAATATAGCGGCGAAGATTGCCACAACTGACAAAAGTTCCATCGTTGCACTCAAGCCATATGTATCGGCAAATCGACCAATCAAGGGAACAATGACACCGCCGACACTAAAAGAAAGACCTAATGTAACGCCCGATGCAAAGCCAATGCTGCGTGCCAAATAACTTTGTCCTAAAACTACAATGGAACTAAACGGCGCAAACATCGCAAACCCAATTGGAATCATCAACAAGTATGCCATAACCGGATTCGTTGTCTGCGAAAGCAGTGCTACCATTGGCACTAAAAGTACATAACTGAACTGTACCACTTTTAAATAGCCAAGCTTATCCGCAAGCAATCCACCGATAAAGGTAGTCACAATCCCGAGGGTAAATAATAAAGTTAGTGCCGAACCTGCTGCCGCAGTCGAAAGCCCCATTACCTGTACCCAGTATAGAGGAATAAAACTGCGCAGACCGCAAATTACAATAGAACTGAAAATTATCAGCATAGTTAGACGGGAAAAAGATGACCAGTCATTCTTTGCACCAACTTTTTTCACTTTAGATTCTATATTAGTTGCTGCCGATAAAGAAGATTTTTCAACAATCGCTGCTTTTATTTTTGGAACAATCATCAATAAAACCAATGACATGATCAATGCCAAAAAGCAAAATATCGCCGTTCCCTTCATCCCGAACGCGGTAATAGTCGCTACAGCAATCATCGGTCCAACAGCAAATCCACTATTACCTCCGACCGAAAAAATGCTCAAGGCTGTCCCTTTTTTTGTACCGGAAATCTTATGGATCATCCGCGCTGCTTCTGGGTGAAAGATCGCACTACCGATCCCACTGAGTGTAACAACGGCAAAAATGGCCCAATAATTTTCAAAAAGTCCAGCCAGCCCCATTGCCGCACCCGACACAAAAACCCCAAATGGCATAAACCATATTTTCGAAGTCCGATCCGCCAAATAGCCAAAAGCTGGCTGTACAACGGAAGACAAAAAACATGCCGCAAACATCAAACCTGCAGCCGATTGATAATCCATACCATATTGTAAAATAAAAAATGGTAAAATAGCTGGCAGCGCGCCCATGCCAATATCACAAAAAAAATGTCCTAGCGCTAAGACATATACATATTTTCGATTCAAGTCCTTAACCCCCTATACCCTCTTCAAGCTTCCTCACGTAAACTCTGTTCTTGCTGTTGATTAATATCTTCTAAAAATCGTAAAATCACGATCTGCTCGGCTTCACTATAGTTAGACAAAAGTTTTAGTTTCCTTAATTTCGCCTGTTCATGGCATACTTTATGTTCAGCATAAATCAATTTACCGCTCGTAGTCAGGCAAAAATAAACTTCTTTATTATTCTCCGGTTTTTGATAACTCTCAATTAGCTGCTTATTTAGTAATTTTTTACTTATTTTGCTTATAGCACCTCTTGTCATACTCATTGCACTGGCTACTTTTGTTACATTGGCATATTCCATCGAACCAATTTTATCAATACAATGTACTTCAGCCAAATTAAGTCCTGCAAAAATCTCTTCGCGATGATGTTTAAAGATATCCGCCCGTTCTTGTATTCTAGTAAAAGAATGGATAATGTTTATTGCATTACTCATATCGCACCGCCTTTGTTTACATGGAAACAATATTAGAATATCATATTTTTGTTTCCACGTAAACAAAAATATGATATAACTAAAAAAATCACTCTTTTTTCAATAAGAGTGATTTTTAAATACCAAGTTTTATAACGTCTGTCTACTGACAGGCAAATTTAATTTGGAAAAAGTATATACTTTTTTACAACTTCATACAAATTATTGGCTCGCAAAACATTGGCTGCAAGTAATTTTTCTTCTTGTTTTCCATGTCCCGTACGAACAAAAAAAGGTTGAACGCCTGCGGCAAATCCTGCTCCAATATCACTATTATGATCTCCCACCATATAGGAATGTTTCATATCTATATTCCATTCTCGTCCTGCCTTCAGCAGTAATCCTGGTGCTGGTTTTCGACAATCGCAAACTTTTTTATAAGAACCAATCCCCTGTTCGGCATGATGCGGACAATAATAAAAAGCGTCAATATGCGCATCCGATTTCGCTAGTTCCTCATTCATCCATTGGTGCAAATGATCCACCTGTGCTTCGGTAAAACAACCTCTTGCAATACCAGATTGATTGGAAATGACAAACACTTTATAACCAGCCTGATTAAGCAAACGAATCGCTTCAACTGAGCCTTGCTCAAACTCAAACTCTTCCGGCAAATAAAAATACCCTTTGTCCAGATTAATCGTGCCATCCCGATCAAGAAATACTGCTGCCTGTTTCTTACCTGAAAAATCCATTCATAAACCTCCAGAATTATAATACTTTTATTTGTTTAATAGTCTTTTGCTATCATTTTGCAAAACCATTTTCCATTGAACTATTTTTATTTAAACCTTTATCTATAATTCTTCCCGCAGAAGAATAAAAAACCTGCATTACTCAGTAAAGTAATACAAGGTTTTTCGTTATTTCAACTATATTTATAATACATAACTTCAGCATAAATAAACATATATATGCTAAAAACAATATATTTATTCTTTGATATACGAGCAGCAATAATCTGCTATATCCTGGACGACTAACTTAAATTTTGAATGTGCTTGCACTTCAAATGTTTGCCCTGCTTCAATGCTAATCCAATCTTCACGGTTTGGCAATAAAACCTCCATAGTTCCCACTAAAATTTCCATACGTTCCTTATCCGCCGTGGCAAATTCATATTCACCAGGCATCATGATCCCCAAAGTCTTCTTTTCTCCATTATCAAAAAGAACCGTACGACTTGTTACTTTTCCATCAAAATATACATTGGCTTTTTTTACGATAGAAACATTCTCGAATATATCCACTCAAAATCCCTCTTTCTCTTATTTAATATTTTAATTAGACAAAGCTCCGGTGTACCAATATTACTATACCAATTTCATAATTCTTAAGCAAAAAAAAGCCTACCACACCCTTTATTTTATATTTTAGCAACCATAACACCTAATACATGATTAAGCGGAACCGCTCCGATCATACGACTATCCATACTGTTATTCCGATTATCACCCATAACAAATATTGAATCAGCTGGCACTGTGATTTTCTGATCCACCATCACACGCATAGTTTCCAAAATATAAGATTCATCGAGTTTTGTACCATTTCGATACACCTGACTGTCTTTAAATTCAAGAACATCCCCCGGTTTACCAATAACCCGTTTAACAAAAACATATTGCTGCTGATTAACCAAGTTCGTTATCGGCTCAGACAAATCGTCTTTTAAGCTTCGTTCCCGCGAAACTCGGCTATCGATTGTAACAATATCCCCATAATCCGGCATTTTCTTAATGCTATGCGAAAACTTGGATATAATTAAATGCTGATGATCATGTAAGGTCGGATCCATCGAATGCCCCTCAACCACCATATGCTGTACAAGAAAGATATTGATGAATAACGCAATCGCTAGAGAAAGCGCTAAACTGCAAATCCAATCTTGAATATTATCGATTAATTTCATAAAATTTTCTCCTTCCAGCTAGACAGAATATTCACCAACTATTGAATAGGTTCATTCACACAACTCAGTTCACTATTTTAGTTTATATCCCCCAAATCAGAAGGTCAATCTATTTGTATTGTTTTTCCATCACATTCTAGAAAATAAACCAAAAAATCAAGTTCTATGTATTTTGAGAAAGCCTGCACACACGCCCATAACCATTGCTGTAAATAGCGAAAACAGCAATGATACCGACAAGATTGATAGTAAATAAACATTATAATTTGCCGCTTCCAACACATAATATAATGTATCAATACCCAAAAAAGCCGCAATAAAATTGCCGACTACCACACAAAAAAAAGTCACACTCAAACCCGCCATTGCATTTTTAATATCTATCTTACTTAAAGCAATATGGGAAGATATGCAGATTGCCAGCACTAAAAACACACAATATTTTAAAGAGCCAAAACTTGGACTATTCCACAATCCATAATATACACTCGACATAGAATGTCCCGACCAAATTAAAAGATCTGTTACGGTATGGACAACAGGCACGGATGCTGCCATTTGCCGCAGTGCAGAAAAAGTATATGGTTCAAGCCAATACATAAAGAATAAAATTGCGGCACTGCCGCTAAATATAGGACCTAAACTGATAAAAAAATTTCCCATGTTTTGATACAAGTTATGTTTATCAAAACTATGCTGGACATAACCTAACGTTTCATTTTGCGGATTCAAATCAAAAAACTTGATAGCGATAATTTTATGACCAAACAAAAGGCACATCAAAGCATGCCCTGTTTCATGTATGGGTGTTCCAATACATGACGTCAATAAAATACCCGTTTTCCCAAACGCTTTATAGGCCCATTGAGCAGCTATCGTTTCCAACCAGCCCAGCAAAAAACCTACGATAATGATAATTCCAAAAAGATAAACCAATTCCATTACACTTAAAATAATGATACTTACTAGCGTTTCCATCATATGCTCCATTCTCCAATGTTATTATTGCTATAGCAGTCTGTCTTTATTTGATCAAATTTTGTAATTTGCTTCTCTACATGAAAAAAGCCTTCTATGCAATTTATTGTATCATAGAAAGCTCTTCAGCAATTGTTTAATAGATTTATATTTATAAAAATAGAACCCCCCTGAATTTTACCAAAGTGTGGTGTTCTTACTTTTTCCAGTTGCAACCATTAAATTGGTATATTTATTTTTAAAAGAAATTTACGGTCCTTTTTTACTTTAGGTGAATAAACAATAACGCCCTGTTTTTCGGAATTTTTGTAAAAAGATTTAATACTAGTCAAGCTCCACATGTCTTTTAATCCATAAATCTTAAAAACCATCGGCAAATTCATCCCGCAAATCACACCTACCGATTTCGTTCGTTCTAACTTGTTTATCAAAACAACAATTTCATTAAAAGCAGTACTTCCATATGCATCACACAAAACCAAGATATCCTCCATACAATTTTTCTTCATATAGGCTTCTATCTCCGCAATATATTCTTTTTTATCGGAATCGCGCAAAATAATATAATCAATATCCGGTTTATAATAAAAATGTTCCATCGCCATATACAAGCCCTGAGCTAAATTTCCATTTGATACAAGTAGTAATTTCATAAATTTCCACTCCTCACCCTATTGATATAAGCAACACTAAATGTTTCTCCCGTAAAATTATTTTAACATTTTTTGTTACTTTATTTCTATAAAATCAATTATAGCTAGCAACACAATAACAAGTCAACACTATTTTATGTAAAAATGTTATTTTTAATGATTTTTTCTGTTTTTTTGTTACAATAAATAGGATAAAGTAGTTAAAATAACAAAATATTAACATTTTAAATTGACAAAAGTAGTGAAAAACCTTATATTATAAGTACTAAATAGAAAATGGAGAAATTATATGAAAACAAATACCCGCCGCAAAGAAATTTTAGAATGTTTGAAAACAAACGGTTCCGTCAATATACTCGAACTAGCTGCATTATATAATGTTTCTTCCATGACAATTCGTCGAGATTTAAAATTTTTTTCTGATCAGGGCAGTGTAACATTAATCCATGGCGGTGCTACTTTCAATCGAGGCTCTATATTTATACATAATTTGTCTTTTAAAGAAGAACACTTACAAAAAGAAAAAAATCGAATCGCCAATTTTTGTGTGAATTTAATTAGTGAGGGCTCTGCCGTTTTTATCGACTGCGGCTCTACAACAAAAGAACTTGCCGAAGCACTATCACAAAAGAAAAACATTGTTGTCATGACAAATTCTTTGCCTGTTATTAATATACTAAGTACCGTAAAAGACATCAAACTGATTACAGTCCCTGGGATTTTCAAAGAAAAAACGCAGGGATTTGCTGGGCAAATGACCAGCCGATTTATGCGCGAATTTAAAATTGATGTATTATTCCTCGGTTCGGCAGCATTTGATATCAGTCGCGGCGCAACAAATCCAGATATTGATGATACGGAAACAAAACGGATTCTGGTGAAACAGGCTACGAGAGTCGTTCTGGTCGTTGACCATACAAAACTAGGCGAAAGTTCTTTTATGACAATAGCCGCACCTCGCGAAATCGATACAATTGTAACCGATAAAGATGCCGACCCAGAGATGATTGAAAAAATCAAAAAACTGGGCATTGAAGTTTTTCTTGTTTAATTATCATAAAAAAAGATGAATTCCAGCGCCAATGGAATTCATCTTTTTTATATAAATTGATTGAAAATCACCTTGAATATTTTGTTTTTCAAATAAATTCCTGACTATATTTTTCAAGCAAAGAGGGATCGAGTTTTTGCTCACATAATGGAATAGCCGTAGATAAAACTTTATTTTTATCATAAAAAGTCTGTTTTTGTTCCTGATAAATAATGCCCGTAGGAATTTTGTCGCCAAATTCCAAGGCTTTTTGAATGGCCGCCATTTTATCATGTGGATCATAACTTTCATCTAAATGATAAACCCGCTTTTTGTAATAAGCAAATGTATTGATTTTATTAAAGGTAACACACGGCTGTAATATATCTACTAAAGCATACCCTTTATACAAAATCGCTTTTTTCATAAGCTCAACAAGTTGTACCGGATCACCACTAAAAGACCTGGCCACAAATCCAGCCCCAGCTGCAATTGCCATCATCAGTGGATTAAACGGTGTATTCATGCTGCCTTCTGTCTGTACCCCAGTCACGAAACCTTCTGATGATGTTGGCGAAGCTTGCCCCTTCGTTAAGCCATAAACTTGATTGTCATGAACGAAATGTGAAATATCAACATTTCTTCTGATATTGTGAATAAAATGGTTCCCGCCTTCACCATAGGAATCACCTTCACCGGTATTCACCACAATCGTCAGATTGTGATTGGCAATTTTTGCTGCAATAGCTGCTGGCAAGGATCTGCCATGGAGACCTGAAAAACTATTGGTTTTAAGATACTGTGGTGTTTTGGCTGCCTGCCCGATTCCAGCCATCAAAAGAACTTCATGCGGATCTTTATTTAACTCTTCCAGTGCTTGTTTTAAACATTTAATAATACCAAAATTCCCACACCCTGGGCACCAAGCGGTTTCATACATGCAAAATTCCTTAGAAGTGTCACTCATTTTGCTACCTCCTTCAACACTGCGGCAATGATTTCTTCACCTGATATTTGCCGACCATCGTATTTCAGTATACTGGCAGTACATGTAATACTGGTTGTTTCGCGGATAAGTCTCGCCAACTGTCCTGTTGCATTTTGTTCAACATTAACAATGTTTTTTGCCGCTTTCACTTTTGCCGTCAAAAGTTTCGTCGGCAATGGATATACATCACCAAACAGTAAAGCTGCAAATTTTTTCCCTGACGTATTATTTAAGTATTGAATCGCTTCTTTAATTGGACCATACGTTGATCCCCACCCAATTAATAGAGTATCATACGTATCGGAACCAATAAATTCTGGTTCTTGTATTTCCATGGCAAGTTTTTTCAATTTCAAAAATCTTTTATCCACTTGTTTTATCCGCATTTCCGCACATTCGATAATCTTGCCAGCTTCATCATGTTCGTCACTATCTGCTGCGACAAAACCACGCTTCGTCCCGGGAATTAGACGTGGCGAAATGCCATCTTCCGTAAGTTTATACCGCAGATACTCACCTTCAAATATCGGTTCAGGTGCCTGATAAACTTTTATTTTAGCAAAATCAAACGGCTCTACGACCGCTGATGAATCCGCCAAATATTGATCACTCAACAGCATCACCGGAATCTGATATTTTTCGGCCATGTTAAAAGCACGCATCGTTTGATAAAAAGCATCTTCATGATTCTTAACAGCAATGACCATCCGGGGGAATTCTCCCTGCGATGCCGAAATCATGAAGTTTAAATCACTTTGTTCGGTCCGAGTCGGTAACCCCGTCGCTGGTCCCGGTCGTTGGATGTTGGCAACCACAATTGGTATTTCGGCAATGCCTGATAAACCAAGCGCTTCAACCATTAGAGAAAACCCACCGCCAGATGTTCCAGTCATCGCTTTTGCTCCCGCAAAGGAAGCACCAATTGCCATATTAATGGCCGCAATTTCATCTTCAGCCTGTTCGACCACGATTCCAGCTTCGGTCATTTTCCCAGCTAAATATTCCATAATTGAAGTGGACGGCGACATTGGATAAGCTGAATAAAATTTCAATCCAGCTGCAATAGCCCCTAGAGAAATCGCCTGATTCCCTGTCAAAAGCATCCACTTTGCATAAGCACCATCTTTATGTTCATGATGTTTTTTAACACTGTCAAAGCCTTGTTTGACTGCTTGAAGATTTTGGTCTAAATATTCTGATTTCACAGCATGTTTATAGACTGTTTCAATATGTTCCAAGGTTTCACCAAAACTTTTTAGAATTGCACCAATAGCAATACTGCCAACTACTTTTGGATTTCCGATTGTTTTTGCCATTTCATTCATGGCAATTTTAGTAATATTTTTACCTTCTGCGGCAAAGGATGCATCACAAAGAATAAAACCGCCCGGTTTAAGTTGCTTTTTATGCACTTCAATTGTTTCTTCATTAAATGCTACAATCCCATCCAGCTTATAACTATGTGAATCGATTTTTTCAGGGCCAAAACGAATCAATGTGAAATTATGTCCACCCCGTACACGTGACATTACATCTTTCATGGAAAATATCTGATAACCCGCCTGTTTCAATAGCTTTTCTAAAATTGTTCCTGTTGTATCTACACCTTGTCCAGCTGCTCCACCAAGCAAAATATTATACATGATATCCCACCTTTATAATATTTCTATATTTCTTAATACAATTTCTAGAAATGAATAACATTTCCTGCTTAATTTTTATTATTTAAAAACTAAATAAAATAACCGCCCGTATATTACTATACTGACGGTTATTTTATTACTTATCGAATAAAATTCATATATATTTTATCTTTTCTTTCCTTAGCTTTTACATGATCTTTGCCATATTCAACTAATTTCATGAGCCAGGCCATATTTTCACCAAGGACATGCATGATTTGCTGCCCTTCGTCGTCTTGTTTAGCCTCACCTTGCGCTGTACCAAAGACTACATTCCAGTAATTTGATGTTGGCATCACCATTTCTGAGTAGTTCAGATAATTATTCAGCTGATCAAATGTTGGAATTCCGCCTGCCCGTCTGACGGCCACAACACTGGCACCAACTTTATGCCGAAGCATTCCACCATTTGCCGAAGTTACTAAAAAAGCACGATCTAAAAACGACTTCATGGTACCAGCAATTGCTGCATAATGTACTGGTGAACCTAAGATTATGCCATCGGCTTCTTTCATTTTTTGAATCCATTCATTGACTTCATCTTTTTCTATTACACATTTTTCATTCATATTGCGACGGCATCCGCCACAAGCTAAACAACCGCGAATAACTTTATTGCCCACATGCACAATTTCGACATCAATATTGTCTTTTTCTAACTCTTCTGCCACCGTTTTAATCGCTTCATAGGTATTTCCATTTTTATTCGGACTTCCATTAAAAGCAACAACTTTCATCTGCTCAACCTCCCCAAATACTAAGTTCAAACTTATCCTTAGTATAGAACTCCATCAATTAATTAACAAGTACGCACTTTTAAGTTAGTTTCCTTACTTTTAGGTAAGATTTATTGAAATCACTATATCTTACGCCTTCAATCTGTTATGATAAAAATATCGATTCAATTTAAGACAGCACTGTTTCAGACATATACATGGCAATCGTCAGGAATGGGTATGGCGGGCGTTACGTAGGAAGCAAACGATGCCCTTACCCCATTCCTGACAGACTGATAGATTGGATGTTCTTTATTGCGTTCTACATAATAACAAAAGCTGATTGAATCTACACGTAAAGGCAGGTACTAAAATGATTGATTATAATGGCAAAAACTATGTATGTCGCTTAGATTTCGCAATGGATTTTATTCGAGGCAAATGGAAAGCTGTCATACTATGTCATTTATACAAGAAACCAAAACGGTTTTTAGAACTCCAGCGTATCACAAATGGAATTAGCCAAAAAGTATTAAATGAAAAACTAAAAGAATTAGAACTAGCTGGCTTAATTCGTAAAATAGCTTATGCTGAAGTGCCACCCAAAGTTGAGTATTCACTCACTACTGAAGGGCGAGATCTTACTAAAATATTAAAAGAAATGGAAAATTGGTCAATAAAATATTATCCCCACCTGGAAGTTTCCTTAATACAATAATTTCAACAAAAAAGCCTGCGAAAATTCGCAGGCTTTTTTGCTTCTATACAGAGATTTTCGCTGGATCCAGTTCTTCTTCTTGAATGCCATACATTTCTCGTTTCATTGTATTTACATCAAGTTCATTTTCCCATTTCGCAACTACAAAAGTTGCAATGCCGTTGCCAATCAAATTCGTAAGGGCTCTGCCTTGCGTCATAAAGCGATCAACACCAAAAATAAGAGCCAGTGCTCCAACTGGTATGGTCGGTATCGTGGACAATGTAGCTGCCAAAACAATAAAGCCACTGCCGGTAACACCAGATGCACCTTTGGATGTCAGCAGCAGCACCGCAATAATCGTGAACTGCTGCATCGCCGTAAGATCCGTATTCGTAGCCTGAGCTAAAAAGATAGCCGCAATTGTCAAATAAATAGATGTCCCATCTAAATTAAACGAATAGCCGGTTGGTATAACGAGCCCGACAATCGATTTAGAACAGCCAACTCGCTCAAGTTTTTCCATCATTCTAGGCAAAACACTTTCGGAAGATGCCGTTCCAAAAACAACCAATAGTTCTTCTTTAAAATAAGCAATATATTTCGTAAAGCTAACACCTGCCCATTTAGCGATCGGCCAAATGACCAATATAATAAATAAGAAACAGGCAAGATAAAAAGTCCCCAATAATTGCATCAACGGGCCTAACGATGCGATGCCATATTTACCAATTGTAAAGGCCATTGCACCAAAAGTACCAATTGGTGCTAATTTCATAATGATATCAACGATACCAAAAAACACATGGGATACATCGCCGATTACACCCAATAGCATTTTCCCTTTTTCACCAAACTTTGATAGCGCCCAACCAAACATAACCGAAAATAAAAGGATCTGCAAAATTTCGCCTTTGGCAAACCCATCTACCACCGTATTCGGAATAATATTCATAAAGAACTCACCGGCCGTATGACTTTGAGCGCCATTCGCATACATTGTCACCGATGATGCATCCAACGTGCTTACATCTACATTCATGCCAACACCTGGCTGGAGCCAGTTTACTAAAAAAATACCAAAGAACAACGAAAAAGTTGTAACCGCTTCAAAATAAAGCAAAGCTTTACCACCCACGCGCCCCACTTTTTTCATATCCCCCATACCTGCTATTCCGCAAACAATCGTACAAAAAATAATTGGGCCAATAATCATTTTAATCAATTTAATAAATGCGTCACCCAAAGGCTTCATACTTTCGCCTACAGATGGATATACGTATCCTAATAAAATACCGATAATAATGGATGCAAAGACTTGAAAATGCAATGACTTAAAAAAACTTTTATTCAAATTACCCACACCTGCCTTTAATTTTTATAAACTATATACATAAAAAATTTTCATTTCGTGAACTCACAAAACACTCTGTACTGTAATAAGATAAATTCCTTCCCTTTATCCTATTCAAATTTAAACAGCATGACAATAGCAATAAGTTATCATACGAATGCATTGATGTTATTATACGATAAAAACAGTAAAATTACTAGCTAGTAAAGCCTACTTGATTTATTAAATTTTTCTATCATGCAATAGATAAAATTTATATATCAACGTCTATATTTTTCAAAAAAAGACTCCTGTTATGATGTTAAAACATCATAACAGGAGTCTTTTTCATTCAATGAATTCTATACAGTATGAGCCGGCTCTACCTCCGGTTCTTTATGCTCATACATCACCTTCTGCAGTTTTTCCACATCTAATTCATTTTCCCACTTTGCTACAACAAATGTGGCAATCCCATTACCAATCAGATTTGTAAGTGCTCGACCTTGTGTCATAAAACGGTCCACACCAAAGATAAGCGCCAAGGCACCTACCGGAATGGAAGGAATTGTCGATAAGGTTGCCGCCAATACAATAAATCCACTGCCGGTAACACCCGAAGCACCTTTTGATGTTAACAGCAAAACTGCAATAATTGTAAATTGCTGCATAAACGTAAGATCGGTATTCGTCGCCTGCGCTAAAAAGATAGCTGCAACTGTCAAATAAATAGATGTCCCATCTAAATTAAATGAATAGCCCGTTGGTATAACAAGCCCTACAATCGATTTGGAGCAGCCAACTCGTTCCAATTTTTCCATCATGCGAGGTAAAACACTTTCGGAAGATGCTGTACCAAACACGACCAACAATTCTTCTTTAAAATAAGCAATATATTTTGTAAAACTAATTCCTGCCCATTTGGCAATCGGCCAAACAACCAAAACAATAAATAAGAAACAAGCAAAGTAAAAAGTTCCTAATAACTTCATCAAAGGACCTAAGGATGCAATCCCATATTTACCGATTGTAAAAGCCATCGCCCCGAATGTACCAATTGGTGCCAAACGCATAATAAGATCAACAATACCAAAAAACACACGAGATACATCACCAATTACGCCTAAAAGCATTTTCCCTTTTTCACCAAACTTTGATAAAGCCCAGCCAAACATAACCGAAACTAAGAGGATCTGTAAAATTTCACCTTTCGCAAAACCATCCACTACGGTATTTGGAATAATATTCATAAAAAACTCACCGACCGTGTGGGTTTGCGCGCCCGTTGTGTACATTGCTACCGAGGCAGAGTCCAGTGTACTAGCATCTACATTCATGCCAACCCCTGGTTGTAGCCAATTCACTAAAAAAATGCCAAAAAAAAGTGAACTCGTTGTAACCGCTTCAAAATAAAGCAAAGCTTTACCACCCACACGTCCCACTTTTTTCATATCGCCCATGCCTGCTATTCCACAAACAATTGTACAAAAAATAATTGGTCCAATAATCATTTTAATAAGTTTTATAAATGCATCCCCTAAAGGTTTCATACTTTCACCAACAGACGGATATAAATATCCCACTAAAATCCCAATGATAATAGACGCAAAAACCTGAAAATGCAATGATTTAAAAAAATCTTTTTTCAAAATGCCTACACCTGCTTTCAGCTCATATGAATTCGTATACACATAAAACCTGTTACATGTCTTCCTATAAAAACTATCGCGCTATATATGAAAGTGCTTATATTCACAAATTGGCGCATTCTGCTGCTTTGCAAAAAGTCTTCTCAGAATATCGGCCTCCTTTTACGCTTAACCCATTTAAATCGTCTTTATCGATAGAATTAAACTATCAAAGCGATGCTTTCACGTTATTATACGCCTAAAATAAAAAAAATACCACCTAGTTTTATAGCATTTTCTAATAAATTTTTTCATTTTATACACAATACACAAAAAAATCGTTAAAAGTATTATATTTTCTGATAATCAGCCATTATCAAAAAAATAAAAGTTAGAGACGAAAAACATCTCTAGCTTTTATTTTAATCAATCTATTTATTGATACTATTTGTTGGAAGCCCTGAAGGGTTTTGCCTTACTGGCAAAATACAACCAAGCAGCAGATAGCCTTCTTTATCTGGCTTTTGCAAATCACTTATTGTTACAGTTTCGCGAAAAGGTGACAAATCGCTTTTTCGTAAGTCAATCGTAAGCAAATCCTTCTTGATCGCACAGATAAGACCAACCTTAACTAATTTGTCCACTGGGTTATATTGTATCGTGATTGTGCCGATTTGTACTTCATTACAGTCTAAAGCCGTCACCCAGCCTGCCGCCTGAGCATTTTGAATCCATTCTTTCACATTACCAGTCCAATTGGCTCCAGGAGCTGGTGCTATTTTATCAAATTCCTTAATCATATATGTTGGCGCCCAATACTCTTTGAAGCTCTTATAACGAGGTTCTTTCGTCTTCATCTGATCCACAGAAGACACTGTATATTTATCTGGATTTTGCTCATAGTCACTTTGTCGTACCGGCCAGATATATCCCATAAATTTTTTATTATCCATTTTCAAAAGATCACTATATAAAATAGAACGTATGCTGATTTTATTCCAACCATCTGTCACCGGTGATTGATGGCTTTCCCCGCCAAAATTATACACAGCCGTTCCCGTAGTAGTTCCTACGTTCATTTCTTCCACTATAATACGATTTGCCAAAACTCGCCTGACGATTGCAACATGACCGCCATCGCGTTTAAGTCCCTGCCACTCAACAATAGCACCTGGTATCACCTCTCGAACGCTCGTCTTAACAACCCAGCCTGCCTGCCTTGCCTGCAGTACCCAATCATAATTGTATTTCAGCCAATTTACGCCTGGTTGAGGTGCAATTTTTCCAAATTCCTGGGCAGCATACTTTGCACAAATTCCATCAGGCAGTCCCTGCCAGCTGGCACCATATGCACTAGCATAAAAGCAAGCAAAAAAAACTCCTATAAATACAAGAACCTTCTGCATAACAAAACACCTCTGTCCTACTACATCTCCCCTTATTCAAAATCAATACGAAATAATTACAAGCAATTCAAAACAAAGGATGTTATTATCTAGAATACCACATCAAAGCCCTTTTGTCCTTCTAAGATATTTTTTATTTTCCTGTTGAAAATTTACAAACTATAGCTAGATGAATAGATCTTACGTAAGAATTATGAAAAAACTATTTATTTTAATTTAACGAAAAAAGCAAAATCGTGTAATATTATTTCAGCATATTTATGATTTTTTATTCAATATTGAAACAGCACTCCAAAAGGTGTTAAATCTATAGAATACCTTTTAGCTCAGTGCTATAGTGTAAACTAGTATATTCATAAATAAATTGAGGTGATCTACAACATGTCAAGATTTTTAGGATTGGATGGTATAAGAACCATTGCCTGCTTGCTGGTAGTTTTTCATCACATGGTACAACGTTTTGGTATAGCAGCAACCAATGAATTTTTAGCGGCGCTCCAGCGAGCTTTTTGGATTACAGCACCATCCGGCGTCAGTATTTTTTTTGTTTTAAGCGGCACCTTGCTTGCCTATCCTTTTTGGAAACACTATTTAGACAATCAACCGCTGCCGAATTTACGAGAGTATACCTTGCGACGGGCCGCCCGTATTATACCTGGTTTTTATCTTGTCATAGCCGTGTCTCTATTTTTAGAAATGTTATTTTTGCCAAATTCACCAAACCGCCTTTTGCGCTTCCTAACTGCCCTTACGTTTACTGGTGGATTCCATTATACAACGTTTTTCCCTGTACCAGAACTAAACGGTCCCTTATGGTCCATTAGTTTTGAGGTTTTTTCATATATACTTCTGCCATTTTTCATGACTGGCTTATTTTACTTAGGAAAACGCCATACCTTTCGCAAAGCCCTGTATTATTGGTTTATTGTATTGCTGGTAATTTTTGGTTTAAACAGCCTCATTCAAATGTATTGCCAGCCGGATAACATTAACCGGGGCTGGCAATATGGTGTTGTGGGGGGCGCCAAATATTGGATGCCGAATTACAATCCAATCGGGTTTTTCGCTCACTATATAATCGGAATTTTTGCTGCGGGCTTTTTGGTATGGTTCAGTAAACATCAAATAATTCGAGAAAAATTAGCTGGTTTTCATTTTTTTGATTTACTTTCCCTTGTTGGACTTTTTTCATTTATAATGATTTTATGGACACAAAAAACAACCCTTGATTTTGGTTTCAGCTGGCAAAATCAACCATATTATTATCCATTTCTTGCTTTAAGCATAGGAATAGTCGTTGCAACAGTTCCTTATAGTAAAATTATTGGTCATATTCTAGATAACCCATTTTCTCGTTATACCGCTAAAATTTCCTTTGGCATTTACATTTGGCATTATATTATCATGACACTTGTAATGATATTTGCTGCACCAAACCATATCCCATCTCCCCTCAAAGATTTTTCCAGCTGGATCACTATTATGGGAATTTCTTTACTCTTAACCTATGCAATTGCTTCTTTATCGTGGTACTACCTGGAAAAACCTATTTTGGATTTTGCCCATCAAAAACTTAAACACACCAAATAAAAAAGAGGCTGTACATCTGCAAATAAATCTGCGGCTGCACAGCCCTTGTTGTATAAAGATATCGTTTATAGCAGGGAAAAATTGTTCATGCTTTATTTTTTTGTTCTGTAAGATAATAAACAAAGGCAGCCAGCGGCATGCTCAGCCCAATTATAGATGTAAAAAACCATCCATACTGTGCATAAGACCAGCCGCCTATAGCAGAACCAACCGCTCCACCGAGGAAAAATATTGCCATAAAAATACCATTCAACCGACCTCGTATTTCACTTCCCAAAGAATAAATAGCTCGCTGTCCTAAAATTAAATTTCCAGAAACCGCCATATCTAACACAATAGCAGCCACAACCAAAATAGGTAAAGCAAAAACCGTATCTTGCAAAAAATGTGTTAACAAAAAGGCGAATGATCCAAGTATAAAAGCTGCCCCCGTCAAGCAACGTGTCCAGCCTCGGTCAGCAAGTCTTCCCGCAATTGGAGCGGCAAGCGCACCAGCAACTCCAGCTAAAGAAAACAAAGCTATACCATTTTGTGATAAAGCAAACGCATCTACCAGCCACAAAGGCATAACAGTCCAAAAAAGACTAAAGGCACTGAATAAAAACGCTTGGTAGATGGCACGACGTCTTAAAATAGAAATTGTTGTAAAAAGGCCCCATAACGATTTGATCAGTTGTCCATACTTCATCGTAGGTACTGGCTTTCGTTCAGGAAGATATTTTCTAAGCATGACCATGATCAATACAATCAAAACTGCCGCTAAAATAAAAACTGCATTCCAATCCCAGGCTGCCGTAATAAAGCTGGCTACTGGTCTGGCCAGCATAATACCAAATAATAAACCACTCATTACATTTCCTACAGCCCGTCCGCGTTGCTCATCGGAGCTGAGATACGCCGCATACGGAACTAAAATTTGAACAGCAACAGCACCTATTCCAATAAAAAAAGATGCGATGAAAAATATGCTTGCTGTTGGAATTACGACGAGAGCCAGCAATGCCAGTAACAGAATCACCAATACGGACAAAATTAATTTTCTATTTTCGATCAGATCACTCAGCGGCACGATAAACAGAAGCCCTAGTCCATAACCAATTTGTGTCAACGTAACAATCATTCCTGATAGCTGTGGTGAAATGCCTAACGCCAGGCTGATTGGTCCGATGAGCGGCTGCGCAAAATATAAATTTGCTACAATAACACCACAGGCTATTGCCAGCATAAGCATCAACCACTGCGGAATTTTTTGATTTTCCTGAGATTTTATATTCATTATTCCTACCTCTATTCATTATTATTTCTTTTACAAAACTGAACGTTTAGTTTTATTAATTTAATAATAAACTAAACGTTCAGTTTTGTAAAGTTTTTTTTATTCGCTTCCCAAATTTAATTTTATTTTATATAATGTACGTATAGTTTTATAATACAGGCCATAAATTGGGAGGTATTTTATTGAATAAAAAAACTGGACGCCCCCGTAGTGCACAGACAGAACAAGCTATACTAGCCGCTTCCTATGATTTACTGCTCGAAAATAATTTTGCTGCGATAACCGTTGATAAAATAGCGGAACGAGCCAAAGTTAGTAAAGCCACAATCTATAAATGGTGGCCAAATAAAGCCGCGGTAATCATGGACAGCTTTATGGCAACGGCTTCGGCAAAACTTCCGCCGCCTGATACTGGCTCAGCGATTAAAGATATTACGCTGCAGGCAACAAACTTGGCAAATTTTTTAAATACGCACGAAGGTAAAATCTTAACCGCCTTAATTGGTCATGGACAATCCGATACCGGCCTGGCAGAAGCTTACTTACAACGCTATTTCAAGCCACGTCGTCTTGATTCTCATCATATTTTAAAACGAGGCATTGCCTCGGGTGAATTTAGGGCAGATATCGATATTGAGTTATCAATTGATTTGATTTATGCCCCAATCTTTTATCGATTATTAATAACGCATGAACCAGTGAATGATCGATTCGTTAACAAAGTAATACAGACCTTACTGTTAGGCATTCAAGGCGCACTACAAAAAAAAGAACATAAATAACAAAAAGATAACTCGCATTCTATAAAAGAATTATGAGTTATCTTTTTTAGTTTCACTACACCTTACGGTATCTACTAAAATGAATTATCAAAATGGTGATATCATTTTTGCAATATGAATATTTGGATTTTTGGATAAATCAATAAATTCTCCATCCAACGTTTTTACAATCGGTAAACTATAGGCACTAGAATTAAAAAAGACGATTTGCGCTTCTTTTCCATTCGAAAGCATAATCCGATTGTTAAGCAAGCTGTTCTTTATTTGTCCAATAAAAATCATGCAAATTTTCAAATCAAATTTATCAAACATACCTGCCGTAAGCGTATCTAAGACAGGAAATGGATTATTACACGTATCCTTATAAGCTACATTATGAAAAAAATCAGCTACACCAATGACTCTGGCATAAGGGTGAATCTTATCGCCTTGTGCACCAGTTGGATACCCACCACCATCCGAACGTTCTCGATGCTGTACAATCCCCAAAATAACCTGATTGGAAAGGCCTTGTGTCTTTTTTAGCAACGCTGCTGTTTTTGCAAAATCAGTTTTTATCCGCAAATCATCAATTGAATGCATTGATAAATTTCCTATGTCATGCAACAAACTTGCCATGACAACGCCCGCAATATCAGCTTCACTCCACTTTAGCTGATGAGCAATCATCCCCGAAAAGTAAGCTACCATAACAGAATGACGAGGAATAAAGTCGGTCAATGTCGCTTGGTTAATAAGTAAGGCATTCATCACTTCAAAACTATGAACCGGACTAATTGCCGAACAAATAAGCTGCACTGAATTTCTTATCTGTGCAACCGGAATAATATCAAATTTACGAACAATATCAAAATTCACGCCTACCGTTTGAACAATTTCATTCTGCTCATTCAAACAAGCTAAACACTCTAGACTTTCGGTCGGTCTTTCTGCTAACGTTTCTACTGGTTCAGCCTCTGCTTCGGTTGAATCAACAAAAACACTTTGGACATCCCAAGTTATCAATAAAGTGATATGCCGCGGTGTCAGGTCTACACCTTTACCGAGTAATACCTTTCCATTTAGTGAAAGTGCCGCATCCGCCAAAATCATTCCTGGTATCAAATTGTCTACTGGCATTAATTTAGCTGCCATACATCCATGTCTCCCTTCAATCAAGAGCATTGATATCCCTCAATGCACAGCAAAATCAATATTATATATTTATATATAATGCATTAAAGAAATTACGTCTAACGTATTAGGCTGTCAGGAATTGGCTATAGGGCATCGTTTACGTCCTCCGTAATGCCACTCAATCCTATATCCAATTCCTGACGATTGCCATATAAAATATTTAATTCAATTCTATATAGAGAGATACTTCAATTCTATTAATTACCTAAATACAGTCCAATCGCTTCAATATAGTTATCGGTTGTTTTGCAAAATACTTAATAAAAATTCATTTTTCATACAAAAAATAGAACTTTTGTCTAGCTTATCATAAATCATCAAAATAAAAGAGCCCTTTACACCGCACAAATCCCATATTTCGGCAGCAATTCATTTAAGATATAGGTGCGGTGAATTTGCAACGCATCATGAAATAATTTCCAATCTGACAGAAGAAAATCATCGCTATATTCGACAGTCTGCTCAAGTTGATGAACATCCAATTCTGTTCCCAACGCCAGATATTCCCATGATTTTTCACCTTGCTTATAATATTCTGGAATTTCATCAACACCAGGAATCGAATGACTATTTATTTCTCGCTGCCAGTCAGTATGCCGCACCTCTGTTTCATGACCCGTAAAATTGGTAAATGTTTTCCGCAAAATTTGTTCTTGTTCCGCCGAAAGCCCAATAGTCGTATCAAACATTGTTTCAATATCTCCAGGAATCGTGCCTTGTTTGAATAAACATAAGGTTTTATAAATATGGTTCGCTGCATCAATAAAAATCTCTATGTTATTGCGCTTCATAAAGTTTTCCGTTCCGGCGCCTGGATTTCTGCCATCTTCATATTCAAAAGACCATTCGCTCACATAAGGTAAATCCGGATATGTGAATACAGCCCCATGACCGAGTGGCAGATATTTATTGATCCAAGCATGGGTTTTATCTTCCGCTTTAAGAATAAATTCATCAACAGTTTTTATAATTCCGGTACCACTTTCTTTATATTGCAGATTTTTTATTTGGTTCTTTTTACTGATGATCCCTGAAAACCCTTGATGTGCCCAGCTATCGGCATAGATATGCAGGGTAATACCCAAACGATGCAGCTCTGTTCGGCTGCCTTTTTGCTTTAGGCATTCCAATATCATTTCACGACCTACATAGCTGTTGGGATAGCAAATCAAGCGATCTGTCATGTCTTGTTCCGCTGCCTGTCCAGCAGGTAAGCCTAAGTTTCCTGGTAAAAAATGAAAAGGAACCCATACAAACTGATCTTCAATTTCATTTATATTATGGCATAGATCAAAAGCTGAATGAGCTGAACTCACCCTGGAAAACATTGCTCCATTGGTAAATTTGACGACACCAGAGTGAATGGCATCATCAACATATTGTGAGCTATGCGCTATCGTATCCGATTCAACTGCACTATAGCCTGCCCATTGTGCTAAAACATAAACTACATCATAATGGAAATCTTTTTGCATTATAACAACTCCCTTAAAATATATTTCATATACAGTTTTAAATTCTCTGTCATTACCAGATTTACTTCTTATTTATAAAAAAATCCATCCTGTTGTGTTTACTTCGCTCTATTCAGGGACATTTCCTTGTCCTTCTTGAAATATATCTATTTTCAAGCACTTTGCTTCGCCTATTATAGTTTAACCAAACCCCCGTAATATAAGGCAGCATTCTTTCATGCAACCTATATTATATCTTTACCCTTAACAGAAATTTAAGTATTATTTAACAAATTAATAACATGACCATCCGCATAGCATGCTATGCTTTTACCGTAATAAAAAATAGTATACTGCGATCTGAGAGGTGATCTTTATTGTTTATTTCGTCAAAAAAGAAGCGTCTATTGCAACTGGTTCAAAGTTTATCCTATTTAGCTCCCTCCCTTTTATTGTTTATATGTTTTGTATTCTATCCTTTATTAAAATCAGCACAGCTCAGCCTCTTCAATACCGATTTAATCGGACAAGAAACAATATATATAGGCTTTCAACGCTATAGCGACATGTTTTCTTCGTTGCAGTTCCTTCATAGCTTATGGGCAACCGTGTTATTTACAATATACACTGTATTGCCTGGTATGCTAATTGCGCTGGGTCTTGCCTATATTGCAAATTGGCAGCTGCGAGGTATTGCTGTTTTTCAGACGATTTTTGCCTTTCCCTTATCGATTGCCGTCGCTGGCGCATCGATGATTTTTATGATGCTTTTCAATCCAACGGCCGGAGTCTTTGCTTATTTTCTGCAAATATTTCATCTGCCGGCCATTTCTTGGCTAGCCGATCCAAATTGGGCTCTTATCTCTGTTTCCCTCATAGCAATTTGGCGTGGTCTGGGGTTTAACATCATTATTTTCCTGGGCGGCTTACAATCCATTCCCAAACATTTATATGAAAGTGCTGGACTGGACGGTGCCTCTCCCTGGCGGCAATTCATCGACATTACCTTGCCGCTCTTATCTCCAACGAGCTTTTTTGTTTTTATTGTTTCTATTATTAATTCTATGCAGACTTTTGGTGAAATTAATATTTTAACCCAAGGCGGACCATCCGAAAGCACCAATGTAATTGTGTATTCAATTTATCGAGAGGGCTTTTTTAACTTAAATTATAGTTATGCAAGTGCTGAGTCGATTATATTATTCTTTATCATTTTGCTGCTTACTTTATTTGAATTCTGGTTATTGGAAAGAAAGGTGTTTTACCGATGAAAAATATCCTTCGTTATTTCTTTTTAACAGCAGCCGCTTTTTTCATTCTAGCACCTTTTTTATATGCTGCTGCCGTCAGTTTTGAGACTGCATCAGAAGCTGCGACTTTCCCGCCCCAATTTATTCCTTCAGGGTTTTATACGGACAGTTACAGCAAAGCTATGGCTACTGCTCCCATTTTCCATTTCATTTTAAACAGTTTTATTGTTTCTCTTTTGGTTACAGCCGGACAGGTTGTTACCTGTAGTTTAGCGGCTTTTGCTTTTGCTTTTTTAGAGTTTCCTTATAAAAAATTACTATTTGCCCTATTTCTCTCTACCATGATGATTCCCTGGGAATCTACCATTATACCGAACTATTTTACAATACGTTCCTTGGAATGGCTGGATACCTATCAAGGACTTTCCGTGCCGTTTTTTGCTTCAGCTTTTGGCACGTTTTTATTGCGGCAATATTTCCAAACTTTACCACGAGAAATTTTTGAAGCTGCCCGTATGGATGGCTGTGGGCATTTTCGTTTTTTTATCACGATGGTATTGCCATTATCGCGCCCGGCTCTGGCTACATTAACGGTATATGCTTTTTTAACTACATATAATCAATATCTGTGGCCTTTATTAATAACCAATACCGATAATATGCGAACGGTACAAATTGGTTTAGCCATGCTGCAATGGGATCAAGGAATCTCTTGGAATACGACAATGGCAGGTATCGTGCTTGTATCTTTACCTACCATCCTATTACTGGTCTTAGGGCAAAAACAATTAGTCCGAGGGCTGACTGCAGGGTCTACAAAGGGTTAAATATAAAATATGAGGATGTGACAAAATGACAAAAAGTTTCTTTAAAAAATTAATTACTTTCGCAACACTTATTATGACAGTATTTGCAATCAGTGGCTGCGGCACAAAAACTGAACCTGTCTCTGAAAACAAACCTGTAAAAATCGTTTTTTGGTATGCAGTCGGTGGCAAAGTAGGTGAAGCTACAAAAACACTCGTTGATGAATTCAATTCCTCCCATCCCGATATTCAGGTTGAAGCTGTATTTCAAGGTGATTATGATTCAGCCATTAACAAATTGAAACAATCCATCCCTTCGAAAGGGACACCAAATGTAATGCAGGTATATGATATTGGTACACGTTTTATGATTGACAGCAAAGCTGTCGTACCTGTTCAAAAATGGATTGACCAGGAAAAATTTGATATGTCCACTTATGAACCAAATATATTAGCCTATTATACCGTCGATAATAAATTATATTCAATGCCATTTAATACATCTACGCCAATTTTATATTATAACAAAACAATGTTTAAAGAAGCGGGATTAGATCCAGAAAACCCGCCAAAAACATTTGAAGACGTTACAGCTGCGGCTCAAAAATTGACTAGTAGAGATGCCAATGGTACTGTTACAAGACCAGGGCTTTCAGTAGCTATTTATGGTTGGTTTTTCGAACAATTTTTGGCTGAACAAAATGCTCCTTATACAAACAATGGGAATGGCCGTGACAGCCTGACAACTGCTGTTTCTTTTAATTCACCACAAGGCGAAAAAACACTAACTTGGTGGTCCGGTATGGTCAAAGATGGTACGGCTTCCAATATGGGTCGAAAGACAGCGGATACATTAAAAGCCTTCATTGCCGGTCAGACAGCCATGACGATTGATTCTACTGGCAATCTCGGCGATATCATGGATGGTGTTAATGGAAAATTTGATGTAGGTACAGGGTTTATGCCACATCCAGCTGATGCAAAAGATGGTGGCGTTATCATTGGCGGCGCTTCGCTTTGGATGCTTGCCGGTCATGCAGACCCTGAAGAAAAAGCCTCCTGGGAATTCATTAAATTCATGACAGCAGCCAAACAACAAGCTTTTTGGCATATAAAAACAGGCTACTTCCCAGTAACAAAAGCAGCATATGATGACCCTGACCTAAAAAAATATGAAGAAAAGTATCCACAATTTAAAGTTGCGATTGAACAACTTCACAATACGCCAATTAATCGTAATACGCAGGGTGGCTTGCTTGGTGTATTTACGCAGTCACGTCAAGAAATTGAAAGCGCGATCGAACAAGTATTAAACGGACAGAGTACACCACATGATGCACTTCAGAAAGCAACTGATACGGTAAACGGTGCAATCGAACGATATAATCAAACAACCAAGTAGAAAGGAATTGCCCATGGCTACAATAAAACTACAACAAATAAGCAAAGCATTTACAGACCATATTGCCGTAGCGCCATTTGACTTAACAATCGAAGATGGTGAATTTCTCGTACTGGTTGGTCCCTCCGGCTGTGGCAAAACAACTACGCTGCGAATATTAGCGGGCTTAGAGACACCAAGTGCCGGACAGCTATTCCTTGATGAAAAAGATATTACAAATTGCGAACCTAAAGATCGTGATATTGCGATGGTTTTTCAAAATTATGCTTTATATCCACATATGAATGTATATGATAATATGTCCTACGCCTTAAAACTGCGTAAATTATCAAAGTCACAAATTGCAGCTGCCGTTGAAAAAGCAGCTGCAATGTTAGGACTGAAAGATTTGCTTAAACGATATCCCCGTGAACTGTCTGGCGGTCAGCAGCAACGGGTAGCATTAGGTCGGGCTATTGTGCGGCAGCCTAAGGTATTCCTTATGGATGAACCACTCAGTAATCTCGATGCCAAGCTCCGTGTTCAAACACGTGCTGAACTGATTGCTTTACACAATAAACTCAAGACCACCATCGTCTACGTAACCCATGATCAAGTCGAAGCGATGACGATGGGGACTCGAATCGTCATTATGAAAGATGGTTTTGTTCAGCAAATAGGGAAACCGATCGACTTATATAATCGACCCGTCAATCGGTTTGTTGCCGAATTCATCGGTGCGCCACCCATGCAATTTTTAAGTGGCTCTATTGTTAAAAATGAAGAAAATCTTATTTTCCAAGGCGATGGTTTTGCACTAAACCTACAAGGTCGAGGTGAAGCAGCGTCAGAAATTTATCTTGGTATACGTCCTGAAAATCTGCACCTATGCACCGAAAAAACTCCCAATTCTTTTTCAGCCCAAGTATTGATTGTAGAAAATATCGGTTCCGAAGCCATTATTCATTGTGACGTGGGACATGAAAAAATAGCTATAAAAATCCCAGTACCACAAACTTTGCCGGAAATCGGCGAAATTCTGTTTGTGATACCGGGTAAAGGTGATTTGCATATTTTTGCCAAAGGCAGCGAAAAGTCTATGGCTATTGTACAACTATCGCTTTAACCAACAATCTGGATAATCGCTAAAAATCCCATGAATGTTTAGCTTCTTGACAAAGTTAAATTCTTCCAAAGTATTCACTGTATAACTATTAACGCCGATTCCAGCATCATGTGCTATCTTGATCCATTTTGCATCAAGATAATGCCAATGTGAATGCAGGTAATCGGCGTTTGTTTGTTTAATGAAACTAAGAACATCTACGGGGTAGCAGGAAAATAATACGCCTGTTTTAAAACGATTATCTAACTCTTTAATTTTACATAAAGAAGGATGATAAAACGAAGATATGTTGATTCTGCCATAAAGATCAAACTCCTTCGGTGCAATTGTTTTCATGATATGAATTAATTTTTCTTCAATGCCTTCATAAAAGACTGGACCATTTTTAATTTCAACATTTAAATACAAAGGCGTTTTTACATACCACGTAAAAAACTCAATGAATGTTACAATTTTGATTTCTAAAAAAGGCTCACCAAACCAAGAGCCAAAATCAAATTGCTTGAGCTCTTGCAATGTAAAGTCACGAATCCAACCGCTTCCATTACTGGTGCGATCAATCGTATGGTCATGACAAATAACAATTTCTCCGTCTTTGGTCATCTGTACATCAAGTTCTATACCATCAACCTTTAGCTCTAATGCTTTTTGAAACGCAGCCATCGTATTTTCTGGTGTATAACCGCGAGCACCGCGGTGGGCATAAATCATCATGATAGCTTCTCCCTTACTACTATTTTTTTACTACAACATTAATTCACAGGCTTAATCTCCGTGTCATAGTCACGACCCTGTATCATCCTTTTACGACCAGCATCAAACTTTGCGTTAATGATACTTTTCGTCGGATCAAATTCACTGGTCTTTATGTCAACAAGATCCAATACCGTATGAATCATATCATCCGTCATATAAGGTTTGTTAACAGCGGCTTGAATCTGTCGCCATTTTTCCGGGTATTTCGCTTTAAACAGATCCGATGCCCAAATAATCATCGGTACTTCCAGCATATAACGATTCGGGTTTTCTTCCACATGACCCGCAAAATTACTGTTATCATAAATCGTTTCACCATGATCCGGCAGATAAATAACCAGTGCCTCCTGCTCTCTAAACTTATCGATAATACCACTTACAATATAATCATTATAGTAAATTGCATTCGCATATTGCGCTAAAACAATTTTCTGTTCTTCGGTCGCTTCGCGCGTAATATCATCTTTCGTAAATTTAGCAAAGCTATAAGGGAAACGACTATAATACAAACTATGTCCCCCCATAAGATGAATCACATAAAAATTCTTGGCCGCTTGTTCTTGCATAGCACCGTCGATCATCGGAAATAATTCGCCATCTAAACTGCCAAAATCTTCATGAGAATCACGCAGGCGCGTAAATTCATGTTTCGTGCTCCGTTTAGCATAAAGCTGGGCTACATTCCCCCAAATACCTGCACTTTCCTGATTGGACAGCCAAAATGTCTTGTAACCAGCGTTATTCATGACGTCAATCAAATTGTTGTACTCATACCATTCCTTATCTGATTCATAGTCAGCAAAGGTAAATAAATCGCGAAGTACAGACACCGTTGTTGAATGTGGACTGATGCAATCGGTAAATACACTGATTTCATTTTTGCGTTTTAGTTCATCTAAATTGGGTGTGTTTGGCAAATTATAACCATATAAATGCATGTGCTGACGGTTTGTTGCCTCTCCTAAAATAAATACAACCTGCGGAATTTCACTTTTATTATCCGTAATGCTGCTCTTTACATTCAGTTTCGAAGACAGTTCCTGATAAGCTTCAATATTATTAATTGCCGTCTGCATGGATGTATAAGTACGCTGCACTGGCAAGTCCAAGGAACCATTTTCAAGCAAGCCTGCATAAGCTGTACAAATACGCAGCGTTGCAAGGCTGCTTACGATTAATAATAAAAACACCAGTCGATTTTGTTTGCGCCGACTTATTTTTATCCGAGCCAATATACGATATCGCTGCACAAAGACTAAAAATAAAATCATACCAACAACTGCTGCTACACCTTGAAAGCCAATATACATTTTCCAAAACTCAACTGCTTCATGCGAGTTCGTTTCTAAAACAGCATTGATAATTCCGGCACCAATTAATGCTTTATAATTATACATAGCAAACATTTCGATAAGAAACGGTAGACCACTGATGAAAAGCAAAATTCCCTTCAGCACATTTTTTATTTTAACGGTAGGAAAAATTTGCATCACCATAGTCACTGCCGTCACAGCCATAAAAAGGCTAAATCCATACCCAATCACAAGTTCTATTTCTTTCGCACGCCAAAGGGACCAAGCCATTGTCGTATAATTCAATAAAAACAACAAACCCATAAACCCAAAATTATTTTGAAAAAGTTTTTGCACCCAGCCAGCTACACGCAAAAGCTTCCATTTTTTTTGATTTGTCCTCACGAACTCAACCTCATTCTGCTCTTTTTATATGTTAAAAAGACTATTTTTTAAACAAGTTTAGCATTATCACTATAGCCCATTCTTTTAAACTTTTCAATATTTTTCAGAAAATTTCCGACAACTTTTTAGGGCGCACTAGAAAAAAGACTACCTTACGTTGTAAGGCAGTCCTAAGCATTTTTTTATTTTCGTTCGGTCAGAGCAAATAAAGATTCATCTGCCGATTCATCAATATTTTGTTTGTTAATACCAAAAGCATAATAGCAAATCGTGATGATAATACAAAAAGCCGCGCCCACCAACAAGGATAGCTGCGTTTCTTCATTAAAGCACATCCCAATAAGAACCAAACATAAAAAAACAATTACAACATAATTACTGATTGGGAAAAATAGGGATTTAAACGGATGATCTTTCATTTTCTCTGCCCATTTTTTCCGAAATTTAATTTGACTAATGCATAACACAACCCAGGGAATCATTCCCGGCAAAATACTGGCACTATAAATATAAACAAAAAGCTTCGAATGAGGATAGATATAATTTAACAAGACACCCACTAGCAAACAGGCAATCGTCACCTTAATTGCATTCGCCGGAACACCATTTTTTGAAATTTTCCCTAAAAATTTGGGAGCCTGTCCATTTTCCGCTAACGTATAAAGCATTCGACCTGCACTATAGATTCCACTGTTACAGCCCGACATGGCAGCTGTAAGCACCACAAAATTAATAATTCCAGCCGCTGCCGCAATACCTATTTTGGCAAAGGTCAAAACAAACGGACTACCTAATGTGCTAATTTGATCCCATGGATAAATTGTTGTAATAACAAAAATTGCTCCAATATAAAAAATCAAAATACGCCAAATAATATTTTTTGTTGCCTTTCTAAGGGTATTTTTCGGGTCTTGTGCTTCGCCAGCTGTAATACCAACCAATTCAACCCCTTGGTAAGAAGCAGTTACCAGACAAAGCGCAAAGACAAACCCTTGCCAGCCACCGGCAAAAAAGCCACCGTTATTATACAAATTACCTAGGCCAACGGCCTGTCCGCCATTGCCAAAACCAAAAAATATCATACCAAAGCCAATCAACAGCATCGCTAAAATAGTCACAACTTTAATCAATGCAAACCAAAATTCACATTCACCATAATATTTTACAGAAGCTAAGTTAGCGGCAGCGACAATGCCCACACCAATCAAGGCCGGTAGCCAAGCTGGCAGATCTGTAAACCAATAATTCATATAAATACCAATGGCCGTAACTTCTGACATCCCGACAGTTACCCATAAAAACCAATAACACCAAGCAGTTAGATAACCAGCCCACGGACTGATATACTTATTCGCATAGGTTGCAAAAGAACCCGTAACTGGTTCTAAAAAAAGCATTTCTCCCATAATACGCATGACAAAAAACATCACAGCTCCAGCTAAAGCATACGCAAGCAGCACGGATGGCCCCGCCCATTTAATCGTACTTGCTGATCCCATGAATAACCCTACGCCGATCGTACCGCCTAAAGCAATCAATTCAATATGGCGTGCTTTCAGCCCACGGCTTAATTCTTTCTCTTCCACCAAACGTTCCCCTCTCAAATCATAATTAAATAAACCATTAAAACAATATGTGTCTTGTTACCATAGACTATTCTACTCTTTTATACACATTCTTGCAAAAAAATTATTGAATTTATTGAAACATATAAAGAATTACAATAAAAAATTATTATCGTGTCTTTTCTCAATGGACCATCGCAAAGAACTACAAGCAAACAATAAATTCTAAATCATATAATTACCCTTGTAAAACAAGTAACTATATGTATCGACCTCATTTGTTTGAGAACAGTTCCCCATTACAAGCCATTACCTTCATCAAAATGTACTCTCATAAAAAACATTTGTTTGAAAATATTTTTGTTCTTTGTCTGAATACATTACAAGACGCAAATCAATGTTTTCAATACTTTTATTTCAATAAAATGAGGGGTATCACATAAACGATATATTGATCGCTTATGTGATACCCCTCATTTTTTGATACCTGCAAATTTAACTATTATTTTGCGTAGACATTAAGCGCCTGTAAAAAATCTTCTACTAAATCATCTGCATTTTCAATTCCCACTGAAATACGCAGCAAGCCAAAAGTAATGCCGATTTTCTTTCGATCTTCTTCCGGAACATCATAATGTGAAGACATCACAGGATGAGATAGTGTTGTACGATACCCGCCCAAAGTCATTGCATAATGTGCCAAATTTAAATTTTGCATAAATTGGTTCATTTTTTCTTTATCATCGGGCAATACAATACTGAGCATACCGCCGTAACCATTTTTAAACATTTTTTTCGCTAATTTATGTTGTGCGTGAGATGTTAATGCTGGATAATTCACCTTAAGAACATAAGGTGATGCCTCTAAGGCCACGGCGAGCTTTTCAGCATTCGCCATTTGCTTTTCTAAACGAAGCGACATCGTTCGCATACCGCGTTGAACCAACCACGAAGTAAATGCATCCGCTGTAGAACCAATTAAAACCTGTAACTCATACGCCTTGTCAATTAACTTCTTGGAACCAGTCACAGCACCACAGACTGCATCGCTATGCCCATTCGCAAACTTTGTCAAACTGTTCACTACAAGATCCGCGCCATAATCGAGTGGTTTTAAGCCAACGGAGGTCATAAAGGTATTATCTACCACAAAAATCGCATTATTTTCATGGGCCAGATTCGCGATTTTCTCAACATCAACAACTGAAATCATTGGATTTGAAATAGTTTCTGCATAGAAAATTTTTGTATTTGGCTGTATAGCCGCTTCCACAGCAGTAAGATTCGTAAAATCGACATAACTGACAGCAATATTATATTTATTTAAAACCTTACTGAAAATATCAATACTTTCCCCATATAATGTCTGATCGGAAAGAATATGATCCCCTGCTTGTACAATTGACAGCACAGCTGTCGAAATAGCCGCCATACCCGAACTGCATACAATTGAAGCCTCACCGCCCTCTAGATAGGTCATCAGCTCTACTAAAGCACTGCGATTTGGATTTCTGTTCCGATTATAGCAAAACCCTTTTTCATCATAACGATCTTGCAAATCGTCCAAATCATCGACATTAAACGCTGTTGTTAAATAAATCGGTGCCGTTTCCGGATTTGTCGCTTTTTCGCGAATATAGGCACCTTGTCGTAAAAGTTCCGTTTCATACGAAAATTCCTTATCTGCTTCTTTAAACATATGCGCTCCTCCTTTTTCACTGTTCTTACTAAGCTAGTTAAACGATTGCCAACGGTTGCCCCATCGATAACACCTTGCTAAGAAATGTTTTGGTACGCGTTTGACATGGATGATCAAATAATTCATTCGGTTGATTTTCTTCGACAATATAGCCGCCATCCATAAAAATCAAACGATCACCTACTTCACGTGCAAATCCCATTTCATGCGTAACAACAACCATCGTCATACCATCTTTGGCTAATTGTTTCATTACATCTAAAACTTCGCCCACCATTTCAGGATCAAGTGCCGAAGTTGGCTCATCAAAAAGCATAATATCCGGTTCCATTGCCAGTGCCCGGGCGATTGCGATGCGCTGTTTTTGTCCACCCGATAACGAATCAGGATAAACATCTGCTTTATTTTCTAGATCGACTTTCTTTAAAAGATCCATGGCTCGTTTATAAACAATATCCCGTGGCAGTTTACTCACCTTGAGCGGTGACAGCATGATGTTTTCTAAAACACTCATGTGCGGAAATAAATTAAAGTCTTGAAAAACCATACCTACTTTTTCACGTATTTTATTGATATCCGTTGCATTATCGGTAATATCGACATCTTCTATATAAATATGACCATCGGAGATAGATTCCAAACGATTAATACATCGCAAAAAAGTTGATTTCCCCGCACCGGAAGGACCAATAACAACAACGACTTCCTGCGGTTTAATTGTTAAATTAATATCTTTTAAGATTTCATTTTCACCAAAGACTTTTTTCAAATGCTTCACTTTAATCATTTTACGCTTAGTCTCCTCTCAAATCTGCTTAAAAAGTAACTTGTCGAAACCGTTAACAGTAAATAAATAACGGCTGTTGTAACATAAGATTCCCATACCCGATAATATTGTGCATTCATTGCCTGTGCCCAGTACATAAGTTCAGGGGTTGCAATCGTCGAAACGAGGGAAGAATCTTTGATCAAACTGATAAACTCATTGCCTAACGGCGGTAAAATACGGCGGATTGCCTGTGGCAAAATAATATAACGCATCGCCTGCACATGCGTCATGCCCAAAGACCTTGAAGCTTCCGTCTGCCCCTTATGAATCGACTGAATGCCAGCCCGAACCGTTTCTGCAATATAGGCTGAAGCATTCAATGACAAAGCCAAAATACCAGCCGCAATTCCATTCGACTGTCCCATAAAATAAGGTACAACCCCAAAATAAATAATCAAAATTTGTACAAGCAGCGGCGTTCCGCGAAAAAAGCCAATATAACACGTAAAGAAAAACGACACGAGTTTATTTTCTACTAACTTGCCTAACGCAATAAACAAACCTAATATTGTGCCAAAAAAGATGCCTGCCAAAGATAACCCTATTGTCAATAATGTTCCCATTAAAAAGAAATGCGAGTATTCAGCAATAATATCAAATCTAAAATCTACCATTGAACTCTCCCCTTTGCTTGGAAGCCTGTACCCGCATAGCTTCCTGAAAATTTATTTACGCTAAGATTATTTTTCCTGCGCTTTTAGTTCTTCCATGTTCGGTTCAACTTTAAACCATTTTTTGTAGAGTTCTGCATATTTCCCATTTTCATATAATGTATGCAGTGCTTTATCAAACGCTGCCTTTACCGCACTGTCTTTCTGATACATTATACCGAAGTATTCTGGTGAAAATGTTTTTTCATCTTGAATAATACGAACTTTTTCATTGCTATTACTGCTGACAAAAGCTTTATTACTCGTATCATCGCCGACTACAGCATCTGCATCACCGTGAATCATATCCATATACGTCAGTCCGCTTTTTTCTTTTTTAATCTTTTCATTATTTTTTCCCATCAATTTTTCAACAGCTTCCTGCCCAGTGGAACCACTTTGTACAGCAACAATTTTTTCTTTTAAATCTTCGCCGGTTTGAACGGAACTGTCTTGTTTTACTACAATTGACTGCCTTGATACAAAATAAGGATGCGAAAAATCGTAGGTCTGTTTACGTTCATCCGTAATTGTAATCCCAGATATCCCCACATCAGCTGTTTTATTTTTTAACTCAGCAAACATCGCATCCCAGCCAACATTTTTAATTTCATATTCATAGCCAGCTTCTTCTGCTAACGCTTTGGCTAAATCGACATCAAACCCAACCAATTCGCCCTTATCAAGATATTCAAAAGGGTTCCAATTTGCATACGTTATAATGGTAATTTTTTGTTTTTTCGCCTCACCGGAACTTTTTACTGAATCACTACCCCCGCAGCCCGTCAGCAGCAAAACCATCATCGATAACAAAGATATAACAATCACCAATTTTTTCATAAGTAAACACTCTCTTTCTCTTTCGATTTTCCAATATAAACACCGTCAATTTTCATTTGTATTTAGATATAAAAAAAAACAAAGGTCCTCTACTTGTTAGTAAAAACACCTTTGTTTTCATTGGAATCCTATATGTGATTTTTCTTCATTATAAACTCTATACCGAGCATAAAGTCAATACGCGCTTTACTCTAAACAGCATAATTTAATCAACAAAACTATCTGCTTGTTGCCGATAAGAATCCGCTAAACACCTAAATTTCTTTATATTTACCAAATCATCCCCAGGGAAACCTTTTTGATAAAACTCCGCCAATCTATTTAAGGCATCTTTAGACGGATTGACTTCTGCCACTCGCAACAAGCGACCAAGTTTAAAAGCATAGGCCTGCGTTAGTTCCCTTTTATAAGGAAAGTTTAAAAACTCTTCGGAAAATATTTCATACAAGTCAAAAATTGCCTGCTCACAATCAGCATCATAGGCCTGCCGAAAATATTTTTCAGCTTGCTCCAAGTCAACAACCACTCCATTTTTACCCAGCTTGTAAAACAGACCAAGTTCATACATGGCATGACCATCTGTTGCGCTGATCTTTTGAAAATAAGAAAATCCTTTCCCCATATCTATCGCCGTGCCAAAACCATAGGTATAACACATTCCTAAACGATATGCGGCTTTTTTCTCATCACTCATCAAGTCATTTTCAATAACCTCGCGAAACAATCTAGCTTCATCCACCGGATTTGCTGCACAGCCTTGCTGCATTTTCATACAATATGCCAAGGTATACATAGCTGATATATTCCCTAGCTTTGCTGCTTTTACATACTGCAAAACAGCGTTTCTATAATCTTTTAAGCCAAATAAGTACTCTCCATACTGAAAAATATCTGCTGATGTCTCCGGTTTTTTTGCCTGCCAATATAATGTCTGACGGAGGGCCGCCTCATGGGATCGATCTGTATATACACTCATCTTTATTTCACCTGCCATTTTACTAAAACCCTTTGCTTGCGCAGGGCCCCGAACTACACATACCACACCCTTGCTGTAATTCATGGATATTTTTCCCGTCTAAATAGGCATTACAGCGAAACCGGTCAAAGCTTTGTTCAAGTAGAGCACCACTCGGACACTTTTCCACACACACTTTGCATTGCCCCGTCTTATAATACAAACAATAAGATTGTGTCGGTCGCTCCGTTGGACGAATCGTCGCATCAATAATGATACTGCCGAATCTTCCAGCGGTGCCGCTGCGAGTTATCACCAGATGGTTCAACCCAAATGTTCCGATTCCGGCAATAACTGCAGATGCTTTATGTGACCAACTTGTTGTCAGTTCAATCGTATCATAGTTACCAATCGGTGGTTCGGTTGCCGACTCAACACCATATGTCTGTAAATCCAATTTCAATTGCTCACCAATTTCAGACAAAACTCGATTAGCTAAGGTATAATTTTCTGACCATTCTTTTACAATCTTTTGTCTTCCTTTGATTTTTCTTATCACAGCCAGCGAATGAGGAATAAAATAAACCACTACCGTTTGCGCATGAGGCAGTATTTCTCTTGGATGATAATGCTTTGCTTGTAAAATTTGGCTCAACTTATCATATAAAGGATCATTCGCCGCTGCATAACCTATAATCGGCTCACGAAAAAAATCTTGATGGGGCAAAAGAATTTCTTTAATAATACGTTCAATTCTAATCTCTATCGCTTCCATTGCCACTGCCCCCTCTATTCATACGACTTATTCAAATACGGCTAATGCTTGTTTGAAATCAGCAATCAAATCTTCACTGTCTTCAATTCCTACCGAAACTCGCATAAGTCCATAGGAAATACCCATTTTTTTCAGTTCTTCTTTTGGTACATGATGATGCGAAGAATGTAACGGATGCGAAAGTGTCGTGCGAATTCCCCCTAGAGTCGGTGCATAATGTGCCAAATGGAGCCGATTCATAAAAGCATTTATTTTTTCTTCATCATTTGGCATTTCAAAACTAAGCATCCCCGTCATGCTTTTTGCATTTTTAAAAAGTCGCGCCGCTAGCTCTGCTTGTGGATGAGAAATTAACGATGGATGATTCGTCGCAAGTACAGCGGGATGACTTTCTAAGAATTCCGCCAGCAAGGCAGCATTTTCCATTTGTTTACGCACCCGCAAATCCAACGTATGAATTCCTCGATAAACAAGCCAAGCACTGAAAGGACACCCCGATGTCCCTGTAAGCATGCGAATTGTATGGATTTTTTGAAAAACTGCCTCATCTTTCAGCGTAATAGATCCTGCCAAAGCATCACTATGCCCATTTATATACTTCGTTAAACTATGAATGACAATATCGGCACCGAGCACTAACGGCTTAACTGCAATCGGTGTTGTAAACGTATTATCAATCATCAGTAAGGCCCCAGCCTGATGGGCAAGTTTTGCTAAAGCTTCAATATCGGCTAAATGATCGGTTGGATTACTAACAACTTCCGTATAAATCATTTTTGTTTGTGGCCGAATCGCTGCGGCAACGGCAGCCAAATCACCAAAATCAACATAATCAACCGCAATTCCATAGTCTCTTAAAAGTAAATTAATGGCATCAAAGGTTTCACCATAAATATTCGTATTCGCTAAAAAATGATCACCAGGTTTTAAAAGTGAAAAAAATGTTGTTGTAATAGCGCCCATTCCTGAAGAAAAAATCAAAGTATATTTTCCTTTTTCCAGATAAGAAATTACTTCACCGAGTGCATTTCGATTCGGGTTGCGAGTTCTAATATACGTGTAACCTTTTTCATCATATGTGTTTTGTACATCCTCTAAATCCCCCATAGTGAATGCTGTCGTTAAAAAAATAGGGAAAGATTCTGCTTTAAGTTCATTTCCCTTTATCGTTTCGCCTTCATACAAAAGACCTGTTGCTTCACTGAATTGCATTTTTTTATCCATCAAGAATCCCTCCATATCAAATAACCAAAGACACATACTCTTGAGCCATTCAATGTAAAATGACTCAAACCTGAATATCCGCCTTTGGACGATGTCATTGTATAGTCTATATTTGATATAGAGTCAACCCTTCATTTGGCATTATTCCCTTAAATCATTGAGAAAAATCTGCACCTCATAAGGACAAGCATGATATTCGACTAGATTATCCTCATATTCATTGGCTATGATATAACTCGGCTTTGCATAATTCTTAAAATATTCAGCAACAAAATCAGGATTCCAATCATCCGTACGGATTTTCCCGCGAAAGCACATATATTCTCCCGCCGGCAATTCCATAAGCCATGGTGCATCTACCAATGGTTTTTCTTTTAAATAAATAAAATATTTATTTGGAACAAATTTTTTATTTATTAAATTATGAAAATCAGCTATATAGCCGTATTGTCGTCTATGTTTCAAATTTTCACGACTTTTCAATTTCGCCAGTCGTGTTTCAACACTTTCAACCGTATCATCCGGCAAATAATCTACATACATCAAATAACGAGTTGCAAAAGAAGACACATAGGGTATATTATCAAAATGATGCCGGTCCAAATACTTGAAATAATCGATATACCAACGAATATCATCATAGGTATCTTCGATCTCCGCTAATTCTCGGGCAAGTCTTTCTTTTTGAATTTCGAGGTAGGACAGTATTTTATCCGTTTTTCCATCTTTTAAAATCTCGTCAATTTCCGTTAAGGAAAGGCCTAATTTTCTTAAATATTTGATCCGATCAATATAATGAAATTGTTTGAAAGAATAGTATCGGTAACCCGTTTCATAATCGATATGCTGGGGTTCCAATAATTTTAAATTCGAATAATTACGCAGCGACTGCACTGAAATACCCATAATTCTTGCGGTATCTCCAATCGAATATAATTCTTTCATATCAAATACCCTCCCTAATTGACTTCACACTTTAAATTTACAAAAAAAACGATACTCTCAGACTCCCGTCCGAAAAGCATCGTTGCTACTTTCATTATACTATGATATTTCATATAGATATAGACAAAAACAGGCTTTTTTTATTTTTATACAAAACATATGCTTTTATTCCATCATATCTCACAAACAGTATGAACAAAATAGAAAAATTGGATTGTTTCTATGCCTCAACATAAACAATCCAATTATCTTTCTTATTTACAAAATTTTTTTAAGCAATTTGTTAACTAAAACCGACAAGACAAAATTCTTTATACAGAACAATCAATTGTATGTGTCGTTGTTGGTATAATAGAACTTTTTGCATCTGGCAAAGAATTCAGCATAGATGCCATACTATCTTGCTTTTGTTGATAATACTTGTCAATAATTGAATCAATCGTTGTACCATCATCCTTTACTTTTTCGCCAAACATTCTTGCCACAGTTTTATCTGCAAGTTGTTCAATTTCATCCACCGCTGAAGAATTAATCGTTTTCGCCGCTTCACCTAGAGCATCTTGTGAGTCTTTGATATCTTTCGTATAGGTATCCACTTGCTTACTCAAAGCATCTTCTTTTTTATCGCGAAGCGCCTGTGTTTCATCAGATACTGGACCATAAAGAGCAAATTCTGTATCTTGTTTTTTCATAGATTCTAAGTCTTTTTTTGCACTTACCAGATAGCGCTGTGAACTCTTTAGTTTTATATTTAAACCAAATACCTGTTTAAATGAATTTCCAAATTTCGTGTAGGCATCCTCATCTCTTGCCGCGGCACTTATCGTTGCCGTATCCCGTTCACTGGCAACCTGCGTTTGACCGGTTCCACTTTTTTGTAAATACGGCTGAAATACACTTGCCGTACTCGTTTTACTAATATTCATACCCGCTTCCTCCGCCATGATATTTATATCTCTTACATCCTACATAAATTATTCTCCACACACAAAAAAAATCCTGTGAAACCTCCTAAACTTAAAATCATACCGTACAATCTAAATTATGTGGCACAGAACTTCCGCCCCTGCCCGAATCATGAGCAGTTGCCGTACTCGGCAGTAAGCTGAGCATGGCGTTTTGACCTGCCTGATGTTTTTTATAATATTTAGCGATAATTGCATCAATCGTTACCCCATCATCTACGACTTTTTCCCCAAACATTCTCGCCACGTCTTTATCCGCCAACTCTGAAATCTCCGCGACGGCCCCAGCATCTATATTTTTCACAGCTGTCCTTAATGAATCTTCCGTGTCTTTGATATCTTTTGTATACGTATCAACTTGTTTTGTCAAGACATCTTCTCTTTTCGTTCGCAGAGCCTTTGTTTCATCCAATACAGGACCATATAAGGACATTTCATGATCCTGCTTCTTCATTGATTCCAGATCTTTTTGCGTACTTTTTAAGTAACGCTGCGAACTCTTTAATTTGATATCCAGTCCATACACTTGTTTATAAGGCATGCCAAAGTCATTCGAAGCTTCATTTTCGCTGTCATTCACTGCAACAACTGCGGCATCAGCCTTTTGCCGACTCGTTTGCAGCGTCTGTTGAAATATACGTGCCGTGCTTGTTTTGGTAATATACATAATATCGTCCTCCTCCATGATATTGACTAGAGATGTATATCAATCCATTGATACACAGATAATTCTAGTTTTTGTACCCTGCATAAATTATTCTTCACACACACAAAAAATCCTGCGAATGTTCCATAATTTTTCAGTCATTCAGGGACACTCGTAAAAAATGACAAGCAAGCCTGCAGTATTATGATGGCAATAAACATCACTTTTCACCTTCTTTTGAAAACATGTATGTTAAAACAAAAATAGGCCATCTTTTATATAGAATTCAATTCCAGATAAAAGATGGCCTACACTTCTTACTATTTATATTATTTTTCGTCTTTAATGGCCGATTCAAGCGTATGCCAGGATAAAACAGCACACTTCACCCTTGCCGGCATATTCGAAATGTTTTTTAAAGCAATAGCTTCATCTAAAATTTCCAAATCATCATCATCCGTAATTTCACGTTTAATCATGCCTAAAAATGTATCAATGAATTCTTGGGCTTTTTCAACATTCTGTCCACGAATCAGATCAATCATCATTGAAGTAGATGCCTGTGATATGGCACAACCAATTCCGGTAAAGGCTGCATCTTCAATCACACCATTACAAACTTTCAGTTCCAAAGAAATTTCATCGCCACAGCTTGGATTTCGTCCCTTTAGCACAATCGTCGGTTCCACTAAATGTTTTTTATTACGACCCGATTTATTATGCTCGGCAATCATTTCTGTATAGACACCACTAAGATCCATAACCTAATACTCCTCTCACGCGGCTTAGGCTGTCAATCAGCTTATCTACATCCTCACGTGTATTATAAAAATAAAGACTCGCCCTGCATGTTGCATTCACACCTAAATACTGCATCAATGGATGCGCACAATGATGACCGGCACGAATCGCAACACCATCCGCATCTAAGATCGTCGATACATCATGTGGATGTATATCGGCAACATTAAAAGCAATAACGCCTGTTTTAACCGATAAATCGTCACTGCCATAAAGTGTAATATAGGGAAGTGCCTTCAATTTTGGAATGGCATACTGAATCAAATCCGCTTCAATCGCTTCTATTTTGTCAAAGCCAATTTTCCCAATATATTCAATAGCTGCTGCGAGACCTGCCGCCCCCCCGACATTTTGCGTACCAGCTTCAAATTTAGCCGGAAGCGGTGCAAAGGTCGTCTCTTGCTCCCATACATAATCAATCATATCACCACCGCATAAAAATGGCGGCATTTTATCAAGAAGTGCTTCTTTTCCATAAAGTACGCCAATCCCCATTGGTGAAAGCATCTTATGACCGGAAAAAACAAGAAAATCAATATCTAACGCTTGTACATCAACTTTAAAATGTGGTACACTTTGTGCCCCATCCACAATCACTATAGCGCCTACACTGTGCGCTTTTTTCACAATATCAGCGATCGGATTTATAATCCCCAAAACATTTGAGACTTGCGTTACCGCAACAATTTTTGTTTTATCAGTAATTTTCGCATCAAGTTCTTGTTGCGTAATCCGTCCGACTGAATCCAGATATATATATTTTAAAGTAGCACCTTTGGCTTTCGCCACCTGCTGCCATGGCACAAGATTACTATGATGTTCGGCAATCGAAATTACAATCTCATCGCCAGATTCAATAAAATTCATTCCATAACTATAGGCTAATAAATTTAAAGATTCTGTCGCATTTTTCGTAAAAATAACTTCATACGAGTTTGCCGCACCAATAAATTTTTGTACCGTTTCACGAGCACCTTCATAGATTTCTGTAGCCTTAACGCTTAAATCATAAGCCCCACGATGCGGGTTGGCATTAAATGTCGTGTAATAGTCATCAACCGCTTGAATTACCGAAAGAGGTTTTTGCGTTGTTGCCCCATTATCTAAGTAAACCAGCGATTTGCCATTCATTGGTTTTTGTAAAATCGGAAAATCTTTTATATATTCATTCGGCATGGCTCAACCGCCTCCTAATATAAGTCGAAATTTGTGTTTTGATTTCAGACACGGGGATTTTATCAAGCGCTGGCTGAAAAGAAGCTTCTACAACTAATTTTTCTGCATCACTCAAACTAAGTCCCCGGCTCATGAGATAAAATAATTTATCTTCATCCATTTTCCCGATACTGACGGCATGATGACCTTCAACATCTGATTCACCCGAAAGCATAAGTGGCACGGAACGATTTCGCACGTTAGGACTGAGCAAAACAATTTCTTCCGCTTCATTGCCAATTGCACCACGAGAACCTTTGAGAAAATCTAATGTTCCTCTAAATGTTTTTTGACTTTTATCCATCAATGCACCATGAATTTCCATGTTCCCGATTGATTTTTTACCTTTATGTGAAACTACATAATTCATATCCAATTTGCGTTCTTTATCACCAAAGTAAATCGCCTGTACCTGCACCGTGCTGTTATCACCTGCTAAGTTCGTCCTACAGCTTGTAATTGCCTGTGCTGCACCAAGCTCAACCGTTGTAATATCCACCTGTGCATCCGATTCAACAAATACATTGATGGCATCTAGATGAATATCCTGCTCGGATAACATTTGTACTTTTATCAAATGAACGCTGGCACCTTGTTCGGCATAAACTTTGGTAATCCCATTATGAAATCCTCTGGATTCATCCGCTGCTTGATAGCCAATGACGATTGTGGCTTCACTGTTTTTGCGAGCAAGAATCATATGCTGATCAACAAGCGTCTTATCTTGATCATCAAGTTCATATTGAAGCAAAATCGGATCTTTCACCTGATCGTTTGCTGCTATTTCAATGTAAAAGCCGCTGTTTTGATTGACTTGCACAAATTCTTGCAATTCTTCATTTAGCCCTGCATTCAATTCGTCTAAAACCGGATATTCTTGATTGTTCTGATCCAGATTTATAATTGAAACAGCCGGATTGCTTGTTTTAAGCGGCTGCTTTTTATAGGTCCCGATTGCTGGGATTTCATTTTCCAGCTTGGTTCCATTAACCCCCAACCAGTTCCAAGTCCGTACTGGAATAGGATTTACAATTGTATTATATTTTTCCATACTATCATCCCCTATCCCATCGTACCTTCAAGTTCAAGATTAACTAAGTTATTCATTTCCACCGCATATTCGAGTGGCAGTTCTTTCGCAATCGGTTCCACAAAACCTCTGACAATCATTGCTTTTGCTTCTTCTTCGCTAATGCCACGACTCATCAAGTAAAAAATCGCCTCATCACTGATACGACCAATTTTCGCTTCATGACCGATATCTACATCATCATTTAAAATGTCCATAACTGGGAGTGTATCCGACCGGGAAAGATCATCCAGCATCAACGATTCACAATTAACCGAGGATTTCGAATGATGCGCATTCGGAGCAACTTTAATAGCACCACGATATACAACAACCCCACCATCTTTGGAAATAGAACGTGTACTAATATTAGAAGAGGTATACGGTGCCGCATGAATCACAGCCGCGCCTGTATCCAAGGTCTGCCCTTTCGCAGCAAACGTAACACCCGTAAATTCTGCCCGAGCATGCTCGCCACGCAAAATACTACGCGGATACAGCATTGAAATTTTCGATCCGAATGATCCCGAAACCCATTCAATTAAACCATCTTTATCCACTAAGGCACGTTTGGTATTGAGATTCAACATATTACGTGACCAGTTTTCAATTGTTGAATACCGGAGACGTGCCCCTTCTTTTACATATAATTCTACACAACCAGCATGTAGATTCGTTACATTATATTTCGGTGCCGAACAACCTTCAATAAAGTGAAGGCTCGCCTCTTTATCGACAATAATCAACGTATGTTCAAACTGCCCGGCTCCTGGTGAATTTAAACGAAAATACGATTGCAGCGGAATATCAACATGCACGCCAGGTGGTACATAAACAAAAGATCCTCCTGACCATACTGCACCATGCAATGCGACAAATTTATGATCTTTTGGTGTCACCAACTGCATAAAATATTCTTTGACCATGGATTCATAGTCGCGAAGCGCACTTTCCATATCTGTGTAAACTACACCCTGCTTCACCAAATCTTCTTTAATGCTATGGTAAACAACTTCTGAATCATATTGCGCACCGACTCCAGCGAGTGATTCTTTCTCTGCTTGTGGAATACCCAAACGATCAAACGTATTTTTAATATCTTCTGGAACTTCTTTCCAATCGCCCTTCATTGTCGTGTCAGGGCGAACGTAGGTAACAATATGATCCATATCTAGTTCATCAAGGGCTGGTCCCCAACTAGGAAGTGCTGTATTATTATAAACTTCAAGTGACCGAAGCCTGAAATCCAGCATCCAATCCGGATCATTTTTTTCTTTTGAAATTGCTCGGACGATGTCTTCCGTCAAGCCTTGGTTTGCTTTATAACTATAGCGATCTTCATTTTTTATATCATAAAGACTGCGTTCAATATCTTCGACAAATGTTTTTTTCTTCTCCATAAACTTGGATCACCTCACTTATATCAATTCTAAATCAAAAAATCCTGTTTATACCTTCATTATTTCAAATGAAGGAAACCATTTTCACTAATTTCATCAATAAGTGTCGCATCACCATGTTTAATAATCTTCCCATCCATTAAGATATGTACATGATCCACTTTTAGATGTTCTAATATCTTTGTGTTATGTGTAATAATCAAACAGGAATTTTCTTTGGTATGAAAATGTTTTACACCAGCCGATACGATCTGCACTGCATCGACATCGAGCCCGGAATCCGTTTCATCTAGCATTGCCAGTTTTGGATTAATCATCATCATTTGCAAAATTTCATTGCGTTTTTTTTCACCGCCGGAAAAGCCAACATTCATATAACGAGATGCATAAGACTCATCCATTTTTAGCGTTGCCATCGTTTTTTCTAATGATTTTTTAAAAGCCATTATTTTTATATTTTCGCCATCAATCGATTTTTTTGCTGTCCGAAGTAAGTTTTCCACCGTAATACCAGGAATTTCTTCTGGATTTTGAAACGATAAAAAAAGACCCCTTCTCGCACGTTCATACGTTTTAAGTGTTGTAAGGTCTTCTCCTTCAAAAGCAATTGATCCCGCGATTATTTCATATTTGGGATGTCCCATAATCAAATTCATTAATGTAGATTTTCCTGAACCATTCGGACCTAAGATGACATGAATTTCACCTTTATTTACTTGAAGATCTAACCCCTTCAAGATTTCTTTTCCGTCAATGGCTGCATGTAACCCACGTATTTCTAAAAATTTTTCTGCCATTTTTACACCTCTTATTCTAGCAATCATCTGCAATTTATATTAAAAGTAAACTATCCTTATCGAAATACTAGGAATTAAATTTATTGTATTGCTTTTTTTATCCGCTGTCAAGATATGCAATAAATCAAAATCACAGATTTATGAGTTTTATCATTAATATCATTTATACTTGTTTTTCTTATCAAATACGCTGTCATGATCTTGAGCAACGCTCAACCCTTATAATATAAGGGTTAGTCAAATTTCTATAGCAGACATTGATAAATCTGATATTAAAGTATCCTTTTTTCTCTTCTCATAATAATTTTATTTAGCGTTAATTATTATTAAATAAAAGTTAATATCCGTTCCGTATCTTCTTAAATCTAAGACAAGGCGAAATATTCGCTTAAGCATTCCATCCATTTTAACCTATAACTTTAAATGCAATGCAAATTTATTAGGCTCAGCATACGGAACGAACTACATCAAAATCACAAGCTCCCTCAAGACTTTAGTCAATCCACAAAATGTCACCCGTATCAGCCTTATTTTAAAGCCAGAGAACGTTTATCTATGGCACGGTCTGTCGCCAGAATACCATCTAAATGGTCATATTCATGCTGAATCAATTCAGCTAAATCACCTTCTAATAAAGTGCTTTGCTGTTTACCAAAAAAATCTGTATATTCAAGCTGGCAGCGTTTGAACCGCTGTACCTTGACCAATAAATTAGGAAAGCTCATGCAATCATCCCATAACTCTATCATCTCCGTATCGGGAAAGCACAGACTTGGATTCACTAAAAGTTTAGGTTCACCTATATTCAAATAAATAAGCCGCTTCATTATTCCAATTTGTGGCGCCGCGACAGCCCGCCCCGCTTTATATGTATGGCGAAAGTCCATTAAAGTATCATGAAGATCTTTCATAACCACTTCCAGCATAGACCATTCTTTGAGCAAAACAGGTTTTGATATATCGTAAAGACATGAATTACCTAATTTAAGTATTTCTTTCACTGCCATTAAAATTAACCTCCTATATATATTGTATAAAAAGCAGACAACTTTATTCAGTTATCTGCTTTTTATTTTCTATTTTATACGAATTAAGCCCGAGGCTTTAAGTATTTATAAATTGTATAACGAGAAATGTTTAATTTTTCAGCAATAATTGGAATGCCCTTCGTAAAGTCAAAAGCACCACGTTCCATAAGCAATTCAATCATTTTTAGACGATCGCCTCGATTAAACATAACCACTGGCTTTCCCACTATTTTCAAACATTCATCAAAAATATCCTGCAATAAATTACTCGATGAAGAAATGGCTTCTTCAATCGGCTGCCCGACCGCCGTAAATTCTTCCAAGGATGCTTTTGCCATAGCCAAATGCGTGTAATCATAATTGATGCCTAATGCATAATGATAATCGTCGCCGCGTAAATGAAACGTTGAACTTTTAAGCAAACGTCCATCTTTCGTTTTGCCTAAACAATTAACCAAATCTTTGCCCTCAAAAAAATCATCAACCTCTTTAACTCCCAAAATCGTCAGACTCTCACCCTGTTTACGCTGTGTTACTTGTCCATGATAGATGGAAACAATCGATGATTTTTTATTGTTCATATCATGAATGAGTGTCTCACAAGAATTTCCGAACATGTTTGCCAACCCAGCCGCAACTCGGTTCAAAAATTCTAAGGCTTCTTTTTTTTCCAAAACTGCCACCGCCTTCTCTATATAAAATACCATTTGCGGCAGTTTTTTTCAATTCAATTATTTACTCGAAGGCTTCCCACTGCCGGTTCAGATGTATACGTATTGGCAATACGATTTTTGAAAAAGCTTAAAATAAGCGATATTACAACAATCGACAATGCGGAAAACAAAGTATCCGTTAAACTCACAGCAAATGTTCCTAATCCGATAATAACACTGTCAAAAACCAAATTAAGCCGCCCTGGATTCCAGCCAAAACGCTTTTGCAGATAAACAGTTACGACACCCGTTCCAGCAATTGAGCTTCTGCCCGAAAACAAAATAGCAAGTCCGATTCCCATTAAACAGCCGCCAAATAAAGCACCACTCCACGGTGAAATCACCAGTTCCGGCAAAAAGCGTTCGATACCAGTAAAGCAAGAAACGATTCCAACTGAAAAAGCCGTTGCCACCGTGAAGTTCCATCCCATACCACGAATCGATAAAATATAAAATGGTAAATTCACCATAAAAAATACATAATCAAACGGAACCGATAATATGTAGGATAAATTCAATGCAAGCCCCGTTGTTCCACCCGTCGTAATATGCGCATGTTTAAAAATCAAAATGCTTAGACTTATCAATAAGCACCCTAAAATAAGTTTTATGCCTCGTTTCATTGTCTGCACTTCCTTTGTTTGTTAATGTATCTATCATAAGTCGAATCATTTTCATTGTCAACAAAGTTTGTTCTTTGTAAACAAAATGTTTATGTATAAAAAAGATATCTATTATAATTTGCATTAAATATTCTATATGGCAAAACTTTAAAAATATTAACACAACATTAATCATTTCTTAACGCAAACAAGCTATATAAACTCTATTCTAGAGTTGAGAAGATGTTCTCAGTGAAGAGGGGGATACTATGAAAAAGTACTATGTCATAGATACCAATGTTTTGCTGCATTCACCGAATGCTTTATATGCATTTAGTGAACACAATGTCGTCATTCCTGAAGTTGTTATCGAGGAATTAGATCGCTTTAAAAAAGAATCCACGGAACGTGGTGCAAACAGCCGTCATATTAGCCGCATCATTGATCGGCTGCGTCTGCAGGGAAATTTACTCGAAGGCGTCTCACTGAATGATAACGGTGGTATTTTGATTCTGGAAGCAAACCATACAGCTACACAAATGCCGTCACATTGGGACAAATCAAATGCCGACAATCGTATCCTGCAAGTCTGCAAAGGTTTAGCAGAAAGCGGCAATCAAACGATTTTAGTCAGCCGTGATACAAATATGCGAGTAAAAGCCTCCATTTTAAATATTCAAGCTGAAGACTTTCGTAACGACAAAGTTTCCAGTATTGATCAACAATATACTGGACGTGTCGTTGCCTATACTTCGAGTGATATCATCAATGACTTCCACAAAGACGATGCGCAAACAATTGATCCAGCAAATTTGTATATTTTTGATGAATCAGCCAGCGTCTTAACTTCAGCCACGTTCGTCACCAACCAATTTCTCTTGATAAAATCAACCGACAAAGAGCGGCATACCGCTCTAGGACGTTTTGATGGGAAAAAAATCGTTCATTTGCGCTATCAAAAAACCAATCCATTTGGCGTTACACCAAAAAATGTTGGGCAGATCTTTATGCAAGAATGTCTCATGATGAACTCTACCGAAGCTCCGCTTGTTATCTTAAAAGGAATCTCTGGAACTGCCAAAACGTTTTATTCCTTAGCCGTGGGGCTCCACAATTACATGGACTGCCAGCCAAAAGTATATCAGCATATCCTGATTTGCCGCCCCAATGCCATGCTTGATGAAGGGATTGGTTTCCTGCCTGGTACGGAAGCCGAAAAAATTGAACCTTATATGCGTGCCATTAAAGATAATTTATTTACCTTAATGTCAGGCAGCAACTCTACGGAAGAAAAAGATGTCCTGCAAACCGAAGATACAGTCAATATGTTATTTGAAAAACGAATCATCCAAACCGAAGCACTGGCTTACCAACGCGGTCGTTCCTTGCAAAAATACTGGGTAATTTTTGATGAAATGCAAAACTCTACCCCACGCCAGGCAAAAGCCGTTTTAACCAGACCGGGGCTTGGCACAAAAATAATTTTACTTGGGGATCCAGCACAAATCGATAATCCATTGTTGGACAGCCAATCAAATGGTCTCAGTTATGCGAGTGAAAAAATGATGGGTTCCAAACTCTGCTTTCAAGTGACGATGCTGCCAGAAGAATGTGAACGATCACCGCTTGCCGCCGAAGCTGCTATGCGGTTATAAAATAAAAGAGCACCGGGCGCAAAAATGCACGGTGCTCTTTTATTTTTCATTCATCGTCAATAACAAATCCGTTAATCTTCTTCATCATAGGCATGCAGCGCTATTGGTAAAGCCGCAACAACTTTATTGCCAACGGCTGGAAGTGGCAGCAAAACTGCACTTTTTATTTCGTCTCTTGTTGCGCCTAATTCTTTTGCATGTTTTACGTGAAATGGCAGACCCGTCAATAGTCCAACCGTACTAAGTACTGCAATATACGCAATTTCTTCTGTTTTTGCATCCAAGGTACTGGCATCATCTAATTTTTTGACCGCATCCAGCCAAACCTGAGCGTGCTTTGGGGCTTCTTTTAAAAAAGTTTCAAATGTCGTACTTACTTGCTTCATAACAATTCCTCCCCTATTTCCCTTGATACAATCAATCACTTTTTATGGCAATATGTAAAACATAAAAGACCAAAAATGAATATGCTATCATTTTATGGATCGTTCGCAACTTTTTATTTTGCGGCATGCATCGAATTTTATGTCCTATATACAATAAAAATAATAACAACAAAAGTGCCAAAATCCCAAAAGCAATACTAAGATTAAAATTATGTACCCCACGAAACCACACAAAATAAACGTGCAAGATTCCGGCATAAATTGCTACCGTACCGACCAAAGGATGCAACAAGCGAACATCTTTCATTAGATTCTTATATAGCCGGTTCATCGTTTGCGAAAGAGCAATTTTATTGCGTGTGATTTGAAGATAAATTTCCCGCAATACGTAATTCATAAAAGCAATTATGGCGATGATAATTGTTATAGTACCAAATTCTTTACCAATTCCTTTGATCGCACGAAAGGACAAATTCGTCCCTAAATACCCCATATGATCCATGCCAATGACCAAAAAAGCTAAAATCAATAAGCTTATATTTAACCCAATTAAATTTTCACTCAAATGAGCTACTCTATTTTCAATTGGTTTGTACATACGACCACACTCCTTTTTTCTAAAACCGACCCGTTATTTTTTTATATTGCCTAATTTATTTGTAGTCTTATCTATATATGGCATTAAACATTTTATATGGCAATCGGATGTAATTTCTTTAATGCGTTCTATATACATAAGTAATTTCTGTATTTTATCTTTAACTCCTTTGATTCATTAAGAATAATATTTTTCAGCCACCATTAAAGGGCAAAATATCATGCTGAAATATTGACCCTTAATGCATATCCGAGCGATAAACAGGTTCTGCTTTTCGAGTGCGTTTATGTCTTTGATGGGCTTTCCATGATACGAAAAAGACCAGCACAAAAATGAACAGACTCCAGAGTGTTGCTTTGCTTAGTAAGCCTGCGAAAGCGATCATTAAAATTGAAATCGCAAATTTCAATTTTACATTATCTAAAATACGAAACCCTGCCGCTAAACCAATCATGGCATTTGCCAAGAAAAAAACATTAGCACAGGCAACCAAACTATCCAATGTTAAAACATCCCCAGCAAGCAAACTCAGTGTAATCATATGAATTCCCGTAAGTGTAAAAATAGCATTGACCGGACTTCCATAGCGATTCGTTTGTGCCAAATAAGCTGGCAGCCTGCCATTTTCAGCTCGTTTTGCATTCATTCTGGTAACAGCACCAACAATCATAAGATATGTAGAAATACAAAGTCCTGCCGCTACAATACTTAAAAACGGCACAGCTAGACTACCAAATAAAGGCTGCATAATAGCGATTATTGTATGTTCACCTAAAAAACTCTGCAGTGATAAGGCCACCAGAAGGTAGACACCACTTATAATGATAACACTGATCGTCATGGCTTTACGTAATGTTCTTTCAGGATTCTTGATGTCCTCGATATAATTACCAATAACCTCCCAGCCAACAATAGCCCAAAACAAAAGTAACAAGCTATAACCAAAATCATGCAAGGAGACCATCGTCTGTGGTAATTGAATATCGGCTGCCGTCACTAAAGTATATAAACTACCGGCCGCTAATGAGACAACCGTACAAGCCGTAACGAGTAAATTAAACCGGGCAAAGGATTTAACGCCGCTTACAAGTAAGCCAATACAAATAAAAACTAAAATACATACAATAAATTCGCTATTTAGCATCTTAAGAAAGCTGAAGTTTTTTAAAAATCCAGCTGCCGTCAACAAAACCGCCATCGGACCGAAGAAAACAGCCGTCGTAAGAAAATTAGAGCAAAGTTCTTGCCAGAAAGGCCCCAGCATTTTCCCCACCGCCAAAGCAACCCCTTCATTCCCTGGACTTTTCAAACTTAAATAGATAAATACATAGGCAAATACACTGCCTAATACCATAATCACCAACCAAGCCACAATTGCCCAGTCACCAATCTTAGCATAAATAATCGGTGGCAATAATAAAATGGCTGACCCAATAATCGGACCAATAATAAGGCCGCAAAGTGAAAAAAGACCAATCCCCTTACTTTTATTCATTAAATTCTCCTTCTTAGCGAAATTTATTCCTATTAGAATACCACCCACCTGCTGATTTGTAAAACAATTCACATAAAAAAATTTTCTATTACAAAGCGGTTGTACAATAGTTTCTTTACCTTGGTACAAAATAGGTCAATATCATACAAGAAATCCCTATTGTTTTATAGTATGATTACGAAAGACGAACAAAGGAGCGATGTCGATGGTACCTGAAACAAGGACTGTTTGTTTTGATGCCGATTTAAATATTGAAGCCTATAGTTTTAAAGGAATCAGGCAAAAATTTCCTACACATTTCCATGAATATTATGTAATCGGTTTTATTGAAAATGGTCGCCGGGAATTATTTTGTAAAAACAAACATTATATAGTAGAACGCGACACTTTAATTATTTTTAATCCACAAGACAGCCATATGTGTCAGCAGCTGGATAATGAGCCATTAGATTATCGCTGTATTAACATTTCTGTAGACAATATGCAAAAAATCGTCCGGGAAATAACGCAGAAAACATATCTGCCCTACTTTACAGAACCAGTATTATGCGACAGCGAATTGGTCTCTGCCTTACATGATTTGCATGAAATGCTTATGCAACAGGAAAAAGACTTCAAAAAAGATGAATTGTTTTTGCTGATCATGGAAGAATTAATTTTTGAACACGCCGATACGATCTTTGATCAAAATTCAATAGAACCTTCCGCTGAAATAAAAATCATTTGTGATTTTTTACAAGCGAATTACAGTGAAAACATAAAATTAAATGATCTGAGTCAGTTAGCTAACATAAGCAAATACCACTTATTACGATCGTTCACAAAACAAAAAGGCATATCGCCTTACTGTTATTTAGAAGCGATTCGTATCAGCGCAGCAAAAAAGCTGCTAGAACAACAATGTTCACCACTAAACGTCGCCTTGCAAACAGGTTTCTCAGACCAAAGTCATTTTTCAAATTTCTTCAAAAGAATCATTGGGCTCACACCAAAACAATATATGAATATTTTTATAACGGAGACAAAACATAAAAAATGAGGAGAATTTTGTATGTCAATAGAAGAAAATAAATGTGTAATGATTATCGATTCAACCCTGCCGCTTGGCTTGATTGCCAACACTTCAGCAATTCTTGGTATTACTCTTGGCCATAAACTCAATAGCATTATCGGAGAAGATCTCATTGACGCTTCTCAGACAAAACATCTTGGTATAACCAATATTCCCATCCCAATTTTAAACGGGAGCATGACAACAATACATGAAGTACTAGAAAAAATCAAGAATAATAACTGGAATGATCTAGTCATCGTTGATTTTTCTAACACGGCCCAAACTTGCAAAGATTATCAAATTTATAAAGAAAAAGTTAAATCCATTCCCTCTGCCATGTTTCAGTACTTAGGTATCGGCCTCTATGGTTCGAGCCGCAAAATAAACAAATTGACTGGCAATATGCCCTTACTGCGATAAAAAAGCCCTCTACCTTTGACTTTGTTGTGATTTTATACTAAACTGTAATTGATAACAATACTCATCTATTTAACATTTGAATTTTCTTACAATTTGCTATATCCTATAAGTGGAAGTCTAAAATTAAAACAAAGTAGTTAAAGGAGTGATTTACATGGAATATCGTATTGAAAAGGACTCGCTCGGAGAAATTAAGGTTCCAGCAGATAAATTATGGGGTGCTCAAACACAGCGTTCTTTCGAAAACTTTCAAATTGGCACCGAAAAAATCCCCCAGGAAATGGTGAAAGTCTTCGCTTTATTAAAACGTGCCTCTGCGGCCGTAAACAAAAATTTAGAAACACTAGATTCTGGCAGAGCCGATGCAATTATTGAAGCCTGTGACGAAGTATTAGCTGGTAAACTTGACGGGAATTTTCCACTAGCTGTATGGCAGACAGGCAGCGGCACACAGTTTAATATGAATATGAATGAAGTTCTGGCTCATCGGGCTGCACAAATTTTAGCCGAACAAGGCAAAGAAATTGCCGTCCATCCAAATGATCATGTAAATTGCTCTCAAAGCTCAAATGATATATTTCCCACGGCCTTACACGTGGTTGGTCTCACCCTCATTAAAAAACAGCTTTTTCCCGCACTGGACGATCTAGCTGCAACGCTTGAAAAAAAGTCAAAAGATTTTATGGATGTTGTCAAAACCGGACGCACACATCTTATGGATGCTACCCCGCTCACATTAGGGCAGGAAATTAGCGGCTGGGCACGAATGATACGCCGCAATCAGGAAATGTTGACTGCTGGTATCAATTTTCTGCGTGATCTCGCTATGGGAGGCACTGCCGTCGGAACAGGAATCAATACCCATCCCTTGTTCGCCGTAAAAATTGCCGAAGAAATCAGTAAATTGACTAATGAACATTTCCAAACCGCACCCAATAAGTTCCAAGCATTATCGAGCCGAGATGAAATTGCTGCTGTCCATGGCTTGCTCAAAGCATTAGCCGCTGATCTTATGAAAATAGCCAATGATGTACGGTGGCTTGCCAGCGGACCTCGTTGCGGACTCGGTGAAATCACGATTCCTGCCAACGAACCAGGCAGTTCAATCATGCCATCAAAAGTAAATCCAACCCAGGCTGAAGCCTTAACCATGGTGGTCACACAAGTCTTTGGCAATGATACTACCGTTTCATTTGCGGCCAGTCAGGGAAATTTCCAGTTGAATGTATTTATGCCAGTTATGGCTTATAACTTAATTCAAAGCATCCGCTTACTGAGTGGCAGTATGAATTCTTTTAATCATAACTGTCTGGTTGGTATTGAACCAAACCGCGAAAAAATTGAATTCAACTTAAGTCAATCCCTTATTTTAGTTACTGGTTTGGTACCATTAATTGGCTACGATAAAGCCGCTGAAATTGCCCATCGAGCTGAAAAAGAGGGCATTACCCTAAAAGAAGCTGCTTTAGCAACTGGCTATGTAGATGCAGCCATCTATAATCATTACATGGACCCCGCCCGCCTCACAAAACCACAATCACAAGGTTAACCAAAAAGACATATCAAACAAAGGATTTTCCAACCTTTGATTGATATGTCTTTTTTTATAAAATACAGTGATGTTCCTCGACTTATCTAGAAAATATTTTGAGGATTTACGGCATTTTCTTTAGCAGTTACGATATCCGCCTGAATTCGATATATACCTACACCATTTCCATCGAGTGAAGATTTATATTTTTCCATTAGATTTCCCGTTAACGGCTGACTATAATAGTTTGGCATATATTTGTCTATCATTTTTTGCATAATAACTGCCGATTCTGCAAAATCAATTAATTTTTCTGCTTTGCCAAAAATCATGACACTCATATAAGCTGTATCAGCATGACACGGTACTGGATCGATTACAGTACCGTGTTCTGCATAAATCGTAAAACACACTGGCGGGTTCTGAGCAAGAAGGACATTTTTCTTGCCTGATCCCATCCCATGAAAATAGATGGCGTTTTTATGCCAGATATAATTAACCGGTACTGCATAAGGAAAAGATTCACCCGTTAAAGCAAGTATGCCAATGCGGGATGATAAAAGAAAATCTTCAATTTGTTGTTGATCACTGCAAATTCGCTGCGTATACCGAACCGCCTCCATCAAAGAACACCCTCTCTATCCATTTTTGCCAATTGCGTGAGAAAATCAAACATCCATTGATTATCCTGTTTAATATATTCTGCATGAGCTTCCAATTCTTCTTTCGACTGCACATAGGGGCCTGGTCTCATTTCATTTTTACAATGCGCCACCAGTGCCTGAATTATTTCAACTGTATTTTCCAGATGGAACTGAAACCCAAAAATTTTTTTCTTATAGATAAAAGCTTGGTTTTTACAAGCTTCATTTTCAGCAATACAGATTGCCTCCTCCGGCAAAAGACTGAAGGTATCTCCATGCCACTCAAAAACAATGGGCTCTGGTGGAAAAAAGGAAAACAAGGGAGATTTTCTTGCCGCTTCACTTAGCTGGACCGGAAACCAGCCAATTTCCAGCTGCGCATTTTTGGTAACTTTCCCGCCAATCACATCGGCAATGAGTTGTGCGCCCAGACATAAACCAATAATAACTTTATCTTGCTGAATGGATTTTTTAATAAACTCTTTTTCAGCTGCCAGCCAAGGATATTGTTCTTCCTCATAAATATTCATGGGCCCGCCCATAATAACCAGCCAGTCAAACTCGCTCTGTTTCGGTAAAATTTCATTTTTATATAAATGAGTACTCGTTACGGTATACTGATTTTTTTCAGCCCAGACCAAAATACTACCAGGATTTTCAAATGGAACATGCTGTAAATAATGGAGTCGCATCGTTTTCAATCCCTTCTTAACGGCTCATAAAGCTCAAATTTTACTTTTCAAGGCAGAAATTTTATGTTGATCAAATAAACCTTGTACTTTTTGGCATAAGCTAAGAACGCGCTTACCATCTTCTTCCTCTGGTGTCCCATGATGATAATTTTCCAGTGAACAAATTCCAAAAATTACATCCAAAGATCTTATTTCGGCACTTAATAAAGGAGGAATGATCATAAAAGTTTCAATGGAGTCCATAAGGCAGATATAATTATGATTTCGTGGCTCTACACCATGCAGATTCGATAAAGCAATTAAATAATTTTCCAAGGCAATAGCTGCCACATTGAACACCACACTATTCGCTTGACCTTCCTGTAAGAAATTCTCCGCTCGATGATGGAAACCCTGCGCCGTATGATAGGCTTCGACAAAACTATCGATAGCTGCTTCATTTTGTATGCTATTAATCATAATTTTCAGCCTCTTTTTTTAGGAATGCTGCCAGAACTGATCACCATCAGAAACTGGCAGCATTGTCTACTATTTATTCTATTTACAATGCCGCTGCACTGCTAAAATGTGATTCAGCTTACCATACATTGAGTAACCATTCTTTGTTTTTCTTATGTTCCATATCCTCAAATATCGTATTGGCCATGGTTTCAGCCAACCAAGTAGCACCAGCATAACCTACAACGGGGTGACGATATAGACCAGCACGATCATAAGTTGGGAAGCCGACACGTACCATCGGGATATTATAATCAATTGAAATAAACCGCCCTTTGGAGTGTCCTAAAATAAGATCTAGTTCAATTTCTTTATTTTTGATCCGACTTTCCAATTCCCATAAATCAGCATTGGTTATGACCTCCATCTCGAAATCGACTTTTTCTTCAAAAGCTTTAAGACGAGCATCTTTCTTATAAGTTGAATTGTCATCCCCTAAAAGCAGTAATACCGGTTTCATTTCTAGATCCAAACAAAATTCCGCCAAACCAATCACTAAATCTGGATGGCCATAAATAGCCACTTTTTTATCGGCAAAAAACATGTGTACCAAGTCCGTTAAGGCATCAATAGCAATACCGCGTTCCCGCACTAAAGAAAGCGGAATTTCTTTACCTGTCATTTTTTTTAGATTTTGTAAAAATGTGTCCGTATTACGGATACCAATCGGTGTTGGTCCAATCACCGCCGGAACGTTAAATTCACTTTCTAGGTATTCCGCTGCAGCGCCGCCCTCATACCGATTTAGCGCAATCGTCCCCATAGCATTCGCCGTTCCAATGATATCTTCAACCGGTGTGCTGCCATGTGAGACGGCATCACCATTTGGCATTAATGGTGAATCAAAACTCTCGATTTCAAACAGAACCGTAGCGGCAATATCCATTTCAGCCAAAAGATGCTTCAGTGCCGTTACATCTCCCGGATTAACCCAACCCGTAAACAAATTAATTTTCCCATTGGGTTGATCTTTTTTCGCCAAAGTTCTGACAAAAGCATCTAAAGCCACATCATAGCCAGTAACCTGACTTCCTTTAAAGCTTGGCGTATGAACACTAATCAAATGAACTTCACGACCAGCATATTTTTCTTTGAGTAGTCCAGCATTTAATTTACGAACAACCCCATCAACATCATCACCAATTACTTCCGTTGAACAAGTCGTGATGATTGGAATCACCTTCACATCCGGGTATCGCATCAAAAGAACATCTACGGCTTCTTCAACACGATGAACCGCCCCGAATACAGCACCATCTTCATGGACGGACGAAGAGGCTATATCAAAATTATCTTTAAAATGCTGAGCAAATAACAGCCGAACAAACATTACGCAGCCTTGACCACCATGAACAATCGCAATACAATCTTTGATTCCGATGCTGGCATATTGAGCACCGCAAGGCTGACAGGTAAAGATCGGGTTGATAATGCCGGCACGCTCTTTTTCTTTCACTTCACAAGACATCATAAAAATCGACTCCCTTTTTGATTTTCTTTGCCGCTGTAACAGCGCACCGTATTTATTTAACTAGTTTAATACCGTTGATCGGTAAGTTCTTTATTTAATGAACCCGTAATTGTCAAATAATCTATGCGATCTTTCAGGTCCTGCATAAGAAGTTTAATATCCTTTTTATCCATTGCACCAAGCCATGGATAGGTTTCTTTAAAATCTTTGGCTAAAACCATCGCATCGACCCAATAACATTTATCCGCAGGCGTTGCACAATCAACCGGTTCCTCACATAAAAGCTGCATTGTTTTCGTTAATACACCCTCATTTTGTTTTTCACGATCCCAGGCCCGTGAATGAAACTGCCATAAACACCATTTCATTATATAATCCACAAGCTGCTCAACCTTGTCTTTTCTTGAATCATCCATTCTCCAGCACCTCCTTATACTACCTTCACAAGTTTATGGCTTGGTTCGGGATATGTTTTATCACGTAATTTTGTCACGCAATCATAATCTCCAGTATAAGGTTGTTCTTCCGGTGGAGTGATTGCCGTTTTATCGATATTCACATCTGAAATCAGCTGTCTGGTTGAAAAACCGCTGCCATCTACTTCTGTCTGGCTGATATCAATGCTGGCCAGTTGATGAATCGGCGAATAAAGTGCATTGTAAATATCTCTGGCAAAGCGAACCCAGCCTTCAAACCCTTTGTAAGGTCCATTGTGATAAGCATGGGCATTTAGATATTGTATTCCTAATTTTTTAGCAACTTCACCTGGGCGAACACCCGTGAAAATAATATCTGGTTTTAGCGTCTTCATCGCTTCGATTCCTTCTAGTTCATTCGGATCATCAATCGCCAGTGCACCTTCACTGCAACGAGCAATACCTTTTTCAAAATCCCCCTGATGCCCGAATTTCGAATAAACCGAAACAACATCTAGCCCCATTTCTTCTTCAATTACGTGTGCCCAATGCCAAAGTTTTGATCCCCCCGGCCACAAGCATACTTTTTTACCTTTTAAGCGTTTCGCATACCAGTCCAGTTCCGGTTTCCAACGAGCTATTTCTTCATCGATGATGGCCTGCGCTTCTTTTTCAAGCCCAAAGAACATGGCCACCTTCATGAGCGACTCAGCGAGTGGTTTAAAGCCAAATCCATCAATATCAAGGCGTGGAATTCCATATCTGACTTTGAGTTCATTACAGATATATTCGGAAGATCGCGCACATTCCAATACATTAAGCTGCGCCCTGTGCATACCTCTTAGTTCATCATACGAACCATTACCCGTAAAAGTTGACAAAACCTGGATACCCATCCGCTTAAAATAATCCACCATCACTTCGCAATCACCTTGGATATTATAATCACCCACATAGTTAATCACATAGTCACTGGTTATTTTCGGTTCAACCGTACCAACTTTTTGGTTGATCCACGCAATATTGATTTTATGATGGCCGCCGGATTGACTCGGTCCGCCAAAACCCGGTGAATTACAAACGAAGATATCAACATCGCCCAATTCATCCGTCACTTCCTGGGCAACGGCTTCAATATCATCACCGATTAAAGCCGTTGCGCACGTTTGATAAATCGTCATGCGTTTGATATCAGGAAAGGCTTTAAAGGCTTCCAGCATATTTTGTTTTAACTGTTTTTCAGCCCCAAATATAATATGTTTTTCTTTTACATCCGTCGCATAGGTATATTTCAGTTGAAAATTATCATTATCACTGATATACCGTTTTGTCTGCCATGTATCATAAGTACACCCAACCGGACCATGGCTCATATGGATGACATCTTTCATCGGTGCACCGATAACGTGCTTGGCCCCACAATATGCACAGCCGCGTTCGGAAATCGTTCCCGGTATTGTATTTAAATAACCAAGCGGCAAACAAGATGTCAAATCTTCCCCCGGCCCCTTGACAACGGCATGTTTTGCTCTTTCAGGAATACATTCACTGCATTTAAATGTATGATATGGCATGATTTTTCCCCCTCACAAAGATTCATTCATTTACTGAGCAGTCCCTTAAATTGCTGCGTCACCATGTTCATTCGTTCTGACACGCACAGCATCCAATAATGGCAGAATAAATATTTTCCCATCGCCCACGTTATGCTGGGTTTTATTAACTTTAATAATGGCTTGAACGATTGTTTGAACCTGCTCATCATGAGCCAAAATCGTAAACATTCGGCAGGGAAATAATCCCCGGCCATCTAAAAACTCAGTTGCTACCTGTTCTGCCTTGGGATCTTCCGGATTCGTCTTCGCCAGCAATTGTTTTTTACGGTCAGCAATGATTTCTATATTTTCCACCACTTTACCGCGGCCTATCGCTTTTAAGGCAGTAAACCCCGCCACACCAGCCTCAACTAAAGCTTTTTTTGTAGGACCAACTTTATTCATTCGAATCACAGCTATGATTTCTTTCATAACGCCACTCCCTTATAACCCAGCCAAGCCGCTGGAAACCGTATAAACTTCATCGATTGCACTGATAAAGATTTTCCCATCACCAAATGATCCATTTTCACCGACTTTTGCATGACGTAAAATAACATCCAGTATTTTATCTTTTTCGGCCTCTTCAATAACTACCATAATAAGGCTTTTCGGAATCTCATCATAAACAATATCGCCAAATTTAATACCATTTTGTTTCCCGCGCCCCACAACATCAACAACAGTGGCGGCATTAAACCCCGCTCGTGAAAGTTCCTGAAGAACACTGTCTTTTTTATCTGGTCTGATAATTGCACGAACCATAATCATAAATAACTGCCCCCTTACGTTTTAGTATTTAATCAGCAAGACCATATTTCACAACCATCGCTTCTAGTTCATCCATACTTAATGGTTTCGGAATAACAAAATTGTCATTTTCAATAATTTTGCGGGCTAATTCACCATATTCATGAGCCTGATTACAATCAGCATCATACTCAACCACTGTTTTTTTATTAAATTCTGCTTTCTGTACAATATTATCGCGTGGTACAAAATGGAGCAGTTGAGTGCCAATAGCGGCAGTAAATTCTTCTAAAAATTCTCTTTCCCGATCTACTTTACGGCTATTGCAAATAATCCCGCCAAGCCTAACTCCGCTTTGTTTTGCATATTTCAAGAGCCCTTTACAAATATTATTTGCTGCATACACAGCCATCATTTCTCCTGAGGCAACAATATATACTTCCTGTGCCTTTCCTTCCCGAATCGGCATCGCAAAACCGCCGCAGACAACGTCACCCAGAACATCAAAAAACACAAAATCTAAATCCGATGTATATGCACCATTTTTTTCCATGAGATCAATAGAAGTGATAACACCGCGTCCTGCACAGCCAACACCAGGTTCCGGTCCACCAGATTCCACGCAGCGGATGCCGCCAAAGCCTGCTTTAACTACCCGGTCCACTGTAATTTTTTCTTCGCCTTCATCACGCAAAATATCCATCAGTGTTTTTTGATTCATGCCCCCAAGAATTAACCGCGTTGAATCCGCTTTAGGATCACAACCATGAATAAATACTTTTTTGTCATAAAAATGCATCATTGCTGCTGCCGTATTTTGTTGCGTAGTGGATTTACCAATACCGCCTTTACCATAAATCGCAATTTTTCTTGTCATTTTATACACTCCTCATATTTACATACTTTTTATCCATTGCTAAAAAAACAAACTCTTTGTATAAAAAGTGCTGCTCCCACGATTGCCAAAATCCGCCCGCCTCTTTTTACATTGTTCTTGAAAAAAGAAAATCAACCTGTTATAATCGAGAATGGGTAAATTAAATAGACCTAGTACCACTGGGAATAAAAGATTTGCCTGCGCTTCATGGATATTCGTGGTATCCATGAAGCTTTTTATTTTTTCGAATTTTATTCGTTTGACCACCTCCTTGCGATATACTCTTAAAATCAAATGAGTTTGCCTTTATCGAACAATAGCTAGCGTCTTGAATATAAAAATGGGTAAAGTTAATAGACCTAGCACCACTGGGATAGAAAAACGATAAAGCTGGCAAAGTTCCCTGGATATTCGTGGTATCCATGAAACAATTTTATTCAATTGTCAAAATAAAATAAAAAAAATCAACCAACCGAATTGAAAAACGGTCAATTGATACCTCTTTGTACCTATATTTAATTTTGGATTTACATATAACATATACCAAAAAAGATAGAGAGTCAACATATTTTTCACGAAATACGGACAATTGTGTAATTATAGTGAATTGTTAATACAATTCAAAAAAAACATTATTAAATTCGGAAAATCATTTTTCAACTTAATATAAGCAGATAAAATAAAAGAAAACCTGTTATTTCATTGAACATCTGTAAAATGAATGCCAAGTTTTCCCTATTTTTATCTGTTTTTTTACTTATTACGAGCCCATTTTGCAATCGCCCGAATATCATCCGGCGTTGTCCGGCAACAGCCGCCAATTGCCCGAGCCCCCGCCTTATACCATTGTTTTGTATAATCAGCAAAAGAAGTTTCCGCCGAAGCCCCATGCCAGTCTTTTGTTGTTGCATCATATTGTTCACCTGAATTTGGATAAACAAGAATCGGTTTATTGGTTTGTGAACGAATGATTTCTATAAGCGATTTTACATATTGCGGCGCCGTGCAATTGATGCCGATCGCCGCTACTTGATTCTGCTGATCAAGCCAGGCTGCACAATCCAGTATTTTTTCGCCACTACTAATATGTTCTTCATCTTTGGCACTAAAACTAATCCATGCCGACATATCTTTATACGCTTGCAGTACGGCAACAATCGCTTTTGCCTCCGCTAAACACGGCAAGGTTTCACAAGCTAAAATATCCGGCTGTGCCTCAATCAAAGCTTTTAAACGCGGTGCGTGAAAATCACATAATTCACATTCCCCAATCTTATAATGACCTCGATATTCAGACCCATCTGCTAAAAAAGCTCCATAAGGCCCTACAGATGCGGCAACCACAGGTTTGGGACGATTCGTCCTGTTTTCAGGGTGCGCCCAAAATTCATCACGCTCTTTTTTAGCAATCTCGACCGACAAACGGATTAATGACAAAGCTTCTTCTTTTTTCATTCCACGACGCATAAAACCTTCAATTGTGGCCTGATAACTTGCTGTAATCGCCACATCGGCACCCGCCGTAAAATAATCAGCATGGACTTTCCCAATCATCTCCGGCTGCTCCATTAAAATTTTAGCAGACCAAAGTTCATCATTAATATCGCAGCCCCGCCGCTCAAGTTCCGTTGAAAAAGCTCCATCTAAAATAACCAATGGAAACTCTTTTAATATAGATTGAATTGCATTATCCATTTTTCCTAACCTCCAGCTTGCATTTTCTCTGTTCTTCTATTATACGTAAAGAGGCGAACTTACTGCAACCTATTCAACTGGCGGTTTTTTACCAAACCATTTCACATAGATCTTTTCATATTCTCCGTTTTGTTTGATCTCTGCCAAACCCTTATCAATTTTAGCCAAGAGTTCCGTATTGTTTTTTGCCACAGCAATCCCTAGATCTTCACTATTAATTGGTGTATCAACCGTTTTGGTTTCTTTGCTTTTATCTTGTAATGTGTAATATTCATTTACCGGAATATCATTAATAACGGCATCTACACCACCCGCCTTTAATTCCAAAAAGGCATCTGCAATGGTATTGAATTCACGGATTTTTACATTTTCTATCTTACGTGCGGCTTCAGCTCCAGTCGAACCAATCGAGACCGCCACATTTTTCCCTGCTAAATCAGCTACCGACTTAATATCAGTATTATTCGCACGAACCACAATTCCCAGACCTGCTTTATAATAGGATTGTGAAAACCCCACTTTTTGCGATCGATCCGCATCGATTGTCATATCAGAAATGGCAATGTCCAAATTACCAGTCTGTAATGCCGGGATTAAACCATCAAAATTCAAATTATTAATTTCCACGTCAAACCCGGCTTGTTTGGCAACCGCTTTAATCAAATCAATATCAAAGCCAATATAATCCTTCGTCTTTTCATCTTGAAAACCAAATGGTGCATAAGAAGCATCCGTTCCGACTTTAAGGGTTTTACCTGCGGTAGGCTCTTGTTTGCCGCACCCCGCTAATCCTATAATGAAAAGGAATAATAACAAAATTACACTTACAACTTTTTTTGACACTAAAAAACCTCCCAGTCTCGTTTGCAATAAATATAGGCTAAAAAAGGTCAAAGTCCACCCTATCCAGAGTAACTTTGACCTTCAGATGTCTGATCAGCCTTTGCTGTGTAATATAATACCATTATATTTTTTATAATGCAATATTTTATTCCCATTTTACTTTGCTATAAATCCACAACCATTAGACAATCTGCTATGAAACTGAATATAGTTTTTCTTAAAAATACATCTATGCTGCTTTTTTAAGATACGACTGTGCATTCCATCAAACAATAAAAGCTAAAAGCTAAATTTTATCTTTGCAGACTTGTTTTCTTACTTTAGCATACCATAATTTATTTTGAAATTCACGGACTTGCTTGGACGAAATACAAAAAAGGGGGTATAATAGGAAATAAATACTACATGGTTTTTTCTTAATATTCTATACATAATTGATGACAAAGTGCACCAAAATAATAGATGTAGACTTAAGAAAAAGGGGCGTATGATGATGAATCCATTGAATGCTTTAAATGTAAAACAAAAATTACTTCTTTTGATTGCCGTATTCAGCATTGGTCTAATAGGAGTTGGGGTTGTAGGATTTTATTCGTTACAGCAAGTAAATCAAAATATGAATTCACTGTATACGAATGAATTAACTGGTATTGATTTAGCACATTCTAACAAATTTATCACCGGTCGAATCGAATCCAATATGGCAAGTTTAATGGCGACCACAAATATCACCGAAAAAAAGACATTTTATAATGATATCAACCAAAAAGTCAATGATTTTGATGAAAATCTTGACAAGTATGAAAAATTATCATTAAATTCAGAAGAAACAAATAATTTAGATGAACTTCGTAAAGCACTGCCAGCCTATCGCGCAGCGCGCAAAGAAACCATTGAATTATCCATGCAAAATAAAAATGCCGAAGCCAACCTCTTATATAAAACAAAAGTTGCTCCGCTATCAAGAGAATTTGTTCATAAAATGGAAGTCATGACCGATTTAGCAAAAAAAGCCGCTGATCAAATGAATCAGACTGCTCAAGCGAGCTTTACAACTACCATCTCTATATTTTCCGGTATTATTGTGATTTCAATTTTGGCCGGACTCACTTTGGGATTCATTATTGTTACACAAATTAGTACAAGACTGAATGATGCTGTCCATTTTTTAGCTAAAATTGCCGATGGTGATTTTTCTCAAGATGTCCCCCAGCACAGTCTGCTTGATCACAGTGAATTTGGCACCTTATCCAAAGCGGTCGACAAAATGAATAAAAGCAACCGCAATTTAATTCAACAACTTACAACTACCTCAGCGAACCTCGCCGATTCCTCACAAGGTTTATCAGCAAGTGCTGAACAATCAGCGCAAGCATCCAATCAAGTGGCCCAGTCCATAACCACCGTTGCCCTGGGAGCCAATAAACAACTGGAACTAGCCAATATAACGAGTACAGTCGTCAATGAAATGACAAAAGGTATTCAGCAGGTTACAAACAATACCATGATTGTCGCAGAATCTGCCCAAAAAACATCATTAACCGCAGATGAAGGCGGAAAAGCAATCCAGACTGCAGTACACCAAATGCAGGTCATTGAAGAAAAGACGCACCATACCGCTACTGTTGTCAGTGAATTAGAAGAAAAGTCCAAACAAATTGGTAAGATTGTGGAAGTCATCTCCAATATAGCCGGACAAACAAATCTGCTGGCTTTAAATGCAGCCATTGAAGCAGCCCGTGCTGGAGATGCCGGTCGCGGCTTTTCCGTTGTTGCTGAAGAGGTCCGAAAGCTTGCTGAGCAATCCAGTCAATCGACAAAAGAAATCATCGATTTAATCACAGAAATTCAAGCTAAAACAAATAATGCTGTAACGTTCATGACAGACAGCAAAAAGGAAGTAAATGCCGGAACTGCCGTTGTAAATATCGCCGGACAAAGTTTTACTGGCATCGTGCAAATGGTACAGCAGATCTCTGAACAGATCCATGAAATTTCCGCTGCCAGTGAGCAGTTAGCCAGTGGCAGCCAAAGTGTTATCGATTCAGCAGAGAAAATTGCACAGGAAAGCAAGCGTAGTGCCGAACAAACGCAGACCATCTCCGCTGCAACCGAAGAGCAATCTGCCTCGATGGAAGAAATCGCTGCCTCGAGTCAAAAGTTAAACAGTATGGCTCTCGACCTGCAGACAACGATTCACAATTTCAAAGTTTAGAAAATTTTTAAATCAGGCAATTTTTTTATTCATGTCCACAAATACAATATCATTTGAAAATAAAATACTATTTTTGTGGACATATGCGACACCGTATATTATTCTATAGATAGTACTTGTGTATGAGATTTCATAGGCGAAATCTCCGTTCGATTCGATAAAGCATCGTCTCTTGCGGGAATTTTTACTATGAAATTTTTTTGTCTAAATTCACTTGATGCAGGATAATATTTGGCTTTTACACAAATAAAAAATAGCGTATAATTTTATTTTCGTGTAAAATAAGAATATCGTGCCTATGTTTTACATCTTTTGTCGAAAAGAGACCTTTACACATCCCTTTTCCAGAAAAGATGTAATCTCAATATAGAAGCTACAGTTGCAGCAAAATGAAAATCAGGCAAAAGATAAACGGTAAAACTTTTAGTTTAAAGAGAATGGAGTGTATTCGGTGAGTATTAACGAAGAAGAACTTTCCCTCCCTATGGGAAAAGAAGCAGAGGCTGCGCAGCCACAACAACTTAAAAGAAGTCTTAAGACGCGTCATATGAATATGATTGCCATCGGCGGGGCCCTGGGAACAGGCTTATTTTTGGCAAGTGGTGCTTCCATCAGCACAGCAGGTCCAGGCGGTGCTTTAACTGCATACGCCGTAATCGGTATTATGGTATATTTTATTATGACAAGTTTAGGCGAAATGGCAACGTATTTGCCGGTATCAGGCTCATTCGGCACCTATGCTTCGCGGTTTGTCGACCCCGCTTTAGGCTTTGCAATTGGCTGGAATTATTGGCTTAACTGGGCCATTACATTAGCGGTAGAAATCGTTGCGGGTGCATTGGTCATGAAATTTTGGTTTCCCGATACGCCCGCAATTATCTGGAGTGCTGCTTTTTTAATTATTTTATTTGTATTGAATTATTTATCAACCCGCGCCTATGGCGAAAGTGAATATTGGTTTGCCAGTATTAAAGTTGCGATGGTTGTGGTTTTTCTAATTATCGGTACCTTGTTGATTTTTGGTGTAATCGGTGGACCATCGCCTGGTTTTTCCAACTGGACAAATGGTGATGCACCATTTGTTGGCGGTGCTGGTTCCATTGTCGGCATCTTCATGATTGCTGCCTTTTCTTTCCAAGGAACTGAATTAGTCGGCATTGCTGCCGGCGAGAGTGAAGACCCTGAAAAAAATGTTCCGAAAGCAATTAATAATGTTTTTTGGCGCATCTTGCTATTTTATATTGGTACCATGATTGTCATCGGTTTTCTATTACCGTATACGGATGCTAACCTTTTAAAAACAGATGTTGAAAGCGTTGCGGTAAGTCCATTTACCCTGGCACTTGATCGTGCCGGCTTCAATGCTGCTGCATCATTAATGAATTTTGTTATTTTAACCTCCGTATTATCCTGCGGAAATTCCGGACTTTATGCTTCAACACGCATGTTATATGCAATGGCAAAAGAAGGCAAAGCACCAGCTATGTTTACCAAAGTCAATCGTCGCGGAGTACCGACAAATGCGTTATTCCTTACAACGATCTTCGGTTTATTAGCATTTCTTACCTCTTTACTCGGGGAAGGAACAGCTTATACCTGGCTGCTCAATCTATCAGGCATGACTGGATTTGTCGTTTGGGTAGGCATCGCCATTTGCCATTATCGCTTCCGCCGTGCCTTTGTTGCACAGGGAAAAGATTTAAGTACTTTAAAATATCGTGCTACACTATTCCCTTTCGGTTCATTTTTCGCTTTAGCATTATGCCTGGTCGTAATGCTTGGACAAAATTATGGTGCCTTTATGGGAAGTTCCGTCGACTGGAACGGTGCCTTAGCAACTTATATTGGTATTCCTATTATATTGATTTTCTATTTCTGGTATAAAATTAAACATAAAACAAAATTAATTCCATTAAAAGAAATTGATCTTGACCCAACAAACTTAAGCGATCACTAATCCTATTGATAAAGATTATATAACATAACAAAAGCCGATGAAACTAGCAGTCCCCCTGCAGGTTTCATCGGCTTTTTTCATTTTCTACTATTTAGACTTTAAACTTAACAATGAGATCTTGCAGTTCTGTAGCCAAATGAGCTAAGCTCTGACTGGCTGCGGCAATTTCCTGCATTGATGCGGATTGTTCTTCGGTTGCCGCAGATACGGACTGTGCTTCCGCTGAACTGTTTTTACTGATTGCGTCGATTTCTTCTATTGAGTGCAGCATATCCTTACTACCATCCGCCATAGTATCAATCGACCCAGAAATAGCTGCTATCTCATCCGATAGATGATGGATAACTTGAACTATATTTTTAAATGTTTCATCGGCTGAATTCACAGCTTCGATACCACTAATAATACTTGCTTTTCCATCTTTACTAACCATAACGGCTTTTTCCATATCTATTTGATTGCGCTTCACCAGTTCAGCAATTTGTTGCGATGATTTATGCGATTCTTCCGCTAGTTTCCGTACTTCCTCAGCGACAACCGCAAAACCGCGACCTTGCTCGCCAGCTCTGGCTGCTTCAATCGCAGCATTAAGTGCCAGTAAATTGGTTTGTCCAGCAATATTGGCGATCACATCAACGATATTGCTGATTTCTTGTGATCCTTGGGCTAATTCTTCCACGGCTTGCTGGATTTGTTCTGACCCCGTGCTGATCTGCTGCATCTGTTCCACTGCATTCGCAATTGCACTGCGCCCTAAATCAACATCATCATTCGCTTTATGTGTAACTTCCCCCACACCTTTGGCCTTCAAGGCAATTTCCGCTGCCGTCTGGGCAACACCATTCGCTATTCCATTTACCGTTTTAGCTGCATTGGATTGTTTTTCTACGCCTTCGGCGATACCAGTAATAGAAACAGCCACCTGATTGGATGCTTCGGCTGACTGACCCGCACTTTCCTTGAGCATTTCACTGGATGAGGCAACTTGTTGTGATTCATTTTGGATCTTTTTAATCAGTGTGCGCAAGGTCGTCCTCATATCACGGAACCCTGTCGCCAGCTGCCCAAATTCATCTTCACCCTGAACACTAATTGGCTTATCTTGAAAATCTCCATCATTTAAGAGTTTGCATTCATCACGCATCAAGCGGATTGGTTCCGCAATTTTTTTTGCAAATAAATAAATAAATGCACTAGCAATGATAATAAAAAAGATTGATATACCAATCATATATGTGGATAATTTCTTAATCGGAGCAGCAACTTCAGCTTCTGGAGCCGTAATGACCATAACCCACCTTTGTCCATAAAGTTCAATCGGTGTCAATTCAGCTATATCTGCACGACCAAATAAATCCGTATAAGAAACAACTTCGGCGGTCCCTTTTTCCACGACCGTTTTAAATGCTGCCATCAAATTTTTATCCAATTCCATTTTATCAGCTTTGATAGCTGGATTAATCTGCTTTTCTGTCAAATTCAAAGTGTTAATCAGTTCAGGGTTTTTGTTATTTGCAATAACTACCCCTTCTGTTTCAGCGATATATCCATATCCTGAAGTCTGGAATTCGACTTGATCCAATACTTTTGACAATTTTTCCAGCGTAATGCTCCCCATCATCATACCAACAAATTTACCATTTTCAAAAGCTGGTGCTGTCAAAACCAAAATAAGTTTACCAGTATCTGCCGAAACTACCGGCGATGGTACATAGGCTTTTTTTGTTTCTTTTACTTTTTTGAAGTATTCCCGATCAGCCCGATTAAAATGCTTACCATCGGCACGAACACAGTTCCCATTCAAATCTGAATAATATAAGGAGTCAAAACCCAATCGTTTTTGTGATTCTGCCAAATATGCTATTTTAGCGTTATCATCTGCGCCCCGTAGGACTTTATCCGTTCCCAGCTCTTCCAACCGAATAACGCGTTCATCGATTCCCTGTTCCACTTCTGTTGCAGCTTTTTGTCCCATTGCCTTTACTGTTTCATTATTTGCCCTATTTAACGAAGTATTCGCCATATAATAGCTGATACCCGATAAAATAAGAAAGCTTAAAATAAAGATCGGCATTAGCATGACTAAAAATTTTGTCTGCACATTTTTAAAATTCAAATTTACCACAACCCTATTCTTTTTCTTTTTATAATAAAAACCACAAATTTGAAAATGCTTGCGGCAAGACAATCTGCCCTCTACTTTTAGCAAAATCAATTGCAGTTCTATTTTTTGCAATTATCGAAACGATAACTATAGATTATAATTATATCATATGAAAAATACACTGCACAGTAGCCAAAGTGCTTATTTTTACCAGTTTACAAAAATGTAAACTATTTCTATTTTATACTACACCTCCAAAACATATTTATTGTAGAGTCAAAAAAACAAGCTGAAAACACTCTCATAAGAGTTATTTCAGCTTGTTTTTTCTAAATACTATTATTATTTTGTGTTCGTAGTTTTGCCTTCATCTACTGATACAACATAATCTTTATTCAACCCAAAACCTTCTAATATTTTAGTCAATGTTCCATCCGCTTTCATATCATTGAGCGTTTTATTGACTTCCGCTAAGAAATCTTTGTCTTCAAAGCGTAAAGCCGCCCCTATTTTACCAGCTGCTTCTGCATCATATGGACTTAATACACGAAGATCCAAGCTGGAATTTTGCTTAAGTGTATAAGAAGCTACAATACCATCCGTTACACAGGCATCAATCTTACCAGTATTAACTGCCATCATAAGTTCAGCCTGGCTGTTAAATATTTTTAAATCTTTTGCTTTACCAGCATCCAGCCATTTTTGAGCAACTTCCAGGAATGCTGTTCCTTTTTGTCCACCAAGAACTTTATCTTTTAAATCATCTTTTGTTTGAATCGTGGAGTCTTTTTTCACAACAACGGCTTCGCCCTCTTTATACCAAACATCTGTAAACAAGGCTTTATCCAAGCGTTCTTTTTTGATATACATCGCATCGGTTACCATATCAATCGTTTTATTGTTTAACTCCAACAAGAGGTTTTCAAACGGAATCTGTTTCATTTCTACTTTTTCAATTCCCAGTCGTTTCGCAACTTCTTTAATAATCACCGCATCGACACCAGAAAATTGATTTGTACTTGCATCCATATAAGCAAACGGAGCATCATTGGATGATCCCACAACCAATACCCCTTTTTCTCTTAACGCCGTCAAGGTTTTACTGGTTCCGGAATCAGTTTTCGTCGCTGGAGCACTTGATTTTGCCGCCTCGTCAGAAGATCCACATCCGGATACAAGCATAGCGAATACAAACATACACACTGTCAAAAAGGTAAATTTTTTACACAAATTATTCATAGTTTATCAACCTCTCTTTAATAAAGATAAATTATAACGGAAACCTTGAAATATACCCTATTTTCGAGTTATTACAATAAAATTCAACGACGATTTGTTTTTAATTTATATTCAATGAATTTTACAAGATGTGACAATGGTATACTAATCACCAAATATGCCAAAGCCAAATACGTATAAGATTCTATTGTAAAAAATGTTTGTGAGGCAAAGCTCTGTGTCCTAAGCAGCAATTCATTCACTGCAACATATGCCAGCAGCGAAGTATCTTTTACCATCATAACCAAATAATTACCTAATGATGGAATAATGCTTCGCAAGGCCTGCGGAATCACAATACGAAACAATGCCTGATATTTTCCGAAGCCCAATACAAGGGCAGCTTCCGTTTGTCCACTATCCACGGCAATAATAGCCCCGCGAATGACTTCTGACATATAACAGCCATAGTTGACACCCAGTCCCAAGATCCCTGCAGTCAACGGTGCTATCTGCATATCTATTTTATAGCCAAATAAACTTGCCAGTAAATTAATTAATAATGGTACTACATAGTAGATATAAACCAACTGTACCAAAAGTGGCGTGCCACGAATTATTTCTAAAAAAACATATAAAATGCCTTTGATGATTTTCAGACTAGAAAGTCTGCCGATAGCAATAATCATCCCAATGATTGTTGCCAATAAAAAGCCTAAAACAGTTGCTTGAATAACAACGCCAAAACCATGCATAAGGGAAGGAACTAATAGTTCAGCGGCTTGGCCAAAATGAAGCTGCATTAAAGTGTTCATATAATCTGGACCTCCTTATAAAACTCTTGCCAAAAACGCCTGCGTACGCTCATGTTTAGGGTTATTAAATATTTTTTCTGGTGGACCTTCTTCGACAATATAACCTTTATCCATAAAAATAACACGGTCGGCCACATCTCTCGCAAATCCCATTTCATGTGTCACAACTACCATGGTCATTCCATCTGCAGCCAGTTGTTTCATAACTTCCAGAACATCACCCACCAGTTCAGGATCTAAAGCAGACGTTGGTTCATCAAACAAAAGCATATTCGGCTGCATCGCCAGGGCCCGAGCAATCGCTACCCGCTGCTGCTGTCCACCTGATAACGTGGCTGGATAAACATCGGCCTTATCAGCTAGTCCGACTTTTTCCAGCAAACTCATAGCCAGTTCCTTTGCCGCTTCTTTTTTCATATGATTGATATGAATCGGTGCATACGTAATATTTTTCAATACCGTAAACATAGGAAAGAGATTAAACCGCTGGAAAACCATGCCCACTTCCCGGCGAAGCTTCTTACTATCTAAATCCGCATCCAAAATGATTCCATTATAATAAACCTTCCCACTCGTTGGTACTTCTAATAAATTCAAGCACCGCAAAAACGTGCTTTTCCCTGAGCCCGACGGTCCAATAATGCAAACGACTTCACCTTTTTCAATATTCATGCTGATACTCTTTAATACGTCTAAATCACCAAATTTTTTCCCTAACTTATATATATTAAACATAATTACCTCCAGCATCTTTCCGTGTTATTTAACACCCTATTTCAACGGTTGGAATATGTACTGTAACGGAAATCACTACTAAAAAAGCACAAAAAGCAAAGATCTTTTATTAGCATCTTTGCTTTTTTGATCTGCTTTATTTACTTATTGATTCCAACCATCGATAATAAAAAAAACAGCGCTCACAAGTATTCTAAAATACTCGTGAGCGCCATTACTCAACAAATTTATTATTTCCTTCATTCTACCATTCAATAATCCTCTCGTCAATGTTAATAATGCACAAAGATCATTTATTTTTTTAGTAAATATTTTGATATTGAATTTAGGTTTTTTTGTTTTCAAAAATCAACACCTAAACATTGTTTCCAGTAAATGTTTGCCCGTTTTTGTTTTAAAAATTTTCTCTTCAATGCTTTGAATCGCCTGTTGCGAAATCCCGTCTTCATATATATTTACCAAAAAATCCGCTTCTACCAGAATTTGATAATCGAGCCCATCAATATCCTTATAGGTGTGATGATGCCCTATCAAATAGCAGACTCGCTCAATCACCGCTTCGGTATAACCTACAGAAAGTAACATAGGCTTAGCAATGGCCGGACCTTCTTTTTCCTGATAAGATCCCGCACTGCTCTGATATTTTTCTTCACTCACTTTAATGCCAATATCATGAACAATCGCTGTTATTTCTAAAAGAAACTGCACATTTTCCGGCAGGTTTTCTGATTTTCCAATAAGTTTTGCAAAGTCATAGACTTTCATAAAATGTTGAACCCGTCTTGCATCCCCAGCATAATAGTCAATCATTTTATGAATTAATTTAACCTGCATGACATCTGCTAAAGCTCTATCCATAAGGTTTCCTCCTTTTTTCCTACAGTCCAGCTATCGAATATAGTTTACCCTAGGCAGATGCTTCTAGCAATAAAAATTTCACTATTTATATTGTTCAATCTGTTTGCATACGCAGTTCGCGGCATTTTCCAACTCGCCCATATCAAACAATAACTGTAATATTCCATAACGATTACGCAATTCTTTGGCGTAAACAATACTATTTTTGAGCAATTCAGGCGTCACACCAATCTCTTTTGGCAGATACGGTGCCTGAATTTTTTTCATGGCGGCAATGATTTTTTCCGGTGTAGGCAAGGCATTCGCCAATTTTATAAAGTCTTCTCGATGCTGTTGCAATACGGCTAATCGTTTAGCTACTGCGGCATCACTATTTTTGTGCACATTTTCTTCTAACGACAAAACCCCAGGAGCAGATATTCCATAAGCTTTTTTGATGAATTTTATCCAAACCTTCTCATCAAATGAAGGCTGTGGAAAAACTTTGCCACTTGCCACTATTTTTTTTGCATATTGATAAAGTAATAATGCAATAACCGTACCGACACCGACTTTTGTTCCATGCAGCGGATCCTCTTGACCACTTTGTAAAAACATCATCTCCCAGTAATGCGCTAAATGATGTTCGCTGCCCGATGCCGGTCTTGAATTACCTACATAACTCATCCCTACTCCGGCGAGTACCAGCCCTTCCATAATAGCCCCCATCGCTTTTTTATTGCGTGAAGGGATCCCATCAATGGATGTTTCCAGGGTTTTTAAGGCATCCTGCATAATACCATCAACAAACTCACAATAATATTCTCCCGTAATCAAATGAGATAATTTCCATTCCGTAAGGCAGATATATTTGCCAAAAACATCACCAACACCAGCCGTAATCATCCGCATAGGTGCTTTTGACAAAACATCCACATCACCAAGAATTGCTTTAGCATGACCCATTTTTTCATAGGTTATTTTTAAATTATGAATTAACATTGGTGTAACATCCGAAGCATAACCGTCCATCGATGGTGCGGTACCAACAATAAAATAATCAATCTTCATTTTATGAGAAATAAACCGGCAGGAATCATTGATCGTTCCTGAACCCACGGCTATAATCAAATCGGTTTCCGCTGCTATATCAGCAATAAGATTTCCTAACGTAATTTCATCCGGTATAATTTCAGCGGCTTCTAATCTGATTTTGTCAAAAAAGATTCCGTCTTTTTCTAAAACGCCATACACCATTTCTCCGGCTGCTTTTTCGGTGTTTTTATCAACAACTACGGACACATGCTGATAACCGTTTTCTTTGATATACGCTGTTAAACCGTCAATGGCAGCAAGACCAATCGCAACATGCTTAATAGCGCAACGATGTGTCCTGCCGCAGGAACATTCTATTTCTTTATTCAAATAACGATTCCAATCCATTTTATATGCCTCCATCTATTTTTAGTTCTTCGAAAAAGACTATGATAAAAATCGGTAATTTGGGGTAATTCATTTTACAAAAACACTACCCGTAAAATCGGATTTTTCTATATAGCAATCATCCGTAATGGGCTATCGGGTTTAGTGATCTTACGGAGAAAGCAGTGCCACTAGATGTCTTTATTATAGCATATTGGGAAAAAATGCCGCGAGCTCTTATAAAAAACAACACATACAATTAGCATGTGTTGTTCAAAGAAATTTTTTATTTTTTATAATAGGTTTCTCTCAGCGGTAGAGACGTCCTGAATTTCCCATCGTAGCGATAATACGCATGAGAGCAGGCTGGCGAGGTCGGAATGAGACAAAGTTCGCCAACACCTTTGGCTCCAAATGCATAAGGAAGTTTTTCACCTGGCGCTTGTACCAGATGAACTTCAACCGGCGGTGCCTCCGTTGCCCGCATCAATCCGAGTGTCCCAAATTTCAACAGTGGATATCCACCTTGAACCGGAAAATCCTCGGTAAGAGCAAATCCCAGACCCATTATGATTCCGCCCTCAATCTGACCTTCAACCGATTGAATATTGACTGGTGTTCCGACATCATATGCTGCAACTACTTTTTCAACTTTTCCCTGTGAATCTAAAATGACCACCTGTGCCCCGTAGCTATAACTTACATGACTGACCGGAAAATCCTTTGGTGACCCCATCGGGTCGGTAATCGCAGAAAATTCATCATAAAATTCCTGTCCGTTTAAATCTGCTACACTCTTGCCACCAGCCAAAGCTGCTTTAAGCTTTTGCGCGGCACGGCGTGTAGCTTCACCCGTCACGACTGTCTGCCTGGAGGCTGTACTAGTTCCTGAATTGGGTGTTCTGTTGGTATCGGGACGTTCATGCACGATCAGAGCTGGATCTAAACCAGTTTCCTGGCATACCATATGCGTACACATTGTCGCAATCCCCTGCCCCATACAAGCTGCCGAAGTTCGAATGTGAACAAGTCCCTTTTCAATCGAGAGCAGGCAGCGTCCAATATCCTTAAGTCCCACACCAGTCCCACTGTTTTTAAAAGCGCAAGCAATTCCCGCATAAGGATTCGCTTCGTAAACAGCCTTAACTGCCTCTAAACATTCCACAATCGCACAATTTGGATCTGCGATCTGTCCATTTGGCAAAACCTGCCCCGGACGGATTGCATTTTTATAACGCATTTCCCAAGGAGAAAGTCCTGCCATTTCAGCTAAAAGGTTGATATTATTTTCCGTGGCAAAACAACTTTGGGTTACGCCAAAACCGCGATAAGCTCCACCAATTACATTATTCGTATAAACCGACATCCCTAAAATATCTATATTTTGATAATTATAAGGACCAGCCGCATGGGTACAGGCGCGTTGGAGTACTGGACCACCCAACGATGCATAGGCACCCGTATCCGCAATCAAAATCGCTTTCATTGCCGTAAGAATTCCCTGTTCATCACAGGCTGTCGTAAATTCCATTTCCATTGCATGACGTTTGGTATGATAATTTAAACTTTCCTGTCGCGAAAACTTCACTTTCACCGGTTTTTTCGTATACCAAGCCATCAATGCGGCATGATGCTGCACACTCATATCTTCTTTGCCGCAAAATCCGCCCCCAACGAGCATCGAATGGCAATGTATTTTTTCTTCTGGAATCGCTAACATATGCGAAATTTCATGGCGTTCATCATAAACGGATTGTGACCCTGTATAAAGTAAGAGTCCATCCTCCCCTTCTGGTAATGCAATTGCACACTCCGGCTCCATAAATGCATGATCATTAAACGGCGTACTGTATTTACGTGTCACAACATACTTTGAATTTTTAATCGCCGCATCAGCATTGCCGCGTTTGAGGACTTCTTTGCGCATAATATTGCCCTGCTCATGGATAAGCGGTGCCGATGCTTTCAGAGCATCTGTCGGACAGGTGATCGGTACTAACTCGGTATAATCAACTTCAATTAAGGCTAGGACTTCATCGAGCGTTTCTTTGTGCTGTGTAGCAACCAAGGCTAAGGCATCGCCAATATAGCGTGTCGTTCCCCCCTCTGCAATCATCACATCCCAATCCGTAACCAGATGACCAATTTTTTTATTCGGTACATCTTTTTCCGTTAAAATTCTTATACAATCTGGATGCGCCAAAGCTTTCGACAAATCAATCCGATTGACAACCGCCCGGGGATATTTTGAGCGTAATGCCTTCGCATAAATCATATCCGGCAAAATCAAATCATCAACAAACTGTCCCGTTCCCAATATTTTTTCTTCTGCATCCACTCTTTTAAAACGAGTATTAAGAAGTGCCTGCGTCTCACGCTGCGGAATTGGCAAATCCTCACGAAAAAAATCTGCTGCCTGCAAAATAGCTTCTTCGATTTTAACATAACCGGTACAGCGGCAAAGATTGCCACGAATTGCCTTTTTTACCTCTAGCCGAGTCGGATTTAGATTTACATCGAGCAGGCTCTTTGCCGAAATCACCATGCCTGGAATACAATACCCGCACTGTACCGCCCCTGCCTGAGCAAAACAATGCACGTAGACTTCTTTTTCCCTTAGGGAAAGACCTTCAACTGTAACAATCGATTTGCCAACAAGGGAAGAAAGTTTAGGGATACAGGCTTTAATTTTTTTGCCATCAATCAGAACCGTACAAGTTCCGCAGGCTCCTTCACTACACCCATCCTTTACCGATGTCACTCGTAACTCATCTCTCAGATAGGTCAATAAATTTTGCTCTTTATCGGCTGTAACTGACGTTCCATTCACTTTAAATTTAAACATACCATTCTCCTTCTCTATGCAGCGACTACAATGGCAGCTTAATTAATAAAAAAAGCATCCACAACTGTGAACGCTTTAGAAATGCAACTTGCAATTCCATAGTAGACCCGCGGAACAGCTTCATTGCTGATTTAAATCTTATTTTATAAAAATTTTATCAGCAATAAGACGTTTCGTCAAGGAAAAAATCTCAATATGAGACATGTTGTGAAGTTTCTATTTATTCCTTGTCTGCCGTCAAAACACCACGACCATTAAATACTGGTACAAAGTCGACGGACGACGTTTTACCTTCTTGAATAAAGCACTGCTTTATTCCTAAATTCAGTGTATGCTCGACAACTTGATCATATTCATAGGTTGTAAGCTTGCGATTAATTTCTTTATAAGCACCGACTTCATATAAAGGTGTAAATTGATTCATTAAACTTAAATAAATCCGATCGCCAAACGTATCCCACAGCCAATCCAGCAAAGCTTTACTATCTTTCATTTGCCCGGGAATGATAAGATGCCGAACCAATACGCCTCGTTTCATCATACCCTGCGCATCAAAAACAGGCGGTCCGACCAGCTCAACCATTTTTTGAATCGCCTTACTTGCCACGGAAAAATAATCCGCAGCCTGGGAATATTTCTGTGCAGCCGCGATGTTTTTATACTTTAAATCTGGCAGAAACACATCTACATACCCAGCTAAAGACTCCAGTGTTTGCACATTTTCATAGCCATTTGAATTATATACGACAGGTAGACAAAGACCACTAACTTTTGCAAGATCCAATGCTTCAATAATCTGCGGCACATACTGGGTAGGCGATACCAAATCTAAAGACTGAGCGCCTCTATTTTGCTGCTCTAAAAAAATTTCAGCCAATCTGGCAATCGATATTTCTTCTCCCACCCCAGCTTGACTAATCTCATGATTTTGACAAAAAACACAATGTAGATTACAATATGAAAAAAACACAGTTCCCGCTCCATGTTCGCCAACAAAACAAGGTTCTTCCCATTGATGAAGTGAAACCAATGCCACCTTTGGCAAAGCACCTGCGCCACAGGCACCGGTCTCACCAGCTAAGCGATTAACGCCGCATTGCCATGGACAAACTGTACAAATTCCTAAATCAAGCAAATATCTCGACCTTCTTTTCTAATAGCATCTACCTATAATTATAATAGAAGCACTTTAAAAATCAAACCATAGACAATAAAAAAGCAAGACTCGAAAAAAAACAGTTTATATGTTTTATCCAAGCCTTACCATAAACATTATTTTAATTTTTACGTAGGGTATAACCTTTCGGCAAATCTTTTGAAGCACAATTTATAACATCATCACGATCGCGTCCACATTCTTCTAAGAACGTTATTTTTGCAAACTCATCTACTAGCATTTTAGGATACGTTGGTCCTTGATCGCGGTATTTCTGCATGAGATCTAAATGTTCATTTTGATAACATACTGTTTTTTGTGGATCTTTGCCAACCCAAGCTGGAAAGAAAATCGTACCATGGATTTTACGTGTTGCCAAATTAAATGCCAAGCTCACACAAGTCCCCGTTGGTTCATCCCACGAAATCTTAAAAACATCCTCAGACATTTTTACAATATAGGCTTCTTGCCCAGTTACCCAGCGTCCACCAACAATACCACTATGAATCCGATAATCAAAAACCGTTTCACTTTTTATATAAACTTCATACTGCCAGCCATTATCATATGTATAAATAAAATGTTTACCAACTAAATTTTTCAATTCTTCTTTACGTGAAGATTCACTCATGTAAATTACCTCTTTCTATTAATTCTTTCATTTTAATAAATTACAACATGTCATTTTATACATGTTGTAATTTATATATTTATTATATATAATAGAAGAAACAAAGTCAAGTCAAATTGTTAGGAGAAATATGCCATGAATACATTAGCTTATGCCATTTTGGGATTAATTGATAAAGATAAAGTCACTGGCTATGATTTAACAAAAATTTTCAGTGATAGTGTTGCTGATTTTTGGAGTGCCAAACAAAGTCAAATTTATACAGAATTAAAAAAGCTCGTTGATGCTGCTTTGATTGAATATGAAGTTGTCATTCAAGGCGAAGTGCTTGAAAAAAAAGTTTATTCCATTACAACAAAAGGAAAAGAAGAACTCGCGGCCTGGATGCATGAAGATGAACCCCCACTTTCACAGAGCAAAGACATTTTCAAGCTTCGCCTATATTTTTCCGAACAACTCACCAGCCAAGAACTCTGCGGCAAATTTGAAAAGCAGCTTGATAAATGTCAACTTTTACTGACCCGCTATACAGTCAAATTCAATGAATATGATTCCTCAGATATTCCTACCGCAAAAATCGGTGATTATCTTTTACTAAAAGGAGCCATTGCTCATCTACGCACGCAAATCGAATGGCTCAACGAATCGCTTGCTTATATACAAAAATAACAATAGTCATGACCTCCGGTAAACCGGAGGCTTGCTCAAGCCCTGGAAGGGCATATTACTAACATAAGCCCCTCAAGGGGCGTCCGAATGGTCTAACCAACGTTTTACTTTTTCGGGCGACCCCTAAAGGGGCTTTTTATTTATGCCTTTTGCTTCTTGCTACCCGTAAACGGGTCCACAAACTCTTTTAAACTCATTTGTTCTGTTATTTGATCTTGTTCTAGCTGATTCCTAATGTAGTTCTCTATCTGCTTTTTATTTCTTCCTACCGTATCCACAAAATAG
>NZ_KB905839.1 GCF_000381065.1 Propionispira raffinosivorans DSM 20765 | reverse complement strand
TCATCCTCTCAGACCGGCTACTGATCGTCGCCTTGGTGGGCATTTACCCCGCCAACTAGCTAATCAGACGCAGACCCATCTTTTAGTGACAGCTTATATATAGAGGCCATCTTTAGTAGCTTTCCCATGTGGAAAAGACACAACATTCGGTATTAGCACCGCTTTCGCGATGTTGTCCCCATCTAAAAGGTAGGTTGTCTACGCGTTACTCACCCGTTCGCCACTAAACTAAGCTCAACACCCAATCTTCTGACTGGATGTGTTGCACTTTTAAAATGCGTGGTGAATTCATTCTTCATTCACTCGCATTCCGGCTTAACATCTCTACTTTTAAAAGATTCGGTGTTAAGCTTAGTTCCGTTCGACTTGCATGTGTTAAGCACGCCGCCAGCGTTCGTCCTGAGCCAGGATCAAACTCTCCAATAAATTATATTAGAGAACCTTGATAGGCTCAATTAATTAAAATTGATGTTCCTCGTATAAACTTGGAACGAATATTATGGAGCGGAAAACGAGATTCGAACTCGCGACCCCCGCCTTGGCAAGGCGATGCTCTACCGCTGAGCTATTTCCGCATACCAACTTAATTTTAGTTTGAATAAATTCAAACCCGCACATCTGGCTTGATACATGTTGCTACATATATCTTAATTACATTGTTTAGTTTTCAGAGAACACTGTGTGATTTCTGTTAATCAGCTTTTATATAGTAACACAACCATTTGGTTACTGTCAATATATTTTCAAAAAAATCCTGTTCAAACCCTTAAAAATCTCTTTTAGTAGTTTGCTCTATTTTTTCTTGTTTGTCGTTGTTGTTTGCATCAGCGACTTGTATTATATTACACTATACTTTTTACATTGTCAACATGTTTTGTAATTTTTTTCCCAATTTTACTGTTTATAATTTATAAAGTAAACCCATGTACTTTTTTTAATAAAAAAGCAGAGCCCCATTATAAAAACGAGGCCCTCAAGTATGACAAATAAATTTAATTTTCGTTTTGGAATCTTTTTATATTATAACCGAAGCGCCTCATTTGGTCAACCGTATATTTTATTAAAGTTAACCATTTAGTGAAAAATAAAATGTACAAGCAAAGGCTGTACATTTATGAATTACAGTGGTGGGCAAGGATGGATTCGAACCATCGTAAACCGAAGTTGGCAGATTTACAGTCTGCTCCCTTTAACCACTCGGGCACCTACCCACAATATAATTTTTGGTGACCCTGGCAGGAGTCGAACCTGCGACCCTTTGATTCGTAGTCAAATACTCTATCCAGCTGAGCTACAGAGTCATAATAAAACAACCATTAAGTTTCAAAATACACAATCCAATATCTTTCCACTTTGAAAATATGGTGGGCCCATCTGGACTTGAACCAGAGACCGACCGGTTATGAGCCGGTTGCTCTACCAACTGAGCTATAGGCCCAGAAAGAAAATGGAGCGGAAAACGAGATTCGGACTCGCGACCCCCGCCTTGGCAAGGCGATGCTCTACCGCTGAGCTATTTCCGCATGTATCCCACTAGGTTGTATTCCCTAGGAACATTTATATATTATACCTATCTATTGTATGTTTGTCAATAGTATTGTAGAATTTCAATTAATATTTTTTATTTATCCTCATAATAGAAGTTACTTATATAAAAACAGACAGTATCGGTCTAATAAAAACCGATATTGCCTGCTTCGTGTATGACTTATTCTTTTTGTATGGCCGGATGATGTACCACGTGATGTTTCTTTAGTCTATACCAAATCATCGGTACCACCATCATCGGAATACCCGCATATAAAGTAGATCGAAGATCTGCTGTAAAGGCAATCACTAATAAACAAATAACTTGAACCCAAATACCAAACAACGTGACATACGGGAAAAACGGTGTTTTGTATTTAAGTGTAGATTCAAGTCCCTTTGCTATAATTTTATTACGGAAATTGTACTGACTCCAACAAATCGAAATCCAAGCCATAGCTCCCGTAAAACCTGATACTGCTAATAAATACGTATAAGCTGTTTCACTCGCATCCAAAGTATACAAAGCAATAACCAGCCAGCAGCCACAAACTGAAACCAAAATAGAATTTTGCGGCATTCCATTTTTATTAAGAGCCCCCAGCCATTTAGGCGCCATATCAATTTTCGCCAAAGCATGCAGTGTTCTGCCGCTTCCATACAATCCTGAATTTGAACAAGAAATAGCAGCGGTCAATACCACAAACGCAAATACAGAACTTGCTCCACTAAGCCCATATTGGCTCAGCGCCGCTGCAAAAACACTTTCTTCTAAAGTCGCCTGATCCCAAGGCAAAATCGAAATCAAAAGTGAAATAGGTATGATATAAAGCGCTATGATGCGCCAAGTTACATTGCGTACCGCGATAGGAATACTTTTTTCCGGATGTTCACATTCTCCTGCGGCCAAGCCGATAATTTCTGATCCTTGAAAATTAACCATTATAATAACCATCGTTAAAATAATGGACCAATACCCATTTGGGGCAAAGCCTCCATGACCAAGTAAAATGCTGGTTCCCAGTACGCCTTGGTCACCAATCAAACCAAGACAGATCAGTATACTTACAATGCTAAACATAACCAGCGCTACAATTTTAACAATCGCCAGCCAAAATTCACTTTCACCAAACTTCTCTACGTTAAAAAGATTAATGACCGTCACAATCAAACCAAACAGAACAGCCCACCAAACCTGACTTACTTCTGGTATAAATTTATTCATAATAATTCCCGCCGCAATCATTTCCGACGGTACATAAGCAATCCAATTCAGCCAATAAGCCCAGCCCACCCCACAAGCCCAAGTGGACGAAATATTGTCTTTCGCATACGTTACAAAGGATCCCGAAACAGGCTTAGCTACAGCGAGCTCTGCCAAACACAACATAACGCAAAGTACAATTGCGCCGCCCAATAAATATGCCAGAATTGATGCCGGACCCGCTTTCTCTAAAACATATCCGGTTCCCAAAAAATACCCACTACCGATAATCCCGCCAAGAGATATCAGTTGAAGATGTCTGTTTTTCAAACCCCTATTCATCGTTGGTTCTTTCATGACTGTATTAACACGACCTTTCTTTCTATAAAAATAGTATTCTTTTATTAAGTACATACAGGATACTACAAAATAAAAATTTTAGCTATACTAAAACTTTAAATTCATACTAAACCTGATAAAATTTTTTCAAAAAAGCTGCTTTCCAGGGCTGTATTCAATGGACAATTGGTTACAAATAGAAGCTTTTCCTGTATAATCAAAGAAAACAAATAAACGAGAGGATTTTATGGATATAAACTACAAAACAATTGACAAAGGTTCTACAGCTGAATATGAAATCAGTAAATCTCGCTTTTTGACCTTTGTGGAACCCATTGCCGATGAAGCTGCCAGTATGGCATTCATCAATAAAATTAAAAAGCAATATTTTGATGCCAGACACAACTGCTCGGCTTATGTCATTGGGCAAAGCACTTTACAAAAAGCAGATGATGATGGTGAACCTAGCGGGACTGCTGGCAAACCTATTCTGGAAGTCATCAAAAAAAATGAACTCAGTGATGTGGTCATTGTTGTAACTCGTTATTTTGGCGGCATAAAACTCGGTGCTGGCGGTCTCATTCGAGCTTATGGAAAAGCCGCTACTCTAGGTTTAGAAACTTGCGATATTGTCCTTCGTACCCTATTCATTCGTATTCGCATCGATATCGACTACACATTACTTGGTATATTAGAAAATAATTTTTACAAAAAAGATATCTTTATTGAAGATAAAATTTTTACTGACCAAGTCCAACTTTTTATTCTTATAAAAAAAGAAGAAACCGACACGTTGATTCAAGACATTACAAATTGGACTGCAGCTGCTTGCAAAATAACGAAACTCAATGAAACCTACAAAAACATGCCAATCTAAAAAAGGCTGCATTCCCTTAGCAAAAGGAAATGCAGCCTTTTTTAGACCAAGCAGTTTTAGCGTGCTTCTTTAAATGGCGAATACAATGTTTTATATTCATCGGTCTGCTCAATTAATTTATATACATAAACGTGCACACCATTCGGATCATCCACTACAAAGCTCCGTTCTCCCCATGGTTTATCCTGTAAAACCTGGCAGATCGTAATTTCTTCGTCTTGAAATTTTTCATACTCAGCATCGACATCTTCAACTTCAAAGGATAATATCATACCCCTGCCACCAAAAATTTCGCCTTCCTCTCGCTGCGGTAACGTAAAACTAATACCAGCATCTTCTGTCTGCGTGGTCAATTCAATATACCAATCGCTTTCATAAGCGAGTTTGAAACCAAAATATTTCATGTAAAAATCCTTCGATTCTTGCATTCGGTCCGTACTAAATGTTGTATCTATACGCTTTATTTTCATTTTATCTGCCTCCAAAAGTAAATCAACTATCAATTTTCTAAGTTTATTCAATAATTTTCTCGCAAACCTACACAAAATTTTTTCGTGCACATGAGACTTCATTTTATTTTTTTATATTAAGTGATTTGAAATTTATTTTTTAAATAATCGCCGATAGTTTGTCCAATAATTTTTTTACCTTCCATGTCTGGATGTAGTCCATCCGTCGTCAAGGATTCAGATAACCAGCCCCGCCAGTCCGTAAGCCGAGGTGTCACATCCACGTAAGCTGGTTGCTGCCTAACCCAGTTATTGATTTGCATTTGTTGATACTCCCATCCCGTGGTTGGAATCAGACCAGCAACAGTTGTCATAAGTCGAGGGTTAATTGGGGTAACCGTAACAAAAACTGGTGTAATCTTATTGATTAAACATTTATCACGAATTTGGCTCAACGCCTGTATAACCTGTCCTGCCGAATCTCCAGCACGAATGTTGTTAACCCCTCCCATAATGACAAGGAATTGTGGTTTAAATGGAAGGACGTCGGCGTCAAAGCGGGCCAGCATTGACTCAACGGTATTTCCGCTAAACCCAAGGTTCAAAATCGGCACACCAGTATACGTTTCCCAATTGTACATTGTATAGCTCGGTGGATTTGATACAGCTCCGCCGCCATGTGTAATGCTATCGCCTAAAGCAGCTATTTTTATATTTGTATTCGTAACTATAAAATAGCTTGCCGTTGACCAATCGCTAATCGGCTGAGATACTGCATTTTCAGCACGCACTCGCCACCAATATGTACCAGGTTTCGCATAGGCTGTATCATCATAGTAATCATATTTTTTAGGATCCGTCACCCAATCCGTCTTAAGTAATTGATCCGGTGTTTTGGGATTATTATCATCATCAAAAAAAACCTGTATTTCATATGCATTGGCCTTCAGATAAGGTATCCATGAATATACTGGATACAATGGTGTATAAGCCATTTTATCAAATTGTGTAGTTACTTTCGGTGCCGTAGGATTTACTTCCTGCAGGACCAACGGTTTTAATTCTGTAAACCGTGAAATAGGAATTCCATTGACATCCATCGCACGTACCTGCCAATGCAGGTCGTCCCCCGCTACATTAAAAACAGCTGTAGCTAGTTCATAACCATTTGTATAAATTTCATCTTTCGTTGTTACTATATGATCTTGTACTGGTGATTTCCCCTTGGTAATCACCAGTTGATACATAACTGCATCAGCAACCTGGTTCCAAGTAATGCGGACTTTATCAATCATTTGTGGTTCACTCACTGGACTGTTTATTACCAAAGTTTTAGCAGAAGGCTTCGCCGTCTCTGCTAAAGCCTCGCTGTGTTTAAGTGTAACTTTATAAGCTTGAACCGTTGTACTTTTGAGTTTCACTGCTGATTCTGTCTGCACTACAGATTTCATTTCACTATGTCGTGCCTGTGCTTCTTGTAAAAAGCCGCCTTCTATGCATATACAAATAAGCAGACAGCTCCACGCACAGTATACTCTTTTCATCATAAACAATACCTCTATAAATAAGAATGTGGAATAAGTCTATAACCCATTCCACATTATACCACAATCTTATACAATTATATCTCAAGTTTAAATATTTTTCACGCTGCATTTTCGGCTTGTTTATTCTTTTGTAATAATTCTGCCCAAACGAGTGCCTGAAAAGAAATTCCACATCCATTTTAAAGCAACGGTAATATTCGTATGTGTACCCGCCAAACGCATCAAATGAACCACCATCCAAGCACACCAAGCAAAAAAGCCTTTCATCTGCCATGTACCTTTAAACATAACCGCATCGCCACGACCAATTGTTGCCATACTTCCTACATCTTTATAGGAAAATTCATCCAATACAGTTTCTCCACGAATCAGTTTTATGATATTACCAGCTGTAAGAAGTGCTGCCTGCGTCGCCACCGGAGCAATGGTCGGCAAAGGGCTTCCATCCTGTATAAAACAAGCATTATCACCAATAGCAAAAACTTCTGGATGATGGATTAACTGTAGTGTTTTTTGTACGACAACCCGCCCAGATCGATCCAAGTCCTCACCTAGCTTAGCAACAATCGGTACCGCTTTTACACCCGCAGCCCAGATAACTGTCTGTGTCGGAATCACTTCACCATCTTTTAAAGTCAGTTTTTGACCATCATAGTCTAGCACCTGTGAATTAAGACGTACATCCACTTTTTTGCGTTGCAGAACATGGATCGTTTCTTCTCGAAGATTATTTGGCATCATCGGTAACACTTTATCAGTAGCTTCAATTAATTTAATATCGACTTGCGAAAAATCAAGATTATGATATTCTTTCGCCATCACATGGTAGATAAGTTCCGATAAAGACCCCGCCTCTTCAATGCCAGTAGGACCACCACCTACACAAATAAATGTCAATAACTGCTTGCGTTTTTGCGAATCTTCTTCTTTATTCGCTTCTTCAAATATATTCAAAATATGATTACGAATTCGCACGGACTCTTCCAATGTTTTCATACCCATACAATGTTTTTCCAGCGTATCCATGCCAAAATAGTTTGTCATCGACCCAGCTGCTATCAGTAAATAATCATAAAAAACAGGGCCATGATCCGTGATAATTTTTTTTGCGCCAAGATCAAAATCAATAACTTCACCTAAAAAAAACTCTACATTGTTATTTTTTTGAAAAAACGCCCGAACCGGATAGGCAATCTCAGCCTCTGCTAAAATTGCTGTTGATACTTGATATAAAAGCGGCTGAAACAAATGAAAATTATTTCGATCTACGATTGTAATGTCTACGTTTTCATTTGCTAAACTGCGTGCTGCTTTCACACCACCAAATCCAGCCCCAATTATAACCACATGTTTTCTTTGCTTGTTATCATCCTGACTCATATAGATCCCCTCGCCATCCTATAGAATCTGGCCTTATAAAAAATTTTATAAGGATAAACAAAAGCTCCTGTACTCTAAATATTCTTATTTTTCCATTTATTAAAACGATATCCACTAAGAAACAATATACGTACAAAGCATGGAGCTTGCCTCTATTATATGTGAAAGTTCAAAAAATAACAATTGTTTTTTAATATACTCTATATAGGAATTAATACCTTTTTCGTTTCACAGATGACAGAAATCCAAGCTGTTCCCGATACTTCATCACGGTCCGTCTTGATATATTCATATTTTTCGCTTTCAGCATATCACTAAGCTGCTGATCACTAAATGGCTTTTTACAATCCTCTTCTTCAATCATTTGTTTTAGCATCATTTTCACTTGACTGGCAATAAGTTCTTCGCCTTCCATCACACTACCCAAATTTGCGGTAAAAAACTTTTTCAGCGGAACCACACCATGCGGTGTCTCAACATATTTATTGGCAACCGCTCTGCTAACCGTCGATTCATGGACATTAACATTTTCCGCAATCGTCTTCATCAGCATGGGGCGTAAATAATTTGTTCCTTTATCGAAAAATTCTTTTTGCAGTCGTACAATCTCAGTAACTACATTAAATAAAGTCATCCGGCGCTGCTCGATGCTCTTTATGAGCCAGGCTGCTGAATTCACTCTCTGTTCAATATATTTTTTCGTATCATGATCAAAATTCACACCATTTTTATAGGTTGAACTAATATTCAGTTTAGGTGTTCCATATTGATTCACTAAAACAATATATTCATCATCTATTTTTCGAACCACAACATCCGGCACAATATAATCCGATTGTCTCCCGCCATAGGAGCTCCCTGGTTTAGGGTTAAGTTTACGAATAATATCAACTGCTGCCTGCACATCATTTGGTGAACAATTTTCTTTTTCAGCAATCATTTTAAACTGTGCACTTGCAACTGCATCAAGATGTTTATCGATAACAGCCGCGATAAGACCTTGATATATATCTTGCTGTTTCGCTTGTATCATTAAACATTCTTTTAGATCACGCGCCCCTACACCTGCTGGGTCAAAAGTTTGAATTATTTCTAATATAATCTCCACCGCTGCTTCATTCACTTGCATAGCTATGGCAATTTCAGCGCATGAAATACGCAAATACCCACAGTCATCAATTGAGCCTACAATATACTCTGCAATTTGATGTTCTTCTTTTTTCGAAAAAGTAAAATTTACTTGCTCAATCAATATGTCCACCAGTGAATTTTGTGAAACCTCCATCACTTCAAAACTTTGGTTGGTATCATCACGTATAACTTTTCCTGGTCGCTCATCACCTAAATAATTTGCTAAATTTGCTATATCTTCAATGCTATACCGATCTGTCGTTTTTTCATCTACATCCGTTTCAGAAAACGATTCATCCATTTCTAATGCCGGATTTTCTAAATATTCATTTTCTATCATGGTACATAAGTCTTGTGACGAAAGCTGCAAAATCTGAATAGCTTGTTGTAACTTCGCTGTCATTGCTAACTTTTGTCCAAGATTCAGACTTAAACTCTGTTCCATACTAACAACCTCAATCAATCCTTATACTATAAGAACCGGCCCGATAAAACCAAGCCGGTCCGCTTATAATTTTTAGTCTTAGAAAATTTAAGTCACGGGTTCAATGGCACTTGCAATAGCTGCCCCGAGACCTGATCCTCCATTTTCCAGCACCGTATCCAATGCCGAAGCCTGTTCACCAAGTATATCATATAAAGCTTTTTGAATCGACTCAACACATAAAGGCATCTTTTCATAAAGAGAACCATCAACCGCTATGTGCTGCTTTCGAACTGTATCACCATCAAGATGCCAAATGATACCAGCGAAAGTAGCCGCCACAAGTCTGGCAGATCGAACCACAATTGCTTCGGCGAGTGCTTTAACCCATTCACACTCTTCTTGCAGAATGGTTCGTTCCAGTTTGACTTCCATAATTTTTTTTACATCATCTAATGCGGTCGTTTTGTCAGACAAAATCGCCGACAAATCAATACTCGTAAAATCATAAGATTTATTACTTGCTCCAAAACCATTGGCAATCACCAACCCAAACAAGACTCCAAGATAGCGTCCTGATACCATTTTTTCCAAACGCTGCTCATTCGGTTTTTCTGACTGCTCATCTAAAATCTTATCATATGTATTCGGCGCAATTTTATTGAATGCTCCTGATTCCAAATTAATGATCATCCGAGCCTTCGCTTCACCTTTATAAGGTTCCAAATAACAGGTATTATGACCTGTTGCATAAATCGAACCAATATAAGTCGAACTTTGTTTATAGGCCGCCGCTAAAAGCACGGCAACCGTATCATTGATCACAGCCGTCGGGCGAACATTGCCCACACCATTTCGCACGAGTGCCTCACGCAAAAGATCATTGACAACTTGACCTTCTACACCTTGCGTGGCAAACTCTTTGGTCCAAATAATTAACTTGGCATTGTATAAATTGGTTTGTTCAGACGGAAAAGAAAAGGTATGTCCAAGCAAAAATTCTTGCTCATGATTTTCATCGATAGCCTCATCCACAAGTCCTGCAATAAAATCAAATAAATCTTCAGCTTTTGCCTGGGCATCAATAAAATCATAAATACCCTGAACGCGCAAAGGTTTAGCGACCTTTTTCAATATTTCAAATTGACCATGTCCATGCAGCTTAATCCGTAAAACACGAATATTCGTCCCCCCAAAATCAAGTGCCAAAAATTCACCTTGTTCAGTGCCTGCTGGCAGACCCACATAAGATTTAAGCATACGCAATGAAGATGTCTGCTCATCAACCAATCCCATTTCTATATCACGTCTAAAAGCAGCCGAAATTTGCTGAAGTTCTTCTTGATTAACCGTAAATTCATCAATCATGCACTGGAATTTTTGTTTGTTCAAAATAATAACCCCCTCCTTATCATGCAACCATTAAAAATAAAAAATCTTCTTATATTGTACCATAAAAAAGTCCGATGGATAAGTATTATCCATCGGAAAATCAATGCTGCTAAAAATACTAACTCTGTGACGCATGATCCTTCGGTATCACTTCTAACCAATATCCATCTGGATCAGCAATAAAATAAATCCCCATTTTTTTATTTTCATAGCAAATACAGCCCATTTTTTCATGCAAGGCGTGAGCAGCTGCAAAATCATCCACAGAAAATGCCAAATGAACTTCATTTTCACCCAAATTATATTTTTCCGTACGTCCATGAATATAGGTTAATTCCAATTCATGCGACGTAGCACCATGATCACCTAAATACACTAAAGTAAAACCCTCACGATCAAGCCGTCTCACCTCTTCAAGTTCCAAAGCTTTTTTATAAAAATTGAGTGACTTATCTAAGTCCAATATATTAAGATTATTATGCAAAAATTTAAACTTCACGTATCCCGCCTCCAAGTTAATTTTAATTCGATTTTCTCTATAAAATAATTTCGCTGCCAAATGTATTTATCCTGCTTATTTTTGTTGTTCTGCTATATCTTCTAAATACGCCCAACGCTCCATAAGTGCATCTAGCTTGGTCTGCAAAAGCTGTTGCGTTTTTGTAAGTTCATTTAATTTTCCATAATCAGCACCAGCTGCATTGATTTGCTGTACCACAACGGACAGTTCACCTTCAGCACTTGCAATAACTGCTTCAATTTCAGCATATTCACGTTGTTCTTTAAAAGTCAGTTTCCGGCTACAGATTACAGGCTGTTCTTTAACAAACTTCTCCTTCGCATCGGACAGTTTGTTTTTTTCTTCATGAACTGCGGCCGTCTCCATCGCAGCTTTATAATAAGAATATCCGCCCAAGTACTGTGTCAATTTACCACCTTCACCGTAAACAAAAACTTTATCGGCTAAACGATCAACAAAAAAACGATCATGTGACACGAAAATAATTGCACCATTAAAATTATCAATAAAATCTTCCAATATAGTCAATGTCTGCAAATCCAGATCATTCGTCGGTTCATCAAGTAAAAGCACATTTGGCTCACTCATTAAGATCCGAAGCAAAAACAATCTTCTTTTTTCACCTCCAGATAATTTGGCAATTGGCGACCATTGCAAATCACTGGGAAATAAAAATTTTTCCATAAGCTGTGTCGCACTAATCTTACTGCCATCGGCCATTGTAATAAAATTAGCCACTTCACGTATATATTCTACGGCTCGCAGTTTTTCATCCATTTCGATATTCGTTTGAGCAAAATAACCAATTTTCACAGTCTGACCAATGATTAAAGTACCAGTTGTAGGGATCAGTCTACCCGCAATTAAATTTAAAAGTGTTGTTTTACCTGAGCCATTTGGTCCTAAAATACCAACACGGTCATTACGCAGCAAAATATAAGAAAAATCATCTAAAATTGTTTGATCATCTATCCTATAACCTGCATGTTCAATCTCAATGATTGTCCGTCCAAGCCGGCTGCCACCAAGACCAATTTCCACTTTGCCCTGATCCAGGTCCACTTTATTATTTTTCAATTCTTCAAAACGATCAATTCGCGCTTTTTGTTTCGTTGAGCGAGCTTTTGCTCCACGCTGCATCCAGGCAAGTTCTGTCCGCAGCAAATTTTGCCGTTTACGCTCAGAAGCACCTTCACGATCTTCGCGTTCAGCTTTGAGTTCAAGAAACGCTGTATAATTACCTTGGTACGTATAAGCTTTTCCCTTGTCCAGTTCCAAAATTTTAGTAGCCACACGATCAAGAAAATACCGATCATGCGTTACCATCAAAAGAGCACCCTTCACTTTATGCAGATATTCTTCCAGCCAGCCAATCGTCTCACTATCAAGGTGATTGGTCGGTTCATCCAATATCAATAAATCACAGGGATGGATCAGTGCCGATGCCAAGGCCACTCTTTTTTGCTGCCCGCCTGATAATTCGCCAATTTTCAACGTGAAATCAAAAATGCCAAGTTTCGTTAAAATAGCCTTTGCATCACTCTCGATCTGCCAACCATCCAATTCATCGATCCTTTGCGTAAGATTCATAAGCTTCGTTTGAACTGCAGTATCTTCCTGATTCTCCATTAAAACAATTTCATACTCTCGTAAAACTTCCATAATCGGCTGTGTTCCTTTGAATACTTCCATCAGAACTGTATGATCCAGTGCAAGATCATGATCTTGCGACAAATATTCCACCTGAATGTTTTTCATTGTAATAATATTACCCGAATCCGGTGTAACTAAACCAGCAACCGTTTTAATAAAGGTTGATTTTCCTGTACCATTTACGCCAACGATACCAATTTTATCACCATCGTCGATACCAAAACTGATCTTTTCAAAAAGTGTTTTTTCACCATATGTTTTCGTTAAATTTTCTATTGATAAAATCATAAAATATTAACCCCTAATTTCAATCTTTAAGCTTTAATTATACCTTGTTTCACACAAAAAAAACAGTCTGCTCAATATTTATCAAGCAAACTGTTCAATCTATGAATTTAGTTGGTTGTTTCTACAGGTTCAATATCTTCATTGACCCATAATTCATTATGATGTTTGGCATCATTTACCCGCATGGTTCCATCACCAAACATACAAACGCACTCTTTCCAATTATAGATACTAAGGACAATATGTCCACAAACAACACAAACCGTTAGTCCTAAGCCCACAATTAAATGAATTAAATCCGCATAAAAAGCAATTTCTTTTGGTACCATCGGAAGTGCTGCATATAAGATCCAGCCAGTTACAACAACAAGAATTGTACCAATAAACACCATAATACCCATCATCTTTTGTCCTGAATTCATTTTGCGCATAGGTGGAACCGGAACAATTTTACCCAAAAATATTTTTTGCGGATAACCACCGGAAACTTTCATCCACGCAACATCATCCTTCGTCCAAGTGAATATTTCTCGCCAAAAAGCCACAACACGTTTATGTCTAAAGATAAAAAAGAGTACGCAAGCTAACGATAAAACCCATGCACCGGCAATATGAACCATCATCAATACATTCATCATATCTCCACTAAACGGCTTCAGCCATATTGCGATGCCTGTAAACGCTGTCGGCAAAAAGCCTAAGATTAGCCCCCAATGGAATAACCTTGTACCTGCTTCATGTTTTAACACGACTGCATTGTCATCATATTTTGTCATCTATATATCCTCCTTTTAGCCTAATTTCGTCCGATCAACATATTTGGTATGAAATAACTCTTCTGCTACTGGACTCAATGGCTTATTTGCTAACTTCGCATACATATCCATTAAACTTTTATTTTTATGACTTTGACGAAGCGCACTTTCTTCATCATCTTTATAAAGACCGGCTGTACGCAATTTAATATATTTATTGCGATCTTCGACCACATCTGTAATTGCATAAGCACCAGACCAAAGAATCGCAGCTGCCACACCTGTCAACGCGACAAACTCACGCCGCGTTACTTGAATTGCTTTTTCAATATAATTATAAGTTGCCATGTTCATTTAACCTCCTATTAAGACCAAGGGAATATAGCTTTGGTTTTACCAAGCCATGACGTTCCCATTGGATTGATGGGCTGACCACCGCCATTGACACAGCCCGCTGGACAATTCATCACTTCGATAAAATGATAAGGTGAGGTTCCTGCTTTAATATCAGGAAGAAGTGCTTCAACATTTTTAGTACCATGCACCACAGCGACTTTGAGAGTGATTTCTTTATCCGTTCCTTTGACTTTCATCAAAACATCTGCATATTTCACAAACTCCAGACCACGTACTGGTTTATAGGAAAGATCTGCCATCTCTTCACCAGTAACCACAAAATAAGCCGTTCGAAGCGCAGCTTCCATAACGCCGCCAGTTGCACCAAAAATTGTTCCTGCACCAGTATATTCCGCTAAAGGATTGTCTTTTTCTGTAGCTGGTTCAACCGTTTGCAAATCAATGCCTTTTTTCTTGAGCAGACGTGCCAAATCGCGTGTCGTTAAAACAACATCCGTATCCGGATAATCAGCACTATGACCATGTTCTTTCCAATACTTTGCCGCCGAATGAAATTCGGGACGTGAAGCCTCTAATTTTTTGGCCGTACAAGGATACACTCCAACCACATAAATTTTTTCTGGTTCGGTATGCCAAACTTCTGTAGCACCATATGTTTTCACCACTGGACCTGCCATCCCTTGCGGTGATTTAGCTGTTGATAAATGATCCAAAAGATCCGGATGATTTAATTCTATGTAACGTACCCAAGCTGAACAACAAGATGTGAACTGTGGTAGTGCTCCCAGATGATGCGTAGTAGGAAAACCCAGTACATAATGCTTGATTTTTTCAACCAGCTCCATGCCTTCTTCCATGATCGTATTATCCGCAGCAAAATTTACATCCATAATTTTAAAACCTGCTTTTTTTAGTGCCCCATACATTTTTTCAGTCACCAAAGATCCCGGTTCCATACCGAATTCTTCACCCAAGGCAACACGTACTGCTGGTGCAATCGTTGCGACAACAGTAATATTAGGATCATCGAGTTTTTTCATGACTTCATCAACTGCATCCACTTGATCTTTGATGGACCCAAACGGACAATTCACTAAACACTGACCACACTGCAGACATTTTGTTGAATCAATATGATGTATTGCACCATATTTACCATCAATCGCATCGGCTGGACAAAATGATTTACAAGAGTCGCAGCCCTTGCAAATTTTTGGATCAATTTGAATGATTTCAGTTAATTCATGTTCTTGATAAGATTTTATAATAATCTCCCCCAGTCTTAATAAGGACAGACATCAATAAAAAAATCACTTTAATAATCAACAATTCTATCAACAATCAAAAAATTTTATTACTTTAATATGCCCTAACACCTTGAAATAGGTAGCACAATTCACAATAAAATGCAGTTTACACTATAAATCCATCTCATTCCAATAAATACACATATTAGTAGAAGGATATCATCACTAAAATATCCCTTAACATATCCATTAAAAATCAACACGCTCTCAGCAAGCTGCATAAATCATATGAATTGATATGATAAATTTTATCTTTTATACTGAAATATAAAAGAATGTTTTCATTTTTGAAAAAACACATGCCACCTCTATCAAATCAATGATCATTCGATTATGCACTACACTATTTATATTTATTATACACTACGATACCTTAGAAAGTACAGTGTTATATATAAATATGATGCATAATTTTCCCAATAATCATTAATAATATTTATCATATTATAATTAAAAATAAAACATGTACTACTTTTTTTACTTTTGTACAAAAATCCGCCTATCATGTAAACTTTCACCAATTATTTGCTTTTAATGAAAATTACCTACGCAAAAACAGACAGCAACAATCTGCTAAAAAGCGGACTGTGCTGTCTGTAAAAAAATCATTTATTATTCAATATCATCGGAGTCTCGTTCCAATATATAATGCAATTTAATCAAAACACGCGTAATTCGCATGTGATCAACCTCTTCAACAAAAAACTGATCACCATGATAGATAACTTTATGACCCACTTGAGGTGGTATTTCTATTCTTGAATAAAGCCATCCGCCAATCGTATCAACATTGTCTGGATCAAGATCCATTTTCAACTCATCATTAAGCTCTTCAATAAGCAGCCGTGCATCAACAGAATACGTATCACTTGATCGCTGTTCAATCATCGGTCGATCTTCATCAAATTCATCTTGAATCTCACCGACAATTTCTTCAACAATATCTTCAATCGTTACAAGTCCAGCAGTTCCTCCATATTCATCAACCACAATAGCAAGCTGCGAACGAGTCTTTTGCATGAGTTTTAAAAGATTACTAAGTGACATGGATTCCGGCACCACGGATGCTGGTCTAACTAATGTACGAAGTTCTGGTTTTTCGCCGACATAAAGTCCGCGAAGCAAGTCTTTAATATGCAAAAAGCCAATAATGTTATCTTTATCTTCTTCGCAGATTGGATAACGCGTTAACTTTTCTTCCAAGGCAATTTTTACATTTTCTTCAAAAGAATCCTCTGTATAAAGACAAATCATATCTGTACGCGGAATCATAACTTCACGTACATTACGCTCCGAAAAATCAAAAACATTATCCACAAAAGTAAGTTCCGTTTTATCAATATAACCTTGCCTATGGCTTTCTTCCATTAATATACGTATTTCATCTTCAGTATGGGCAGCATCACCCGCATTCGAAACTTCAATACCAATGATTTTCCGCAGAACCCAGTTTGCCACATGATTCAACATCCAAACGATTGGGTACATCACTTTATGAAACAGAATCATTGGTAAGGCCACACCTAAAACAACAGCCTCCACTTTTTGAATGGCCAACGATTTTGGAGCTAACTCTCCTAAAACAATATGTAACGCTGTAATAAAAGAAAAGGCTATCACAAACGCTACTGTGTGCCCAACTTCAGCCGGAATTCCGATAAATACAAGCAGTGGATTAATAATTACTGCCACTGCTGGTTCACCTACCCAGCCAAGGCCAAGTGAGGCCAGCGTTATACCAAGCTGCGTCACTGAAAGGGATGCATCTAAATGATCGACCAGTTCTTTTGCATATTTTGCCTTTGTATTTCCTTCTTGTATCAACATTTCAATTTTGGAAGAACGCACCTTTACAATAGCAAACTCTGCTGCCACAAAAAATCCGTTCAAAAACACCAAAAAGAAAACAATTGCCAAATTAAATACAGCCGTCAAAAAATCCAACCACGTCCTATTCGCTCCCTAAAATAGCTAGGGAGTAATAGGTTCACCTCCTAAAAATTCTCTCATACTTTATTTCCAATGTTTTGGTTTCACCATAAAATCAACAATTTTTCCATTCAGCATTTTTTTTGGCACAAATTGTAAATTTAGTTTTTTACCAATTTCTACAAAATGAGTAACTTCTTTCGAATCCACAAGTGACACTGCAATGCCAGTGGCCCCTGCTCTACCGGTTCTACCAGCCCGATGCAGATAAATCCCCTCATTTTCCGGTATATCTAAATTAATAACATAATCAATATCCGGTATATCCAGACCTCTTGCCGCTAAATCTGTTGCTAGCAGCAATGTGACTTTGCCCTTTGTAAAATCGTCAATTGCCTTTTTACGAGATAATTTATCAGCATCTCCCGTAAGAGCAGCAACTTTAATATCATTATATGTTAGATTTTCCATAGTTTTCCCAAGATCATACATTTTATTAACAAAAACCAAACCGCGCTTCACTGGGAAAAGTTTCGTTAATTTACGTAATACTTCTATTTTATCACGAAATGTTGTAATAAAATAGAAATTTTCAATCTGTGGCTGCAAAATCAAATCATCGCCTAATTTTACGATCGTTGGATTTAGAACAAAACTTGCCCGTTTCATTGTTTTAGCAGCAATCGTTGCTGAAAAAAGAAAATGCTGGCAATCTTTTCCGATACATTTCAAAACCTGCTCAATTGACTCTTGATTTTGATCATCCAGCAAACGATCCACTTCATCCAAAACCAAAAACTTAACTTGCTGCATTTTCAGTTTTCCTTTTCTTTGCAGCTCATTAATACGTCCCGCTGACCCAATAACAATTTGTGGCTTTTTTTTCAGTTTTTCAATTTGTCTGGTAACATTCGCACCACCAATCAAAGATAAAGATGTAATCTTCATTTCCGCTTTCTGAACCACCAACTGAACCTGATGAGAAATTTGCATAGCAAGTTCATAGGTTGGTGCCAAAATAACCGCCTGCACGGCGGAAGATTCCAGATCGATTTTTTGCAGAATTGGTAATAAGTAAGCTAAGGTTTTACCAGTGCCTGTAGCTGAGCGCCCCACAATATTATCACCTTTTAATGCAGCTGGAATCGTTTGTTCTTGAATTGGTGTCGGCTGCAGAAAATTCATTTCATCTAATGCCTTAACTAAATCAGGTTGTAATCCCAACGCCAAAAATTTTTCACTCATATGAATGATCCCCCTTATATATAAGTATCTTCTTTTATCTGTTACGTATTAAGCTTCGGTTTCCCATTTTCATCATCAAAAGTAGCGGTACAGCGAGGATACTGATTACATCCCCAAAAAAATCCATTGCGCCCATTCATACGCCGCAAATTTCCCGTTTGACAGCTAGGACAATGCACAGAGCTGACTGGTGCGGATTTTTCCATATGTTCTAGCACGTTGGCTGATTTTCCTCTTTTTCCCGGTTCATTCTTCATCTGTGCAATCATCGCCTGCGCGGATAACATAGACGGCAAACCAACTGTTGAATTATTCGAATTCACACTATAACTCTGCCGAACGAGTTTTGGTTTCCCATTTTCGTCATCACAGCTCATATGGCAGCTTGGATAATTTGAACAGCCCCAAAAAGAACCATTTTTCCCCGTACGCTGTATCAGTACTCCTTTTTTACAACGCGGACAAGGATGCTCTCCTTTTATGGGCAAATGAATATCATTTGCCTTTAAGCAAAGCAATTTTGTAAACTCAATCTGTGCCGTTAAAAAGTCATTTAATTCGCCATCACCATCCGCCATCGAATGTAAATGGTCCTCCCAAATTGCCGTTGAATCGGGGTAGGTCATTTCATCTGGTAAAGCATCAACCAAAAGATAAGCAGCAGCCGTGGGAAACAAATATTTTTTTTTGCCCTCTGAGTTTAAAAAACCACGTTTGATTAAATCATCAATAATCGTAGCTCTTGTTGCCTCGGTACCAATACCATAAACATCTTTAAGTTTTTTCTTTGCTTCTTGATCTTTCACATATTTATGGATTTCCTTCATACCAGCCAATAAAGTCGCCGCTGTAAAGCGTACTGGTGGTTTCGTGGCTCGATTATCGATTTTAGCATCAATATATTCTACCACGTCTTTTTTTTGCATAGCTGGTAGGGCTGAAACAGCATCCTCGCTTTTATCATCATCTTCTACCATCGAAGAATACAAGGTTTTCCACCCCACTTGTTTGATGACACGCCCGCTGACAGCAAAAATTTCTTTTTTATATAGAACCTCAACTCTTGTCTGATCATAAACATGCAACGGAAAAAACTGTGCAATATAAACTTGTGCAATGAGAAAATACAAATTTCGTTCCGTTTCACTTAAAGAAGCCAATTTAACCTTTACTTGGGTTGGTATAATCGCATGATGGGCTGATATTTTTTTATCATTCCAAGCACGACTCTTGATTTTCAGATCCGTACCTTTAGCCCACTGCGCTAAAGCAGAATCATCGATCTGAGCTAAATTAGCCAAAATAATTTTCGCATCACTCAACTGATTTTGCGGCAAATAATCACAGTCGGAACGAGGATATGTCGTCATCTTTTTTTCATAAAGTTTCTGCGCTGTATCTAAGACAAGCTGGGGTTCATAACCAAAGCGTTTTCCTGCCAGCACTTGCAGTGACGAAAGAGAGAACGGTAAACGTTGTGCTTCTTTTTTTTCGGTTGTTTGATACAGTGAAACCTGTCCAATTGTTTCCGGCTGCGCAAAATCCTCCACGAGTTTTTGCGCGACTTTCTCATCCAATAAGCGTCCTTCTGCATCAAGTCCAGCCTGCTCATCATTCGGTTTCCACACAGCTGAAAAGTTTCCATTTTCATGGGAGAACTCTGCTTTTATTGTAAAATAATCCACAGGAACAAATGCCTTTAGTTCACGTTCCCGTCGAACTACTAAAGCCAGTGTTGGTGTTTTCACCCTTCCAATCGGCAAAACCACTTTATGTCCAGCCCGTCGTGCCGCTAAAGTATAAGCGCGTGACAAATTCATACCAATCAACCAATCCGCTCTCGCTCTTGCCAACGCGGATTGTTTGAGATTGAAAAAATCACGATTATCGCGCAGCGTTGCATTCGCTTTTTTGATACTTTTTTCATCAAGCGCATTCAGCAAAATGCGCTTAACAGGCTTATTATTTTCTACATAATCCAAAACTTCATCAATCAAAAGCTGCCCTTCACGATCCGGATCTCCAGCATGAATGATTTCATCCGCTTTGTCAATCAGGTTTTTAATAATGTAAAACTGTTTTTCACATGATTTATCAATCAATAATTTCCATTTTTGCGGAATAATCGGTAAATCTTCCGTTTTCCACATTTTATATTTCGCATCATATTCATCTGGTTCGGCCTGTCGTAAAATATGGCCGAACCCCCACGTAACCACGCCGTCTTTCGTAACAAGGTACCCGTCATGCCTTGCAATTGGACCAGTAAGGCACTTTGCAATCTCAGCTCCCATGCTCGGTTTTTCGGCAATATATAATCTCACTAAATTTACACCTCATCAAAATCCCCTATTGTTTCATTAGCAATGAATATATGACCCAGAAAATAAATACCATCCAAGTCACCAGAAAAACAGCCAAAGCAAAAAAAATATAGGGTAACTTCCGTCCTAAGCGCTGCGCCTTCATTTCACTATCGTGCCGCACACCAGGTGGAAGTATTCTCATAATAAAATAAAGCAAGGCTGGAACAATAACTATATCATCCATAAGCCCTACTACAGGTATTGTATCAGGAATAAAATCAATCGGACTAATCAAATAGCCAACTGCCAATAAAAATAAAACTTTTATGCTTCTTGAAGTTGCCGGATTTCGCACTGCAATAAATAAAACCAACAAATCTTCACGAAACATTTGTACCCAGCGCCAAATTCTCATCCACATAAAAATTTTCTCCTTATAACAATAAATATTACTTTTATTTTATCACAAAAAAACGCCTAACCCTAATTATTTCGTTAAAAATCAATGTTTCTTCAATTAAGAAGTCGAAAAAGATCCGCTATGAAGCAAAAAAAACGTACATATTTTTCACAATGAAGATTGATTCTAATTTTCAATTGACACTTATCTTGAATATTGTTATAATACATACCAATATAATATTTACATATTTACAGATAGAGGTGCGATAAATCAATAGTACCTATGCAGAGTTACCAACGTTGATGTATAGGAAAAGGGATTATCGCCGAAATAATTTTCGAATGGTAAAGGAGAATTATTGGTCTTGGGTTGAATAAACACCAGACTGTCATACAAACGTATGGAGTGCTATCTTGCATGCTATAAATACGTAGCGATTTGCGAGAAGCTTTCTTTCGAATCGCTTTTTTGTTTCCGATAAGTATGTAAAATCAATTGGAGGTATTATTAATTTATGGCTGAAAAAATCTTCCCAATTTCACAATCTCAACTTGAAAAAATTATTCAAAAATATCCAACACCTTTTCATATTTATGATGAAAAGGCTATTCGCCTCAATATGCGCCGCTTATTCAAAGCTTTTTCCTGGGCACCTTCTTTTCGTGAACATTATGCCGTAAAGGCAGCACCGAATCCGCGTTTATTGCAAATTCTTGCTGAAGAAGGCGCTGGTGCTGATTGCAGTTCCCTAGCGGAACTAATCTTATCCGATAAAGCCGGAATCAACGGTGAAAAAATCATGCTCACATCCAATGATACACCAGCGGATGAATTTCAAAAAGCAATCTCTTTGGGTGCAATTATCAATCTTGATGATATTACCCATATTGAATATTTAGAAAAAAATGCCGGGTTTCCAGAAGTATTATCCTTCCGTTACAACCCTGGATCATTAATTGAAGGAAATGACATTATTGGTAAACCTGAAGAAGCGAAATATGGTTTGACAAAAAATCAATTGTTTGAAGCCTACCAAATCTGCAAAGATAAAGGCATAAAACGTTTTGGTCTGCACACTATGGTTATTTCGAATGAATTAAACCCCAATTCCTTTATTGCAACAGCGGAGCTTATGTTCAACCTCGCTGTTGAAATTAAAGAAAAGCTTGCCATTAATCTGGAATTTGTAAATTTAGGCGGCGGTGTTGGAATTCCCTACCGCCCAGAAGAAACTGCTATTGATTTAGAATATATTGGTGCTGGCATTCATACAGCATACGACAAAATCATCCGCCCGGCAGGTTTGGACCTGGCCATTGCCATGGAACTTGGTCGTGCCATTACAGGACCTTATGGGTATCTTGTTTCTACAGCACTTCATGAAAAGAAAACCTACAAGAACTATATGGGGCTTGATTCTTGTATGGCGAATCTGATGCGTCCGGCACTCTACGGTGCTTATCATCATATTACCGTAGTTGGCAAAGAAAACGCTCCTTTAGACCATACTTATGATATTACAGGTTCACTTTGTGAAAATAATGATAAATTTGCAATTGACCGTCAATTGCCAGCCATTGACATCGGCGATCGTATTGTGATTCATGATGCTGGTGCCCATGGCCATGCTATGGGATTTAATTATAATGGAAAACTTCGTTCGGCTGAACTCTTATGGAAAGAAAACGGTGATGTAGAACTGATTCGCCGGGCCGAAACACTGGATGATTATTTTGCTACACTTCACTATGATGGTTCCGTATTTTAAATACGAACTATAAAAACTCAACCAAAACTCCTACTACAAGAAAGCCCCCGCTGCGTTTTACGCAGCGGGGGCTTTCTTTTTCTTTTATGCTAATACACGAGCTAAACGAATCAATTCCGGATCCAGGGTCTTTTGATTATGTACCGCATCGTTGAGATCAATACTAACCACTTTCCCTGCATCAAAACCAAATACTACATTTGATAACCCAGAAATTAATGCCAAAGCAGCTTTTTCACCGAGCATGCTTGCTTTAATGCGGTCTTCAACACTTGGTGATCCACCGCGCTGGATATGTCCTAAAACCGACACTCTTGTATCAATGCCTGTCTTTTCGCCAACTTCTTTCCCAATTTCAATAGCACTGCCAGCGCCTTCAGCAACAACAACGATGCTGTAACGTTTACCACGATCATAAGCTTCCTTAAGTTCCTGGCACATATCATCAATATTATATTTTACTTCTGGAACCAGAACATATTCTGCCCCACCGGCAATCCCAGTTGTCATTGCGAGCCAGCCAGATTTACGTCCCATAACTTCAATAAGGATAATGCGACGATGTGCTGAAGCTGTATCTCTAAGTTTATTGATGGCATCCACAATCGTATTGGCAGCTGTATCAGCACCAATCGTGTAATCCGTTCCCCATACATCATTATCAATGGTACCAGGAAGACCGACAATCGGCATCCCCAATTTGCTCAACAACGCACCGCCCGTTAAGCTTCCATCACCGCCGATAATAACCAAACCCTGAATCCCATGTTTTTTAAAATTGGCCATGGCTTGCTTACGGCCTTCTTCTGTTTTGAATTCAGGACTGCGCGCTGTCCCCAAAAAAGTACCGCCTCTCTGAATGATATCTCCTACGGAACGAGATTCCAGTTTATACATATCATCTTCGATAGCACCTTTATACCCATTGTTAATTCCCCAAACCTCAACACCTTCATAAAGTGCCGTACGAACAACGGCCCGTGCTGCCGCATTCATCCCTGGACTGTCTCCGCCGCTTGTCATAACTGCAATACATTTTAGCATAGAATAATTCTCCTTATCTTTTGAAAAATATTTGTCCGTTTCCATTTTAACTGAAACAATTTACAAATAAAAAACTTATTTTTACTTAGTTATAAGGATTGAATATTTTATTTTGACTTATATTTGCTTAAAATTTATTAAACAATCCCCTACATTTATTTTAAAGACTCTAGTGAAAAATGTAAACCCCTTAGGGTGCAAAGTATATTTATTTTTTTACATCTTTAAATTTAAATAGACAAAAAAGGCTATTATAAATAGCCTTTTTTGTGGATTGATTATTTTAAAATACCTAACCCATAACCAATGATACCAACAGCAAATAAGCCGAAGATAATCCAAATTGCATTTACTTTATTTTTCATCAATCTCATGCAGATGAAAGTTAAAATCAATGGAATCAAACCTGGCATTAACTGATCTAAAATCGTTTGAACCGTAGTCGTAACTACTTTTCCATCCTGCATCGTAATCTGCGATACAACTAGAGGAACATTTACCGATGTCCATTTATTAACCAAAGCACCCATTACAAACAAACCTAAGATCGAAGCACCTTCTGTAAGTTTCTGCAATTTATTGCCGGCAACATCTTGTACCACATCTGTACCTTTTGTATAGCCATATTTAATACCATACCATCTAACTGCTAAGCGAACTGCATTAAATAAGACAAAAAACAGAATTGGTCCACCAACACTGCCAGTAAGTGCCAAAGATGCACCAAGAGCCGCGGTAATTGGTCTTAAAGTACCCCAGAATATAGGATCACCAACACCAGCTAAAGGTCCCATCATACCAACTTTAATACCGTTGATAACACCATCTGGAATGTCTTTACCATTGGCTCTTTGTTCTTCCATTGCAGCGGTAATGCCAATGATTGGTGCAGTTACAAACGGCTGTGTATTATAAAATTCAAGATGTCTTTTAATTGCCTGTTTAAGTTCATCACCTTCATACAGTCTTTTAAGAATTGGCACCATCCCAAAGCAATATCCTAAAGCCTGCATTCTTTCCATGTTCCAAGAACCCTGTGCAAAATTGGAACGGACAAACGCCCAGAAAAAATCACTTTTCGTAAGCTTTTTCATTATTAATCTTCCTCCCTTAAATTCTTCTTAAATTAATCGTCCAAATCGTCATCTGAATCACTGGATCCACCAGCTGCCGAAGCTGCTGCCATTACCTGATATTTAGGATTTAATTGGATGTATACAATAGCGATTACAAGACCAATTACACCAAATGCTACCAGGTTGAAGTTTGTGAAGGCTGCGAATACGAAACCCAAGAAGAAGAAAGGCATCAAATAAGATACGCCCATCATATTAATAACCATTGCGTACCCAACTACTACGATAAATCCGCCGGCTACCTGAAGCCCGCCAGTGATAACTTGTGGAATTGCCGCAAGCAAATCCTGTACAACTCCAGTGCCAATATACATAGCAACAAGTGTAGAAGGAATAGCCACACGAAGTGCCTGAATACCGAGAGCGCCAAGATGGCAAATATCAATTCCTCTTAAATTCCCCTGTTCACCATAACTATCCGCTTTATGCTGAAAAAACACGGTAAGTGTCCGGCAGATAATTGTCAGAACCTGACCTGCTGCTGCAAGCGGCATAGCAATTGCTATCCCGGCACCAACACTCTGATGACCTGCAACTACCAGAATGGTTGAAATAACCGAAGCAAGTGCTGCATCCGGAGCCATCGCGGCACCGATATTCATCCAGCCCAAAGCGATCATTTCAAGTGTACCACCAATAATAATACCTGTTGTCATATCTCCAAGAATAAGGCCTGTAACTGTGCAGGCGATCAAAGGTCTATGTGTTTGAAATTCATCCAAAACACTACCCATACCAGCCACACAAGATACAATGAAGATCGCAATAATTTGCATACTACTAAGATCCATTATGTTTCCCTCCATTTTATGATATATATTTTTTGTGAAACCATTTTGAGAAAACTTGCCTAATCATGAAACGAATGCATTTTATTATTTTAAAACATCCATCAGCATTACCTTTTTATCTGTATCTACTTTTCTGATTTCAAGTTCAATCCCTTTTTCATTTAATTTTTTAAAGGATTCAACATCCTGATCATTGACAGAAACAGCACCCGTAATCTGACGTTTGCCTTCTTTGAAACTCATCCCGCCGATATTGATTGTTTTGATATCAACACCGCCTTCAACCATTTGCAGTACACTGGTTGGATTGGTAAATAGAAGCAAACATTTCACCGCTTCGTATTTAGGATTATTATAAACACGAATCGCTTTTTCAATATCTACTACACTCGATTTAACGCCCGGTGGTGCTACTTGTTTTAATAAGGTAGCACGAATCGAATCTGCCGCTACATCATCATCACAGACGATAATACGTTCACATTCAGTTCGTTTAGCCCAAACAGTTGCAACCTGACCATGGATTAAACGGTCATCAATTCTTGCTAATACGATATTCATTATAAATCATCCTCCTCATCTTCTTTGATTGCACTGGCATGAAATGTCTGTGCGCCGGCTTTTCCAGCTTCCACTGCTTTATCCATAACTTCTTTAATGTCTAAATGCTCATCCGTAAGCTGTATACCAACCAGTTCAATAAGCATTGGCAGACTAACACCTGTAACAATACCATATTTTTCATTGTTGATTACAAGCCGACAAGCTGCATTATATGGACTACCGCCAAATAAATCATTTAAGAAGATTACCCCTTCTTCTGTATCCATTTCAGCGATTGCAGTTTCATATTTTTTTACTACATCATCCGGACTTTCTCCCGGTACTAAAGTAATTGCTCGAACATTGGTTGTCGCACCGCAAATCATTTCGCAAGTTTTAACAAGTTCTGTTGCAAAATTACCATGTGTCCCTACTAAAATTGCTAGCATGTGAACCCTCCTCAATATAAGTTCCGTTATTGGTGAATAAAATATATAAATGCTAAAACACTTTTTTCTCCACGCCAATATATAATGCAAGCCCCGTGCCAACATTGTGTATCAAAACGAAAGTGATTGATTATGCTTGCTTTTGCTTTTATTTTTTAGTATATAATACTCTACTGGCGTAAAAAATACTCTATATTTTTTTATTAGATACACTCTTTCCATTTATAAAAAAATACACTACTTCGATTTTTAGCCAAAATAGTGTATTTTTAATACTATATCATATCTGTCATATAATATATTTCATCCTCTGTAAGCTTGATTTTTAAGCTTCTTTCAAATACGCTAGCGGCTTCTGTGATACAATTAAACTTTTGTGTATCAACATTTTGCCGATTTCCGGTATAAACAAGTCCATTATGGATTACCATCCGTTCCAATGCACAACCACAATGGACAATAAGACGGATTTTAATTGGATTGCTAAACTTCTTACCCATTTTCTTTTCCAATACACTGTCAAATTCAAGTAATACACTCATTACCTTAATTGGATTTAAATACGTTAAGAATTTTTGCAAACTTTCTTCACAAAGTTTCTGTACCACAACATTCTTCTTTTCTTTTTCCACAAATTTAACATTGCTTTTTAGTAAGCGACGTAAAATCGTTTCACCATCACCTTCAATTAATTTTTCCAAAGGAATAAATGGTATATTATAATTTGGTTTGATCATACCGATAGCAGCAACGATTTTATAGTTAATAGCAAGTTCGCGAATGACATGATCCAAGTTTTTTATCCCCACCGGAATCACCTCAACCTTGCGGTCTACTATATGTAAGAGTATTTCTTCTATCATCTCTTTCAACTTAACAGCAGCCCCGGCACCAGATGTACAAATTGTTACAATCACCTCGCGTCCACCCTCATCTTTATTCCGATTAAACTCTACTACCTCATACCCTTTAAAATTCAATAACGACTCATAAATACTGCTTAAATCCATTCCTACAATATCAGCTTTACGCATCGCTTCCAATATAAGTGGAGTAGATACCATATCAATCGTCTTGACTTGTACTTTAAGGCGTTCCATAATCATAGAACCGAGATTACATAGTGAACCCATATCTGCCAATACTAATACACCCTGTTGATAATTCATTTCCTGCAGCCTTGAGATCATTTTCTCCAAAGTTTCCTGTGGTTTTACCTCTAGCGGCATATCAATCGCAATCAGATTCGGATCATTCGTACTAAAAAGTTTCTGTGCCACTTCCACCATGGATGTGGCTGTACTTTTTCCATGAGTCGCAACCATAATAATTACTTTTTCTTCTTTGTCCTCATCTTCCACCGACTCTAACAGAAGAGCAAAATATTCTATCTCCGCCCTGGGTACTTCAATATGATAATGTTCTTCAATTTTCTCTTTGATCTCCACAGCTACTTGAAATGCCAGCGAATCACGTGGAATAGCACCTTCTATTTCACTGTAGGCCAAATCATCTTTAGATTTAACTCGTTTTAAAAAAGCACTTAAATGAAGGCTGAAGGCATATAAGAACCGATCTTTAAACCCACGATTCATCCTATTTTGCACTAGAAGGCTGATTTCTTCCGTAAAATCAACCAGCGTCTTATCGACAATCTTAAGCAGACGTTCTCTCGTTGACATATGTACATCCTGTTTATTATAGAAAGATTTGATATACACATTCACATCGGTTGCCACAATTTGCTTGATTAAGTCATCACTAATGCCTTCACCTTTCAAAAGATCCACTTTATCCTCCACTATTTGATACAGATTAAATGGTTCTTTCTCCAAATCTTCCGTTCCCAGAATAACTTTCTCCCCTGGCGGTGTAAGCAGCAGTGGTTCATTAATATATTTACTTAGTTCTGCAAGATCTTTACGATTGGCACTGAGCGTTAAGAGTCCATTTTTTATTTTGGGTGGCAGCATCTTGAAATCAATCTCAATATAGTTTGGATTGTCGATCCCATTTAAAAAAGCTTTGGCACAAAGTAATTTGATATTCGATTTAAGCTGACCAACATTGCCATTACTAATACTACCAAGAAGGGCTTTAATTGATTCCACACTAATCTTTACTGGTTTATTAATTCGCTGAACTTCGTCCGTCAACAACAATTTAATAATATCGACTTTTTCTTCCAAAGAACGTTCCATCAGCGGACGAATGGTAATGATATTCGGAATACGCCGCACAAAAGTCTTCGTAAGGGCGGAATTCGGATCTTCGGTCGTAGCACCAATTAACAGTACCTTGGCCTTTCGTTCCCGCGTAGTTTCCCCTAGCCGGTTAAAGGTTCCTGTGTCTATAAAGTAGAAAATCATTTCCTGCCCTTCCGGCGGCAAACGATGAATTTCATCTAAAAATAAAACACCTTTATCAGCAGCTTCCACCAAGCCTTCTTTTGCTGTATCAGCACCAGTAAAAGCTCCTTTAATATGTCCGAATATATGTGAAATCAAAAGCTGCGGGTTATTATAATAATCAGCACAATTAAACGTAATAAATGGGCCACCTGTGGGGAACCGATTCATCGTTTTCCCATATTCATACATCATATGCGCAAATAATGTTTTACCTACCCCCGTCTGACCAACAATAAGTGTATGCAAGCCATCCGGCGGATATAAAATAGCCGCCTTGGCTTGCTCGACTTGTTTTTTCAGACTCCGATCCGCGCCAATCAAACGGTCAAAGGGACCTTGCCCTTTGACACCAGTCATTTTTACACACTCTTCAATTGTATTAAATTGGCAAGGCCCCTCAATTACAGCCCCACAAAGTGATTCTACCGTCTGTTTATCAAAATATAGTACGGGACGTCCAATAATTTTAATGATTTTGTCCTGCCGATGCAGTGCATTGAGTTCCATGCTGACATTATTCCTCAATATTCCCAGTTCATCGGCAATTTCTGTTGCATCTACACCAATTCGTCCCTTAAGATTTTCTAAGGTATAAACACTCGATTTCTGTTTAATATATTCATAAATCTTATCAATTCGTTTCACCAGGATCAATCCTCACATTTTTTATCTACTTTCAAGCTTCACTTTTTTGGTATCCATACTATGTTCAAAGTCTGTTTTTATACTTGTTAAATTATGAAGCGTTGCTTGAATCGGTGTAAAATCGCTTGTATTCGTTGAACATATAAAGCTTCCTTGTAAATTTCCGTCAACTGAATAAACATCTTCTTGCAGGTTCACATGAAAAGTATAATGTTCTTTTTGCAGCTGTTTCACACTAACAGCTGCAAATACAATACGATCACACCCCGCAGCGGCGGCTTTTACAATTTCTTCTTCAAACGATCCGCGTTTTCCCAGACCAAAGACACATCCCGGCAGCCGATGCCGAAAAACGTCTTTCACTGACTCTTCCATATAATGTCTATCCCCTAAAACATAATCATCTAAAGTCATAGAAAGCGGTGCAATATAAGCCTTTGATTTTGATGTTTTTTGTGTTGGCTGAGCTTCCACATCAAATCCCGCTTGCTGTGCCGCTTCTTTTTTATCATAAAAATTGCGTAAAGCTGCATCAAGATAAACTACCATAGCATGTTTGAACTTATCTGAATTTCGATTTTCCTGCCATATTTTCGCCTCACCAAATTGAGTGTAACCACCCGCCAGACCTTGTAAAGAACTTTTCACCGGATCACCTTTTATAACAATACGATCTAGTGAAATTGATTTTCCATAAAGGTCAGCAAAAGCTTGATTTCCAATGGCAGGCGCACCAAATGTGATGACTGCTATTTGCGCAGGATTCACTCCCATAGACTGAAGCCGTGCTGCAGCAATCGTTACCGCTGCCCCGCCCAGACTATGGCCAATTAAATAAACTTTGCGATTTGACTTTTGCTTAAGTAGTTCCGCCAAATATTCACCGAATGTATTACCGCCTTTACCTGGCGTAAAAAATATCGATTGTGTATATTGATGAAACCCTCGATGAATCATCGGATCTGAACTAACCAAATCTGTTTTTTTTGCCGCTTCCTGAAACGATTCCGGTGAATTTCCACCAAAAAAAGCTTTATTAATATTCAAATCCATCGCAATATCTTTTTTTGATTCCGTTCCAGTAACGGCAACTAAATAAACCTCTTTGCCCGCTTCAAAATCATTATTTTCAATAAAAAAAACCTTTTCCACATCCTGCCTAGACTGTTCATTGATAACCTTCATATCCCAACCGGCATCACTCAATTCACTCTGAACGATTCGTCCGATACGATCATTATACGTTCCTAAAGCTACCCAGGCACTAATATATTCGACCCTTGCTGTTTGATATGCTTCTAAGTCATTCGCATATGCAGGTGCCGTATAAAATATCATGGTTAATAAAATAAGACCCGCCAATAGGCTTTTTTTCATTTTGCACCTCTTTCAATTATAGTAATACAGTTTATTCTTAATTATACAAGAGTGTATTAATATCCTGCCTGAAAACATAAGTCTTGCTAAACCCAGCCAAAAAGTTTTAGTTTTATTTTACCAAATTCCAGCTATCAATCAACGTTCCATCTTGTTGATACACGTTCACAGTAAACGTATTGCCATTAACTTTTACTACATTGAAAGTCGGCTGTGCCGGGTCCAGATAAACAGCATCCCAATCTTTTGCCTCCATCGTATTATAAGATTTTGTCCCACTGCGTCCAGCTGTCATATAAACCGTTCCAGGAGCTTGTACCATACCAGCTTTTAATCCCAGTGTATGTTTATTCACATGATCATGACCGGAAAAAACGACATCTACACCATACTGATCAAAAATTGGTACAAAGGCTACCGTTTTCGGATCAGGCAGTGACTCTGCCTGGCGATTGTGATATGCCGGGCGATGAATAAAAACAAATTTCCACAACTTATCTGTTGCAGCCAAATCTTTAGCCAGCCAAGCCTGCTGTCGTTCTAATGAATCTGGTAAAAACTTACGTTCTTCACCGATTTGGCTATCTAATATGACAAAATGTGCATTCCCATAATCAAAAGAATAGACTTGTCCCTTTAATCCTTCCGGCCCATTTTGCCCGACCTTGAATTGCTGCGTAAAATAAATTGGTAAAGAAAAATTTTTTTCAGGAATCAGTGTATATGTTTCATGATTCCCTACAACCGGAACGACAGGAATTTGATTTGAATATCCTGAAATCGCAGCAAACCACGACTTCCACTGTGCATATTGTTGACCATTATCGACTAAATCACCTACATTGATAAAAAATTTAGCATCCGATGTTTGCAATACTGCCTGTCCAAATGTTTTGCTCCATTCATTATAATCACTGCTTTGTGAATCACCAAATAATAAAAAAGTAAAAACATTCGTCATAGCAGTTTCTGTTTGGAAGCTGCCTTCTTTATTCCAATTATCACCATCACCTATATGATAAACATATTTATGACCCGGAATGAGATTGTCCAGCGTTACACTATGGATATAATACAAGCCCTCATCTGTATAAAAAGGATCCACTGTCCCCCGCACTTTATGCAGCATACTGGCTGTTTCTAAAACATCTTTATATTCTAAAAATTGCTTGTCATCCACAGTTCCTGTCTGCCATGTAATCGTCTGTGTAGTCATCGGATCCTGACTCCACGTTAAATGCAAAGCTTCCACCGTCTCAGACTCTGCTCCCTCGGCTAAATTACAGGAAAAAAATAAAACCAAGCTCAAAATCAACCACCAGGGAATATTGATTTTTCTCATTTGATTACATTTTGCAAAGAACCGAAACATCATATACCTTTGCAACTCCCTTACATTCAAAATTTTTGATACGTTCATTTCCTTCATTATACACTATCTGAATCGTTCAACTTATATATGCACACAAAAAAAGAACTGCACTCCATTTTGGAATTTACAGTTCTTTCTGCCAACCCTATATAAGTTTAATGTGCTGTAATAATTCTTCCCAAACGAGTCCCTGAGAAGAAATTCCACATCCATTTCAAAACAACCGTAACATTCGCATGAGTTCCTGCTAAACGCATTAAATGAACGACCATCCAAGCAGCCCAAGCAATAAACCCTTTGCTCTTCATAATCCCTTTAAACATTACAGCATCGCCAGCACCAATTGTCGCCATACTGCCGACATCATGATATTCAAAATACTCGAGATCTTTCCCTTCAATCGAGTTCAAAATGTTATTAACACAAACAACAGCCTGCTGCGTTGCTACTGGTGCAATCGTTGCCAAGGGTCTTTCTCCCTGCATGAAATGAGCATTATCACCAATTGCATAAACTTCAGGATGATTTGGCACCTGTAATGTTTTTTCCACAATTACGCGGCCAGCACGATCCATTGCAACACCTAGTTTAGCCATAACCGGAACAGCTTTCACGCCCGCCGCCCAAATAACAGTTTCCGTCGGTACGACTTCACCATCTTTAAAGGTGATTTTCTCACCATCATAATCCATGACCTGCGTATTTAAACGAACATCTACTTTTTTACTGCGCAGTACGTTCACTGTTTCATCACGCAAATCTTCTGGCATCATTGGGAGCACCCGATCCGTTGCTTCAATTAATTTAATATCAACATCCGAAAAATCAAGTTTATGATATTCCTGCTTGAGCACAGAATAAATGAGTTCTGAAAGGGCTCCAGATTCTTCAACACCGGTCGGACCGCCACCTACACAAACAAAAGTCAACAATGCCTTGCGTTTTGCCGCATCGGTTTCTTTATCGGCTCTTTCAAATAATTGTAAAATATGATTTCGAATTACAACCGATTCATCTAATGTTTTCATTGCAAAAGAATTTTTTTCTACGGACTCCATGCCAAAATAATTCGTTGTTGCGCCTGCAGCCACCACCAAATAATCATAGCTTACCGACCCTTGATCGGTAATAACCTTTTTCTGTTCAAGGTCAAAATCTGTAACAGCACCTAAGAAAAAATCTACATTTTTATTTTTACGAAAAAAAGCCCGTACTGGGTAGGCGATTTCTGCTTCGGCTAATACCGCTGTAGATACTTGATATAAAAGCGGCTGAAATAAATGATAATTATTGCGGTCAATTAAAGTAACATCCACATTCTTATTCGTAAAAGATTTAGCTACCTTAACACCACCAAATCCTGCTCCAATAACAACTACATGAGGTCTTTTTTCACTCTTTACATTTTTCATCTTAACTCTTCCTCTCCCCTGGATGTACCTTATAATACATCAACACAACGTTCCATAATATGTGAACTAATTCACGTTTCTATCTAAACTTAGACCAATCAAATTGCCTCTAAGTATAACTTTCACCTCTAATATTATATAAGTCTTGAATTTAACTAAATTTTCGATAAATTAAAAAAACTTTTCATTATAAAAATATACTATCATTTTCCCATTATTTCTTTTTTCAAGACTGTTTAAGTGATTCATTTCACATATATTAAGTTACTACTTTCACGTTCATTTGTCAAGTGAATTTTTTATCAATCTAAAAAAAAAACTACATATTGTTACAATATATAGTCCGTTGACTTGCAAAGAAAAATATAAGTCAATCACCATCTCGTGTAGACGTACTTACATTCTTTTAAGCAGGTCTATTGTTTTTTATTTGCCATTCGTATAATGATTCAATTACACTTAGCAATACCTAAAAACACTATAGTGAAAACTTTTTTCAATTCTAACCAGCCAGTTTTCTTTGCACCAAACGAAGCCTAAAGCCTAATAATACTGCTCCCACTGCAATTCCAATTATAAGTCCCATCCAATAGCCGTATGGACCATATGAAAAATAATTTGCTAAAATATAACCAGCGGGCAGGCCAATAACCCAATATGATAAAACCGCCAAGAAAAACGTGATTTTTACATCTTTATAACCACGCAGCGTTCCTTGTATCGGTGCACTCACTCCATCTGAAACCTGCAAAAAAATAGCATAAACTATAAAACTTTGTACGAGCTGATTCACCACTTCATCATTTGTATAAAGCATTGCAATCGCTCCCTTAAACTGAATTAAAACAATTGCCAGCGTTGATGCCACAAGCATCGACAATACCACCCCCATATAACTGTATCTTTTGGCATCTTTAAGGCGCTTCGCACCGATTTCAAAACCAACCAGAATGGTCAATGTCATACTAATGCTAAGCGGAATCATATATACCATCGTTGTAAAATTTAGTGCCGCCTGATGCGCTGCAATAACACCTGTACCATAAACCGTCATAAAAATCCCGACTGCACCAAAAATACTCTGTTCGCAAAACATCGCACTGCCAATCGGCAGGCCAATACATAATTGTCTTTTCCACTGGGTCAACGATGGTTTACAAAATTGAGAAAATATATGATATTCTTTAAATGGACTGAGTCTACGCACCACCAAAACATTAAGTCCAAGGACTACATAAAATGTAATTGCCGTTCCAACCCCTGCACCAATTCCACCAAGCTCCGGAAAACCAAATTTGCCAAACATAAATAAATAATTCATAAAAATATTACATGGTACTGCACAAATTGTTATGAGCATCGTAAAACGTGTATACCCAAAAGCATCCATGAAGTTACGAAAAACACCCGCAGCAAAAATAGGACAAACACCAAACGCCATCGCCGTCAAATACATTTTCGCTATATAATCAACCCTTGGTTCCAAATTCAAAAGTTCAAAAATAGGCTGTATAAAAGCCGCTGCCAGCAAAATCAAAACAATCCCAATAATTACGGATAAATACAGCCCCTGGATAATGACAAATGGAATTTCTTCTTTCTTTCTTGCACCATACAACTGAGAAATAACGGGGGTTAACCCCGAAATCACTCCTAGGATACTGCCAAATACAGGCATAAACAAATTTGCCCCCACAGCTACTCCTGCTAAATCCTGTTCACTCACGTGACCTGCCATAACCGTATCAAAAAAGCCAGTGGATATTAATGATATTTGTGTGATGAAAATTGGCAGCAGCACAATAAAAAATTGCTTTATTTTTTCCAACGAAGAATGTGTCTGTTTCATAAAATCTATAAATTTCCTTTCTCTAACAACATTATATACCAATAGCTTAAAATATAATTTGTTCAAATCCGAATAAAGAAAGAGACTGCTTTTATACAGTCCCTTGTTTAGAATAATTTCTATATTTCTTTATTTAAACAACACTTTTTATATTTTTTTCCACTGCCGCAAGGACAAAGATCATTTCTCCCTACGACTGAGCTGCGCGGCACAAATTTCACTACATTATTCGGCAGCTGCTTGGCAACAATAGATGCTGCGGTTTTTTTCCCTACGGCAAGTTCACTCGAAACATGTCCTTTCAACAGCCACTGACGAGATGAACTATTAAAATCCACTAAAAGCTTTAATAGAACCTCTGCCATCTTTTTGTCTTCCATCGTTATAACGGACTCAATATACTCAATCATCTCACCGATTTTTCCACCATTTTGCAAAATAATATAAATTTCGCCAACAACATCGGCGGCTTCTAAAACTGGTAAGGAATGTACCGTCATAAAAAACTGTGCTAAAGCTTTGTATTGATCCGTAGCTTCAATATAATTCATTTCACCGGCTTCATAAACCTCTGTATAAGACAACTCCACAAAATCAATATCCTTACGCATAATCTGCTCACTTGCCAACTTTTCAGGATCCATAACTGTATAATAATGCATTCCTGCTTCAACGTTAATGACATTTCCCTGCCAGCAGCCTGCATTGATCATTACCCCCATAAAATCGACAAATTCAAGGTGATCTTCTTTATCCATAAGAGCCATAACTTTATCATAAAGCTGCTCATACGTTAAATAACCATAATAAAATAAATAACCTGTTGCTAATCGTGAAACTTCATCATTAAGCGAAACTGCTTTCTTATATTCTGCATTATCCAATTTTGTATAAACAGACAATAATTCATCCGGCAGATACCACGCTTGTTTGCCCTCATGTTCGCCATTGAAGATGATTCCTAAACAGCGCATATAATCCATACGAATATCATTTTCATCAATATTCGTAGCAAGTCCATAATTTTTACTCAAATTCGTCAAAATATTATATTGTTCGATTCCAATCGTAACAAACCACTTATGCGAAAACTCTTCAATCACAGGAGCCAAAGCTTTGGTAAGTTCATCTTTTTTTAAAGAACTGATACCCTGCACACATAAATTATAACGAATATCATCGAGTTCAGCCTTCGTCATCGTTGCCAAAGCATCAACCATCCTGCGGTTTTGGGGAATCTGGTGACGCAAAATTGATTTACGACGCTTTTCCAGCTGCCCTTTCCATTCATGATTCATTTGTTGATTGAGTTGATCTCTTTCATTCATTTTACCATCATTCATCTTCTGCATACCTCACAATTTTACAAAACAAAGCCTTATTTGTGCATATTGCGACAAATAAGGCTCTTACTCATCAAAGTATATCTTTTCTTATTCTAATACGAAGTGTCCTCAATCGTCAAGGTCTTCATCCTATACTTTTTAATTATGATTCATTGAAAATAACGACAAATTCCATTATAAATTCCCTGTGCCGCTTTTTTAACACCATCTATAGAATTTAGCAGCTGGCCTTCCCCCGGGTTTGATACAAAAGCAACCTCTGCCAGAGCCGCAGGCATAGTTGTATGTTTGACGACATAAAAATTGCAAGTTTTCGTTCCACGATCCTCCGTACCAAGCTGTTCAATAATTCCGGATCTGACAAGATTCGCCAAGCGTTGGCTCGCTGGCGTGCCTTTTGCGTAATAATACGTTGATGTTCCTTTTGCGTCACTACTAGAAAAAGAGTCCATATGTATACTCAAAAACAGATCCGCCCTAGCCCGATTCGCTACATCGACTCGTGCCTGCAATTCTTCCACCGCCTCTGCCGACGGACGAGCCACGTCAACATCACTCGTCCGTGTCATAATGACTTTGGCTCCAGCATCCGTGAGTAGCCCCTGCAACTGTTTCGAAATGGCTAAAGTTATATTTTTCTCCATAATACCTTTGGTACCAACCGCCCCCGAATCACTGCCCCCATGTCCAGGGTCAATAACAATCGTCTTGCCTCTTATTCCCTTCATTGCATTGGGTATAGGTATTATCGGTGGTTGGACACTATTGGGTATCGCTACCGTTGGAACTATCGGTGTTGATGGAGATTCTTCGACCACTGCGGGTAAATTTTTCTGCCCATCACCAAAATCAAACACAATTCGATAAATAGATGTATTTGCATTTGCTGGTAGAGAAAAAATCTCATAGCCATTTTGGCTAACGTTTGTCTCAATAACAACTCGCACTGTATCTGCATCAAACTGTCGCACCCGAATTTTCCCCACACAGGAACTATCAACCAGTGTTTCTTTGATAATATCGGGACTAAGCCAGGCTCCTTTAATGTCAATCGCCACCCGATTTGGATTTGAAAGAACAAATGTTTTATAAGAAACCGGCTTTGATGCATCTAAGACAATGCGAACTTTTTCATCCGCCGTACTGATACGAATTTGTTCAATTTTCGACATCGTATTCACTCGATCACCAAAACTCGCCGCCTGACCGATCACCGGGAATACAATGAAAATCAACAAACTCAAAAAGACAAATATACTTTTTTGCATAATATCCTCCATGCATTTCAGGTATCGCATCATATTTCTTTATATTATTATCACCGCTGCAGAAAAAAAATGCAAGTCCCAAGCAAATAATGAGCGAAAATCGATCTAAAAAAGAATGCCGTCATAGAGCAATGACTCCACAACGGCATTCTTTTATATCTCTAATTTACTGGTGACATTCCCAAAACTCTTCCATCTCTTTACGCGTTGGATAAGAAATTTGAGTACCACGTTTCATAACACTAAGTGCCGAAAAAGCACTCGCTTTTCGGATAGATTCCATTACATCTTTAGTCTTTACATAATTGTCAGCAAAACAGCCAATAAAAGCATCCCCAGCTCCAGTTGTATCGACTGCATTCACTTTATAGGCAGGTATACACTCTGTCTGTTCTTTCGTCAGCCACATAGCCCCACGCTGTCCCATCGTAACAATTACATTTTTCAATCCCTGCTCTAACAAAACATTGGCTGCTTGTTGAATTTCTGCTTCTGTTTTGACCTGCATTCCTGTAAGAATAGCCAATTCCGTTTCATTTGGTACAAAAAAATCGCATTTACAAGCCATGGCAATATCTAGATCTTTTGTCGCTGGTGCCGGATTTAAAAGGACCGGAATCTGATGGGTATTCGCGAATTGAATCGCATAATATACTGTTTCCAAATTGATTTCTAACTGCAAAACAAATAAAGAACACTCTTTCAATGAATCTGCTGCCTTATCTATATCTGCTGGCAGCAAACATTTATTAGCACCTTTTATAATAAGAATACTATTTTGTGAAGATTTATCAACAAAAATTGGTGCTACACCACTAGACATATGTGAAACTTTTTCCACAAACGTCGTATCCACTTTATATTTTTTAAAATTTTGAATCGTATTGTCACCAAACATATCATCACCGACTTTCGTCAGCATAAGAACATCCGCACCAAGAGTAGCTGCTGCGACCGCTTGATTTGCCCCTTTGCCGCCACAACCAATTGAAAAATCTGGAGCTTCTAAGGTCTCTCCTGGTGCTGGCATTTTGTCAATATATGAAATCAAATCAACCATATTGGAACCAATTACTGCTATTTTCATAAAAATACATCTCCTATTTCTTGCCAGTTATTACTAAAAATACACGCTGTTCACCAGGTTCGAGTAAAATCAGCGACTTTGCTTTTTGTGCGGCTGTAAAGCCTTCGGGACGACAAGTCCCTGGCAGAACAAATGCTGCGACCTGCTGATCGCCATTATATAAAATCCATCGCGTTGCATACTTAAATTCTTGCGTTGAAAACTTCGTAAAAAAAGTATAACCTTCAGGTGAGGCAATTTCAAACTCTGCCAAATCTCCATACTGCTCGATTTTATCAGCCATAAATACAATTTCAGGATCATACATATACGGCTGATCAAGTTTGCTTAACGTCTTGCCTGCTAGCTGCATTTTTTTAATTTCTTCATTATATTCCAGCCACAATTCTGTAGGTTTGACATGAGCTGGGATGCTTTCCCGCAGTTTAAAAGCCATATCAGGCAAATTTGATGAAATTATACCATCTGCTACATAAGCATAATTCATATGACACATATATTGAAGCGGCATAGGAACGGAAGCTAAATTTTTGACTTTCATCCCGATCTGAATATTTGCCATCTTACTTGCTAAACGAACGGATGGGCTGGCAATATAATGATGACCAAAACCTTGTGCATACTCAACATCACCACCAATAACAACTGCATCATCTTCAAGTTCCAGCCAAGCATGGTCCATCGTTTCACAAGGCATTTCACCATGCAGCGGATGTGTATCTTCTGGAGATGGACAACCATTGGCCAGTAACCCTGAATGAAAAGCAAAACAGCCGTACGTATCAACGATACATTCTACTGGTTTAGGCTGACGAAACATATTTTTCATTTTCAGATTAACTGCATCAAATTCCACATCCCAAATCATCTGTCCCATAAAGGGAAGCACGATTACCTTGCCACGTGAATTCTTGATTTCAAGCCCCTCTATGTTCGATTCGTACTTGAAAAGAGTTACCGTAAATTCATTGTTTTTTAAAATAACAAATGGTTTTTCCGAAAAAAAACTACGTTCCAAATTTATTTTGTAGTTCATGATACGTCCTCCTCAAAATTTGCTTCTCATACTACTTTTTCACGTTTCACTTCATCATAGAAATATTTACCAACTGCCAAGAAACAGAAAAAATTAACCATAAAGGAAAGCTGCATAGATCCTGTCAAATCAGAAACAAGCCCTTGAATTGCTGGAATACATGCACCACCAATAATTGACATTACAATCATAGCACCGGCAGTTTCCGTATATTGTTCATCCACTGATTCCAATGTTTTTGCATAAATAGTTGCCCAGCAAGGACCAAACAAAATACTGACAGCAACCGCTAGATACACAGCACTGATATCAGGAACAAACGAAATATAAAGTAATAGCAGACTACCAATTACGGAGTAAACGAATAATACTTTGTTTGGTGAAAACTTTGCCATTAAGAAATTTGCCACAAATTTCCCAACAAAGAAACAAATAAAGCTATAAATCATAAAGTTTGCTGCCAAACGTTCATTGATATTCGGATCAATCGTAAGCGCAAGCCGAATCGTAAACGACCAAACCGCTACTTGCATCCCAACATATAAAAACTGCGTAAGAATGCCTTTTTTAAAATGCAGATTTCCTACCAAATAAGACAACGTTTCACTAAACCCTGGAGTCTTGATAGCAGACTCTTCTGAATTTTCTTGCGCTGCAACTTTACATTTTGGAAACTTTGTAATCGCAAATAATATAAACACCGCTGCTAATACATAAATGATCATATGATACGGTTCTAATGTATGCTGCAGCATCTCAAGCTTAAATGCTTTAGCCTCTTCGATTGTCATTTGGGCTAACTGCGAAGCTAAGCTTCCACCATCTTGAAAGACTAAATATTTACCTAAAAGAATACCTGACATAGCGCCAATCGGATAAAATGTCTGGCTAATATTCAACCGCAGCGTCGCATGTTTACGAGGACCAAGCATCGTACTATAGGTATTTGCTGCGGTTTCTAAAAAGCCTAACCCAATGGCAATAGAAAATATTGCAAGCAAAAACATATTATAAGTTGCCATATGAGATGCCGGGAAAAATAGAGAACAACCCACTATATAGAATAAGAGGCCCGCTAAAATAGCTGTTTTGTAAGTTGTTTTGCGGATAACCATAGATGCTGGAATAGAAATTAAAAAATAACCGCCGTAAAAGGCACTTTGCACCAAGGCACTGGCAAAATCACTTAACGTAAATACACTTTTAAATTGTGTAATTAAAATGTCATTTAAGCTGGCAGCTGCTCCCCATAAAGGAAAAAGACACGATAATAAAATAAATTGCATAATTGGCGTTCGGCTCAAATAGCCATCAGAATATTGTTCGATAGCACCCGTAGCAGACTTTGTCTCTTCACACACAATTTCACCAACTAAATCTGCTTTATCTATTTTTTCCATAACACTGCCCCCTATATTTCTGATTATTTCAATTATTTAAAATATTTTTATAGTACATACATAAAACTAACGTATGTACTATATTTTTATTATCCATTTACAATTTCAATGCCATGACTTGTTCCGATACGAGTTGCCCCAGCATTAACCATCGCAGCTGCATCTTTTTCTGAACCAATACCGCCAGAAGCCTTGACCCCCACCTGACTACCAACTGCTTGGCGCATTAAAGCAACATCATGTACTGTCGCACCACCAGTAGAAAAACCAGTCGAAGTCTTAACAAAATCAGCCCCTGCTTTAACAGCAAGTTTACAAACCCTTACTTTTTCCTCATCCGTAAGCAAGCAAGTTTCAATGATAACTTTTGTCAATGCTTTTCCTTTCGCAGCATTCACAACACTACGAATATCATTTTCTACCGCAGCATCTTCACCACTTTTTAATAAACCAACTGGAATAACCATATCTACTTCCGTTGCCCCATTTTCGATTGCATTTTTGGTTTCAAATATTTTCACGGCTGTTGGAGTAGCACCTTGAGGAAATCCAATAACTGTACAAACGGCAACTTCTGTACCTGACAATTGTTCAGCTGCATATTTTACCCACAAAGGGCTAACGCAAACAGAAGCAAATTTATACTGCTTGGCTTCTTGGCATAATTTCGTCAGCTCTGCTTTCTGTGCATTTGTTTTCAATAAAGTATGATCAATAATACTGGCATAATCCATAATTTTTCCCTCCATATATTTTAATTAAATTGTCTAATTATTCTTAGAATCTGACATGTCATTTCATGTTTTAAGAATAACACCTCTATGAACATTTGTAAATAGTATTTTGAGAAAATGTTCATAGGGGTGTTATTTTTTTAATATTTAATTTTCAAGCAGAAAAACAGGCTGTCTATTTAAAATAAACAACCTGTTTTAGAAAATCAAAGCAAGGCACGACCTGTATATTGATCCGTAATCAATACATTCGCATACTTACCAGCTAATGCTGCCTTAATTCCTTCAATTTTTCGTTCTCCACCAGCAACCAAGATACTTCTTTCTTTTTTTCTCAGTTCTTCTAATTTTATACCAACGGTACGGTCATCCAATTCTTGATTACAAATTGTTCCTTTTGCATCAAAAAAACGTGAACAAATGTCACCGATTCCCGTTCGCTGAATTTTTATTTTATCTGCCGGACTTATATAACCTAAGCGAAACAATAACGCATCATCTTTTACTGAACCAACTGTAAACATAGCAATATTAGCCTGTTTGCCTAATTCCATAATTCGATTCATATGGCGATCCTGATCTACCATTTCCTTGATTTCTTTCGATTCAAAAATAACCGGAAGCGGCAGATACCTGGCAATTGTTGAAAAGGCATTCGCAAAGCGTTCTACGATTTCATCGGCATAGGTATTGCTTTTAGAATGTGTCACCCCTCCCTTAAGCTGAACAATCTGTGCACCCTTCAATGGTTTTGCTTTTAGCTGGCAGGCAACTTTGTACATTGTCGTCCCCCAGCTAATTCCAATGATATCACCATCTTTCGTTATATCATTTAGATACTCAGCACCTTTTACTCCCAACTGCTTCTTTATTTCTTCCGATGCGTTCAATGGTGAATAAGCGATCCGTACTTCTTGCAGACCATATTTTTCTATTAAATGTTCTTCTAAATCGCTCATATCATCAATCGGATCCGCAATTTGGATCTTCACATACCCTTGTTCTTTTGCATACTGCAAAAGTCTGGAGACTGTAGGACGCGAAATACCTAACTGTGTAGCAATCTGCTGCTGGCTATAATCAGATTTATAATATAAGCGTGCTACATCAATACACAACCGCTGCTTATCTTGCTCCATAAATACGTTTTCCTCCTAAATATAACCTATCAATTCTATATATATGAACATTCGCCATAAAAATATAATCTTCCTGCACATTTGTTCATGATAAAAATAGCATCGAATCATAATCACGTTTATTGATTGTACTATATAAGTTGCATTAAATATTCTATATGTCAATCGTCAGAAATGGGGTATAGGGTATAGGGTATAGAAAAAGTCCCCGATGGGACTTTTTTATAACATGTTTTGTAAAAATGACTTGGTACGCAGTTCTTGCGGATTAGCAAAAAGCGACTGAGGATTACCTTGTTCGACAATCTCACCGTCTGCCATAAATATGACTTTGTTGGCAACTTCTCTGGCAAAAGCCATTTCATGGGTTACAACAATCATCGTCATATGTTCTTCGGCTAATTGACGCATAGTTTTTAATACTTCACCTGTCAACTCTGGATCAAGGGCTGATGTAGGTTCATCAAAAAGCATGATATCCGGCTTCATAGTCAGTGCTCTTGCAATCGCTACACGCTGTTTTTGTCCGCCTGACAGTCGTGAAGGATACACATCTCTTTTATCCAAAAGGCCTACTTTCGCCAAAAGCTGTTCCGCTACCGGAATAATATCTCCCGACTTCATATTTTTAACCAGAATTGGAGCTTCAATCAGATTTTCCAACACTGTCATATGCGGAAATAAATTGAACTGCTGAAAAACCATTCCCATTTTCCCTAAGATCATTTTAGCCGTTACTGCATCCGTATAGGTAGTAATACTATTTTTTTCTTGAACTAAAAACTCACCTTCGACTTCAATCGTGCCCTTTTCAATCGTTTCCAGACGATTTAAGCACCGCAGCAACGTCGATTTTCCAGATCCGCTTGGTCCAATAATAGCCAAAACTTCGCCCCGTTTAACTTCAAGATCAATCCCTTTCAATACTTCTAGCTGATTGAATTTTTTATAAATCTGATTCATACGAATCATTACATCATCACTCATCGTAAATCTCTCCTACTCATCATATTTGGCATAACGCGCTTCTAATGTATTAAACAGCCACGTTAAAACAAATGTCATCGCTAAATAAAATACCCCAGCAATAACAAATGGTGTCATATCGAATTCACGCTGCACAATCGTCCGAGCTACACGCAAAAGATCATTCATTGCCAAAATATAGATAAGAGAAGTATCTTTAACCAAGTTAATGGTTTCATTGCTGATTGGCGGTAAAACTCGTTTTAACATCTGCGGAATAATAATGCGCCGCATGGTTTGTATATACGTCATTCCCAAAGTCTTTGCTGCTTCATATTGACCGCGTTCAATGGATTGAATACCCGAGCGAAAAATCTCGGCAAAATACGCAGCATAATTTAATGTAAAAGCCAATAAAGCGGCTGCTAAATCAGGCAGCAAAATCCCCACCATTGGCAAAGCAAAATAAACAAATAAAAGCTGTAACATAAGCGGTGTACCACGCATCAGCCAAATATAAACCTCCATCGCAAATCTCAAAGGACGAATCCCAGATATGCGTGCCAATGCTACCAAAAGCCCCAATGGCAGTGATAGTGCCAGCGTAATAAAAAAGATCTGTAACGTTATACCGCTGCCATCTAACATCGGCATAACCATTCCTATAATTTTCTCCATAAATCCCTCTCCTAAACCTGCTCTTACTAAAAATACACGAAACTCATTATATTAGTGTAGCAAGTACACCTGTATTCTGCAATACATTTATAAAAACTCAATATTATATACATTCTATTTGTGATCACAACAAAGGATAAGACCGATTTTTCACCCTCAGCCTTATCCTTCATAGAAACATACGTTTATTTTATAATATTTTTACCAAACCATTTTTCCGATATTTTTCCGCTTGTTCCATCAGTTTTCATGTCATCCATTACTTTTTGTACTTCATCGCGAAGTGCCTGATCGTCTTTACGGAAACCAATACCAAATGAACTAACCGGTCCAACGGGTGCTTCTAAAGCAATAAACTTATCTGGGTGTTTACTCATATAATAACGGCCGGTAATTTCATCAGCAATAATCGCTTCTAGACGACCATTTTCCAAATCCATGAAAGCTGAAATATAATCGGAATATTTTTTCACTTCTTTCATACTGGATTTAAAAGTATCATTACCATCGATATATTCTTCGGCAGAACTGCCGCTTTGTGTACCAACAACTTTGCCCTTTAAATCAGCATCGCCCTTAATAACCGACCCCACTGGAATGAAAATAAGCTGTTTGTTATCCATATATGGATCACTGAATAAAATGTTTTCTTTACGCTTATCGGTAATATCCAAACCATTCCATAAAACATCAATACGTCCGCTTTTAAGTTCGGCTTCTTTGCTCGACCAGTCAATTGCCTTAAATTCCACTTCACGACCCAAGCGTTTTGATGCTTCTTTTGCTAAATCAATATCAAAACCAACAATTTCATTTTTATCATCTTTAAACCCCATTGGTGGGTAATTATCATCCAGCCCAACAATAATCTTTTTCGCAGCACCATCTTTTTTTGCCATATCACTGCCACAACCGGCAAAAACTACACTGAACATCAAAACCAGCAAAACAGCTGCTATGATTCTCTTCATCATAAAAAGCCTCCATCCGTCATTGTAATTCTTTAAAATATTATAAATATGATTATACTTTAGTTCGTTAAAATAGGAAACCTTTAAAATGGTGCATTTATAAATTATAAATTGATATTTAGCTTTATTTTCTCGTCAGATCACTGTTTTTCGCTTAAATGCAGACTTTTTCATAAAATGAACTTGCTATGAAAAAAACCAATTCTATTTGACTGAAAAACCAGCTACTGGTATATTTAAAGAAAGAGGTGTTTTGATGAAAAAATTTTTTATAATAACACTATTTAGTCTGCTTCTTTTAACTAGCCCTTGTTATGCAACAATCATTAAAGGATACGACACCTTCCACGAGGGAATATCTATTGCAAGCGCTGTTAATATTGAAAATGAAAGCATCTTAAAAAAACTGTATTTTCAAAAAACAATTCAATTTGATTCTACTCTTTATGCGATATTAGCCTATAATGCAAATTTCAAAACCATTTTAACGCCAGACACAAAATTAACTTTAACCTTCAACAATACCGACGTAATCGAACTAACAACAACCGTTGTTTCCAAAAGATTGAATAACTATCCATTTGACCATTCGACGGTCAGACTCACCGAAATCCTTATTCCTCAAGAATTAGTTCCAACCATTGAAGATGCCTCCTCCATTTGTCTCACTTTTTATTTAAACGACCAAACGATTGCTGTCTATAACCTGCCTGCTTCTGCTTTAGCAGAATGGAAAAAAGTAATCCTTTTAAACAATTAAATATACCAATTCATCATTCCTTCTATGCCACAAGTCCTTTTTTCCTAGGCATATTGTTTCATATTACGTAACTTAAAACAATTTGGTAGGAAAATCTTTTCACTGTGGAGAACATAAGATATATTGTCAAAATCTCGCTGCGTGAAATTTTGCATTTTTAATTTTCTTATAAAAAATTCTAGTACTTTAGAGGAGGGTCACGATGAAGAAACTCAATATTAGCAAATTACAGCCAGGAATGGTTTTGGCTCGGACAATTATCAATAGTCAACTAATTGTTGTACTCGCAGAAAATACGATGCTAACCAAAGCACATATTACCCGCTTAACATTTTTGGGTATTGATTCAGTCTTTGTTAAGGATGAATATGAACTTGATTCAACCTATCAGCATGTCGCATCTATTCTAAATCGCAGCAATGCGTTTGTGTCTGAATATGAAGAAGTCTTGCATGTCGCAAGTGAAATTTTTAATGCAGCCGCCAAAACAAAAGACATCCCCGTCGAAAAAGTTGAAAAAATGGTTAAAACATCTGTTGTTCCGCTTGTTAAAGAAAGCGGCGTCATAGATTATCTTTACAAATTAAAACATATGGATAATGAAGCCTATAACCATTCGTTACGTGTTTCAGTCTTATCAGGTGTATTAGGCAAATGGATGAATTTTTCTAAAAATAAAATTGAAGATCTTGTGCTCGCTGGTTTCTTACATGACATCGGAAAAACACAAATGGAACAACGCGTCCTCGATAAGCAAATTGAAAACTTAACCGAAGAAGAATTCGATATTTATATTCAACATACTTTAAATGGCTATCATTTGCTCTCAAAAAAAGCTGAACTTTCCGAAGGAGTAAAATCGGCCGCCTTGCAGCATCATGAACGGATGGACGGATCTGGTTTTCCATTTAATGTAGCAGCAAACGATATCCATGAGTACGCCAAAATTGTTGCTGTGGCTGATTTATATGATACAATCACGACAGAACGTGAAGGATTCCTGAAGCAAACACCATTTTCTGCTATCGAAAAAATAACCCATGAAATGTTTTCCACACTAGATCCCCAAATCTGTATTCCTTTTCTAAATAATATACAGCAAGTATTCATCGGATCTCAGGTTTTATTGTCAGATCAGCGTAAAGGTAAAATCATTCAATATCCAAAAGATTTTGCCGCCTTACCGCTCATTGAAATGGAAGACGGTGAAATCCTCAATATGAATCTTCATCCTAAAATTAAGGTAATTGAATATAATCCTGAATAAAAGCATATTCAAACAAACATAGCAATTATATAGACTATTCGTCTCAAATTAGTTGTTTTCTAATGCAATTCAAAGAAAGATGGTTTATAATGGTGAGTAATCAAAAAATAGGAGGATTCTTCATGAAAAAAAGTATTTTAACACTCACCGCGCTACTTGCTTTAAGTGCAGGTACGACTGTATTTGCTGCTCCAATCAATAATCTGAGTCCAACTGGCACAGCTATTGGAATCGGTACAAATGAGTCTTACATTGAACATAAGGTTTCTGATAATTTTACACTTGGTTATCAATACGTCGATCGTGATGAATATGGTGGTATGAACGACATTTACGGTCAGGTCAATGTCGTTGATCATGTTCGTGTTATTGTTGGGGATCGCAGCAAATTGCCGGGTGATAAGAGTAATTTTTATGGCGGTTTAGCTGTTAATACACCAAATGTAATGGGTGCTGAAGGTTATGTATCTTATGTAGCTGGTTCTGATTTTAACGAAACTCAAGTCGGTGTCAATGTTGCTTTAGTTGCGAATGTTGATCTTAACATCAACTATCATTCTTTCAATCCAGACCATGCCCATAATGAAAATGGTATCGGTATTGGTGCTACCATGAAATTTTAATAACTACATAACAAAAGAAGCCGACCTATGAAGGTCGGCTTCTTTTTGTATCTATTATAAGTTGTTGCATGAAATAGGCTAGATGTATCGGCCTATAAACCATTCTTATTCATAACGAAGTGCATCAATTGGATCTAAAAGAGCTGCTTTTCTGGCCGGATAAATGCCGAAAAACAAACCAATTCCAACCGAAAAACCAAACGATAACAAAATTGGAGCAACTGTAATTACCGTTGTAAAGCCGCCAAATTTAGAGATTGCCATCGCCGCCAGGCAGCCAAAAACAATGCCAATGATTCCGCCAATTACTCCGATAACTACCGATTCAATCAAAAACTGCATCATAATATTTTGAAATGTAGCCCCTAAAGCTTTACGTATACCGATTTCTCTCGTTCTTTCAGTAACCGACACCATCATGATATTCATAATGCCAATTCCGCCCACAAGCAGTGAAATAGCAGCAACACTCCCCAGAAGCAGTGTAATCATCGTAGTAGTCTGCGTCATAGTTTCCATAAGACTAGTTAAGTTTCGCACAGTAAAGTCATCGTCTTTATCACTAAGAATACGATGTCGTTGTCGCAGCAGTGTTTCAATTTCACTTTGTACCTGATCCATTTTCTCCGGATCAGATACCTGAATATTAATTGACTTCACATACGTAATTCCCATAAGACGCTCCTGCCCCGTAGTAAGTGGAACAATCACAATATCATCCTGATCCTGTCCCATGGAAGACTGCCCCTTGCTTTCGAGAACACCAATAATTTTATAAGGTGTATTGTTAATGCGGACATTTTGCCCGACAGGATTCATATCGCTGAATAAATTTGAAGCAACTGTTTTTCCAATCACGGCAACTCGATTTCTAGAAGTTAAATCCGCATTTGTAATAAAGGACCCCGATCCAACTGTCAAGGAACGAATCAGCAAAAACTCCGGTGTAACCCCCTGTACAGTCGTGTTCCAATTCTGATTACCATTTACCACCTGATAAGAACTGCTTACCGTTGGCGATACATAATCTATATTTTTAATTTTATTTTTAATCGCATCTGAATCATCTAATTTAAGTTTTACATTTGACCCCGCAGCACCTCGAACCCCACCCGAAGAAGAAGATCCTGGTGAGACAATCAACATATTGCTGCCCAAACTGGCAATGGAAGTCTGAACTTGCTGCCGGACTCCCATGCCAATCGATACCATGGCAATGACTGCACCAACGCCAATAATAATCCCCAGCATGGTCAATATAGACCGTAATTTATTCGCCAAAAGAGCCGTAATTGCTATCCGGATACTTTCACTAAACAACATCCATAACAACCCCCTTACCCTCATCGCGTGTAATTTTACCATCACGCACTAATAGCTGACGACTTGCATAGGTTGCTATTTCTGGTTCATGTGTAACTAAAATAATCGTTTTCCCCTCTGCATGAAGCTTGCGAAATATCTCCATGATTTCCGTACTGGATTTCGTATCCAAATTCCCTGTTGGTTCATCTGCCATAATAATCCGCGGATCATTTACCAACGCCCGAGCAATTGCTACCCGCTGTCGCTGCCCCCCCGAAAGCTCATTTGGTTGATGATCGCGCCGCGACCCAAGACCAACCGCATCTAAAAAATAAGCTGCCTTCTCCATGCGTTCTTTTTTGGGAACGCCTGCATAAACGAGTGGTAACGCAACATTTTCCCAAGCACTAATTCTCGATAAGAGATTGAAATTTTGAAATACAAATCCGATTTTTTTATTACGCGTCACAGCCAGTTCATCATCACCAAGTTTAGCAACTTCTTCCCCGTCGAGTTCATACGAGCCAACCGTTGGACGATCAAGACAGCCTAATATATTCATCAGCGTTGATTTACCAGAACCAGACGGTCCCATTAAAGCGGAAAATTCACCTTTTTTTATATGCAGATCAATGCCATCGAGCGCAGCTACAGTCTGATCGCCAATTTGATAAATCTTTTTGATGCCAGAAAGACGAATTGTCATAATTTATTTCTCCCCCCTACTACATTGGCGGCGGTCCTTGGCTTGATGACTTTTTTGTCGTTGTTGCTGCGCCTGCTTTATATTCGATCGACACCTGGTCGCCCTCATCGAGCCCATCGACAATTTCAACAAATTCATCGCTGTAAATGCCCGTTGTTACCGTTCTATTTTCAGTTGAGCCATCTGGCTTTACCAAAACAACATACGAGCCGCTATTGTTTGTTTTCAATGCGGTTAATGGTACAGCCAATGTATTTTCTTTGTCTGCTGTATTAATTTCAACTCTGGCAGTCATCGCCGGTTTTAATAAATTATCTGAATCATCCACATCCAAAGTAACACTGTAATAAATTACACTGGCTGTAGTCGAAGATGACGAGGTTGTTGTACTACTTGATTCCGTATCCCAAGTATCACTCGTATCGGTTTGTGAAATTTTAGCCACCGTACCCGTGAATGTTTTTCCACTATACGCGTCTACGGTAAAAGTTGCCTTTTGCCCAATTTTTATATTACCGATATCTGTTTCATCAACTTTAGCATTGATTTGTTTCTGTGACAAATCAGCAATCCGCATAATCACAGTTGGGCTGCTATTGCCCTGAACAGCCATCGTACCTGGCGTTTTTGGCTGACCGACTACCATCCCATCCATCGGTGCTACAATAATCGTTTCATCAATATTATATTGAACACCCTCCAGAGCGCTTTGTGCCGTCTGATAATTATATAGGGCATCTTCGAGATCCTCATCAGACTTTGCACCAATCGATTGTAGATAAGAAATACGTTTATATTTTGCTCTTGTATTTGTCACTTTATATTCCGCTTCGGCTTTTTCTGTTTCGAGTTCTTTATCTTCCAGTATTGCTACCGTCTGTCCAGCGGTTACTGAATCATTTTCTTTGACCGGAACCGACTTGATACGAGCCGTAATCTTGGGACTAACCTCTACTGATTGAACTGGCTTTATAGTGCCGGTTGCCGAAACCACGGACTTCATATTCATTCGTGCAACAGCTACCGTTTCAACTGCCAAACTATTTTTAGCTGCCAGCTGCTGTTGATAATAATAATACCCGCCAGCACTTATTATAAGCAAAATCAAAACAAGAATAACAATCCACTTCAACTTTATTTTTTTCATCATTTTGTCACCCCATCACGTAATCCCATAACATTTTCCAACGTTGCTTTATATCGTGCATAATCATATTGGGCACTTATATAGTTGAGTTGTGCTGTTGATAATGCCAGCTGCGCATCAATGATATCCAGCATTAAACCTTCACCAGCTTTATATTTTTCATTAGCAATATAATTGTCTTCTTGGGCCTGTTTTATTGCATTCGCAGTAGACGTGAAACGTTTTTCAGCTTCTTTCATATTTAGGTATGCCTGCCGAACGGCAAGATCCACATCATCTTGTTCTTTTTCCAGTTCAAGTGTTGCTTCTTCCACCGCAACTTTTGCTGCTTTTATATTTGAATTGGTTACGTTGCTATCAAATAAATTCCAGCTTGCTGATACACCAGCTGTATAATTATAATCACTAGAACTCGGCAGAACCTGTTTATCCCAGCTCGTGCTAACCGATACGTCAACTTGCGGCTTTTTATCCGCTGCGGCGATATCAATATCCCGTTCAGCTACACTAACTGCAAGCTTCGCCGCTTGCAGATCTTTACGATTTACCATAGCATAATCCAAACAACTATACAGGTCTTTATCAAAAACACGATACGAAAAGTCATCCGTAAGACTTAGCGGTTCATCGCGATCCATCTTGATTATATTTTTTAATGTACTTACAGCAATGTCATAAGAATTTTGGGCCTTGATCAAAGTTTGCCTGGCATTAGACAATTCTACATCCGAACGAAGTACTTCCACCCGCGCTTTACTGCCAGCCGCATAAAGCTGCTGTACATTCGTTAGATGAGCTTGATAATTGTCGACAGATTCTTGATCCACATCTACTGTTTTTTTTGCTTCAAGAATATCATAGTATGCCTTAATCGTATCAAGTACGATATTTTCTTGAGTACGCGCCGTATTTAGTTCACTGGTCGTAATCGCATCTTTCTTGCTATCAATATTTAGTTCATTTTTCCCGCCTGTATAAAGCGGCATAGATGCGGTAATACCATTGCTATTTCCATTGGTATAAATTTGATCAGCACCATCACTGATGCTAAATTTACTGCTGGCTGAAATAGAAAATCCATTCGCCCCTTTGGCAGCATTCAGATTAGCCGCTGCTTTTTCTTCCCCTTTGGCGGCAATCTTAATTTGTGGATTTTGATTCAATGCCATGGCTACCGCTTCATCTAATGACAAAGCTGCACATGCACCTAATGATATATTCCACAAAAAACAACCCGCAAATAAAAGCACGACTCGTTTTAAACATGATTTCCTCATCATCTTTTCTTACACCCCTTCACTTCCCGTTTACAATTACCAATACGCTACTATTTTAAAGCGTATTTCTTTGAAACGCCTTTGAGCGTTATTAGAAATACTCATAAAAATTGCAATGTAAACTGAACGGATTACATTGCCTGTTAAAAATATTTGTTCTGCTCTTATCTACTCTTTCTTACAGTATAATACAAAATCAAGCATCCGGCTACAAATTAGAAGGTTTCTGCTATACTAATAAAGAAATAGATACTATAGAATACATTTTAAAAAAAATTGTGGCTAGCTTATCAGTCTGCCAAGAATGGGATATAGGTATGCCCCCTTCCTGACGATTGCCATATATAATATTTAATGTAACTTGTATATATACATAAAATAGAAAGGATGTTTTTTACATCTATGCTTAAACAAGCTCTTACAATCTTAAAGAAATTCTATGGTTATGACGCCTTTCGTCCCGGTCAGGAAAATATTATAGTCAATTTGCTGCAAGGTAAAGATACTGTAGCGATCATGCCTACCGGAGCGGGAAAATCAATTTGTTTTCAGATACCAGCCCTGATCCTGCCCGGTATTACACTCGTTGTATCACCTCTCATCTCACTAATGAAAGATCAGGTAGATGCACTCGCTCAGCAGGGAATCCCGGCAACCTATATTAACAGTTCCCTTGCCAGCAGCGAAGTCAGCCGCCGGCTTTACGATATCAGTGAAAATAGATACAAACTGGTTTATGTAGCCCCGGAACGCCTTTCTACTGATTATTTCCAATCCATTTTAAATAAAATAACAATCAGCATGCTGGCAATCGACGAAGCGCATTGTCTTTCGCAATGGGGCCATGATTTCCGGCCCAGTTATCAACAAATCACCCCCTTTATCCATTCCCTCAAAAGTCGACCAATCATCAGTGCTTTTACAGCGACAGCTACCCCTGAAGTAAAAGACGATATTATTATGCTGCTGGGTTTGGATCACCCTAACGTACAAGTTAATGGTTTTGATCGCCCCAATCTGTATTTCAGCGTATTGCGCGGTGAAGATAAAAAGAAATATATTATTAACTATGTCAAAAACCATGCCGATCAATCCGGCATCATTTACGCGGCTACTCGCAAAGAGGTCGACTCTATCTATGAACTTTTGACGCAAAAAGGATTAAAAGCCGGTCATTACCATGCCGGAATTTCCGATATGGAACGGACTCGCCAGCAAGATGATTATCTCTATGATAACATCCAGGTTATGGTTGCGACCAACGCCTTTGGTATGGGCATTGATAAATCAAATGTGCGCTATGTCATTCATTATAATATGCCAAAAAATATTGAGGCCTATTATCAAGAAGCAGGGCGCAGTGGGCGTGACGGTGAACCTGGCGAATGCATCCTGCTATTTAGTTCCCAAGATACGATGACACAAAAATTTCTTATTGATGTCTCAACTGAAAACGAAGAACGTAAGGCACATGAATTTGGCAAGCTGCAAACCATGGTGGATTATTGTCATACCCCTGACTGCTTGCGTAAATTCATAGTCCAGTATTTTGGCGAAACAAAAGCACCTGACACTTGTGATAATTGCAGCAATTGTAATGATGAATCAGAACTCGTAGACATCACCGTTGATGCCCAAAAAATTTTCTCTTGTATCTATCGGATGAATGAACGTTTTGGTATCACCATGATTGCAGATGTATTAAAAGGATCACAAAATAAAAATGTATTAAAATTCCACTTTGATGCAATCTCCACATACGGGATTCTCAGTGAACGCACCGTAAAAGATATCAAACTCATTATTCAGCGCCTCGCTGCCACACAATATTTAACCTTAACAGAAAGCGAATACCCTGTTGTCAAATTGACACAAAATGCCTATGCTGTCATGAAAGGTCAATCCTCGGTATGGCAAAAAATCAGTAAAGAACGCAAAGCCAATATTGATTCTTCTTTATTTCAAACCCTGCGTACACTGCGTAAAGAACTGGCTTCCAAAGACAATGTTCCACCTTATCTTGTATTTTCTGATGCTACATTGCAGGACATGTGCAGCCAGCTTCCCCTTACCTTACAAGATATGCGTCAAGTAAAAGGGATTGGCGAACGTAAATTAGAAAAATACGGCGACCTTTTTTTACGGGTTATTATAGAACAAACATCGGCTGAAACAGTTTCCAATTTGCAGCTTCCCCGCCACAATGAAATTAACACCGAAACAAAAAAGGAAAAGACCGCCACGAACAAACAGGAAAAAATATCTACGTATGAACAGACTTATGCTTTATATAAACAAGGCTTCACGGCTGAAGAAATAGCCGCTTCCCGTAAGCTAAAACTCGACACAATCATCCAGCATTTTTGTCGATTATCGCTTGAAAGACCCGAAGAAAACATCAATCTCGATCAATTTATTCCTGAAGGATCAGAAATAAATATCCTCAATGCCATCAAAAAAATCGGCTCAATAAAAGCCGTATCCGCTATTAAAACTGCTTTACCCGATACATCGTATGGTGCGATTCAAGCAGTTATCGCAAAGTATAAAATCCATTAAAATACAGGTATCAAATGTTTAATGAAGCTTATATATGGCATTAAACATTTGATATGGCAGTCGTCAGGAATGGGATTAGGCCTCCGTGGCGTTACGTAGGAAGCAAACGATGCCTTAACCCCATTTCTGGCAGACTGATAGACTGGATGTAATTTCTTTAATGCGTTTTCTATACAGTAAAAATGAGACGCGATATTCTTATTCGCGCCTCATTTTTATATGATTTTTTAATTTTCAATCCCCAGGCGAGCCTGTATCCCTTTTGTATAATAATGCTTAATCTCCTGCATTTCGGTAACGAGATCGGCTCTAGCTATCAGCCATGCTGGAGCATTACGCCCCGTCATGACAATCTCTATTTTCGGCGGACAAATTAGTAAGAACTGCTCTACCGCTTTACGTGAAAGAAGCTTGAAAAAAAGAGCTACATTGATTTCATCCAGAATTAACATGTCATATTTCTTTGCCAGTGCTGCTTCAACTACTTCTTGAAAGCCTGCTTCCATTAATGCAATATAATCAGCTGGCGGTTTTCCTGCCGGGAAAATGACCACTTCATCACCCCAGTCCTTTTTTTGTTTCTCTGACAGCATGCCTTCCTCGGCAATAAAAAAAGGTTTTCCCGTTGTCTTCAATACCAGATTTTTCGAAAGATTTTTTAGTATATTCTGTTCACTATAAGCCAGACCCTTCATGAACTGCATAAAAAAAATCCGTTTATCAGCTCCAAGAGCACGAATTGTAAGACCAATAGCAGCAGTCGTCTTCCCCTTGCCAGTACCGGTATAGATTTGAATCATAATTCTTCTATCTCCCCAAAAACGACGCTTTCTTAACGAAAACGTCGTTTTTTTTTTATTATGATACTTTATTTTCCCTAGCGGATAATGTGCACAATATCATCATTTAAACAAACCGCCCCAGGTGAACTAATCGCTTCTTTATAACCAAAAACACCTGCACACAAAGGAGTATACAACGGAGGAAGACTAATTTCATCCACAATTTCTTTGCCTTCCTGCGAATCAAATAAAATTTTCAGTGAATGAGTCCAACACGAACCGATGCCAAATTTCTCAGCAGCGAGCATCATACTGCCAAAAACAGTGTTGGCGGCATCCTGCGCATATTTGATATCATTTTTACCAGAGATAATGAGCAAGGTCGGCGCATTCTTTAGAAAATTAAAAGGCTCTTCACTTTGCCTGTCTTTAAATAAATCATGCCCATAAGCCAAAAAAGCCTCACTATTTTTGGCATTGATTTTACTGAGTACACTTTTATTTTGAATCACTGTAAAATGCCATGGCTGATTTTTTACTGCAGTTGAAATTAATTTACCCGATTCCAGGATTTCTGTAAGTTCCTCGTCCTTAATCTGTCGCGTATCAAAACTATGAATGCTGCGTCTGGTCAATACATTTCTCAATAAATTATTCATAAAAATCCAACTCCCATACTCTTCAAACATCCCATAATATGATGCAAGAAACCCCCAGCAATGTTTCACGTTCCTATAGAAACATTATACTATAGAGCTTATTTAATGAAAAGATGTATTCCCTATCCTGGCATGTAAAAGAAAAATTATTTCACCGGTTATCTACACGATCCATCCCCATCAAATCATGCTGTTTAAAACGATCCCAGGCTAATGCTTCATACTTCGTTCCCATTTTTCCATAATTTGCATACGGATCAATCGAAATGCCCCCGCGCGGCAAAAATTTACCCCATACCTCAATATAACGTGGGTCCATTAATTTAATCAAGTCTTTCATGATAATATTCACGACATCTTCATGAAAATCTCCATGATTTCGAAAACTCACCAAATACAATTTAAGTGACTTGCTTTCCACCATTTTTCGCTCAGGAATATATGAAATATAAATCGTAGCAAAATCCGGCTGCCCTGTAATCGGACAAAGGCTTGTAAACTCAGGGCAGTTAAACTTGACCCAATAATCATTCATCGGATGTTTATTATCAAAAGTTTCTAAAATCCCTGGCACATAATCATATCCATATTGCACATTTTTTTGTCCTAATAACGTAATGTCAGGCATCTCTTCTTTTTTTCTCTCTACCATAAGTCTCGCTTCCTCTAAATTACTTTTACTTTTAAATTTTCTTGATCAATAATAAATTTTCGGACAAAATCCGCTTTAGGTGCCGGTCGACCAAATAAATAGCCCTGAATCGTATCTGCCTTGCATTGATCAAGTAAGAGCTGATATTCTTCCTTCTCTTCTACACCTTCAATACAAACAGTCATACCAACACTATGACATAGTTTAACCGTATATTCAATCAACATTTTATCAAAATCATTTTGTAAGATTTTCTTCACAAATTCACGATCAATCTTCACAATATCCGTTGATAAATTTTTAAGATAACTAAGTGATGAATAGCCTGTTCCAAAATCATCCATCGCGATATTAACACCTTGTTTGCGAAAAAAATCAAACTCTCGATTCACAAATTCCCAATCCGAAACAATACAGCTCTCCGTAAGTTCTAATGTAATCGACTTTGCTGCTATATTGTATCGAGCCATACAGTCTTGAACAAATTCCTTGAAGGTAACATCCTTCAGTTGCTCATACGATACATTAATGCTCATCGTAATATCGGGCACTAATTCTTGCCACTCTTTGCAAACCTTCACAGCCTCTTCAAAAACCCATTTTCCTACTGGAATAATTAGTTTCGTCTCTTCCAGCAGTGGTATAAAATTCATGGGAGCCACCATCTTCCCCCGGCTATTATGCCAGCGCAGCAAAGCTTCCGCACCTTTTAAAGTACGATCAACCGCATCAACCTGTGGCTGGAAAAATAATTCGAATTCTTTGCAGCCGTTTTCAACACTCACTTTTAGTTCATCCCGAAGCGAAATTGATTTAACCCATCGATTGTAGGTTTCTTTTGAGAAAAAGCACAGTTTGTTTTTACCGCTTTGTTTTGCAAGTTCCAAGGCCACCTCAGCATGTTTATGCAGTGATAAATAATTTTTTCCATCTTTTGGGAAAAATACAGTACCGGCTGAAATTGTACAAAGATATTTCCGTTTATCAAGCTCATGCTGACTATTGGTATAGCGTTGCAACGACTGAAACAAATCCACAACATCCACGTTGATGGCTTTCGAATAAATAATCGCAAACTCATCACCATCCAGCTTATAAAGTTTAACACCCGCGGGCAGGATATTTTCAATCTTACGACCAATTCGATTGAGCACCAGATCACCAAAAAAACGATTATACGTTTCATTAATGATTTTAAAATTATCAACACCAAATATCACCAGTGATCCACCTTCACCTGTGTTCCGAAAACTATCTAAGGCTGCTTTGACATCTATTTCAAACTGATACTTATTTAAAAGTCCGGTTACTATATCGGCCCGACTTCTCCGTACCAGCCGAGACAATGTCCCAACAAATAGGGCACGCTCTCCAGATGAGTCACAGATCACTTTACCATGGCAATGCATCCATACATATTCATGCTGTCTATTTTTAATACGATATTCCAGCTTATATTCATCCGTCTTATGTTCTAGAATTTCTCGCGTACTCGTTACGTAATTCGCTACGTCATCAGGATGAATCAACTGCGACCAAGACTTGATTATATCCGGCAAAATGTCTCCTGGCAAATCAAACTCTTGCACTAACTTTGGTGAAAGCATTGTAATATTTGCCTTTGCATCATAAGCGAAAAGATATTCTTCACAAGTTTCTTTTAAAATGTCAAATAAGAATTTACCTTTTCCCAGCATGCTTTCAGGCGGAATTTTTATATGCTGTTTCATTTTTTATTCCATCCATGTTCTGATTTTTTTCTAATCATTCAAACAAAATCAATTGATCCTATTTAAATAATATACAAAATCCAGCCTTTATTCAATCATATAATTAAAATAATTGCCATACAGCTTTAAATACAGCAAAAATAAGACTATCATCCTAAGACAATAGTCTTGCTTCATATAGTATTATCAACTGTTTTCATAGAACTATAAAATCATTTCAATAAATATAAGCCATTTTACCCATTATTTAAAATGACAAATACTCAACTATAGACCCATTGTCAACATTCATAAGAGAATCTTCTATCTTTTGTCCATTGATAGAAACATTTTTAAAGCGCAGTCCCTTTACATTACGCAAAACAGATTTTTTCTCAACCCCATCCAATACAGCATCTTCAATCGTAACATTTTCAATCGGGGAGTTCGCAAAACCTTTTAAGTACAAAGCATTTTCAGCATCAATGCTGCCACCTGCGGCGGTTTTTATATTTGATAAGGTAATGTTTTTCAAACTTGGCATAAATGTACCGTTTTCACCTTCTTCATAAAAGAAATCCGCATATACTACAGCAACTTTTGATTTATTCACTACACTGTTTTTTATGTAAATATTTTCCATATATCCGCCTCGTTTTGCATTGGTTTTAAAACGGATTGGATAATCAAGTTCCGTGCTATCAAAATAATTATCATGCGCAAAAATATCATGCACGCCACCCGAAATTTCACTGCCAATCGTAATCCCGCCATGACCATTGCTAAAATGATTATTACGGATAATAATATTTTCTGTTGGCACCGCAATCCTTCGGCCTTCATTATTACGTCCAGATTTTATGGCAATGCAGTCGTCACCAGTTAGAAACGAACAATTTTCAATAATCATATTGCGGCATGATTCAGGATCAACGCCATCATTATTATATAAATCTGTATCGATAGAAATATGTCTTATCTTGATATTTTCACATAATACGGGATTAATTTCCCAAAATGGTGAATTTATTATATTAATATCTTCGATTAATATATTTTTTGATTTATAAGGCTGAATAAAAGGCGGACGCAGGGTTGAAATATTTTCCTCGAAAATACGTTCTGTTTGCGTATCACGACCCAGTTCGCCCAGTTCAAAAAGACGTTCACGTTGAATCTGTTGATCCGTTTGACCAAAGTAGGCAAATTTCCATGGCATCCAGTTAAATTCATCTGCCGCACCATCCAGCGTACCTTTGCCGGTAATTGCAATGTTTTCCTCTTCATAACAATAAAGAAACGGTGAAAAGTTCATGCATTCGACGCCTTCCCAGCGACTGTAACGCAAAGGATAATATTCATTGGTTTTATTGCGGACAAATTTCAACACAGCATGTTCTTCAATATGCAGCTCCACATTACTTCGCAGATAAATCGCACCCGTATAATAACAGTCCTGCCCATTATCCGGCACTACGACAATGCCGCCCCCAGCTGCACTTGCTTCATCAATAGCTGCCTGAATGACTTCACCATAATACGAAATCATATGCGCATGTTTTTTTAACTTTTTCTGATTATAAACAAGATCCGCTTTAAGCTCTGCTTTCGTTCCCGGATAAGGACCATCTGGATGTGTAAAATAAATTTCCGTGATTTTTCGAATAAGCTTTTTGTATTTAGCATCCGTTATGCAATATATCTTTCTGTCTTTAAATTCCGGCATTGCCCGATCTACCTTATTGTCAATTTTTGCATACAAATCTTCATTCCACTCAAACTGCATCACTATTTCCTCCCCATTTATCTGCCAATCAACGAATCAGAGTGTTACACCATCTTTAAAAATTACCAGCTCATGCTTATCAAGCGCTTCCGATTTAGCCCGTTTTGTGCCGGATGCGATCTGTAAAACAAACTCAAAAAAGTCCGTTTCTACCTTCGTCATTTTTTCACCTTGTAAAAGCACCCCTGCATCAAAATCAATCCAATTCTTTTTAAACTTTGCCAAAGCTGAATTGCTGGAAATTTTGATCGTTGGTACCGGACAGGCAAATGGTGTTCCGCGGCCAGTTGTAAAAAGAACCATATGCGCCCCGGACGCAGCTAAAGCATTCGCTGCCACCAAATCGTTTCCTGGCGCCTGCAATAGATTAAGGCCCTTACTGGTCAGAGTTTCTCCGTAGCCAAGGACATCTTCAATCACGGCACTGCCGCCTTTTTGGACACAGCCCAGCGATTTGTCTTCCAACGTCGTAATCCCGCCTTCTTTATTTCCTGGGGATGGATTTTCATTGATTTTTTCACCATAATGCATAAAATATTCTTTAAAATGATTAATCAGCTGCACAGTCTTATCAAAAATGGCTTGATCTTTACAGCGATTCATCAGAAGTGTTTCCGCACCAAACATTTCCGGCACCTCAGTCAAAATAGATGTGCCGCCTTCGGCGATAATCTGATTCGACAGCTGCCCCACAAGCGGATTCGCCGAAATACCCGAAAAGCCATCCGACCCGCCGCATTTAAGACCAATAACCAACTGATCTACACTGCAAGATTCACGTTTGAACGAAGCCGCGTATGCACAAAGTTCTTTCATCACCGAAAGTGCGGTGGCAACTTCATCTTCATGTTCCTGACAGACCAGGAACTTTACACGATTATCATCATAATCACCCAGTATTTCCTTCATCGAATCAATTTGATTATTTTCACACCCCAAGCCCAAAACAAGCACTGCGCCAGCATTTGGATGTTTAATCAGACCACTCAAGATTTTTTGTGTATTATGATGGTCATCCCCCAGTTGTGAACAGCCATGCGGATGACTGTAAGCATAAATCCCATCAATTGTATCGGTCATAAATTCCTGCTGCGCTGCTGTTTCAATACATCTGGCAATCGCATTGACACACCCCACTGTAGGCACGATCCAAACTTCATTACGGATACCCACACTGCCATTTTTACGTTTATAGCCCATAAACGTATGTGACTTTTGTTTTTTTATCGTTTCAAAGTCAGGTGTATAATGATACTCTAAAATTTCTCCCAGTCCTGATTTCACATTATGGGTATGAACCCATTGGCCAGCTCTGATATCCTTTTTGGCAAAACCAATCGGCGAACCATATTTGACAACCGGTGAACCCGCATCAATCGGCAGTAAAGCCATCTTATGTCCTGGCAAAACCACTTCTTCTGCCGTAACATTAAAACCATCCACCTCGATTTTTTCACCCTGTTCTACTGCCTGTAACGCTACAGCAACATTATCTTTGTCATGAATACGAATCATTTTTTTCATAAAGACATCCCCTTAAAAAACTCATATACTTGTATCTAGACTTTACATGACTTACTTTAATAATCGGATATTAGCAAAAACCAAACATATTTTTTGTCGACAAATCCCCACTCTCCCAATGGTACATTGTTTCAATCGTTGTACGAACAAGCGTCTTTTTGCAATTAAAATAATACTTGAACCAAATGTGAGTCTCATGAGCGATAGTATTGCCGAAGGCTCTTGAAACTGTTGACGAAAATCATCAGAACTTTTCATAGTCAATCGACTCCTTACTAAGTTAAATTTGGATCTTTCATTTCATAAGGTTTGAAACCATAATAATGCCGCAAAATTGCTTTATCGCAAAATATTCTGTCATTGTTAATTCTTATATAAAACAAGAAATATGATAATGAATATTTATGTAAAATATATATTTATGTCTTGTTTGTAATTGCTTACAATTCATTTTAGCATTTGTAATGTATATGTCAACATAATTTGTATTGATTTAAAAGTTTTCATTTTCACATTCTTTTATAAATATATGATACCCCTTTCTTTTCCTTCAAGCTCAGTATTTATTGACTATTTACTATAATTTTAATCAAATTACCTTCTTTTATGTAAGCGCAAACAAGAATCTTACATTTTCTATTGCTATTGTATAAAAATTCGCTATACTTAAATATATACTAAAACCAGAGGTGAATTATGACTATTTACGATATAGCAAAAGCCTGTGCCGTTTCGATTGCTACGGTTTCACGCGTTCTAAATGGCAGTACAAAAGTCAGTCCTAAAACACGTGAAAAAGTCTTAGCAGCCATGAACGAGCACAACTATAAACCAAACCCATTTGCCCGTGGACTTGGCTTAAATTCGATGAAAATGATCGGTATCCTCTGCACCGATGTATCCGATGCATTTTTTGCCAAAGCCGTGTCTTTAGTTGAACATGATCTCAGAAAACGCGGACTTGATGTTATTTTAGGCTGCACTGGCAATGAATTATCAGACAAAAAAAAATATTTGCAATTGTTTCTCGATAAACATGTTGATGCCATTATCCTAATCGGCTCACCATTTCGTGAAGAACAAGATAATTCGCACATTGAAAAAATCACGAAACAAATTCCAATTATTACAATCAACAGTCTTTTGGATGTACCAAATATTTATTGCGTCCTCTGTGATGAAAAAGAGGGCATGCAAAAAGCCATCGAGCTTTTGGCGAAACAACACTGTGATAATATTTTATATCTGTATGATTCATTATCTTATAGTGGACAGCAAAAACTGGCTGGTTACAAAGCAGGGATACAAGAATATAATTTAAAGCAAGTACCGTACTTAATCCAAAGAATACCGCGAACACTCGAAGCAGCAGAAGCCATTACAACGAAACTCCTGGATAGTGGTATCGAACTTTCTGCCATTACCGCCTCAGAAGACCTGCTCGCTGTTGGTGCACAAAAAGCTCTATCGGCACGTGGAATTATTTTACCAGTCATCGGCTTTAACAATTCAATTCTAGCTGAATGTTCTACACCTTCACTCACAAGTATCGATAACCGCTTAGATGTACTATGCCCAGCGGCTGTCACGATTCTGGCACAAATCCTCAATGGTGATTTTGCTGCTGCCCCATCAAAAACAATTTTTCCTTCCTTACTCGTTGAACGAGAAAGTTTTTCACACAATAAACCGAATAAAAAAGAAGCTGCCCTATAGTAAATATGCAGCTTCTTTTTTTGTAAATTCGAAAATTTTAATTTCATTGATACAACCGTCTTGATCTCAGCCCTCATTCGGCTTTAACCGGACGTAAAAATAAAGAAAGCAGTTCACCTTTTATATCTTGACTACCCTTAAGGATCTTGTAAACAGCCTGACAAATCGGCAATTCAATTTTGTATATCCTTGCTAAATCCATCAAGGCTTCTACTGTGTATACACCTTCAGCCAGTGTATCCGAAACTTCACCTCGAACAAAGTCTTCACCAAAGCGTCGGTTGTTGCTATGCAATGAAAACAAGGTTGCCTCATAGTCGCCTAGATGACTAAGCCCATAAACCGTCATAGGATCCCCACCCATGGCTTCAATCAGGCTGGATAGTTCTTTGGTCCCCCGTGCCATAAGCGCCCCTTTTAAGCTGGTATATTGAAGACCGTCTAACATCCCCGCTGCAATTCCCACGACATTTTTCGCTGCCGCACCAATTTCAATGCCAAGCAAATCTGTCCCATAATAAAAACGAATCAATTTACTGCTAAATTCATCAACAATCTGCTTTGTTACCGCAATATCATCCGAGCCAATTACCATGCAGTTTGGTATTCCTTTTATAAAATCCTGTACATGTCCGGGTCCCACCCAAACAGCCACCTTAATACCTGCTCCAAGTTCTTCCAATAATATTCTGGATAGCCTTTCTCCTGTACCAATTTCCAAACCTTTCATGCAAAGCACAAAGGTTTTATTCTCTATATTGCCTAATGCATGCAATTGTTTGCCTAAAGATCGCAGCGACTGCGAACTAATAGAAATAATCACAATTTCACCAAACGAAATCGTTTTCTCTAGAGAATGGCTCAATGAAACCTGCTTTGGCAGCATCAAAAAATCATTTTTACGTGTATCTTGTAACTGTTGGTATCGTTTTGATGTTTCCCGACCCCATACCATGACCTGATTTCCCAATGACTCCGTATACCATGCCAAAAAAGCAGCCCAGCGGCCACATCCCAAAACCGAAATTTTCAAATACTCAACCCCGTTCAAAAAGGATGGTGTGAACAATATTTTCCCACCATACCAACTTTCACATTTTATTCTGCAATCAAATCTTTGATTACTTCACCAGCGATAATAAGTCCTACAACCGATGGTACAAAAGAAACACTGCCAGGAACAGATCGGCGCGCATCACAATTACGCGCACTGCCCGGCGGGCAGATACATTCTGTGCCACAACCGCCTAGTGCAGTCGATTTAATGGGCTGTTCTTTTGAATATACCACTTTCAATGATTTTATGTGGCGCGCTTTTAATTCTTTACGCATCACTTTAGCCAGCGGGCAGACACTCGTCTTGTAAATATCAGCAACCTGAAAAGCCGCAGGATCCAATTTATTTCCCGCCCCCATGCTGCTGATAATTGGAATATTTTTTTCTTGTGCTTTTACCACTAAATCAATTTTCCCCGTTACGGTATCAATCGCATCCACAATATAGTCATAATCATCCATAATAAACTCTTTGGCATTTTCCGGCAAATAAAATTTTTGAATCGTAGTAACCTCAACATCCGGATTAATATCCAGTATTCGTTCCTTCATGACTTCAACTTTAGGCCGACCAACCGTCTTACTTGTCGCATGAATCTGCCGATTGATATTTGTTAGACAAATCGCATCATCATCGATCAGCACCAAATTACCAACCCCGCTGCGGGCAAGCCCCTCAACAACAAAAGAACCAACACCGCCTATACCAAATACTGCAACTTTACTATGGGTTAATTTTTCTAAACCACTTACCCCTAGCAAAAGTTCTGTGCGTGAAAATCTATGTAACATAAAATGAATCTCCTCTATTTTTCAACTTAATCATGTGTCTATATAACGAATCAAAACCTTGATACATTAGCAATTCTCGATAGCGATGTTTTTTATTCGTTCTATATATTTTAATATGAATAGCCATTATCTGCAACCATAGGTAAAAAGCATATCCATTCATAAAAATAAACTAAATGAATATGCTTGCTGCGGCAGAAAGCTTACGCGATCCTAGGTTTTAGAGCGATGAAAAATCGGGATTCTCTCTGCTAAATCCACTGAAGCAAATTTAGGCACATCCATGGTTTCAGCTTTATGCACAAACAGCTCCTCCTGATTGCCCAATACTTTACCACCACTCACAAAATCTGTTGCTATAATTGTGGCTCGAACCGTATCACCTAAAGTATCATCAATGACTGTCCCAAAAATAATATTCACATCCGGGTGCGTATGTGCATAAATATATTGCGTGGCCTCATTCACTTCATACAAGCTCAAATTATCACCGCCACTGACATTCAAAATAATGCCGCGCGCCCCCTCTAAGGACTTTTCAATCAAGGGACTCGAAATAGCCTGCTGCACAGCTATAATTGGACTGGAATCCCCCTCCCCAATACCAATCAGTGCCTCAGGACTCGTACTTTGCTGAAAAATTGACTTCACGTCAGCAAAATCCACATTGATGACGCCGATTGTCATAATTAATTCTACAATGCAGCGAATGGCCTGTTTGAGTATACCGTCGGCTGCGGCAAATGCATCTATCAATGATAATTTTTGACTGCCGGTCAGCCTTAATAAATTATCATTTTTCACAGAAATCAAAGCATCAATATGCTCCTGCAATTTTTCTATACCGATCTGGGCAATTTTTTTCTTGCGTGATCCTTCAAACGAAAATGGCATAGTCACAACACCAATTGTCAATGCACCCATTTTTTTAGCAATCGCCGCAATAACGGGCGCGGCACCCGTACCCGTTCCACCGCCCATAGCAGCCGTAATGAAAACCAGATCTGCCCCATTGAATAGTTCTTTGATCTGCTCTTCATTCTTTTGTGCAGCAAGCTCGCCCAATTCATGTTTCGCCCCAGTGCCGAGACCTTTCGTTAAGGAAGCACCAATCTGCAGCGTCTTTATATTAAATGCTTTTAATTTTTCTAATTGTTTCGCATCCGTATTTATACCAATCAATTCTATATTTAATAACTGTTCTTGGGCGATTCTTTGTAAAACACTATTACCACCGCCGCCGACACCGATTACTTTGATCTTGATAACTGCTTCATTTATTGCATTTTCCGCCATAAAACCGCGTCCTCTCTCGTTATATACTGGGATCTTCTTTCTCAGCATGTAATCTAAAAAAACAAAGCATAATGATATTATTATTTCAAGATTCGTCGGAGTATTCCTTCTATTTATTTTCATATTATCTATAAAAAAAATACAAGGTCTTTATGGACATTACCCCACAAACCTTGTATTATAAAAATCCGAGTCAATTGGGGGAAGATAAAACTCCGCCAGCAGCAAACTGAAGACTGTAAAACATCCACTATACCAATTTTGACTCTACATAATATTTAGAAATAATATAGATAGACACACGAGAATAATTTTGACACCATCACTCTTCAAAAAAAGCACTCCTTTAATTATCTATAAAACATCTATTTTTATTATACGCTCTTCTGCTATTTTTTCAATAAAATCGGAATGCAAATTATTCAGAATATACTTCAAATTTTTAAGTTTTTTTGCTTTTCATTTGAATGTAAGGGAAAAATTTAATATCCTCTCGTAGTAAATGACCAAGAACCACATCATCGACCAAAAAAGAAAAAAACACAGATGCTTTAATATCGCCCCGACTATAATGTTCCTTGACTTCCAAAACTTTTTTTACCAGCTTCTTATGCACCAAGGCATGCTCATGTGCCTTTCGATATGACATTTTTTCTAAAAGATGCTCTTCACAAGCAAAGTGGTAGACAATATGTTCAACTAACCGATCCAATTGCTGCAAAATATTTGACGACTGGAGTTTTGTAAGCAGCGTCATCGTCATAAGTCCTTGCGATATTTCCAATAATTTTTTATGCTGCCGATCAATTTCCAGATTACCACATTCCCAATCTTCTATCCATTCAATATGCACAGATGCAATTGGCTTTGAATTTTCACTAGAATGAGCCACCTGATTCCGACCTAGCTCTTTCGCACGATACAAAGCTTCATCTACCCTTTTATACCAGAACTTGAAAGACTCCTTTGCCTTTCGTTCCGCAACACCAAAACTTGCCGTAATACTTCCAACGCCATGAAACATCTCACCTTCTATCGCAGCACGAATTTGTTCAGCCGTTTCAGCCGCCTCTTGCATTGATGCATGCGGCATTAAGACGATAAATTCATCGCCGCCAAACCGAATCAACATTGCCGTATTAGGAATCGCTGCCCGCGCAATTTTAGCAGCCTGTTTCAAAACATCATCGCCAACTGGATGTCCCCAGGTATCATTTATATCTTTAAAATGATCAATGTCAAAACTAATCATCGAAAATTTTTCTTTATGAAGATCTGCATAGTTCATCTCGTTGTCTATTTTTTGCTCAAAAAAGCAACGATTGTATAAACCCGTCAATTCATCCGTAATTGCCAGCAGTTTAAGCTTATCGTTTGCTTTTGCTAAGTCTTCATTGATTTGTGTTAAATCTGTCGCACTACTAATTGTTGAAAACATAGTCTGTTCCTGCTTGAGAAGAATCATCGCACAAGCATCTTTAATCAACGGGACAAGCAAGACCTTCTGTAATGTTGGAGAAAAACCAAACGACATCTCAGAGTGCAAAATTTTATTACACAAAACAGCCTCACTGCAAAGCTCTATCCACTGCTGTATTGGTTCTGTATGCACCCTATATATTTGCGTCAGCAGCTTATTCTTGACAGATGCAGCTTGTAATCCAGAAGCTTTAGAAAAAGCTTGATTGATTCCTAAAATTTTTACGTCCTGTACCTGACCTTTTGCATCACGAAAAAGCTCCTGCACCAAATAAGGAACAGGTGATTTTATAAATAACGCTTTCCATAAAAGTGTATTCATTGGTCTGACTCCTTTCCGCCATAATTTATATAAATTGCCAGCCCCGCAAATTCACCTGAACATTGCCATAATTAAACCAGCAACAAACAATACCAAGTTAAAAAACCATTCGACACGGCGTCCGTTCTTCCCTGTACCTTTCTTAAAAGATCGTACAAAAACACGTTACCTATAACAAATTAAAAATTCGACCAGTATCCTTGTTAAAAATGACTTAGTTGTAAACCACAAATAAATATGATACGATGAGTTAAATAAAAAAGTCACTAGGGGAGCTGGAAAAGCTGGCTGAGATATAGATCTAATGAAATCTATGACCCTTTAACCTGATCTGGATAATGCCAGCGTAGGGATGTTGCATGGTTTTTGTGTCTTGCAAAAGCGCATCCTTCGGGGTGCGCTTTTATTTGTATAAATTTCATTACAAGGAGTCGATTAAAAATGATACATAACAAAAACACAACCCTGGGATTTAATCATTATTTGTTTTTATGGTTTGGTGCCGCGGTTTCAATTGCTGAAATATTGACTGGCGGCTTGTTAGCTCCACTTGGTTTTCAAACCGGCGTAACTGCCATCGTACTTGGCCATATCGTAGGTACGATTATCTTAATAGCAGGTGGCATAATTGGTACCGATGAGCGGATTCCCGCTATCGTATCCACACGTATCTCGTTTGGCCAATATGGCTCTTATATCTTTTCCATATTAAATGTATTACAGCTCGTCGGCTGGACAGCTGTCATGATTCTTGCCGCTTCCCGATCCGCAAATGAAATCAGTAAAGTGCTCTGGGGATTCGATCAGCAATCGCTTTGGAGCCTTATACTAGGCGGATTAGTTCTTTTATGGATTGCCCTCGGACGCGATGGCGGCTTAAAAAAAGCCAATATGGCTGCCGTTTTCCTTTTATTTGGCATCACTCTTGTATTAAGCCAGGTTGTATTCAAAGACACAAGCCTCCTCAGTGCACCAGCACGGGGTGGAATGTCATTCGGTGAAGCATTGGAGCTCAGCGTCATCATGCCGCTTTCCTGGCTGCCATTAATTGCGGATTACACCCGCTTTGCCAAGGACAAAAAAAGTGCTGCCTTAGGCAGCGGAATTGGGTATTTTGTCGGCAGCTGCTGGATGTATATCATTGGACTTGGGGCTGCCATTGCTGCCGGAAACCCAGAACCATCCGCGATGATGTTAGCCGCAAATTTAGGACTAGCCGCTTTAGGCATCGTTGTGCTGGCAACCCTGACAACGACGTTTCTCGATGCCTATTCAGCCGGAGTGAGTTTTGCTAATATTTTTCCCAAGCTCAATGAAAAACACGTTGCTTTAATTATGACCATAATCGGCACACTCACTGCCTTATTCGTCGATATTGAACAATACGAAAACTTTCTGATCGCCCTTGGTTCTGTTTTTGCACCATTATTTGCGATCTTGCTCACCGAATATTTTATAATCAAAAATCGTCGTCTGCGCCCCGAACTGCTTGTGAATTGGCGTGCTTTTGCAGTTTGGCTGCTGGGCATCTACTTGTATTATCAATTTATGGACATACAATTTATCCTAGGTGCCACCATACCTGTCTTCGTTATTACGAGTCTTCTCTATCGAAGTATTTTGGTTTATACAAAAGAATGGTCGTACTGCCTAAATAACAAATAAAAAAGAAAAGACGATGCTTACTGATTGGGTAGTATCGTCTTTTCCTTTTTTTTGCAAACCTCCATAGCCTTTATAAAATCCTGCGGAAGTGGAGCCTGCACCTTGATTTCAGTATCATCCTTCAATCGCCGAAACGTAATACAAGTTGCATGTAAAGCCTGCCTTAACATCCCAGGAAAACGAACTCCATACATGCCGTCGCCAAGAATTGGATACCCCAGATGGGCCAAATGCAGCCGAATCTGATGCGTTCTACCCGTATCTAAGTTGAGTTCCACCAAAGAAGTATCCGTATAATGCGCGACGGTTCGATAATGCGTAATCGCCGGCGCCCCTAGTTGATTGATCGCACGTCGATTTGGTTTACTTGGATGAGCTCCAATGGGTGCATCAATCGTTCCTGAAGCAGGACCAACGATGCCGCTGACCAAGGCCCAATAGGTTCGTTTTAATGTTTTTTCCTTTAATTGCTGTTCCAGTATAAATTGGCTTCGCGAATCTTTGACAAAAATAATACACCCGGAAGTTTCTCTATCCAATCTGTGCACAGGACGAATTGTCGTCACAATATTACGTTTTTGCAGTTCATAGGCTAGATAATTAGCCAAAGTTCCACTCGTTGTTTGACCCGTAGGATGCACGAGCTGCCCGGCTGGTTTATTCAGTACCAGCATGTATTCATCTTCATAAAGTATCTCAATATCCCCTGCTTCGGGCTCAACTCCATAAGCAGCATCTTCGAAATTCAAAATTCGCAGTGTATCGCCAAATTTCACTTTTTTTTGCAAAAAAACAGCTTTTCCATTTAATAAAATACCTTTTTTTCTGGTTAGTTTTTGAATTTTTCTGCCGGAATACTGTAACGTCTGTTTCAAGTACGTTTCCAGTACAAAACCATCCTGTTCTTTTTCGATTTTATATGTTGTAAATTTTTTCATAAAGTACCCCGATCCTTACTTAACCACCTAAACATTTCATCCCGCAAAATGTCATAAAGTGCATAAGACCCATAATAAACTATATAAAGCATTTTGACAAATATATAGAACTCACGTTCGTGGCGTTGCTTTAATAGATTGCACCTGCTATCATATAATTTATAAGAAAAATACAAAAATAATACTAAAAATGAGGGAAAATCATGGGTCTAGATCATACATTGGATGAGCAAGCGCCCAAACATCAACGACGTATTCGCTATAAAGGCACTCACCCCCAAAAATTTAAAGAAAAATACAAAGAACTGCACCCTGATCAATATAAGGATGCTGTGGCAAAAATTATCGAAAAAGGTAATACACCTGCTGGGATGCACATTCCCATTTGTGTGAAAGAAATATTGGATTTTCTGCAAATAAAAGCCGGTCAGACCGGCTTAGATGCAACACTCGGCTATGGCGGTCATAGCTTGGCAATGCTTCAATGTTTACATGAAAAAGGACGCCTATATGCAATTGACGTAGATCCTATTGAATTACCGCGCACCAAAGAACGTTTAGAGCAGCTTGGTTATGGTTCCGAAATTTTAGAAATCCAGCAAAGGAATTTTTCTCAAATAGATCAAATCACGACAAAAACAGGCAATTTTCATTTTATATTGGCAGATTTAGGTGTTTCCTCGATGCAAATAGACAATCCAGACAGAGGTTTTTCCTTTAAAGCGGAAGGCCCGTTGGACTTAAGGCTAAATCCCCAAAAAGGGACCTCTGCCGCAATTCGTCTAAAAGAAATGACGCAGGATGAATTACAAGATATGCTAATTGAAAACGCAGATGAACCGCATCATAAAGCAATTGCACAAGCAATTGTTTCTCAGCTAAAAAAAGGCAATGCTATACAAACAACAACCCAGCTTAGAAATATCATTAAAGATGCTTTAATTAACATTCCACAAATCACAGAAGCCGAAATTAAAAAATCCTGCCAACGATCTTTTCAATCCTTACGTATTGACATTAATAATGAATTTGAAGTCTTGGATTTATTTTTAGAAAAGCTGCCAAATGCTCTCGCCAAAGGCGGTCGGGTTGCCATACTTTCATTTCATTCAGGCGAAGATCGCCGCGTTAAAAAATCTTTCAAACGTTTTTTTGGTGAAGGTGTTTACCGCGAAATAGCACCCGATCCGATTCGTCCATCAGCAGAAGAGTGTCATGTCAATCCTCGTGCGCATTCTGCTAAATTGCGTTGGGCAATCAAATCGTAAAGTATGTTTGCCTGACGAATTCTACTTAAAAACAAAAGCCCAAAACCAACGAAAACAGGTTTTGGGCTTTTACTTATTTTCGGCAGCTGACAAGTACTATATAAGTTGCATTATATATATTCAATGCAATTTCGAAAAAAATGTTTCCAGCTCCTCCATAAGGGAAAGAGCCGCCGCCGACATATGACGACCTTTTCGATATACAATGCCAATCGTTCTTTTAATCGGGATATCCAATAGTGGTATTGATTTTATACTGTGCCTGCACATACTACGTACATAGAGCCGTGGCAAAACACTGACTCCAATATTTTTTTCTACCATTTCACGCAAATCGTCCATTTCGCTTAGTTCAATCGTTGGCGTAAAATCATACCCGTTTTCCTGACACGCCTGATCAAACATTTGTCGAACCAAATATTTTCGTGACATAAGAATCAACGGCACTTCTTTCAACTGGGCAAAGCCAATTCGCTTTAGCTGTGCCAATTCATGGGTCTGTGAAGTCACAAAAACCAAAGTCTCCGAATAAAGGGGAATACTCTCGAGCTCTTTATCGGCCAGAGGCAAAAATACAACGCCAAAGTCCAATTCATTTTGCAGCAGCTTATGCCGAATTTGTTCTGTTGACAGCTGCTCAACCGCAATTTGAATTTTAGGATAACGTTGATGAAAATCCATAACGGTCTCCATTGCTAGATACGTCCCCAGACAAGCTATTTTTATATGACCGCGTTCTAGACCCTTCAGTTGACTAATATCGGTTGCCGCTTGTTCCAAAGTATCAAAAACTCGCATGCTATATTTAAACAGAATCTCTCCTGCCTCGGTGAGCAAAATCCGTTTTCCAACACGATCAAACAGCGGCGTGTTGACTTCCTGTTCCAGTACATGAATCTGTTGACTGAGTGTCGGTTGCGCAATACCAAGGCTTTCGGCAGCTTTGGTAAAATGAAGATGTTTACAGACAGCAACAAAGTATTGTAAATGCCTAAGTTCCATTATTTATCCCCCATTCATAGTCTATGCCTATTATAATAATTGAAAAATCGCAATTGAACAATCATTTTTTGCATGATATAGTGAATTTAAAAGTAAATCGAGGTGTTATATATTATGCAAACTTGGATATTTCTCTTACTCTGTAATTTGTTATGGGCGGGTAATTTTATTTCCGGCAAAATTGCTGCTGGTGAATTTCCGCCATTTTGGATAAGTCTACTACGGTGGAGCATTGCTGTGATCATTTTGCTTCCCCTTGCCTTTTGGGCAAAAAAAATAAATTTAAAATCAATTGACCGGAAAACCTGGTTGAATCTTGCTGGCATGGGGATTTTTGGCATTGATCTTTTCACCCTCTTCACGTATTCAGCACTCCAATATAGTTCTCCCGTCAATGTATCACTGATTAGTACATTGACACCAGCCTTTGCGATGCTGTTTACCGCCCTCTTCCTCAAAGTCCGCACGTTCCCTCGGCAGTACTTAGGACTACTGCTCGCTATTATCGGCGTATTAACAATTATATCGCAAGGCAACCTTACAAGTATCGCATCCATCCAATTCAACAAAGGAGATCTCTTAATGCTGCTGGCTGATATGTCATGGGTCCTCTATACTGTAACCGGGAAAAATGTCACCACACTCCCACCGCTTATGACAACAGCCCTTTCTTCCTTGCTTGGCGTACTTTTTCTGCTTCCTTTTGCACCTTTTATCCCGCTTCCCACAGAAGCAATCACCAGCGCCGGTATTTCCAGTATTATCTATATCAGCCTTGGTGCTTCAGTTTGTGCTTTTATCCTATGGAATTTTGCCCTGCAGCGCGTTACAATAACGGCGGCAAGCATTTCAATGAATCTCATTCCGCTCTATACGGTCGTGATTTCACTGTTTCTCGGTCAATCCTTCCAAATGTCACAGCTCGTTGGTGGAATTCTCGTTCTCGGCGGCATTTGCTGCATTAGCTTGCCACAAAAAAAATCAATGCCATTGCCGACTATTGAAGTAACTGGTAAAAACATCCCATTATCTTCGGTGAAAAATTTAATTCAAACAGACAATACCCTATAATTCACTTTAGAATGTGGCATTGTAAGACTGTAATGTAGTATAATAAGCATAGCTTTTAAGCAACAGCATAGAGACTGCTAAATTTTAAAGGATATGAGGTATAAAAATGAGTATTAAATCACTTACGCCGCTAGAAGGACGCTATGGAGCCATCACTGAACCTTTGGAAGACTATTTTTCGGAATGGGCTTTAATAAAATACCGGATTCATGTAGAAGTAGAGTGGCTTATTACAATGGCCAGCAACCCTGCTTTTGGTGAAATTCGTGAATTCACAACAGAAGAAATCGCTTTTTTACGCAATATCGTCAACAATTTTGATGAAACCGCTGCCCTTAAGATCAAAGAAATCGAACGCACAACCAATCATGATGTAAAGGCAATCGAATATTTTCTCCGCGAAACCCTGGGAGCCATGTCACTGTCTGACGTACTCGAATTCATCCATTTTGCCTGTACTTCAGAAGATATCAATAATCTTTCCTATGCGCTGATGCTGAAACATGGTATTGAAAAAGTCTGGTTGCCAGAAGCAGAAAAACTGATTGAAAACGTTACAACGATGGCCGAAGAGGAAAAAGCCATACCGATGCTTGCTCATACACATGGACAATCCGCTTCACCAACCACTGCCGGCAAGGAACTCGCCGTGTTTGTCTATCGTTGGAACCGCCAGTTAAAACAGCTTCGTTCGCAGGAATATCTGGGGAAATTCAACGGTGCTGTCGGCAACTTTAACGCCCATAGTATCGCCTATCCAGAAATAGACTGGGAAGCTGTTTCTCGTACATTTGTTGAAAGCTTAGGATTGACTTTCAACCCGCTGACCACACAAATTGAATCCCATGACTATGTCGCTGAAACGTTCCACACGCTTACGCGTTTCAATAATATTCTACTGGATTTTGATCGTGACATGTGGCTTTATATTTCCCTTGGTTACTTCAAACAAAAAGCCGTTGCGGGAGAAGTTGGCTCTTCTACTATGCCTCATAAAATAAATCCAATTGATTTTGAAAACTCAGAAGCAAACTTAGGTTTAAGTGATGCTATCTTGGATCATCTGGCAAACAAGCTGCCGATTTCCCGTTTGCAGCGTGATCTCAGCGATTCTTCTGCACTGCGCAACATCGGTACCGGGATTGCTCATTCTCTTATCGCAATTACCTATACCTTAAAAGGTCTGCGTAAAACAGGGGTCAATCGTGAAGCTCTGGGCGCAGATCTGGAACATGCTTGGGAAGTTCTCTCCGAAGCCGTACAGACTGTAATGCGTAAAAACGGTCATGCAAATTCCTATGATAAACTGAAGGCCATTACCCGCGGGAAAGGCATCAGTGAAGAAGACATCAAAGCCTTTATTGAAAGTGTAGCTTTACCTGAAGCAGACAAAAAACGCCTGCTCGCCCTCACTCCAGCAACATATGTTGGTTTAGCACCAGAATTAGTAAACCATATAAAATAAGTACACTATGAACTCAAAAAACGTCCTGCTAAATTTAAAAATTTAGCAGGACGTTTTATTGTGTACCGTTAACAAGGATACTTCTCTATATAACAGGTCAAACCTCCTTAAATCAGTATATGACCTCCATCCACATGCAAAACAGTACCACTAACAAAACTGTTACTAATCAGATATAAAATGCCTTTTGCAACATCATCCGCTACGCCTACCCTTTTCACAGGAAGTTTATTTGCTATGCCCATATAAAATTGGTTACGCGCCACTTCAGACATTTTACGCCTTGAAGGAGTATCAATAATACCTGGTGAAATTACATTAACTCGCAGTGGAGCAAGTTCCAAAGCCAGTGTCTTGCCAAGAGCTGCTACGGCTGCATTAATTGCACCAAGAGTCGCAGATCCAACCATGGATTTGTAGGCTACGATACCAGAGAACAGAGTAATAGACCCTTCAGGAGAAATAGTTTTCGCACCATATTTTGCCGCATAGTACTGTCCCCAAAATTTGTTATCAAACATTTTCTTATCCATTTCTGTGTCTGATGAAAGAAATGGCCCACCTGATGTTTCAGCAGCCGTAACTACTAAATGGTCTATAGAACCGACATGGGCAAAAAATTTTTTTACTTGTTCTTCCTCAGCAATATCTAAAACATATGATTTTGTTTTTTTGCCAAGTTCCATTTTTGCATTTTCCAGTTTGTCCGAAGAACGACTCGCTATAATTACTTCTGCCCCTTGTTCTAATATAAGTTTAGCTGCTGCTAATCCAATGCCAGAACTCCCACCAATGATTACTACACGTTTGTTTTGAAACATTTGAAATCCTCCTTCACAGCCCTTCTGGGCTTGTGATCTCATTTTAATTCCATAACTTCATATTGTAAAGTAGTGTATTTTTATTCATATAGTTTCCCTAAAGAAAGTTTTTTATTTATCGATATAATTCAAGTCATTAAATTTTATATCGTTGATTTTTGACCATAAATCACTACTATAAATCAACTTGTCTTGAAAGATTTCAACGTCAAAAAAACTGGCTACAGCATATACTATAACCAGTCAGAACATGATTTTATAATATTATTAAATTTACAGCATCAAACCAAAGCGTTTCATCTCAACCATGATTCCGCGCAATTTCTTTCCTTTCTCAGTTAGAGAGTATTCAACTCGTGGCGGCACTTCTGCGTATGCCTTCCTTGTAATTATATCGTGTACTTCCAGTTCACGTAGACGTAGAGAAAGCGTCTTAGGACTAATCCCTGGCATTGATTTCTGTAGTTCACTAAATCTCATAACTTCCTCAAGCATCAAATCTCGAATAATCAAAAACATCCATTTTGTTCCTAGTATATCTAACGTTTTAGCTATCGGGCAAGGTTCCCCTGGTATTCCCTTATTTAAAACAATGATTTCTGTATTTTCCATACCGATTTCTCCCTCTAAATTCTGCCTGACTTCTTCTCTTTATAATATCACAGAATGTCTTTATCAGCGAGATCACCGGACTTACATATTCACTTTTACAGTCTTTCAAGAGACTCTCTTTAACACTTAGTACATCAACGCACCTAATGCCATGATTAAAACTGATACAGCAAAAAACTGGAAGCTAAAATATTTACATTTTTTGAAATATGCTACTACAATCGGACTGATGATCTAACCGAAACCATAGACCGTAATTAATTCTCCGATCTCCTACAAAAATACAATGCAGCCCAGACCATTATTTTAGTAAGAGTCCATGTTGCATTTTCAATTGTAAAAATAATTTATTCATATAAAGACTTGAAAAAAGGCCCTGGCCGTTCCCTATATATAAACAATGAATAATTTTTCCCAGCAATACACAAAAGCCCTACAAGGATTATCATTAAAATCAGGACAGGGATGTAGCCAAATTAAGACTTGGCATCCACCAAATAAAAAAAACAAGTTAGCTTGGTTTACCTCGATACTGGGCTGGCGTTGTGCCTAATCGTTTTTTAAATAACTGGCAAAAATAAGAAATATTACTGATTCCAATCCGGTCGCAGATTTCCTGTAAAGATAGAAATGTTGTTCTGAGCAGTAGACAGGCTTCCCGCAAACGACGATAAATAAGATATTCCGTTATGGTACTACCGGTGGCTTTGTGGAACAGATGCGATATATGAAAACTTGAAAGATGAAGTTCCTTTGCTAAAGCAGCCAGCGTGAATTCCTCATAGTAATGGGACTCGATCCATTGCATAACGTGTTCAGCATAGCAGATATGGCGAAGTTTACTCTCTTTGTCAGCTTGATTTTTGGCAGTCCATTGCTCTTTTAGTGTAGTTAAAAACAACATAAAGAATAACGCAAAAGCCTCCGTATTCATTAATTCTGTATCACGCGGACAGTAGAGCTGAAATAGGATGTCAAATTGTGAGGGGTTCGCCACTTGAATAACCTGGCAATCAAGGTTACTCTGACGCAAGTATAAAAAAAAACGTTGTAGGATTGTAAATTGTTCCAGGTAAGGCTCTATAACCGATGGCTCTAACAATAGCTTTGACCGAATGTAAGAGCCTGTTTCAGGTATTTCAGCTTTTACCCTATGAAGCTGGAAGGGTTGAAAATACATTAAAGAACCTGGTTGGAAGGGATAGATGACTTGGTCAACGATAGCCGAACCTTCTCCCTCGTGAACGTAGATGAATTCCACTCCCGGATGGGAATGAAATTTATCCCACGGGTTCTGAGCTGGGGTGGTATGACGGTAGATAAATTGATGGGGATGTGCTGTTAGTTTAAAATCAAAATCATTTATCATTGATAAATCAATCACTCCCAAATCGCAATATAACAACATTTTATCACAATATTCAATCAATACAAGTAGTGAAAATTATATTAAACTGGAAATATAATGGATAGTAGGAACTATGTATGTTGAAATAGACTTTAGAGTCCTACAAAAAAGGAGGAATTTTCTTGATTATAACCAACACAGATGTACAAATTAAAAAAACAGGTGACAAAACATCACAAAAGGTCCTCGTAGCCGGAGATAAAATTATGATGGTAGAATTTCATTTCGCTAAAGGTGGAGTTGGTGCTTTGCATAAGCATGACGACCATGAGCAAATTGGTTATGTTGCGAAAGGAAGCTTCGAAATTACTGTAGGTAACGAAATAAAAGTTGCAAAACCGGGTGATTGCTATTATGCTGCCAAGAATGTCTGGCATGGCGTTGTGGCCTTGGAAGACGATTCAATTCTGACAGATGCTTTCACACCGTTACGGGAGGATTTTCTCACAACCCATGAGGCATAACTGAATAAACCATGTAACGAACGTAAGAATCGGTATTAAATTGTATATGGGGAGTTGATATTTTGGAAGATTCAAAAGGACCTGCACCAATTCAGAAAAAAGGAGTAAAGCATGTAGTAAATTTACTTCTACTTATTGATAAGGCCTTTGAAGAATTATCAAAGATAATGCTGCTAACAATGATTGTGATTGTATGTTTTCAGGTATTCGCCAGAAAATTGTTCAGTTATACACCAACTTGGTCTTTAGATGTCACAATATTCTTACTTATATGGTTTTCATTTTTAGGCATTGCGATGGGTTTTCGGGAAAGAATCCACCTTGCTTTTACTTCGATCCATTTTAGTGATAAGGCGAATTTTTATATTGAAAAGCTCATCTCGCTTATTGAAATTCTCTTTTCACTAATATTAATTATTTATGGAACAAAGCTTACGCTCAACGACTTTGGCCAAATTATTCCTACAATGGGTAATTTGCCGATCGCTTACAGGACTCTCGCTGTACCTGTATCGGGTGTTCTTATTCTATTTTATGGAGTGTTTCAATTTTTTGGCGTTGATTTGAAAAGACATAAAGGATTGGGGGGGCATTAATGGATCATACTACGATTGAAATTATTATCCTTACGACAACATTTATTGGATTAATGCTAATACGAGTACCAATTTCTTTGTGTATTGTCGCCTCAACACTATCCGTTTTTTTAATGGAAAATTTTGGTCTTGACTTAATTGCGCACAAAATGATAGACGGTCTCAATACCTATGCATTACTTACCATTCCGTTCTTTATTTTGGCTGGTCAAATTATGGGTGAAGGCGGGCTAGCGAAACGACTCATACGATTTGCTTTACTAGGGTTTGGTCGCTTTCCCGGTGGTCTCGCTATGGTAAACTGCCTGGCTTGTCTATTATTTGGCAACATATCCGGCTCAGCTAGTGCGGATATGGCCTCTGTTGGTACCGTTATGATTCCACAGATGGTAAAAAAAGGGTACAGCAAGGAATTTGCCACAAGCCTTACGATTTCAGCTTCTGTGCAAGGTGTTGTTGTTCCACCAAGTCATAATTTAATTTTGTATGCGCTTGCTTATGGCGCAGCAGCTCCATCGATCAATGCTCTTTTTTTAGCGGGTGTTTTCCCTGGTTTCGTTATATGTGCAATCTTAATGTTTGCTGGTTCATTTCTAGCGGTTAGGCACGGTTATACAATGAAAGAAATCATACCGAAGGAAGAACGCTTGAAAATTGTTTTCGATGGAATATTTTCTATTATGCCTTGCATTATAATACTAGGGGGTATTTTTACCGGTTGGTTTACAGCCACTGAAGCGGGAGCGATTGCTTGCTTATACGCTTTCATTGTTACCTTCTTCTTTTATCGGGATATTCTCCTTGAAGAGTTTTGGCCAATTATATTAAAAACATTAAGAATCTGCTCCCTTGTGTTTTTCTTAATGGCAGCGTCTGCTGCATTTAGCTATGTTTTAACAATCTTGCGTATACCAGAAATGATTACTCATCTTCTATTAGGAATATCCAGTAACCCACTCATTTTATTGTTTATCATAGCTTGTCTGTTGATTTTACTGAGCGCACCGATGGATATGGCACCATTGATTATGATTATGACGCCAATCTTAAAACCAGTTATACTTAGCATGAATATAGACCCTATCCATTTCGGAATTATTATGATGCTCAGCCTGGGAATTGGTTTGACGATTCCACCTCATGGATCTGTTTTATTTATAGGGTGTGCCTTGACAGATACACCTATAGGAAAAGCTGTCCAAAGCATGCTCCCGTTCTATCTCATCTTGTTTGTTTGCTTAATGGTAATTATATACATTCCCCAATTATCTCTATGGCTGCCACATTTCATGCATTAAATCTTCTATATGGCAATCGTATCCCCGTTCTGGCAGCCTGATAAGCTAGACGTAATTTCTTTAATATATATAAAAGGAGCGAAAAAAATGAAAAGAAAATTATCCGTTCTAATCTTATCCCTGCTATGTGCTGTTTTATTGACAGCTTGTGGCACAACTACAGAAAAATCGAGTGGAGGAGCCACCGAAATGACTATAAGACTGGCTGATATTCAGCCAGGAGACTATCCTACAGTTGACGGCGACAAGAAATTTGCCGAGCTTGTTAAAGAAAAAACAAACGGAAGAATTAATATTGAAGTTTATCCCGGCGGAACATTAGGGGATGAAAACTCCGTTGTAAGTCAGGTTCAATCAGGTGGTACAGTTGATATGACAAGAGTCAGCAGTGCTGCGCTGGCCTCCTTCAACCCTAAAATGGGATTGTTTGCTCTTCCATATTTATTTAAAGACTTAAATCAAGAATGGGCATTTTTGAATAGTGCTAAAGGGCAGGAAATGTTAAAAGACCTGCAATCATCCAATATGATGGGATTAGCATACTATGATTCTGGCGCTAGAAGCTTCTATTCTAGAAAACCACTTACGAAACTTGCTGACCTGCAGGGGCAAAAAATACGCGTACAACAAAGTGCAATTACGCTTGATATGGTTACTGCATTAGGAGCAAACCCTATCGTAATGCCATATGGTGATGTATTTGGCGCATTACAAACTGGTACCATTGATGCTGCAGAAAATAATATGCCTTCATTTGACTCAGCAAGCCACTATACCGTTGCGACGAATCTTATTTTAGATGGACATCAACGTGTTCCGGAAGTACTTCTGATCAGCTTAACTTTGTGGAATAAATTATCACCAGATGATCAAAAAATTCTTCAAGAAGCTGCCACTGCTTCCGTTGACACAGAAAGAGACGCTTGGGATAAATATGATGAAAAATCTACCGCAAAGATTAAAGCTGCTGGCGTTACCATTACCTCGGTTGACAATATCGCTGATTGGCAAGCAGCTGTTAAACCAGTACTTGAAAAAGATGGTGCCCAATTTAAAGATCTTATTGATTATATACACACTTTAAATTAATAAAAAAGTTAAATATGTTTGCTATATTAAATATTTCACATGGCAATCGTCAAGAATGGGGTAGGGTTCAGTAGCGTTACGCACCTCTGGCAGACTGATAGGCTAAATGTAATCGCTTTCATGCATGATGTAAAATTAAACCTTGTAGTTAAACAAAAATCCTGTCCACTTATCTTACTACAAATGGACAGGATTTTTTCTCTAATTACCAGTGATACTTCTCGCCCCGATTAATTTTAAAGGCCCGGTAGATTTGCTCCACGAGCAGCAGTCTTACCATTTGATGGGTAAATGTCATGCGTGAGAAACTGAGTTTTTCGGCGGCGGCTTGGCGGACTTCTTCAGACAAACCAAAAGCGCCACCGATTAAAAATGTAATATTACTTTGCCCCTTGAGCCCTAGCTGGGCAATATTTTTAGCAAGTTCTTCGGAGGAAGATTCTTTGCCATACACATCTAAAACAATGAGGTAGCTCCCCTCTGGTACTTGCTTCAAAAGACGCTCACCTTCAATGGTGAGCGTCTTTTTCTTTTCTGCTTCGGATGGGTTATCCGGCATTTTTTCTTCATGGATTTCAATGATTTTAAGATTCGCAAACGTTGTCATGCGTTTGGTAAATTCAGCGATTCCGGCTGAAAGATATTTTTCTTTAATCTTGCCTGCTGCGACAATGTTTATCTTCATTGGCTATCCGGCATTTCTTCAAGTGCCACATCAACGCTGTGTTTCTCACCATTTCGAGTGAATTCTACTTTCACTGTGTCACCCACGTTGTAGTTAACGATGGCTGTTCTAAGGTCAACCACCGTGTTGGTTTCCGTATCTGCTATCTTAAGGATGATATCACCTTTTTGGATACCCGCTTTTTCACCAGGACCGCCTGCTGTCACTTGTGCAACATAGATGCCTTTATCAATATTCAAAGAATAGCCCTGACTAGCCGCTGTTGCTTTATCGAAAACACCCACGCCTAGATAAGGACGCACTACATGACCTGTTTTAATAATATCTTCAATAATCGGCCGTACTGCATTAATCGGAATTGAAAAACCCATACCTTCAACCCCAGCTGCTGAAACTTTTGCACTATTGATGCCAATTACCATACCATCAGCGTTCACAAGTGCTCCACCGGAATTGCCCGGATTGATTGCCGCATCCGTCTGAATCAATTTAAATCTGCGTTCACCGATTTCCATACTACGATTCAAGGCACTGATTACCCCAGCTGTTACACTGCCTTGAAACTCCAACCCCAATGGATTACCAATGGCAAGTGCTGGTTCACCGACCATAATATCATCTGAATTGCCAAATGTTACCGTTGGCAGACCTGTTGCATCTACTTTGACAACAGCAATATCCGTAACCGGATCGGTACCGACAATTTTCCCAGCCAGAGTCCTGCCATCAGAAAGTGCTACGGTGATTTCTTTTGCCCCATCGACCACATGATTATTCGTTACAATATAACCATTACTGTCAAAAATAACGCCCGAACCAGTCCCTTGATTGATCATCACCTGATGATTAAACCAATCACGTGCCACAGCTTTATTCGTTATACCAACAACAGCTGGTCCTACACTTTTAGCAGCTCTGACAAGCGCTGTATTTCTTGCATCAGAAAGTTTATCATTCGCGGCCGGAGGCGTTAGATTCGATGTACTCTCCTGCGCTTTTGCCGCAGATTCCTGTTTATTGCCAAAAGCTGTGCAGCCTGCAAACAATGCTGAAACAACCAGCAAAATACTTATCATCACCACAAAATATGGATTCAAATTTTTATATAATGCTTTCATAAAAAAAACCTCCTACAGACTTACAATTTCATTTTGTTTCGTCAAACGTATATCCAAATCAATGCCCAAGTCATAACCTTGCTGCTCCACGATCCCACAAACCGTAGCATGTGCAACATGCGGATCATTATTTTCAGCACTTAAATGTGCTAAAAAAACTTTCGTTTTTTGTTTTTTCATACGAACTAAAGCCCACGCAGCATCCTCATTCGATAAATGACCGCGATTGCTCAAAATACGTTGTTTCAGATACCAGGGATAAGCACCTTTTTTCAATAACTCTGTATCATGATTGGCCTCCAATACCAAAACATCCGAATAATCCAAAGCTGCCTGTACACTGCTGGTAACAAATCCCAAATCTGTTGCCACCGTACATTTTATATCCCGATCCAAAATCGTGAAACCAACCGGGTCAGCCGCATCATGCGAAATATTAAATGCCCCAATTTTAAGATTGCCAATACAGAAATCCTCACCAATCGCATTGCAGCACTGATCAGGAATTGTATCACGACAATACATGGATGCAAAAGTATCAGACCGTGTATAAATCGGCAAACTGTATTTGCGGGACAACGTCGTTAGCCCGCCAATATGATCACGATGCTCATGCGTAATTAAAACCCCATCTAATTCCTCAATCTCAACCCCAATAGCAAAAAGACTTTTTTTGATTCGAAGAGCACTAATTCCTGCATCCACTAATATTTTTGTGCCATTCATTTCAATGAAGATTGAATTGCCTTTACTACCGCTTGCCAATACCGAAACCTGCATATATTTTTCTACCTCATTTATATCCAATACATTCCACACGAACACATGAACTCTGCTCTTTTGCCCAAACAAGTTTCTATTTATAAAGTTAGCAAAGAATCCTGTAAAGCATCTGAAATCATAGCAAAATTCTATTTATATCATACTATTCTTTATCCCTAAAAACAACAATCCACTGCAACAAACACAGCTGAAATAAAAAAAATCGCAAACCCCCTGTATTCTCACAGAACATTTGCGAATTATCAACCGTTGACAACACATAGAAATAGAATTAGTGCATTTTCCCTGCTTTCGACTGGCACTCAGGACAAACTCCATAAAAATAGAACTGCTGACCTGACAGGCGATATGCTGTTTGTTCACTGATCTGATTCACATAAGCTGATTCATCCACACCGTAAATATCATCAACCCGATTACAAACTAAGCAGCGTACATGCGGGTGTGTATCCGTATTCGCATCATAACGAAAACTTTCTTCACCAACATTTAAGATTTGAACCAATCCTATTTCTTTTAAAATTTCAATTGTTTTATAGACCGTTGCCAAACTCATCGTCGGATAAAATTCCTGCAATTTACTGAATATCATTTCAGCACTCGGATGTTCCGTTGTGTTACTTAACACATTGTAAATTGCCAAACGCTGTGGCGTTACTTTAAAGCCTTTTTCTCTTAATAATGCTGTTACTTCTTTTGCATCCATTACAATCCGCCACCTTACATGAACATTTCTTCGTCTACTCATTCATAAAAAATAAACTAGATTCGTTCTTTATTCTTATATATTCCTAACAAAGCATAAATATATATAGATATTTATTATTCTACTGATTAAAATGATTTTTGTCAATGTATCTATTGCAGTAATTAAGAACTCGTATTGTGCTAAGAATTCTTTTCTATAATTCTAATTTTTAAAAAGTATTAAATATCAACAGTATTTAGTATATAGACCCAGATCCATCTTTGTCAAGATTCAATTACGCTTTTTGTTTTTTTAACTGCATAAGCTACAATTATATATGTTATATGACAATCGTCAATAATGGGGTATACCCTACACCCCATTATTGGCAGGCTGATAGGCTGGATGTAATTTCTTTAATGCGTTCTATATGCATCTTTTTATCCATTTTAGCAAACGTTCGAATTTATGCTATAATATTTGAAGGCGAAACGATTTTAAATTTACATTAAAGACTATGTTTCTGAAAAATAAAGAAAAGTTGGTGACTTCATGATTTTAGAAGAAATTGGCGCTTATCTTGCCAATGAACTGAAAGTTAAAAAATATCAAATTGATGCAACGATAAAATTATTAGATGAAGGAAATACGGTTCCCTTTATATCGCGTTATCGAAAAGAAGTAACTGGTGAACTCGATGAAGAACAAATCCGTACGACTGAAGAACGACTTGCTTATCTGCGCAATCTAATCAAAAGGCAGGATGATATACTAAAAAGCATTGAAGAACAGGGGAAACTCACGCCCGAATTAAAAACCGCTATTGAGCGTACAATAAAGCTCCAAGATCTCGAAGATTTATATCTTCCTTATAAACAGAAAAAACGTACCCGTGCTCAGATTGCCCGTGAAAAAGGTCTTGAACCATTCGCCGATCTGATCATGGCACAAGAAATCACCAGTGGAAATCCACTAGAGTACGCAACACAATATATAAATGCAGAAAACGAAATTGATTCTACTGAACTTGTTTTTGCGGCAGCGATGGATATTATCGCTGAAATAGTCTGTGAACGAGCTGACATCCGTTCAATGCTGCGAAAATACCTATGGCAAAATGCCCGTATCCAGGCCGAACTTCCTGAAGAAAATGAAGCCAGTCAGGCATTTTTAATGTACAAAGAATACAGTGAACCCCTCAAAACATTACCATCTCATCGCATATTGGCAATCAATCGCGGTGAAAAGAAAAACTTTCTCAAAGTTCGGCTTGATACCGACCATGAAAAAAATCTCAGCTTGATTTTAAATAAAATTATAACAAAGCCATCAATTTTTAGCGAAATCATAACCGCCGCCGTTTCTGATGGTTATAAACGCCTATTGTTTCCGGCACTCGATCGTGAAATCCGTTCTCTGTTGACTGAAAATGCAGAAACCCAGGCTATTCATGTATTTGGTCTGAATCTTAAACAGCTTTTGCTCCAAGCTCCATTATCGGGCAATGTCGTTATGGGACTTGACCCTGGCTATCGCACCGGCTGTAAAATGGCTGTTATTGATGCAACTGGGCATGTACTCGACCATGGTGTTCTCTATCTTACAATGAGCGATGACGCTAAAGCAAAAGCCGCTGAAACGACACTGGCTCTAATCAAAAAATACAATGTTACCCTTATTTCAATCGGCAATGGTACTGCCTCTTATGAAACGGAAGAATTTACCGCAAACTTGATTAATGCAAATCAACTCAATGTCCATTATATTATCACGAACGAAGCTGGCGCTTCGGTTTATTCAGCTTCCAAACTAGCAAAAGAAGAACTGCCTGACTATGATGTCACCATTCGCGGCGCGGTATCCATCGCCCGGCGGGTCCAGGATCCATTAGCAGAACTCGTTAAAATTGATCCACAATCCATTGGTGTTGGTCAATATCAGCATGATGTGAACCAAAAAGGACTAACAACAACCCTTGATCATGTAATCGAATCCGCCGTGAACCATGTCGGCGTTGAGCTAAATACCGCTTCGATTGAGCTATTAAAACATGTTTCTGGAATCAATGCCACCGTAGCCAAAAACATTGTTACGTACCGGAATGAAAATGGTGAATTTACAGCACGGAAAGAACTCTTAAAAGTAGCCCGCCTTGGTCAAGCAGCTTTCACGCAATGTGCCGGTTTTCTCCGTATCGGTATGGCAAAATCACCACTGGACAATACCCCTGTCCATCCTGAATCTTACAAACTAGCAGAAAGTATTTTAGCAAAACTCGGTTTTACGCTGCAAGACTTGAAAGATAAACACCAGCTTGAAATTTTGCAGGCAAAAATAAAGTTGATCGATATCAATCAGTTGGCCGCCAGCCTTGATGCTGGTGTACCAACCATCCGTGATATCCTTGATGCCTTAGCAAAACCTGGACGTGATCCACGTGAAGATTTCCCCGCTCCGCTTACGCGTAAATCGATTGTAAAGTTAACGGATATCGCTGTCGGCACAATTATGCGCGGCACAGTTCACAATGTAACTGATTTTGGCGCTTTTGTTGATATCGGCATCAAGACAGCCGGACTCATCCATCGCTCCGAACTCAGCTATAAACGAGTCAACCATCCACTTGATGTAGTATCCGTTGGTGATATTATTGATGTAATGGTCATCAGCATTGATGCCGATCGTCACCGGATCGGCCTCAGCCTAAAACAAGTACCCAAAGAAGCCTAACAGGGAGGATCGTATGAATTTACTGACACAAACCATAAAAAACATTAAACCCCTCGATGAAAAAGCAATACACGACGTACAAAAAAAACTATCTGATACAATGACCAATGTAGAAGGCTTGGGGTATTTGAAAAGTATTTTATTAAACTATGCCGGCATCAGTGGTGAAAAAATTCCCAGTGAGCCAAAAAAATGTACGATTATCAGCTGTGCCGATCATGGTGTTGCCGAAATGAAAGTCAGTGCCTATCCACCTGAAACAACCGTACACATGACAAAAAACTATCTGATTTCAAAAGGCGCCGTAGCCAATGCCCTCGCTAATTTCTCAAAATCCCATATGGTGGTTGTCGATATGGGTATCGCAGCTCCGATGGGTAAAATACCGGGGCTGCTTGATCGCAAGATTGCCCTTGGAACAAAAAATTGTGCAAAAGGAGCTGCCATGTCAAGGCTTGAGGCACTTCAGTCTTTGCACACCGGAATTGAACTTGTACAAAAATATACTGCGCAAGGTTATCATTGCTTTTTACCTGGTGAAATGGGAATTGCCAATACCACATCAAGTGCTGCTATAGTAGCTTGTCTATGCGATCTAAGCCCTGAAGAAGCGACCGGCCGCGGCACCAACATCTCGGATGAACGCCTTAAAGTCAAAATTGATGTCGTTCGTCAAACTCTGGCAGTCAATCAGCCAAATCCAGCTGATGGAATCGATGTCCTCATGAAACTCGGCGGATTTGAGCTCGGCTGTATTGCAGGCATCATCTTAGGTGCAGCGGCAAATCGTGCTTTTGTTGTCCTCGACGGCTTCAATACTGGTGCAGCCGCCCTTATCGCAGCTACACTCTGCCCCACGGTAAAAGAATACCTGATGGGGTCACATTTAGCAGCAGAACCCGCCCATCAAGCAATCTTAGAAAAGCTCAACCTCCAGCCTTATATGGATATGCATTTTCGCCTTGGCGAAGCGACCGGTTCCTCGATTATTATTAATCTGCTGGATGGCATGCTCCTCGCCTATACAGCGCTCACAAAAGACCATATACCCGATCTTTTTTGCTGTCAGTCAGAAAAAACTCTGTTACCCCTAACCACACAAGAACTGCAAGAATACAATGACACCATCCGCCCCTTGCATCTATCTTCGATGGAAAAGTGTCAGCTGCGTATTGATAATCTCTGCAAACCAATTTACAGCCTGGGTCGATTAGAAGAAATTGCTGTAAAAATTGCCGGCATTACAGCCTCAGCAAAACCGAATATCTTGCAAAAAAGAATTCTGTGTTTTGGTTCAAAAGCCAATATGTCAAGCACGCAGCAAAAACTCACGGCAGCATTTGCCCAGCATGCAAATGCTAAGGTCACTCTGATTGAACTGCCTAAACCGTCACAAGATTTATTGACGGCGATCAAAGGCGGTATGCTTTTGGCTGAGAAAGAAATCCGACAAGGTACTCAAATCATTGGGATTGCCACAACTGAAAACCAGCGACATGATATATGTGGAACGAAAGTAAAACAAGCACTGCAAAAACTTTTGACCACAAATTATATAGAACTGACAATCTTCAAAGATCGTCTGCTTAAGCCTCATACCCCAGCTTCCGAAACACCTGCGGCCAACGATATAGAATTGGCATACATGATTGGTCTCATTTTGGGTGCAGCCCACGGTGGGGCACTCATCGTACTCGATAATTTCATTTCTGAAATTGCCGCAAAAATTGCGATTGATCTGGCCCCCAATGTAAAAGACTATATCTTACGTACGGAAACACCACCTGCTTCTGCCTTGGATTGGGATATTCCATCTTATCTAAACCTCAATATGACGACAGGTGGCGGCTGTATTGCTGCCCTTGGTATGAAACTAGTCGATGCCAGTCTACATATGCTAAACGATATGAAAACCTTCACAGAGGCTTCTGTAGCAGTTGCCAATGATGGGCCAGGAGCTGGACGGCAAAAAATATAAGAAGAAATAAAACAACCTATGACAAAAACTGCCAAATTACAGCAGCTCGTCATAGGTTGTTTTATTTTACTCATCTAAAATTAAATCAACAAGACATTTTGTTTTAACAAGCAAAACCGATACGCGCTCATTGAGATGTGCCTTAAGGTCACCCTGCTCACGTATTAAGTCAATATTCGTTTGATTGAGCATCATACTCCCCTGTAACGCAGTATGGCAGTTTAGCGCTGCAAACCGTATATCACAAACCAGATTAGGCTCAGCCAGTTGAATCATATCCTTGGCAATGCCCATTGCAGCAAAGCAGGCATCTGCTGTCGCAAAAGAAACCGACATTGCTTCAGCAAGTAAGCGATTCCACTCCTTCGTCTCAAGCTCAATAGGGCTCAGAAAAAGCGGTAAAACTCGTTCCATCACCACAGCATCCTCATCGATCAATTTCTCTAAGGTTTCTTTTATCGATGCCAATTCGTCTTGCCAACGCTGAATTGGTGGCTCACTATCATATTTACTGTTTGCTGAACATAAATGCAGTGCTAACATCAAAAGGCTTACACCACAAGCACCAACTAGTGCAGCGGCACTGCCGCTTCCCGGTGCTTTTTCACCCGATAGTTTACTAAGGAACTCCCCCACTGATAACTCTTTCAACATCACTTCATCCTCCTAAAAACTCAAACTATTTTACAAGTGGCTGCATATTTCTAACATTTTCAGCTAGAGACTGCTCTTTCTTATAGAGCTTTAGTGCCTGCAGACCCGACTGCATATCTGGTGTCTTCAAATTGGCAACTCGATCACCTAAAAGTTCTTGTACCTGTTCTACTACAAGGACGAGATTTTTACTGTTTGGCAAAATAATGTACTGCTTAGCAAAATCGCTATGCACAGCATTCACAAAATCACCAACAGAAGGATTCATGCCCTTGCCGCCAGTGATGATTAAACCTGCACCAGCTTTTTTCATTTTTTCAGACATAACTGCATCAGAGGCAACGGCAATAATCGCAAGTGCTTCTGCCTGTTCTGTCATAACAGATGATTCGTGGTATTGTGCCATATTATCAATTTTCACATCGTGCAAGTTTCCCCAGCCGACAGCCTGTTCAATAATCAAGCCGGGATGATCTGTATGCAGATGAACACGCGTATTATTGCCATGTTTTTGCACAACAACAGCATTACCTATTTTTTGCAGGATTCGCTCCACATCATATACATCCACTTTTGAATGTTTGACCAAAAAACTTACACAATATGGCCGCACCAAATCAACTTCTGGCTTCGGAACCTGATTAGAGGTTTTAAAATTCGTCGACAAGCTAAGGCTTGGCGAAACAAAATTACCATCAAGCCCCTTCATACATCCTGTAAGTAAAACCATCATTCCCTGTCCACCGGCATCGATAAAACCATACTGAGCCTTCGTTCGCTGGAGTTCTTTTTCACCTGCAATCAGGGCTGCTTCTAAAATTTCGGATATCGGCAGATTGGCCCTTACCGCATAATAGGCCCCCTTTGCCACACCTTTTGCCACTGTTATAATCGGACGCTCTTTTGAATCCGGAATACTGCGATGTGCATATAAGATACCATACTGGAATGCTTTACCTATATCAGAAGATCTCGCATCATATTTACCAGAAAGACCTTTACTTAAGCCGCGGAAAATCTGCGATAGAACAACCCCTGAATTACCTCTGGCCCCCAAAATAGCACTATCAGACGTACGTTTTGCCAAAGGTCCAATACCTTCTTCTTTGGCATCCACAAGTGCTGCCGCTGCCGCGCCCATCGTACGCAGCAAGTTTGTACCTATTTCACCACTATCGGACAAAGAAGCTGCATTCAATTGATTCAAATTTTCATATTCAAGTAAAAATTCACTATAAGCACCGGCAATCATTCTTCTAAAATCACTGCTGGTAATAATTTCTTTATTACTGGTCATATTTACCACTACCTATCTTATTTTTCCTGTTATTTACTATATTATACTCAATTTTTCAATAAAAAAGCAATTCGGCAAATTTTCTCTATAATTAAACATGTTTTTTCAGCCGGAAAAAGGATTCTTTCCTAAAACCAGCGAAATATTACAAGTAGTATTGTTTTATTGAATTCTTTATTGTTAAGGAGATTTCCTATGGCTACAAAAAATAAATTATTATTTTCTTTGGATATCGGCACCAGAAGTGTCATTGGTATTGTTGCCGAACAAAACGGCAGCCAATTAAAAATCATTGCCACCGAACGGAAAGAACATCGCACCAGAGCCATGCTTGATGGACAGATTCATGATGTACCACAAGTTGCAGCCATCTTGGAAGATGTTAAAAATGCTTTGGAGGTCAAAACCGGACCATTGAAACAAGTTGCCGTCGCTGCAGCTGGACGTGCTTTATATACAATGACTTCCGAAGCGGAACTTGAAATTAACGAAGTCATTACAGCAGAAACGGAACGAAGCCTTGATTTTATTGCTATCCAAACCGCACAGCACAAATTGGCCACCTCAAATACAGTTGCCGACCCAACTCTATATTATTGTGTAGGATACAGTACCGTCAAATATACATTAGATGGTACCCAGCTTAAGACGCTAGTCGGTCAACGCGGCAAGCTGGCAACAGCTACTGTTATTGCTACATTTTTACCGCGTCAAGTCATTGATTCGATGCAATCAGCACTTGATACAGCAAAGCTGGAAATGAGTGCACTTACATTGGAACCGATTGCCGCAATCAACGTATTGATTCCACCAACCATGCGTCATTTAAACCTTGTCTTAGTCGATATTGGTGCCGGTACTTCCGATGTAGCTGTAACAAAAGATGGTTCCGTGACCGGATATGGAATGGTGCCACTTGCCGGCGACGAAATAACCGAAGCCATCTCCCAAAAATATCTGCTGGACTTTAACATTGCCGAAACCGTAAAGCGCGATATTTCCGCTGACAAAGCAGGAAAAGTAACCTTCCAGGATATTTTGGGCGTTGAATATAAACTGAGCCCCAAAGAAGTCATTGACAGTGTCATGCCCAATATATTAGATCTTGCACAGGCGATCGCTAAACAGATTTTAGAATTAAATAGTGGTGCGCCACAAGCCGTACTTTTAGTTGGCGGTGGTTCCCTAACGCCTGAACTGCCTGAAATGGTCGCGCAGGCACTGGATATTCCGTCACCACGTGTAGCTGTTCGTAAGCCTGAGACGATTGAGGGAATTGAAAGTATCCCCGAAGAACTAAAATCTCCCGATGCCGTTACCCCGCTCGGCATCCTCAAAATAGCTTCACTCAATGCTCTACACTTTTTAAGTATAGCCGTAAACGAGCAGGAATTCCGTCTGTTCAACTTTGGTCATTTAACGGTATCCGATGCACTTTTGACCGCCGGTATCAATCTGAAAAAGCTCGGTGGAAAACCAGGTCTCGGCCTGATGATTACATTAAATGGCGAAAAAAAATATCTCGCCGGAACCATGGGAACAAATGCTAAAATAACGCTAAATGATGAAATAGCTGCCCTCAAAGATCCGATCAAAAATGGTGATAAAATAACGATTGAAAACGGCTTTGACGGCACAGCCCCCGAAGTTAAACTGCAAACAATTATAAAACCAATGCCTCCTGTCACGATTTTTATCAATGGCAGTAAAACAAGCATTCCGCCGACAGCTCTCATCAATGGTCAATCCGCTGATATGCAGCAGCTTTTGGTCGACCATGATGAAATCACTTGGCATGAAACAAAAAATCTCGGTGAAGTCTTACTAAAAGCTGGCTACACTCCCACTGCGCGCAAATTTAAATATCTTCTAAATGGAGCACAATCCATGTTCAGCGTATCACCGACCATCACCATCAATGGAAATCCAGCCACTCTTTCCACTGAAGTTTTTCCAAATGATGAAATTGATTTCATTGAGCCTACATCGCCAAAGCTCGGCGACGTCATTAAACTATCGGAACTGGATACCCATATGATTATCTACTTCAATAAATCAGAATGTAAGATGCCGGCTGCAAATTGTCAAATGACAGTCAACGGCAAATCTGCTACAGCTAATACAATTGTCTATGATGGCAGTGAAATAGAATACACTCTGTCTGAACGCAAAACAACGATTGTCAGTGATGTACTTCTTGCAGCAGATTTTCATCCGCCAAGTGCCTTAAGTCAGGTAACCTTTAAAATTCTCGTCAATGGTCAAAGTGCCGAATTCATCACACCAGTTAAAAATGGTGACAAGATTGACGTTTTGATTACACCGATTGAGCACAAAGTGACTATTTAAAATAAAGTTCTTATAAAAAAACCTCCAAGCATAGATGTAAATCTATACTTAGAGGTTTTTTGTTATGTCATCTTTTAAAAAACAATTCTCAAGGTTTTACATTTGCTTTAAAAGTTTGTTTGCCATCAATCATTTCAATAACAACCGCGCTTTTAATTGCATCATGTGTTTCATTTAAAGTAATCGCTCCCGTTATACCATTGAAATCTTTAGTCACAGCCAGTGCTTCCGTTATTTTTGCCGGATCTGTACTATTAGCCCGTTCAATCGCATCAATCAAGACTTTCGCTGCATCATAACCAAGAACCGCTAACGCATCCGGTTTTTGTCCATATTCTTTTTCATAAGCCTCAGCAAAAGCCTGTGCTACAGGTTCTTTGGAATCAACGGCATAATGATTCGTGAAAAAAGTATGGTTCAGTGCATCAGCACCTGCTATTTCAGCTAGTTTAGGAGAATCCCATCCATCAGCACCAATCATGACTGCTGTAATACCAAGTTCACGAGCTTGTTTGACAATCTTGCCAACTTCTTCATAATACCCTGGGATATAAACAATATCTGGATTTAATGTTTTTATTTTCGTTAAAATTGCTTTAAAATCCTGATCTTTTTGCAAATACGCTTCTTCACCCAAAATTTCGCCACCACCCTGCTTCATGGCGTCCTTAAAGAAATCCGACAACCCCTTGCTGTAATCACTACTATTATCAACCAGAACAACTGCTTTTTTTAAATGAAGATTATTCAAGGCAAAATTAGCTGCTACGGTTCCCTGAAAAGGATCAATAAAGCAAACCCTAAATACATAATCATTTACTTTACCCGTTTTTTCATCCACTGTAACTTTCGGATTCGTCGCTCCCGATACAAGATAAGGAACTTTCGACGCAGCAGCTACACTTGCAGCTGCAATTGCATTGGAACTCGAAAAAGTTCCGGTAACAGCCACTACTTTATCTTGCGTAACCAGTTTTGTCATAGCATTAGAAGCTTCAGCCGGCTCCGATTTATTGTCGGCCACAACTGCCTCAATTTGTTTGCCTAAAAGACCGCCCTTGTCATTATATTCTTTAAAAGCCATTTTCGCACCATTTGCCGAAGATGTGCCGAGTGTTGCATTGCCGCCTGTCATTTCATTTAATAGACCAATCTTAATCGTGTTTGATTCGCCGCCACAGCCAGCTAATGTTCCCATCAAACCTACCAGCATCATAACAATCATTGCTTTAAACTTATTACGCATAAAAAAACCTCTTTCCAACCATATCATTTTCAATCTCCAGTAAAAAATATATGACGAATTGAAAAATCTGCTAAACCCTCAATAAAAAAGAGTCAAATCATAAATGATTTGACTCTGGATATCAAAAATTGCATAGGCAAAACAGACTTCAACAATCGAAAATTCGCTTGTTAAAGCATGCCTGTCTCTGTCCATTTGCCTGAGAGATTTACAGATTACAATCCGCTTTCACCTTCGGCGTCTCAATTAAGAGCACTCTCCAGAGTCCCGTCCACTTGCGGTTCTATTCACACCATTGTGAATGCCTGAGAGTGTTACTCCTTCGGCGGGCCTTGGCCTCTCTTCCGCAAACTTCATTCGGTATACATATGTTTTTTTAAGGCGTACTTGAATGTACATTATTATAACTTACAATCTTTTAATTGACAAGCTTTTTCTTAGGTAAATATTGCTTCTCACCTTTTATTTCGTCATTGCTGCCACTTTTGCGAAAGCAATGGCTGCAGCCTGTATTGTTTTTTCAATATCAGCATCGCTGTGAGCCCCAGACATAAATGCAGTTTCAAATGGCGATGGAGCTAAATATATGCCCTGTTCCAGCATCGATTTAAAATAAACCTTAAAAGCTTCCGCATCCGAAGCCGCGGCTGTTTCATAGTCATAAACTGGATTTTCATTAAAGAAAATACCAAACATAGAGCCAGCCTGATGAAATTGCAATTTTAATCCGGCTTTTTTCGCTTCGGCTTGCAAACCTAAAAGTAGTTTTTTCGTTTTAATAGTCAGCACACGACTATAATCCGGCTGACCATCTTCCGGTATTGCCGTCATAATTTTTAACGTTTCAATCCCCGCTGTCATCGCCAAAGGATTCCCGCTAAGTGTTCCTGCCTGATAGACTGGACCTGCTGGTGAAATTTGCAGCATGATATCCTTACGTCCGCCATAAGCTGCAACGGGAAGACCACCGCCGATAATTTTACCCAGACAAGTCAAATCCGGCACGATGCCATATGCAGCCTGCGCACCGCCCAAAGAAGCACGGAACCCACACATAACTTCATCAAAGATCAACAGAGCTCCGGCCTCTTCCGTCAAAACTCGAAGCTCTTTCAAATAGCCTTGTTTTGGCAAAACAAGCCCCATATTCCCCGCAACTGGCTCAACAATAATCGCCGCAATCTCCTTGCCGCTTTCCGCCATAACCTTACGGATGGCTTCAACATCATTATACGGAACCGTAATCGTATTTTCTGCCACACTTTTCGGCACGCCAGGGCTGTCAGGAACACCAAACGTAGCCATACCAGAACCGGCTTTTACCAGTAAACTGTCATGATGTCCATGATAACAGCCAATGAATTTTACGATTTTTTCCCGTCCGGTAAAGCCACGAGCCAAACGCAACGCACTCATCGTTGCTTCTGTACCCGAATTTACCATGCGGATCATTTCAATCGATGGCATAATATGTTGGACCCGTTTTGCCAGTTCTGTTTCCAAAAGCGTTGGCGCCCCATAACTTGTTCCCAGTTCCACGGCCTTTTGGAGAGCCTTAACAACCGCTTCATGCGCATGCCCAATGACCATTGGACCCCAGGACCCAACATAGTCTATATATTCATTACCATCAATATCATAAATTTTACTGCCCTTTGCCTTTGCAATAAACGGCGGATCACAATCCACACTCCGGTAGGAACGCACTGGACTGTTTACCCCACCGGGCATATATTGTTTCGCTTCAGCAAACGCTTCGGCTGATTTCGCTAAATTAAGAGCCATCTCAAAATCCTCCTTTTCTAATTATATAGAACGCATTAAACATTTTATATGGCAATCGTCAGGACACCATAACCCCTATTCTTTAAGCCATCTTGCAGCATCAATGGCATGATATGTAATAATGATATCTGCTCCCGCCCGTTTCATACTCGTCAGAGTTTCCAAAACGATGCGTTTTTCATCAATCCAGCCATTTGCAGCAGCTGCTTTGACCATTGCATATTCGCCACTTACATTGTATACAGCAATCGGATGATCAATATTATCACGAACCTGACGCACAATATCCAAATACGCCAAAGCTGGTTTTACCATAATAATATCGGCACCTTCAGCAAGGTCAAGTTCTACTTCCTTCATCGCCTCGCGAGAATTGGCCGGGTCCATCTGATAAGAACGACGATCGCCAAACTGCGGTGCAGAATCTGCTGCATCACGGAATGGGCCATAATATCCCGATGCATATTTTACCGCATATGACATAATCGATACATTGATAAAGCCCGCCGCATCCAGAGCCTCACGAATTGCGGCCACGCGTCCATCCATCATATCCGATGGTGCGATCATATCTGCCCCAGCCTCAGCCTGACTTACCGCAACTTTGGCCAGCAGTTCAAGTGTAGCATCATTATCGACATATTCGCCGCACAATTTTCCGCAATGTCCATGGCTTGTATATTGGCACATACATACATCACCAATAATAACAAGTTTTGGTAATTCTTTTTTTATAGCTTTCATGGCTCTTTGTACAGGGCTCGTCGCATCCCAGGCACTAGAACCTATTTCATCTTTATATTCAGGCAGACCAAATATTTCAACCGCTGGAATCCCTAATTCGTAAATTTCTTTGGCTAATTTAACCGCATTATCGACCGATAAATGATAACAATTTGGCATGCTAGGAATTTCTGTTTTGACATTTTCGCCCGGCACAACAAAAATCGGATATACAAAATCTTTCGCCGATAATGTCGTTTCCTGTACCATGGACCGTACACCTTCTGAAATACGCATTCTGCGTGGTCGTAATGTTTGCTTCATCATTTTTTCCACCCCATATATTATATTTATCTAAAAATCTAGATCATGCTTTCGCTGAAAAATCGGCTTCAATCGCTTCCACAAGCCCAGCAACTGTATACGTTTCAGCAATAATTGCCGGATTGATCGTACGTTCCAAGCAAGTCTGCGCCGTAATTGGACCAATACAAGCTGTTTTAACTTGACTGACCAAAGCTGAACCATCCGGTCCTAAAATATTGAGCAAATTTTTCACCGTCGATGAACTAGTAAACGTAACCAAATCAATTTCACCATTTTTTAACATCGTTTTGATTTCTTGACCATTCAAGTCACCTTCTATGGTTTGATACACAGGCACAACCGTGACAACAGCTCCCAGTTCACGCAATTTTTCTGGCAGGATTTCACGTGCTTCCTGCGCGCGTGGAATAAGTATCTTCATGCCTGCTGTAATCTGCTCTTTGACTGCTTCAATAATACCTTCAGCTCTAAACTCAACGGGTACCACATCCGCTATAATCCCGTATTCACGAAGTTTTTGCGCCGTTGCTGCACCGATCGCTGCAATTTTAGCGGTTCCCAAACGACGTGTATCAAAGCCCTTGGCAAAAAGTCGATCAAAAAAATGTTCGACACCATTTGTACTTGTAAACATCAGCCAATCATAGCCTGCCAAGTCATCCATTGCCTGATCGACACCACGATAAGCATCGGCTGGTGCTGCCATTTTAATGGATGGCGCCTCGATACAGCGTGCCCCCAGTGCTTCTAATCGACTCGTTAATTTTGAAGCCTGCTCACGAGCTCTCGTTACCAATACCGTTTTACCAAACAGTAAGCGATTATCAAACCAGGCCAATTTTTCCCGTAAATTGACCACATCGCCCACAATAAAAATAGCTGGCGGCTTAAGATTGTTCTTTCGCACCGCTTCGGCAGCTTCACCAACTGTCGTTACAAGTACACGCTGCTCGGGTTTGGTTCCCCAGCGGATCACCGCTGCCGGCGTATCGGCTCCGCGACCATTTTCAATCAGTTTTGCCGTAATATGCGGCAGATTTTCGACCCCCATCAAAAATACCAGTGTATCAACCGCTGTCGATAATTTATCCCAGCGCATACTGGAATTTCCTTTTGTTGGATCTTCATGCCCGGTAATAACAGCAAATGAAGTTGCAACCGCACGATGTGTAACGGGAATTCCTGCATAAGCCGGCACAGAAATCGCTGATGTAATCCCTGGTACAATTTCAAAAGGCAGCTTATTTTCATATAGCAGCAATGCTTCTTCACCACCGCGGCCAAACACAAATGGATCGCCGCCTTTCAAACGAACAACAACCTTACCTTCTTTGGCTTTATCTACCAATAGTTGGTTAATATCATCCTGTTTCATGGTATGCTGACTTGATGCCTTACCAACATAAATAAATTCTGCGTCCTTTGGTGCATAACTTAAAATTCTTTCATCCGCTAAACGATCGTAAACAACCGTATCGGCATTTTTTAAATATTCACAAGCCTTCACACTAATCAATTGATAATCTCCAGGACCTGCTCCGACCAAATACACCATACCTGCCATTATATATCCTCCTATAAATAAGAGGCTGCCTCTCGTTTTCTGCTAAAAAAACAGAAACTCGATATTGAAGCACCCTCTTTATAAAAAATTTTACAATAAAAGTCCTAATTCCTGCATAATCTGCCGACCACCAGCATCTAACAGGCGCTGTGCCAAAGCAAACCCAAGTTTATCGGCATCGACACCAGCGCCCGTAATTGAATCACGAAGCAAGCGTTTGCCATCTACCGAGGCAATAACTGCTTCAACATGCAGCTGATTTTCTTTTATGTGTGCATAAACGCCCACCGGAACCTGACAGCCACCTTCGACCGCCGCTAAAAAAGCTCGTTCCGCCGTAGAATTCTGGACAGACTCTGCGTCATTTAAAAAAGCCAGAAGTTCTAAAACTGCTGCGTCTCCGGCCCGTGCTTCAATCGCCAACGCACCTTGTCCAACAGCCGGTAAACAAATTTCCGGCAAAATAATATCCGTAATCAAATCGGCAAGCCCCAGTCTTTTTAGACCAGCCGCTGCCAGTACAATCGCCGCAAAATTTTCTGTTTCAAGTTTCTTTAACCGCGTATTAACATTACCGCGCAAATCACAAATATTGAGATCTGGGCGAACATGCAAAAGCTGAGCCTTACGTCTAAGGCTCGATGTGCCAACTTTGGCCCCTTGCGGCAGTGCCTGTAGCGTTTTATATTTGGGACTGACCAAAGCATCTCCTGAATCAAAACGTTTCGTAATAACAGCAAGACAAAGGCCATCCGGTATTTGCGTCGGCATATCTTTTAAACTATGTACAGCAAAATCAATATCACCCGCCAGCATTTCCGTTTCCAATTCTTTCGTAAAAAGCCCCTTACCGCCAATTTTAGCCAGCGGTGTATCAAGTATCTTATCCCCCGTGGTCATGACATGTTTCAATTCAACCGTAAGGCCCGGATATTGTTTTTTCAAGCAAGCTGCGATATGCTCTGCCTGCCAAAGCGCCAGCTTACTGCTGCGCGTACCGATAATGATGTTTTTCTTCACTGCTCTGCTCCCTTACCGTATCAAGTTTAAATAAATTGCGCATTGCATCAATATAATACTGCTCATTGGCACTACCCGCTGACCCATTGATTTTTGTCATCGGTTCCCGCAGCAATTTGCGTACAATCATTTTCGTCATATTTTCCATGACTTTGCGCTGATCTGGTGTAATGTCCGAAAGTTTTGCCATAGCTCGTTTCACTTCACGACAGCGAATCCGATCCGCTTTATCCGCCAAAAGTGCCATAACGGGACGAAATGACAAATAACGGAATTTATTGACCAATTCATATACTTCTTCTTCGATAATATCACGCGCCTGTTCTGCTTCTTGTTCACGAACTTTAATATTCTCATCAACAACGGCTTCCAGATCATCAATATTATAGAGCTGCACACCTTTGATATCAGCAACTTCTGGTTCCACATCACGCGGTACAGCAATATCGATAAACACGATTTGACGACCTTTCCGCTTTGTCATAAGCTGCTGAGTTTCCCAGGTATTCACAATATAATGCGGCGCTCCTGTTGATGTAATAATAATATCAACCCCCACAGCCTGCTTCATAGCCTGTTCAAACACAACTGGTTCGCCATGAAATTTCTCCGCCAGTTCTGCGGCTCTTTCATAGCTGCGGTTGGCCACATAAACTTTTTCAACGCCTTTATCCACAAGATGCTGTGCGGTAAGTTCCCCCATCTGGCCGGCTCCCAGCAAAAGTACCCGTGCCTTCGTAAGATCGCCAAAAATATTTTTGGCCAGTTCAACCGCTGCATAACTGACGGAAACTGCATTATAGGCAATCCGTGTTTCTGTTCGAACACGTTTACCAGTTGCAATCGCCCTATGGAATAATGTATTTAAAACGGTACTCGTTGTTCCCTCTTCACGTGCAATCGCATAAGCTTTTTTGACCTGACTCAAAATCTGGCCTTCACCAATCACTAAAGAATCCAGACTGGATGAAACTTCAAATAAATGTGAAATGCACTCTTCACCGCCATAATAAAATAAATAATCATCAATATCTTCTTCATTGCCCGCCAAATCAAATAAAAACTGTTTGAGCATCGGCAAATCTTCATCTGCATCTTCCACAACCGCATACACCTCACTGCGATTACAAGTCGAAAGAATGACTACTTCATTCATTGCATCATATTCATCGATATGTCTGAGCCCCCTCCGGATTTTCTCTTCCGGAATCGAAAAACGTTCACGCACATCCACTGGTGCCGTCTTATGATTTAGACCTAAAACTATCAATTGCATTTCTAACTTCAGCCTCCGCCTCTTCTAACTTTCCTTGTTTCACAAATGCAAGGATCTTTGTATTCATCGCTTGCTGCCAAAACGTTTCTCGCGCTTTACTTTCGCCTAGAACCATTTTGAGTTCCAACCGAACTTTTTCAATAATATCCAATAATGTTCCATATGTATCACCATACTCTTTTTCGAGCTCTAGACGCAGTTGCCGCGCCAATGCTGGCGATTTTCCACCCGTTGAAACCGTGAGCAGTAAATCGCCCCGGCTAACTTGTGCTGGTACCATAAAATCACTGGGAACAGATTGATCCACTACATTGACTAAAACATGCTTTTCTTTCGCTTCTTTGGCTGCCGCAGCATTGACCAAAGAAGAATCCGTAGCGCAAACAGCCAAAAAAAATCCTGCCATATCACCATACACATATTCTTTGGATTTATAAAAAATCGCTTCAGCTTTTGCCAACTCTGCTAAGGAAGCAGTCAAACTCGGTGCAATCACCGTAACCTGTGCCTGTGCCTTCAGCAATGTCTTAACTTTACGCATTGCCACTTTGCCACCGCCGATAACTACACACTTTTTACGTTTTAAATCTAAATTAATCGGATATAGAGACAATTTTTTGCACCTCTTTAAAACCTATAACCAACTTCGTTTACTCTATAAGTAAGAATGAAAGTTCATCAAATACGAATGACATTCACTTTCTCTTACCATTATATAATATAATTCTCCTAAATTCCATTTTTATCGTCATATTTTCAAAAAAACACATAAAATAATTATACACTGCTTCTAACACATTGCAAATGAAAAAAGCTCCCAAATTTTAATTTGAGAGCTTTGCCTTAATCTAATGTCATGATTTTATTTTTAAGTACATAAATTAAGGCTTGGGTACGATCATTCACATTGATTTTACGAAAAATATTCGTCAAATGATTTTTAACTGTTTTTTCACTCACAAAAAGTGCCTGTGAAATTTCCTGATTGTTAAACCCTCTTGCAATACAACGCAATACGTCCATTTCGCGTGTTGTTAATCGTTCTGGACGAAATTGCCGCCACATTTCACGAGCCTTCTCATTAACATCATCATCTGAATTCAAATCACCAAATAATTTTTCTTCCAATTTTGGATAAACAAAAGTATTGCCTGCATAAACGACATGAATTGCTTTTATCAGCATAGAAGGTTCTACATCTTTCAATAAATACCCATCCGCACCACTTTTTAAAAGTTCAATTACATAATTATCGCTATCATGAATCGTAAGCACAATGATTTTGGTTTTCACCTTAGCCATCTGCAATTGACGTGTCACATCAAGACCGCTCAAAATCGGCATATTCAGATCCAAAAGCAAAATATCCGGCTGTAAAACCATTGTTTTTGCCAAAGCATCCTGACCATCTTCGGCTTCACCAATCACCTCTAAATCCTCTTCAAAATTCAAAACTTTTTTTATGCCTTGTCGTAAAAGCGCATGATCATCTGCTATTAGTATTTTTATTGCCATTTTTACACTTCCCTGTCAATCTACAATATGTGCAGTCAAAAAGATCATCACTTCCGATTCACTTTTGCTCTGCTTTTCATTTCGAAAAAAACGTCCCAAAATTGGAATATCCCCTAAAAAAGGAATCTTACTGATTGATTTTGAGTCTTCACTGCCAATCAAACCGCCAATCACCATAGTTTGACCATCTTTAAGCCGGATGTTCGTATCTGCGGACCTTTTACTGAATCGGTAGGCTTTTAAATCTTCCACATACATCGGTGAACTCACCTCAGTATGAACCTCCGCTGTAATAAACCCATCTTTATTTATCCGCGGCGTATAACGTAAAATAATACCTGCCTCACGATACACAATCGACGTAGTTGTCGTCGAATTCGTTGTAGATACCGTTGGCACAGGAACTTCACCACCAATATTAATTACAGCTTCTTTTCCCTGAATCGTCATAATATTTGGCCTTGCCAAAACATTGGCTTTGCCATCACTAATCAGTGCATTGAGTGTCGCCGCATAATAAAATTCAAATGGATGTCCCTCCGGGCCATGACCAAATTTAATAATTCCCGGAATTGACTCACCATTTTTCCATTGTCTCTGCACATTCTGCTTAGGAATATCCTCCGTTATTTTCTTCAGTGTCCCATCAGGCAAAACAACCGTATTTTCTAAAGTTTCATATTCCGTCGTATAAGCAGGATATTGCGGCACTTTAGACCACTCCCACTCCACACCGAGGTTCTTCGCCGCATCTTTATTGATTGCAATAACTTTGGCTTCCAATGAAACTTGCTGTGCCGGTATATCAATTTTTTCTAACATCTGCATAATATTTGCTGCCTCTTCATCCGTTCCATAAAAAAGCAGTGAATTGGTTTGTTCATCAATCATTAAACGTTTACTTATTCGATTTTTTGCATTATCTACTTCATGCACATTATTTTTTGCAATATCTTTAGTATTCTGCATAATTGGATTGATTCCTGCTTCACCGAGTACTAAAGTTGCCGCCTCCCCTGCACAGCGCCAATCGATAAACTTTAACTTCATAACATGCAATGTGCCAAAATTATTTTGCATCGTATCCTTTTTGCCAACAAGAATAACATTGCCTTGTTTTTGATAGACCAAACCTTTCATTTTTGTAATAACATTCAGAGCCGTGTCAAAATCTATCGACTCCATCTGCACCGTAATCTTTCCTGTCACTAAATCATCCGCTACAATATCAACATGTCCCAATATGGCCAATGACGTCAAAACATCGCGAACTTCACCATTATATACATTTAGAGAAATTGTTTCGGCAGCATAAACTGGACTGCCTAGCAAAAATAAACTAAAACAAAGCAGCAAAATCTGGATCTTATTTCCAGACAGCATCATGTCATCTCCTGTTTCTCTTTTTGGGGATAATTTTTATTGTTCAAGCTGCAGCAGCTGCTCTCCATCAAGCCCTTTAAGTCTTACAGCTGTATCCGTAATTGCCAAAACTTCATAATTTTTAATGATTGTACCAATTTGGCAGGAAAAGCTTTCTTTACCTGATTCAATTAAAGCAATTTTTTGCTCAGATCCAGCTAAAATCCCTTTTAAGACAAGCTTATCTGCCATTACCTTTTTCTTTTCTATAATCTTTTTTATACCCGGCAGCTGCTCCATAACGTTTACCGTAGATTTACCTAGATTAGAAATTTTTGCTACATTGTCAACCAATTCCATTTTTCTGTCTTTTTCTGCTAAAGTAAAGGGATCGCGCCCCTGCATTTTTTCTTCACTGCCCTGCACGGCCTGCACCAGATTCTTTTGAACCTGACTATGTTCGCTATCTTTTGATCCGTTATATGTACTATTTGCTATCGTCTCGTCTGTATTTCCCCAGCCTGCATATAAAAGCACAAGCAATAAAACGAGCAGGCAGCCTTGATTTTTACGGATACCGAAAAATTTTTTCAATTCTATCTTCATATACAGTCCACCTTTTTTCAGATTCTCATAAAAATGATTAAGTATACTCTTCTCCTTAAATAAAAAAAATCCTGTCGAATTCCGACAGGATTTAAAGTATATATTTTATTTATTTTTAAGAGCTTGCAGTTTAGGTCCCATAATCCGTTTATACCCTTCAACCCCCGGCTGATTAAATGCATCAACATTGGCAAGTTCGCCTTCATACGCAATGGACATTGCCAGCATATAAAGCAGTTCACCCAAATGATATGGCGTGAGTTCTGGTAAATTAAATACGGCACTAAAACGCTGATTCGACGCCAAAGCATCTGCATTAGACTGCAACGCTACATCTAAGGCTTGACTCATCGTAACGCCCGAAATATCGGATAATTTAGGTGCGGATGGAAAAGCATCCGGGATAACAGGATCAACATCCCATTTTTGGATACGAATAAATTGAACGATTTTATTGAGTTTGCCTTCTTGATGCTGCTGTGTTTGTGCATGCATATCCGTTGTTCCCACCGCAACAACTGGCGTTCTCCCATAACAAACTTCATTGCCCTGTTTATCAAACTGTTTACCAAGCGATTCAGCTAGCAGTTGAATATACCATTCTGAAACAGATTTCAGATAATCACCATATGGCATCATAACTTCAATATCACGACCATGTTTTTCTGATGCAATAAATTTAAGTGCTGCATTAAGCATTGCTGGATTCTGCCAGATATCATCATTTTGACAAACCTGGTCCATTGCTTTTGCACCAGCAAGAAATGCTTCAATATCAAAACCAATGCAAGCCGCCAAAGTGAGACCAACTTCACAAAAAACAGTGAATCTTCCCCCAACACCATCAGGAACACTATACGTAGGCCATTTTTGTTCCGTGGCCAATTTCTTTAAAAGTGTTGGCTGTTTTTCATTCGGATCTGTTACAGCAATTACTTCAACTTCAACTTCAGGATTTTTTTTCAGGGCTTCATAAATAACCATGAAATTAGACATCGTATCAAGCGTACCGCCAGACTTTGAAATCAAAAGCAGCATAACATGGTATGGACGTTTTTCGCCATGGCAGCTCGCCACTTTAGCCGAAGCATTAATATGTTCGATCAAATCGGTAGTCCTTCTTGGATCAATATTATTGCCACTAAAATAAACTCTTGGGAATCCGTCACGTTCTGCTTTTGATTTACTGTTCCAAAACTCACCGCAATGAACATCAAACAAAACTTTATTGCCGAGGAATGAACCGCCTATACCAAGCGACACAACCGCATCCACGCGATTTTGTACGGATGCAGTTAGCTTACTTAAGCGAGCGATTGATTTTGGTGAATTCAAATGACCCTCTTCAATATAAGGAAGTTCACTAAATAAAACCTTCTCCGGTTCCCCGTCTTTCGAAAGATGACCAGCAACAAAACCAGTTTTACGCATCACTTTCATTGCTTCATGTGCCTTTTTCAAATCTGCTTCAAAATCCTTCAGATCTGCTGCGGTTACTTTACCTTCACCAAATAAATTTTCATAATCAAATGAAAATCCAGATTTTAATTCTAAACTCATTTATTACACCTTCATTTTTAAAATTTATGAAACACGCAACACCGCAAACAATCGGTGATATAAAATATTATAGCACGCAGACGTTTGACTGTTAAGTCCGATTGAAGATTATTCCTTATGGTCTTCATCGGCCAGTTCGGAATGTTTTTCCAGAAGTGGTCCGACCGTCTTAACCATATAAGCCAAAAAACGATCCCTAAGTTCCGGTCTTTTCAATGCATATTCAACCGTTGCTTCGAGAAAACCTTCCTTATCTCCAATATCATAACGCCGTCCATAAAAATTATACGCATACACACGCTGAATTTTTGCCAATTCTCCGATCGCATCTGTCAATTGTATTTCACCACCACGACCTGGTTTTGTATGTTCCAGAATTTCAAAAATTTCCGGTGTCAAAATATAGCGGCCTAAAACAGCTAAATCAGATGGTGCTTCTTCGATTGATGGTTTTTCAATTAATTTAAGTGCCTGCCAAACATTTTGTTTAATAGGAGTCGGGTCAATGATTCCATAATTCGGCACCTGTGATTTAGGTACACGCTGTACGCCAAGCACGCTGCCGCCCAAATCATCATAAACATCGATAAGCTGCGCCAAACAAGGAACTTTTGCATCGACAATATCATCCCCCAGCATAACAGCAAAAGGTTCATTGCCCACGAACTGTTTGGCACAAAGAACCGCGTGTCCCAGCCCTTTTGCTTCTTTTTGCCGAATAAAATGAATGGTAATATTGGATATTTCTTCAATCGTACCCAGTAATTCATATTTTCCCTGCTCTTTTAACTGCATTTCGAGTTCAATTGAGCGATCAAAATGATCTTCAATGGACCGTTTATTACGTCCGGTAATGATGAGAATTTCTTCAATTCCAGAAGCAATTGCTTCTTCAACAATAAATTGAATTGCTGGTTTATCAACAATCGGCAGCATTTCTTTTGGCTGAGCTTTTGTCGCTGGTAAAAACCGCGTTCCCAGTCCCGCTGCCGGAATAATGGCCTTGCGAATTTTCTGCATAAAGTTTCATCCTATCTATAATGAATTCATTCAGCCGCGAATAATTGCTAATAATTCATCGGTTTTTTCTTTTAATAATGCTGCATCTTCCCGTGTTTCAACATTCAAACGAATAACCGGTTCTGTATTCGACATGCGAAGATTGAATCTCCACTGTGGATATTCAATACTGAGTCCATCGACTTTTGTAACCGTACCACTTGGACCATATTGTGCTTCGATTTTAGCAATAACAGCTTTGGCATCAACGACCTTGCTGTTAATTTCCCCACTGATCGGATAACGATTCATGCGTTCTGACATCAAATGCGAGAATGGTTTGCCAGCTCGCGAAATCAGTTCCAATACCAAAAGCCAAGGAATCATACCACTGTCACAATAGGAAAAATCTTTGAAATAATGATGGGCTGACATTTCACCACCATAAACAGCGCCTTCTTTACGCATCCGTTCCTTAATAAAAGCATGACCGCTCTTACACATTACCGGTGTACCGCCATCGGCTTCGACAAGTTCAATGGTGTTCCAAGTAAGGCGTGGATCATAAATAATCTTCGATCCAGGCAATTTGCTTAAGAAAGCTTTGGCAAGGAATCCAACCATATAATACCCTTCGATAAATTCACCGTTTTCATCAAACATAAAACAGCGATCAAAATCACCATCCCAGGCAATACCAATATCCGCTTTCGTTTCACGAATCACCTTAGCCGTTGCTTCGCGATTTTCTTCGAGAATTGGATTTGGTACACCATTCGGGAAATTGCCATCCGGTTCATTAAACACTTTAATAAATTGAAACGGTAAATGTTTTTCCAGTTCATTAATAATCGGTCCTGCCGCACCATTGCCAGTATTTGCCACAATTTTGAGCGGTTTCAACGCACTGATATCAACATATGTAAGCAAATGTTTGATGTATTCCGGCATGATATCAACCGCTTCAACAGTTCCGGCAGTAACACCGATCACTGGCTCAAACACACCTGTGATCGCGCGTTCTTCAATATCTTTAAGCCCTGTATCACTGCTGATTGGTTTTGACTGTTCACGAACAAGTTTCATGCCATTATATTCTTTCGGATTATGACTGGCTGTAATCATAATGCCGCCATCAATTTTCAAATAAGCTGTAGCAAAATAAATCATTTCCGTACCACACTGACCGATATCCACTACATCGCAGCCCATTTCCGTTAAACCACGTACCAAAGCAGCTTGCACGCTTGGACCGGAAAGACGAATATCATGACCGACCGCGACTTTTTTAGCTTTGAACAATTCAACAAAAGAACGTCCGATACGATACGCCAGTTCCTCATTGACTTCTTCTGGATATTTCCCCCGAATGTCATAGGCTTTAAATGCATCCCGTTTTAATTCCATATAAATCACTCCATTTTTCATATTTTAAAATATTACACTTCTTACTATCTCATAAACTTATTCGTTATATAAAGCGATTTTTCCTTTTTTATGAAAAGGAAAAAAAGAGAAAGCACGACTAAATGAATTGCTCAAACGCAACATTTAATAATGCTTTCTCTAAAAAAGAGGGTAAATGATTTATTGTCTTGCAGCTTTCACTGCATTAACAAACTCAATGGCCGTTGCTGTTATTTTAGCAAAATCACCAGTTTTCGCAGCACCAGTCAGGCTGCCGCCGGCACCAACTGCCACACAGCCTGCATGAAGCCACTCGGCAACATTCTCAACTGTAACACCACCTGTTGGCATTAACTGTGCCTGTGGAAGCGGCCCTTTAATCGCTTTAATCATCTTGAGTCCGACAATCTCACCTGGGAAAATCTTAATAATATCCGCACCAGCTTCCAAAGCCATAACCACGCCATCTAACGTAGTCGTCCCCGGCATACAGGCTACACGATATCGGTTACAAAGACGAATCGTTTCTAAATTAATGGATGGTGAAACAATAAATTCAGCCCCGTTCAGCATAGCAATCCTTGCCGTTTCAGGATCCAGAACTGTACCAGCACCGATAACAACTTCTGGATTATCTTTATATTTATCCGCCAGCACCTTGATGGTTTCCTGCGCTCCAGGAGTTGTAAAAGCAACTTCAATCGCTGTCACACCGCCTTTGATACAAGCCTCTGAAATTTTAATGCCATCTTCTGCATCCTTGCCGCGAATAACCGCTACAACACCTAATTCTTTGATTTTTGCAATAATTTTTTCTTTTTCCATAAAAAAACCTCCCAATTTGTATTGATACCAAACGAAAACTACTTAGCTCAAACTTAGCTAAAATCAACCATGAGCCTGTTTCATCCCCGGCATCACCTTGTCTTGCCGATTTTTCGATTTTCCATTAAAGTGGTTACACCAATAGGCTGTAATAATTGGTACTATGATCGAAGTAATAATAACCGCCGTTGCCACAAGTGCAGTTGCCGCGGCTACAATCGGTTCAAACGCCGGAACCATTTGTGCAATAATAACTGGATTCGTAACAGCTGCCCCAGCCGTACTTGAGGCCGCCAGTCCCGCACCGCCATGCCCGCCGCCAATGTATTTATCTGCAAGTATCAAAGGAATACCTGTTACAATTATAACACCAATTCCCAAACAAATCCCGAGCAATCCGGTCTGCCCAAGTACTGCCAAATTAATTGTATTTCCTAAGGCAAAGCCAAAGAAAGGAATCATCGTCATCGATGCACTGCCAAAAAATACACGTAGTTCTTTATCCAGATTACCTAAAGCAAAGCCAATAACAAAAGGCAAAACTGCACCCACAAATAAGCGTGGTTCAAAATATGCCGCTCCTGTACTTCCTAAAATCATCATAGTCACCAAAGGACCCGATTCAATGGAAGTCAATACAAATGCACCAGCTTCTTCTTTTGTCCCATACTGTTGCATAATGGAAGCATACAGGCCGCCATTCGTCATATCCATCGAAGTAACAATCGCGAGCGTGGAGAGCCCCGCAAAAAATCCCGTCTGAATCATACCTTCAGGCATCAAGCTGACACAAATCATACCCACAAGCCAGGCAACCAATATTTTCGTCAAAACAATCGTTCCCGATTTACGTAAAACTACTCCGGTCGATTTGATATCGATACCAGCCCCCATACAAAAAAACCATACAGAAAGAATTGGCACGGTTCCCGTAATTAACCCATTCGTAAAAGAACCAAAATACTTACCGGCTTCCGGTGTAAATGTATGACATAAAGCTCCCAGAAATAATGGAACTAACATCAATCCGCCAGGAATGCGCTCTACGGTTTGTTTAATTTTCAATGGAATCGCCCCTTTAATTATTATAATTTTCCAACAATTAAGAATGTTATAATTTCAAATCACAGCTCATTTTAGACAATATGTCACCATTGGCAAAAATTTTTTTTAAATTACACTGACTGGTTTTCCCAGTCAGTGCCAAACTTTACTTTACGTTAACCTTACCGTGCCAGCCAGCCGCCATCGACTGCAATCGTATACCCACTCACGTAATTTGCTGCATCCGATGCTAAGAAAACAACCGGACCAGCTAAATCAGAAGGTGTTCCCCAGCGGCCAGCTGGAATACGATCGAGAATTTCCGCATTACGTTTTGCATCCGCCCGCAATGCTGTCGTATTATCCGTAGCCATATACCCTGGTGCAATCGCATTCACGTTGATGCCATGTTTAGACCACTCATTGGCTAAAAGTTTTGTCAGACCCATTACAGCACTTTTACTAGATGTGTAGGATGGAACCCGAATCCCCCCTTGGAATGACAGCATCGAAGCAATATTGATGATTTTCCCGCCATTACCTTGTTTTATATACTGTTTGGCCACCGTCTGTGACAAAAAAAACAAGGTTTTCAAATTGATATTCAGCACATCATCCCAATCCTTTTCCGAAAAGTCAATCGCATCATTGCGGCGAATAATACCTGAATTGTTTACTAAAATATCAATATGTCCAAACCGTTCAACAGCTTCATCGACAATTCCCTGAACCGGACTGAGCGTAGCGAGACTTGCTTTGATTCCATGAAACTGGCGGCCCAATGCTTTGACTTTATTTTCTGTATCCGTATAATCACTTGTAGCAACACTGACAATATCAGCACCAGCCTGAGCAAGCCCCAATGCCATGCCTTGTCCCAAACCTTTTGTCCCGCCTGTAACAATAGCAACCTTGCCTGTTAAATCAAACATACCCATTTTCTCTGACCCCTTTTCTATTTACTCTCTGCCTAAATAAAACAAAATGGTTTTATCGTAAATCGGGTATTTTAATATTGTCCATATCATCAAATTCCTGATTTTCACCAACCATACCCCAGATAAATGTATAATTATGGGTTCCTACGCCAGCATGAATGGACCAGCTCGGTGAAATAATTGCTTCTTCATTATGCATAACCACATGGCGTGTTTCTTGCGGCTGTCCCATATAATGCATGACTACATCGGTTTCCGGTAAATCAAAATACATATACACTTCCATACGGCGTTCATGTGTATGACAAGGCATGCTGTTCCACATATTACCTGGTTCAAGTGCTGTCATTCCCATTACAAGCTGACAACTTTCTACGCGCCCTGGAATAATATACTGATAAAGATTACGTTCATTTGATGTTTCGATACTGCCCAAATGACGTGGTGTGATTGAGCTGCGTTCGATTTTGACAGTTGGATACGTTTTATGAGCCGGTGCACTATTGAAATAGAATTTCGCCGGGTTTTTAGTATCATCACTGGAGAAAATAACTTTTTTCGCTCCCATACCAACATACAAGCCATCCGTACGTACTAAATCATAAACGGTGCCATCTACATCTACTTTGCCACTGCCGCCAATATTGATAATACCTAATTCTCTTCTTTCCAGAAAATATGAAACGCCCATATTTTCACCAGCTTTTACTTTTAGTTCACGCGGTGAAGTTGGTGCTACACTGCCTTGAATCATACGATCTACATGGCTGTAAACCATCTGAATTTCACTTTGAAATAACCCCTGAATCAAAAATTCATCTCTGAGTTCATCTGTTGTAAAACGTTTAACATCTTTAGGATTTACTGAATATCTTACTTCCATTTTGAATTTCCCCCTACGTATTTATTATTTTTATTTATGAAATAGTCTGAAATAACAAAATTAGTTTTTGTGCTCACGGAAGAATTTATCAAGTCCAGCCACAGTTGGCAGCCCTTCATTATCTCCCGGTGACATGACCGCCAGAGCACCGATTGCCGAACCACGTCTAACTGCTTCTTGTAAGTTCTGTCCTTCGAGTAAAGCACTCACCACACCTACAGCAAAGCCATCACCAGCACCGACCGTATCAACCACATGATCAACTTTAAAAGCTGGCATCATAAACTTTGCCGCTTTGGTCTTAACAAAAGCCCCTTGGACACCTACTTTTATAATAGCTGCTTCCACACCCTGCTTTAGATAAAAATCGGCAATCGTTTCCGGATCATCTGACCCTGTCAGAATTTTACCTTCACTGACCCCAGGCAGAACAATATCAGCCTGTATCGCCAAAGAATTAATCACCTCTACCATTTCCGCCTTATCTTTCCACAGCGCCAAACGTAGATTTGGATCAAATGAAATACGAACCTGCTCTTTTTTTGCAGCTTCAACCAAAGCATAAATGCTTTGACGGCAGGATAAAGATAATGCTGGTGGGATGCCGGTTACATGAAGATGTTTAATTGTACTCCAGTCAATGGCTTCAATATCAGCCAGACTAAGATTCGCAAAAGCTGTATTTTTGCGAAAATTAACAACTTCCGGATCTCCAGATGCCACTTTTGCTTTAAGCTGCATCCCTGTCATATGCTCATCATCAAACCCTACATAACGATTATCAATCTTGTTTTCCACTAGAAAATCCTTGATATGTTTACCAAAGGGATCGTTCCCAATTTTGCTAACATAGGCTACTTTATGTCCAAGTCTTGCCATACCCACCGCAAAATTCACCTCCGCGCCACACACATAACGCGTAAAATGCTCCACCTGCTCCAGCGGCTTGATTTCATCTGCCACCAATAGCCCCATGGGTTCTCCAATCGTAAGTACTTCAACCATAATTTTACCTCCTTAGATAATGTATATTCACAAAAATTCAAACTATAAATTGCATCCAGCCTATTAGGCTCAGGAATTGGGTATAGGGCATCGTTTGCTTCCTACGTAACGCCACGGAGCCCTATACCCAATTCCTGACGATTGCCATATAAAACATGTAATGCAACTTATATAACAATTCCGTTTATCGGTTTCTATTATAAAAATCAAGTTGAATTGCGAATCACCAGCTCACAGGGAAGTTCAATTCTCCGCGGCGCCGCATTATGATTGCGATGCAGCCTGAACATCATTCTCTTTACACACTCACGTCCAACTCTATAGGATGGCTGCGCCACCACTGTAATCCCGCCATCCACTAAATCTGTCCAATCCCAATTATCAAAACCACAAATACCAATCTCATCTGGAAATGAAATTTCCATTCGCTTCAATGTCTGAACAACATACAACGTTGCTATGCCATTACCAGTGTAAACGGCCATACGCTGTCCACGATTTTTCTGCCTAAATTCTTCTAATAGTACATCACCAGTTTGAGTATCCGTTTTATCGATAATATAAACTTGCGGCTCTATGCCAAAAATCTCATAACAGGCATCTTGATAAGCTTGGCAGCGTCTAAGCCGCGTACCATTTTCTAAAGGCTCAGAAAAAAAGCCAACGCGTGTAAAACCACGCATTTTCAAATGCCGTAATGCCGTAAACGTGATCTCTCGATCCGCCGTGCGAATTACATCAAATATATGAGTATCAATCGGACGATCTGCCAAAATAATGGTGACGCCAGACTGGGCTAATTGCTGTAAAAATTCATTGTTTTTGCCAGTTGTATTTAAGATAATACCTTCCACACGCTGATCCAGCATGGATAAGATATAGTCCCGCTCTTTTTTCGGATTATCATCTGTATTCGTAATCAGCACACCATAGCCATATCGTTCACAGCAGTCACCAATGCCTTTCAGTAAAATTGCTGAAAAAGGATTCGTAATATCCGAAACAATAACACCAATCAGTCGGCTGCGTTTCGATTTCAAACTGCGAGCCAAATTATTAGGCCGATAGGCGAGCTCCTCAATGACTTGCGTAATCTTATTTTTTGATTCATTCGACATAAATTCAAATTTACCATTTAGATATCGAGAAATAGTGGTTTTTGATACACCCGCTTTCGCAGCAACATCAACAATGGTAATATTCCTTTTTTTTTGATCCATAAGCAAGACTCCCAGCATAAAAAAAACGTATCAAACTATCTCAGAAAAGAGATTCTTGTATTTCAGGATTCGTTTTACGAAATCGTTTTACATATTTAAATAAACTTAACATTCACAATTCTTATTTTAGATTATTTTGTATTATATGTCCAGTATTTTTTGACAATTCTTTTATATGAATAAATGGTGATTTTTGCAACTTTCATAAATAAAATTTATAAAAAAGAGGCTTTGCGCCCCTTTTAATTTTCTAGATATTTTGTCACCAACGTTCGCAGTTTCTCCTGCAAAACCATTGCATTCGCCTGCAAAGCCCCAGCTGATGGACTCAATTTATTATAGTGAAAAGCATGTTCCCGATTCACCATATAATCTGTCGGGAATGGTTTCACTACAACATTTTCTTTTTGGAAATCTAAAACCGCTCGTTCCATATGAAACGCCGATGTCACTAAAATCGGCTCCACCAACATATTTTTTTTTAAAATTTCATGCGAAAATTTTGCATTTTGTCGTGTATTGAGGCTCTGATCTTCAACCAGAACATCGCTCTCTTTAACACCCAAGCTCAAAAGCATCCGTTTGGCAATTACAGCTTCCCGACCACTATCTGCATACACCTGTCCACCGGATACCAGGATCGGCACATGCAGCCGATTATATAAACGGACCACAGTCAGCAATCGATTTGCCGGGCTGCCAGACAGGCCCCCAGCTCCATCCAAATCTGGTGTATCCTTGGTCGCACCGCCGCCTAACATAATAATAACATCGCCTTTAGGATCAGATGGAGGATCATAAATGCTCTCCAAATTCCCCAGCAAAGAATCGGCCACTAAATTTGTTGACAATAGATAAAATACAAAGGTTAAACCTATAAAAGCACTGGCAATTGCATGCTCGTTGCGACGCCATAAAAAAATCGCCAAAATTATAAAACTAAGAAAAAATATACCGGGCGGCAAAATAAAACTTGCACCAAATTTCAATAAATAAATCATTCTATACTCCTTTTTCTACAAAGGTATTTTTTAATCATTCGCGAAATCTATACTATATAGAAGTTGCATTGAAATATTTCATACGACAATCGTCAGGAATGTGGTATACCCTATACCCCATTCATGGCAGCCTAACAGGCTAGATGCAATTTCTTTAATGCAGCTTATATAGAATCAGAAATAAGGGAGATCGATTATAAATGGCATTACTCAACGAGAGAAAAATTTTAGATTGTGAAAAAAAAGCTGGCGGCAAAGGACATGTTCTCATTGAACCACTGCTTGGCGAAAAAGAACTAGCAGGGCAATGCGGTCTTTATGCCAAGGTAATTCTTGAACCAGGCTGTTCACTTGGCTATCACTTTCACCATAGCGAAAGTGAAACCTATTATATTCTCGCGGGTCAAGGTACATACAACAATAATGGGAAGAATATACCGGTCAAAGCAGGCGATGTAACATTTTGCCCCGACGGTGAAGGACATAGTTTGGAAAATACCGAAAAAACAGGAAATCTGATTTTTATGGCCCTCATTATCAAAAATAAAAACTAAAAACTGCTGAGCCGTTGTTTTTGATTGGAAAACAACGGCTCTTTTTTATTGGAATAAATCCTGCTGCGTCTCCACAGTTAACTTATGCCAACACAAGACCAGCTGCTCTTTCGTCAAACATTCCTGCGGATAATACGTATGATCCCGCAGCAGCATTCGGCGAATCCGCCTGGCATCCAGCTCATCCCAAGCTTCACAAAATGCATCCAGTGCCTGGCAATTCACGCTCTGCTCGACCTTGCCTGATGAACAATCCATGTTAAACAATTCTCGATAAAATGGCATAGCCAGCTGCACCGGCAGTTTTGCCTGCAGTCCATACCAAATCGCAATTCCCTCTAAATCCAAATTGCCAAAATAATAAAAAAAATGCTGCTGCCCGGCTAGTCCAAGCTGACGTGGTAATACAAAAAGATTCCCGATGATTTTCCAGCCCCCGCCAAAAGTAAGGGATGAAAATTCAGTTTCTGGTAAAATTGGCAGCAGCGCATAATAAACAGCTTTGTTTTCTACAATCAAATGCCGGTGTGCATCTTTTAAAAGAACCGACGGATTGATTGCGACCATAAGTGGATCGGGACAATTCGTAATTCGCATTTTTTCTTGCAAATTTAATTTTTCCAACAAAGTCATCCCGCCTTGCAGTAAAACCTGTTCATCACCAAAAATCTGATAAGACCTTTCCTGCTCCGTCACTTCATCACGCGGAAACCCATACAATTTCAAATAATCAGCAATTTTTTTTAGCTGTGGTTTATCTTTTTTCCACTCAATCCAGCTGGCTTTAAAATAATAAGATAAATCCATCAAATGGGATACCTGCATTTGGATCATCTCACGCTGCAATTTTTCTCTGTCATCACGGATTAATCGGGAAAGATTAATTCGATATTTTTGGCATAAGACCCCCTCACGATAAGAACCATGTTTCGCTCCATAGTCTGATAAAATACCAGTCTTAACGAAAGATTGTATCACATCACAAAACTCCTCATACGAGTACGGAGCTGGACAAATTTTTTCTAACTCGGTCAACGAAATTATTTTTCTTCCATACGCTTTAAAATACGTCAAAAAACTTTCTTTCATTGTTTCCTCCAAAATCAACATCTTCAATCCTATATAAACTGCATTAAATATTATACATGGCAATCGTCCGGAGGGGTATACCTATATCCAATTCCTGATAAACGAATAGGCTAGATATAATTTCTTTAATGCATTATATAAAATGCTCTTTTCACTTGGCAAATTTTCTTTGAATTGATTGCAAGCTAACCAATGTTTCCTACTTTGTGTTTATTCCATACAAAAAGGCGTTCTCCTCCATTGAGAAGAACACCTTCTTATGATTACCACCTATTTCGACGTCGAGACCGCTTCCGGCATTGCCAGCGCTGCCATATGGATTGCATCAACAAAAAAAACAAGATACCGCTGCTACTTCCCTTGAAATCCAGAAGCACATCCGCTATTTCCGATGAACGTCCCGGCGAAAAAAGCTGTAAATATTCATCACAGACTGCAGTAAACAAACAAAAAAACAAAACATACCCCAGATAAGTTCGCCGTTTTAAACTGCAAAGGCTAAAAGCAGCACATAAAAAAATTCCCTGCAAAAAATATTCTGTAAAATGAGCATCCTTACGAATGGGTGAACCATCCAAAAAATCAAAAGATACACCAAGCGCATGCGCTATTTCATTCAATTCATTAAAAACAAATTGACTGGTCTGCGTTGATACAGCTGAGGTCTCAGACGAATAATGAAAAATCATAAACGTTGCAGCAGCTGCTAGTACAATACATAAAATTCTTCTCATACAAAACCTTTAACTTTCCAGATAACGTTTAACCGCATCCTGCCAAACTGGTAAACGATGAAAACCAGCTTGTACTAATTTTCCTTTTTCCAAACGAGAATTCAACGGACGCAATGCCTTCGTGGGATAATCCGAAGAAGGTATCGCTTTGACATGAATCGGACGATCAGCCAAGCGGAAAATCTCTTCAGCAAATTCTGCCCACGAGCAGATTCCTTCATTGGCAGCATGGTATATGCCATAAGCCTCTGTTGCAAGCATGTCACACAACAGTACTGCCAAATCAACCGTATATGTAGGCGAACCAACTTGATCCCCCACAATAGCAAGTTCTGTATGATCTTGCGCTAAATGCAGCATGCTTTTTACAAAATTGCTGCCATTTTTACCAAATACCCAAGAAATACGAACTATAAAATACGCATCCAGTATATCCTGCACAATCTTTTCACCAGCTAATTTACTTTTTCCATATACGTTCAGCGGTGCTGTTGCGGTTTCAATATCATGATACCAGCTGCCAATTCCCGGAAATACATAATCGGTGCTCAGATAAACCATCTTCGCATGAATCTTTTTACAGGCAAGTGCGATATTTCGCGTACCAGCTTCATTAATTTCCATACACTCAGCAGGTTCATCTTCGGCTTTATCAACCGCCGTATAAGCTGCACAATGCACGACAGCATCCGGAGCATACGTTTCGATGAAGTCCAGCGTTGCTGCTGCATCACGAATATCAAAATCTTTACTTGACGTTCCCACACACTCAATATTTCGTTTTATAAGTTCTTGTACCACATCGTAACCAAGCTGTCCGGTTACCCCTGTTACTAAAATTTTTATAGTAACCACCTCATTTCAAAATTTCAAAAAAGCTCTCTACCTTTATTAAGTATACCACATCTACGGATAATCGAGAATTGACTGCCAATCTATTTTTTACTTAGCCGCGCTACAGAGAAAATTCATTCAACTCAGCTTAATACGAGAACCATTTAGACCTTAGTCGAGTTTTGTCGTAAAAGAAACTCTATAGTACTCTATAACCAAGCGCTAATTTACGAGAAACCGGTCTCTCAAAAGGTGAGACTATGAAAACAGAACTTCTTGTTCAAAAAGCCCAAACAGGCGATCCACAAGCTGTCTTAAATTTACTCGATCAATTCCAGCCCTTACTACACAAAGCTGCCTGGCAGGCACATTTAGCCTCGATTCGTGAAGATGCTTTATCGCAAGCTTATATAAGCTTCTTAGAAGCAGTCAAAGACTACAACTTGTCACGCAATATCCCCTTTGCCGGTTATGCCAAAGCTAAAATCTATGGCGATATCCGTACTCTTTTTAAACAAAACCGCCGTAACTGGCAGCGTGAATTATCCACCGAATACGAAACAGCCGGTCAAACTATCTTAGACCAACTCGTCAGCCCCACGGGAAACACCAATAGCATCATCGATAAAATTGATATGCAAGCATTACTTACACAACTCCCCCTAAAACAAAAACAGGTACTCTGGCAAACAATTATTCATGACAAAACACAAAAAGAAACAGCCTTGCTCATGCATCTTTCCCAACAAGCCATTGCTTCACTACAAAAAAAAGCATTAAACACGCTGCGCCAATGGCTGAACTCAATTGAGCACGGATGACAGAGCCCAGCGTTTTTCCAAATAATGAATAGCCAATCGATCCAAATAGCGTTGCTCCATTGCCAAAACCAATAAAGCGTTTCGCAGATGCTCCTCGACTGTCTGCCTATTCCACAAGACCTTAAACGAACATCCATTCTTCATACAGAGAACCGTTCGGCGGCCATTTTCTTCTAAGTCGTTAATTTGACAATAATTAAAAAACCCTGCCGTCACATCGCCATTTATTTTAGGATTACGTACTTTAAGAGCTACCAGCACCAGATCGGGGCCTAAAACAAGTGGCATCCAGTTTTTACCTTTTGTTAACTTTCGTGCCTGCTCCTCCAGTAAATAAATATCTTTACATTCACGCCGTACCAGGCGGTGTACTACTGTTTTAACCCGTAATGGCACAACGACTTCACTGCCGTCACACGCATGCAAAACCGAACAATCTCCAAGTTCTGTGTAACGAGGTAAAATCGCCGCAATTTCTTCAGCTGCTACCATGTCTTGCATAATAAAACCCCCTTAAAATTAAGAACATTTGTTTGCTTATATGTATTAATATAACAGAATTTTGTAAATATTTCAATATTAATACCCTAATAATATTCCAAAAATAGAAAAAACTACCGAAATAAGTTATACTTGAGCTCTTATTTCGGTAGTTTTTTCTATTTTTGTTGATTAAATGAATGATAGGTTCGCTTAAGTCCCTCCGCCAGTGACATAACCGGGTTCCAGCCAAGCCCAGTGATTGCTTTCGCATTTGATAAAACCGAACGATAAATATCACCTTTTCTAGCCCTTTCATAAAGTGGTACGACATGGTTTCCTGTTATTTCATCAAACAAAGCAACCATTGCATTTACGCTGACTTCCGTCTGAGTACTCAAATTATAAGCTGTATTCACGTTATCAGTCTGAAGCGCACAATAAATCCCTGCGGCAATATCACCAGCATAGACAAAGTCCCTTGTCTGTCCGCCATCACCATAAATCGTAATGGATTTGCCACTTGCAATTCGTTTCGTAAAGATACTGATGACACCGCCTTCGCCACCATCGCCCTGACGTTCGCCATAGACATTAGCAAATCGCAGCACAACATAATCCAAATTGAATATTTCATGATAAAGTTTCAAATAACGTTCAACGGTGACCTTGCTCAATCCATAAAATGATAACGGTGAAAGAGCCGTTGTTTCGCCGATTGGCAACTCTTTTGCATCGCCATAGGCTGCTGCGGTCGAAGCAAAGATCACCCTTTTAACACCCGTCTTACGTGCCGCTTCCAAAATGTTGATCGTCCCCTGGATATTCACCGCAGCATCAAACTGCGGATCATCAACCGAAACATTAACCATCGTCTGCCCTGCCAAATGCACGATTGCATCAAATTTTTCTTTGGCAAATACCGTCAGGATATTTTCATCTCGCACATCCATTTCAATGAAAGGAACTCCTTCCGGAAGATTTTCCTTAAGACCCGTGTGTAAATTATCTAAAACCATCACCTGGCAATTTTCTTTCAATAATTTTCCGACTAAATGCGATCCAATAAACCCCGCACCGCCCGTAATTAATATTTTCATTTTTTGCCCTCCTATGATTATCTACCTGATAAAACAAAACCGTACATCTTTTTAAGTATAGCACAAAACTCCATCCAATCCTACATTTCAAAGACAGGCTAACCGCCGTGTTATTTATAAAAAAACAACAGGACTCTGGGTGGTTAATCCAGAGTCCTGTTGTTTTGTAGGAGTTGCTGAGGAATCGGGGAATGGTAAGAACCCCGCTCAGCCAGTGTTTAGCAAAGTGTAGGATATATAAAACGAAATAAATCGTTTATTAGTATTATAATGTATTACTTTTTAATTGCTTTAAAAGCAGCAGCTTGTGCCTTGATGCCCTTTTCAGCAGCAAAACGTTCAATACTGGATGCACCAAAAAAGCCATCGATATTTTTTGTATGCTGAATTACATAGGCAGCATCATCCGGTTCAGCAATCGGTCCACCATGGCAAATAACCATAATATCTAGATTTACTTTTTTACCGGCTTCAATGATTCCTTCAATTTTTTTGATACAATCATCCAAAGTCAATGCAGTCTTAGCACCAATGGTTCCCTTCGTTGTAAGCCCCATATGAGCCACCAGAATATCAGCACCGGCTTTAGCCATAGCCTTAGCCTGCTCAGCATCAAAAACATAAGGAGCCGTCAACAAATCGAGTTTATGTGCTTTCGCAATCATGTCTACTTCCAGACCATAACCCATACCTGTTTCTTCAAGATTCTGCCGGAAAACGCCATCAATCAAACCGACTGTAGGGAAATTTTGTACCCCAGAAAAGCCCTGTTCTTTTAACTGTTTCAAAAAAACATCCATGACTCTAAAAGGATCTGTACCACACACTCCAGCAAGTACAGGAGTCTTCTGCACAACCGGCAGTACTTCCGATCCCATTTCAACAACAATCTGATTGGCATCACCATACGATAAGAGTCCTGCTAAGGAACCTCGTCCAGCCATTCTATATCTGCCTGAATTATAAATAATCAGCATGTCTGCGCCGCCTTGTTCACTGCTTTTTGCCGTGATTCCAGTCCCCGCACCAACACCAACTAGTATCTTACCATCTTCGATTTGTTTCTTGAATTGCTGCATAATTTCAGTTCTTGTCAATGTATTCATTTATATAACCCTCCTCAAAATTTGCCTAGCTTTTCACTTCATCAAATCAATAAGTTTTTGTGCTGCTGTTTCAGCAAACAGCTTATCATTGATATGCAAATCAAATTCTTCTAAATCCACTACATTTTTATCAATCGCACCACGCAGTGTATCAAATAAAACCTGATCCTCAGCTGGCCCATAAAAAGGCTGATTTTCCATATCAATCCCGGAAACACCCAAAAGTGGCAGCATAAGAACAGTCGCCCCTGTCGCTTGATTCAGTTTTTCAGCGATTACTTTACCAAGAGCCAAATTTTCATCTTTTGATGTACGCATCAGCGTAACACTCGGATTATGTTTATATAAATTACGGTTCAAAAACTCAGTAGGAACCGTATCAATTGCACCAAAGTTCACCATATCAAGAGCACCGACTGAAACAACTTGTGGAATACCTTTTTTCCCCGCCGCTTCTAAACGATTTGGTCCCGCTGACAATACCCCGCCAACGATCTCATCACACCATTCAGTCGTTGTTAAATCAAGGACACCTTGGATAAAACCAGATTCAATTAAATTTTCCATTGCTTTACCACCCGTTCCCGTAGCATGAAAAATTAAAACTTCATATCCTCTAGCTTCCAAGTATTCACGGGCAAAGGTAACACAAGGTGTCGTTACCCCAAACATGGTAGCTGCTACCAAAGGTTTTTTTTCAGCAACAATGTCATGTGTATAATTCACCATACCCAAAATTGCAAAAACAGCATTATCAAAAATTTTGGTTGAAATTACATTAAGTCCTGCTACATCGACAATAGATGGAATCATGACAATGTCACTCGTTCCTACATACTGTTCCGTATTGCCTGAAGCCATTGTCGATACCATAACTTTCGGCACACCGATCGGCAATTTTTGCATGGCTGGCGTAATCAAGGCTGTTCCACCTGAGCCACCAAAAGACAATATACCATCGAATTTTCCCTGCTCATAAAGTTGAGGAAGCAATACTGCAATTCCCTTCGACAAAATTTCTGTCGCTGAGGCTCGATCCTTTTTCCGAACAATTTCATTTATATCCGCATCGACCGCTTGCGCGACCTCACGATTTGACACATCCGGCTTAAATGCCGGTTCAAATACGCCGATATGAATGGTAAACGTTTTTACACCAAAGCTTTCAATTAGTTTCTTAACATATAAATACTCTGTACCTTTTGAATCAAACGTCCCTGCAATTGCTATTGTTTTCAATAAAAATCCCTCCGGGCACTTTATTATTTGTTAAAACTACTTCGCTTTTGTTCTAAAACACCAAGTACATTCTATTATAATAATTCAAAAGTAATTTGAATATGTAATTTCATCATATTATAATGTCATTTTATGATATTTTATCAGGATTTTGTAAAATACCTTTTACGTTTTATAATAATTGGGTGACACACCCGTATATTTTTTAAAAATCTTACTAAATTGTGCATAATCTGTATAACCAACAAAATTTGCCGCTTCTACACAAGCAGCATCCTGTTTCGTCATCAATTCAATCGCTTTGTTCATCCGAAAAGTTATCAGATATTCGGAGAAAGAAGACCCTGTATCTTTACTGAATAATCTGCTCAAATGCCCGGCTGAAACATGCGCTATTTCGGCCAATTCTTTAAAATGAATTTCATACATATAATTCTGAGCTATGTACTCTTTCACAAAACTCACATAATCATAATGCTTGGTTATGCCATCTAACATGTTTTGCAATAAATGATCTTCGTTGACATTCTCCATTTTTTTAAAAGATTTTGTCACGCGAATCAGCGATTCTTCCGATGGTATTCTTTCAAAGGCAGAGCCACCAATATATCCGTCGATATTCGTATTATTATACATATACTGCACATCAACCGGATTCTTGATTGGACCACCATAAATCATCTTAATTAAAGCAGGATTCAATCTATCACAAAGCATAAAAATTTTGTTAACCTTATCTTTCGCCTTTTTTAAAGATAATACTTTTTTCGACCCTAATATCCCACCTTCGGTCAGTCCCAAATGCACACACAGAATATCCGCCCCGGCTTCAATCATGAGTCTGGTCTGCACTTCATTAAAAACAAAAGCAATTGTCAACAGCTTTTTTTTATGAGCCAGACGAATAGCTTCTACTTCTTGTAAAAAAAGTCCCTCTTCCTCTAGAGCTTCATAAAACTGGCCATCGAATAAACCGACTGTTGGAAAGTTATTAACTCCTAAAAAACCATTTTCTTTTATTACATCCAAATATGTCGGTAAATCAATAGTTGGATCGGATGCGTTTATACCAAAAAACACAGGAAACGGCTGAACCAGTGGTAATATTTCTTTAACCCCCAGATCCATGACAATCTCATTACTGTTAGCAAAAGGTAAAAGTCCCGCTAAAGAGCCCCGTCCCATTTGCCGAAACTTTCCTGAGCTTAAAATAAGTAAAAAATCTGCCCCACCGCTTATTACACATTTTGCGGTCAATCCTGCCCCCACAGCAACCCCAATCAGATATTCATGCTGCTGGATTTGTAATTTCATTTTTTTGATAAAAGCCTTATACATTGAAAATTCTAACTCCTTCATTCTTTATAATAGTGAATAAGAACCAGAAAACATGTCATCTTTCTTCAAAACACAATAAAATCAGCCATTTAATATAGAGCACGGCCCTTCATAAATGACTGATGTGTATTACAATCCATATATACGAATAAATCCTTTTATCCATCTGCTATTATTTTATAATGTTACACTGTTATTGTCTACTATTATATTAACAGCAATTTTTTTATGCTGCCAAAACGCATCAAAAAGTACATAAATTCGCATTTTGAAAAAATTTTATTGGGAAAATACAAAAAAGCAGGATATGATATAGATAGATACTCCCAATATACAGCAACCAATTAAAACGGAGGAAAAATCAGATGCGCAAAAAAATAAAAAATTCTCTATTTTTTAAATATACTGCCGAGCTCATCGCCCGCTATAGATTAGATGATTTATCTGGCATGAGTGCACAAATTACCTACTATTTGATCTTAGCATTTTTCCCATTTTTACTTTTTGTCATAAATCTACTCAGCTTCACCACACTTTCCAGTGAAGTACTTATTGCTAATTTCAATAATTTTCTGCCGACCGATACTGGCACTTTAATCAAAAATCTCTTAATCGAAACGGTACAAGGCAAAAGCAAGACCTTATTGGTTTTGGGGATGTTTGGCAGTCTATGGGCATCATCTCAAGGGATCACCGCACTAATACAAGGTCTAAACAAAGCCTATGCCGTCGAAGAAACGCGTCATTTCACGAAACTCTATCTGATTTCCCTCATTGCAACTTTCGGTGTGGCCTTAATGATCATATTTGATTTTACATTAGTTGTTTTTGGCAAAATTATCGCTTCCTATTTATTTGAATTAGCCGGTGTTAAAGCCTTCTTTTATACAGTCTGGGGAATAGTTCGTTATGCGATCCCCCTGCCTTTAATGCTTCTCACGTTTTATTTGCTCTATGCTTATGTCCCCAATAAAAAATTAAAATCTACGTATATTATACTCGGGTCTATTTTTGCCTCAGGTGGCTGGCTCAGTGCCTCGTTATTATTTTCTTTTTATGTAAATATGTTTACCAATTATGAAAAAATTTATGGGAGTATCGGCGGCATTATTGCCCTGATAACCTGGCTCTATTTAAGTACCCTGATCATCTTAATCGGCGGTGAATTGATCGCAATCCTGAGTCATTTTGAAAACAGAAAAAAAAGATGATTCCGCCCATTTGGTACTGGAATCATCTTTTTATTTATAGCAGCCTAAAAATTATATTAAACAATCGTAACAGCCTCATTTAGATATACATCCTGAATTGCTTGAATCAGCTTTACACCTTCAGCAAATGGTCTCTGGAAAGCTTTTCTTCCAACAATCAGCCCTGAACCACCGGCACGTTTATTAATAACAGCCGTTTTAACTGCATCCGCCAAATCGTTTTTACCAGAAGCACCCCCTGAATTAATTAAGCCAATTTTACCCATATAATTATTCACAACCTGGTAGCGAGCCAAATCAATTGGATGATCCGAACTTAACTCCGTATAAATTCGTTCGTCAAATTTACCATATGAATGTCCACCCGTATTCAGCATTTTATAACCGCCATTATTGGTTGGCAGCTTTTGTTTGATAAAATCTGCTCCAATCGTTACCCCAAGATGATTCGCCTGACCCGTTAAGTCAGCCGATTCATGGTAGTCCTTATCTGTTTTAAAAGCAGAATTACGCAAATAACACCATAAAATCGTAAACAAACCTTTTTCATGTGCGTACTCAAAAGCCTCACTTACTTCAATAATTTGTCTGGCTGATTCCGGTGAACCAAAATAAATAGTAGCGCCAATTCCAGCTGCACCCATGTTATAAGCCTGATCTACTGAAGCAAACATAATTTGATCAAATTTATTCGGATAAGTCAACAATTCATTATGGTTTATTTTTACAACAAACGGTATTTTATGTGCATATTTACGTGACATCAAACCAAGCACGCCTAGCGTTGATGCAATACCATTACATCCAGCTTCTACCGCTAATTTCACAATATTTTCTGGATCGAAATATATCGGATTTTTAGCGAAAGATGCTCCCGCAGAATGTTCTATTCCCTGATCGACTGGGAATATGGACAAATAACCCGTACCGCCTAAATTCCCTTGATCATAAAAACGAGCAAGATTACCAAGGACTCTATTATTACGATCAGAATTAGCAAATACGGCATCGACAAAATTTGGATTTGGCAACGTCAATGTATCTTTTGCTATTTTTGGTGAATCAAACGCTAACAAGCTTTGAGCTTCCGCCCCCAGTAACTCCTCAATCTTATTTATGGTTAAACGTTCTCTTAACATATGTTTCATCCTCTTTTCTATTGCTATTTATTTAAGTAATTTGCCAATTATTCAAGTTATTATGGATTGGAAAATCGTATTGTTTTTATTATTGTAATATCACTCCTTCGTTAATAATATTTATCTTTTATTAATAATATTATACAAAACTCTTTATAATCCTTTATTTTTTTTTACAAAACTAAACACTTCAGCCCCTCATCTTGACCATAAAATTTACCTTATTTCAATCGATTTTACACACAAAAAAAACGATGCAGGCTGACTTATGCATCGTTTTAAAATATTCTTTTCTATCCGGTTTAAGCAATTTTTATATTCACTTCCAAAATAGTACCATCGATATTCATCTCAATAATTAAATATTGATCCTCACTGATATCCACAAAAAAATCTTCACCAACGGTCAAGCTCGGAGTTGAAATATCAACTGGATGCTGCTTTGAAGATAATTTCGTTGCAACATTTGCGCTCAGCATATTTGCAAGCTCTGAAATAGCACTTTCTGCCATTTCATCCAATTGCATAATTGGCATTCCCATCATCATCGTCGATGCAATATGACAAGCCGTCATATTTGTCATATTATACGCTACATTACCACAAATACTATTGCTGAAACCAACCAAGGCTGTAACACCTAAACTTTTTAAAGAACGCTGTCCCATGCCCATCTTACCTCTTGTGATCTTCTGAAAACCCATTTGTGGCATAATCGTTGCAACAGACTCAATAAAAGGATTCACCAATTTAATATCCATTATTCTTTTCCTCCTGCAAAACTAATGCTCAAGGCAAGTTCGCCAATGTCAGTCACTGCCACAATAATAAAAGAACGCATTTTTAGATTGACTATCTTCATCTTATGTCCGCGAATCATCCCTGGAGGAGAAATACGCATGTCTTTATCTTTCAAAGTATCATCAATCTGCGACACATAGTTTCCAACTATAATATTCCCCGCTTCAGCAAAAGCCTCTCTGGCATCCTCATCGTTAAGTTTTTCATCCGGTTCTATATGAAGCATCAAATGTGCCAATGCAATCATAACCGTATCCGCTGCATACAGAACAACCCTGCCGGTAGGATTTCCGGTTAAACCAATAATGACAGCCGTTCCCGTAATCGTATTTTCTTTTTCAATATTCTCATGAAAACTCATCTTACTTTCAATACCATATAATTGCATAATTTCATTTTGAAAAATCTTTAACAATGGATGAATATACGATTCGATTAAAAGATCCCCTGTATTAAACTCATTTTGATAAAGTAATAACAATGTATCAATAAACTCATAAGGCACCACCGGTTTCTGCAAAAAAGAACTGATCCCAACTTCACGCCCCTGTGTCATCAACTGTGCATCTTTCATAGCACTAATCATGAGGATCTTGGCTTGCGGATTTATTTCTAAAATTCGTCGGCTCGTTTCGATACCATTCTGCCCCGGTAAATTCATATCCATGGTAATCAGATCCGGCTTATGCTGTTGATATTTTTCAACCGCTTCATTACTATTGCGCGCATAATCACAAACCTTAAAGTTTGTTTTGGCCAATATGTTTTTCAACATTGTATAGCTAATTCTTGAATCATCCACAATTAAGACACTAACTTCCTTCACAGCCACTCACCTCTTCTGTTTTTTTGATTACAGTAAGTATATTAAGCATCTGTGAAAAAAAACCTGCCTATTTTTAATTTTTCTTATTTAAAACAGTTGGCATACACTAACAAAATAAACCCATACGCCTAATAACACGGTATAACAAAGGCAATAACCTATCGTTGAACGCAGTAGATTCCCTTCCATCCCAATCTGCCCAGTCGCCGATGTTGCGATAGCGATCGTTTGCGGTGAAATCATTTTCCCCGCAGTTGCGCCAGTTGTATTCGCTGCCGTAATCCAGGTTGGATCAGCCCCAATTTGCAGAGCTGTCTGTTTTTGGAGTGCCCCAAACAATACATTGGCATTCGTATCACTACCTGTAACAAACGTCCCCAATGCTCCAATAACCGGAGCAATAAATGGATAGAAACCACCCGTAACCTGTGCCAAAGCGACAGCAATATCACCGATCATCCCTGAATAACTCATAACTCTAGCCAATGCTACAATCGACACAACTGTAATTGTAGTTTTTTGCAGCTGTATACAAGTTTTTTTCAATACGCTGCCTACTCCAGAAAATGAAATCCCTTGCAAAAATCCACCAAGTAATGCACCAATCATAATCAGTGTACCCGGTGTTAAAATCCAGGCAATATCGATTGGTTTTCCGCCTGGTCCGCTGTAAATAGAAAGCGACGTATGTACGACCCCTAACAAATCACTCACCATCGGACAAATAACATTACTCGTTCCCAAAATAAATACAAACAGAAAAATATAAGGTGACCATGCTGTCAATTGTTCTCTTACCGATGTCTTAAACCTAACCTGCTTATCATCTTCAGCCGCCTCATCCGGAAAACGCCATACTGTTTTGGGTGGTGACACTGTATTATAGACAACGACTGCCAGCATTGACATGACCGCACCAACAATAGCTGCTAATTCAGGTCCCATATAAATAGCCACCAAAAGCTGTGGCAACGCAAAAAATATACCCGCCGCCAATGCCATACCAAGTACACCTTTCAATCCAGCAAAACTTTTGGTCATGATTCGAATCAAGGCCACTGGAATAATAAGAATAAACGGTGTTAACTGAATCGCAACTGCCAAAGTCAATCGCATTACATCAAGATCAGCGACTTTCGCTAACGTAATAATGGGAATGCCTACCGCACCAAAAGCTACAGGAACTGTATTCGCTATCAAACACAACATTGCAGCAAAAAATGGATTGAAGCCAAGTCCAATCAAAATCGCCGCCGGAATAGCCACTGCTGTGCCAAAACCAGCTGCCGCTTCTAAAAATGCCCCAAATCCCCATGCAATCAACAATGCCTGCACACGACGATCTGAGGAAAAGCTCGCCATAAGACCCTCGATTTTCCCCATCGCTCCCGTTTGCAGCGTAATATTGTATGTAAAAATCGCTGCAAAAATAACCCATAAAATTGGCCACAGTGCTAAAACCGCACCATCTAAAGCACCAGTTAAAACCAAATCCATCGGCATTGTCCAAACTGCTAATGCAAGTGCCATACTAAAAATCAGAGCGAAAAAACAACTCTTATGGGCTGGCATTTTCCATACACCAAGACTTACCAATAACCATAATAACGGAAGAAAAGCAACGATTGCCGATAACTCAGTTCCAAAAGGATGTGTTACAATTTGCCACATAAATTCAACCTCCATCGTCTCGTTATAAATACCTATACAAAAATTCCCAATATTTAAAATTAATCAAATATTTAGAAATTTACATGTATCATTGTAAGTCTTGGCTGTTATTTTAGAAAAAGCATTTTTATTGGTCGTACCAATTTATATTTTCAGTATAATTCCTCTTGAAAATCCTGTCAATAAGGAAATGTCCATGTGAATTATTTATCTTAATCCCCTACATACATAAACAAAACAAGAGCAGAAAACATCATATTTTTCTGCCCTTGTTTATATTTTAGATTATTTTTTTATCTCAAACCGATACGTTCCAGATTCCAATTGATAAACCGCCCGCCCATTTTCATATTTTATAAAGGTAACACCGTTGCCTTTTTGTAACAGTTTACCATTTTCAAAAACACTTGTCTTTTTATCCATTGGCAAATAGAGAGTTGCCGTGGTATTGGCCGGAATGGCTGCATTGTAAGACCAACTATCATCGTCAATCTTCCAGGCACTTTCAATTCTGCCATAGCTGCTATCATAATAACCATGAGCATTTGTTAAGCCGCCCTTAAAGTCCGGTTGCGGCTGCAAAATAAAATGCTGAAAGCCTGGTGCAGCCGGATCTCGTTGAATGCCCAGCGAATAATTGCATAACCATGCCCCTACAGCGCCAAATGAATAATGGTTAAACGAGTTCATACTGTTATTGCCTCCGAATCCGCGGTCCTTCGTATACGAATCCAGACGCTCCCAAATTGTTGTTGCTCCCTGCTTAACTGGATAGAGCCATGAAGGATAGTCCTCGTTTTCCAGCATCTTATAGGCAATATCCGCATACCCATGATCAGACAGAGCTTTACCGATCCAGGCTGTACCAATAAAACCAGTCATCAGCGCATAAGGCTTATGCTCAATTTTATTATCGTCTGTATTTTTACGTATGCATGCCGCGGCGAGATATTTCGCTGCGTATGGAATATTTTCCTCACTAAATACACCTAAAGCTAAAGGTACTGCATAGGAAGTCTGCGTATCCATTAACAATCCATCTGTCTGAATCGTTTTATGCACTGTGCGATCTACAAAGGTTTCATTGAAGAATTTTTTTCTTTCATTATATTTCTGCCAATACATGGCTGCATCATCTGTATGCCCCAGCACCTCGGCCGTATTAGCCATAATCCAAAGATCATACACATGGTAAGCCGTCCATAAAAATACCGGTTCATTTTTGCTGTATTCCGGTCCAAGCCAGTCACCTAATCCCAGTATAGTTGCTTCATCCAAAAGCCCTTTGCTGTTAACCTTCGTATCAAGATAAGAAATATATTGTTTCATAGCAGCATAATGATCTGTTAAAACGGACTTATCGCCATATTGCTGATAAAGCTCCCAAGGAAGTGTCATTCCGACGCTCCCCCAAAGAAATCCCCCAAAACCATTGCCAATAGGAGCGATGTCGCCAAAGCGTCCATTTTTATCCTGCAAATCGCGCAGAGCCTGTAAGTGACGACGCAAAAACTGGTCTGTATCGGCCACATAACTTGCCGTACGTGAAAAAACGGAAAGATCTCCCGACCATCCCATGCGTTCATTACGCTGTGGACAATCGGTAGGAATCGATAAGAAATTTGCCCGGCTCGACCACACGATATTCTGCCAAAGCCGGTTTACATCATCATTTGATGACTCGTAATCCGCTGTAATTTTTGCGATGGAGCTCAAAACAAGCCCTTTTACCGCCGCAAGTGGCAAAGCCTTCTCAATACCCGTAATTTCGATATAGCGATAACCATGATACGTAAAATGCGGCTCAATTATTTCGTCACCGCCCTTTAAAATATACGTATCTTGCGTAAGCGCACCGCGAATGTTTTCCAGCATAATCATGCCTTTATTTTCGCCGGATTTCTCATGATCGGGATAGATCATTTCGGCATAACGCAAAACAATTTTTGTGCCAGCCTTGCCATTTTTAATCACAATACGCGGCACACCTGCCATATTTTGTCCCATATCATAAATAAACACACCGGGACGTACTTCATTAACCCCTTGAGCACCAAGCGTTAAAATATTTGTAACGCTTGGTCCCATTTGTCCAACTAAAGTAAAGTTATCATAGTTATGCTCCGTAACTGTACCTGTCATGCAATGCGCCCATGATCCAATAAATGCCGTATGCGCATCGACTGGAACAACGCTGGCCTGCTGCCATTTAGCATCCGAATAAGACGACGTAGTCCAAGCTTTCAGATCTTTTTCTTTACGTGCATCATAAACCTCACCCTGAAAAAAGCTTCCTAGAACTACCGGACTTTGCCCGTAAAACTTCCAATTTTTTGGATTCGTTGTAACAACATCTTTTGTACCATCACGATACGTAATTACAAGCTTCGCCATTAGTGATTGACGGTCACCAAAGTAATTCCAGTTTTCCCCTTGAAATGTAATTGCACCACTCCACCAGCCTTCGGCAAGTTGTGCACCCATGGCATTTTCTTTTCCGCCTTGTAAAAAGTTCGTGACATCATAGGTCTGATAAAGCTGTGTGATATTATATTGTGTCAATCCCGGAGAAAAATAATCATTGCCAACTCGTTTGCCATTTATATAAAACTCATAAATACCTCGTGCCGTAGCATAAAGACGAGCACTGGCAATTTCTTTGTTTTTCACGGCAAAAGTAGATCGAAGCAATGGCATCGATCCATGCGAAGGATCTGCTGTAATAAAAACACCATTTGCGCTGCCATTTAAACGATAAACACCATCTTGTACCGTGAATCCATTTACTGGCTTATGTGAAAAAATCCCCTTATAATCGCCTGTCGTTTCAGGTTCTGTAAACAGAGCATTTTGCGGTGCTCGATAATTCAAAATCTGCAAATTAGAAAAATTTGCTTGTTCGCCTTTGTTAACTGAAAAACCGATATCAGCAACCATCGGAAAAGAGATATAATCTCCCCCCGGACCAACCGGATTCACATTATAGCCCGTAGTCCAAAAATTTACGCGTGGCAGTTCAATTTGCGTACCATCGACCCAAAAATTAAAAATGCCAAAATTGCTGCTTACCTCGATATTGTGTTTCGCATTTTGATTTTCTGCACTAACAATTCCATGCGGTATCACAATCGAAGTAAGTGGTGTCAATGTATCCGTCTTACTATAACCTTGTCGATAAATATTTATGCAAGCTTCGCCCCCTGCATTCACTCTGCTTATATCAAATTCAAGCTTGATATAACTCTTATCGGTTGCATTTTTTAAATTGTAAAGATTTTTATTTTTATCCATTAGTCGGCTGTCATTTGCCCCCAGGATAAAACTAGCTTTTTGCGAGCCCGCAGAAATTTGTACGGTATACTTCACACGAAACACCGACAAACTCTGTGAATATAAAGGTAAGTCCTTATCTTTACCACCAATCCACGTGGCATTATCCCAGTTTCCCGAACCAGACCTCGCTAAATTCAGCCCCGTTTCAAACCAGGAACTTTTTTCCTGAACTTCATTTTTCTGATTCCAAACCTTTACAGTCCAGTTATATCTGCTTTCCGGAACAAGCGATAAGCCTCCATATTTTATGCCTATGGAATCGGCATTCGCAACTTTTCCAGTATTCCAAACAATAGTTCCATGCTTATCCTTAACAACAATCTGATAAGCACTCTGCGAAATACCGCGTGCCGCCTTATCACCTTGCATCATCCAGCTGAATTGGGGCTCTTTTGTATCGAGCCCCAACGGCTGAACCATATGCTCCACTTCTAGATTATTCAGTGAAAAATCTGCGGCTGAAACAATCGCTGTACTTGAAAAACAAAATCCACTGTAAATAAAGAAAGATATAAGTATAATCTGCCTCAATTTCATGCCCATCACACTCTCTTTGTATAAAATTGATTACTCATTATCTTCTAAACCAATTAACCGATTTTACTCTTAGCAAATTCAACAACACCCTTGCCATCCATCCGTCCATACATCCGCATATCAATTGCCTCAACCATAACACCGGGACATTGAGCTTGGATTTTATTTAAAGCAAAACGAACCTGGGGTCCAAGCAAAATAAGATCCGCATCACTTGCTCGTTTAATAGCCTCTGAAGTTGGATATGCTGAAATTTGACATTCATAGTTCATCTCCGCCGCTGCTTTTTCCATTGTTTTAACGAGCATACTGGTTGACATTCCTGCTGCACATAATAAGACGATCTTTTTCACAATAACTTCTCCCCTTCTTTTCCTTCTACTGCATCCAATTCTTCTTTAACATAAACAGTATCTTGTATTTTCATAAACGGGAAATAAACGATTGTCGCCATCAAAACGATCGCAATTTGAACGACTGCTCCCTGCCAGCCCGCCAATAAAAAGCCAGCAATAATCGTCGGGGTTGTCCAAGGGACTTGTACCGCTGAAAATGGTGACATAAAACCAACTGCAATCGCTACATAGGTCATAATCATAGCAATAACCGGCACCCCGATAAATGGAACGATAAAATATGGATTAAATACAATAGGTAAGCCAAAAATAATTGGTTCATTGATATTAAACAGTCCTGGAACAAATGCCAGCTTAGAAATAGATTTCATCTGCGCTGACCGTGCCGCAATAAATGCGGAAATCAAAAGTCCTAAAGTAATTCCACAGCCCCCGCTTTTAATAAATACATCATTTACTTGAATTGTTATAATTTTAGCTTGTGGATTACCAATTAGAGCCATTCCCGCATCTAATAAATGCTGGTTATCAATTGCATTTGCCGTAAGGATTGGTCCTACTACACCACCCACTATATTAGGACCATGAATTCCTGCCCAAAATAAAACACTCTGTATGCCTGCTATAATAATACCTGCCACTAAATTATCCGTTAAATTTTGTAAAGGTGTCTGCAATACCTGAAAGACAAGTTCAGGAAAAGTAAGCCCGCCCAGAGCCTGACAAAGAAAAAACACCCCAGCCGAACCAGCAAAGACAATCATCCCTGGTACTAGAGCCGCAAATGCTTTCGCTACACCATCCGGTACACCAGCCGGCATCTTAATTCCAATATGATTTTTTTCGCAATAGCAAAAAAGCCAAGCTACCAATAAACTTACAATGATCGCCGTGATAACACCATTCCCGCCAACCCAGCCTTTTGGAATAACATCGTTTACAACCTCACCAGTTTTTGTCAGCACAGAACCTTTGGTAACGATCAAAAACGAAGCCAGAGCCAAAAGCGAAGCTGTAATTGCATCACAGCCTTCCGCCTGACAATATTTATAACAAATTCCCAGCACACACAAAATTGCTAAAATCCCAAAGGTAGATCCCGCCACTTGGTTTAATGGTGCCGCCCAGCCCGCGCCAAATTGCGCTGTCATAAAATCACTGTACCCAGCGATTGGCAAGTTGGCAATCAATAAAAACACGGACCCTGCTAATGTCAGTGGAAGTGTGAGAATAAACCCGTCTTTCAAGGCTGCCACTGCTTTTATGTCGGCAAAACGCACCATATAATCTAAAAACGTATCAAACAATTCCTGTTTACTCATATTTGACTGTCTCCTTTTTTCCCGCCGAAGCGGGTTTTATAAAACACTCGTCATAAATGATTTCTATTCGAAGAAATCACTTCTTCATATCAGTAAAAAACTAACTTGCTTATAAACATGCCATAAAGGAATTTCTATTTTGCCTTGAGCACTGGCACATTGTATTTTACACTTCTTGCATCCTTGATGATACCCTGCCAATTCATGCCGTACGCAAAATCATAGCTATGACCCTCGCTATCTTTATAGCAAGCCATATCCCGCGGCACATCCTCCAGTTGTGTTTCTACGGTAATCATATCCTTCGGTTGCTGCATCGGCAAAAGGCCCTGTGGTTGAGCTTTCCCAGTCAGAATATCAAAATATGCCTGATCACTGACGCTGAATCCAACAAGAATAACATCCGAGAGTGGTTCAATCTCACTGAAGACCATTGGTTTCGTTGCTTTGACCATCGTGATGACTGGTATCTTTTTACCAGACTTTGCAGCACAATCGCGCCCATAAACTACACCATCAAGATCATGTGAATTGATGGTCCGTGCCGTTTTTCCATAATAGGACCGGTTTTCGCCTTTATCTCCTGCAATAGAAGTCTTGCGTGTAGCAGCAGAGTTTGCCGTATATTTACCATATTGTAAAGAGATTGGAATATATCCATCATCATCAGCATAGCCAATGCCATCAAAATTGTTGCCCTCCGGAGTTGGAGTATCAACAACCGCTAGTACAGCATCACATTTTGCGACTTCAACAGGATTAAGACGTACAATATCCTGTACATCAGCCATTGGTTTTCCATCTTTATCTTTTGCACGAAGTGAAGGAATACTGTCTGTCACAACATTGAAATACTGCTGCGCAACTTCAAAATTCACTGGCAGACTCCAGTTCGCTGCAGTATAAGTGCCAAAACGTTTATTGATAATTACTGGTCGATAAACCATTGGGATATACACCGTTGGTTTCTGTATTTTTTGACCAGCTGCCGCATGAATCACACCGCCTTTATTTTTGAGCATAACGATGGATTTGAGCTGCGCATCATACCCAGCAGCTAAATCGGCTCCATTGCCAACTGTCGCTACACTCTGCTGTACATCAAGATACGGATTTTCAAACAGACCCAGTTGGAAAATATTGCGGAGTAAACGAGTTGCCGATGTACGGAAACGTTCCTGCATAAATCTTTCCCCATGTTCTTTTACACCCAGCGCATAGGCATCGAGTACTGGCTGCTTTGCATTATTACCACCAAACTGATCAACACCAGCCATAAGTGCTTTATAGTGACGTTCAGCTTCTGTATAACCACTTTCCACGCCCCAGGCTGTAGAAAGACCAGCTAACCCTTCACCCGGTGAATGCGTGACACACCAATCCGTGCAGATAACTCCATCATATTTGTACGTATTGCGCAAAAGATCCAATTTATACTTACTATATGCGCTGCCGACTTTTTCTCCCAGCGAACCATCGTCGGACCAGGCAATCGAATACGATGACATCACAGCACTTGGCACTTTAGTCTTGCCAGCAAGTTTCAGACCACCTTCAACAAATGGTATCAGCTGTGTCTGAAAATTATTTCCTGGATAAACGGCATATTTTCCATATTTCGAATGTGCTTCGCGGCCTCCTTCACCAACCCCATCACCTGGCCAATGCTTCATCATAGCATTGATACTATTTCCCCCCCAGCCAAGATCCTTTCCGGCTGCATCTACGGTGGACTGTGCACCATCAATCGAGGCACGGGCCATATCCCGCGAAAGTGCCGGATCTTCACCGAACGTACCATAAAAACGCGGCCACCGTGGGTCAGTTGCCAGATCAATTTGCGGAGAAAGGCCGGTACCTATGCCCATAGCACGATATTCTTTCGCATAGACCTGCCCGAAATGTTTGGCAATCGACGGATCAAAGGTTGCCGCAAGTCCCAAATTACTCGGCCAGCGAGACACACCACCTGTTGTTCCCTTTAGATATACACCATCACCGCGCGCATCGTTACGTGGGTCGGAGCTTGTGTTGACCGGAATCGCAAACGGCTGTGCTTCCACATAATTCTGCATTGCATTGTTCCATTTTGCCGTAGTTTCAACGCTTGCCCCTGTATCAGCATTCAGTACAGTGCGCACATTATCCTGGCTCAACATTTGTTTCTGCGCATCATTGAGTTCCGGCTGCAGATTACGCTGATGCATACTATAGAGCATAAGACCCGCAATCTGATCAATACTGATTTGTTGGGCAAGATCTTCGGCACGCTGTTGCGCTGTAAGACGCCAATCCTCGAATTTATCGAGCTTGCCATTGCGATTCATATCCTTAAAGCCTTTTCCATCCATGGTCAGAAGTTTTACTCCGGAATCTTTCGAATAGCCAAGTTCCGGTCCATTCGTATTCTCAACAAGTTCATAGCCGTCTATAGTGGCTTTCTCAACCGGCGCCTTGGCGGCCTCTGTACCTGTCCCGCCACCAAAAGCCAGAGCTATCATAATTGCCAATGCTGCTGTTTTTTTCATGAAATTCACCCCTATTTCAGAATTATCCATCTTTTCTTGTGCCATCAGGAGTATAGCATCAACGCCATACTCCTGCATGTTATTTATTTTTTTAACCCATCGCCATTCGATGCAATGATTTCTTTGTACCAGCCAAAAGATTTTTTCTTGTAACGTGCCAGCGTACCTGTCCCATCATCCTCACGATCTACATAAATAAATCCATAACGTTTCTTAAGTTCCGCTGTCGATGCACTGACGAGATCGATGCAGCCCCAAGTTGTATAACCCATGACTGACACGCCATCTTCAATCGCTTCACCAACCTGCACAAGATGATCATTAAGATAGCTGATACGGTAATCATCCTTAACCGTTTTACCGCCTTGACCGTCATCCACCAGTTCATCAACAGCCCCTAGGCCATTTTCAACGATAAACAAAGGTTTCTGCCAACGATCCCAAAACATATTGAGAACATAACGAATCCCCTGTGGATCAATTTGCCAGCCCCAATCCGATGCCGGAAGATATGGATTTGCTATTCCTCCCATGAGATTTCCTTCACCTTTTATTTTCTTTGTCGCATCAGCCGTTTCACAAACACTCATATAATAACTGAAAGAAACAAAGTCTACCGTGTTTTGAAGAATTTGTTCATCTTCTTTTTCCATTTTCAATTCAATATGATTTTCCTTGAAATAACGCTTCATATACCCCGGATAGGCTCCGCGAACGTGTACATCACCAAAGAAATAGTTCAGATGATCTGCTTTCATTACCGCAATGACATCATCGGGATTTGGTGTCAACGGATACGTTGGCATACTAAGAACCATACAACCAATTTTCGCATTCGGCATCATTTCATGCCCAATTTTCGTTGCCAAAGCGGATGCAACCAGTTCATGATGAATCGCCTGATAAAGATCTTGTTTTGATAATTGATCTTTGGGCGTATCAATCCCGCCACTCATGAATGGTTCATGTAAAACAGAATTGATTTCATTAAACGTAAGCCAGTATTTTACTTTATCTTTATAACGAGCAAAAACCGTCCGTACATATCGTTCATAAAAGGCAATAAGTTCTCGATTCACCCAGCCATCATATTTTTTCGCCAAATTAAGTGGTGTTTCATAATGTGATAAGGTAACCAAAGGTTCAATACCATATTTATGGCACTCATCAAACAGCCTATCGTAAAATTCTAAACCTTTTTCATTGGGCTCCAGGTCATCACCTTGGGGGAAAATGCGGCTCCAGGCAATCGATGTACGAAATGTTTTGAAACCCATTTGGGCTAAAAGTTTAATGTCTTCCGGATACCGATGATAAAAATCGATACCAATCAATTTCATATTATCCTCTGTTGGCATATCCGTATGCGGCGTTTTTATCCCGTGCGGCATAACGTCTTGAATGCTTAGACCCTTACCATCTTCATTATAAGCACCTTCACATTGATTGGCAGCTACTGCGCCGCCCCATAAAAATTCTTTAGGAAATGTCATTGTATCGAAACCCCTTTATAAAATCATTATTTTTTCTGTTTTGCAAGCCAATCCATAAGTTTTACAGTCTTTCCATTGATGGTATCATCGCATTGATCATTGTACACATAAATCCAGGACCAATGACCAGGATATTCAAATGCTGAACCATCTGCCTTTTTATACAAGCCAGTCCGGTCAACAACATTATCAAAAAAACTGAAATGAACATTTGTCGCACCAGCTGCCTGCAAACGCTGGAACGTCGGTATAACATAGTCTGTTGGTGGAAGCGTCGTATCTGTCTTCGCTGCCGTAAACCAAATCGGGGTCTTCTTAAACGCCTGAATATCCGCATCACTGATCAGTTTGTCCGCCAAGCCCTCGCAGGTTGGGAAAGCCGCAGCAAAATACTCCGGATAATCACGAATCATGAGCATCGTCATATAACCACCATTGGAATCCCCACCGATGTAAATACGACTCTTATCAACGTTTGGATGTTCAGCGGCATAAGCCTCAATGAGCTTCATAAGGCTTTCTTCATAGATGGACGTCCCATCCCCAAAATCCTTATAACCATGCATCCAGTAGGTACGTGCCTGCGGTACAAGCACATAAGCCCCGCCAAAATGCGACTGCAGAGAATCGTCAGCAAACATATCTGCCTTATTAGCTGAAATTGGAATTGACGGACTATCGGTTCCCCCTTCGCCCATACCATGAAGCCAGATAATCAACGGATGTTTTTCATTGTCTTTCGGCTCGTAGCTTGCATAACCATAAGACAAGCGGCCAAACATCTTATGTGCGTAGCTGAATTTATCAACGATTGGACGCACATTACCTTTATTATGATCAATTACCAGACCTTTGACTGAATCGACTGCCTTCATCTGTGTAATTGTATATTCCGGTTTTACCCAGTTATTGAAAAAACTATTCACGTCGAAATTAAGGGCTGAGCCGATAGCAATATTCGGACCGACCTTCAGCTCGATAGTCACATAGCGTCCCTTGTCAGCAGCTTTGCCATCAGCATCGGATACATAAGCTTTCGTGACATCACGATAGCCTTCAAGATCATTATCTTTCTGCGCTTCTGAACCTAAAGAAATCTTGTTTTTCGCCTGCATAGCCTGCTTCGGCGTCGTTGCACCTTCTGCCAGCACACGTTTCGCATAGACTTTAAATGTCCCATTATCCACCGCATTTGCGGTTACATTCTCTCCTAGGTCAACGATAACCTTGGAAACTGCTGCCCCCCAGTCATAGACCTCTGTGACCGTACGATACGATGGTGCTGCTTTGGCAGTCGCTTCAACGGATACACTTGAGCCGAACAGCATTCCAGCCATAAGCACGCTAGCTATACCCGCACAAAGAATTTTTCTACAATTCATGTTACATCTCTCCTTTGAAAACGCCAAAGCGGACAGCTTCCCTGTCCTGCTCCAGCGTTTCTTTATTTTATAAAACAACTACAATCAGGCACTCTTCTTTTATGGCCATTTCATGATTTTTTCATCTTCACCAGTCACTTACTCTACCGTCAGGATCACCCTGGCGTAACGAGTAAGTGGGGGCTGACCGCTATCGATTACTTCTAGAATAACATGAATGGTCTCGCCTTTTATGGCGTTAGCAGGCACTGTAATACTTGCCTCCTGACCTTTCCCATGAATTGCAACAGAAGCACGATAGGAACCAGCTTCCTCGTATGGATACCACTTATAGTTCAGCTTGTCTCCATCGGGATCACTAGCCGAGGCATGCAGTGTAACTTTTCCACCCGGCTTCACCTTAATGTCCAGACCTTCCTGAATCTTAATCGCCTGTGGCGCATGGTTAGCATGCTGATAATCATTCATCGTCCACTTCACACGTGCAGCAAAGTCATTCTGAATGGCATCAATCCATCGTGTCTGCGAATAATATTTATCTAACTTTTTCGTATACGGATTGTAGTCAAAGGAACCTTCGTTATCCTCCCAAAGATTCTTAGTAGAAACCGACGGTGAAAGCCTGCCACTCCAGCCGCCATAGGTCGGACTTTCCGTAGAACGCAGACCATTATTGATAAGATATAAGAAGGACGGAGAATCCCCTTCGGATATCAGGTCATATTTTCCGTAACCATTTTTCATGGCTTCTTCCATCGAGCCGAACTTGTCCTCTGGGTCACCTGCAAGCTTATGCCCATCGCCATAGGTCATATAGCCGCCAGCAAGTGGTCCTTTCATGATATTTTTCTTCATCCATTCGCCGCGGAAGTATTTTTGCTGTGTTTTTGGTACCGTTGCAGGCCATATATATGCCAGACTGCCAAACTGCCAGCTATTGTAATAAACCTTGATACCCGGCCATTTAATAGCAATATAGGTTTTATACGTATCATCCTGGTCCATGATATTATACAGTATAGCTTTTTTACTGATCTTCTGATATATACTGTCCCATTTTTCTGTTCCCTTATATTCCTCTTCAATAGACTTCAAAGATCGGGCAAAAGTATTGGCACCACCCCAGGTTTCAAAGTAAATTGGCGTTTCATCCTCAGAAAGAAGCTCTGTTTTAATGAACTCTGAACCTTCGGTGTCATAATCCATTTCGCCCTCAAAATCAATATTCCCCACACGCACCAGGCTTTGCAGTTTATCCGGAGACGGATAATTTTTATCATGCTGTAAAAGAGTCGGGTAAACTGTGCGATATTTATCAATATATTCCTTAATCCAATCCGTTCCACACCAACGAAGATTTGTGTGCCAGCCTGGATGATATAATTTGACAATATCCATATGGGTAGTAAACGGAGTTCCCCTGCCATCTCCCTTGTAATGCCACATGGAACTCGTATAAATGATGCCCCTTACATCCAAATCATTTGCATAGAGCATAAATCTTAAAAACGAATCCATATCATCAACTTCGCCATCCGTCATAACGATTGTTCTTGGCTTTACATCATTTGGCGCTGCACTTGCAATGCTGACAAATGAGCTAATCGCCATCGTTCCTAAAGCCATCATGCCCAATACAGCTTTAGCAAGTTTTTTCAATTTCATGCAAAGCATCCCCTTAGTATATTTTTGTATTTCACTGCTTCATCAAAAGAAGAATTGTGCTTGGAAACGGAACATGTCATCCCTCTTACCAGTGTCAATTTCGTCTGCCCATGTATAGAACGTATCTAGGAGGATGTTCTTCGCTGGCACATAGCTTACGCCAAGGCGGAAGAAGTGTTCATTGAGCCCACACCAATCTGTGACCGTTGGCCAAGTAAGAGCCGGTTCATAGCGATAATCAGCAGTAATACCATAAGAACCAGGAGACTGAAGATCACTTCCCTTATACTGGAGCTGTATCCAGCGACCCGGCTGCTTCGTCTTTGTGGCTGCCTTTGCGGCTGCAGCTGGCGTCGTATTATCTCGTTTTGCATCACTGTTAATGATGCCCGCGCGAAGATCCCAGTTCGTATCAAATTTGTGATGCGCATGGGTATAGTAATAGAATACACGTCCCTGACTAGGATCTTGATAGCGACTGGCCATAGCCGAACTCGAGGAAACGCCAAAATTGATGTCATTTTTCTTATCAAATGGATAGAAGAAGCGCAGACTGGTAACCTGTTCATACTCACGAGTACCACCCATGCCATTATCCCAAAGATCCATCTTGCCCGTGGTTAAATAGGTTTTGAAATCTTTTTTGCCATAATCAAGCTGCACACCAGAGAAATCGCAGTCAATATCCATACCCCATCCATAAATGTTCCATTCATTCCACTTACCGATTTTAAGACCGAGAGCGTTATCCGCCATGCGGCCAGTCACATAGGTATCCATGGTGGTACCCGTCTGATTTTCATTTGGTGACAGAGATTTCGTTTCATCAAAACCACTAAGGGAATTACGATAACCAAGATCGGCATGAGCCTGCCAATTCTCATCGATCTTATACGTCGTATTGACTTGCACATGAAGCATATTGGCGCGGGTGGTCCTTCCTGTTGTATCCTTCAAATAGTGATCATTACGCAGGCGAGCATAACCATTAATAGAAATCTTATCCGCCAAAGATGCCGCTTTCTTCAGCCCAGCTTTTTCTTCTTCCGTAAAAGTCGTACCGTTTACCTCATTTTCAGCCTTTTCCAAATCCGCATTGTCGAGTTTCGACAATAGGTGTATTTTTTTGATGTCATAGTAATATTCTTTATTCAATTTCTGAATCGTATCCTGATCAGCCGGTGCGAATGCTTTGAGGTTTTGCATGGCATCATCGACAACCAAGGCCATTTCCATGCGGCTCATAATACGGCCTTGTGGTATTGATTCGGTATAGTCATTCACATGTCCTGTGGCAATAAGTCCGTTAACGGCTTCATAAGACCAGTCACTCAGTGGTACCTCTTGAAAAAATCCCGGTGCTGCCTGAGCTTGTACACCGCCACAAAAAATTACAGTGGAAAGTCCTAATACTGCTAATGTTTTTTTCATTATTTTTTCCTCCAACATTATATTATTCAATTATTTCTATTCCCAAAACATAAAGTGTCCTATAGGTTAAATATAGTTATTATGCAATAACCGTAATAAGATTTTCCTTGTAATCTATGTTTCCCTTTTCTGTCACAATAATATCCAAATACTGTTGGAAGTTTGTAATCACTACAGGTGTCATCACAGAATAACCTGCTGCCTTTATCTTTTCCAAATCAAATTCAACAAGGACTTGTCCGCATTTTACCGTATCACCTTGTTTGACCTTTGCCTGGAAATACTGCCCATTTAATTTCACAGTATCAATCCCAATATGAATGAGAATTTCTGTACCTTTATCTGTAATCAATCCCAACGCATGACCGGTGGGGAAAACTGTCGTTATGGTTCCATCTGCTGGGGCAGTGACTCTGCCTTCGGAAGGAATTATAGCGATTCCTTTGCCTAATACCCCTGAAGCAAACGCTTCATCCGGCACTTCATCCAAAGATTTCACTTCACCGATCAACGGACTGGTCAATATTTCTTTTTCCAGAATTTTATTACCATCGTTATCAGCAGCCGAAATTTTTTCAGCCACCTTCTCATCATGGTAGAATGGAAGCGCTAATCCAAAGCCAATAAGAAACGCTGCCAAAGAAGCAATGATACCAAATTTCATGCCACTGATATCATTCGATACGGGATCAACAAAACATGGATAGCCAAAAATACCTAAACCGCCAAACATATACAGTTTTACACCAAAAAAAGCAATCAAGCCGCCACCAATTGAAGCGCCAATACAGCTGATGATAAACATTTTTTTGCGTGGCAGAGTAATCCCATAAATTGCTGGTTCCGTAACACCAAAAATTCCCGAAATAAAAGCTGGCACACAGAGTGATTTAAGTTTCTTATTTTTGGTCTTCAATAAGATAGCCAAAACGACGCCGATTTGGGCAAACGATGCGCCAAAATACGTAACGACAACCGGATCGAATCCTTGAACAGAAACATTATTCAGCATAATTGGGATAAGCCCCCAATGCATGCCAAACATGACAAAAACCTGCCAAAATGCTCCAATAAATAAGCCTGCTAAAACAGGGCTCAACTGGAAAATACCATTTGCCGCTGAACCGACCAACTGACCTGCCCATGTCGATACAGGACCAATTATAATAAACGTCAATGGAATGACAATTAAAATCGTAAAGAATGGCACCATGAAGCCCTTAATCACTGTTGGAATCGTTTTCAACAAGAAACGTTCTACTTTAGCACCAAAATATACGGCAACGATAATAGGAATAACGCTGGATGCGTAATTCATCAAGATAACCGGAATTCCTAAAAACTCCAGTTTTACCGAAGAAGCAAATATCGTCCCAGTAAATAAATTATAAAGTGCTTCCCCTTTGATGATTGCACTAAGCGATGGATACACCAGCGCTGCCCCAATTGTCATACCAGAAAATTCACTCATTTTGAATTTTCTGGCTGCTGTTAGACCCAAAAAGATTGGTAAAAAATAAAAGAATCCATCACCGATTGTTTGCAATATCTGATAAGTTCCGCCCTTGGCTCCAATAAAACCAAAAGCCACGAACATCGCAGTGAAGCCTTTGATCATCCCGCTGGCTGCCAGCATCCCCAAAACAGGCGTGAAAATGCCGGACACAATATCAATGAAGCGATCAATCACATTCATTTTTTGTTCCGGCTCAGCATTTTCAGCCTCACTGCTTGCACCAGCAATTCCTTGTGATCTTACGATTTCATCATAAACATCACCCACTTCATTGCCGATAACAACCTGATACTGACCTCCGCTTTGCACGACCGTAACAACGCCTTCCGTATTTTTCAATACTTCCGTCGCTGCTTTTTTTTCATCACGCAGTTTGAAACGAAGTCTCGTATAGCAGTGTGCTAACGATATAACATTGTCTTTCCCACCGACATTTTCCACGATGGATTTTGCTAATTCTACATACTTTTTCATAAATAAAGCCTCCAAAATTTTAATGAATTTCGAAGGTTTGGCCAACTTAATGTCACCATCCAAATAGAACTTTTTCCTATCCTCCTTTATTGTATATTAGAAAACAAGCTGTCACAAAGGCGCAACTTGGAAATCTTACCTTAATTTTTCCTGCTTACTTTAGCAATATGTATCATCAAATAGAATTTTTCATCCCGATTTAACTCATACTGATATTTCTGCTGAAGGAATTCTGCGATTTTCCCTACGCAACGATGTGCTAAAGCATATTTTTTCTGCACGATACCTTCCATTTCTTCATCTATATCACAAATTGTTTTTTCCTCCGTAAACATGCGCTTGGCAAAAAATTTTAAATGTGTAATAAAACGGTAATATTGCAAAGACTCTATATCATATTCCATCGAGCATGTATAACGAACAATATTTGTGATTTCCTGAATCAATTGGGTAATATCATCCGCTAAAGGCTGATCATTCTCCATCTGTGCATCAATAATATGTAAAGCAATAAATCCAGCTTCGTCGATTGGAAGCTCCAATGAAAATTTCTCATTGATCAAAACCCTTGCTTTTTCACTAACAGCATATTCTTCGGGATAAAATCGCTGAATCTCCCAAATCATCATATTTCGGATAAAATTGCCTTCGCGAAACCGCGAAACCGCCATATGAATATGATCTGTAAGCGAAATATAAATACTTTCATTCAATTTTTTCTTTAGCTCTGCTTCCGCTAATTCAATAATCGCCGTAGATACTTCCATATATTCCATAGAAATATCCGTTAATAAAGTTTTAAACTTTTCCCAAGTATCTTTTTGAGACAGCGTATAGATCTTATCAATCTTATCTTCCGGAATGTCATCACCACAACGTTTTTTATAAGCGATACCACTGCCCATAGCAACAACTTCCTTATGCTGTTCAGTTTCCGTAAGAACGACATTATTATTTAATATTTTTTTGATGAGCATCTTTTGCAGCTCCTTAAACTTTGATTATTTTTAGTCTCGATTTTGGGAAATAAAAAAAACGAAAAAGAACAAATTTCCATTGTTTTTTCGTTTTACTTCAAACTATTTTTCATTTTTTCCACACTCCTTCAAAAAATTTCTTTTCGAAGGTTTAGCCAACTTAATGTCACTACCCTACATTCATTTTACTATAATTATATTAATATATATTATGGACTTTGTCAAATATTTTGAAAATTTTATTAAGTATTTTTTGATCGATATATGATAATGTTTTACTATACCCGGAAGTTTGACATTTATGTGAATAAAAAATTTAAGTTTACTAAAAGAAGAAAAACATTACTCAAAAACCGAAAAAAAAGCGATTAGATCTCTTTATTTTCAAGGGTTCTAATCGTTTTTTCTTTCTCAAGTGTCAAACTCGGAATTATACATCGAATCGCTAATCTGCGTCCAACTTTATTCTATTACTGGCAATGATAGTCATTGTACCAGAAAAGCGAATCCTTAATTAGCGGCTATCACACTGCCCCATAAAAATGCTTCAGGAAATTTATTCATTAAAAATCACGTACCTTTGCCCTTTCAGTTTTCTTACCCACCTCCTATAAAAACAAAAAAACCAGATTTATGTTGGCTAAATCAATTTTTAATCAGCCAACATAAATCTAGGTTTTGCCCGTATTACCAGTCACAATCCTTCCTTGGTATTCAATTGTAAAAAACAAGCTCATCATAATAAGCTATCACTGCTGAAAAACAAAATACACGATCGCAGACTGCCAAGCAATCTGATCAGACTGCTTAATTAATAACCGTAATGAGGTTTTCCCCATAATGAATCGTATCCTTTTTCGATATAATAATATCCAAGTACTGCTGAAAATTCGTAATCAGTACAGGCGTAATCACAGCGTATCCAGCTGCTTGAATTTTTTTCAAATCAAACTCAACTAAAACCTGACCGCATTTTACCCGATCGCCTTGTTTGACCTTGGCTTGAAAATACTGCCCATTCAATTTTACAGTATCAATGCCAATATGAATCAGAATTTCCGTGCCTTTATCTGTTATCAAGCCCAAAGCATGACTAGTTGGGAAAAGTGTCGCTACCGTTCCATCTGCCGGCGCAATAACTCTACCTTCGGAAGGAAGAATCGCAACCCCTTTGCCTAATACCCCAGAAGAAAATGCTTCATCTGGCACTTCATCCAACGATTTCACTTCCCCAATCAAAGGACTAATCAATATTTCTTTTTCCAAAATTTTATTACCGTCTTTATCAGCAGCCGAAATTTTTTCAGCCACCTTCTCATCATGGTAGAATGGAAGCGCTAATCCAAAGCCAATAAGAAAAGCTGCCAAAGAAGCAATCATGCCAAATTTCATACCACTGATATCATGCGATACCGGATCAACAAAACATGGATACCCAAAAACGCCTAAACCACCAAACATATATAGTTTAATACCCCAAAAAGCAATCAAGCCACCACCGATCGAAGCACCAATACAGCTGATGATAAACATTTTTTTTCGTGGCAGTGTTACCCCATAAATTGCTGGTTCGGTAACACCAAAGATCCCTGAAATAAACGCTGGCACACAAAGTGATTTGAGTTTCTTATCTTTTGTCTTCAACAAAATAGCCAAAACAACACCAGTTTGGGCAAAAGATGCCGCAAAATACGTAACTACAACCGGATCAAACCCTTGAACCGAAATATTATTTATCATAATTGGTACAAGCCCCCAGTGCATACCAAAAATAACAAAGACCTGCCAAAATGCCCCAATAAATAAACCTGCTAAAACAGGGCTCAACTGGAAAATACCATTTGCTACGAAACCTACCAATTGTCCCGCCCAAGTTGATACAGGACCAATGATGATAAACGTCAATGGAATAACGATTAAAATCGTAAAAAATGGCACCATGAACCCTTTAACCATCGTCGGAATCGTTTTCAGCAAGAAACGTTCTACCTTGGCACCAAAATATACGGATGCAATAATGGGAATAACGCTTGATGCATAATTCATTAAAATCACTGGAATTCCTAAAAACTCCATTTGTACTGAAGAAGCAAACAGGGTCCCGGTAAATAAATGATAAAGTGGTTCCCCTTTGATAATTGCACTAATTGACGGATATACCAATGCCGCACCAAGTGCCATGCCAGAAAATTCATTCATTTTGAATTTTCTAGCTGCTGTTAAGCCCAAAAAGATCGGTAAAAAATAAAAGAAGCCATCACCGATTGTTTGCAAAATCTGATAGGTACCACCCGCCGCCTCAATAAAACCAAAAGCCACAAACAGGGCAGTGAATCCTTTAATCATCCCGCTGGCTGCCAGCATCCCCAAAACAGGCGTGAAAATGCCGGACACAATATCAATGAAGCGATCAATCACATTCATTTTTTGTTCCGGCTCAGCATTTTCAGTCCCACTGCTTGCACCGGCAATTCCTTGCGATTTTACGATTTCATCATAAACATCACCCACTTCATTGCCGATAACAACCTGATACTGGCCTCCACTTTGCACGACCGTAACAACGCCTTCTGTATTTTTCAATACATCGGTTGCTGCTTTTTTTTCATCACGCAATTTGAAACGAAGCCTCGTATAGCAGTGTGCTAACGATATAACATTGTCTTTTCCACCGACATTTTCCACGATGGACTTTGCTAGTTCTGTATACTTTTTCATAAATAATTCCTCCAAAATTTAAATGAATTTCGAAGGTTTGGCCAACTTAATGTCACCATCCAGTTAAAACTTTTTCATTACTCTTTATTTTGTATTAGAAAACAAGCCGACAAAAAGCACAGCTTGGAAATCTCACCTTAATTTTTTCTGCACGATACCTTCCATATTATTTAATATTTTTTTAAGGAGCATCCTTTGCATCTCCTTAAACTTTGATTATTTTTAGTCTCGCTTTTTGGAAATAAAAAAACGACAAAAACAAATTTCCATTGCTTTTCCGTTTCACCACAAACTATTTTGCATTTTTCAACACTCCTTCAAAAATTTTCTTTTCGAAGGTTTAACCAACTTAATGCCAATACCCTACATTCAATATATAATAATTATACTAATATATTCTATAGAATTTATCAACTGTTTTTAAAATTTTATTAATTCACAAACATCCCTCATTTCAGTAACAGCAATAATCAAACGAGGAGCAGAAAATCTACGATTTTCTGCTCCTCGTTTTGTGTTATGCTAAAGCCACTTCATCCGTGCTTTTGATACTTGTTTCTTTGATTTTCACTGGAGATCCATTGCTGCTTATAATCGCTTTTTTGTCGATAACAGCCTGCATCGCAGCTTCCACTTCGACTTTTGTCAGACCATCTTTCGGATCAGCCAGACTGTACGTCAAAGTTTTACCAGAATCTAACGTAAATACCATCTGCAATTTTTTCGTCATACCGTTTCACCTCCCCTTTTTTATTTATCTTGCTTAGGCTTGTCCGATTTGTGCTTCATCTTGACGATTCACAGAATCCACAGTATGCGACTGCAATGCACCTAAGGCTGTACCGATTGCCAATAAATCTACATCGGCGAGAGCTGGATTTACATTGTTGAATGTTCTTTGACTCAAAGTCACTTCCCCAGCTTTGTTTAGACCAGTCTGCACTTTCAAAATCAGCTTACTGGTTTGTCCTTTTTTTGCTGCTGCCATTTATCTCATCCCCTTTCACTCTACTACATGCCCCGAGGCAAGAATTTTACAAGCACTAAGAAAAATTTTTAAAATAAAAATGAGCTGTTAAAAGAAGTACACCTCCTCTTAACAGCTCATTTACATTATTTGTATATTTTATTGTGTCAGCAAAACGACATCATCGTCCTCCAGATATTCACCGTTTTCTACTTCAATCACAACAAGTGACATCTTCCCTGGATTTTGCAAACCATATTTTGTCGTCATCGGGATAAAGACACTTTCATTACTATGAAGCATCTGCACAACATCACCGATAGTGACCTCTGCTGTCCCCTGCGTAACGATCCAATGGACGCTGCGGTGATAATGCATCCTAGTAGCTAAACCTTCGCCAGAATTGATTACCAGCCGTTTCATCTTATAGCCGCGGCCACCGCCCAGACTCGTTGCACTCCCCCATGGGAAATACATTGTCGTATGCTCGGTTGCTTCCTTACGACCTCTGGCTTTCAAAATATCCACCAGATCTTTCACTTTCTGCGATTCACCTTTTTGTGCTACCAAAATCACATCGGATGTTTCTACAACCATGATATTATCCAGACCAATTCCGGCAATCAGGCGGCTTTGTCCCAGCATTAAGCTGTTGGAACAATCGATTGGCAAACAATCCCCCTGTAAAGCATTGCCAAAATCGTCCTTATCCAGCACATCATAAATTGCATCCCAAGATCCCACATCATTCCAATACAGATTGAGTGGAATCGTAACCCCCAGTTTTGACTTTTCCGCCACGGCATAATCAATCGAAATATTTGGCATATTCGAAAAGTTTGCTGCTGTTTCTCTATAATTAGCTTTCAGCTCTTTATGAATATCTGGTGCATATTGACGAATTTCATTTTGGTACACATCCACCCGAAAAGCGAATAATCCGGAATTCCAATAATAATTTCCTTTGGCCAGATATGCCTTCGCTGTTTCAAGATCTGGTTTTTCCTTAAAAGCACTCGTTTTATAAGCACCATGCAAATCTTCACCCGCTTCAATATAACCAAAACCCGTTTCTGGTTTCGTTGGTTTCACCCCAAATGTAACAAAATTCCCCTTACTCGCAAATTCAGCTGCCTTGGTCACGGCATTTTGAAACACAACGACCGGACGAATAATATGATCCGAAGTCGAAATAAACATCACTTCATCCTTGGCACAGCCCAGTTCATCCAGACAATATTGCGCAGCTAAGGCAATAGCCGGTGCAGTATTCCGAGGTTCCGTTTCCACCACAATATGAGCTTCACTTGCTCCACATAAAGCCAGTTCACTTTTTACATGATGAATATATTCCTGGTTCGTAACGATTACAATATCTTCTGGTTTAACCAAATTCTTGAAACGTTCAATTGTTTCCGCCAAAAGAGTCTTATCTTGATCAATGGCCAAAAACTGCTTTGGCATACATTTACGTGACAACGGAAAAAGGCGCGTGCCACCACCGCCTGCTAAAATAATTACCTTCATAAAATTTGGCTCCTTTATTATTTCTTCAGTCATTTTCTAAAGTTTCTTTTCAATCACACGTGTCAAATCACGGATACTGCTGTCTAGTATATCCAGCTTCTTTTCAATCCGCACCAGCAAAAAAGCACTGACTACCATAGGAAAACCATAGCTGGACATATACATCAAAAGTTGATCCATAATTTCCACCCCCTCTCCTAGGACTACATGCCACAAGAAGGAGTTTCTACAATTTAATTATATAGCGATACTGCACTGTATGCAACAAACTGTCACGTTGATGCCCTTTTATATCCGCCCTCTGCAGAAAACAGACACGATAATAATATAATGCCTAGAATAATGTTATTAAAAAGGGAATTAAAACCAGTATAAATTATCTATTTTTGATGCTATAATAGAACCACTAACAATTAAGCAAGGGAGATACCATCTATGACCAATGAAGAATTTCAGGGATTGGTTTTATCTGAATTAAAAGGTATAAAATTTGATATTTCGGGAATAAAATCCGAAATCACCGATATTAAATCTGATGTTTCTGGCATGAAATCTGAAATCACTGATATTAAATCACAGCTGCAAGAAGATACGGATATTATTAAAGCTCTGTTGCACAATCAGGAAATCACCAATGCGAAGCTTGAAAATTTAGAACTTAATACGGCGAACAAAGATAGTGTAACCAGCATGAATGCCAAAATTGATACCTTGAATACACGGCTTTTTTATCAAGAGTCTGAGCTTACCAGACTTCGTGCTATTAAATAATTTTTATAGCCTTCGGTATCTCTCCCCCAAAAAGATAGCCCATGTCTATTGTAGAATCAACAGACATGGGCTATCTTTGTTAATTAATAAAGTATGTGATATTGAAATCACATATAATTTTCATCCTGCATAATTCAATCTGCACGCAATAAATATATACGATACAAAAAAGCTGTACAATTCGCATAATAAATTGTACAGCTTTTTACATACTGGAGTATGCTCTTTACGCCTTCTCCATCATAATCTGCAATATTTGCGCATCGGTTTGTACCATACCATTACAAGCTAAACTTCCAATATTAGCAATCGAATCATCTACATTCTCCGCAACGATTCCTTCATCACCCGTTACACGAGTCCCTTCAATTGCCATAAGCACTGCTTTACAAGCTGCACCAACCGCGGTTGACACCTTCATAGAGCAGCTGTTTGCCGCGCCATCACAAATCATACCGCTTACATCACCAATCATATTGGATATAGCCATGCTGACAGCCTTAAAATTTTTTGTTAAAAGCCATGTCATTCCTGCCGCTGCCCCCATGGATGCCGTTGTAACTGCACAAAGTGCTGACAAATTTGGCAATTTACTATGAATATAGATTGCCATCATATGTGACAGAGCCAGGGCTCGTATCAATGTTTCCTGACTTTTTTTCTGTTTTTTTGCAATCACGCAAACAGGTACGGTTGCAGCAATGCCTTGATTACCTGAACCAGAATTGGTCATAGCAGGTAAAGATGCTCCCCCCATGCGTGCATCGGATGCCGCTGTCGTCATCATCACAACTTGCAGCATTAAGCTGTCTGCTAACAGACCCGTATGAATTTGTCTATGCAGCGTCGCACCAATATGAAGGCCATATTGCCCTTGCATGCCCGCTTCCGCTAATGCCATATTCAAGTTTTCCGCCTCGTGAAGGAAGGAAATCTTTTCCAAGGGAACCTGTGAAGCAAAATCAAATACATCTTTTGCTGTAATCCCTGCAAGCGAATAAGACATGGTATGCTTATCCATATCCTTCATTTTATAAATGATTTCCCCATTTTGCTCAATCCGAACTACCTGGGTATGTTTATCAGCAATGCAGACCTTAACCCAGTCCGCTCCATGAAAAACTTTGGCCTCTGAATATAAAACATGAGGCACATCGATAACCGCAATCGTAACTTTATGAGCCGCCACCATAGTTTTACCTGCCGCAGCCTGTTTTGGTGTCAAATTTTTCAAAACTTTCAGTTCTCCCTGCGGATCACCGCCAATAGCACCAACAGCAGCCGCTATAGCAAGACCTGCCATGTTTGTCCCTGGCACAATAACCCCCATACCATTTTTCATCATATTCGCTGAAACCATGGCTTCAATTTTCTCCACCGGTTTTCCAAGACGCTGTGCGGCAATCGCTGCCGCCAGTGCCAAAGATACCGGCTCGGTACACCCGATAGCCGGCGTAACCTCCTGCCGGATTGCCTTGATCATTTCTGCCCACAATAAATGAGCCTTTGATACAATCTTTTCTTCTAACATACCCATCCCTCACATTTCTTTTGATTATTTTCAAGATGTAAACGCTAAAAACGGAGATATACAAAGTAAAATACCAGTAGCAATAATGATTTTTAAAGCTGTTCCTTTATATGGATGCAGCAAAGGAACCTGATAAACTAAATACGCCGGAATCAAACAACCAACAAAGCCAAAAACCGGACTGCAAATAGACGTAAAGCTCAGCACCGGTGCATTTAGTACAATAGCTCCCCAAGACATAAGAATAGTAAAAGCTATTATCCCATAGCCTACCATTTTTTTATTAATTTTATTTTCCGGCATCATCCGGCAAAGCAGATTCATTGCCAGCCCCTGACAAGCCTCTCGAAATCCCAGATACACGCCAAAATAGGCCGTCATCACAGCAAAAATATTAAGAATCAAACTAAATATTTTTACCGATTGTTGTCCACCATTTTGTGCGGCCATCGCCAAGGCCGAAATATTCGCCTGATAAGCCGCAACGGCTTGCTCGTGCCCCATCGATAACGTAAAAGACACCGCATAAAAAAAGACAGTCACAAACAAAATCCCAAAAGCAATATTCATCGCGCGCATCGCCTTATAACGTGCAGCCTCAATCGATTTTTCATGAGACCGATACGAAATGACCATCGGACTTAAACTCTGAATAAATAAAATAGAAGTCAAGGTAAATGGGAGCATTACAATCGTATCGTGCAAAAACTTTCCTAGCGGCGGCATAGGACCCACGTTCGCCAAATCCCAATGCCCAACCATCAGAAACCCCAGAAAAGCAACCACCAATAACTTGGTTAGCACCATGCCCGTAGCAATTTTAAACAACACCTTCTCACCACGAGAAGCAATCGCAACTAATCCGCAAATCAAGGCCAGCCCATACAAGGGATTTTTCGACAATAACGTTTCCGTTACACCGAAAGACTGTAAAAAGGAGGCACTATCGTTATTAATAGCCGTAGAATAAACAAACACCCAGATAATCAACATAATAAAATATAAGGCACCTAAAAACATCCCCCAATTTTTTCCCAAATACCCTTTTATAACACTGGGATAATCTTTGCATTCAGGTGAAGCTGCCAATGTATTAATGAATAAACGTTGAAACAAATACATCGCCGGATACCCTATAATGGAGGACAACAAAAATACCCACAGTCCCATCAAGCCAACCTGTACTGGTAAAAATACAATACCCGCACCAATCGCCATCCCGATACTCATAATCACCCAGCCCCAATCCGTCCCATCGAATCGGGTTGCTGCAGACCATTCCTCATCCGTCATACCAGAACGTACTGCCAGACGATTGGATGAAAAATCATCCTTTATGTTCTCTTTCAAGACAAACAAACTCATCCTTTCTCCTCCTTTATCCTTCTATTAAGACTTGATCTCATTACTTATATCACAAGCAATAAATTCAATTTCAACACACGCTCCATACGGCAGACTCGACACCACCACACAAGAACGAGCTGGTAAGTGTACTTGAAAATAACGTCCATAAATTTTATTCAAAACTGGAAAATCATCCATATTCGTAAGAAAAACTGTCGTTTTAAGAACATCCGAAAAGTTCAACTTTTCTTCTTGTAAAAGTTGTTTAATATTTTCCATAACCTGTACTACCTGCTCTGATATTTTCCCCTCAACCAACGTTCCTGTTTTAGGATCAATTGGACTCTGCCCTGAACTAAATAGAAAAACCCCTGCCCTCCGCACGTTTGAATAAACCCTATTTGTCAGTGTCCCGTTCTGATTTTGCTTCATACTTTAGTTTCCCCTTTCTGATTTAGTTATTTATGTTTTGAATGAACGCGCAACAATTCGGCATCACCACCTTTAAGTAGCTGAATTTTTCGAATATTATTGTTATATTATTGATAATGAAAGATGAATCAACTTAATTTATGTTTGCCAGAATCATCACTCTGCATATTTCATTTTGCTTCAATTCGAAGCCATCTAAAGCGAAAAAGCATGAGCTAATTCTAGCCGCAAACTATTCCTGCCATTTTCATAGTATAAGTCATCTATAGCTTCATTATAATGCTTCAAATTGTAGCTGTCAATATTTTATGCAACTTTAAGAAGCATTACATTGAATGCTTCTATTTGTAACATATAATAATTATAGAGGAGTTGATTCTATGTCTCTTGGTGCAAAACTTGCTTTTTTGCGTGAACAAAAAACACTAACACAAAAAGAAATGGCGGCTTTAATAAAAATATCGCGATCACGCTTATCATTATATGAAATTAATCAACGTGAACCGGATTTAGCCACTCTAAAACAACTTGCCGACTTTTTTAATGTAACCCTTGATTACCTTGCTGAGCATCAAAGTAAACCAATATCACAAAACATTGAAACCGAATCCGTTATTCATCTTGATAAACTTTTCGACAAACCGTATATTCTTTGGCACGGTATTCCACTAAATTCTGAAGATAAAGCCAAAATGAAAGCAACCTTAAATGTTGTATTTTGGGATGAAAAACAAAAAGATGACCAGAAAAACCCACAATAATTTTTCTGGTCATCTTTTTGCGGTATAGACTATATGGCTAAATATTTCGGTAAAATGATCATTGTGTATATTACCTATATATTGACAAAATAATTACAAAAATGAAAAGGCGGCGGCTGACTCGAAAGGTCAACAACCGCCTTTTCATTTTACCGTCCTTGCATCATCGAGCGCTCGCTTCAATCAATTTCAATTTTTCCTGTAACTGTGCAAGTACCACCTGAAGTTCATCAATACCAGCAAGCTTTTCCTGAAGGCAAGTATGTACCGGATTCACCCAAGAATCAGTTGTTCCATTGGGCTGGATTGAAGCAGCTTCCGGTGAAATCTGGTTACAAACGGCCTTATTGATTGAATCACGAATGAGCTCAACCGCCTGCTCGGCATAAAGAAACAGCTTATCTGCTTCCACCTCTGCTGTATCTTCCCCTTCAATCTGGCAACGTTTAATGGCTATCGTCTGCCGCATCAAACCGGCAATCGTCCACAGGAGAAGACTTGCCGAATGAATCGCAGCCACGCGCTGAGCTTTGATTAATACCACCTCTTCCGGCAAACATTGCGCATACTGTTCATTTCCTAAAAGATCACCATCGATAAAGCAATCGACACCAATTAAATATTTAACCTTTTTCAATTTTTCTAAAACGACTTCAACAGAAAGATCATCATAGGGCAGCGGTTCAAAAATAATATCTCGAATACCTAAGCTTTGGCAATATTTTTCGATAATTTGCGTATATCGCAAATGATTGTTCCAAACATAAACCGTTTCGCCTTGAGGGATTCTTCCTACAGAGAGAAAAAATTTTGATGAAGGCATAAGTTCCAGACAAACTATCTTTTCCGGCGATACAAGCGTGCAAAGACGTTCCATTTGAGTCGTTGCACAAATATAAAGATCGGCATCCATCTCAGCCGTCAAATTTTCTAAAGTATATGCTTCTATATTAATATCTTTATAAAAAATTGATTTTACAGCTCTTTTTATTTCCTCGGCAACCAAAACGTTCGATCCAACAGCGGCAAATGCCAATTTCATTGAAATCACATCCTCTTTTTTGTATAAAGTTCTTCTGCCAACTGAATAAAGGCTTTAGCCGCATGCGACAAACTTTTTTGCGTTTTATAAGCCAAAGCCAAATCGATATATAATGGCATCCTCAATTTTACGGTTTCAATTTTTCGGTCAACGGAGCACAAATCTTCGGGTAGTATAGCAATTCCCGCATTTTCAGCAACCAAAGACTTAATCGTCTGGATATGGTTCGATTCAAACTGAATCCGTGGCAAGGTGTTATTTCGTTCAAATTCATGCAATAACACATTGCGCAAAGCACAATCTTGCTTGAATAATATCAGCGGCTCTTCGACAAGGTCCTCCAGCCGTACCATGCCCGCCGATGCCAGTGGATGTTCCACAGATAAACATAATGCCAACGCCTGCCGCCCAATCCATAAATAGGTCAGCGAACTACTTTTTATCTCCGGCAGCAAAAAAGCCAAATCAACACGATCTTCAAGCAGCGCCCGCTGACCGTCTTCATTATTATTTTCCTCAAAAACGAGCTGAATCTGTGGATATTTTTCGCGAAATTTTGTCAAAAGTACCGTGAAATTTCGCACACCGGCTAAAGGCGTTAAAGCCAGCCTCAGTATTCCGCCATTGAGATTTTTGATATTGTTGATATCTGCCAATGTTTTACTAACACCGTGTAAGACATTTTCGACATGATTATAAAAAATCTTGCCTTCACTGGTCAGCAAAACCTGCTTCTGGCTGCGATCAAACAACTGTATCCCTAATTCATCTTCTAATGCACGAATGGTGTTCGTTACAGCCGGTTGCGAAACATACAGTCGTTCGGCGGCCCGTGTAAAGCTGTTGACCTTGCTAACCATCTGAAAGTATTCTAATTGACAGAGTTCCATATTCTAGCGTCCACTCCTTCTATCTTCACAAAACGATTTCTATTTAATTGTATCATATCTATTATACAATACCCTATCAAAATAGAACGCATCATCATAATATTAAGTTATCATAAAATAATATTTTATTATCATATTTTGACTCCCCTTATAATATTTCTAAAAATTTATTTTTTCTTTAAAATATTCTGAAAATAATGCTTTTACATGTAAATAATTTCCGTTCCACAATCAAATAAGATTTTCTTATCAAACAATAAGATAGCCGTATTCGTTTATTAATAAACCATATGCTACGATAAACACATCCCACAAATCTAAAACTTATTTGTGATATTCATAGGAACTAGCTTACCAAATGAAAAAGAAAATTAGGGGGAATTATGTATGGCATCTACAGTAATCGACAGCGAAGTTTGGGGTTGCTTATTTAGCAATGACAAAATGAGAGAAGTTTTTAGCGATAAAAATCTAGTACAAAAATTTCTAGATACCGAAGCAGCTCTTGCTAAAGCGCAGGGCGAACTCGGCGTCATTCCAAAAGAAAAAGCCGATGAAATCTGCGCAAAAGCGAACGCAGATCTTCTCGATATTCCACAGATCGGGGAAAATTATAAATCATCGATTACCATTGTTCCTGTATTGAAAGAATTCAAGAAAGTTCTCAACGACAATGCTAGTGAATTCGTTCATTGGGGTGCAACCAGTCAGGATATTGTTGATACAGGTATGGTCTTGATCGAACGTGAAGCTTATAAAATCATTCTCCAACAAATGAAGAACTGCCAAAAATTCGTTCTACAACAAGTAAAAAAACACCGCGATACAATCATGTGCGGACGAACGCATGTTATCCATGCCCTGCCAATCACTTTTGGCTATAAAGCTGCTGTCTGGGCAGATGAACTAGGCAGAGACATTCAACGCCTTGAAGAAATCAAAGACCGTCTATTTGTCGGTGAACTCGCCGGTGCTGTTGGAACCTTGGCCTCACACCAAGTAAAAGGGCTTGAAGTTCAAGCTCGCACGATGGAAATTCTCGAACTCAATATTCCGACCATAGCTTGGCATGTTGCCCGCGACAATCAAGCTGAATTTGCCAGCGTTTTAGCACTCTGTGCCGGAACAATTGGACGTATTGCCCACGAAATTCTTTCCCTGCAGCGCACAGAAATCACCGAACTCGAAGAACCTTTCTTTATGGGAAAAGTCGGTTCTTCAACTATGCCGCACAAAAGAAATCCACAGGTCCTTGAAAACGTAATCGCTTGTTGTCGTTCCGTTAGAAGCATTGCTCCATCAATTGTCGAATCAATGATCAGCGAAAACGAACGTGATTGGGGCTGCTTCCTCACCGAATGGGAAGCAATTCCACGTGCCTGCCACTTAATGAGTGCTGCCTTAGAAAAATCTGAAAATATCCTTGAAAATCTCATCGTTTATCCAAAACATATGGAAGCAAATTTATTCAAGCTGCGCGGTCTCATGATGAGTGAATGCATTATGATGCATATGGCTCCTAAAATTGGGCGCATGAGTGCACATGACATCGTCTACAAAGCTTGTATGAAAGCTTATGAAGAAGAAGATACAATGGAAAATGCTCTCAAGCATAATCCAACCGTCCGCGAAGAATTTACGGATGAAGAAATCACGTATATGCTTGATCCTCATAATTACATTGGTCTGGCTCCACAGTTTGCTGACCGCGTACTGGAAAAATACGGCGCAAAATAAATGTTTTTGAAGGAAGTGTGTCTATTATGTCCAAACAGCTGCGTGCCGGTCTTATCGTACTGTTTATCGGCTGCATAATTTGGTTTATTCCCGTACCTACCGGTTTAACACCGCAGGCTTGGCATTTATTTGCCATATTTGCCGCTACAGTAGCCGCCTTGGTTCTTCAGCCGCTGCCTATCGGTGCTTCCGCCTTTATTGCTATCACGTTTTCCGCCCTGTCAGGGACCCTTAAAGTTGACGATGCCATTGCGGGCTATGGCAACTCGACAATCTGGCTGATTATATGTGCTTTCTTATTTGCCCGTGGCTTCATCAAAAGCGGACTGGGTCAACGCATAGCTTTTGTCATCATCAATTATATTGGCAAATCCTCATTGACACTTGGTTATGCAATTACACTCAGCGATTTCATCATCTCACCAGCAACCCCTTCTAGTACAGCCCGTGCTGGCGGAATCATCTACCCGATCATCCAGAGCCTTGCACTAGCACTTGACTCCAAACCTGGACCTACAGCTCGGCGTTTCGGCGCTTACATTATGCAAATCGAATACCATGCCAACGCCATTACCTGCGCAATGTTTATGACAGCAATGGCTGGTAATCCACTGGCTGCCGAATTGGCAGCTAAAACGATCGGCATTGAAGTCAGCTGGGGAAGCTGGGCATTGGCGGCAATCGTGCCGGGCCTTATTTCACTGCTGCTCATGCCTTATCTGCTTTACAAACTCTTTCCTCCAGAAATCAAAGAAATGCCTCATGCCAAAGAAATAGCTCAAAAAGAACTTCGCCGACTGGGGAACATGAGTCTCAGCGAAAAAATTGTTTCCGTAGTATTTATCGGTGCTCTCATCCTCTGGGCTACGGGCAGTATTACCAATATAAATGCTACCGTTGTTGGCATGCTCGCAGTCTGCGTCATGCTTCTTACCAAAGTCTTAACATGGCAAGATGTCCTGAATGAAAAAGGTGCCTGGGATACCATGTTCTGGATGGGATCATTAATCGCCCTAGCCACAGCTCTTGCCAAAACTGGTTTTATTGGCTGGCTGGCTGCAATGGCTGGAGGCGCGATCCAAGGAGCGGGTATTTCCTGGTATTTAGCTTTTCCATTATTAATTATCGCCTATGTTTATTCTCATTATGCCTTTGCCAGCGTTACCGCACATATCAGTGCCATGTATGCAGCCTTTCTTGCAATTTCCGTAGTGGTTGGTACTCCACCACTGTTAGCGGCATTGACCTTTGCTGCAATGTCAAACCTAATGATTCCATTAACTCATTACGGCGGCGGTGCAGCACCGATCTTATATGGAGCTGATTATGTTTCCATGAGTGATTGGTGGCGGCTCGGCTTCATCATAACAACGGTCAATGTCATGATTTGGCTGGTTATCGGCGGAGCCTGGTGGAAATTTATCGGTCTATGGTAAAACATTTAATGTGTGCAGATTCATAAATACCTTGTGGCATAAATCTAAGTATACTAAAAAGCTGTGCAATTCGTAATTTCACTACGAACTGCACAGCTTTAAATATATGCGTCATATTTTATCAATTTCAATAAAATCTCTTTCTATTACATTCTTTGCCTTTGCTATTTTTCGATAATCATATCTAAAATAAATAAAGCCCCCACCATAAAGGTAAGGGATTAAAAAGCAGCCGCCCCAGTCTCGCAAACTAAGCGGCTTACCATAAGCTAAATTTTCGGGGCTGACCGTTTATGGGTAGCACCTTTTTTCTTATCTTAATTATAACGCACTAAAATAAAAAAGTACAGTTTTTAATAAATGGCAAATCTTCTCATTTCCCAACAAAAAGCTGTGCAATTCGTAATTTCAATACGAGCTGCACAGCTTTAACTATATGCGACATATTTTATCAATTTCAATAGTACAAATCTCTTTCTACGCCATTTTTCATCTTTGCTATTTTCCAATAATCTTATCTAGAATAAATAAGACATGATCGAAGATGTCTTCTGGAACACATTCAATAAATTTCCAATCACAGGCATTATAATCCAATGATTTCAATTGTTCACATAGAATATCTCCATGCGTTTTCGTCCGAGCATCTAAATTAATATGCAACGGAAAATTCCGTTGAGTTGAAGTTATAGGGCAAACCATAACAAGTCCCGTCTTTTGATTAAAAGAACTGTTCGATATAACTAACGCTGGACGGTACTTCTGTATCTCAATACCGCTTTGTGGATCAAAGTTCAGATGAATGACATCACCGGCTGAAGGAGCAGATTTCATTCGAAAACCTCATTTCCAACCACTCTGCCGATACCGATTTCAGTGCAGCTCCAGTCACCTTTATAGTCACTAAAAGTTTCGTCAAAGGCTTCAGCTTTTGTCTGAATAACTTTTTTCAATATAATTTCTTCCCCATTAACCGTGATCTTAATTTTATCATTTGGATGGAGCTTTGCTTGTTGCATCAATTCTTTTGATAAACGGATAGCATGCCCGTTTCCCCATTTCGAAATAGTGGTAATCATGAAACGCACCTCCATAAAACTCTTTCTTTTAGTATATACTATGTATATACGCGATGCAACGATAAATGCACGTAATACTCAAATCGTTTGAATCACTTATTTCATAGTCCTTGCACTACAAACATGCACTCCTTTCTTAATGGCGATCAAACGAAAAAAGCTGTGCAAGTCGTAATTTCACTACAATCTGCACAGCTTTAAATATATGCGTCATATTTTATCAATTTCAATAAAATCTCTTTCTACTGCCTGCAAAAACGGCAGCCACATACTTTTCTCTCAATAGTTTCCCTAAAATTAAATCATTTGTCTGCTTATAAATATCCCTATGAAGCCAATCATTTAATGTATATATCTTTTCTATGTCCAATACTCGAGAACTAATATAATGATTTTATCATCATCTATTTCTGATATGATTCTATAGTCTCCTACACGATAATGCCATTGACCTGAACGATTCGCTGTAAGACCTTTTCCATGTATGCGTGGCTCACAACAACCAACTAGATTTTTTTCAATCCATCCGTATATGAGACTTTTTGTATTCTTGTCAAGTTTTTTCAATTCTTTAACAGCTTGAGACGTATATTCTACCGTATATATCATAAACCTATTAACTCTTTAACTTCCTTGTGAGTATACGTTACCGGATTTTTCTTATATTCTGCCATTGCTTCATTATACGTATTGAGGTCTATTTCATCTTCAATACGTTCAATAACGGATCTTCTGACAAGTTCAGATACACTTATTCCCATTAATGCCGCATAGTTTTTGACAAGACTTTCATCTCTATCATTTAATCTTAATGAAATCATTTTAATCACCCCCGTAATACATTGTATTACTAAAATAAGGTATTGTCAATCCACCTTGTTAAAAACTCATTTCATAGTCCTTTAGCAATAGCACCCAATACAAAAAAAGCTGTGCAATTCGTAATTTCACTACGAGCTGCACAGCTTTAAATATATGCGTCATATTTTATCAATTTCAATAAAATCTCTTTCTACTGCCTGCAAAAACCGGCAGGCACTTACTTTTTTTACTATTTATTACAAAACGGATTTCTTCAATTCATTGATTTTTTCTATAGGCATCCCGCTCATTTTAGCTATGGTCTCTACATCCGTGTTTTTTTTCAATAAATCAATTGCCACAATAGCACAATTTAATCCTTCTGCGCGACCTTCCACTCGGCCTTCCACTCGACCTTCTGACCAGCCTACTAACTTACCTTCTTTTCTTGCCTCTACAGCAAGATTTGAGGTGCTCCAATCCAGTTTCATGTCCTCATCCCCTATCTTCAGTCTTTCACGAAATTCCTCGACGATCTCTTCATTTCTTTCTACTCCATTTATCTTTATTATACCATCAATATATAAAAATAAATCTCTTATTTTTTCCTTTTCCCACTTTTTTTCAGTAAGTAATTTTACCAGCTCTTTTTTAAAACGATATCTCTCATCTTGGTTTTTTTTGGTCTTTAATGTATAAAGTCCTGCTAATACCACCAAGGCAAATGGATTATCTTGCTTCATCAGATCTGCTTCCTTTTGCTTCACAATCTTATAAACTGGATATTTATAGATAAGCGACATTTTGTAAAAATTCTCCTTATAATGATCCGGATGATTTGTTACAATTTCATGTGTATAAATTACCAATGGGTATATTTTTTCATGATACCGATCTCGAATTCTATAATAATATTCAAACATTCGTTCAGCAAAATTTTCATCCCGGTAGCCCTGTATTTCTAAATGCACGAATACCCATTTTCCATTTCCACTCTTCATTTTTACTTTTAGTAATTCATCACAACGCCGATCGTGCCCTTCTGAATTTAACAGAATTTCTCCCAACTCTTTATCCAATCGCTCAAACCCGTTCTCAAATGCAATATCCTGACTAATATCTCCCGCAAAAAAGTTCATAAAATCCTCAAAAAAATTTTCAATTAGATTCTTCCAAATTTGATCACTGGTTAATTCTTTAAAGTCCCCCACAGACTCCCCTTCCTTCTTTTTATATAAATAAGATCATATGTTCTATTTATATTATAGAACAATTTGAGGTGCTGTTCAAGAACATTTATTGCTCTCCCATTCTTATTGCTTCTCCATTGCTTTTCGTTTTGCAGCCACTCTGGGATTAGCTAGAAATTTTGACAATTCTCTTTGAATACGGTAACTATCGCGCAGACCTTCTTTATAAGCCAATTCGGCTGACAGACCTCGTTCTAAATTAACAAGAGGCTCCAGTTTAGTGACCAGAGTGCGTAACTCCTCATTTTGTAACTGCCGACTCAGTTCTAATAAACGACCTTGCATCTTATAAAATTCTTTATTGTAGTGCATGCAATCTTTATCCAATTTGTCCGCCCTGTCTAAAACATCATCCATTCGTTCAAAAACATAATCATTAAAAGCTTTGTACAAACTACTCTTAAACATAATATGCCTCCTAAATTATAAATTAATTAAAAGTAAACTTTTAAGTTTCTTTATACATTAAATAATATCATATGAAACTATATTTGTAAACTATATAATTGCTAAAGATATTTTAAAATTGTCACTACTATGTTTTTAGTGTATATTAGTATATATATTATCTAAAGGATGGATCTACATGTCTTTATCTATGTCCGAAAAAATAAGAATACTTCTAAGACGAAAAAAAATGACGATCACTGACTTAGCTGATATTCTTGATACCTCTCGTCAAAACCTAACTAATAAACTCAATAGAGATAACTTCACCGAAAAAGAACTACAGCAAATTGCTAAAGTTCTTCAATGTGATTTTGAAGGTTTTTTCATTTTTGAGGATGGCAGCAAAATATAAACGTGAATAAAACGAATGCACTCATTATCTTGGTATCTATTTCATTCACTTTATTTTTTGTTTCTAAAAGCAACTTCATATTCTTATTATATAATTACAAGTGCAACATTGTCAATGAAAAAGTAGCTTATTTGTTTCTAAAAGAAACAAATAAGCTTGATTACTCTTAACATAGCAAGCTTTATACTAATGAATCAAGGTGGTGAGTCAATTGTTTTCTAAACGCTTAGTTCAGTTAAGAAAAGAAAAAAATCTAACACAGCAACAATTATCTGATTTAGTTGGATTTTCACGAAATACATATGCACAATATGAAACAAGCCGAAGAGAGCCCGACTTTGACACCGTGCAAATTCTAGCAAATTTTTTTGAAGTAAGCATTGATTATCTGATTGGTAATGATTTTAAACCTTCAAAAGAACCGATTGATTTGATTGAATTTCTTGATTCATCTGATCTTTTATTCAACGGAATCCCCATCACGAAAGAATATAAAATTAAAATAAAAGCAGCTCTTGACCTTATATTTTGGGATGAGCAACAAAAAGAGAAACAGCAAAAATCACAATGATTTTTGTTGTTTCTCTTTTTTCCAGACCATTCATGGCAATGGTAGCAAAAGCAATTAGGTAAAACAGCATGTCACTGATTGCATCCCTAACGATTAGGAGTCCTTACTGAAAGTACCTTAACATCATTTACATGGTAATATCGGCAAAATCCATATTTTGAAATAGCATTGTTTAAATCAACAAAATATACATGACGCAAAATTTCATTTTTAAGCGATACAGGTTCCATTACTAAAGAGCTGCTCCCTTGAGCCACCTGTTTTTCTACTAGTGCCATCCGTTGACTGTTTTCTGTATATAATACAGCATGTTGATACAGCACAGCTGCGGCCATGGGAATAACACTCAGCATCACTATAACCGTCAATGTATTTTTATGTTCTGTACTCAATAAAAATTTTTTAACCTGAGGAATGCGAAAAACCGTCATGACACCAATAATAAAGAAGACAGCTGACCCAAACCCTGCCCTACCTGGAAATGCTGGAGCGGCAAGCATCACAAAATTATTAACAACAGCCAGTGTCAACAGAATCATAACGTGATAACTATTTGGGTGAACTGTAAGCAATCCACTCCCTTGCGCTTTCCAACTGACATTTTTAAAATACGCTTTGCCTAACTTCCATTTTCGAAAAATATATTTTGAAAGCTGGATTCCAATCAATAAATAAATCAATACTTCCTCTACACCTGACAAAGTCGTGAACAACTGCTCGTTAAGATGCTCATCGACGATCCCGATCCGAACTACCACATTCTCATATAACAACTCACTAATCCAAAGAGAAATGAATGACCCTTTCATTTTTGACAATAGCATCAGTCCTACCAAGATCATTCTAACCGTTGATGCGATAATAAATTTTTTTGACTCCTTCTCGACTTCTTTTGATTCGGTCCTCACAATTTTTCTGTTCCCGACAAGCACAATGCGACAAGCCAATACCAAAAAAACTATGGCTGGCAGCAATCCTAATAACATCTCAAAACCACCGCCGAATTGATTGACGATATGCTGCATCAACGGAGTCTTCTGCGCCGCATAGCGAACATAATTTCCCGGAGCCATCGCCAAAAGCAGAAAACCTATTACGGATCCGACAAACCCGCTAAGCATCCATTTTTTTAAACGTTCCTTTTTATATGCATACACAACAAGAACAGCAATAACCAAGTTCATGGTCGCTGCTGTATTTTCAATCGTCCAGCTGGCAATAATACCGCAAAAAAACATACCCAACAATCCCATAAGACCATTGTCAATTATTGGCTTTCCCAAAAAGTCAAAATGATACGGCAGTAAAAAAGCAAAAATCAATACGGCTGTCAATAAATAAACACAAGCCCCCGTCATCCAAATGTTCACTAAAGCAAAATCCGGCAATCCAAACCAGCAGAACATTATAATCAAGGCAAGAATATATGGATTAAATCGTAGCGTAATTTGTTGCTGTGAATGCCAATAAATAAGAACAATCAATGCAACAAATAAAAAAGCATTAAATGGATTAAACCATTGTTTTCCCCACAAAAGAAAGGTATCCAACACAAAAAAGTCCACCATTCGACCGCCATGGATCAAGTAATGAAAATACAGCGACTGAAACACATCCGACATCGTCGTAATTTTTTGCAAAGTTCCCCATATCAAAGAATATTCATAATCATCTCGGTGCAATGGCATTAAAAAGTTCAAGGCAAACATATATATAAATAAACTTGCCAATATTCCCCCGGAAGCCCAGTTTTCGTTTGTAATTTTTTTACATTTTTCCAAGTTAAACCTCTCTCCATTTGCCGTATTTTAAGTATTTATAGATCATTTTTTCACATATTTTCCGTATATGCAAGATGTTTTTGATGGATAACAGTGAGAAGAATTCCCACTTATCAACTTTTTGCAATAATCCCTCTCGATATTCCCGTCGCTCGTTCTATTTCGCGTATAGATAATCCTAAACTTTTTAACTGATTTAAGATTAGATTTCGTTCCGCTTTCTCCATAGACTCTATTTCCTGTGGTTCTATATTCTGGATATTCTTTTTAATTTTCCGTTGAATTTCTTCTTCGGTGAGTTTCAAACGTCCTTCTACTTCAAAATTCTGTTCTATCAATTGTTCATGCACTTTTATCCAGTTTTCTTTTCCAATCAAATCAAAGGCCAACTGTACATCGACAAAATTCCCACCATGTATATATTCTCGATAGCTGCTATATCGATAATTTATTAGATTTTTCACAATTCCAGCTCGCATAGGATTCTGATGAATATATACGATTAAAGGAATAAAATATTCGTCTATCTCCACAGCCTTGCTTTTATACCTGCTTCCTATCAAGGCCCCGCTTCGTTGATACTTTCGATTGAATTTCATTACATATTTTATCAACAGCCGCTTGAGAATATTTGAAACATCGCCTATTTTCACTTCTTTCAACAATAAATGTACATGGTTACTCATAAAGCAATATGCCTGAAGTTCAAATTTCAATTCCAGCTTTAAATCTTTTAATATCTCCAACATATATTCAAAATCTTCTTCTTCTTCAAATATATTCTGATGATTGATTCCCCGAAACATAATATGATAAAATCCACTTTCACTTAATTGCCTGGCTTTTCTTGCCATATTGATTCCTCCCTTTCTCACAATATAGCACTTTGTTGACAAAAAAGGCACGTCCCCTTGTGTCTCTTCCCAATCCATTGCCATTATCCGTCTTTTTAGCTCACTTTTATATTACCATTTACAATTCGAGATATGATTTTCTTAAACCCTTCTAAAATTATAGATATAGTCAAACATATTAAAAGTAATTGCAAAAAAATTAAGAGAGGATACTTGAGTCTGTATGAAAATACGGGGAAATAATAAAAATATATGAACGTATGGAATAAGAATATATTGAATGAATGCACCCCTATAAATATCATTATTCTTTTCAAAAAACTATTTTTAGATAAATACTCGAACCCTATAAATATAATAAACAATGCAAAAATACCGTCCATATGTACCCCTTTTATTATTCCAAATCCATAGTGCCGAAATAACATAATAAAAATTATAGTGGATATATATATTGACAATTTACTAATTGGCTTAGTGCTCATTATTTTTTTCACACGATAAAATAGATCATTTTGCGACGAAAAAATTCCTAGTACAAAAGGAAAAATCCAGTCACTTATTGTACTCGGTATATATGGTATATACATTGTAGAAAAACTTATAATAAGTGCCCACTTTTTATATTTATACGTCAATTTTTTAAGCAAAGGAAACATTATATATAACGGAACTATTGCACCAATAAACCACCACGTTGCATTGTATCCATAAAATCCAAAATAATTTTGAACACCTAGAATATTCAATATAATTTTCAAAGCAACATTATTGTCATATACAGATTCTAAGCTTATATTAAAATATAATATTCCAACTGGAACAAAAGCCACCCATATAAACCAATAATTACTGTATATTTTAGATAAATGTTTTTTATAGAAAGAAAGATTCGTATATTGTTTTTTATCCGTACTCTCATTAAGTCCATACCCACTTAGTAATACAAACATAGCTACACATACTTTTGAAAACTCACTCACTATATTGCTAAATTGACGACCGTTAACCATAATATCTACATAATTGTTAGATGGGCTATAAAACAAGTGATGTATTAATAAAAGACATAGTGCTACACCCTTTGCCAAATTTGTATCATCAATTGTAAAACAAATCCTCCTCATTGAATCTCGCCTCCCTCTATTATTATGGGGTTTTTTCTTAAATTCTATGTTTTTTCAGTATTTCAAAAATCCAAAAGTGTTTCATGTGGTGTAAATAAATGGTACCGTAAATTAAGACATTTTTTAAACACGATTATAATGAATCTGCTATAGTATACTGAATATAATTCAGAAATAAAATTCATTATATGTCGCGTACAAGAAGAAATTGCTCATTTAAAGCCTGGATTCCCGGAAATACATAACGAGGTGATCTCTAACCCGCATAACTACTAGAAAGCTGCATCGTTACGTATTTTTAACGTAACAATGCATTTTGAAGTATCATAAGCGCTCAAAGTGCTGATTTGATTTGTAATAATCCTCGTTATGAGTTAGTGGGAATGCAGGTTACATTATAAAATTGAAACAGGCTCCTCTAAATTCAATATACATCCAGCCCATGACAATCCAACACCAAATCCTATTGTCATAACATTTTTTAAAACTTTTTTTCTATTTTGCTTCATCATATCTACCAATGCAATTGGTATTGAATTTGAAACTGTATTACCATAATTGCTAACATCATTCCAATAAGGTTGCTCTAACAATTCACATTTTTCCTGTAAAAATTTCAACATAAATTTGTTAGCCTGATGAAAAACGTAATAATCTATATCACCTTTATTCATTTTACATTTATTTAAAATTTCTTTTACTGTCTCCGGAACTACATCTAGAGCAAAATCGCTAATAGCCGCACCATTCATATAAAGATTAGCATTCGTTCTAATATTTCCATATTTATCTTTTTCTTCTTTAATCAAACTTTCACCATAATGTACTTTTTGTGCTCCCATTGGTACAATCAAGTTCTTGTATCCACTGCCATCTGTCCCAAATGTAATTCCTTTTATTCCTTTGCTTTCTGATTCTTTTCCTGTGAACAAAGTGGCTGTAGCTGCATCACCAAATAAAGGGCGAACCGTATTATCTTGATGATTGATATATTTACTATATGTTTCTGCTGTAAGAAGCAAAACATTTCGTGCTTGCCCTGTTTCGATCAAGCCCTGCGCCATAGAAATTCCATAAATATAACCCGAACAGCCTAAATTAAAATCAAAAGCACCAATTGTTTTGAGTAAGCCAAGTTTATCCTGTAAAATACAAGCAGTCGTCGGCAATATATAATCAGGTGACTGTGTACAAAACAAAAGAAAATCTATAGATGCTTTATCTATAATATTATTAGAGAACAATTTTTCTGCAGCCTTAATTGCTAAATCAGATGCGCATTCGTTTTCAGCCGCTATATGTCTATGATAGATTCCCGTTTTCTTCGTTAATCGATTCAGTTCATTATCTTCTATTTTTTCTGGTAAATAATACGCAATAGCACTTATATATGCTTGTAAACTCATTTTAAACCACCTTATTTATGCCAAATATCCGCCATCTACAACAATATCGGTTCCTGTAATCCATTTTCCTCTATCACTTAATAAAAACAAAACCACGCCAGAAACATCATCAGGTGAGCCTTCTCCAAGCAAGTGTTTTTCAAAGAATTCTCCTAAGTTAGCTAATTTTCCCGCTTGATCCGTCATATTTGTTTTGACCCAGCCAGGAGTTATTGTATTGATTCGATGATGTTTCCCAGCAATTTCTTTTGCTATCGATTTAACGCCTATTTGCAAAGCAGCTTTTGCTCCCGCGTAGGCAAACATACCTTTTTCACCACTATGGGCACAAACTGAAGAAAATAGAATATTTGACATTCCCTGTTCGCCATATTTATTTTTTGTGCATATTTGAATTAAATTTGCACCTGCCCAAAAGCTAATATTCATAATCTCATGTGCTACTTTTTCATTATACATTTTTATAGGCGTAATATCACTGATTCCAGCGGCATGAACAGCCCCATTAAGTTTTCCATTTTCATGCACAAAATTGCAAATAACAGTTTCTAAAGCTTCTTTATCAGTTACATCACAAACTGCATATTTAATTTGCATTGGATATAATGCCTGTAGTTCTTGCAATTTATTTTCTCCACGAGCGATTGCCATTACACTTGCACCTGCTTGAGCCAGTTCTATAGCAATTTGTCGCCCCATTCCGGAAGATGCCCCTGTAATAACAAATCTTTTACCTAAGAAATTATATGTTACTTCTCTCATATCTCTATCGTCCTTATTATATTTGTACTGTATGCCGTTGCAACTGATAATCCAACACCAAATCCACAGGCAATAACCTTTTTTAATTCAACCTGTTTATCATAATAATTTTCGGTAAACAATAACGGAATGGATGCTGAACTCGTATTCCCTATTTTATTTGCCACAAAAGGTAATTTTTCTCTATCAATTTCCAGGTTATCAGCCAATGACAATAAAATTAACTTATTCGCCTGATGGCATGCATACAAACTCATCTCATTTTTATCAACTTGAACATGATTTAAAAGCTCTTTTATATTTTCAGGAACTATATCTAAAGTAAATTTCATAATTTTCATACCATCTAAAGATAAAAATATGCTTTTCTCTGCTTGATTATTTTTCCTAAAGCTACTATTTTCTACAATAATAGACGAATAATCTTTTCCTAACGTATTAAAGTTGAAAGAAATTATATCATTTCCTTTTGATATGATGGTCGCTGTCCCCGCATCACCAAAGATTGTTCGTGTTGCTCTGTCATTTTTTGCTGTCAACTTACTTATTGTATCACCTGCACATAAAAAAGTACGTTTCTGCAATTTCCAGCAGACACCAACATAGACGAGACGTAGAGACCATATATATACCCAGAACAGCCCTGATTAATATCCAATACAACAATGTTTTCAGATAATCCTAATTTGTTTTGCAAAACATGACTTGTTGCCGGTAAAATATAATCAGATGTTTGCGAAACAAATACAATCGCATCTATATCTTCTTTTTTATATTACTTTTGGAAAAGATGTTTTCTGCTGCTTTAAATCATAAGTCTGCAGTAGTAACGAATTCATCACTGATTCTCAACATTTCAAACCCAGTGTTTTTGGCTAAGCGTTTTGCATCTTTTTCATTAACTAGACCTTTTGTGTATTCTGTAACAGTAAATAAGTTATGCGGTAAAGCCCCATTTATTGCATTAATATGAATACCTTTAATATCAGAAATCATTTTTATCCCTATTCCTTTACTAATTCAAATAAATCACCTATTGTCTGTGCCGTTTTAACTGTTTCTGGTTTTAATTTTTTCCCAGCACTAACATTTGCCATAGCTAAAAAACTTACATAACTTAAGGAGTCCCATTCCTCAATATCTTTCAATACAGAATCCATTGTAATTTCCTCTTCCGTATCCAATAAATCAATCATTTTTTCTAAAAATTGTTCTTTTGTCATTTTTTCTATCCCCTTTTATAATGTTTAATTAATATATTAGTCATCGCTTTTATTTTATACCCAAATAATAAATGAAGTTGTAGAATAACCAAATTATTAGATGATACTGCCGTTTCCATAAATTTTCGCTCTGAAGTAATAAATTCACAAATCATACAATAATCCATCATTGACCCTAATGCCGCATCACTATATTGCAAAAAAAACCCACCTAATAGCCCATATTGCAATTTATTATTGATTGGCTTGGATAAAAAGAAACCTATCTTTTTATTTTGATATATCACAAAATACAGCAATGACCCTTTGTCAACTTCATCTTGTACCCAATTAGCATATCTAGTATTAGCAATTTCTATGCCATAATAGGAATCAATTGCTATCCGATCTGTTGTAAATATACCTTCTTTTATTTTATGCTTTATATTTTCAACATCTTGTTCATTTTCAATTAACTGAAATGTCACGTCTTGATATATTTTCTTATAAAAGTTTTTCTTTTCTAAAGCCTCGATTCGTGGCAACCGTAAGCTTATTTGATTTTCTATCAATAAAAATCCAGCTTTTTGAAAGGTCTCCGATATCTTGTGAAATTTAGTATTGACTTTAACTACAAGATATTCTGCTTTATACCTTGCTCGCAACAAATCAACTTGAGATACAATCGACATTACGTCGTCTCCTGATTCAATCAATATTTCTAATGTTTCACCGCCAAGATTTCGCATTTCCCACTCTGCTATAGTTACTTTCAAAATACCACCCCAAGTTCTTTTAATAATTACATGACTATTTTAAAAGACATGAGTATCATTAATTCTTAAAGATTATAAAAACTTTTCACCACTTCTATAACTTTAGAAATATCCTCCGACCTTAAATTATAGTACATTGGCAATCGACATAATCTTTCACTGTCTAGTGTTGTATAAACATCTCGACCATAAAAGCGACCAAGTTCTTTTCCCGCGATAGATGAATGTAATGGTATGTAATGAAACACCGCATATACTCCATTATCTTTCATATATTGCAAAAGTTTCGTCCGTTCTTCCAAATTTTGGGTCTTTATATAAAACATATGTCCATTATGTGTATCACCATCTGGAATATGAGCTAATTGTACAAGCCCCTTATCTTGCAATATCTTTAATTCTTTATAATATTGGTTCCAACTTTTTAGTCTGTTATCATTGATAGTATCTGCCTCTTCAAGTTGTGCATATAAATAAGCCGCATTTAATTCACTTGGTAAATAAGAAGAACCTATATCTACCCATGTATATTTATCCACCATACCTCTAAAAAACTGTGACCTATTTGTCCCTTTTTCTCTAATAATTTCAGCTCTATCAATATATTTTTCATTATTAATAGCAATTGCTCCGCCTTCACCCATACTATAATTTTTCGTTTCATGAAAACTATAGCAACCAAAATCAGCGATTGTGCCTAGTGCTCTGCCTTTATAAGTAGACATAACTGCTTGAGCTGCATCCTCTACCACTAGTAAATGATGTTTTTTTGCAATATCCATTATAGTATCCATTTCGCAAGCAATGCCCGCGTAGTGTACTGGAACAATTACTTTTGTTTTTTCCGTAATCGCCGCTTCAATCAAATTTTCATCAATATTCATTGTATCTGGCCTAATATCAATAAAAACAATTTTTGCACCGCGCATAACAAATGCATTTGCCGTTGAAACAAATGTATAAGATGGCATAATAACTTCATCACCTGGTTGAATATCACATAAAACAGCAGCCATTTCAAGCGCAGAAGTACCTGATGTTGTCAGTAGCACCCGATATGTTTTAAACTTTTCTTCGAGCCACTCACTACATTTTTTTGTAAACTCACCATCTCCACATATTTTCCTATTCTGTACAGCCTGTTGAATATATTCAATTTCTTTTCCTACATATGGAGGAACATTAAAATTAATCATTACAAAAATTACCTTCTTTCTAAATCTATATTTAATTGTTACTTATAAAATCGACTTTTCTATAACCATGTTTCTTAACGAAATTTTTTTTAAGGAACCCTAATATCACACTCCTTTTAATGAAAATACAATTATCCCTAAAACAATCATAAGCATTCCCATTAATTTAGACCTATTAATTTTTTCTTTTAAGAAAACTGATCCTAAAATGACAACAAAAATGCATCCTGTAAATTCCAATATTGGTCCGAAAGAAAGAGGTATGTATTTATAAGCAAAAATGGTTATTAAAGTTGATGCAAAAAACATTATATATGCTAAAATTACTTTAAAATTGAAATACTCAGCTAATTTATTAGCATGAATTTCATTAGCACTTTTTTTAAGTAATATTTGTGAGACCGAAGAAATAAAAACTGATATTATAAAAACAAAAATATATATAACCTCTTTATTCATCCGCCTTCACCACCAATATTAGTCCAATTAATATCATTGCACTTCCTAACATCATATATCCCGTTATTTCTTCATCAAAAATAACATGTCCCCATATAATCCCCCATATAATCACTGCAGATTTATTAACATAGGCCGTATTAAGGGGCATTCTTTTTAATATCTGTTGCCAGAGAATTGCATAAATAAATAATATAAATACTACAGTTCCATAACAAAATACAAAATCATAGGATAGGAATATTGTATTTGATGCCCACTTAGAAAAGATTGCACCTAATGAATATATCAAAAAAATAATATGCAAAAGTATAAAACTCTTAATTCTTGTTTTAGCCATCATCATGTCTCTGTTGTTCTTCAATATTAATCGTTTCTCTAATAACAAACTGAGGTGAAGAATTTATACTTATATAAATTCTTCCAAGATACTCACCAATCATGCCAAGCATTAACATAATTACACCACCAACAAACACAATCACTGACATTATTGAAGAATAACCCAGCACAACAGACGGATCCATTAATTTTCTTATTACTATGTACCATCCATAAAGAAACCCTATTAATGAACAAACCACTCCGATAACAGTTGCAAGCCTTAAAGGTTTTATAGAGAAAGCTGTAAAACCATTAAGCCAAAGAGCTATAAGTTTTTTTAACGTATAACCAGATATTCCGATTTCTCTTGCACGGTGATTTACTTCAACGTTGGTTATTTTATTTGTTATTCTAAGTAACAATCCTGCTATATAAGGATAAGAATGTTTATATCTTTTTGCTTCATCTATAACGAATCTTCTGCAAGCAAAATAGCTCATCAATGAAAGATCTTCAGGTTTTTCAAGTAAATATTGAGCCATTGCGTCATTGATTTTACTGCCTATATTTCTAAAAAAATCATGATTTTTTTTATTATATTTTGCAAAGACTATATCATAACCACAATTTATTTTATCAATAAGGTTAAACATCTCATTTGCAGGAGTCTGTCCATCATCATCAAGACAAATAATAATTTCCCCCGTTGCAAAGTTGAATCCCGTCATCAAAGCAGCATGCTGTCCAAAATTTTTGGCAAGAGCTATTCCTTTAATACATTTGTCTTTCTCCGCAAGTTTTTTTATCACATCAAAAACATTATCTGGGGAGCAGTCATTTATTAAAATGATTTCATAACTATATTCTTTTCTTGTTTTAACAGTTGAAACAATTTCATTTACGACATTCTCAATAGTAAATGCAGAATGATAACATGGAATAATAAATGATAATTTTGTCATATAGTTGCTCCTAATTTATTAATTTATAAATAGTAATATCTCTATTTGTGAACACTTTCTTAAGTTGTAAATCATCAAATACTAATCCAGGATGAATAAACGTCGATACTACAATATAACTGATATTATTTTCGTTCATCAAATTAACTCTATCCTTATTTATCGGTAAATACAACTCTTCATTTATCTGAAATCGCTCTACTATTTTTTTCTGCATTGCATTATTCCTTGATGTATATGCCCATCCTTCTAAAAAGATTTGTTTACCCGAATAGGCAGAATAATAAAAATACCGACTCTCATCATTAGGTGATGGTATATGTTTCACTTGAGGCTTTGAATTATAATGCCTATCAACTGCTATTATTTCATTATCTTTGACATTGTTTTTTAGCCATAGCATTCCCTCATACTCATATTTTGTGACTGCATTGATGACGGGCTCTGCTTCATATTTCATGTTTGTAATTGCCTGATATGCCACTCTAAATCCATCTAGAAAATTTCTAGCAAACATCGAAAAAGAAGAAATAGAAGAAATGACAAATAACATTATTATAAAAAATTTAAAATATCTATTTAGATTATTATAATGATCATACAGCCACATAAAAGCACTCATTTCTATAAAAGCTGTTGCTCCAAAAATAAAATACAATTGACTACTACCATCTACTGCAAATAAGTAGAAACCCATTATACCACTAATAGCAACTCCACCTATTAATAGTTCTTCTTTTTTGATAACTTTAAACTTTTTAGCTTTTAAAATAACCCAACAAATAAAAGGTACTGATATAAATGGTAAGAAAAGAAAAAAATGAACTGGTGTGATTATATTTGCTAAAAAATATTGAAAATCATTTGCATTTTCTAAATTTAAAATAAGTACTAATTTTTTAATGATATCACCTAATTTAGAATTGAGAATAATAGTTCCCGGTATGATTTTAAGAGGTTCCCCGTTAGCGCCAGCCATGGTAAATAAATATACAATTATAAAAGCCAAAGCCATCGACAAAATGAGTTTAAAGTTTAGTATTATGTTATCTTTTTTTATTAAACTAATTATAAATATAACGAAAACCGTACTAACTATCATTATTCCAAAAGGACCTTTAGCGCCTGTAAGTAAAGCTGTTAATATTCCCACTGCTATAATTTCATTAGTACATACCTTATTATTTCTATATATTTTAATTAAAAAACTCATCAACAATAAAAATATGGGAATTCCCAGGTCAATTCCATTTGGTAGGATAACTAGGTCTAAAATAGTAACGTTCAAAAAGAGTCCTGCAGTATTTTTAAAAAGATAAATCATACTTGCACATCCTGTGAACAGGAATGTCCATACAAAAAATCTATTTTTGCACACATTATGAAAAATTGTTTCTGCAAATACATATAATGATACTACAAGAAAAGGTATCATCACAAATTGAGAATAAACAAAAGCTATTTTTTCTGTTGAAATGCCTGTTGTTAAACCAAGCACCGCTCGAAAGATAAATACAAAATAATGATACTTAAAATCTAATTCAGCAAATCTCGCATCATATACTGGAAAATCTCTCTTTAATGCATCAACATTACCTATATTCCATAATAAATCTTGGTATATACTGGATATACCTGTGATGTCTGGAGGTAAGTTTCTGAAACTTACACAGACAAACGAAATAATTAGGATAAAGCAAATTATAAATACTAATTTATAATCGACCAGCTTAAAATTTTTAAGATTATTAATTTTAAATTTTTCTGCCATTAAGACCAAAGAAACTATAGATAAAATTGGACCGATACTATATAAAGCAAACCTAAAATTTGTTAAATAACAAATAAAATACAGCAAAATAGTCAGAGCTACTCCGAAAGCAAAGGAATATACTATTTTTTCGATTACGCTATCTATGATGTCTACCTTTAATAATTTTACTATTAAAAATCCGGGTAAAAGCACATAAAACAAATTGAATCCAATATATTTTACCAAATCTAAAATTGAAAATTTCAATACCATGTAACTTATGAGAAAAAAAATGCTAAGAACCACTATACCTATTTTAGGTATAATATCTGCTTGATTAATATAATATTTTTTTATATACCCTATCATATATGCATGTCCTTTCGCCAATTGATTTATAATTCGCTATAATATGAAAATCTATATGATAATTAATATTATCGACTATATTTAAAAGTCTTTTTTATTTAATGAAAAAACTACATCGTAAAATTCTTTTAGTTGGTGATTGATATGACTAAGAATATCTATTGTAGTATCTACATATAAATCTAAACAATTTTTTTTATAATATGGATTAATAATTTTAATTTTATTTTTCTTATGAATTGCTTCATGAATACCAGCAGCAATACTATCTTTTTTGCAACTAACATCAATAATACTGTTACCACTGATTCTTCCTTTTTGCCTATCTCCAATATTAACCGAAAAAGCACCTCATGACGGGGCTTCAATGATTCCAGACAAAGAATTACCAATAAAACACGAAACCTTTTATAATAAATGATGAAAGTCCTTATTTTTTAGGTTTACAAAATATTCACAATCATTTTCATTACAATAAGTAATTATTCGTTTTTTTATAATATCAGCATTGGTATCTGCATTATTCCCAATAAATTTCAGATTATCCTCATCTTTAAAACAATTTAGTGCAGTCATAAAATTTGGCTCCTTTATAACGCTTCGTTCATTTTCTAAAGTTTCTCTTCAATCACGCGTATCAAATCACAGATACTGCTGTCTAGTATATCCAGCTTCTTTTCAATGCGCACCAGTAAAAATGCACTGACGACGATTGGAAAGCCATAGCTTGGCATATACCACACGTGTTGATTATCCAAAAATCGGGAATAAACTAATGAGAAAATAGGCACCATTCCTGTAAAATCGTAATTGTCAAAGAAAACGATCAGAAATTAGGTGCCTACAATGAATGATTTCAGCATAGTTCAGACCCTCTTTAAACAATTTATTACAGAACAAGATATTTGCAATGTTCTTCAACAATATAACTATGTTGATACGGCTCGTAAATTTAAGGTTAATGATTTAGTGGATTTCTTTGCTTCATCTGCTATTTTACGATGGAAAAGTTTCCGCCACGGCTGTGATGTATTGGAATCCGTCAATTTTTCAACGGTTTCAAAAAAGCTAAATCAATTTCTTTTGGTGTTTTTAAAGATTTATTTCTCCTTGCGTTGTCACGCTGTAATCGGAAAATTAGACGTACTTTACATCTTCCCAAACCTTTGTTATCCGTCGATTCTACAACAATTACATTTGGCGAAAATCGTTTAAAATGGGCTGTTTTTCATGGTAAACGTTCCGGGATAAAATTGCATATCGCTCTTGAAAATTCTACACAGATGCCTGAGCAAGTCGAAGAAACTATTGCATTAATACATGACAACTTAATGCTTGAAAAGCTTCTTGATCCAGCCTCTATTCTTGTAGCAGCAGATCGGGCGTATTTCAAAATTAAAAGACCCGATGAATTTTTAGCAACAAAGCAATCTTTTGTTATTCGGCTGAAAGCAAATATTGAAACATCTCCCCCTAAATCTTTGAAACGTTTACCACAAGAAGGTTCCAATGTTACGGCAGATTATACATGTTTAGTTGGAACTGAACAAAATCGATCTTCTTATCGCCATCGCATCGTTGAATTTACGGATTACGAAGGAAAGAGCATTCGCGTAATTACGAATTTGTATAGCATTGATGCTGATACAATTGCACAAACCTATAAAGCGAGATCGGCAATTGAGGCATTTTTCAAGTGGTTGAAACAACAGATGAATCTAGCGACAATCTTTGGTAATAGCCTAAATACCGTGTACAACCATTTATATGAAGTATTATTGACATACGTAATATTGAATGGCATTTATAAGGTTCTTTCTGTATGTGTAAAATTCAAAAAACTATCTTTATTGCAATTTACACGCAATCTTTTTGCTAAAAATCTACCTCTAGAATGGATGTATTACCTTGAAGACGCTATTAATAATTTGATGGAAAATATGGCTAATCAACACGTGTGTCTCTTTATATCAAATTCCAGCTAACCGCTGTTCCTCTTACAACATCACATTTAACTTTTTTTCCCAATACTACATCATAATACTTTGGACTAAGCCCCAAACCTGGTCGTATACTTCGCATATTTTTTTCGGTAATAACTTCTCCAGCCTTCATATCTTCTACGATATATAAACTACGCCGAAACTGTAAAGATTTTTCCTCCTGTTCTGCACGCTCATAGCTAACATGACCGAGTGCCTGATATGCACTCTTGCATTCACGTACAAGCTGCGCCATTTCTGCTGGCTCTAGAGAAAATGCTGCATCTACCCCACCATCTGCGCGTGATATCGTAAAGTGCTTCTCTATGACAGCTCCACCAAGTACAACACTTGCTACGGCTGCACCGATCCCAAGTGTATGATCTGACAAACCCACATTACAATTAAACAATTGCTTCATATGCGGAATCGTTAGTAGATTCGTCCCTTCCGGTGTAGATGGATAGTTGCTAGTACATTTTAAAAGAGTCAAGTCCCTACAGCCATTCTCTCTGGCGGTTCTAACAAGATCATCCAGTTCCGCAACTGTCGTCATTCCGGTGGAGGCAATGATCGGTTTACCTGTCTGAGCAACTTTTTTTATCAAAGATAAGTCTGTATTTTCAAAAGAAGCAATCTTATAGCACGGGACCTCCAAACCCTCCAAAAAATCAACTGAACTTGCATCAAATGGCGTACTGAATCCGATAATCCCCAATTCTTTACAGCGTTCGAATATCGGTTCATGCCATTCCCACGGAGTATAGGCTTTTTGATAAAGCTTGTATAAAGACGTTCCATTCCATAGACTATTTTTATCTTCAATAAAGAATTCTCTATCATCTATATCTAATGTCATTGTATCAGCTGTGTATGTCTGTAATTTTATTGCATTAACTCCGGCACCGGCTGCTAACTCAACAATCTCCAATGCTCGATCTAAAGATTGATTATGATTACCCGACATTTCGGCAATAATAAAAGGTGCTCCTTTTTTCTCTAAATGAAAAGTGTTATTCATAATTTATACCTTCTTTAGTTTTTTTATTTCACTCAAATCTAATATACAGCCAGCCCATGACAAGCCTACGCCAAAACCTAATACCATAACATTGTTACATACTTTTGCCTTGCTTACTGCCATCATGTCCACTAACGCAATTGGTATTGAATTTGAAACTGTATTGCCATAGTTACTAACATCATTCCAATAAGGTTGATCCAACAGTCCACATTTTTCCTGTAAGAACTTCAGTATAAATTTATTCGCCTGATGGAACACATAGTAATCTATATCTTCTTTACTCATTTTACACTTATTTAAAATTGCTACTAACATATCCGGTACTACTTCTAATGCAAAATTACTAATAGCAGCACCATTCATATAAAGATTGGCATTCGTTCTGACATTTCCATATTTATCTTGTTCTTCTTTAATCAAGCTTTCATCGTAATGTACTTTTTGTGCTCCCATTGGTACAATCAAATTCTTGTATCCACTGCCATCTGTCCCAAATGTAATTCCTTTTATTCCTTTACTTTCTGATTCTTTTCCTGTAATCAAGGTTGCTGTAGCTGCATCACCAAATAAAGGACGAACCGTATTATCTTGACGATTGATATATTTACTATATGTTTCCGCTGTAAGAAGTAAAACATTTCGTGCTTGCCCTGTTTCGATCAAGCCTTGCGCCATAGAAATTCCATAAATATAACCCGAACAGCCTAAATTAAAATCAAAAGCACCAATTGTTTTGGGTAAGCCAAGTTTGTCCTGTAAAATGCAGGCAGTCGTTGGTAATACATAATCTGGAGATTGCGTACAAAGCAAAAGAAAATCTATAGATTCTTTCTCTATCATATTATTAGAGAATAATTTTTCTGCAGCCTTAAGTGCCAAATCAGAAGCACATTCATTTTCAGTTGCTATATGTCTGTGGTAAATTCCCGTTTTCTTCGTTAATCGATTCAATTCGTTATCTTCTGTTTTTTCTGGTAAATAATATGCAAGAGCACTTATATATGCTTGTAAACTCATTTTCAACCACCCTATTCACGCTAAATATCCACCATCTACAACAATATCTGTTCCTGTAATCCACCTAGCTCGGTCACTTAATAAAAATAAAACAATACCAGAAACATCATCAACAGAGCCTTCACCAAGCAAATTATTTTCAAAGAATTTTTCTAAATCAGCTAGCTGTGCTGCTTGATCCGTCATATTTGTTTTTACCCAGCCAGGAGTTATTGTGTTAATTCGATGATGTTTCCCAGCGATTTCTTTTGCTATTGATTTAGCACCTATTTGTAAAGCAGCTTTTGCTCCCGCATAGGCAAACATTCCCTTTTCAGCACTATGAGCACAAATCGAAGAAAATAGAATATTGGACATTCCCTGTTTGCCATACTTATTTTTTGTACATATCTGAATTAAATTTGCACCTGCCCAAAAGCTAATATCCATAATCTCATGTGCCACTTTTTCATTATACATCTTTATAGGTGTAATATCACTGATTCCCGCTGCATGAACAACACCATTGAGTTTCCCATTTTCATTCACAAACTTACAAACAGCAATTTCTAAAGCTTCTTTATCCGTTACATCACACGCGGCATATTTTATTTGCATTGGATATAATGTACTCAGTTCTCGCAATTTATTTTCACCACGAGCAAGCCCCAATATCAGTGCTCCTGCCTCAGCAAGTTCCATAGCAATTTGTCGTCCCATCCCCGAAGAGGCCCCTGTAATAACAAACCTTTTACCTGAAAAATCATATATTACTTCTTTCATCTCGCGATCGTCCTTACTATATTTTTTTTCAATAAATCATAACCGTTGTTACAACTAATAGTCCCATGCTAAATCCACAATCAATCATAACCTTGTCCAATTCAAATTTTTATCACAAGATTTTTTGGCATATAATAATTGAATATACACTGGTCGTGTAGTAATATAAATATATTTTGTATCAGAATTTATTGTTATCCCTTTACTAACTCAAATAAATCACCTATTGTCTGTGCAGCTTTAACCTTCTCTGCTACCAAAACTTTACCCGCACTCACATTTGCCATTGCCAAAAAACTAACATAACTTAAAGAGTCCCATTCTTCAATATCCGTTAATATGGATTCCATGGTTATTTTATTTTCAGAATCCAATATATCATTCATTTTTTCTAAAAATTGTTCTTTTGTCATAAGTATATCCTCCAAATTTTAAATAAAGTTAGCTAGCTCTTCTTTTTTTTTAATCCAATCTTTTTTGTTCAATTCTAAAAGCACTACTTTTTCCCTTTGTCCATTTTTTATATAATAATCAACTTTATCGGCAACTATTTTGTATCCAATAAATTCATCTATTTTTAACGCTCTTTTATTATTTTGAAAAACAACCGTTTCAAGTGTACTCATCTGTAACTGCTCAAATGCATACTCCACACTCATGTACATCAAATATAAACCAGTATCAATAGGGGATACATTTAACTTGCCCAAATATGCACCAGGAGAACATTTTTTAGCATTAACATCATAATCTGTATAACCAATATAACCTATTGATTCTTTTTTATATTCAAATACAAAATTTCTTATAGGATTATATTGTTTAATTCGCTGAAACCAATTTTGGTGTTCTTCCCAGGTAATACGATGATCTGTTAACATTAGTGAATGTATTCTATCAGAATTCCGCCATTCCAATACCATTTTTAAATCTTCTTTAGCTAGTGGACGCATTGAATAAACACTCAATGTTTTCATATATTACTCTCTCTCCAAATTTCTATAATAAATTCACATCAAAGTTCGCCTTATTGTAAAAATTTTTTTTCATTCTATTAATCATAACGTCATAAATAGTTTTATCATTAAATAACTTACAGACTATATTATAAAGTCTTTGTACTGTTATTTGATTTGAGAAACCAGCATAATAAATAACTTCTTTTTCTCCACAAAACCGGCTCCCAGTAATCTGATTTTCTGCAATAGCAATCACAATAGTTGGTAAGCCCAAAAAGCATCTCTCCCAAGTCGTAGTCCCACCTGCCCCTATTGCCAAATCTGCTTCATTCATAAACTCTGCTATATTATCGACCTGACAAAAGTACTGTATGCCATTATATTGAGAGCAAAAAACTTCTACTTGTCCTTTGTGAGGATTACTCTTTCCTACAATAACATTGATTTGAATACCGGAAAGCTTAAACATAGTAAGAGCTTTCAATGCCTTCATAGTTTCATTCGTTAAGTCACTTCCACCAAAAAAGACTAATATATTTTTTATATTTCCGTCCCGAACCCGCATCTTCTTCCTTGCTTCATAAAATTCTTCTCTAAGAAGTGCATACTGTGGTCCTAATAACATTTTGCATGCACTTGAAACAAGTCCATTATATCGTGTTTTCATGTCACTATAATAATTTTGATCAAGCAAAATATTACAATCATGCTTCCGATTTGCTAAATCATCAATAACCATAATTTTCTTCACATAAGGGCGCACAACTTTTTCCCAGATTTCATCAATCGCATAGCTGTCAACAATAAGATATGCAACGTCCAATTGCTGCAAAACTTCTTGTGTTTGCTCTGCATCAAATGGTTGTTTTACCGTCAGCCATTTTTCATAATCTTCTAGTTCAATATTAACTTCTGCTTTTGGTAATACATACAACTCATAACCTTGCTGCATAATCAGACAATTCAGGTTTCCCTCTAACTCACGAGAAATGAACACGATATCTTCTTCTTTTTCTTTTTTTAATTGTCCCGCCAACGTAAGGCAACGCATTAAATGACCACTACCAATCTGCGTTGATGAATCCACACGAAAAACTATCATTTGCAAATCACCTATTTTTCATTACCTGATATTTCAACTCAGCAATTTTCCAATCATCAAGGGTATCGATGTCCTGCACATCCACTTCATCAAGAATATATGGTATCGTCTTTTGTAAAAAGGCATTTTTAGTTTCTAAAAATACATTTATTTTCCAAAAATAATATTGCCCTGCATCATGATAAAAAAGTTCTAAATCTTGCGATCTAGAACGCATATATTCTGGCCATTTATAACTTAATTTTCCATTGTTCATAATAAAACATCGCTGCGGCGGATAAGAAAATCTCACAACCGGAATTAACGCATCTGCTTTTTTTTCTTGAACTTCCATAAAAGAATCTTTTAATTTTTTTGCCGTTACAAATGGTGCTGTTGGATAGATACAACACATCCAATCAAACGCTTTTCCTATATTCTTATAATCGCAAAGCACTTCCTTTAAAACATCCGCCGTTGTTGCATAATCATCTGATGCTTGTTCACTACGAAAAAACGGCACGATTGCCCCATACTTTTTCGCAACTTCTGCAATTTCTTGATCATCTGTAGACACCATTACTTCATCAAAAATCATACTTTCAAGTGCTGCCTGTATCGAATACGCAAGAATCGGCTTGCCACAAAATTCTTTTATATTTTTGTGAGGAATACGCTTACTACCACCGCGTGCTGTTATAATTGCTATACTGCGCATTGCAAAACCTTCTGTAATGCCTCTACAATTTGCCCCTGCTGTTCATCCGTCAAACTATAATAAAGCGGCAACGTAAAAACTTCTTCATAATACTGCTCACTAACAGGAAAATCACCACTTTTAAAACCAAGCTGCTGATAATACGGCTGCATATGTACCGGAATATAATGTACATTTAAAACAATACCTTTTTCTTTCATTTGCACAAAAAATTCTTTTTTAGACAATTTTATTTTACCAAAATCTAACCGTACTACATAAAGATGCCACGACGAATTTGTTCCAGCAGCTTGATATGGCAACGTTAATGGTAAGTTTTGCAACAACTCATTATATCGCTTAGCCAAGTATCTGCGCCTAGCAACAAATTCATCCAAACGATCCATCTGACTGTATCCTAATGCTGCCTGCATATCAGTCATTCGATAATTGAAGCCTAAGTCTATTTGCTGGTAATACCAAGGACCATCTGATTTGCCTTGTAAGAGTGCTTCATCTCGCGTAATACCATGACTGCGAAATAACAGCAATTTCTGATATAATTCTTTATTATTCGTCAAAACCATCCCGCCTTCACCCGTTGTAATGATTTTTACAGGATGAAAACTAAAAATAGTCATATCTGAATATTTACATGAACCTATTTTACTATCTTTATAGTTGCCCCCAATGCAATGTGAAGCATCTTCCAACACGATAAAGCTATATTGTTGGGCCAGCTCATATATACGTTCCATATCACAAGATTGCCCCGAAAAATGAACCGGCACAACTATTTTTGGTTTTTTTTCTGTATTTTTAAGTTTCAATTCCAGTTCAGCAACACTTATATTATATGTTGCTGAATCAATATCAACAAAATCAACTTCTGCACCACAATAGCGAGCACAATTTGCTGAAGCTACAAAGGTATTCGGCGAAGTCCAAAGGATGTCATCCTTACCAACACCCGCTGCCAAGCAAGCAATATGCAATGCCGATGTAGCATTAGTTACAGCTACAGCATATTGAGCACCACAATATTTTGCTACACGTTTCTCAAACTTTTCAATCATTGGACCTTGTGTCAAAAAATCAGATTTCAATACATCTATAACCTGATTTATATCTGTTTGATTTATATCTTGTTTTCCATAAAATATCATAATTAATTCATCTCTTTCAATTCATCTACAGTTAAAAAATGAGGATTAGTACCAGAATTATATTCAAATCCATCTTTTACTGGCAAGCCTTTTTCACCCAATTGATTGTGAGTATAATCCATCCCTAAATTCGTAGAAGGCATTATAACATAATGATCTCCAAATTCTAACGTTTCATAATAGATATCGGATGGACACATAATTTCATGCAATTTTTCTCCAGGGCGAATTCCGATAATTTTTATTGGCATTTCCGGCGCAATTGCTTTTGCAAGATCCATTATACGCATAGAAGGAATTTTGGGGATAAATATTTCTCCGCCCTGCATGCGCTCAAAATTTTTCAAGACAAAGTCCACACCATCTTCTAATTTAAGCCAAAATCGCGTCATTCTCGCATCTGTTACTGGAAGTTCTTTAATTCCATCTTTTAATAACTTTTGAAAAAATGGAACCACCGATCCACGTGACCCCACAACATTCCCATACCGAACTACAGAAAATCTTGTGGGACGATTCCCCACCAAATTATTTGCTGCCGTAAATAATTTATCAGAAGCTAACTTTGTCGCCCCATAGAGATTAATCGGATTAGCTGCTTTATCGGTAGATAAAGCAATAACCTTCTGCACACCACAAGCAATTGATGCATTAATCACATTCTGTGCACCATAAATATTGGTTTTAATACATTCCATAGGATTATACTCTGCCGCTGGAACTTGTTTTAACGCTGCTGCGTGAACAACATAGTCTACTTGGTACATGGCTTGCTTCAGCCTTGCTTCGTCACGAACATCACCAATAAAATAACGCATACAATGTTGATTGTATGTCTGACTCATCTCAAATTGTTTCAATTCATCACGTGAAAAAACTATAACCTTTTTCGGATTATACTTTTCCAGTAAAATTTTAATAAACTTTTTGCCAAACGAACCAGTCCCGCCTGTAACTAAAATCGACTTATCATTAAACATTGAACCCACTCCAAACGATTTAATTTTATTTTGCTTTTACTTCTTAAAAACATGATTCATTTAAAACCACATCATAATCATATCATAATTTCTTTTAACTACCAAACAAACTTATCCAAAACCAGTAGCGATAAATAATATCATATTATTCATAAATCCACCATTTCTCTATTCCTTATAATTTCTTTAATTCTTTCCTCAATATCGGTAGATGTCAAACTAGTTGTCGCATTAAATACCTATTTTATAAAGTTCTTTTTCCTGCTTTTCTGGATTTAGCCACACTTCATTTGAAATCAACCAATCCCTTGTCTGCCGTGCCAAACGTTCTGGATTTTTTGCTTTAGCAGCTTCATAAACCTGATTCCGCTTTTCCAAAACGGCTTCGCCTTGACCGCTATGACGCTGATGTGGCGTAAGAAATTTAATTCTACTATGATTATGCTTATTGTTATACCAGTCGACAAAATCTTTCACCCAGCCTCTTGAACTATCAAGCGTTGTAAAGCCTTTTACAGGATAATCTGGACAGTATTTGCACGTTCGGAACATTGCCTCAGTAGAGGGTTTGTCATTACTGTCTCTTGGACGACTTCGGGATGGCGTAATTCTCAATTGGTATAAGGTTTCTAGCATGGAAGCACCTTTCATCGGGCTGCCGTTATCCGAGTGTAAAACAAAAGGGATTTTTCTTTCTCTCATAATATTTTGTGCCATTGTCGCTCGCTGGATAAGCTGACCTGTATGTTCGACTGACTCTTCATTCCATACTTCCCAGCAGACAATTTCTCGGCTGAAAATATCTAAAATCAGATACAGGTAAAAATAAGTACCTTTCGCTGGTTCAAGCAAGTAGGGGTGAGTAGACCGAGGGAGTTCCCCCCTCAGCCCCTCGCAGAAACGGACGTAAACCTCTCAGCTCATCCGACTCCCATTATCCAGCCTTGGAAACATATCCCAATTTCCAGTGTATAAAAGATTTTGTATTTGAATTTTCCAGTTTTGCTAATTTTTGCCTTGCCTTTGTTTTATGCCGTGCAAGATGCTTATATTTCCGTCTCATCCATCGAACTAAATAGTCATTCATGTGATTCCATATCACGGACATTTCGGATGGGTAGAATCGACCATAATAGTTATTCCATCCTTTTAATACAGCATCAAACATAAAAGAAAGGTCTTCCAGTTCTTTATCGTATTTCAGTTGCACATGCCAGCGTCTTAAGTTTGTCTCATGTTTCGAAGTGCATCCCGGCTAACTACCGGCAAGAAATTTACGTATAATCTTCCATATTTATCTTTTGCCCTACGAGGTCTAAATTTATATCCCAAAAAAGTAAATTGTATATAGGGATAATCTTCTTGCCGATTCACACCCTTGCAATATACTATTTTCGTCTTTTCAGGATGCAATTCAAGCCCACATTCATGAAAGCATTCACCTATCTTATGCAATATATATTCAACCTGTTTATGGCTTTTACAGTGAATTACACCATCATCTGCATAACGACAGAATGAATATTTCGGTGTTTGAAAAACACTCTTCCGGCGGTGGAAATCTTTATTCCGGCGATTGGAAACCGTCAGAACAGATTTAAAGATTCTGCTTAAGTCCGTATTCGTGACGCATATTTATACCATCACTATGAATTTCAATCGTGTATGAGTCGTGAACAATGCGGTCAAGAATGGCATCCGCCAAGGTAGGCTCGCCAATCTTTGTATGCCAGCCAGCTGGAGCAAATTGGGAACAGAAAATGGTTGAAGCATGCTTATGACGGGCGTGGATAATCTCCAATAAGTCCCGAGCCTGAACTTCCGTCAGTTTGATCAGCAGCCATTCATCTAGGATGAGCAGCTTATATTTTGCGTATTGCTTGACGATTTTAGTAAAATTTCCTTCGGTTCGTGCCATTTCCATCTCAATGAAAAGTTCTGGGAGCCGGAGATACTTCACAGTGTAGAAGTTTTTGCAGGATTCAACACCAAACGCACATGCGAGATAGGATTTTCCAGAACCGGTAGCGCCTAAAAGAATGAGGTTGTAGGCATCCGGAATATAGCGGCAGCTTGCCAGATCTAATATCTGATTACGGTTGAGTTTACGTGTTGGAGCATAGTTGATATCTGCGATGCTGGCCTGTGTCTGATCAAAATCTGCGTGCTTGATTAGGCGTTTTAAATGGTTGTTCTTACGACTGGTGTATTCTCGGTCAACGATGAGCCCAATCCGTTCTATAAAGGAAAGTTGCTCCATGGAGCTATCCGCTAGCTGCTGGCGTAAGGCATCAGCCATTGTAGTCAAACGCATTTCGATGAGTTTCTCAAGTGTTGCTTCATTTGTCATGATGTTCCAGCCTCCTGTAATACTCAGCGCCACGGACATAGCCATAAGCTGGTTCTTCTTTTACAGGTTCTGGTTCATCTTTTTGGTTTTCCAAAATTGTTTTTATGCTCTTGAAACTAGTATTGGGTGAATAATTCAATGCTTTCTGACAAGCGGTTTCCAGCTGTTTATTGGAGTATTTCTTTGATAACTGCAGGAGTCCCATGCAACTACGATAAGCTTGCTGCTCAACTTTTCGAGAAGACAAAATAGATTTTACGGCAGCAACGGTATTTATGCCTATTTTTTCAGCCCAAAGAGTAAATCTTTTTGCATCCCATTGCAGATATTGTTTATGATCTTCCGGCATATGTTCTGGAAGTGTGTTGTAATGGTTTTGATTGCCAGCAATACGCGGATGAGAAGCAATCCGATGATTCTTGTAAAAGATTTCAACGATGTTCTTCGTCATTCGTACATCGACAGAGCAATGGATGTATTCGTATGGGCATGAGTAGTAATTTCTATCCACAGAAATGTGATAGTTGAAGCTAACCGTAGCCTTTTTCCATTGTGAAATCTCATACTGCGTCGGGGGCAGTGGTGTAAGAAAAGGTTGTTCTTCTTTGAAAAGGCTGCTCCGACAGCCAGACTTTTTTTGGAAAGGTTTGTCGTTGTAATTACGTAGTTTGCATTCAATCGCACGATTCAGCTCCACGATGGTAAAAAATTTCATATTGCGTAGAGCCGCAATGATCCAGAGACCCGCAAGTTTGACAGCGCCTTCAACATTTGGTTTATCCTTGGGCTTACGTATGCGAGCGGGTATAATAGCTGGATTATAATGCTCTGCCATCTCATGATACGCTTTGTTGATGACTGGATCTTCATAGCCCTTGGCAGCCTTATTGATGCCTGCACGCAAATTATCTGGGATGGTGATTCTGGGAACACCACCAAAGAATGCATACATGTGGTTATGTGCAGCAATCCAGGTCTCAAGGTTTTGGTTCAGACAAGCCTCGATATATGCGTATTGGCTGTAAGATAAGGCACCAATAAAAATATATGCCTTGATGATTTCGCCAGTATCTCGATCAATGATTTGCGCTGGTTGTCCAGCCCAGTCAACTTCAATAGAGTCGCCGGGCTTCCTTGGAATATGCATACCAGCATTTTTGCTCAGCGCAAATTTTTGATAATGGTAGCAAAATTGTGTGTACATGAAAGGACTTTGATGAAGAAGATGACATTCTTCACAGTACTCATTCCAGAGAAGTTTTAAGGATACGCCATTGCGTGCCAATTCTTTATGGATATATTCCATGTCCGGATATCTCCGGTTGGAATCGACTGGAGACCGCGGAAAGAATAGCTCCTCAAGTCTTTCGTCCGTCATGTCTTGAAACAACGGCCATACAAGAACAAGTTCTTTAGCACGTTTTAAAACTTTGGAGATGGTTTTCGTAGAACACTGACAGCTGCCAGCGATATCTCGCTGGCTAATGCCTAAACTGTGGAGCCCAATGATTTCCCGATACTTGGTCATAATCTGATCCTCCCTTAATAAAATCACACAATTATGTATGTGCGTGTATATTATTAAGGGCGTTAAAGTTGATTTCCTGCTCCGGATTCACGGTTTCCAAAATCCGGACTATTGGTTTCCTAAAAACGTGCTGATGATTTCCCAGTGGCGGAACGATGACGTTTTGGCGGTGTATTATTCACAGAAGCGCACACTTTTAAGATTTCGGGTTACCCATTCGTCAAATGCATAATGCAAAAACAGATTAGCCAGTATAGGACTCACTACTCCGCCTTATCCAAAGTAAACTCGCAAACAGTGTGATAATTACGGATAAATTCCCTATTTACTCTGGATAATACCGCAGACCAAAATATGTAGGGAGATCAAAACAACGATCTCCCTACATATTGGGGAGGAATACTAATGAATAATCTGCCGTTACAAGATCTAATCGCTCGTCTCGAAACTGAATTGTACCGTCTGCATTACAATGAGCAATCAGTCAAGTATTACCGAAGAATGTGGAAACGCATCGCAACATTTTTCACAAACGAAGAAGTGGATCACTTTGAAGAAGACATAGGCATGCGATTTCTGGAAAAAGAATATAATTTTCTTAAATTAGAAAAATCCGGCAAGTTAACACAATCGATCATTAACGTATTTCGAGATCCGTATGCTTGGCGACTTCCAGCAACATGATAGCATTTTACGGCGGTACTACAAACAGAAAGAACTCCTGCCAAATAATGAATTCAAGGACTTACAGCAGCAGTATGTAAGCATTGCCAACAAAAAGAATACTCCAAAGTGACAAATGACCACTACAGGAAAATCAACGAACAATTTCTAAGCTTCCTGGAATCGCATGAAATTAGGCATGTTGCAGATATGAGCCCCAAACATTTAGCCGACTACATCAATACTTTGCTAGGATATAGTTACAAAACGATTGAGCTGAATCTCTGTGCGCTGCGTTCATTTTTACGGTTTCTTCACAACAACTCCCTTTATTTGCAACATTTATCGTGAACCGTTCCATCCGTCAATACCAGAAAACAAAACAGAATCCCTTCCGTTTGGACGCCGGAACATGTCACTCGGTTGCTCGAAATCATTGACAGAGGCAATCCCGCCGGAAAAAGAGACTCCGTCATGCTTCTTCTGGTCACTCGCCTAGGTCTCCGATCAATGGATATCAAGCATCTGAAACGGGACAACTTGAAGTGGCAGGAGAATCGCATCGTATTATGCAGTCGAAAACATCTAAAGAAATCAATTTGCCTCTTTTGCCGGATGTTGGTTGGACGATCATTGACTATCTGAAGAATGGACGTCCCAAAGTTCAGTCACCTTTCGTATTTTTGCGCCATCTGGCGCCGCTGGAACCATTTTCGGATGAAGAGCATTTGTATCAAGTTGTCGTCAAATATATGAGATTAACCAAAATCCCAATAACTCCCTCGAAGAAAAAAGACATGCCTTCTTTGCGGCATACACTGGTGAATATTACGAACTATATGGAGGTTCTTCCGCAACTAGCCGTAATTGTTCATCAGCGATTGATGAATAAGCTTTGCTTTCAACAAACGAGTTCCGCATCGTCCATACATAACCCGTTTGACCATCTTAATCTTGTTATTGGTACCTTGACAAATCCGTTGCTTAAATCACTGGTTACAGCCTTTTCCACCGTTTCAATATCTTGCTGCAACCCTTTTGCAAAAGCAACAAGCTTAGGCATGGACGAAACAAGGCAATTATCTATGAACAGATATAGAAGAGATGGATTCTTACGAATAAATATCTCACGGAATTCCAAATACGCTTCCTCAACTCTGGCACAACCGGATATTTTTCAAAAAGATATTTACGGCGGTTTTCTGTTAATTCGCTTTCATTCCATAAGTACTGAAATACACCCGTTCGTTTAAGATAATCAAAATCATTTTCTGGGACGGTATTATCAGGAAGCAGCACTGGCTGATGTCTGAACTTTTTCAATGTGAGACCAAGATTTTTTGCTATATGCTTTAAATACACATAGAAATTTGATATACCTCCCGGATCTTTACCATCTGATTTCAACTCTTGATATATGGCTTTTCCAGTATGTCCGGCATTGATGCCCTTTATTATTTCTGCCAGATGCTTATCAAACATTAAAGCACGACTATTACGGCATAACTCATTTATGTCACCATGGAGAACTTTGCTGATAGTGTTTCTTGAAACCTGCAATAGTTTGGCTATTTTTCTTGAGGAATATCCAGCATCATACAATTGCCGGATTTCCTCGTAAACTTTACGGCGCAATAACTCGTTTTTTGAATATATGCTATCCGAATCTGGTACAATATCCTCATTTTTTTTCGAGTCAAAAGCTATAGGATATCGATCCACCTCATGAACTTGTTGTTGCTGCATCTGACAAAGTATATTGGGAATTTTCATATGCACCGGCAAGTTTTCGGCTAAAACATCTTTGACCCACGACATAAGATTTTGATGCAAATGGAATCGATCAGCTATCTGCCTCGCATCGGGTAACTCTTCTGCTATCGCTTTTGCATATGCACTGGCTCTGTCACGGGTAACGATCCTAACTTGCTTGTTAACAATAACGGTACAGTGGCTCTGCCCTTTCTTGTAGGCAAAATCATCAACACCAAACAAGCACCGGCAATGGGGATCGGACTATGTTTAGCATAGTCATAAGCATACGAATGCTACTGTCTCCACTGGTACGAATACCAAGATATTGGCATGTTTTAGCACAACTTTCACAGCTGGTTTTAAGAGCGAGCAAACAAATAAAATCTCAGCAGCGTTCCGTCATCCGTTTCTTAAAGTGCAGGAAGTTATGAAAAGTTTCTACCATAGAATGAACCTTACAAACTGGGTTTTCACAAGTGTGCTGATATGCATTGAGATACAACCAAACAGTTTTCTGAAATAACGGCAAGTTCTGAACACGACGATGGTAAGTTCCGTGATGGACATGTGATACTGAATTACAGCATGGACAGATAAATTCAGTCGACTTAGACTGCATATAAAGGATGACACTGTCCACTTTTTCTTCTACCGCAAGAATCACTAAATCATCTGGATAAAACTTCGCTAAATCTATTGAAGATGTCGCTTCCATGATGCATTCCTCCTCGATGATACAATGACTTTCTATTTTTAGAATAGCACAATTTTAAGACTGTAGTATAGATATTTTAGCATTTAAGGTATTTTGCGGAAGAACTGTGCGAGGACATACAGGATATGGAACTCGTTGACGCACTTAGAAGTTTGATGAAATTATTTATTGAGAATGCCAATGGTTTTGCCGCCGAAAACACGGAAACCATAAAAAGTAAATTAAAGGATTGGGTTACCTCCCAGACCAGATTTGTTCAGGCTTTATTTGCTAATTTTTGCTGGGAAAGTTGAGTTATTAAAGTTGCGCATTTTTGTATGAAGATAATCTTTTAATTTGTTTTAATCAGTATAGTAGCTCACTTGTACTAGCTACCTGTGCTATTTACAAACGTGCCTTGATAAACAAAACCATGTTATGTAAGTCTCTTATATACACTATTGCTACCAATAAGAATACGCCACATACAATACTGCATTCCATCCAATAGTCATTGACAAACCAGCAGTTAGATATAGCTAACAATAGAATCATCAACGTACCAAAAACAGTCTTTTTTAAACTCTGAATGCTTCGATAATATCTCTGACCTAAATATAGGCCAAGAATAAATCGTACAACTGCAGCAAAAGCCGAAGCAATAACAGCTCCCCAAATACCCATTGTTGGAAGAAGCAGCCATGCACCACTAATGTTTATAACTACAGCAATAATAAATTTCAACAAGCTGAGATGATTTTTTTTCACAATGGCAATACCATAATTCGTGGTCTGATCAAGAAGCATAAGCAGAGGATCTACCAATACCAACGTAAAAAAAACTCTGCTGGCATGGTATTCACCGCCAATGAGCAGATAAACACCATGTTGGAATAATATAAATCCCCCCAATAATAGAATGATAAAAAGCATCACATAAGCATGGACGCTAATTATAGTTGCTTGTTCGTCTTTATAGTGAGCATACATAAAGGAAGCCCAGTATGTACGGAAACCACTTTGGATAACCGCAAAAGTAGAAACAAAGAAACCGGCCGAAGCATAAATTCCCAGCGCATAACTGTCCAGCTGTGTAGTAATAACGAAAGGAATCAAGAACGCACTAAGATATACAAGTGTTGATTCTGGCCAAGAAAACACTGCAAATTTAATGACTTTCCCAAAGTCATTAAATGACCAAATTATTTTCCTTGGCAATATGGTTTTTCTCTGAAGAAAAAAATACATAATCATTAAAATAAAAAGACCAATCGTATTCATAGTTAGTACTACATCCACTGTAGGTGAAATTAAAGCAGCACTAACAACGAATAATCTTGAAAATATTTGTATAAGAACACTTTGGATAGTGAAATTCCTAGCATCGTTAGCCATACGATAACAAGAAGAAAAGAATTGCAATACCATTAAAGACAGCACATTTATAGATAAAAGTACAGTTAAGTAAAAACTAACCCGATGAAATAAACTATTTGAAATGTCCACATAAAATAAGAACAACCCAAAAACAGTTAACCCCATGAAAAAAACAATAGCAATGATCAAACATTTTCCTAAAAGCTGCCTCACATCCCAGCCTAATGGCGGATCATTATAAAAACGAATAAAGGCTCCATCTAGCCCAAGACAAGATATTCCTAAAAACACATTTGAAGCACTATTGAAAAGATTCAGCACACCATATATATCTGGGGAAAACATTCGCGTTGTTATCATCACAGAAGCAATCCCCACAACAAAATTAATCCAAGAAGAAACTGAAAATTTAGCTACTGATTTGATAAATGCGCTTGCAGATATGCTCTTATTGTTATAACCCATAACATAAATTCCCTTTCACAATAATTACATGAACGTCTTTAAATACTTCTTATAATGCGCGCCTACATCTCCTCCACCATAAACAAATTCAACCATAGACTCTATATGTTTATGGATTTTTTCGGGCTGGGAATCAAGCATTTTTATCAACACTAGCACCTCACTACTGTCCATAAAACCTCCCCATGCAAACTTAGTAAATGTATCAAAATGCTTGATATATCGAAAACTCGGTTGACGCATATAAAGCATCTCAAGATAGGTGGTTGATATTCCATCTGTAATACTGAAATCTACTTTATCAACTAATTTTATCAATGGATAAGTATTCCAATATTGATCATGTAAAAATTCTTGTTTGATACTCTTACCATACAATAGATCAGTTTCAGCCTTATCTTCACCTGGATGATATTTTATGATATATTTCATTTTCATCTTCAAGCAAATTTCATTGGCAATTTCTATCATCTCACGATTATTAGCGATAAAATCATAGCCAGTTCCAGCTTCAAGGCTACGCGACAATAATAAGCAAAATATTTTTTTTGGGCAAGTTTGGTAACGTTTGTTCATATCTATAAATTGGGGATTACCAAGACAGACAATTCTATTCAACTCTATACCGCTGACCACAGCACCTTGTTTGCTATACTCACCATAACACAGAAATTTATCACTAACCATACCTTCTAAGCCCAAATTAATATCACGAAATGAATCAGCCTTTGGAATAGTCATAGAATACCATCCGTGTTGCAGCGTAGCCGTCATGATTCTGTATTTTTTAAAAAGCTGCGTTGCCATATTATCAGCCATATGAGCATCACACAGCGTAACCAGTAAGTTGTATTGACCATTGAAATCTATTTTATATAATTCTCTAGCCCAACGTTTTCCCCAGACCAAATTCCCTATATAATAAAGTCTATCCTTTAGCGATAACTTAATATACCTGATCTGCCAAAACCAAATCATCACATAAAATAAAAGAAGAAAACTGCTCCAAGAAAAATCTATACGGCGTCCACAGTGATGTGCCTCTAATACATCACGAACTGGCAACAAATTAGCCGTCTTAAAAAACATTACTCTATGATCCTCCCGAATAATATAGCTGTGTGAAAATAGAAATAAAATCTTTGATGCATTATCATGCTCATAACTGTAATAATAATCTTGAGAAAAAATTTCACCAATAAGTGATTTTAAAACAGATAAAATTCCTGAATAGCCCGCTGGAAAATCACGCATTCTCACGCCAATCGGCACATTCATAGCCATACCCATTTTGAAGTCATGTAGTCCAATAAAATTCACCTTATCAAACTGCCCCTTCAATCCACGAAAATCGTTCAACAACATCTAATTATGCAATCCTTTCTATTTCATCAATGGAATTTTCAAAGTGACCTTCTTTAAGTAGCTTCATCTATACACACAAATATTTTTAGACATTTTGCAAGATAAATGCAAGCACAAGCCCAAAAATTTCTAATATTTCTGAACTCCATACACATTTTTTCTTTTGAATATTTTATCACTCTATAATTATAGAAGACAACCTAATTTCTAACGTTCTTCTTCAGCTGAGCATTCCGCACTTAAGGAGCCAAAAAATATTCTAGAGAGAGCCACTCAATCTGCTATACATATCCACCTGAATTAAAAGATCAAATCATCAGATTTTAACGGATCATGTATCTGTATCGTGTACATCTAAATCCTTGCTTTGCTGTTGGTAGGCTACTGCATGTAGACAGCATGTCAAGAGTGCTTCGCAACACTGGCGCGTGTCAGGCTCTTGAAACACTAGCCTACATGCAGTCTATACTGAGAAAGCAACGCAAGGATTTCTTAGGGAATGTCCATCTTGATAAGACGGCTCTGACTAGCATATTGCTTATTTTAACTATGCTCTTTCAGCGCGGAATATTCATCAGCTTTGCTCATTGCTGAAAATTAGAGATGTCACAACAAAACATCCAATCCATGATGTAATAATCATTGTATCGAGCAAACATAACGGGCACCTCCCCAATTTCAAAAGGATCTATATAGTTAAATATCCTCACTATCTAAAAAAACGATAACTTAAAAAAATATATTTAAAACTTTTTTTCCCCTACTCAATTGTTTTAATATTAACTAGTGTAGCTGCACATTAATATTTAAAATTATGTACTGCTAGTGTGAAAATTCGATTTAGATTTATTTAAAAGTCAATATAGCAATACACTAATATAGTCATGCTTACTTATATAACCCTTTTTTTTGCATTTCTGCGATGGATACCTCATATTTATCTTCTTCGATTTCTTGGCTTTCAACCCAGTCAACAAATCCACCTATTCCTTCTGCGAAATTAACCTTTGGCTCAAACCCAAGTTTATTTTTTATCAGACTGAGATCCGCATAATTATCTCGTATATCACCTAAGCGATAATTTCCTGAAATATGCAGCTTTACATGCTTGCCAATTTTCTCAATCAAAGTATTTGCTACAGTCAAGACATCAGTTGCTTCACCAGTTCCTACATTAAAGCACAAAAAGTTCGCTTCATCCTTTTCAATACCCAATATTGTTGCATCGACCACATCATCAATAAAAACAAAATCTCGACTTTCTTTCCCATCTTCAAATATATTAATATCATTTTCATTTTTAATCCGTGTTGAAAAAATAGATAAAATACCAGTATAAGGATTTTTAAGTGATTGCCCTGGTCCATATACATTCTGGTAGCGGAATACAACAACTGGTATATTTATGGACCTCCCAACAAGCATGCATAATTCTTCCTGAGTCTTTTTAGTCACGCCATACACAGATGTCGGATGAATTTTTGAAGCTTCATCAGTAGCCATCAGTTCCGCATCCTTATTGCATATCGGACATTTTACATTGAAATGTCCAACTTGCATATCTTCATCTAGTCGCGCTGTAGGATAAACATCTCCATGTTCAGAACAATGATATTTCCCTTCACCATAAATTGCGCGTGATGAAGCTATAACTATTTTTTTTACAGAATGTTTTTCATTCGTTAATATATCCAACAATAGCGATGTTCCTGTAATATTAACTTTTGTATATTGTTCTATTTCATACATAGACTGTCCGGTGCCAGTTTCTGCAGCTAAATGAACGATGACATCAATGTCTTTTATCGCATTAATCCATGTCTGTCTATCACAAACTGTTCCTATTACTATTTCTGCAATATCTTTAATCGATCTGTACAATTCGGATTTTTGGTAATCTTCCCCATGTATTTGTGGTGACATATTGTCAAGAATTCGAACTTTATACCCCTTATGAATAAGTTTTCTTGCTAAATTACTGCCAATAAATCCAGAACCACCTGTTATCAATATTCTATTGCCTGTCATTTAAAAACACTCCTCTATTATTTGTTCTTCTCCATTTTTTAACCTCAAAATCATATCGCTTGATAATCCGCGCGGGGCTGCCTGCAAGTACCGAATAGTCCGGAAACTCTCCCATCACAACGGAATTAGCACCCACAATACAATTTTTACCCAATTTTGTTCCCGGCATAACTTTTGTCCCCATACCAACAAAACAATAATCTCCAATGACTGTTTCTTTTACAAGTAATGATTGTTGCATGATATTTCTATTTATTTCTTTATATTCATGATTATTATCAGTAATCATAACATCCGCTGAAAGAACAACATTTGCTCCTATTTCCACTTTTTCAGCACATATCAAATGAAGACGTTGCTCGATTGATGTTCCCTCACCAATTGTTATTTTAGGGTGAAATTTTACATCACCCCATTTTTCAATAGTTTCTATACGGCTATCCTTATATATTCGCACAGTGTCGCAAATATATATATTTTGCGGATTTATTAACCGAAGCGGTTTAAATATAACACAATGCATTCCTACTTTACCAAAGAAATGTTGATACCAAAATATAGTTTTTAGCCGCGCTATCTTTTCGCCAAAATGATTTCCATACTGATAAGCTTTAATCATAAATTTTATCATTTCCACACTCTTTTCCATCCAAGATTGTTTTAAGCCAATTGGACAATGAATATCGCTCAACTGTTTCTGCTGAAATATTTGCATAAGGTTTCTTAAGAAATTCTGGATCTATGACTAAATTTTCTCTATCTATTATTAAAATGTTATCAGATCTATAAAAATCATATTCTACGATATCTCGATTGGTAGTAATGAGCTTAGACCTTCCGGACAATGCCTCTATAGTCCGCATTGTCAAACCATGCTGTGTCGGATGCTGAATATCAATTAAGATTCGGCTCCTTAAGGTTAATTTTGCATTTTCCTTTAAAGGCAGCTTATTATATTTAATATAGTCAGGTTCTTTGCTAAAATCTCCTTTTTTTATTTTTTCTTTTAATGCTTGCCATTTACCAGCATAAAGATGAAAATAAAAACTTATTTTGTTTTTTTTGAGCACAGGAATGATTTTTTCAAGCAATTGCCGTCTATCAGAGTGATCCCAGCCGGAAAAATAAACACCTATATCTTTTTCATCGTCGTGATTCCTAAACTCATCACAGAAAAACAACGGTAAAAATTTCAAGCCATATTGTTCTGCATCTTTTTTATCAAAGCTGTAAATTTCATCATATATATCTTGATTAACAAAAAAATTGGCTATTCGCGCAACATCATCCCACACATACTCTATAAATTTTGCTTTAGGATTAAGTTCCTTTAGTTCTAGTAAAAATTGCTTTGTTAACTTTTCACCTTTTATAACAAATATATAATCATATCCGATTTTTTTCTTTTCCAAGATATCAATAAAGCATTTCTGCATTTTTTCACTTTTTATAGAAATATGATTCGGTTTGAGTTTTTGAATAATTTTATCTAAGATCCCTAACTCAGGATCTTCACAAAAACAGTCCACACTATAACCTAGTTCAGATATCTTATCTTGTATTCTCTTATTATATTCATAAAATTGTATATGAATAAATAATACTCTTTTATCATTTTTTTTCATATAACTAAGCACCTGACTTCTCAATTTATGTTCGTTTAAAATATATATGTATACACGACAAAAACAACTGAATGAAAACATCTTCACCTACAATAATAGAATTAACAGTTTGATTTAACCGAACTAATAATTCCAACGACTGTTCCAATCTCCTAGTATATTAAAGTCGTAACTAAACAGGATATATTGAAAGAAAACCATCTCCATTTTGTTAGAGTTATTTTCCTTATGATTCTTTGAATAATCTCCGCTAATTTTTGTATAGTTATTCATTTCTCGGCTTTGTCTTTCATATAAGGTATTATTTTTCTTGACATCGGTAAATCGACGTGGGCCTCCTAGGGTACCGCTCTCTTTCGACGCTCCCTATTACTTTTAGATGATTCCCCCATTTATATGCTGGTTGGGGAGCTCGTGGCTATACCCATCACACACATACATGATTCTGTATTGCGTTATTTTTATGGATTCGCAACTTATATATGTCCCTTGCATCTATTTTAAAAACCCGTAAAAGAAGGACCCAACAACTATTTTCGTAACGCTGAGTATTACAGCTGGAACATCCTGACGAATGAAACAACACTTGAGAAATTCAGCGAAATACGTCTACCCATCAGCTAGCGCATAGCACCATCGAACAAACTTTCCTTTATGGAACAGATTGTGACTCATCGTTGATCAAGAATACAACCATCACAAGAACAACTATTGCCTGACTAATCACGCAGATATCAACTATAATCCGACACGTAAGTTTAACTGCATCAGATATTGGGGCAGTTGGCGATATATTCTGGATGCCTACATCCTCATTCTTTTAGGAGCCACCAGTTCTAGAAAATTCTATCTTACATGTGTTTTTGGCATTGCAGTGTGCAAAAATTTCTGCACACTGATGTACCCTTGACTTCTAGAGTTTTTCATTGAGATGGAAATGTCACGAACTGAAGTAAACTTTACAAAAATTGGCGAGCCGATCTAGCGGATTCAGTTTTCCCTCTGCATTCTATGAAACATTTTTCTTTGATATTATTTTCTCATATATTTTTTATATAAACATTCCCTGATTATATTTGGAACTACTCTTGCAATCATACGTATGATTATATTTCGCATACACTCAAAAAAATCTATAAATCCACTCTGATAAAATATTTTTTGCAATTTTATCTCTTGAAAAAAATATTTTACTCCACCACGTCGTTTAAAAAAGTTTTTATCAACTCGAACAGAAACCAAGCACTCGGACAAATTTTTTGCTTTATAGCCTTTATTTAATAAGCGAAACCACAAATAATAATCTTCATTTGAATAAAACGGCTGATAACTTCCCACGGATAAAACTGCTTTTTTTCTAAACATAACCGTCATATGATTAAATGGATTTCTTTTTTTTGCATACTCGATTATCTCCTGATCCAACAACGGAACATTACGAATTGTATTTACGACAGTCGGTATTGTAGAAAATTCTTCAATGGCACTACCAAGAATAGCTAGATTGCGATCTTTTTCAAATTCTCTGATTTGCTTTTCAAATCGATCCGATCTTGCAATATCATCAGTATCCATTCTCGCAATAATATCATATGTGCAATAATTTAAACCTAGTCGAAGAGCTGTTCCTAATCCTTGGTTTTTCTCTAATTGCACAAAACGAATCAAATTAGAATGTTTTCTTTCATAAGTTAAACATACTTCGTTTAATTCAGTCGTTAAGTAACCATCTTTGACAACTACAATTTCTGATGGAAGCAATGTTTGATTAAGAATACTTTCTAAAGCTTGTTGAAAATATTGCTTTTTTTCTTTTTTATAAACCGATAATAATACAGAAAACTTCACAGTTCCACCTACCTTATAAAAGATATAATTAGATATTAAATTATTAGTAAATAACAATTATTAAGCAATGTTATTTCCCCATTTTCATTGATAGAAATTATCTTTTGATCTTTAAAAAGATTCTATATCAAGTTACCTAATATTTCAATATCTGAGTCAACATTAATCCTTTTTATATATTTTTATTAATTTTTCGTATATAGTTAATTTTATTTTTTATATTAGGTATTTTTAATATAATTAATATGCCTATCCTAAACAATAAAAACACACCTCCAAGAAATGCCCCAAATAAAAAATACCGATAAAAAAAGCTAAGAACAAAACACAGTATCACGATACAGCTATAATAGCTTATTCTGAAAGTATCAACATTCAATTTTTTTAAAAAATCAATGTCAAATTTTTTCTTAGAAGCATATTCTATACTTCTAAGAAAAGGAATTATAAGTATCAATATAAAAGATACTGTGAAATAATCCCCTAGCGGATAAAATAAAACCGGTATCGCCACATACTTTAACCCAACAATAAAAAACATAGTAATTATATTAATTTTATTTCTATATGTATTATGTATGGCATATGATAAATTTAAAAGTACTATTAAAAAATAAAACAATTCTAAGTTATATACCTCAAATAACGACAGTATAAACAAACACAGTACCGTATAAAATATTCTTACAGCAATTAATAATGGAAATTGCTGCTTAACTATTTCAAAATATTTATTTTCCAATCTAAATGTTGGATTATTTTCAAAATTCACAGTATATATGTCATTAAATAAGTAACCTATTTCATAAACAGAATAGATTGCTAAAAAGGCTATACTGAATATCATTAAATTTTTTACATATTCATCATTGCTTAAAATCACAAAATACAATATAGGGAAGATTGTTATTACAAAAAATGTTATTTTATAAAAAAGCCCTTGGCAACGACTAAATATTCCATATACAAACGGTAAATAAAACATTTTAATCCTCCCAAAAATGCGGCGCATCTAAATTTCTTTTAAAAAATTCTCTATGGGTTTTTTTACAACATATAACATGACTGTTTGCAACTCGCAAAATATCTAAATCAGTTTCATTATCTGTACAAACAAATAAATAATCATACATAAATTCTTTTTTTATAACTTCCAATTTCCCGTTTTTTTCTGCATGAAACCACTCTATGTTCAATTTATTTGCCGCTACTTCTATAAGTTTATTAGGAGCTGTCGACACAATAAGGATCTTAAATTGTTCTTTCTTTTTTTTATTTAAAATCCGAATTATTTTTTCTTTAAACTTTATTTCAAAGTTTATAATATAGTCATTTGGAATTTTATTATATAATACCCATAGTATCTTAACTTGAGCACTAGGTAATAATTTCCACAAAGCTCTAAAAAAAAGCCCCCTAAACAATTTTGTATCATAATAAGCTTCTAATACTAATAAATGTGAATTTCCATCGTATAAAGTATCATCCAAATCAAAAACAGCTAATTTATCAAAAAATCTTTTATCACTCATAAAATCACCATTAAATTTCTATTTAATAACATACAAAATCATCCTCATTGTCATAACAAATAATTTAGAAACAACTTCTTACATAAATAAATTTTTCTTAACCAAAATTTCTATTTGCAGGTCAACTATATTTTCCCATTCGATTTAATAGACAATCTATGATCCCTTTTTGTATATATATCAATTTTTGAACTTTATTCTCTTCAAAAATAATAATTAAAAACATATTATATAAAATACGTAAAATGGATTTAAGAAAGAACATGGGGTTATGTTTGAAATATCGAATAGCTAAGTATAGTCGATTTCGTACTATGTAATATTGTCTAATAGGAACATAGTTTATTGGATAAAACTTGAAACACAATATTTTATATTCTTTTAAGTTGCCAAGTTGTTGATATAACAAAGCATTATTGATTTGAATAATATGATATCCACTCATTTTAATTTTAAAACAATAATCAAAGTCTACACTATCTATAAAAAAAGATTCATCCATAAAACCAATATTAGATATGATTTCTAAGTTAATACAAGAGCCTGACGTAATAGCAAAATTTACAAAATGAGTATTACTCATTTTGTTAGGATACGTGGAGGATATACCATTGTAAATAACTTTAGGTACTGTCATTGCAACATTTCCTGCTACTTTGTGACCAGCAATTAAAAACTCAACCATGTTTTTATCTATTTTACTATCTTGATCTAAAAGAACAGCATATTTAAATTTATTTTTTATAGCGAAAGTCAAACCTATATTTAAAGCTTTAGCAATTCCTAAATTGTCCCCATTATTAATTATCTCAACATCGATAAAGCTGTAATTTCTTTTACTGTTATTAACCACAAAAACCTTATCAACTTGCTTTTTAATATTATCAATATTGGCTGTTACCAAATCCAGCTCCGGATTGTATACTACAACAATTGCTACTATATTGTTTTTTCTTGAAAAATCTGCCATTGCTTATCCTTCCTGTTCTATGCGTTTATCTATTGTTATTGGAATTGACACCAAAACATTTATAACAATCAAATGAAATATATTAAATATATAGGGATTCGTTATGGCATATGAAAAATAAGCTATGTATATTATTTTCGCCTGCATACTTTTAAAATAATTAACAGATAAAATAATATTCATGAATATTACCAAAATCATTCCCATAAATCCTATTTGATTGAAAATGTACATTCCTTGAACTTCATAATACCGTTGACCGCTATAATCTCTATATTGCCCTCTTACATTTACATTATTCCCCATTCCTTTACCTACAACAATATCAAATGCAGTATCAAAATCATCTACTAGAACATTTACTTGGTCGATCCGCGCTGACCAAGAACTATCTTGCTTTCCCGATATATATTCCGATAAATCTGTTGATAAAATACTCCCAGAAACAAGTAAGCCTACAAAAACGCAACAAATAGTTTTATATTTTTTTTGATATATCCACCATAAAATATAAAATATAAATAATGCCATAATAAAACCGAAATTCCCCGCTATAATCGTAGCAAAAATAAAAATACATAATAAAAGGTATTTTTTCATCTTTTCATAATGGACTTCAACAAGCATGATGGCCAAGGGGAGCAGTTCATTTCCCTTAATAATAATTCTACATAAATAATCATTTACAAAAAATGCATCCCCGCCATATCCATTTTCACTAAAAATTGCCCTTATTATAAAATTCTCATGTACCATAGTAGTAATAAAGAAGTAGTTCAGCCCAATCAAAACAATAGCGTGTAATAATGCTAAAAAAATATATACACTTATAATTTTTTCATTTGGTTTTATATAATATGCAAATATCAAAAGCAGTATTACCGCATACGTCTGTAAAACATAATAAAATTCGTTTCCCAATGCAATGGCATAAAAAAACATTATGCTAAAAAACATTACATAAATCAATATACAGCGTTGCATATATTTTTCTTCACTATATATATTTTCTCTAATATTCCTAATATAAAATATTAGAGAAATGATATATAGTGGAGTTATGAGTCCGCCTAACTGTTGAAAAGGAACTTGTCTTGTTATACAAAAAAGAGATAATGCCATAAACAATATAAAGAACTTATCCCACATATTTTTAACCATTAAAATACTCCTTAAAAAATAAATTTCTAGTGGTATATCTTTGAATTAAACACATTAATATTTTAAAAGCTTATCTAATTAGCATTAATTATACATTCATATCACAATGTGAATTCAATTGCTTTATGAACATTTACACCATTTTTCCGCACTACTGAGTTTGAAGGGTATTAATGCATAATCTTGCCTGATTATTGATTATCGAATGGAAGTTTGATTTTTTTAAAAACAACCCATTCTCACACTTGTATACTCTAAAACGATTTATGATAATTCTATCTTACTGCGTTTTCACTTTATTTTTTTCTTGAATTAGACCTATCTATAGCACGTCCTTCATTTTTTTCGTATAAAAGAAAGCCATACGATCGGTCATTTCATAAGCACACCAATTAATTAACGTAAAATGAGCATAACATCTGGCATTCTCAAGCTATTTGAAAACCTCATAAGGATGGAGTAAGAAAACGGATTGTTTCAATAAGAGCAAAACTACGACAAATGATTACCTCATTTTGCAAATACTGCCTGCCATACTGATTGATGAACTGTCCCTATACAATACTCATATAATTCGTATTCGTCAAACAAATATACGAAGTAGCTCTATTTATTCTTAAAACTGATGTGTTTGTTTTGATTTCCAATAATCTATAATATTTGTTGGCAAAATGATCATATTTCTCTTTTTGTTTAATACAAGTAATCACAAAGAATATTCTAGATATCTAAAATAAAAATTTTAATTATAGTAAAGACATCATGCTGAACCTAAGCGCATACAACTGATGCACCATATTGAATTCACTTAATTTCATTTGACATTTATTCATATTAAACAAGTAGTTATTTATAAATACCACGTTTAAATGTCCCAATATCACTAATCTTATAGATATCTAAATTAACGTTTTTCTGATTAGATCCAACACCTTCCGTAGCACTCTTTGTAGCCAAGACTCTCACTGTTTGTATAATAATTACTAAATCATTTAACATGTTACATTTTTGTATATACATTAAGTCATAGATAAGTTTATCATACGGCGTTGTATTATATTTGCCATAGACTTGTGCTAGACCAGTAATCCCAGGTTTTACATTATGCCTATAGATATATTCTGGTATCTCTTTTTTGAATTGTTCCACAAAGAATGGTCTTTCTGGTCTAGGCCCTACTATGCTCATATCACCAACAATGACATTCCAAAGCTGTGGTAATTCATCAAGTCGTGTCGCACGCATAAATCGTCCTAATTTTGTAATGCGCGGATCATTTTCTGTCGACATCATTGGTCCAGAAAACTTTTCAGCATCAACACGCATTGTACGGAATTTGTAGACTTTGAATTTTTTTTCATTTCTACCAGTTCGCACTTGACTATAAAAAATCGGTCCCGGATCAAAAATCTTAATAGCAATCGCTGTTATCAAGAAAAAGGGACTAGCCAATACCCCTACCGACCAAGAAATTAAAATATCTAGCATACGTTTCAAGGAACGCTGTTCTAAACTAGGCACCAATGGTTGTGGCTTAAAGACTGGAATATCATCAATTTTTTGCAATTCCGCTCCACTGCAAAAGAGCTCATAAATATCCGGTATCAAAAGCACCTGTTTTTGCTTCATATTACAAGTATGAACAATATCTGACTTCTCTTTTAATTTCAAATCCGAACAAACTACCACAAGGTCAATCTCATCAATGACATTCTTCCAGTTGCACCGCTGTCTATCTGTACAAATATATTTTATTTCCAAATTCATTTGAGGCTGCATTCTAAGTCTAGTAAACACACGCTCACATTCTTCATTATTTCCAATCAATAAAGCTTTCGACACTGTACTATGTAAGGAGCATTCAATACGCCAAAAAATGTATTTCCACAAAGCAATCATAATAAATTGCAAAAATACCGACAATAGCAATACTCCACGTGAATAGCTAAACTCTCTCACAAAGAAGCTAATTGCCATCATAATAATCATCAAATTAAGAAAAGACACCGCTAAACTAAGCAATATTTCGGCATAACGCTTTCTTTCGAGCGAAAAAAGTCCATTTACATTAAACAAAATCCCCATTAAAATTAGCATAATAGGAACCATTCCCGAATATAGGTTTATATTCACTTTCAATAAATCTTTATCCAAAATTAGGTTCGCCGCAATAATTGCTGCTAACACCATTAAGCCTATATCACCAAAAAGCAAAATTAATTTTCTTGACATAGGGAATCTTCTTCGCATAGCTTCACACCTCATCTCTAAAATTGCATATCTCAACTTATTCTAAACCTACTCGTAAAAAACAATAGGGCGAAAACCATATGTTCGCCCTTGTTTTTTATAAATGACGTTTATTATACAATACAAATGTATAGCCGAAGGCAATCATAAGGCCGATCGTACCACCAATTGCTGTGATGAGCAATTTCCACGGTCCTGTTGGTTTTTTCGGTAAATCTGCCGGATCGACAATTTGAATATCCATACTATCCATTGTTTCTTGAATGCGTGCTGTTTCAAAATTTTTGACCAAAGTCAAATATATTTCTTCATCAATAGATACCTCACGTTTCAAGTTAATATACTGCAAACTGTCAGCCGATAATTTACTCATATCCCCTTCCGTTTTATTTTGCATAGCTTGTACCGCGCTGATACTGGCTTGTGCTACCGCAATATTGGTTTCAGCAAGTGTTTTACCTTTGAGAATTTCTGCTTGTACCGGATTCATCGTAACCGTACCAGCTGCCACATAATCAGAAACTTCTTGATTAAGACTCGCTTGCAACGCAGTGAGTTCTGCTTTGGCAGCAATGACACTCGGGTGTTTCTCTTGATATTGTTGCTCTAATGTCACAAGCTCAACTTGTTTATCAATGATACTATTGCGAATCTTTTGTACAGTTTCATTATCGGCAACATTAAATTCTTTGAGCTTTGCATTTTGCTGACCCAACTGCGCTGTAGTACTATCAAATTGAGCTTTTGCACTTTCTTCTTGTACTTTCAAATCACCATAGGCTTTATCAAACGCGGTCATTCTTTCAAGTTCAGCTTTTGCCTGTTCTTCTGGAACATAGATTTTTTTATTCTGACTAAAATCTTCCAGCTTTTGTGAAGCATCATCCAGTGTTTTTTTTGCCGTATCAATACGTACTGATAAAAACTTCGCCATGAAAGATTGTTCATTTTGATTCATCTGTGTCATAAGGTTCAAAAACCCATCGACGACTCTTTGTGAAATCATCTGAGCTTCTTCCGGTGATTTTCCTTTTGCAGTAATTTCCAGCAAATCCGTACCTTTTACATTTTTAATGTCTAAGTTACTCTTAGAAAAACTTTTTGCAGACATATTTTCCTTCTTGCCTTCGGGTATATCCAAATCTTGAATAAGTGGATCCAGCACAGCACGACTCTTCATAAGTTCCATATACACAGTAGTAGGCGAAGCTGCTGTAGCCCCTCCCAGCATTGCCATAGCCGCAGAGGTACCGGATAGATCCAGTTTGCTCCCTGATTTTGCTCGAACCAAGGTCGTTGATTCATAGGTTTTTGGCAATATAAAAAATGCCGTAAACATTGCCACCATCGTACAAAAAACGATAATGGAAACAATAATTTTTTTATGCTGTAATGCGATTTGCATGAATTCTCGTAAATCGATTGATGCTTCTTTATCCATAAAAGTTAAACTCTCCCCTAATTAATTTGTCAACGTCTTATACAAAGCAATTGCTGTAACATATGGCATGATATCTTCTTTAAAATCAATCTTATTTGAAGTAGGTACATAAACAATATCGCCATCTTCCAGCTTTAGGTTCTGTGCCAAATCATGTTTTGTTACATAAGCATCCATATTGACCTCTTTATAGTACATCGTATCACCAATATTACGAAGAACTTGAATGTGCTTTGGTCTGCCATGGGTAGCTACACCTTCCGCTGCTGAAATCGCCGCATAAACATTCATGGAATCAATCGTAAGTTCTTGAATTCCAGGTTTTTTCACTTCTCCCATAACATAGACTTTTCTCGGTCCATACCGTTTAATCATCACCGACATGCTGGGAATCTTTATATATTCGCTCAGTTTTTGTGATAAAACAGCCGTTGCCTCTTTCACGGTAAGTCCAGCAAGCTTAACTGTTCCAGCATAGGGAAGCTGCGCATAGCCATCCGGTCCTATCATGATATCATTTGCGCCTAATGTGTCGGTCGCAGTGGCGGATTGTGATGACGATATCCCCGCACTATTACCGCTATTACTAGCACCAAATGCATTGGAAAATCCAATAACCATTACATTAATCACATCATACTTGGATAATCTGTATTCATCAATCAATTGTCCCGCTCCTAATTGAGCAATTTTAAATTGATCACTATTTACAATTTCTACTGGTTTTTCTTCTTGGGCAGCATAGGCACACGAAAAGTTCGCCACAGCGAATGTCAGTGCAAGCAAACCTGTCAATATAGAACGTTTAATGATATTAAACACTCCCATCTCATTTTATTTTATTTTATTATAAATATACCTTGTATTATAACATATTTCAATTCTATGGTGCATGAATTTTCCGGTTATAATTCAAATCCTTGCAAAATGATATCATTTTTATACATATTTCTATATGCAAGCACACATAACACATGTACGATGCACAAACTTTATTTCAGTATAATACAAAATCCTTTTATTATACTTTGAATTTGAGATATTACTGCGACGTTTTATAAAAAACAAAAAAGGTATACGTTCACTTGCCAAACAGCAAATGTCTATGCGTATACCCTAAAGCACAATAACAGCCAAACCTTCTATTGTGTTATTATATAGTTCAGCACATTCCCTTGTTATTTCCACAGTCCTTTGTGGTTTTCATTCAAATAGTTTACTTATTCTTTATAAATCTTAATATTCTTACCTAATTTTGATTTATACCCTTTAACAATATAGCAAACGTGTCCCTGAAGTAAAATAGGCTTATTGTCCTATTTTATTGTGTTAGAATTCCAGATTTAAAAACCCTATCGACTGCTTCGGTTTTTATATGCATACCATCATAAAAATCAACTGCAGATAAACCATTGATAGCTGGATTGTAAGACCCCAATACACTAATGTTGTGTTGTTTGGCAAAATCTCTAAAGTAAGTTTCCGTTTCTCTTGCGACCGAATATTGAGGATTTATTTGCAAAACATTATAAACAAGTGGATGGTAGGGCGGTAAAAAGAAAACAACTTCTATATCTTGAGATTGTAAATAGGCAATAAATTTCTCAAATTCTTGCTGATAATCTTTGTCCATTTCATTAAAATCACCAAGGAACTCTATTGGTTTAGACGCAGCCAATTTAACAGCTTTTGCTTCTGCATCTTCTACTGTGACATTGCGCTGCGCAGCTGGATAACCTAATGCCCCATCCGCAAACTTAATAGAAACTGGTAAGTCAGTTGCCGTCGTTTCATAATATGTGTTTTGTTTCGTTTTGCTCTGTTTCCAATTTTGATAAGATGCCTGCAAATAAGGCAATGATATCAACTCCAGATATTTTTTATACATCCTTTGCTCTAACGTTTTTCCTTTTGCTGAAGAATAGCTTATCCCCATATAACCACACGCATTTTTGTAATCATTCGCAATAGACTGCCAATCCATACGTCCATTATATTTATTTAAAAGCCATGGATCTAACCCAATAATAACTTTTTTAGGAAGTATTTTTTTATTCTGATACATTCCGAAGATAGCAATATCATCTTCCAAAGCAGCACTAGACACACTATTATTAAAAAATTTCTTTTGAGGGAATAAGTAGCTATGAATTTGCATCGTTCGACTTGAACCCAGAACCAAAACGTCTAATTGATCTTTGCTATTTTCGACAATGTATTTTTGTACTAATCTTTCATCACAATTACCTACATTAGCTGCATTTTTTCCGCTAAGAATTATATTGGCAATTCCGGCTTCATATTGGCTCGTCCGAAAGATCCCCGCTGGATCGATATAATAATTAAAAACGGCACTTCCCGCTAATCCAAATAATAATACAGATAAAATTAAAATAAAACTGTGTTTGTATGACATGACGTAACCACCTATATAATTTAAAATTGAAAATATAAAAATGCTGAGACATTTGACATTGATAAAATGCTAAGAACAGCAATAATTCCAAGTGCAATAGACCATACATAAGATGGTTTCCATTGCCAATATTGTACATATTTTGTCTCAATATTTTTTGTACTAATTCCCAATGCAGGTTTATAGGCAGCCGTAAGTTCCATAGTATTCGGCAAAAGCAAAACAATAATCAAAGCTATAAGAATCCAAGGCACTACTTTAGTTAGCGACAAATTTGTTATTGTCATAAACCCAGAAAAATCAAAGCCAAAGCCTGATAATAGTGGTATTCGATAAGCTAGGTTTTCTGCTAAGCTTATCCCATTGAAACCAAACATGCCCTTTATTATAAGGATCGCCGTCTGTAGTGTATCGGCACGAAAAAATACCCAGGCCGTCACTACACTGACAAAAGTTAGACCCCAATTTATAATATTTGGCAAACAAATTTCAAATTTTCGCCAGGTATGGTTCACTATTAAATAAAAACCATGTAACCCACCCCAAACAAAAAAAGTCCAACCTGCACCATGCCATATACCACCAATCAACATAGTCACAAGTAAATTTCTTAAACGACGAAATTCCCCGTACCGATTCCCACCTAATGGAATATATACATAATCTTTTAGATAACGCGATAACGTCATATGCCATCTACGCCAAAAATCAATAACAGACTTTGCCTTATATGGAGAAAAAAAATTCACAGGCAATCGAACATTACATAATAATGCAAGTCCAATAGCCATATCCGAATAGCCTGAAAAATCAAAATATAACTGTAATGTATAAGCCAGAGCTCCAATCCAAGCTTCAAATAATTGTGGTACATTGCCTTGTGCTGCAGCATCAAAAATTGGTGTAGCATATAGTGCAAGATGATCCGCAATAATTACTTTTTTAAAAAGTCCTAAAATAAAAACCACTGTGCCAATTATTATATTTTCCCAGTTAACCTTCAATAATTTGTCTGATTCAAATTGCGACATCATTTCTTTGTGATGTAAAATGGGACCCGCAATTAAATGTGGAAAAAAGGTCACAAACAACATATAAGAGATAAATCGATATTCTTCAACGCAACCACGGTAAGCATCAACTAAAAAAGCAATTTGCGTAAATGTAAAAAATGAAATGCCTATAGGTAAAATTATATTTTCACTTGGTATAGATAAATTAAATAAAGTATTCATATTTAAAATAAAAAAATTAAAGTATTTATAATAAGCTAATGCCAATAAGTTTATAAAAACCCCAAAAATTAATAGATATAGAGGTTTTATATTCTTATAAGAATGGTGATTTTTCTGCAACAAAAAATAACCAATACTATAGTTAAAACAAATGGAGGCACCCAACAATATTAAAAAGACTGGATTCCACCATGCATAGAATATAAAAGACACAAAAACGAGCCACGGCACAGCCAATCTTTTAGATTTTAATTTTACAATGAAATAGAAAATCCCCATTGCAACCGGCAAAAAAAAGAATAAAAACTCATAGGAATTAAATAACATCGGACTAAGAAACCTTCCTTTTCTGTAATGTATTGACATTTATTTAACCAAAAGTTGCACCATATATTTTGTTTTTCGATCAATCAATAAAGCATAAGCTAGTATTTTTAAATAATTACGTTCAAAGAGCCATGCATATATTTTATTTTTCAATCGTTTACTCTGTTCTGTTTTATGAAAACCAAAAAAAGCAGGAAGATAATATGTTTCTCGCAGCGTATGAAGAACCTGCAATACTTCTTGCCATGATAATTTTGCTTCTGGTTTTCTCATGATACTGCAAATTAAAATCACATAGGTGATAACTCGCTGCTGCCAATAAGCAGGATAACTTTTTGATAATTGCAGGCTATCAAATAAATTTTGTTCATACGTCAACAGCCTTTCCGTATCGCCAATTCGATCAATTGAAAAAACTCTTGATGTCGATGTTTTATAGACAATATGTTGATAATAAATTTTAGGATTTATCACTACACACTTGCTATGTGGATATAACTGCATGCAAAAAACTCGATCTTCATGTCCATATTTAAACTGCGAGTCAAAGGTAATTTGTTTTTCTCGAATCAACTCCGTCTTAAAAAGACCATCCCACACATATACTAATAAGTCCGCTTCATTCAGTTTCTTATATTCTGCCGGCAGATCATTTTTCCTTATAACAAGCAACGCTTCTTCATTGAGCTTTCCCGATGAATGAATCGCATCAACTGAAAAAATTTTTTGTTTGATATATTGGTTTCCATATTTTAAAATATCAGCATTATATTTTTTTGCCAAAATATAATTTTCTTCTAATAAATCCGGCAAATAAACATCATCATTATCAATAAATGCTATATATTCGCCTCGAGCTAATGTCAAGCCTTTGTTGCGAGCTGAACAAATCCCACCATTGTTTTGATGAATCAGCTTTATTCGTTGATCATCTCGTGCATAGGATGCACAAATTTCAGCACTTTTATCAGTTGATCCATCATTGATTAAAATAAGTTCAAAGTCTGACAGCGTTTGGTTTAAAACGCTGTCAATTGCCTGCGACACATATTTTTCAGCATTATAAATTGGCATTACTATACTTACTAAAGCCATAACTCACCTGTCCTTTATGTCAAAACCAACATTGTATTTATCCTTGTCTTGGACATCTCCATATTTTCTCTTTTCCATATTTCAGATACCATTTTATGGCTTCTTGATATTTTCTTTCCTGCCAATGTTTTCTGGCCTCTCTTTTATAGGTCTTATAAAGCGGCTTAGCATGTTTAATCGACAAATGCTTTGCCCCAAATTCTTTGAATACCATAAACCAATCCATCACAGCATGCACAGAAAACAAGCTTGGTTTTTCACGATAAGCCATAACGAGTAAGGTCTGATCTGCATCTGCTAATCCACAATGAGTTAGATGTAAAATCGACTGTCTGAATAGTGTCGCGAGTTCCGTCCATAATAATGCAGGAGCTACAATAATTCCACCTGATATATAAACTCGCATTTTATGGATAATATCAAATATGGGCATATCATCGATATCTTGTGTCGTAAAAATATGAATATGCTCTGAAAAATCATATTCCCATAAAAAATCAAATTCTTTTGTATCTGGATATGCTTCACCATTATGATTATAACCAAAATCAACCCACGCTATCATTCCATCAATTCGTTGTTTTTTTACCGCATCAGCAATAAAATATGGTTTTAAATAGGTAACATAATTATATTTGGCACTATATGATTCTGGATTTTCTGGTCGTTCGCGAAATTTGAGCAGAGTTTCATTGGCTACTACTTGATTTAACTGCGAAGCGACCTCTGGATCTAATCGATCAATTTCATTCACTATTATAACTTGTGTTTGATTTTTCAATCCATATCCTTCACGAATTTTCCACACTTGCTGTGCTGTAGCTTCATCTGTATACACAACCAGTTTATTTTTTATTCGAGCCCAAAACTTGAAATACTCCACATATTTATTCGAGTTTCTTTCAAAACCTTTCCAGTTAGCCCTGCCTATATCAAAAAATGCAGTTACGATTGTAAGTTCAGACATTATTTTCTCCACACCACCAAATCTACTAGATTAACTTTTTGCTTTTATTTTCGCAACGGCATAAGCAAGGTACCAATAAAGTGCCTGCAAATACATATTTCGCTTCCGATAAGAACGAGCCATTCTTTTTTTCTCTTTATAATGTTTTGGTTTTACTAACGGAACATTAGCCCATGGCGTTTTTTGTGCATATTCCTGATAAAGCTTCACCATGAAATGATATTCAGACCACTGCTGCCATGGTTTATCACCAATAAAATGTATAAAAACAACATCTTTGGGAAGTTTATTATCCATTTTGCGCATATCATATAGATAATTCCATTGCTGTGCAATAAATAAAGTTTTACCATCTAATAGTATATTCAAGACATCCTGATCAAGATAGGTATATTTTTCTGGATTTTCCGTTAATAAAGCAACCGCCTGCTCGGCAATCTGAGCATCGTTCCATTTATTAATGTCAATATACAAGAAACCAGCGTTAAAATATTTTCCGTTTTTCAGTGACAACCGATTTACATTAAATTGCCCCTCTTCACTGATTGCTAAAACAATGTTACCCTTCATATCCATCTTTTGCAGTTTGTCCAGCATCCCAATACATAAAATATCCGCGTCAATATAAAGTACTTTATCTACCAATCCATGTAAAACTTTCCCCATAATAAAGCGATAGTAAGTAGCATATGACCAAGCCAACGTCGTTGGTAAGTTTCTAAATGCTTCAATATTAATATAATAAATTTTTATACTAATATTATTATATTGTGTTAATTCTTGTAATTTCGCTAAATCTTGCTGCTCAATTCCATCTGTAAAAACATGAAAACTAATGTTTTTTTCTTGATTATGGCAATGGATACTATCCATTAAAATCCCCATACCTCTGGCAAAATTTTTGTCAATACCAAAGGCAATGTGAAAATCAGTCTGACATTCTTCAACGGTACGTTTAATGTTTATTTGTTCTATTTTTAAAATAATATTATCAAATAGTTCCATTAGTAAGACCCTCAACTTATCGTTTTGTCTGAAGTTTTTCCCTTGCATATTTCCCATACCATTTTAAAGCTTGTGTATAGTTACCAGCTTGCCATAAGGCTTGCGCTTGTTTTTTTGATTCTTTATATTGTATTTTTGAAGCTCTTGTCAAATGTTCACCGCCCACTTCTTTTAAGGCAATAAACCAATCATCCACTGGATGAATTTCAAATAGATCTGGATTTTCTCTATATGCCATAACCGAAACGGTCTGATCATCATCAGCAAACCCACAATGTGTTAAGTGCAATACCGACTGCTTGTACAAATCGGCAAACTCCTGCCATAGTAGTGCTGGGGCTACCATAATAGCACCTGCGATGTAAGCCCGCATGGTTCGTACTATTTCAAAAACCGGCATGTCATCCATTGGTTCCATAGCAAACAAATGAATTTTTGGAGTAAAATCATAACACCATAGAAAATCAAACTCTTCCGCATGAATGCAGGTTTGTCCACCATGATTGTAGCCAAAATCAACCCAAGCTACCATTCCATCTGCATAACCATTCTTTACTGCATCAGCAACAAAATATGGTTTTAGACAAGTAACGTAGTTATACTTTGGATTCCAAGATTCTGGATTTTGTGGACAAGTTCGAAAGTTAACTGCCTCTTTATTATCAGTCACAGCACAAATTTGTTTAAATAAGTCCGGTTCAAGTTTATATACATCATCAATAATAATAATTCGTGTTCTATCTTTTAAATGAAATGAATCTCTTATTTTCAATACTTGTTCAGCCGTAACTTTATCTGTATAAACAACAAGTTTATTCTTCATTCTTGCCCAAAATCTAAAATATTCTACATATTTTTGAGTACTACGCTGAAAGCCTGCCATATCACCTCGGCCAATATCAAAAAAGCCACTCACGATCGTGATTTCAGACATACGGATTCACCTCCTTTTCATTCTTTACATTTTATTTGAATTCTTGTATATATATATTTGACAAACCATATGAATGCCTGTAGGTACTCCCCATTTTTTTTGCAGGATTTCGCCATTCTACGTTTTTCCTTGTAATGGAAAGGTACTGTTAGCGGCACACTATTCCATGGTGATTTAAGACTATAAGCTTCGTAGCATTTAACCATAAAATGGTGTTGCGTCCATTGCTGCCAAGGTTTATCACCTGTAAAATGGATTAAATTTACATTTCCGGGCAAAGCCTGTTCCATATAGCCTAAATTATAAATATAGTTCCATTTTCGATCTATAAAATTTGTCTTTCCATCCAGTAAAACATTTAAAACATCCTGATCAAATGATTTATATCGTTCTGGATATTTTCGCAATAAATCGATCGCTTTATCTGTAATCTTTTCTTTATTCCACCGATTAATGTCTATATACATTACACCAGAATTGAAATATTGTTTACTTTGCATCGATAAATATGTAATTCTTTCTTGCAGTCCACCAACTTGATCTTCAATAGCTAAAATTATGTTTCCTTGCATATCTTCTTGAATAAGACCATCTAAGGACCCTATACACAAAATATCTGCATCAAGATATAAAACTTTATCTACTTTATCGCATAAAAATTTTGCCATTATAAATCGATAATAAATAGCCTGTGACCATGCTATCGTAATAGGAAAAGCTTTAAATCCATTGGCATCTATATAATAAATCTTAATGCTTATGTTTTTATACGTCGTTAACTGTTTTAATTTTTCTAAATCAACAACATGTAGTTGATCTGTGAAAATATGGAATTCAATGTTTTTATCTAAATTATTTAAAATAATAGACGTGATACAAACTCCCATACCGCGAGCAAAATTGGCATCAATTCCAAAAGCAATATGTATATCTATCTTTTTATTTTTAATTTCATCTCCACTGAACGATTCCATTCTAGTTATAATATTATCAAAAATATCCATAAAAAACCTCGTAATCTATTTTTTTAGCTGTCTCGCTACAAGATATTTCCAATACCACTGTATTGCAATAATATATTCCTGCCGCCGAAAATATGATCGCGCCAATTTGCGTTTTTCTTTATAACTGGAAGCGTCTCTCATTTTAACATTATGCCAAGGAGATTTTTGTATATATTCCATATAATATTTCGCTAAAAAGTGATGCTGCGTCCAACTTTGCCATGGTTTATCACCCGTAAAATGAATTAAAATCGTATCGTTAGGCAATAGATGTTTCATTCGCATCGTATTATACATATAATCCCACTTTTTATTAACAAACTTTACTTTTCCATCCAAAAGAACATTCAATACGTCTTGATCTAAAGACTTATATTTTGTTGGGTCTTTACTTAATAATTGTATGGCACGCTCAGATATTTCATCCTCACACCAGCGCTCAACATCAATGTACATAACACCTGCATTGAAATATTTTCCATTTTTTATTGATAATTCTTGCATGCGTACGATAAAGTTTTCTAAAAAATCACAAATTCCAATAATTGTATTATTTTCCATATCAATTTCAATCAATTCTTTTAAAGAACCTATACATAACACATCTGCATCTAAATATAAAACCTTCTTAGCTTGTCCATATAAGACTTTCCCCATAATAAACCGATAATAGGTTGCATAAGTCCACCCGACAGAAGTTGGAAATTTTTCAAAAACCTTTTTGTTTATATAATATATTATAAGCTTCACATTTTTATAATGCGTCAGCTGTTTTAAGCGTTCAAAATCTTCGGCTTGAATGCCATCTGTAAAAACATGAAAATTTATTTTTTCTTGCTGGTTATGTAAAGCGATTGACGTCATACATACACCCATGCCTATTGCAAAATTAGCATCTATCCCAAATGCAATATGCAAATCTTCTTTTTTCATTTCAAATGTTGGATTTTTATCTATAATTTCAGTTTTTAAAATAACATTATCAAAAAGATTCATGATTCCACCGCCTCATTCCTTTTCTACCCGCTTAGCCTGCCAATATTTCCAGTACCATGATAATGCTTTCCCATATTGTCCCTGCTTGAGCATCGCTGCCCCCATCATTTTCATTTCTTTGTAACTACGCGGTACAGAAAAAAATGGGACATCGCACCAAGGAGAAGCTTTGGCATAACGAATAAATAATTCCTTTTCTTTATGCATACACCAGATATGCCATGGTTTGTTGCGGGAGGCAAAATGGACGATTACAGCTTCCTCAGAAATTCTGCTGTATTTTTTCTCCATATTGCAAATTTCATTCCATTTACGTTCAATAAACTTTGCTCTGCCATCCAACAGAATATTTAATGCATCCTGATCGAGCAAAAAAAACTTTCTTTTTGCTAAAAGGTCCATAGCCTGTTCCGAAATCTGATTTTCATTCCAGGCTTTTAAATCAATATACAGCATGCCAGCATTAAAATACTGTCCATATTTTAAATCTAATGTTTTCATATGGTTTGCCACAAATTTCCCCTGATCGGCAACCACCATAGCAATCTTATCGGAAAAATCAAGCTGTATAAGTTCTGCTAAATCTCCCTTACAGACCATATCCGCATCCATATAAATCACTTTATCAATCGAAGGATACAGAAGTTTCGCTACGATAAACCGGTTGTAAGTAGCAGCTGTATAATTCCAGGTCGTTTGCATCGACTCAAAAATAACTGGATTGATATGATATAAATGGATAAGAACATTCTCCGTCTGTGCCAACTCGTTTAGTCGTTCAATATCTACCAATTCAATCGAATTAGCAAACACATGAAACACCAAACTATGCTGCTGGTTATTATCGAGCAATGACGTCATCGCTACGCCCATTGGGCGAATGAAATTCGCATCCACACCAAATGCGATATGTATAGGCTGTTTGTCTTCGTATTTGAGAACACCAAATGTTTCTTGTTTTTTTACCGCATGATTTAAATTCATAGTGTTCTCTCCTTGATTTCGCTTGCTAACCAGCCTTGTTCTGTAATCACTTGTTTTACTTGTTCCGGATGAATGAGTTCCATACAGTTTTGTTCACATTTTGGCAACGTACAATCCAGTCTCTGACAAGGCACACAAGGCAGGCTGCTCTTTAGTATGATAGCATTCTCTGGAGCCCAGCGTATTGGATCACTGGGACCATATAAGACAATAGTCGGCACGTTTACCGTACTTATAATATGCATCGGCCCCGTACAAACTGAAATGGCAAATGCAGCCTGCTTAGCAATTGTTGGCAGTTCTCGCAAACTAAACAGACCTGCCGCATTAATTTTAGTTCCTTTAATCTGGTTGATATAGTCTTTATCACCATTTGAACCAATATACACTGGAATAATGCCTTCTGCATTTAAAAAATCATTTATTTCACTGAAATATGAGATCGGCCAATTTTTGTTAAGCGCTGCACTTTTGGGTACAATAAGAACTAGTTTCTTTGTTATATTTTTGTGTTCTGCCAGCCAATTTTCCAGATAATTTGTTCTTGTCTTATCAGGATTTCCCAATACGGCTGTTATTTCATAATTTTCTGCCTCCGGATTTATCAGTTTAATATAAGAAGCAAAGTCTTCTATTGCTTTTACTTTATGCAGTTTACGTTTAAAGAGCCGATTTGCGCCTAACGATATCTCAAATCCCCTATTTAACAATTTGCAGTTTGCTTTCCAGGCTAGTACAGTCGAAGTAAAACGATCATCTACGATAATGGCTTCATCATACCCTTTTTCCCTGATGTCCAAAATGATGTTTTTTTTATTTTTTTTACTATAAGGAAAAACATCATCAATATAAGGATGATTAACTAGTAAATCCGCAGACTTTGCCGCAACGACAAATCCAACTTGAGCACCATTATACTCCTTGATGAGTTTTGCCAGTGGCGTAGTCACCACGACGTCGCCAATTCCCAATCGATTGATAATTAAAATTTTTCTCACCAGGGAAACCTCCTTCTATGTAATCCGTTTAAATACATCCATATAAGCTTGTGCCATCGTGTCTAAACTCAAACGATCTTTAATATAATCAGCAATTTTCTGGCTTTCCTCTTGCTCTAGTTGAAAGGCCCGATCCATCGCACTTGCCATATTATCTGCATTTACCGGCTGATCTTTCCCATCGAAATTCACATCACAAGCATACGCAATATTGGCTCCATTTATAGAGCCAATAAACGTATCAGCATTTCGAATCGCGACAATCGGCTTTAAACAAGCCAAAGTCTCCATCGCAACGCGCCCTTCACCAATCAGTATGTCAACAGCATTATACCATTCGGTAAGGGACGAAACAAAATCATAAATTTGAATTTTATCGCCATATTGCTGATTAAAAGCAAGAATTTTTTCATTGATTGTTGCTCTTAATGGCCCCTCACCGATAAGGATCAGTTTTGCTTCGGGTCTTTTTTGCAGTACCCTTGGCATACTGTCAATAATCTTTAACGTCACTGCTCCCTTGACTCGACTGAGACGACTGACGTGCAGGATAAAAGGGGCTGTTGGATCAAGGCCTAGTTCCTGCCTGCATGTTTGTTTGTCTTTTGGTTTAAATTTTCTAAAATCAATACCATTATTGATGAGTTGAATCTGCTCTGGAAGAAAACCAAAGTCTTTTTGTAATGTATCGGAAAGATTCCGACTGACACAAAACACCTGAGAAAATATTTTTGCATAAACCGATTTGAACATAGCGCGATGCCATGGATCATGCATAGTTACCGTATAAGGGACCCGCGTATAATGACGAATTATATAAGCCCAAATCCCAGCCGTTCTTTGTTGCGCTGAAATCACCTGTATATGTTCTTTTTTTATGAAAGCACATAAGCTTTTAATGTCGCTTATCCACCGAAAAATATTTACACCGCGTGCTTGTATTTTGATGATTTCTACGTTAGGGAACTTTTTTTGCAGCTGTCTCAATTTGTCTGTATCGCTGCCCTCATTAACCGTTAAAAATAAAGTATGCCCGACGAGCCCCTGCATTAATGCTTCCACATGTGTTTCAGCTCCACCAACGCGCCATGGCTGTGAAAATAAAATCAAAATATTCACGATCCCTGTACTCCTTATAATTGATTTCCTTTGACTAAAAGCCACCAGGACAGAGTTCTCATCATAGATATTTTATCTTGTGAACTATCTTGTGCTGCCTCTATCTTTGACAGATCACCATGATTGAATACTTCATAATCTGTTGGATTTGTTATCTTGCCAATCGCATAAGGCGTAATCGAATAGTCATTATTAAAACCTATTTGATTGCCTTTGGTTAAACTATTTGCAATCGAATAGTAAGTAAAACCTTTCGGTGCTAAAAGTTCAATTAAAGTTGGCATAATATTCACCTGACTGCCAGCTATATCACTTGGCAGCAAAGCTTTGGTAATACCAGGTCCAGAAATAACAAGTGGAATCGTATACCGTTCATAAGGGGTTGGTGTGTCCGTAACATTAACCCGATCTGAATGATCCCCTGTAATAATAAATAGGCTGTCCGGATATTTTTCTTTTGTTTCTTTGACAAAGTCATGAACCACTTTATCCATATACCAGTAATGTCCAAGTTTACGAATTAATTCTTTATTATTTTTCTGATCTTCTGGTAGTCCATCCATGATTTTTGCCGCATCAAATCCAGCCTTATCCAAGTCTAAATTATAGGGTGGATGATTGGATACAGTTAAAATTAGATGCACCGTCGGTGCTTCTTTATCAAGATGTTTTGATAACGCCTGGAAGATATATTCATCTTTTGTTCCCCAAATATTATCTGGTTCAGCACCAAAATCTGCACAACTATAAAAATGATCAAAACCTTGAGCCAAGGTAAAATCTTTAATCCGTTCCCAGGAGGGAAAACCACCATACCAAAAATCAACTTTATAGCCCAATTTCTGCATTTGTGGTGCCAATGCCGTAATATAGGTTTGTTCATAGCTCCGCTGTTGATAATTCACGGGAATTGAAACGTCTGAGAGCCCTGTGACGAGTGCTGTAACAGCCATTGCGGTAAAGGATGCATTGGGCAAAAAAGCCTGCGTATACGCTGTGTCATCTTGTTTGATGATATCTTTCAAGCCATTTGCTAGATTCAATTTATCAAATTTTTCCATCAAAGGCCATTGTGAATAGGTTTCACCAATCACGATAAAAATATGACGTGGTTTTGCAATCTGAGCACCCGCTGCCTGCCGTGCTAAGTAAGGTGTCAAATCATCTGATTCTACATTATTCCCAGCAACCAGTTTACTGTATTCGCGGATTTTCTCTTTGTGAATACCACTTATCTGATCCCCCTGTGCCATACGATCATGAACAGCATACGCACGATACAATGCCTGCATATCATCCAGGATAGCTTCATTCAAAAAGCTGGACTTCGTAATAGCTCCATTTTCCCAGTTGATAGAATGGTTATAATTAAAACTACCTCCGAATCGCATAAAAATCATAAAAATCGGGATCATCATTACGACAAAGACACGAAAAAACAAATTTTGTGTCTTTGTCGTAAAATGTGGCAAAGGATAATTGGGACTTTTTAGCAATGTTTTGAACAAAAAATACAAAAAATACAAAATAACCAGTGCACCTAAAAGTCTAACAGGTAAATTGTATTCCTGAATCATCGTAATAAACAATGCATAGACATCATCATTCATGGTATTAAACACATTTTGATTAAATGTCACATGAAATGCATTGTAGTAGGGAAATCGTGCTTGAAACAGAATCGACAAAATAGCAATGTAAAAGCCACCCATCCATAAACGAATGGAGTCTGTTTTAAGTTTTGGTACAAGAACATTGCTCATTGTGCAGACTAAAAAAGATAACAAAACCAAGACTCCAGCTGATTTCAAGCTCAGACGAAACCCGGCCCACATAGCCAATGCTATATCAGTCATACCTGTATTCGGTTCGATATAACTTTGCATAATCCATATAAAAGCTCCACGATACAAACAAAATAATAATAATAAAAACACATACGTTTTTATATCTCTTTGAATATTTTCAAAAAACACCGAAAATCGCGACATCATATCACTCCACAATTCTATCTTTCATCCTATCTAGAATTACTTAAAATAACCCTAAATAAGATTTTTAATTTTTTCAATCACTTGTTGTACGGATATCGCGTCGAGACAATCTCTGTCAAACTTACACGTACGATTCCAACAGTGTTTACAATCATAGGACACTTCGATCACGTGATCCAGCTGACGATATGGACCATTGCGATTTGCATCCGTTGGTCCCATTAACATAATGGTTGGTATATTAAGCCCCGCTGCCAAATGGACGGGCCCGGTATCGCCACCGAGCGTAACTTTTGATTTTTTAATAATGTGGGCTAGCTGTTTGAGCGTTGTTTTTCCCACAAGGTTCACCGGAGGAATTTCCGCTGCTGCTGCAATTTCATCAGCCAAACGTTCATCGACTACACCACCGCCAATCAGAACCGGAATAATATTTTGATTATAGAACCAGTCGACTAATTTTGCATAATATTTAGCTGGCCAGCGTTTATTCGGCCAATTTGCACCGACGGCTAAAACCACATATGGATTTTGACTATTCATACCAGCCTGCACCATTAATTTATCAGCAATATCAGCTTCTTTGTCCGTTATTACAAGGGGAAATATAACCTGTTCGACCTTGCAGCCAAGTTCACGTACCACATCAAGATATCGTTCAACAATATGGCCTTTTGCATTTGTTCCTATGACTGGTCGACTTATTTTATCGCTAAATTCACGCATATCCACACATCCCAGCTTCAAAGACGCTTTGCTAAGCCAGGCGATGGCAGCAGATTTAAAAAGCCCCTGCAAATCAAGAACGACATCATATTTTGTTTTTTGTAGAGCAGACGAAAACGGCCCTATCTGTTCCATAAAGCCGCCGATTGATTTGAATTTCTTTTTTTCAAAAACAATAATTTCATCTATGTAAGGATTATTCGTCAAAAGGTCATAAGCCGGCGGTTCAACAACCCAGGTAATTTTTGCCTTGGGAAAGGTTTCTTTAAGCGCATGGGATACTGGCAGGGCATGAATAACATCACCAATTGCGCTGAGTTTGATAACGAGGATATTTTGAATTATCATCAGAGGAAGACCCCTTTCTCTATGAATTCGGAGCTGCTTTTATTTTTTCAATTACATTCGTCGTTGAGCGTCCTTCAACAAGGTTCACAAATTCAATTCTACCACCATTCGCTTGAACTGTTTTTGCTTCAGGCAATGTAGCAATTGTGTAATCGCCGCCTTTGACATAAACATCTGGTTTTACTTTACCAAGCAAAGATTCAGCCGTGGGTTCATCAAACAGAACTACATAATCGACCGATTTTAGCGCCCCCACAACTTCAGCCCGATCAAGTTCATTATTGATTGGACGGTTCTCGCCTTTGAGACGGCGTACGGAAGCATCCGTATTGAGTCCAAGTAGAAGACAATCACCAAAGGACTTTGCTTTATTTAAATACCGTACATGTCCAGCATGGAGAATATCGAAACATCCATTGGTAAAAACAATGTTCTTTCCATTTTTACGCAGTTCGGCACAGAACGCTTCTATTTTAGTGGCATCAATCAGCATACATTTCTCCTACCTTCTTCACAGTTTTTTAATTTTTTATTTTACAAGTTTCATTAATTCACTAGCCGATACTGTGGCCGTACCCAATTTTCGAACTGCAATTCCAGAGGCAAAGTTCGATAATTCGGCAGCCAAAGCCGGTTCAACTCCAGCAGCAAGGGCCAAAATCATAGTTGCAACACAAGTATCACCAGCCCCCGATACATCATACACTTCGCTTTTATCCGATACAGGTATATCATGAATCGCTCCATTGTTTTCAAACAAAACCATCCCTTTTTCACCACGAGTTATAAGTACGCCTTTGGCTTCCATCTGGTGTAGTAATTTTGTTCCAGCTTCATATAAAAGTTCTTCTGTAGTCAATTTAAACCCCATGGCTGCTGCCAGTTCACCATCATTTTGCTTGATAAAATCTATACCTTTAAAACTCAAAATATCGTAGCGCGAATCTACCATCGTTGGAATACTATTTTTTGCACAATGATAAAGTATCATTGCCTTAATGCTGTCCGTCAAGGTTCCACTGCCGTAATCACTTAGTACCACACCTTGAACCTGTGGCAATATTGATTCCAGATATTGCATGATATTCGCTTCAAAAGCTGGAATCATCGGCATTTTGCTTTCTTTATCAATCCGAACGATCTGCTGACTCACCGTTGCTCTGCCGCCGGCAATAATCCTTGTTTTCGTGATCGTTGGTCTTTTTTCATCACAAAAAAATCCCGCCGTATTGACGCCCTTTGCTTCCAGAATTTCTTTTAAGCCGCGCCCGGCATTATCCAGACCAAGCAGGCCTACGGCAAACACTTTACCGCCAAGCGTTGCTGCATTGTGTACGACATTAGCTGCGCCGCCGGCAATGATTTCTTCATCCGCTTGTTCTAAAACTAACACCGGGGCTTCCCGCGAAATTCGCGAAATTGTTCCATGCAAATAAACATCCGCCACCATATCACCAATGACAAGTACCCGTTTACCTTGCATCTGCTCTATTACATCTAATAAATCACTTTTCATAACGATCTCCTACCAATTCTTTAAATGAAATTTCACACTCCAGGCATCCCGTTTTTCACGATAACGGACTTCCATTTGTGCACAATGTAAATCATGGTACCAATAATAATCAAAATCATGCGTCTGTTTTTTATCTACATCATAACTTTGTTCTGCAACAAAGCGATTTTTGTCATCAAATTTATAAGAAAAGCCACTTTCAATATTTTTGGCAAAATCTGCATTTCCATAGTCGAAAGCGGATTGTACTTTACTGTCTTTTGTATAATGATAACTTGTATAAACTGTTAATTTAGGATTGATATCTTTCAGTAAAACGCCATCATACATGACCGTATTAATTTGTGAATTATCATACGATTCTTTAATGATTTTATAACCAAAGCCTGTATAAAGACTTAAGCTTGGACTAAACTTAATAGGATCACGATCTACATAGACAGAATAGCTTTGATGCCAGCTTGTCTTGATATCATCATCCCATTTACCATATTCAGAACTAAAGGAATAGTGGAACGGAAAATCACCGATTTGCTTTGGACCATAATCGATCAAAAACGTTGGTTCTTTTTTAATCCAGTTGTTATCGCCATCTTCGTAATCACCTGTTTCAAGTGCTAGTTTCAATAAACTATTTTTCCAGCCAACACCATACACATTTTTAAAATCGCGTTTTGGTGAATAGGATAGCTCCGCATAGGCATTCACATTTTTTTTGAGTTCTTGTTCAAAGTCCTGACGGATGGTTATACCATCTTCTTTACTATAGCGAACGCGGGGAAAGGCTGTGTTTTCGCCTTTTTTATTTTTCCCGATTTTCGTTTCATATTTTTTGGTCGAATAAATGACTTGATTTTTAATATAAAATTTAACATTATAAGCAACCATATGATCATCCGGCCAAATTTCAATTTTTTCCGCACTAATATGATAGTCTGGTTTAATCGCCGGACATTTTGTAACGGAACCATTATAAATGATCATTTCATCCGGATAAAACTCCAGTTTTTCGCCTTTTATATACCGTCCATCAACTTTGCCTTTGGCATTTTCCATAGTTCCTGTTTTCTTTTGATAATTATAGTTTGTCTTATAACCATCCAAAACCAATGGTGGTGCTTGAACCTGCAAGAGATGCATTTTGTCCTCGACATATACATCTGAGTTTTGTGTATTGCCACGCAAAGCATCTGTCGTCATCCGTGCCTCCAGCTGCGTAACTTTTACATGCCCTTTTGCAAAGACTTCGCCATTTTTTTCATTGAAAGAAATATCATCGCCTTCAAAGGTTACCGGGGGCGGCAATTTTGCATCAATAGTTTTCGGTTCATTTTTTTGCTGAGCGGCAAGTTCGTCATGCAGTGCCTGCAGCTCCGGGTCCAGACGGTCTTTGGCTGCTTCTCGTTCATTTTCCCGATCTGTTAAAATATCTAATGCATTCGGTGCCGCTTCTGCTAAAAGATAGGAATTAAATACCGTAACCAAAGCAAACAAACCTGAACATATTTTTATCTTATTTTTCATTACGTTCTCCTGTCTATATCCGTCAGAATCTCTAACTTAATTTATGTTCGACATCCATTCATAAATACCTGCTCTTATGATACTCCCTTATATTGTATCAAATAACAAAAAAAAAGACAGCCTTTTTTGACTGTCTTGTTTTTCCCATATAAAATTTATTTGGCAGCAGCTTGAATACCAAAGACAGTTGTATCCTCTTTTGTTTGGATATACAGCTCCGTACCAGCTTCAATATTAATGTTTTTACCATTAATAAAAGCACCTGTCACCACGCCAATTGGTCCTAAAAGAACCATGCCCGCAACCGTTGCACCTGCTGCCATAGCAACGGATTTCATTTCTTGTTTGGCTTTTTCGCCCAGAAATGTCGTTACGGTGCTGCCATCAATCGCGGTCGTCTGATCAAAACCAATTTCGACTTTCGCATCACGACCAAAATTGCGTGCCTGTGTCACTTTATTGACAGTTCCTATTCCCGGTGCACCTTTGGCAAAAACCAAAGTTCCATTGATCATAACATCTTCCGCTACCTGATATTTTATTGTATCACCAACTTTGAGTTCCTGACTTTTAATTGGTGTCACAAGCGCTATTTTCACCAATGTATCGGTTGGAATACTGGTCTGCACCAGAGGAATTTTCACTCCCCCAAAAGCCAGTTCTCCTAGCTTCGCTATACGTTTTTTCAAGGTACCTTCTTTTGGTCCGCCTTCAATAACTGTTTCCAGTTGCTCGCTTCTTGCCTGGATGGAGTTCATCGTAACTTCATGTGTGACAGCCCATTCAATAGCATTCAATTGTGTTATAGCCGATGGCGCAGACGTATTATCGTACAGAATGTTATATAGATTATCAATACGGCTAATCATTGTACCAGTAGGATGCATTCCCAAATAGTCTTTTTCTAATTTATTGGTTCGTTCCAACAATGCACCTGTTTGTGTATGCCCGTACATGCCATTTTCGATTGCCACGAGTTTGCCTTGTACTGTATTGTCGATCTCCTGTGCGGATACCATTACAGTCGAAAAGAAGAACATTCCTGCCAGCAGTAAGGATGTAATTTTACGAAATTTCATCATATTTTTTTAAAACCTCCTATTATTTTTCTAGTTATATTTTTACATCGATTTGTGCAGATACCCCAACTCCCTGAACACGCGAAAAGTTCGTAGCGGTTTTCGTGTTGATTGGAATCAACGCCTTGATCCGGAAACGATCCCCACTAAAATCTCCTTCAAGCTGCAAAACCGCTTTTGTTTGATCAACTAAATCCTGCGGTCCGGTAACCTGTGCTGCTCCAGCATAAGTTCCATTGCCCACGGTAATAACTGGTACGACTTTTGTTGCATAATCTGAGCTAACACCATTTTTTGCGGTAAGCGTATTAATGAAACTATTCAACTGCCCAGAAAAGGTATCAACCAATACAGCAATCCCACCAGCTTTTATGATGCCCCCCAGGCTGCCCAGACTAAAAGCCTGCGTTGAATTGATCGCTGCCGTACAAGTCAGGCTTAACACCAAAATTGATGCAATAAGTATTTTCTTAAAATTCATACGATCCCCTCACTTTGAATAAATACATTTTTTGTTGACTCTTTTACAGATTCGCGATGAAAAAGAAAAACCCTTTTAATCGAGCTCATTCTAGGATGAATCAAATTTATAGCATATCAAAAAGAGCCTTTGCCGAAGCAAAAGCTCTTTTTGTCTGCTATAAATAGCAAATTATATAATTTAAAATTAAAACGCGAATTCAAGACGTTCGAATACTTTTTTAATATCTTTACCACCCGTGATATTTTCACCATCATAGTAAACTGTTTTGGATAAAATATTTTTATCAAGCATATACATTGCGCCTAGTTCATACCCTTTTGTGCCAGTTTCAGCACCATTAAAAGTCGTATTGATGGTTGCAAATGAACCAAGCTGACGATAAGCAGCCCAGAGACCATAAGAACCAGGAACGCTGGCTTTTACGCCTTTGTATGTTAACTGTATAGAATAAGATTTAGCTTCACTACTATCGGCTTGAATGGAATTAATCGTTGCATTATTTGTTTCGGCATCACTTTTTACATAAACACCGCCAAAAGTGAAATCTTTTGTGAGTTTATAATCAAAACCAGCATTCCAGAAACCATAATTATCACCTATGGATTTTCCGGCATATTTAACATTTGTGAAACCATCATCACTCAAATAATTATAACCAGCTACTACGGTTAAGGCTTTTGTCGGTGCATAGCTGAATTGTGCCGATGCATAATCCGCAACCTGACCAGCTTTTGAACCAACTATACCAAGAATGCTCCCGTTTGCAATACGACCATAAGTCAATGTAGTTTTTACCGCTTTACCAAAAGCAAATTCTGCCCCAGTAAGTTCTTTATCGATAATAAGACCACCATTGGTTAATGCAGCATTATCGAATGTGCCAAATTTACCAATTTTTGCTGTTGCACCAAATAATGGTCCCTGAGCAAAAATTCTTTTGGTAGTAACCTGGTCTTTACCAGTCGATGTGCCAATTGTACCATTATCATTATTCAAACTAGTTTGTCCATCTAAACGGGCTCTTACTAACCAATCATCATTGACAGCGGCATTGATTTCTAAACGAAGCAAGCCGGTACCCGCGATATCATCATTACCTTTATAAGCTTTATTATAACGTACACCTTCCAAACGCATTAAACCATTGAATTTAACGTTATCGGATTTTTTTTCGAGGTTTGTCACACGAACACCAAGGTTGTTTAATTCATCGGCATATTCAGCTGACAATTTGTCAATCATTGCTTTATCAGCAGCAGAAACATCCGATTTAGTCATTGCTTTTGCTACCATTTGAGCCATTTCATAGCGAGTGATTTTCTGATCGCCACGGAATGATCCGTCGCCATAACCTTCAATAACACCGTCTTTTGCTAATTTGCTGACAGCATCATAAGACCAATGGTCTGTTGGAACATCGCTGAAAGGATTGGCAGCAGCAAACGTTGTGCTGGCAGCACCTACTACTAATGCAGTTGTGATCGCTGTGATTAGAGTTTTTTTCATAAAAATAAGTCCTCCTAAAATTTATTGATGAATTCTAAATTTTTAGAAAGAAGAACAATTCGCTGAGTTTCCTCGTTTCCTCATTGCTGTTTTCTTCCAATGAATCTCAAATTCTTTTTTATGATAGCATGTAAAGTTGTTAATTACAAGCTGTACACCCAAAATTTACATAAATTTAACCAAAAATCAATATAATCACCCTATTTAGGGTTGTTTTATCCAATGCACATCTTTTATGCTCAATTTATCTATATAAGTTGCATTATATTTCTTTAATGCATTTTATAGATGGTATTTGACGTAAAAAAAGGCTCTCACCGAAGTGAGAGCCTTTTTGATATTGTATCTCAAATTAGAATGCGAATTCAAGACGACCGAATACTTTTTTGATATCTGTATCGGAAGTAATTTCGCTACCATCAAAATAAACTACTTTAGTCATGATATTTTTATCAAGCATGTAATTTACACCAAGTTCATAACCTTTAAGACCAGCTTCAGCACCATCATATGTTGGAGCAATTGTAGCTAATTCACCGATTGAACGGTAAGCAGCCCATAAGCCATAAGAACCAGCAACATCGGATTTAGCACCTTTGTATGTTAACTGTGCAGAATAAGCCTTTTCTTCATCGCTGTTATAACCAACGTTTTTAGCATCAGCGTCACTGCTTGCATATTCGCCGCCGATAGTAAAATCTTTGCTTAATGCATAGTCAAAACCAACATTCCAGATTCCAACTTTGTCATCACCATAATTGTTTGTAAATCCAGTGGTATTACCGTTAGCATTATCTTTAAGATGTGTATAACCTGCACCCAAAGCTACTTTGCCTGCAGTATAACCAAACTGGATAGCAGCATAATCAGCAGCAGATGTAGAATAACCAATATTAGCGATATCTTCTGTATCTAAACGACCATATGTTACTTTTGTTTTTAAGGCATTGCCAAATATAAATTCAGCACCAGTTAAGTCCGTATCGATGATTAAACCACCATTGGTTAAACTTTCGTTGTCAAAAGCACCAAATTTACCAACTTTAGTATCTGCGCCGAACAAAGGACCTTCTGCATAAATTCTCTTAACAGTAACTTTATCGTCACCATTAGCATCGCCTTTATCATTGTTTAAGCTAGTCTGACCATCTAAACGTGCTTTTACAGCCCAGTTATCATTTACAGCTGCATTGATATCTAAACGGAGTAAGCCAGTTCCAACTGTATCATCATTATGAACAGCAGTATCATTATATCTTTTAGCATCCAAACGCATTAAACCAGTGAATTTAACGTTATCGGATTTCTTTTCAAGGTTTGATACACGTACGCCAAGGTTGTTCAATTCATCAGCATATTCAGCAGCTAATTTGTCGATCATTGCTTTATCAGCAGCGGAAACATCCGATTTAGCCATTGCTTTTGCTACCATTTGAGCCATTTCATAACGAGTGATTTTCTGGTCGCCACGATATGTTCCGTCGCCGTAACCATCGATAACACCATCTTTTGCTAATTGACTAACAGCGTCATAAGACCAATGGTCAGATGGAACGTCGCTGAAAGGATTTGCTGCAGCAAAAGTTGTGCTTGCTGCGCCTACTACTAATGCAGTAGTAATTGCTGTGATTAATGTTTTTTTCATTTGAAAAATCCCCCTAAAATTTATTTTCGAACTATCGATTTTTTTAGGAAGAATAACCGTTCGCTGAGTATCCACGTTTCCTCATCTAGGCCTTTCCTCTTCATCCAATCTCAAGTCCTTTTTTATAATAGCATATTCCGTTGATGATTGCAACAAATATTATGAAAAATTTTACAAAAATTTTACGAATTCTTAATAAAATATCGTTCGGCTAAAATCACGGCAGCATAATCATCCACTGGATCTGGCGGTACCTGCATCGTCGTTGGCAGTAAGCGCCTCCAGCCGCTCGGAGGGTTTTCCTGCCAGTAACGAATTTTTGCCGCATCGGTGGTGCGATATTCCTCACAAATTTGCAGGGGCATATCAGGAAAAGCGGCTTTGATTTGAAACTGTGCCGCTTTACTGGTCGTGCCATTTCCCATGATAATCAGATCAACCGGATAACAATCGCACAGTTTTCCGATTTCTGTCAGGAGATTTATTGTCGCCACTACCTGCTTAATTAATATGCCGGAGCGCGAAACAACCGCGACCCCGCATTTTTCACGTCCCGGATCAATGGATAGTATTGTCTTTTGCATTTCAATCACCTGACTATTTTTTTCATTTTTGCCCCAAAATTTCTTCTACCTTTATCCGTAACTTAAGCGGCCCCAGTGCATTGGTATCTGATTGAGCATAGGCAGTAAGCAAAATATCGCCGCGTATCGGATCGATGCTGTTAATAATATCATAAAATTGTGATCCCGTCATAACACCTACGGAACCTTTAATCGGATCGGACAGAATACCTTTTTTAATAGCCGAAATGTTGACATGCTTTAGAAATTCAACAACCGTGCGTTCTGCTTCATCCGCACTTTGTCCTTTTACACTGAATTTTTCAGCAAAAACATAATCATTTTCATGATAAATAAGACTGTTTTTATAAATCTGTATATTAGCCCGAACTGGTTCACCATAGACAATATTACCAGCAGCTACAATACGAATAACTGTATTTTGCCTGGCATTTTTTATCGTATTAAAGGCTTCATCAAATTCCTTTTGCGAAATCCAAACCCCTTCTATCGGGCTCTTAGCTCCCATGCGCTGGGTAATATTCCGGTTAGCCAGATAGACAAGGCTCGTAAGATCAGCATTGATCGTTTTGTCATTGTTTGCGACATCCACCACACCACTGGCAATAATTTCTCCGGCCCGATAAATAATATCACCTTGACGAACAAATTGCAGACCTTGGCGAAATTCGGCACTTCGCACAGCCAATATGTTATTCTCTTCATTCAATGAACTATTAGCTTGCATGAGACTGGTATTTTGATCACCTAAAGTGCTGTTTTGTGCCATTAAATCATCATTGTGCAAAACAAGCTGGGCATTCCCAGCTTCAAGGTTTCGATTATTGACTTCTAATGCCATATTACGGCTTTCCAGTTCCACTTGGATTGTTTTTAATGCACTCACTTCGTTTTGTGTTTTCACCAAATCTTTATTCGTTTTTTCTTGTTCCATATTCGCCGCCGCAAGTTCATCCGTGACCACCGTGAGATTCGTCTGCGTTTCTTTAATTTGCCGATTGAGTTTTTCCATACCGAATAATGCCGTCCGTACATCTTTCGACACCGCAGCCATAATACCAAATGTCAATGTTGTAATCAAAATCCCCGTAATAATCGTTACAATAATCGATGTATGTCTCGGGCGCAGCCCAAAAATCGACAATTTTTTTTTGCCGACTTTTGTCCCTAACCGATCACCAATAAAAGCAATCGCACCACCCGTAATCACAAGAACTATGATAAGAACGATTCCATACATAAGGTGTCACATCCCTAATAAAATTAAAATCTATTACTTCGCTGCTTTGCGCAATAATATCACTCCAGCAATGAACCCGATCAAATTTGGAATCCAAACGGCATAAGCTGGTGACAGTATGCCGCCTTGCCCAAGCGCACTCGATAATGTCATTATACTATAGTAAACAAAAATAATGATGATACTAAGTCCAAAACCAATGGAGGAACTAGTCCGGTTCGGCTGCAGCCCCAATGGCATGCCAATCAAAGCAAAAACCAGACTTGCCATGGGAATTGTGATTCGCTGGTACAATTCTGTTTCAAGTTTTTTCGTATCTACATACTGCGATTTCATAATGTTAATCTGCGCCCGCAGTTCTTTCATGGTAAGTTCTTCCGGTTTTTTTTGTTCTCGTACCAACGCTTTTGGATCTTGCATAATTGGCAAATTTTGTTTATCAAACCGAATCGTTCGTTCTGTTTCTCCACCAGAAAAATCGTACAACATTCCATTATACATAGTCCAATGATCCGATTCCCATGTAGCGTATTCCGCATTTTCCACATGGACAAGAACTTCTTTTTCAAACTCTTGCACGGATACGCCCTGCATAGAATTTGTTTCTGCATCATAACGCCGTGCATAAACAAGCCGTTGGATATTATTATCTTTTATCTCTTTCACTATAATATGATCCTGTGATTTTGGCGAAGTATTTCCCTGAATTTCATAACGCACAATATTATTATAAGATTCGTTTGCTTTTGGAACAACAAACTCACTAAAGGCAATTGCAAAAACACTGACAAAAAATGCAATCATAATCACAGGCATTGCAATTCGTGAAAAACTAATACCACAAGATTTCATCGCGGTAAGTTCACTTGACCCTGATAATTTACCAAATGTAAGTAATGTAGCCAATAGCATTGACATAGGAAATGTTAAAACAATAATGCTTGGCAAACTAAAAATAAACAGCCGCAATACTGCCGTAAAGGATGCTCCATAATCTGTCATATATTGAGCAATTCGGAATAAAGTTCCTGAGCCAACAAAAACAGCGGAGAATGCAAATATGCCGAATATAAAGGTAAGGAAAACTTCTCGTATAATATATTTGTCTAAAATTCGCATTGCATTTCTCCTATAATGTAAAATTATGGCCTAAGTAGAATTTTTTGGCAATATCGCTGTTGGCTATTGTATCTTTGTCACCTTCAAGCAGAATTTTACCCTCATTTAAAATGTAAGCCCGATCGACAATACTAAGTGTCTCTCTAACGTTATGATCGGTAATCAAAATACCAATACCGCGCTGCCGAAGATATTCAATAATTGCTTGTATATCAGCCACAGCTATCGGATCAACACCAGCAAATGGCTCATCAAGCAAAATAAAGTGCGGTTCAATCGCCAGACACCGAGCAATTTCAACACGGCGGCGTTCTCCACCAGAAAGTTCAGTACCTTTGCGACTGCGCACATGCCCAATGTGGAACTCCGCCAGCAGTGCATCCATCTTTTTCTGCCGATCTTCTTTGGATAAACTAGTCGTTTCTAAAATTGCCATGAGATTTTCTTCAACCGTAAGCTTGCGAAAAATGGATGCTTCCTGTGCTAAATAGCTGATTCCCTGCACTGCTCTTTCATACATTGGCATATTGGTAATTTTGACATCAGATATATAGACATCTCCACTGCTTGGCCTTTCCAGACCCACAATCATATAGAATGTTGTCGTTTTCCCTGCACCATTTGGTCCCAGTAAGCCGACAATTTCACCTTTTTCGACTTTCAGAGAAACCCCATCCACAGCATTGCGATTTTTATATGTTTTAACTAAATTTTTAGCTTCTATAAACACGGGGGCAATTCCTCCATTTTTCTTACATATATAAATTGCATTATATATACTAAACTAATTTCATTATGTTGTTACATCGGCTTTTCCACCCGCGAGATAAATCGTTAGTTTATTGCTACGCAGTGTATTATTATTTTGCGTTGCCACAGCATTTCCCGTCAAAATAACCTTGCCATCATCTTTTCCATAATACGTGGCCTGATCGCCTACTGCATCTAAGTTTCTCGGCGGACTGACAATATGGACATTACCTGTACCAATCAAGCGATTCTCATTAAGATATGCTTCCATACGATCTGAGGTAAATGTACCATCTGTCATTGTCACGCGCGCATTCGATTCAATGACTGCATAACTTGTGTCTGGATAATAATCAATTTGCGGACCAGTTAATGTTTTGTCGGCTTTTACAACAACTACATTACCTGTTGCTATCATATGATTTGGACCTGATGTTTTGATCATAGAAGCTGTCATATGCATATCTTCTTTATCGGCCACAACGCCACCAGTTACAAAACCTTCCTGCGTCTTGGAATTATACTGCGCCGATGCTCCAGTCAGAACCGCTCCGTCTTGTATCATTTTCACACTGCCAGTCGCTGTAATCAGGCCAGTCTGCGTATCATATTCAACGGTATTTGCATTGAGTTCAACGGGTTTACTGTCAGCAGCATACAATGTACCGGTCAAAATAAAGCAGACAGCCATAGTAAGCAGTACCATTTGCATTTTTTTTAGTTTCATCATTGAGCTCCTCCTTTTGTAATATGCGCATTCCCGCTTACTTTGACTTTTTGGAACCCATCCTGCGTTTCAATTTTATCTCCGACAATCACAGCATCACCATGGGTCAGGATAATATTTTGTTCGCCTGTAAGGGTTTGCGCAGCCGCATCCCAAAACATTTTTTCTGCCTTCAGATCACTATCATCGGTCGTAGTCGCATGCACACCACCAGCGATGGTAATGTTTTTTGCTTTCGCTTCATATTGGGCTTGTGGTGCTGTGAGCATAACCACGACACCATTTGGTTGATAAAATTTACCAGTTATGTTTTTGAGTGTCACATTTTGTGAGGCAGCATCTACTTCGATAAATTCAGCTGTCATTTCCCATATTTTCACACCATTTTTTGCCTCTGTAATGGTATTGCCTGAATAACTCATACTTTTATTATCCATTGTTACTGGCTGAATATCTTTACTTTGCGGAGCTGGCTGGGTGACAATCGCCCAATAAATCAAAGCAGCCCCCAGTGCAATAAATGCAAAAATAATCATTTTGCCTTTTTTGTTATTCATTTTCTACCACCTGTTGCTTCACCGTATGATGTTTTGTTTTTTTCATCTCGGGTGTCGTATTCCAACGTTTCTGAAACCACAGCCATTGTGTGGGATTCTCTTGAATAACCTTTTCTACGATACGAGTCATCTCGACCGTAAGATCATATAGATCCTGATCGGAGTTACCTTTATCTTTATAATGGAGTACTTCACCAATTATAACTGTATGCTTTCCATCTGGTTTACGAACAATAAAGGCGGGTACAATGGGAGCAGAAAATTTTTTTGCAAATACCGCCGGTCCCATCGGTGTTGAGGCAGTTCGCCCTAAAAAATCGACAAAAGCACCGCCCGGTCCGGCATCCTGGTCAACAAGGAAGCCTAATGCTTTCCCTTTTTTCAGAGCTTTTGCAGCACCAAGAAGTTCACTGGTACCACGAGAAAAAATTTCCACCCCGACCATCGCCCGAAATTCATTTAATATTCGAGTATGCTGCTCGTTTGGTTGTGGTTTGGCTATCGCCGTAAGTGGTATACCAGAAAAAACAAGTGCCGCTGAAAGCCATTCCCAGTTTCCAACATGTGCCGTTAAAATAACGACACCATGTCCTTCAGCCAGAGCAGCTTTAAAACGTGCTATATGATCGATTTCCATATAGGTTTCGAAATTTTCTTTTTTTAAATTCGGCATATACATAATTTCCAAAAAGTTACGACCAATATTGATAAAAGAACCTCGAATCAGCTTTTCCGCATCTTTTTGTGATTTACCAAGTGATTCCCGGAGCTGCCGAATAGCACGATTGCGTTGTTTCGCCGCAATGTTGAAATACAATAAACCCATATATTTGCCAAGCCACAAAATAAAAGAATGCGGTAGTTGGCATAAAATATAACTGATCAATTTTAAAATTTTATATTGCATGGAGTTCGAATCTCCTTTTCCATCAGTCAAATGTAATAAAAATCCCCCAAAAAGGGGAATGACTTCATAATCTATCATACCATATTTTTCTCTTTATTGCTCTATATCTTCGAACGTTTTTGCCTGCGTATAATCTGAAATAATCTGATCCCAAAAACCTTGTGCCCTTAGAATCATTTCAATAACCTGTCGTACAGCTCCATGTCCGCCATGAGCCGCTGTTATGTAATGTGACCTCGCTTTAACTTCGCACACAGCATTTGGCACAGCACAAGCTAAACCGACTCGAGTCATAACTGGCAGATCAATCAAATCGTCCCCAACATAGGCAATTTCATCGAGATTGACATGGAATTCCTGCTGCAGTTTGTCCAAAGCATGCACTTTATTACTTTGGCCCTGGTAAAGTGCATCAATTTTAAGTTCATTAGCCCTGAATTCGACCATTTTTGATGTTCTTCCTGTAATAATGGCCGTTTTTAAACCAAATTTTTTGCTAAGCGCGATCCCCAAACCATCGTGTACATGAAATGTTTTGCAAAATTCACCGGATGGGCCAATAATGAGCTTGCCATCTGTCAGCACACCATCCACATCGAGAATCAAAAGTTTAATTTTTTTCGCACGTTCGATAAGATCCAGACTTACTGTCTTTTCCATCCTAGACAACTCCCTGACGCAATAAATCCGTAAGATGGACAATACCAATTGGTTTGTTTTCATTGTCAACAACAGGAAGCACCGTAATCGGACGGGGTTTGTTTTTTTCCATAACGCTTAAAGCTGCTGCTGCCAATTTTTCTTTGCTGATTGTTTTTGGTGTTCTGGTCATCAGATTTTCGATGGGTTCATCAAGGAACTGACTTCCTTTTGCAAGGCCGCGGCGAATATCCCCATCCGTCACGAGTCCAATGAAGAATCCGTTCGCATCAACGACAGAAGTTGCACCAAGCCCTTTATCGGTCATCATAAACAATGCTTCTTTAGCAGTTTGGCGAACCGAAATAATCGGATTGTCTTCACCTCTATGCATGATATTTTCTACCGTCAAAAGAAGTTTACGGCCAAGAGCACCACCCGGATGGAATAAAGCAAAATCCTGTGCGGTAAAGTTGCGTGCCGACAAGAGGGCAATAGTTATGGCGTCCCCCATAGCAAGTGTAGCTGTCGTACTGGCAGTTGGTGCGAGCCCAAGTGGACAAGCTTCCCGTTCTACACCAATATCAATGAAAAATTCCGCATTTTTCCCAAGTGTAGAATCACGACGACCGCTCATCGCAATAATCGTAGCGCCAATCCGTTTAATTAAGGCTAATATATTTACAATTTCAGTCGATTCACCACTATTGGAGATTGCCAAAACAATATCATTCTCTGTTACCATGCCAAGATCACCATGAAAAGCTTCGCCGGGATGCATAAAAAATGCTGGTGTCCCTGTACTTGCCAGACTGGCAGCGATTTTTCGGCCAACATGGCCTGATTTTCCCATACCAGTTACAACAACACGCCCTTTGCCGGCCAGAATAAACTGCACAGCTTGCTCGAATTCGTCATCAATTCGCGGGATGAGGGCCCGAACAGCATCTGCTTCAATATTGAGTGTTTCAATTGCTTTTTCTTTAATCATGGAAATACCCTCTACTTTCTTATTTATGTTTATTCACAATTTCATTAATCGCTAATGCATCTTTTAAAAGATCTTCCAATTTATCAAGATAAACCATATTAGGTCCATCACACAGAGCTTCTTCCGGATTATCATGAACCTCCATAAAGAGTGCATCCACCCCTGCACCAACAGCAGCCCGAGTAAGATATTCGACATATTCCCGATTTCCCGCCGAAGAGGTGCCGGCCCCGCCAGGAAGCTGTACACTATGCGTTGCATCAAAAACAACTGGATAGCCAAAAGAACGCATAATCGGAAAAGATCGCATATCTACAACAAGATTATTATACCCGAACGATGCGCCGCGTTCTGTTAGGAGAATATTTTTATTCCCGCCTTCTTCAAGTTTATGGATGACATTTTCCATGTCTTTTGGAGACATGAACTGGCCTTTTTTTACGTTAACGGTTTTGCCGGATTTGGCCGCAGCATATAAAAGATCAGTCTGGCGGCATAAAAATGCTGGTATCTGAATGATATCAAGCACTTTTGCAGCGGCTTCAATCTGATTTTCATTATGAATGTCACTGACAATTGGCACTTGTAATTCGTCTTTGATCGTTTGCAGCATTTTGAGACCATCTTCTATTCCCGGGCCGCGAAACCCATTGAAGGAAGAACGATTGGCTTTGTCAAACGATGCTTTAAAAACATAAGGTATACCAAGTCGCTGCGTAATTGCTTTGATACCTCTACCAATCTTAAGACTGCGTTCGAGTCCTTCTAATACACAAGGTCCTGCCAACAAAACTAATGGATGACCGGTACCTATTTTAATATTTCCCACGGATACTGTATTCATACTATATACCACCTTTCAAAATTTACGAAATTTATATATGGCAATCGTCAGTAAGGGAGTATAGGGTTGAGTGGCGTTACGGAGGAAGCAAACGATGCCCTATATTCCCTTACTGACAGACTGATAGACTGGCTGTAATTTCTTTTATGATTTTTCATTTAAACATTTTCTAAAGCTTTATAGATTTCATTTACTTTCAGCAGGTCTTCTTGTGTATCAACGCCAACAAATTTAAAATTCGTTTCCAATACTTTAATTTTATAACCATTTTCAAGGGCACGTAATTGCTCGAGTGATTCGGTTTTTTCCAGTGGTGTAGATTCCATCACTGCATACTTTAACAGAAAATCTCGTCGGTAAGCATAAATCCCGATATGTTTATATACTTGAACCCCCGTATCAACACGTGGATATGGCATCAAAGAACGCGAAAAATACAAGGCATAACCATTTCGATCTGTTACAACTTTTACATTATTTGGATTTTCTTTTTCAGCATCTTCAATCGGTGTTTTGATTGTTGCCATGTTAAGCTCGGGATCTTCTATAAAAGCAGCAGCCAGTGCATCTATAATCTGTGGTTCAATCAGAGGTTCATCTCCTTGCACATTGATAATGATATCCATATCTGTATATTTTTTAGCCACTTCAGCCAAACGGTCTGTACCTGTGGCATGATCTTTTGCTGTCATCATTACTTGCCCGCCGCATTTTCTGACAGCATCAAATACCCGCTCATCATCCGCAGCTACCAAAACCTGTGCGGGAGTTTTTGCCAGGCAGGCCCGTTCATAGACTCTTTGAATCATTGGTTTCCCATTGATATCGGCAAGCGGTTTACCAGGCAGACGTGTCGAAGCATATCTGGCTGGAATTACACATAATATTTTCACGCAAAACAACTCCTATCTTGCCTTACATTTTATTTATTTTCCCAACTTTTTTTTAAGACTTTGACTTAACAGTTCATGGAATTCAAGATCGCCTTCCTGGAAGGTAATTTCAATACTGATTACATAAATTGGGATTGGATGATCCGCATGGATGATCTCATTTGGAATCTTAACAGCATCTTTTTCTGTAATGATGATTGCCTCAACACCTTGTGTAAGCGATTGCCGAAAAACATCCTGCATTTCTTCTGTCGTATAATCATGATGATCCGGATAGCGCAGACTTTCAACAATAACAGCTCCAATATCACTGATTGTCTGCTCAAAGGATGCAGGATTGCCAATTGCGGAAACAGCCATAACTTTTTTGTTATGCATATAACTTATATCAATGCCTTCTGCCGCAATATCACGATCCCAATCCGCTACTTCAATAAAGCAGCGTGGTAAATGAATGCTTTCGACAATAAGCGCATGTTCATTGTATTTTGCAACTGTTTCTTTAATTTGTTCACAAACCCCCGGAGCAGCCTGGTCAACTTTCGTCATCAGGCAAATATCAGCCCGATCCAAGTGAGTGACCGGTTCACGCAGCGTACCACGCGGCAGCATATAGCTATTGCCAAACACGTTAATTGCATCAATCAGTAAAATATCCATGTCACGCTTAAGCTGCCAATGTTGGTAACCATCATCTAAAATGGCCACTTCCGCGCCAAAATGCTCAACAGCATATTGCCCCGTAATAGCTCGTTCGGCCCCAATAAGAACCGGTACATTCGGTAAATTTTTAGCCAGCAGGAATGCTTCATCGCCGGCTTCAGCCGCCGACATATAAAGTTTTTTACCATCTGATACCACACCGACCTGCCCTTTCCATTTGGCCCGATATCCGCGGTTCAAGATTACAACCCGATATCCCATATCACGAATGGCGCGGGCTAATCTTTGGGCTGTTGGGGTTTTTCCTGTACCGCCCACGGTAATATTCCCCAAACTGATTACATGACAGGCAAGCTGCTGTTGTTTCAAAATTCCCCAGCGATAACCTGCCAATTTAAAATTCACCAGCAAGTGATAAATAAACGAAAAGCTATAGAGAATACTGATGGCAAATTGTGACAAAATACCATGCTTCGCTCGCCCATGAACCAGTTGGTACAAATACGTCTGAAAATTTTCTATTTTTTCGGTTGATTTAACGATACCGGAATTTTGTCGTTGTTCACATTCATTTAAAAGTTCATGCAGCAAAACTGCACTTTTACGAGCAGCACCACGATTTTCTTTCATAATAGCTAATGTTTCCTGTTCCATGCGGCATCGTTCAACCGAATCACGAAAAAGGTTTTCAATGCTCACACCTAGTTGAGCCTGATTTTCAACCGTAATGCAAGCATTCCGTTTAGAAAAAAGGGCATGCGTATCTTTAAAATTAAACATTTTATTGCCAACAATAATGGCCTTACCATGTGCGGCCGGTTCCAAAATATTATGCCCGCCATGGGGGATTAGGCTTCCGCCAACATAGATAACATCCCCTACACTATAAACTTTACCCAGTTCGCCAATTGTATCCAATATCACCACATCATGATCCGTTGCGGGATGAGCTTGCAGCTCCGTCCGGGTCTTGACTTTAAATTGAAACATTTGGCAGAGTGTCATGATTTCATCTTTGCGCATGATATCACGTGGTGCAATCACCAGTTTTGCCGTTGGGAATTTTTTTCTAAGCTGCCGAAATGCCTCTAGTATATGATTTTCTTCGCCTTTATGGGTACTGCCAGCCAATAAAATTCCGGTAGCATTTGTAAGTCCCATCTCAGAAATCATTTGCTGTTTTTCAGCTAGTGATACATTGGTATAAGTCTGATCAAATTTCGTATTACCAGTAACCGTAACGAGATTTTCAGATGCTCCGAGACGAACAATATACTGAGCATCAATATCGGACTGCATCGCAAAGGTATTAACGGTGCCAATCATATCTTTTAACAAACTGTGTAAATGATGATATCGTTTCACGCTCTTATCACTGATGCGGCCATTTACCATCATAACTGGAATATGAAAGCGACGGGCAGCTTTCAGAAAATTAGGCCATAATTCTGTTTCTACTGGCAAAAAAACACGTGGCTGAACTTTTTTTACAAGGCTTTCGGCTATCCATGGTAAGTCCAAGGGGAAATAGATAATCGTATCGGCATCTTTTACAATCCGATTGGCCATAGCATAGCCGCTGCTTGTTACAACAGATACTAAGATTGGACTATTAGGAAATTCAAGTCGAAATTCTTTGATGAGCGGACTGGCCGCTACGATTTCACCAACCGAAGCAGCATGAACCCAGATGCATTGTTTCTTTTCAACCGCGTCCAGTGCATGTTTTGGAAGGTTTCCCAGGCTCTGCTTTATTCGTTCGATAAAACCATCTTCTCTTATCGCGCGAATAATCAACAATGGTATTGCCATAATCGCCAGCAGAACTGTGGCTATATTGTAAAGTATCTGCATAGTGTCTCCACCTTTTGTACTAATTGAAAGTCAGCAAAAAATTTTAGATCTTTGTTTGACTTTCAAATGTTAGTCTTCATATTTCTGTTTTTTTATTGAATTGAATATTATATAAATTACTATAGAGCCCTTTTTGATGAAGAAGTTCTGCATGCGTGCCGACTTCCTTGATTTGACCACGATCAAGCACAATGATTTGCTCAGCCTGTAATATCGTCGACAGCCTGTGAGCTATAACAAACGAAGTCCGACCAATCATCAGCTTATCAAGTGCACCTTGCACAAGCTTTTCACTTTCAGTATCCAACGCCGATGTAGCCTCATCCAAAATTAAGACCCGCGGATTTTTGAGTATAGCCCTTGCAATTGCAATACGCTGTCTTTGTCCACCTGAGAGGTTGGAGCCGCGTTCGCCAATTTTTGTTTCATAACCATTGGGAAGTTCTAGAATAAATTCATGGGCATTGCCAGCTTTGGCAGCTTCAACCACCTCTTCCAGTGTCGCTTCCAAACGTCCGTATTGAATATTTTCCGCCACAGTCCCACTAAACAGCATTGTTTCTTGCGGAACAATACCGATTTGTTCTCGCAGTGAATTCATCTGCACATCACGAATGTCTATATCGTCAATCTTAATCGCACCAGAGTTCACATCATAAAAACGCGGGATAAGATTTGCGATCGTTGACTTACCGGCACCAGATGGACCGACAATTGCTACCATCTGTCCTGGTTTCGCTTCCAGTGAGATACCCCTAAGTGCCGGCGTGTCTTTTTTATATTCAAAAACAACATTTTCAAACGTAACTTTTCCGTCAATTTTTGGTAAAATAATCGCCGTTTCTTTATCTTTGATATCTTCCTGGGTATCCAGTACTTCAAACACACGATCGGCTGCCGCCATGGCTTTTTGAATCGTTCCATATACCCGGCTAAGGCGTTTTACCGGGTTTGCTAAATTTACAGCATAGGTTAAAAAAGCAATTAAAGCCCCTGCCGTAATCGTACCATTAACAACTTCATAACCACCATACCAGACAATCAACGTAACTGCAATCGCTGCTAAAAATTCTACCGTTGGGGTAAGAATCGCCATGAGCTGCGTATTTTTCATTTGGGCCCGAAAATTCAAGAAATTTTGCTTTTTAAACCGTTCTATTTCATAATCTTCCCGTACAAAGGATTTCACCACACGAACCGCTGATATTGATTCTTGTAAAAGTGATGTAATGTCGGCAATGCGTTCCTGAATGACGGTACCACTTGATTTTAACTTACTGCCGAAAATTTTCATTGCCTGCGCAATCAGCGGAACGGTAATCAGTGTGAGCAGCGTTAATTTCCAGTGCAGATAAAACATCGTAGCTACCGAACCGATCAAGATAGACCCTTCCGTAACCATTTCGATTAAGCTGTCTACCAGCGCTGATTGCAGAGCTGCCACATCATTCGTAATATAACTCATGATGGTCCCCGTTTGTTTTTTTTCATAGTAGGCCAGTGATAAACGCTGGAATTTCATATAAAGCAGCTGTCTTATATCGATAATTACTTTTTGGGCAATATAAGACACCAGGTAAGTTTGTCCGTAAAAAAACAACCCTCGCAAAAAAAAGACCACAACAATCCCAATGGCAATTGTATTGAGCATCTGCATATCACGGTTCGCCAGAACATCGTCAATAATGTCTTTAATAATCCATGGTACGTAAAGATTCGCGGCCGCTGCAAAAACAATGCAGACAACTGCCATACCCAATCTTGGCAAGTAAGGTTTTATAAACAAAAGCAAACGTTTATAATTATTCATTTTATGTAGTTCCTCCGCTGATTCAATCTCAATTCTTGTTCGAATTTTGCAATGCACAATGGTCAGCTGCTTCTATAATGAGCTTTGCGATGCGGTCTACTGCATGTGGCTGGCCAAGTTTAGCTTTGGTTTGGGCCAGCATAAGTTTAACAGCAGCAGCACCGGCCGTACCTTTAAACAAGGCAAGCATTTCACGTGCAATTCTTTCTGTATTAACTTCTTGCTGGAGAAGTTCCGGAATGATCCGTTCGCCCGCAATAATATTTGGCAAACTAAAATTAGTAACATGAATAAACAGCTTACCAATGAAATAAGAAATAGGTGACATTTTGTAAAGTACTACTGTGGGCAATTCCATTAAAGCTGCTTCTAATGTGACGGTTCCCGAAGTGGCAACCGCTACATCACAAATATTCATCAAATCATACGTATAGGTATCCGTTATACGAATCGGCAGATGAAATGGTGCAATAATTGTTTGCAGCATCGTCCGTGAAATCGTTGCAGCTGCCGGCAGATAAAACTGTGTTTCTGGATATTTAGCATAGATACTTTCTGCTGCTTTTAACATTTCCGGCAATAAAATTGTTACTTCCTGCTGACGACTGCCCGGTAAGAGCAAAACATTAGGGTTATTTAGATTTGCGTCAAAATAATCTGCCGCCGTTGCTTTATCCATCTCTGGTTTTACTGAATCAATCATAGGATTGCCAACAAATTCAATATTAGCGCCCACTGCTTCATATGCAGCAAGCTCAAAAGGAAAAATCGCTACAATTTTATCGGCAATTTTCGCCACTGATTTCGCACGGCCTTTGCGCCAGGCCCAAGCCGATGGTGGAATATACGAAAAAATCGGCACACCCAGCTTTTTAGCTTTTTCAGCGAGCCGCCAGTTAAAATCAGGATAATCAATTAAAATTAGAAGATCTGGTTTTTCTCTTTGGATGACCATAAGTAAATCATCGCGAAGCTTAAACATCCGCCGCAAATTTTTGAGTACTTCCCAAAATCCCATAACATTATACTCTTTCATATCATAGAGGATATCTACACCGGCTGAGCGCATCTTTTCACCGCCGAAACCAAATAGTTTGCTTTCTGGCTGGATTTTCTTCAGTGCCTTAGCGATAGCCGCACCGTGTAAATCGCCAGAGACTTCCCCGGCAGAAAACATAATTTTATACATGCTCCTCTTCCTCCAACTTCTATCCATTCAAGCATAAAAAGACGCGAGGACACTTTCTGTAAAAGTATCCGCCGCGCCTCATAAATCTTGATTTACATAGCGACAATGGTTATTTCATTTTTATCAGCCAGTGCAATCACTTTTTCTTTTTCTACCAGCAAAGTTTTGCCAGCTTCTAAAACAAGCCCTGCTGCACCTGCCTGAATCATAGACTCTATTGTTGTAACCCCAACCGCCGGTACATCAAAGCGAATATCCTGCTTCGGTTTTGCAACTTTCGCCACAATGGCACCGCCACGCGCCAGCTTCCCGCCACGAAGAATACAGGCATCCGTGCCTTCAATTGCTTCTACGGCCATTACTGCCTGATGTTTTACAACAACGGTTTGTCCTATATCCAAACCGCCAATGGCTTTCGCCATCTGAAATCCATAGTCCATATCTGCTTTTTCCTCTGCAGACGGCTCCCGTCTGGTAAGAATCCCCTCATGCACCATCAGCTTCCGAATCAAAGCCGTTTGATCAAATACCTGAATATTTTCTTTGGCAAGTTCCTGTATAAACGCAAACATCATTGTATCATCACTGCGATCTGATAATGATAACAGCAGCCTTGTCATCCGCTCATCCGGCTGTGCATGTTCGCCGCTAAACATGATTTCTTTCGTGACTTTACCAATCATTGTAACCTGCGTAATACCATGTTCTTTTAAATATTTTATAATTGTATCAAGACGCGCAATACTTATCTTTTGCATGTCTGTAACATTCTGTTTCAATGCTTCGTCTGTGCCATCAACCAGAGCAACAGCAAAAACTCCCAGCCCCATAGCTAATGCAGCCCGAGCAAATTCTACCGGCAATTTACCAATTCCGGCAAGAAGACCTATTTTCTCCATGTTCTATCCTCCGCAAACACTTTTTCAATTTATCGAATTATAGTTATGATTATACACCCAATAATTGCATGATACATCTTCTAAATTAATTTATTCTATATCGCGGCGGCTTCGACAAATGCCACGTTCCGCATTGCGTAAAAACCGCAAAAAATGTTCGACTTCGGAGCAAGAATCTACTTCCTGTTCAATCATAGAAATAGCCTGCGTCAGGCTTAAACTCGAACGATATAATAGTTTGTAAGCTTTTTTTATATTACGACGTGAATCCAGAGCAATGCCCGCCCTCGCCATACCAACACTATTAAGACCTGCTACTTTCGCCGGATGCCCATCTACAATTGTATAAGGCACAACGTCCTGAACAATCTTTGATGCACCGCCAACCATTGCATTGCGACCAATTTTTACAAATTGATGTACGCCTGTAAGCCCCCCGATGACAGCACGGTCTTCCACAACGACGTGCCCCGCTAATGTCGCAGCATTCGACATAATGACATTATTACCTACAATACAGTTATGGGCAACATGCGTGTAAGCCATCATAAGGCAGTCTGTACCAATGCGGGTTTCTTCGCCTTCACCCGTCGCACGATGTACGGTGGCACATTCGCGGATTTTGGTACGATCCCCAATAAATACATAAGATTTTTCACCAGCAAACTTAAGATCCTGAGGTTCTTCACCGATTGAAGCTCCCTGAAAAATCACACAATCTTTTCCAATACTTGTCCAGCCGGTAATAACTACATGCGGGCCTATTTTAGTACCTTCATCGATTATGACATTTTCACCAATTACTGCATAAGGCCCAATTTGCACATTTTTTCCAATACGAGCCCCTGGATGAATCACAGCAGTGTCATGTATATAAGCAACGACCTTGTTGTTTGATATCATTCGTATTTCAACTCCTTAAGCTTCTCAGCCCCGCTAGTATCCCAGCGCATTATTTTTTCACATAGCAGCTATCTTGATGATAACTGCATCTAATTTTATAATCCAATTGTTCATCATAAATTCCACCTGTAGAATTTAGTCAAATTTACCTATAATTCAGCAAAAATCGACCGTTAGCTAAGGCATACACAAAAAATCAGCTGATTTACTGTTCATTTGCCGGTTTTTTAAGGGCGAATGTAAAATCTGCCTGTGCCGCCAGCTGATCATCAACAAATGCTTCCGCATGTATTTTACCAATATAGCCACGCATTTTTACTAGTTCCGCTTTCATAACAAGCTGATCACCTGGCACAACTGGCTTTTTGAATTTCACATTGTCCATCGCACCAAATAAAGTTAACATGCCACGATTTTCATCCGGATAAAGCATTGCCACCCCGCCAACCTGTGCCATGGCTTCTAAAATCAACACGCCCGGCATAATTGGATTGCCTGGAAAGTGTCCGCGAAAATGTGGTTCCATCATAGTTACATTCTTTATGCCGACGGCACGTTTCATCGGCTCTAGTTCAATAATCCGATCTACCAAAAGGAATGGCGGACGGTGTGGTAATATTTTTTGTATATCAGTTACAGATAAAATCATATTGTATTTCCTCTCTTTCATCTAGAACTTATAAAGTTTAAGTTTCTTATCGCCTGTATATTTTTAAAATTTTTTTATTTAAATGCAGCGGTAATTTTTTTTGCTAGTCGAGCATTTAAGGCATGTCCTGATTGTACGGCTATGACATGACCGCGGATAATCCCAGCGAGACGCAGGTCACCGATAACATCCAGAACCTTATGGCGGACAAGTTCATCTTCATATCGAAGCTTATTGAGCCAGCCTTCATCATTATAAACAATGACATTCTCTAACGTACCGCCTAAACCAAGTCCCATTTTTTCCAGTTCAGCCACTTCTTTTTCATACGCAATCGTCCGCGCCGGGGCAATCTCTTGCTGGTAAGTCAATGTATCCATGGTAAAGTCAACATACTGCGTACCAATCAAGCGATGCGGATTGATTGATGTAAAACTCACGCGAAAACCATCATAAGGCAGCACCATCACAAATCGATTATCATCATCAATCCGATACACTTTGTCAATAATAATTTCTTTGCGATAGGCAGATTGTTCTTTGATCCCCGTTTTATGTATTAAATCAAAAAAGATGAGCGCACTGCCATCTCCTACCGGCGGCTCTTCCGCATTGATCTCAATAAAAGAGTTATCAATCCGGGCAGCATGTAAAGCCGATAAGAGATGTTCGATTGTGAATACTTTTACATCATTCTCCGCAATCGTTGTCGCTCTTATGGTCGATGTGACATTGTCTGAAATAGCTGCTATTCTTGGCAATCCATCAAGATCAACACGAATGAACACGATACCTGTATCTACCGGAGCCGGTTTCAATGTAATGGTAACTTTCCGGCCTGAGTGTAAACCATTACCCGTATATGTCACGTCTTTTGCAATTGTGGTTTGGTATTGCATAAAAAATATCCTCCTGACATGTAGCCTTCGTCTATTTTACAAAATATTATCGATTCCTGCAAGTATTCAAAAAAATATCTGCTTTTTAGCCACGTTTTTCAACTGATTTCCAGCGATCATGCAGCCAAAACCATTCTTCTGGATGGTTTTGAATATGCTTTTCAATTATATTTGTTAATTGCGCTGTCATTTTGGCAATATCGTCCTGTTTATTCTTGGTTTGATTTACAAAAAGAGCTTTGTAAATATGTATCGTATGTAAACCATCTTTATTTTCCGTAATAAATACAGGTAAAATCGGTGCATTTTTGAATCTTGCCAGTGATGCCGGGCCCTGTACACAAGCAGTATCCCGATTAAAGAACTTGGTAATTATTCCATTTGATCCAGCATCCTGATCCATTAGCAGTCCGATCAGCCAGCCTTGTCCAAGCATTTGAATCATTTCTCGCACTCCGGTTTTATACGTGACATGCATACCTATCAATTCACGATATTCATTAATAAAACGATCCATATTCTTATGTGTTTGTTTTTGAGCAACGCCAACAAGGGGAAATCCATTCCTGGCTAATGCCCCGCCGAGAAGTTCCCAGTTTCCGCTATGTGCTGTAGCAATAATACCGCCTCGTCCCAAAGCGAGTGCTTCTTCTAAATATTCCCGACCTTCAATCACTGCATAACGATTAATATTCTGCTTAATTTTTGGATACAGTAAAATATCAATAATCATTCTGCCAAAGCGCGTCCAGCTCTTTTTGGCAATTTGTGCAGCTTCTGCCGGCGCAACATGTAAACATTGTAGAATATTACGAACTGCCATCCTTTTTCTTTTTTTAGGGACCAGCAGCCATGTCAATTCGCCAAGAAAGCTGCCTAGGCTTCGATTCACACGATTTGGCAGCAAACAAATGATGTGGCTGAAAATTTTACTTATATAATAACTCATTTTATCATCCCCAGCTTTGATTTAAGCATACTTATCAATAACAGTTATAGGTGAAACCAATGTAAGACGAATTGTCACGCCAGCCAGCATCGACTTTCAAGCCAGCGACAATAGACATTCGGAGTCCATAATTCATGGCATGTCCATCATGTTCAATAATTAAAGATGTATCTGGAAAAACACCACCGATTGACATTGGAATCAGTTTTTTTTCAACAGCAAAAAACAGTCCATCATAACGTCCATTGCCAACTCCCGCATGTACTCGCATACCCAGCGGCAGTCCTTTACTTATAACGGCATACACCGTCTGTTCTTTCTGATTGGTTATATCTTCAATCCCCACGGCCACGCCAGGGGTCAATATGCCCTCATGCAGTACACCATATTTTAGGTTCAGACAGGTCTCAGCCGCTGTATGTTTATATTCCTGTCTGGCTCCACTCAGTTCAACGTTTTTCGCGATGTTTATCCCAAAAGTGAGATCGTTTCCTTCATTTAGTTTATAATACGCAGCAGATGCCTGCCCGGGTCTTAAAACATCCGCGGATGGTGTATCAATATTTCCGGTGGTTCCCGTAGTAGCAGGTGCCGCACTCGCCTGTGAAAAAATCCCCAGACAAACAATCATAATCAGTATGGATTTTTGCATAAGACCTATCCTTTCTCCAATTATAATCATAAAAGAGACTGCCCTATGCCCGCAGTCTCTTTTATGATTGCCTTAAAACAATCAACATTTATCTTGTTCAAGTTTTTTCAATCGTTTTTCGAGATCTCGAATCGTTTTCATCATTTCCGGCAAACGTTTCGATGCGACTTGGTTTCGCAGCCATTCTTGGTGCGGCCGCGCCGGAAAGCCTGCATAAAACACATTAGCTGGAATATCACTGATTGGTCCCGAACGAGCGGCCAAAACAGTGTTATCGCCAATATGAATATGTCCAACACACCCAGTTTGACCACCAAATGTTACATTGCGGCCGACAATTGTCGATCCGGCAATGCCCGTTTGTGCAACAATCAGGTTATTGGCGCCGATTTCACAATTGTGTCCGATATGTACCAGATTATCAATCTTTGTCCCCTGTCCAATAATGGTCGATCCCGTAGTAGCTCGATCAATGCCCACATGCGCGCCGATTTCGACATCATCTTCAATCCGAACATTACCCACCTGCGGTACTTTAGAATGCTTGCCGTCTTTCGTAATATAGCCAAAACCATCAGCACCTATTACTGTACTGCTGTGAATAATAACCCGTTTACCAATTTGACAAAATTCACGAATGGTCACATTCGAATAAAGCAGACTGTCATCACCAATTTTTACATGTTGGCCGATATAGGTATGCGGATATAAAATTACATTGTCGCCAATGATTGCATGATCATCCACAACAGCAAATGGCATAATTGAAACATTTTCCCCAAGCTTTACGTCTTGACCAATAAACGCCTGTTCGCTGATTCCTCGGCGGATGGTAAGCGGTGGATTAAATACTTCAAGAAGTTTTGTAAATGCGGCCCTTGGTTCTTCAACACAAATCGCAGTTTTAGCAAAGTCAGTAATCGTATTTGGCAATAAAACAGCGCCAGCATTACAATTTTCTGCTTCTTGTAGATGCGGTTCGACCGCAAACGTAATATCATGTTCTCCAGCTAAAGCAATATTCGTTACTCCCGTGATCGTTATATTACCGCTGCCTATAATCTTCCCATTTACAATATGAGCAATTTCTGCTAATGTTTTTTCCAAAAGAAACTCCCTCTTTTACTATTGTAATTTTTGGATCAGGTCATCGGTAATATCTATACCACCCTGAATAACAAACTGTTCTTTCGTCGGTTGACCCATCTGATTTGTTTGTACAAGATCTTTCATCACGACTGCCGATAGATTTTTTTCTTTACTCACATCAGCCATGGCTTTATCAATCGTAGTTTTGAGTTCAGAATTAAATTGGCTTTCCATGCCACTAAGTTCTGCTTTTGCTGCATTAACTGATTTTTGATAATCTGCATCTGACATATTCGCTTTATCATTTTGCAGTTTTTCCGTAAGGTCTTTTTGTTTTTGCGTATACTGTTCAGTTTGCGCTTTCGTTATTGTTTGAATCTGAGGACTTTCTTTCATGATACGTTCCGTATCAACTACCCCCATTTTTGTATTTGAACAGCCGCTGACAAATATGGCGATAATACCGACCATAAGCAGCGCACATAGAGATTTCTTATTTAAGTTCATTATAGTGCCTCCACTTTTCTGCTTTCTTTATTCGTTCTTCGGAACCGGCTTGTTTGTTTGAAATTCTTTGATTACATCATCCGTAATATCAAGTGCATGAATATTGACTTCTACATTGGCAAAGACACATTCCAAATGATTGGTGATAGCAATTTTCGCTGCAATACCAGCAATATCTTGCTTGATCAAATCTTCTAACAGGGTTATTTCTTTATCCTTGTTATTCAGAGCTTCATTTTTTTGCATGATATCATCTACCGAAAATGGCATTGCCTGATCCTTCATAGTTTGATCATCACGACTTTGTGCCTGCTGGCGATTTGCGGCGGCTTCTTGCTGCTTTTGCTGCAGCAATGCTGTTTCAAAGGCTTGCTGTTCTTTTTGTTTTTGTGCGATGAAGACTTGCAATGACTGTTGAACCTTTTTATCATATTGTCGATTCACTGCATCAAGTTCTTGATTACGTTTTTGCCGTTCTGCTTCTATATCAGCAGCCAACTGCTGTTTAACTTCATTATTCGCTTTTAAGTTATCATATTGCAGCTGCAAATTAAATATAACATTTAAATATTTTTCTCGAACCGCTTCAAGATCAGCTTCTCGCTGCGCAGCCACCGACGCACCTAACGTCTTTTTCTGATTAAGGACTGTTTGCTTCAGTTTAATTTTGTTTTCTTCTATTTGCTGACTGCTTTGCTGCTTTACAGAATCATCAAATGCCTGCGCATCGATAACAGGTGGTGGATTAACAAGATTAAAATCCGTTTTAACTGCTGCTGCTGCTGCGAGTGTACTGCGTTCTTTACGCAGTTTAACCAGATCATTGTATCTTGGGTGAGCTTGCATTGCCTGCTTCAAATCAATGACACCAATGGTATAGTCTTGCGTCGAAAGATTGCCAGCAGTAGTCGTTTCTTTATGATTTTGCCAATAAAGTCCACATAAAAAAGCTAAAACTACTAAGGTTAAAGAGCCTGCAATAATCTTCTTTTTACGTTCTTCCACAAAACCCACCCTTCCTAATAAATACCGAGCGCGGTCACCCAGGCTCGGTATTTATCGTTTCATCAATAAAGCTATTCTTTTTTCTTATTTCGTAATTTTTTTAACTACATCAGCCGTAATGTCCTGACCACCGTAAACTACATTGCTTTTATCTAAAACAACGGATAATCCTTTTGCATCAGCAATGCTTTTAATAGCTTCTTCGATCTTCGTACGAATCGGTTCAATCAGCTCTTTTTCTTTATTTTGTAAGCGCTGCTGTGTTTGCTGATAATAGGCTGCTTTTTCCTGATCATTCATACCAGCAGATTTTGATTCAAAATCCGTTTTAGCACTATCGATTTCTTTCTGCATTTCTGTATTAGCAGCAGCAAGATCTGGATGCTGTGACATAACCTGACGATAATCTACAATACCAACATTTGAAGAAGAGGCGGCAGATGCAATCCCCATGCTACCTGTTTGCGATACAGCAATTGCTACAATACTAAATACAAAGACCAACGCAATTGCAACACTAATTAATTTTACCTGTTTTTTTTCAAATTTTATCATGTTTTTCTCCTTTACCCTTGCGGGAATTTAATTAATCAACGACGAACATAGTTTCGTTCTTTCCTTACAATAAAAAACTGCCTAAATAAACAGCAACTTCATTATAACAAACTCTTTTTTGAGATTCAAGGAATTTAAAAATTACCAATAAGCCTGAGCCAGCTGTCTTTATCATCCATAATATATTCGAGACTGACAAAATCATGTATTTTATAACGCAGACCCATTTCTTCTGTCTGATCCGCAAAAGCATATTCATAACGCAACAGCCATTTATTATCAAACTTTTTCTTTAAAAGAAAAACTCCATTATGGGCATTGCTGTCATATTTCATTCCCATTCTGACCGTTGGCAGCAGTTCTCGTTCGTAACCATAAAAAGCTTTCCAGGTAACAGACTGCGGATAAAAATCTATTTCCGTGAAGACTTCATCCAACGATGATATGAACCGCCCTAAATGAATACGAAATGCGGTATTATCATCTTTGCTATTTAAATCAAAATACCCTTCCAATGTAAAACGATAACGTTCGGTATCCGAATAGCTTTTGACATACGTTTTTTCACCAGGATTCAATTCAACCGTAGTTTTAACACGTAAAAACCGAAAATCTTTCTGTTCATCCAGTGAAGTTACAAGGACTTGATTAAAATATGCACTATGACGTTTGACAAAATCAACAGGAACCCCCAGCATGATATCCGCTTTTTTTTGAATTTGCGGTCGATAGTTTAAGAGCAGTATATTTGGCATAGATTCGGAACGCATTGCTAAATCGACATTGCGCACCACCGGAACTTTTGGATAAAGAACAATTTTCACCTTTGTCACGGTTCCTGGTTCTACATCAAAATCAGCCCTGAATTCCGGTAAATGTTCCTGCATGAAAGAATTGAGACTGCTTTTTAAAATACCATTTGTCCAATCCGCTGCATCAATGGGAAGTCCCAGCATATTTTGTTCAAAAAGGTTTTCAATACCAGTTACATCCTGTAAAGCCAATGCAGCTATTTCAAGCGGCATGCCTTCTACCTGAACCGTTGTATCTATTTTTTTAATTACATCATCCCATGGTACAAGTTTGACTGTTACCTGCGTATCACTGCCGGGAATAACCTTTACCGCTGTTACTGTATAACCTATCAGTATTCGATTAAAAACTTCGCGAATAAGCTGTTCATACTCCATACGTTTCAGTATTGCCTCATTTACATTGTGTCCAGTAAGGACTTGTTCGGCAATCGTATGTACACTAGCTTCCATACGTCTTTGAATTAAAAGTGGTAAATGTCCATCTGCCTGCACTTCTACCTGCACCGTATCAACAAGTGCCGGAGCTGCTTTGGCAACAGCACTTGTCGAAACAAGACCAATCGTACATAGTATTATAATAAGCAGCCATCTGCGCAGCATATAGCAACTCCTCCTGCGTCAAAACACGGATGTATATTAGAATGTACCGCCCAAACTAAAATGGGTCCTGCCGCCATCTTCACCGCGTCCATAGTCTAAACGAATCGGGCCGATTGGTGTTTGAAGTTGTATTCCAACACCGATACTTTTATGAAATTCAAAGTCTTCATTGGATTGACCACCCCAAGCATCACCAAAATCGGTAAACAAAGCTCCCTGAACTTTACTCACAATTGGAAAACGATACTCGACCGTTCCCAGCATCATCGTATTGCCGCGGAACTGATCATCGCGATAGCCGCGCAGTGTAGTCTGCCCGCCAACCATATAACGAGCCGATTCCGGTAGTGATCCGTTCGCCTTACCAACTTGCCCCCGCAGCGCGATGACTTGTGCATGACCAACTTTGAAGAATCTTTGATCTTCAACCGTGTATTTCTGATAATTAAAGTCGCCGCCTAAACCAGCAAATTCGGTAGTCAATGCCACACGAGTGCCTTCGGTTGGCGAATAAATATTATCGCGCGTATCCGTCACATGGGACAAAGTCACACTGCGTGTTTCACCAAAATTCGCATCCCGCCAAGATTGATAAGCAGGCGTACTGCGATCTATTGTGCCAGAATCATCGACATGCCCTTTGTAATAATCTGTACGGTCTCTTAATGTAACATAATTTGTTGAATATTCACTGACCGGACGGCCTAAGGAAATTTCACCACCGCTGTATTTCTTATCATAGGTTTCAGTTAAATGTCCGTTGGTATCATAGTCATCATATTCAGAGGATTTATTATAAACACGAATTGTGCCAGTTGTCTGTTTACTGTCGAGCCAAGGCCTTGTATACGTGAAAACAAAACCATTATAGGCATTATCCGTACCGCCAAATTCATAATTAATCTTAACCGCATCGCCAATGCCACGGAAGTTCGTATCTCCCACTTCAATCAAACCAATCATACCATCTTTACTGCTGTAGCCAGCCCCCACGGCAAATGTTCCTGTACGTTTTTCAACAACTGTCGTTTCAAGAACTACAGAATTTGGTTCACGACCCGGATTTAATTTCATATTAACATCTTCAAAAAAGCCTAGATTGTAAACACGCTGCATACTGCGGCGGGCCTGTTTTACATTAAAAGGTTCACCCGGCTTCATGCGCATTTCACGCGTAATGACTCGTGCTTTCGTTTTCTCATTGCCCTTAACAGTATAGCCTTCGAGGGTTCCTTCATTAAACGTTAATTTCAAGACACCATCTGGCGTAATACTAATATCGCTGATTTTGGCAAGAATATATCCATCCGTTTTGTACTTGGCTTCAATCGCCTTAATATTTGTGTTCAAGGTTTTTGTATTCAGAATGGTTCCTGGCGATACCGTAAGCAAACTTACAATTGTTTTTGTATCCAGGGCTTTATTACCGCTAATTTCAACAGATTTTAAAATTGGATTTTCAATAACGTGATAGGTAAGTTTCACACCTTCGGGAATTGGTTCAAACGTATAATACACATCATAAAAATATCCCGTTTCCGCAATCGCCTGGCTGGTCTGTGTAACAGCATCAATACTGACCGTATCACCAGCTTTTATCTTAACTGGTGCCATGGCATCCGCTTCTTGAACCTGTTTCAAGCCTGTGATATTAACTGAAACTATTGTTTGCCCAACGTATTGTTTTAATTCGGCTTCGACTTGACTGCGTGCCTGCTGTTTGGCTGCGAATTCAGCAGCAGCCAATGAGACAGGTGCTTGTGCTTGTGCACCTGGAGGGGCTGTTTTGGGCGGTTCAGCTGCTGGTTCAGGTGCCTTTTTATTTGCATCGGCCTCCGTCGTTTCTTGTGCTGAAACCGTCTGATTGTCTACAGCTGCAGTTTGATCCGTTTGCTGCGTTGTTACTTGATCTTGATTATCCGCTGCCACCTCATCTGCATAAACTGGATTTAAATTTGTAGCGATAAAACTTGTTGTCAATACTAACGCACAAGCAATTGATCTATATTTATTCTTACTCAATCCAAGACCTCCTAAAATTGTTTCAAAACGCTATTTAAATTATTATTGCTGACCTCTTAATGTTTTACCTGCAGCACGCATCAGCATCTGCATTTTAGGCGGGGGAACTTCTAAAGACGGTTCTTGCGGTATCTCCTTATTAGACATTTCAGATTCTACTGCTGTTTGCTGCATCGGTTTATCAACTATAATTTTTTTTGGTTCAGATACAGCAACCGCTTTTTCCCCATCTTCATATATTTTTTTCTGTTCCAACGGCTCTACAACAGCTTGTTTACTTTCAGCTTGCAGAATTTTTTGATTGTTTTTATGTTGATCTTCAGCTACGGTTTGAACCTGTATTCCTTGCTGATTTAGTAGGTGTTCATCCGTCTGACTCGTTGAACTATGATAAACACTATTCCAGCCAACAGCAATGATAATCCCCGCTGTCATAACGGCCGTTACAGTTCTAACCCAAAAATAAATTCGCGTAATCCGGCCTGTTTTTGTTTCTTGCGCCCGCTGCAGTTCAGCTTGGGCAAGCATCATATTCAAGTCACCTTTTATTTCATTTTCCTGATCAAAGGACTGTTCTGCTTTACCCAGCCATTCCTTAGCGGCTGTGACATGTTTTTTCATGCCTTTTTTCTGATCCGACATCGTATCACCCCTAAGCAAACATCCTACTTAATATATTCCATCATTCATGGTATATTGACACGAATGAAATTTCCGTAAAAATGAACGATATATGGGATAACATGAATTATACTCGGTATTCCATCTCTTAACAGCCTATTTACTCGATTATACAAATAGTTATGCATTTATCGCCATTGCTGCATCAGTTTAGACAGCATTCCCCGCACTCGACGGATACCCGCCTTTTGCAGCCGATAAACATGGGTTGTACTGACCGAAAGGGCTTGCGCCACTTCGCGCGGTTCCTGATTATCCAAATAAACACTGCTTAAAACCATCTGTTCTTTTTGTGGTAAGCGCTCCAAGGCACTTTTGAGCTCAATCCACTAGAAAATTAGTCTCTGCCTGCTGCATAACACTCGCAGCGTTATCAACAATATTTTCGATATTAAAAGTTTCCATTCCATCTGCCGAGACAGTATTTTCATTATAAACAAAATCAAAGCTATTTTCTTTTTTGATGTAATTTAACATTCTGCCACGAATACGATGCAGCGCATATAAACTAAACGCCACACCACGTTCATGATCATATTTTTCTACCGCCTCAATGAGTCCTACGGTGCCTTCTTGAATAATATCCATGATATTACTCAACCGGCTAAATTGCATTGCAGCTTTGAAAACCAGTGGCTGATAGGATTCAATTAATATCCGTCTGGCATCCATATTCTGCTTAATTTTACATTCACTCCACAATTCCATCTCGTGGGGTAAATCTAAGATCTCAATTTTCTTTAGTTCTTGCAGATATTCTTGGAGTTCCATGCCTATCACCTCACCGTTTTTCATTAAAAAATCTGTTTAAAATTTAATTCGAGCCTCAATACCAACACTATAATTATTATCCTGATTGACATCACTGGTTAAACTAATACGATTATTTAAATCATATTGTATGCCTATTTTATACAGATTGCGTGTAATCCCTGTTGTATATTTCAGCATGAATTTATCACTTAGATATTTACCAATCTCAACGTTATAAATTTCCCGATTGGCAGTATTGTTGCTTTCAGTCGACGACAGCGTATCGCGCACAACTTTGAATTCATCAACACTCAAAGCATTCCTCAACGTTGCTTCCACTTCGCTCAAAAAACTCATCTGCAAACCAACATCAAGAATATTTGCCAACTGATCTTTGCCCAAATTATTGTCTGTACCATGGGATTGATAATTGCTGCGAAGAGTCAACAGCTGCAAAATTTCCGTTTCACTCATCGATGGATCTGAGCTCAGCTTGACACTCATCATTTCCGCGGGACCATCTACTACCAGATAAACCTTAGTTCTGTCAAGTTTTGTATCGGCTTCAAGATGAATGCTTGGCAGAAGTGAATTGACTTGATTGAAATAAGCCGATGCTTCATGAACTTTAAACGATGTTTTAAGATAACTGACCGTACCGCGAATCGCTGAAATTTCACCTGAAGTCTGTGGGTGTACTGTAGTCCCGGCAAACTTAGCCTGTCCTTGCAGCATGAGGTCATAGAGAAAAGAATTATAAAGATGAACTCGTTTACCTAAATTCACGCTAATATCCAAAATAGCTGGTGGTAGTTCGGTTGTACCATTCGGCATCGCCGGAATATTAATCGTACAATCGGCCAAATCAATGTTACCAGCAATTTTAGGCATTTGCCTGCCAAATCTTTCACCAGTTGACAATGTAAGCTGACCGGTAAGCGGACCTTTATAAACTGCACTATCTAAATCAAGTTGATTCAAATTGAGAGTGAAATCATAATTAGCCAAACCGCCGCCTGTGATCAAAGTCGAACCACTCAAATCATAAGACCCTTTACCCATCACACCACTAAATTTTTTAACATTCAGCTTGTCATTGATAAATTCAAAATCAGCCTCTATATTTTGCACTGGTTTGCCAATACCTTTAAATTTCATTGCACCATTAGGAATCACAATGGAACCATTAATAAATGGATGTGCGACTGTTCCCGTAATTGTAACGCCGCCCTTCGTCGGCCCCATAGCCCACTCAACCTGTGTAGTCAAAAATGGCAGAATACTTAAATCAGCTTGATCCAATGATATTTTAAGATTCATCTGCTGATTTGGATCCGGCATTTCCCATGGTTTTGAAGTCAAAGCCACAAGCGGTACCATGCCATAAGCAGAGGCTTTGTACTGTCCTTTTTGAATAAGCAGCTGATTTACATTCACTATACCATTTTTTAAATTAAATAGACCCTTCATTGCATCAAATGTTGCAACGCCAAGGCCACCGCCTTCAATATCAATTGATACATTGGCTTCGGGGTTACCTACAGTACCACTAAATTGCGCTTCCAGATCCAAAGCTCCGGTCGCCGGCAGTTGTGAGCCCATCAAATGCATTAAAAGTGCCGCATCGATTCTTTGTGCCGAGAGCTGTGCATCTATTGGTCCATCAAGATCAATTGTGCCCGCTGCCCGGAGAATGCCTAAACCTTGTTCTCCATAAAACTTATGAATCGTAGCCACTCTATTTTCCAGTTCAATATCAAGAGAGATATTGCTAAGCGGATAGCCTTTTAATGTGCCTGATCCCATAGATCCAAGCAGTCTGACATGCGGATTATCTACGGTACCACCAAGATCAATTGTACCATTCAACTTGCCATCAACCCATTCATTTTTCAGGTTTACCATAGCCAAAATCGCTGCTAAATCAGCATTTTCCACCGTAAGTTTACCCTGGAGTGTACTCGTATTTAAATTTGTACTTCCTTGCAGCGCAAATGTACCGCCAGATTGATGAAATGTAAATGACGTAAGATTAATTGTCTCATTGCTATACTCTATATGTCCATTGATATCTGTGAGATCTTGTCCATTTAAGCTCAGTTCACTTGATTGCAGTAACCCATTAAAAACGGGTGAATCAATTGTACCTTGCAGCTTACCCACAAATTGTGCCGTACCAGAAACAGGATAAGGCATATGCAAATTTAATTTATCGAAATGTATATCATCTGCCCGAATATCAAAATCAAGATGATTATCACGGTCTGCTGTTCCGTTTAAATGCAAATTAACATTTGGTGATGTGATATAAAAATCCTTAAATGTAGTAATTCCATTTTTTCGTTCATATTTCCCATCAGCACCACTAATCAACATGCCCCGGTAGCTGCCTTCATAAAAATGCAGGCTCCCCACAGCTTCTATATCATTAAGTGTTCCCGTAAGGTGAACTGTATTATCAATATTACCGGTTATAGTTTGTCCAGGTGCTATCAGTGCCGCAAGATCTTCCATGCGAGCCCCTTGCGTGGCAATTGTCAAATCTAAATACCTGTTGCCGGTAAAGCCAACAATTCCATGGGCAGTATGTGTTATCTGTCCATTGTTTTCCATAGTGAATTCTTTGACAAAAACCCCATGTAAACTTCCTGCTGCACTACCATGCAGTGTTTGATATGGCTGATAAAACAATTGACCGTTTGCTGCCGAAAAATCTAATCTAATTTTGGGATCATCAAAGCTCCCTTTAACATGCCCTGAAAAATCCGCTGTACCACTGGCATTAATCTCAGGATTTAATTTAGCCAATAATGTCAAATCAACCTTTGATCCATAAAAATCTAAATCCAGTGTCTGTCCTTTAATGGTGCCGGAAGCTCCAATTTCACCCTGAGGCAATATAAGACTCAGTGAATCAATTGTAATCTGATCACCAGTTTTATAAAAGCTTGCATCCATTCTTTGAAAAGGATTGTTTAAATAAAAACCGTTTTGTATAGATGCGCTCCCGTAAACCAAAGCCTGATTCAGATCACTGCCTTCTCCACTAATACCGACATCAGCTGTAATCCTGCCTGAAACACCAGGAATAAATTCCTGCAATTGATTAGCATCAATATTTTCCATTTTCAGATGGGCATTGTAGGTTTCATTGCCTGAATCATATTGTCCTTGTGCTGTAACATTACCACCAAATACCTGTCCTTCAAAGGCATCAATAAATACAACATTCTTCGCAAACTTCACTTTTGCCGTTGCATTTTCAAAATGATATCCATAAGCTTCAGCCGATTTAATTTTCAACTGACCATTCGCTAGCGGATCAGCCAATGTGCCAGCAATATTCATCGTAAAAGCAACATCGCCATGAAAGGGAATATTCGGCAGCACGGTACTTGGATCAAATTTTTCTGATTCTGCGATCAGATTCATATATGAATCCATTCCGTCCATGTTGACTTTACCATGCAAAGCAAGTTTTTGATCTGCTATGACCGCATTACTAAATACCAGCAAATCTTTTTCATTAAATACAAGCAATGCATTAATATCTTCAATATCCGTATTCATAGCATTTACGGACCCGCCGCTAAGCTCAACTTCTCCATTTACGGTATAATCATCAATGTTTTTGACTTTCAGCAGTGTAACATTCACTGATTTTAAAATACCTTTTTTAATCGTAATTCCTAAATCAGCCGGTAAAAACTGCGTGTAATTTTCAACATCAAAATCACCGCCATTAATACTAACGGCCTGGTGTGCTCCACCCAAAGTACCTGAAATATCAGCATGACCCGTTTCATCGGCGAATGCCGCTTTAAAACTGACCGCCGGCTGACTGGCAAAATTAAGTTCACCATTGATTTCCGTAAGCTTTAGTGTTTTTCCATCTATTTTTCCGGTTACCATGGCATCTTCAATATAGACTTTACCCGCAAAATCATGCGTAGTCTGCTGGTTCTCACTTATAATATCGGAATAGTTCCATGTACCATCTGCATTTTGTTCAAGCAGAACGTTCGGCTTTATAATGGTAACTGACGCAATTCCTTTAAGCGGCGCAGCTTGAAACATCAGCCATGGATCGAAATTCACCTTCATGGAATCCGCTGTTACAAGTACTGCTCCAGTTTTATCATAAAGCGTAATGCCACCTGCCGTCATTGAATGAAATGAATCTATCTGAATTTGATCAAATTTCAATTTCGTTCCTACTATTTTCACTGCTTCTTGCGAAACCAACTCGCCTGCGGTTGTCATAAAGGATTGCGACTTGCTATACCAATAACCACAGAATCCAACAAGCACCACGAATATGGTTATAATTCCTATTATAATAAACGGCTTATGCCTCACTGTCTTTCCCTCCAAGCTAAACTAACCATAAAAGGGTATCTTCGACATGAACCTGCTGCCTTCCTGTTAATTAGTAGACATTTCTATTATACGCACTGTTTCTTTGAAAAAACTTTGTCATGTCTAGTAAAATACAGGACCATAGTTTCATTTTAAGGGTAAGCTCATATTATCCATCGTATCGATAATAAAAAACAGGACAGAAGCTTAATGATTGCCCTGCTTTTTATTTAAACATGCTTGAATCATCTTACTTATTTTGTGTTTTGTTTGTTGAAACCACCTTATTGTCATTATATTGACTGACATCAAGATCTACCTGTATCCCCATTGCTTTATCGAGTGTGGCTTTACTTGTATTATAATCATATAGTGTTTGAATATAATTGGTTTGTGCCGTCGTTAATGCTACTTGCGCATCAATGACATCAATATTGGTCCCCACACCGGCGCTATAACGTACCTGGGCTATTTTATAATCTTCCTGAGCTTGTGCGACAGCTACTTTTGTTGTCTGAATATTTTTTTCAGCGGATATCATACTGAGATAGGCCGTACGCACTTCCAATTGAATCGTATCGAATTGTTGATTTGCTGCAATTTCTGCTTTGTTTTTTGCAGCTTCCGCTGTTTTTATTTGTGAATTTGTTACATTACTATCAAATAAATTCCAGCTGGCCGAAACACCAATCCCCCATTTATCGGTTTGATCACCAAACGCTTTTGTATCATCGATTGTGTCACTTGCTACTAAATCTACTTGTGGTTTCTGACCTGCCTGGGCAACTTTTATAGAAGCTTCAGCCTGTTTAACTGCTTTGACAGCGGCAATTCCATCAGGGCGATGCTGCTGAGCATAAACGATACAATTATCTAAAGAAAGATCATACTTTTCGTATCTAAGTTCATCACGGATCGTAACATTCGTGTCAAGTGGAAGTCCGATAACATTATTGAAGGTGGATACGGACAAATCATAATCATTCTGTGCTGTAACCAAACTTTGCTGGGCATTTGCGAGTTCAACCTGGGAACGAAGTACATCTGACTTGGCAACTGTCCCAACTGCGTATTGCGCACTGACATTTTTCAAATGTTCCTGCAATTTATCAACAGAATCTTTATCGACTTGAACCAGGTTACGATTTTGCAAAATCGTAAAATAATCTTTCGTTACCGTAAGCTTTACAGTTTGTTTCGTGTCTTCGAGATCAAGTGCTCCAACATCAATGCCAATTTCGGCTTTTTTGATGCTGCCTTCAATTTTACCACCACTATAAATCGGTAAAGAAGCACTTAGCGTGTTGGAAAAATCTCGATCCTTGCTTGATCCAGAATAATAATTCCCACCAATTTTCTCAGCTGTTGAACTCCATGATAAGGAAACTCCATTACTGCCTTTTGCTTCCTTCAATGCCCATTTTGCGGTTTCAGTATCAGATAAAGATTGTTGAATATCCTTATTGTTTTTCAAGGCTAGTTCAATGCTTTCATCCAATGTCAAATCCACGGTATCCGCAGCCAAAGCCACCCCGCTAGCCAAAGACATGGTCATAAGTCCGCCTAATACCATAGCTGTTAATTTGTTCTTTACACTATATTTATTCACGCTAAAAATCCTCCTAAAATTATCTTCATTATATATATTTTATGTTAAAAGGTGCGGCGTATCCCAAAATACGTGACACGCTCAGCACTTTTGTTGACATTATTTGTTTGTCCAACTAAATACGTATCCGGCATAAATTCATATTGTCCTCTAAATTTCAACCTTATATCATTTGGATCATAGGCATCAAGGGAAAATTTCAATTTATCATTGATATAGCTATCTACTCCTATACCAACTTTACTATCGATGATACCAACTCTGCCTGCTAAGGTATCATTACCTGAGCCAAGCTGTAAATTGGTTTGGTCATCTCCACCAATATCGTCTACGCCCAGCAGTAAAAATTGATTTGGGCTGGTCGAAACTTTCAAATCAAAATTCGTCATCCATTGGTCTTTACCACCACTGTATAAAAAATCAATACCGGGTTCTGCTGTAATATTAGAAACTTGGCTCATCATGGTATCGGCACGGGCTGTAACATTTTTGGCACTGGCCAAAATTGTTTTAAGGTCTTGAGCCGTTTGCGGATCCGCAACTACCGGTTCCAGATTTGCTGCCATATTTTCAATGCGGCGGCTTGTACTGCTAAGATTGACAATGGCCTGCCGCATTTGCTCGGCGGTCTGACCATCTCGCGAAAAGTCTCGAATCATTCTGTCCATTCCATCGGCAGCACTTTTTGCACTTTGCGACATCATACTGAGATTTGTTATCATGACACGCAAATCTTGTTCATTATTCACTGCCATTCGCTCCATCACGATACTCATGTGATTAAAATTATCTGTCATAGTCTTAATATTTTTTGCTGACTCTATCATTGAATTTTTAACTTGTTCATTCCCCAAAACATCATTTAATGATTTGATTAGTGTTTGCAATTCATCGAGCGTTGTTCCGGCATTGGCCATTAAATATTCCATACCTCGTTCATCCACCCCTTGCACTACAGCACCATCTAATAGATAGGTATCACTTTCCATATCACCAGGCAATATATTAATGAATTTTTCTCCCATCAACCCATCGCCGCTGATTGTAACCAGCGCGTGATCCGGAATATTAATTCCAGGATTGATATGCAGCTTAACCCTTGCTCCTAAGCCATCTGCATCAACAGTTTTCACACTACCAACCGCAACTCCGGCATAACGAACAAAAGCTGCAGGTTTTAACCCATTGACCTGTTTAAATAAAACTTGTATATGATACCCTTTTTCACCGCCAAAGCTAAATCCACTTAAATGGATAACGATAAATGCTAATAATGCCAGTGAAATCAGTGTAAATGCACCAACTTTAGCTTCTGTCGACATGCGTCTGCCTCCTCTTTATTGGCTTAATTGTTCCATGAATGAATTCTCTGACCCTTAGATCTTGAGAGTTTTTAATACCATCTACATCATCAATAGCAATCAGTTCACCGTCATAAACCATGGCAATTCTGTCTGCTATATGAAAGGCACTATTCATATCATGCGTAACAACAACCGATGTAACCCCTAAGACTTGCTGCGTATTGACAATAAGTTCATCTATTTTTGCTGCCATAATTGGATCAAGTCCCGAACTTGGTTCATCATACAAAACAATTTCCGGTTCAAACGCAATCGCGCGTGCCAGACTGATACGTTTTTTCATACCACCGGATAATTCATTCGGCATCATTGCCTCAAAACCTTCCAGCTCAACCAACTTTAATTTTTCTTGAACCACTTGCTGAATCTTTTCAGAAGTAAATTTTGTATGTTCTTTAAGACCAAAGGCAACATTATCGCCAACGGTCATGGAATCAAACAGTGCTGAATATTGAAATACCATTCCCATATTGAGGCGAATCTTATCTAAATCAATTTCAGGAAGCTGGGAAATTTCTGTATCTTTAATCCAAACTTCACCACTAGTCGGCTGCAAAAGGCCAATCATCAATCTGAGTAATGTACTTTTCCCTGAACCACTGGCACCGATAATAGCCAGAGTCTCCCCTTTTTCGACATTTAGATTTATGTTATGCAAAATAATTCTTCCATTAAATTCTTTATTTACATTCTTTAAATGAATCATAATCCACCTCTATCGATACAGTATAAGCGACATAAAACAATTTGAAATAAAAATCACAATAATTGCTCCTACCACGGATTGTGTCGTCGCTTTACCAACACCTTCAGCGCCATTCGGTGCATTAAGTCCATAATAACAACCGATCACTGCAATCGCAGCACCAAAAAACACAGATTTTATCAGACCACCTGTAATATCATGTACCACTGTAAAAGTAGTAATTGACTGTATATACAGCGCCGAACTGATATTCGCATAATATGTAGATATGATCCAACCGCCAAATGTTCCAATCACATCACCACAGATAACTAATAAGGGCAGCATTAGCATGCAGGCAATCACTCTAGGCACGACCAGGTAGCCAATCGGATTGGTGGCCATAACTTTAAGAGCGTCTATCTGCTCTGTTACTTTCATCGTACTGATTTCAGCCGTAATGGCAGCACCCACTCGTCCAGCCGCCACAACGCCGGTCAATACCGGTCCTAGTTCCCTGGCCACACCAATTGCAACGATCCCACCGATTGTTGACTGTGCACCATACCGGATGAATTCATTCGCTGTCTGCAATGTAATAACCATTCCTGTAAAAAGCATTGTCAATGCAACAATTGGTAGAGTGTCCACACCAAGGCTCGCCATCTGACGTAATACATGTTTGCCGCGGGGAACATGTTTTAATTGATAAAAAATCTGTCCAATTAAAATAATAACAGCGCCAAAGCCTTCCATGACATTTATAACACGGCTGCCTACTTTCTCTAAATAATGCATAAGCATGTTTATTTGACTCCTTCGACAAACAAAATTCCTCGTAACAGTCCTTTGAAACTCCCGTGAAGACTCTTTCGAAAAAGTCATTCACCGAAGTACTATTTATTGTATCAGTATTATTTATAATAGTACATATTAGTTTACTATTTTTTTGAATAATATTCAAATTTTTTTTACAAAGCGAAAAAGAGAGATGAAATATTTTTTTTCATCCCTCTACCATTAGTTCTTTTTTCCAATTACTTGAATTGAAGTTTTGATTATATTATCAATAATATAATTTGTATCAAATTTTGCTGGTAAGTCAGCTTCCGATTTATCCAGTTTTGTTTTTTTATTTTCTACATTCACTTGGTCATTTGGTTTTATTTGATCCAATTGAGCCGATTGTTTTATAGCTGCTTCGATAGCGGCTGCCTGCTGGACTTCATTAAGCATTATTGGAGCCGCCGGACTAATAATAATTTCATTGTTTTTATTTGCTTTCATAAAAGCTGTTAACTTCTCGGACAGTGGCTGCATTTTATCTTCTTCCGGACTTAAATCAAGACCTTGCTGCTGCATAAGAAGTTGTGCAACTGGCACCAGTCCACCACCACGAATTTCTAAAGTAGTCATCCCTACTGGCTGGTTTTTTGAAATTTTATAAGGTACGATTAGAGTTTCTGCCGGTTTCCGATATGGCTTAATTTGAAGTTTTACATTAACCGTTTCACCCTGTTTTACTTTTTGTTTTTCAGGAACCGCTTCAATAATGGATGCTGTCCGGCGATTTGCATCAACTTTTATGTTAACTTTAATGCCAACAATATCTGTTTCACCCATTGTATTCGTACAAAGAAGGTTTAACGCCTGATAAATTTCAGTAATTGAAAGTTGCCCTACATCTTGAGGACTATAGTACATATTCGACCGTTTTATAACTCCGCTGTCAACGGCATTGGTCAAAATCTCAAATTCTATTTTAGCTGTGCCGGTGCCAGCACGATCAATGGTTTGATCAATCGCATTGTAGACAACCGATGCAGCCAGAGATGAAGCCAATTCTTCATCATATGCAAGTTGTACTGCATAAGTTTGGTGACGATTTAACTGCAGATCATCCACATTAATTTGTATCGGAATAACACTTGGATATCTGCCAATGACACCAGCGACACCAGCTGAACGATCCTGATTAATCCGTCCCACTAAATTACCGGGAGCACCAACTTTAAATCCCGTATTATCTCCACTCGCCGTTGTGATAATATGAGCATCTGTCATAAAATAATTGACATTACCTTTGCGTAAAAAGGGATGTCCAAAGGCAAGGACCCTGCCATTATCGACAGCAGTAACTGTACCGATTGCCGCTACGCTAAGGTCCCCTCGAACCACCTCAACACCGACCGAGCTTCCCGGTTCCAGTGTTACAGTTTCACCTTTACCTTCATATGACCCTACTGCATAAGGAACCAGATTATAAGGAGCCATCTTTTCTTTCAAAAGGTTTAGTCCTGCATCCGTAAATCCCGATACCATCAAAGGGGTCATGAGTGGTTTACTTTTTTCTGCCGCAACCGCCGCCTGCGTCGTTGCTACTGTATTTTCCGAAGCCGTTTTTATATCTGTTTTATTATCTGCAAGTATAACGGTTGGCGGCTGTTTTAAATTCACTTGTTGAATCATCGTTTTATTTTTTAGATCTGGCATATCCCAAATTTTCATCATATCATGAATCGGTGTAATAATGCAGGTACGATTGTTAATTTCTTTCCAACCACCTGATACTGCACCAATCAGTTTATCGTCAATATATACAGGGCTTCCGCTCATTCCCTGAAGAACTCCACCTGTTTTATCAATAACGGGACCGGAAGCAATCGCAATAATTCTGCCATCACTGTCTTTGCCGGCATCAATAACACCCGTGATTTCAATATCAAATGTATCAATCGTTGTTCCTTCAATAACCGTTTTTGCAATTCCATGCATACCAGTCTGGATTTGATCTGTTCCCATTATTTCTGGCATTGCTAATGCCTGGCTCCAAGGAAAGAAAACAATGATACAAAACGATACCATATAAAATTTTATGAACTTTGTCAAATATTTCACCTCTTTAGTTTCTCGGTCCTGTTAGTTATTTCGCAATTCGAACTACAACTTCGCCGCTTTTCACGTTATCACCAGGCTTCACTAATACCTGCTGCACCGTCCCTGCTGTTGTAGCACGAGATGCTGCCGCTGAACCAGTAAGTGTTGACACACGAACGAGTTCACTACCTTCTGTCACAGCTTGCCCTACCGGAACAGTCCAGGTAACCTGTCCTGTCAAAGTCGTTTTTTCATCTATCATTGAAGCGGCCGCGGTAAGTTGCGCAAGCCCAAGTAAAACACAGACTAAAACTATAGCTATCAGCTTTTTTTTATGGAGCATAATCAGCCCTCCCCTTTCGTCTCGTACCTTTATCCCTGCTGAAATTATAAACAAGTATATTTAAAGCAGGTTTACTTTCATTATAACCGATTCATCCGTAATAGCAAGATTTATCCATCGCTTTTATGCGAACACGCTACTATATCACAACAATACTCCCCTCGCAAAATTTATTTTTTTATTACAACTAAGGCTGCACCAACTTTACGTTCGCTGCCATCAGATGGGCTATTAATAATCGTACCACCAATGACCATTTCACTGGAACCCCCACCATCAAAATTAACTGCATCAACTGCACCAAAATCCTTCATCAGCTGCCCCATTTCATTCAAAGTACAACCGATACTGCTGCTTTGTCGACCATCGACCACAAATAAAAGCACATGTTTATTTTTGGTAATTCCTACTGCGGTACGAGGAGCTCGACCGCTTGCCACATCACCGCCAAATTGTTCCTGCTGTGCCGTTACATTTACAAGACCATTTTTAACCAAAGTTGGACCAACCCCAAGAATTTGTTTTGCCATATTCCAAGGTGATCCAATATCTTCTTTTATGTCCATACGATCACCAATTTTGACCGATGCTAGTGCATCCTTCGCTGTTCCATGTGCTGAAACAATAATTGTCCCCGGTAAAATTGGTGAATTTGCCTGTTTTATATCAATTACTTTATTGTTCTTAACCGTGTATTCAATTCCGTATTCATTTGTCATCGTCGAATCGTCATAATAAGAATTGTAAATCGTCAGACCATTTTCGCCGCGTTCGCAATTCACACCTGCTATAGGTAAGATTATCCCCTTACTTGACACTGTACCAGTATAATCGACTACACCAGCAACCGGTGTACCATCGGGCATGATTCCAAAAGCACTGCGGGCTAAATAGGTAGTGCTGACAATTGTTGAGTCAATCTTCGTAAGTCCTAAAAGTTCCCCGTTTAAAGCAAAGTATGAGGCGTTAACAGCCGCAATGGCATTTGTATCATCCGAGATCCCGCCAACTGTTTCACGTCCGCTGATTTTTCCATTCGCAATTGCCGGGCGTAAATTATAAAGAGCCGGATCTATATCCAAAATATGTGCCGTAAGCATCCCTAAATCATTATTTCGAACATAAGTAGTGTGAATTAACCCTGGTGCAACCTCATCTATTTGTTTGCTTTCATAATTTTTACTGATATTGATAAAAATCCGCTGTGGTCCCTGCAGTGTTTTTACAGTGTAGGCAGCTGCTCTATTTAACTCAATAATCGTCCGAAAACCTTGATTGTTTTTACTGAATATTACAGATTTAACGAGACTGTCATTTATATCTAAGTTCGCTAGATCGGTATGATTCACTGTAGCCGGAAAATCCAAAATCAAGCGAGTTCCATTGTTTTCCGTTGAAACTTTGTAATCAGGAATAACATCCACATCAAAAACAATCCTAACAGCAGCTGGCCCTGCACTAAAACGAATCCCATTAACATTTCCCTGAACACCTGCTGCCGAAACAACAGCCGTTTGCACTAAAAACAGCAAAATCACTACTAAAGCTGTTAGATTACGATATGCGAATTTCATACTAAACCACTTCCAATCAAATTTTATTGCACTATACAAGAAATTAAAAAATGTCGCTTTGTTTGACAGCCTGTCCAAAAAGAACGATGGACATCAATCCATATTTAACTTATTCAAAAAAAAAGAATACAGAGTCAGGCTGTGCCTAACTCTGTATTTATTATAATTTATTTGTTAGAAAGTGACAACTGCTTATACATCATATCTGCTAAACCAACACCACCAGCATTTGCCATTTGCTTGGTGAGTTCTGTATCCATCATGGATTGCATGATTTTTTCACCATTAGATGAACCAAACAATGGATTATCCGGTACTGTTTCCCGCATTTTAGTGTACATCAAATTTAAATACATCGCTTCGAAATCTTTACAGGTATCACGAAGTTTCTTATCGTCTTTCGCCGCTGTTGTCACTTGTGTCTGTGCTTTTTTTAATTGATCGGAAAATGTAGTATCTTCCGCGACCGTTTGCGCACTCTGCAAGCTGTTGAAGCCCGATTGAGCATTAATTCCATTTATCTGCATAAATAATACACTTCCCCCTAAATGATTTGAAGATCTGCATGAAGAGCTCCCGCTGCCTTGATTGCCTGTAATATTGATATGATATCACGTGGTGTTGCACCAACAGCATTCAGTGCACCAACGATATCATTTACATTGGCCGTGGCCTGCAAGACAATGGTATTTGCCTTATCTTCTTTCACGGTTGTCGTTGTATTTGAAGTCTTAATCGTTTCCCCTAAGGTATATGGTGCTGGCTGTGTCACATCCGTATTTTTTTGAATCGTAATATTCAAGCCGCCCTGAGCAATTGCGATTTCATCAACACCTACATTACCGCCCATTACAATCGTTCCAGTTCGTTCGTTGACAACAACTTTCGCAATATTATCTGTTGTTACATAAAGATCTTCCAGGTCCGCAACAAAACCAACAACGTTCCCCCGATAATAAGGCGGAACGGTAATGTCGACCCGTCCTGGATTTGCAGCACTTGCCACGCCCCCGTAACGAGAATTCACAGCGGCTGCTACCCGTGAAGCTGTGGTAAAATCCGGTTGACTGAGCGACAGAGAAATAGTTCCACTATCACCGAGTGAACTTTCCACTGTTTTTTCCACGATAGCACCATTTGGTGTCATCCCCACGGTAGGGAAGTTTTTCTGCTGGCTGCTTGCACCATTACCAGCAGCAAATCCGCCCGTTGAAACGGCTCCCTGCCCTACAGCATAAACTTGACCATTTGCCGCTTTTAACGGGGTCTGCAAAAGTGTTCCGCCTTGAATACTTTTTGCATCGCCCATTGATGACACTGTCATATCGATTGTATCCCCTTCACGGACAAAAGGCGGCAGAGTAGCCGTGACCATAACAGCAGCCACATTTTTTGTTTTCAAGGATGATGCCGTAATATTTACGCCAAATTCTTTCAGCATATTTGCTACGGATTGCAATGTTTCAAGTGTTTTATTTGAATCGCCTGTACCAGATAATCCGACGACAATTCCATAGCCCACAAGCTGATTGGAACGAACGCCCTGGACTTTAGCAATATCTTTAATTCTGCTGCTGACTACACTCGCTGCGGCAAAAGCCGTGCTAAACGACAGAGACAAGACGATCAATGTCAAAATTGCTGTAATTTTAGATAGTTTATGCATAGTTACCTCCATCAGATATTAAAATAATATATTTAATACCTGCGTCAAAATACCCTGACGTTGTTTTGCATTAAGTGGACCTTTTCCATCAAATTTAAGAGTAGCATTCGCCACCAGGTTCGATGGAACTGTATTATTTGATGTTACATCATCTCGGCGAACAATACCATTCAAAGTAATTTTATGTTCATCTTTATTTTGCCAAATTGATTGTGTTCCCTCGACGACCATGTTGCCGTTTGGTTGTACTTCTTTAACCGTAACGGACACATTACCCGTGACGCTGTTATTTGCACTGGCAGCACCATTTGCTTTAAAACTGTCTGAACCAGCAGCTGAGGCTGCATTCAAAAACGTAAAAATCCCCACTCCAGCACTTAAGCTTTGGCTGCCTGATTTTGAGTTGGTATCACTTTTCGTTGTACTTGTTTTTGTTGATTCACTGATCACAATCGTAAGAATATCACCGACATTTCTTGCCTTATGATCGGCAAATAAATTCATCGCCCCATTATCGACCCAAAGCGACTCTGCTGCTGCAGATTGGATATTCGCAAAAGTCAAACTTCCCAGAACGACACAAAAAACCAATATATTTTTAATCCATTTATCCATTACTATCACCCGTTTTCATTAAGCTGCTACTTGGACCGTATCAGCATCAATAACTGTTCCGCTAACGATTTTTTTCGTAACGGTATTACGAACACGAATAACCTGCCCATTTTTACCATCTTGCAGAGCAATGCCTTGCGTTTGCACATTTGCATCACCTATTTTAGCGGTAATATGAATCATACTTCCTGTTTTAAGAACCACTGGCTTATCGAGCATAGATTCCTCTAAGACAATACCACTATTTGTCATCCGTTTCATAATAAAGCCAATTGGTTTCTTACTATCCGTCATATACCCAGCCATCAATGCATTAATTTCTTTTTTTTCTACATGAATATCATCTGGTGTGACTAGTTCTCCCGCAGCCATTATACGATTCGTCACGACCACAGACTCATACATATGAACTTTGGCACGAAAAAAAGCTTTTTTATAGGGCTGACCATCAACGTTCACCCAAATATAAACACTAGTTGGCACAACAGATTTCACCCCCAAAGGTATCGACAAATCATAAGATATTGTCCCCATTGGCACCCTCATTGGTTTAGGAACTGTCAAAACCTCGAGTGTATATTCCCGTTTATCCTGCTGTGACTTAAGTTGATCCGTGATCGCTTTTTGACCCATTTCAGAAAACATTTCACTGGCAATCGTTTGTGAATCGGTACTAATTGCAATCGTGTCAGGAATAGTCCAAGAAATATCATCACAGTTTACACCAGAAGATCGTGTTCTAAGTTCAAAAACACGTGATGATAAAAGTATCTTCTGCCCCGGTACAGGAATAGTTCCCAGCTTCATAGCACTTAATTCAGCCGCACGGTTTACATCATCACAACTGATTTGTGCAATATCCCCCAACAAAATTTCCGATTTAGAAATCGTCACATTATCATAAACCGAAATCACTGCTGGTGCTGCCGCCAGAACTGTTGCAGCTGAGATAAAACATACCATGCTAATACACAAAATACAAAATTTTTTAATCATAATACTTATCGTTTAAGACCATTAGCTACTTCCAGCATCGAATCTGATGTTGTGATAGCCTTCGAATTCGTTTCATAAGCACGCTGGGCGATAATCATATTTACCATTTCTTCCGCAATCTGTACATTTGACATTTCCAACGAGTTTTGTACAAGTTTTCCTGCGCCATCTTCCCCCGGGTTCCCCACAATTGGATCACCTGATGCTGCCGATTGTTCAAACAAATTATTGCCAATACTCATAAGCCCTGATGGATTTACAAATCGAGCCAGTGTAATCTGTCCAACTTCTTCAGGAGTCGTAGTCCCAGCTGCTTTAGCTGAAACACGCCCATCTGCTGCAATCGTAATCGTATCACTCGGAGCATTTTCTGGTATATAAATTTCCGGTTCGAGCGGATACCCTTCCGTTGTAACCAAACGGCGATTTTCATCGAGTTTCAAGGATCCATCACGTGTATAACCAATGGTCCCGTCGGGCATGGTAATCTGCAAAAAGCCTTCACCATCGACCATTACATCTGTAGGATTGTCTGTAGTCTGATTATTACCCTGCGTGAAAATACGATTCGTAGCTGATAAACGAGCCCCATGTCCCATTTGCAATCCGCCTGGATACTGCGTATCGGCACCACTAGGCGCACCAGCCTGACGTAAAGTCTGATACATAAGATCTTCAAACTCAGCGCGTTGTTTCTTGAAACCAGTTGTATTTACATTCGCTAAATTGTTTGCAATAACATCCATGTGTGATTGCTGCGTTCCCATACCCGTTGCAGCTGTCCAAAGTGCTCTCATCATAATAGCAAAACTCCTATCATTATATATGTGTTTCTTTCGTTTTACATTCCACTAAGGACCAAAAAAGCTTTATTTTTTTAAATAAAGCCTTATGATCCTGTTCTTACTTTTATTATCGTAAAAAAACAGAAAATCTTAAGTCCTATTTTTCTAAAAAAACAGATTAAATTTAAAGGAAGCGAAAAAAGAAAGTTCCTCTAAACTTCCCTTTTCCGCTTCCTTTCATTCGTTTATAAACGTCCGACTTCATTTACAGCCTTGTCAAGCAGGCTGTCCTGCGTCGTCACCGATTTTGAATTTGCTTCATACATTCGGTAATTATTGATCAACTGCACCATTTCAGATACAACATTGACATTCGATTTTTCAAGTACACCTTGCGATATAGTTCCCGTTGCCGCGGTTGGCTGCGCTCCTTGCTGAGGGGAAAATAAATTATTTCCTTCTTTTAAGAGTGCACGTCGATCTTGAAAATCAACGAGCTGCAATGTTGTCAGCGGTTGATTATCCGCATAGACCTGACCATTCGCACCAAATGTAAGTTTTGCATTTTGCGGCAATGTAACTGGTCTATTATTATTATCAAGAACAGCTTGTCCATCAACAGTCACAAGTTGACCGATATCCGAACGGTAAAAATTACCATTACGTGTATATCGATTCCCCTGCGGTGTATTTACGACAAAATAACCCTTACCTGATATAGCCAAATCATAAGGGTTCCCGGTTGTTTGCAATGCACCCTGATCTTGAATGGTTGCAATTTCAGATACTTTCGAGCCTCGCCCCAGCGGACCAACAACAGGTGCTTCCGAACCAACACTGAAGCCCTTAATTGAAGTTGCATTATTTTGTTTATCATTGATTCGATGTAATAAAATAGCCTCAAACTCTTCACTTACCATCGTATCTTTTTTATAACCTGTCGTATCTACATTGGCCAAATTATTTGAAATTGTATCTGTTCGCAGCGATTCTGTAATCATCCCACTGGCTGCTGTATATAAACCACGTAACATTTAATCATACTCCAATCTATTCGTTCATGTCGGTAAGACTATATTGCTACGTGCCAGCCTTACCCTTTAAAGTTATTTGTTCTCAATGAAGTTAATCCATCTTCGATTTTATCCATCGAATCAAGAGCCTTACCTGTTCCAAGAGCTACGCAAGATAAAGGATCTTCCGCTAAATACGTAGGTATGCCGGTTTCATGCTGAATGAGTTTGTCCAAACCAAACAGCATGGATCCGCCCCCTGTCATAACAATACCACGATCCATAATATCCGCTGATAGTTCCGGTGGTGTATCTTCGAGTACTTTTTTGACACATTGTACAATACGGTTTACTGGTTCATCAAGGGCTTCACAAGTTTCATTAACAACCATTTTAATTGTTTTCGGCAATCCTGAAAGTAAATCGCGGCCACGAACATCAAAAGACCCTTCACGGGCATTACGGCTGGCGGAACCAATCGTAATCTTAATTTCTTCGGCTGTACGTTCGCCTATCATCATGTTATATTCTTTTTTGACATAACGAATAATTGCCTCATCAAATTTATCACCGCCAATACGCAGCGATTCACTGATAACGATACCGCCTAAACTAATTACCGCAATATCGGTTGTACCACCACCGATATCAACAACCATTGAACCATACGGTTCAGAAATTTCAAGTCCGGCACCAAGTGCTGCTGCTAAAGGTTCTTCAATCAAATACGTCTTACGGGCTCCAGCCTGGACAGCCGCTTCTAAAACAGCTCTCTTTTCAACAGTCGTTACGCCGGATGGAATACAAATCATAATACGAGGTTTAAACATGAAATTTTTACCAGCGACTTTTTCAATAAAGTGCCGCAGCATGCTTTCCGTTGTGTCATAATCAGCAATAACACCTTCGCGCAATGGACGGATTGCTACAATATTCCCTGGGGTCCGGCCAATCATTCGGCGAGCTTCTTCTCCAATTTCAAGAACTTTATTTGTATCTCGGTCAATTGCAACAACAGAAGGCTCTCTTAGTACGATTCCCTTGCCTTTTATATAAACTAAAACATTGGCGGTTCCTAAATCTACCCCAATATCCATTGACATTCCAAACATATGATTTATATTCCCCTTCCAAAATGATCTATTCCTAGATTTTTTTCCTACTTTATTATACACTATTGCATAATAGATTGCGTGGGTTTTCCTTTAAATATTTATGCAATGTAAAATATTTTTGTCACTTTTATTAATATATAATAAATTAGAAGGGTTGACAATAGGAATCTAGTTTGTGTTGTCAAAAATACAGCATCTTGCTCAAACATAAAGATATCATTCTAAAAACAAGTAAATTTAACTAAAAATTAAATCATATACTAGTTTTATCGTAAAAAAAAGATAAAACTTAATAGCCTAAAAAAAATTGAGCTATTGGTCTTAGACCTAAAGCTCATAAAAGAATGGAAGAATATATAATGAAAAATGTTTTAGAAAAAGATATGAACCCAGATATGCTATTAAAAACAGAACAGTTATATGAAATAGTCCAGCCACTTTTACGCTGGTATCACAGCCAGGCTCGTATACTTCCGTGGCGTGAAGATCCTACCCCCTACCGCGTATGGATTTCTGAAATCATGCTGCAACAGACTCGTGTGGAAGCCGTCAAGCCATATTTTGAACATTTCATCACAGCTCTTCCTACTATAAAAGATTTAGCTGACGTGCCGCTTGATTCACTATTAAAATTATGGGAAGGGCTAGGCTACTATACCAGGGCCCGTAATCTACAAAAAGCTGCCCAGCAAATTGTTGCTTGTTTTGGCGGGACTATGCCAAATGACTATAATGATCTTTTAAGTTTACCGGGAGTTGGTCGTTATACAGCCGGTGCAATCAGCTCAATTGCTTTCGGTCAAACTCGCGCTGCTGTTGATGGAAATGTATTGCGGGTAATTAGTCGAATCCTTGCGTATCATGAAGACATTATGTCTGCTAAAGTCAAACTGACTATCGAGCAAAAGCTGGAAAATATTTTACCCGCTGCACAGGCAGGCGATTTCAATCAAGCTCTCATGGAACTTGGTGCAATGATCTGCCTGCCCAAAGCAGCTGCAAAATGTCCGTTATGTCCCCTAAAGCAGCTTTGCCTTGCTATGGCCCAGAATATTGTTCCATATTTGCCTGTAAAAAAAGCAAAAAAAGCACGTCGAATTGAAAAGCGAACCATCTTGTTATTTGTCGAATCAGGTCGAACGGCACTAATGAGGCGACCAGCTGCTGGATTACTCGCCTCAATGTGGGAATTACCAAATCTCGACGGCCATATTCCGGAAAAATCCGCGTTTCAATACGCACGCAGCCTCGGTCTTATAGTAAAGAGCATCACCGTTCTTCCTGCCGCCAAACATGTTTTTTCACATGTAGAATGGCATATGATCGGCTATCAGATTAATCTGAACCCCGCCAGAAACATTGCTGAAACAAAAGCTGCTTATGCTACCACACAAGTGGCTCCCCTGCCTCAGCTGCATTGGGCAGCCAAAAATGAGCTTCATGCCGATTATGCCATCCCAACTGCATTTAAAGCCTATATTGATATTTTTACAAAATAATTTTATGAAGTGAATTGTCATCGTGCCTGCTGCTTAATAAACGCGATTCTTTATAATGAACATATTATTTTACCAATTACAAATTACCGATTTTTTCTTCCAAATTACACAGGGTTCTATAATGTTAATATTTATTGAATTGCTGTCTTGCTTGCTTTATCGCTGCCACAAATACTTCTGCTGCCTGTGTTACCTTTTGATAATCTCCATCGTTGCTATGCGCTTTTGTTATATAACTGCCCACGCCAACAGCAACGCAGCCAGCAGCCAGCCATTCACCAACATTCTCAGGGGTCACACCGCCGGTTGGTACAAGTGCCGCTTGCGGCAATGGACCATTCAATGTTTTTACATAATTGCTTCCAAATAGATCAGCTGGGAAAATTTTTACAATATCCGCACCCGCTTGAATAGAATTGAAAATTTCCGTTGGTGTTAAAGCCCCAGAAATAGTCACAATTTGATAATTATTCGCGAACTCAATCATCTTTGGATTCAAATTTGGGCTGACTAACAATTGAGCACCTGCTAAAACAGCAGCCGCAGCATCTTCTGAAGTAAGAACGGTACCAGCGCCAATAACAATTCCTGTTTTACTATATTCTTCTGTTAATCGTTTAATAACCGTCAATGCATTCGGAACAGAAAATGTAATTTCAAGTGCTTTTGCGCCTCCCTTAATTGCCGCTTTAGCAATTTGATAAGCATCTTCTGTATCTGATGAACGGATAATCACTACCATTCCACCATCTGTAATTGTTTTTAAAATTTCAAATTTTGTCCACATACGTATACATCATCCTTTTTTTATAAATAGAAAACTCCCTAATTTTAATGCAAGTTATAATACGTTAATGTTTCTTGGATTTTCTCATCGATTTTTGCGTTAACAGCACTCACTGGAGAACGTGCAGATCCTACATTGATTCCAGATAAAGTCACAGCACGTTTAATAACAGACGGTATGGTCCCGAGTTTCAAAACCGTTCGCAGTTTTTCAATTTCGTCTTGATTTTTTTGTGCCTGTACCAAATCACCTTTTATAAAGTTCCGATAAATAGCCACATCAATGTCTGTCAACAAATTACTGGTTGCCGCAATTGCACCAACTGCACCAATTTGAAGAGCCTTTAGTATAAGTGAATCCGATCCTGATAATACAGAAAAATCCTCGCCCTTACTTACATTGATATAAGCTTCGATATTAGAAATATCACCACTGCTGTCTTTGATTCCGACAATATTCTCTATTCGGGCTAATTCACGTACACTTTCTGGAGCTATATTAATCCCCGTATTTTTCGGGATATTATAGAGAACAATTGGCCTGTTTACCTTGGCTGCAATACATTTATAATGCTCTACCAGCTCATTTTGTTTAATTGGTACCAAAAAAGGCGTAATAATTGATAGTGCATCTGCTCCGACTTTTTCCATACGTTTCGATAATTCAATAACGTGTTTGGTACTATTGCCCCCAGTACCTACATAAACAGGCACACGTTTATTCACTGCCTTGACAACCATTTCTGTAAAATCGATTTTCTCATCGTCATTCAGAACATGAAATTCCCCATTGGTTCCCAAAATAAATATTCCGTCTATGCCTTTGCTGATTAATTTGTTTATCAACTTTTGTGCAGCAGCCTGATTGATGTTTTGGTTTTCATCAAATGGTGTAACCATCGCCGTAATAATGCCTTTTAACTGCATTTCGTTCAGCTCACTTTCCTTGAAGAATAGATTTCCCCAACGCACCACCTGGATGCCATTTTATATATTGTTCCAAATTTAATCCTTTTTCATATTCCAAAATCACACTTAGACATTGTAAAACAATGATTTCTGCCAGAATAGAAGTACGCGGCGGTTTATTTAAAATATCGCCTTCTACTTTAACCCCAGCAAACAAAGTCACATTCGCCTGTTTTGCCAGCCAAGAATTTTTGTTTCCAGTGACTGCAATAATCTTAGCACCATTGTTTTTTAATGTTGTTATCGTCTGTTGCAGTTCTTTCGTTTCGCCGCTATTACTGATGGCAATAACCACATCACCTGCAGCTACCTGTCCTGCAGACCCATGTATGGCCTCTGTTCCATGCAATTCATAAGCTGCAGTCCCCGTTGATGATAGAAGTGATGCAATATAGCCAGCCACATGCCCTGGTTTTCCAATACCCGTAACGTGGACACGATTTTTATTTTTCTCAGCTTCAATAATTAGCTTTTTTCCCAAATCAATGGCTTCCATATCCAGTTCATCGGCAAAACTATAAACTTCACCGATGGAAATTTTCACATATTCTCGTAGTGCTTTTTTATTTTTTAAATTCATATATTTTTGCCTCCTCAAACGGTCTGTCTATACGGTTTTATCTTCTAATATTCTGAATTTAGCTTTTCTAGGCGAACATTCCCTAAAAAACACTTAGCAGACTATTTAGCAGCATACCGATCATATTATAATCAACATTTGGGAACGTTGACCCTAACACACCCATATCACCATATAATGGATACAATACACATGGCAGAAATGCTAGTAATAACCCAACAACAAAGGAACCTGCTACAGCCCCTCGCCAGCCGCCATAAGCATTGCCAAACACACCTGCCGTTCCTCCTGAAAAGAAACATATATGCGCAGCTGGAATAATTACAACTGAAAATTTAAAAACAACCATCGTCACAATTGCCAGCAGCCCTGCAGCGTAAGAACAAAGGAACCCGACAATAACTGCCGTTGGCGCATAAGGAAATATAGTTGGTACGTCTAAAGCCGGACGAGATCCCGGAATGAATTTCTCGGAAATAGCAACAAATGCTTCTGTAATTTCTCCCAAGAACATGCGCACACCTGTCATCAGTACAGACATCCCTGCTGTGAATTGAAAAGCCTGCAACAATGGAAATACCAACCAATGTGTCGTACCGGACAATTTCGTAACAGCTTCTGGTCCTGCTGCAAAAGCAGAAACATAAAACAGAAGCAGCATCACAAACGCACAGCCCATTAAGAAGTCACGAAAAAAAGATAACCAACTAGGAAAATTAATATCCTCGGTGGTTTCATCTCCCCACTTAATAAATAATTTACCGATATATCCGGATAATGCATAACCAAGCATGTTAAAATGTCCAATCGCCTGATCATCATTGCCTGTCATCTTACGCATAAAAGGCTGGCAAAGTTCTGGTAAAAACGCAGAACAAAAACCTAAAATAATACCTCCGGTAAGAATTGCAACCCCATCGCTAAACCCATGAAATTTTAAAATAAGGCCCAAAACACAAGCAAAAAACAGACTATGCCCCCCAGTAAAGAAAACATTTTTAAATCTTGTAACACGCGCAAAAAACAGATTCATAATAAACCCTAAAATCAAAATGGAGGATGTTACAAAACCATATGTGCTCTGCGCTAACGCAGTAGCCGCTTCTGGTGATGTGATAACTCCCGATACATGAAAGCCTGTCTGAAACAATTCATTAAAATTCTTCAAAGCTCCAGTCATGGTACTTGCACCAATTCCAAAGATCAAAAATCCAATTGCGGTCTTCGATGCTCCAGTGAATATCTCCGTCCCTGTTTTTTTCTGTGCCAACAATCCAATCAGGGCAACCAAACCCAGCATAATAGCAGGATTACTTAATAAACTTACTAAAAATTCCATTATTGCTCCTCCATTTTATAAAAATAATCTTTTCTTACTGCAAATTTTATATAAACTGTTTTTTTTAATGAATTATGGATGCTTATTCTTTTGTACTTTCTTCAACCAAAAATTTTTTCAGCTTATCAAAAATCTCTATTTTATTCATAATATTGTCTATACCAACAATTTTTTGTTTTAATTTTTTTGCTTTTAATTCTTTCGCAACATCACTTAATGTAATAATGACTTGTCCATTAAAACCCATAATAGAATCTAATGATCCATGTTCAATTTTAATTGGTAAATCATGTTCCTTAATTACCTGATTCAGTTTGATTTTCAGCATTAAACTCGACCCTACACCTGCACGGCAGGCAACTAATCCTTTGTATTGCATTTTCATTCACCCTTTTTTTATAAATTTTTAATAAAATTCATTATTTCTGATGGTTTTTCGGCACAATCTAATAATTCATAAAAATCTTTACGTTCCAATAACTCCATCAGTTCTGCTAAAGCATTCAAGTGACTGTTATTATCTGCAGCACTTAAACAGAATAAATATTTTACTGGGTCATTTTCTTTATTACCAAATGCAACAGGATTTTTTAATGTTGCAATACCAATAGCACTTTCAATGGCCCCGGCTTCCGGTCTGGCATGTGGCAAAGCAACATACTTCGTGATTACGATATACGGACCAGTTTCTTGCACGGCTTTTATAATGGCATCAATATAAGCGTGCGTAATTTTTCCATTTTGCAGCAATGCATCTGCTGATTTTTGAATCGCCTCCTGCCAATTTTTTGCATCTATATTTAGCCGAACAAGGCCTTCGCTAGTTAAGTCTTTTAGCATACTACTTAGCTCCTTTTCTCTACTATTGCTCTAATGTTTCTATCAGGACTTCAAATTTTGGATTTTTAATTAATGTGTTTACACCAAAATCACTAATAAAATATCGATCTACTTTTTCAAAAACCGGTTCCCATATTTTGCTTTTACTTTTAGGTATGCTCAGTAAAAATACAACCTGTACTTTTTCCTTATCCCAAAGAATTGCTTTGTCTAAAATCGCCACTGAAATCACCGCTTCATCATTGTGATTTTCCAATGCATGCGGAATAGCAACAAGATTTCCCAGCTCTGTTGATGACATATTTTCTCTATCAAACACTGATTTTTTCCCAGCTTGATTCATATATCCTTTTGTTACCATAACGTCTGTCAATTTTTCTAAAACATCGATTTTAGAATTGCCTTTTAATCTTGGAAAAAACAAGTCTTTGCGGAAAAATTTTTCCTGCTGCATATCCAATTTTCGTGTATCGTCTGTAATTACTGCTTCAATCCTGCCTAGATCTTGTTCGGTTAAAATGGACTCTACAAAAACAATCTTTGCGGAAGAAATTGCCTGAATTGGTACGGTTGTAAAAACAAAGTCCACACTATTAACAAGTTCTTCGGTTATTTCGTATAGTGGACTTATCTTTACAACACTAAGCTGTTTGCCAAATTTTCTTTGCAGCCTACTCTTTACAAGCATGGCTGTTGATAGACCTGTTCCACACACAATAATTGCTGTTTTTGCTGTCGGAACATTACATTTTCTACGTTCCATTGCTGCCCCAAAATGAATCGCTAAAAAACCCATTTCGTTTTCATTCGTTCGCAAATTTTCTTTTTTTTCTAAAACCTTACTTGCAATAACAGCCATTTCAAAAGCCAAAGGATAATTTTTTTTAATAGGAACTAAAATTTCATTACGGATATTCATATTAAATTTCAACCGACTGACAGCAGCTCCCAAATGAATCATTAATCCAGAAATCAATTCCGTATCCGCAGATAAATCAACGCCAATATCTATTTGGATTTTTATTAAAATACTATCAATCAAATCCCTATATTCTTTTTTTATTTGTGTGTTCTTTTCATTTTCCATCAGCTTTTTACTCGATATAAAATGTTGTGTCAAATAATACACTTCATTTTCAATATCTATATTCATTTGGCTGGAAATAATAGTTATGATTTCTTGTGCTACAGAAAAATAAATAGGTTGTTCTAACGTTTTCATTTCCATTTTGCTATACTCTGTTGTATTTTTGCTATCGGCCCGTTTCAATGTAATAATGACATGCACCAATAAATTTTTAAAAGCAATATCTGTCAAATGAATATCATACTTTAAAATAATTTGTAATAGGATTTTCTTTACTTTCTCAATCTCTTCTGTTGAAAAAATATCACAATAAAATTCATTTTGCGCTAGATCTAATAGGTCATTGCTATTAAAAATATACTCTGAAATGCAGTAACGAATTTGCGCTTCATCTCCCTGAATACGAATTCCATTCAATCTATCAGCCATAATTTCCAGTCCAAAACGTTTCAGACTTTTCTTAATATCTTTTAAATATTTCTTTAATGTAGAAAGACTAATGTACAGTTTGTCTGCCAATTCTGATTCTGTGATTATTTTTTGATGTAGTGAATTCATCAATAGTTCAGCGATAATAAAAGAAATTCTGTCATTTGGATTGGATGGAATAATATGATTGACCAATCGATCCCGTCTGTTTTCATTAACTTGCCTATTTTTAAAAGCTTGATACCGTTCTGGATCGTCAACCTGCAGCCTATATCCAACACCTGTTTCCGAATAGATTTCTGCACCTTCATTGCGACATAAAGCATTGCATTCTTTAATATCATTACGGATTGTTCTGGAACTCACCCCAATTCGTGCTGCAATACTTGCACCATCCCATATTTTTTTTTCGCCGTTAAGTAATTCTAATATTTGAAAAATTCGTTTATTTTGAGTTTCCAATGCCTGATCACCTCGCTTGCTACAAATTTATTATATAATCCTTTAAGCATCCAACATAGACATTTAACTGCCACAGCTTACGGAATCACAAATTAAAACCTGCGTATTTATTGAGCTGATCCCCCTTTTTAACTTTCTCAGCAAAAATATCATTCTTATAAAAAAAAGAATCAACTGCATAAGTTATTGAACCCTGCACAGTTGACCCATTGTAAAAAAAAGATAAATTGAATCGTTTATTTGATTTTCGCAAAAAAATAAATGTTGGAATTAACCAGCTAGCGCTAGCATTCCAACATTTATTATAATCTCTATACTACTATAAAATTTTTATTATTTTAGCAGGTTTTGCATTTATCGTAAATACCATTTTCTTTTAAGACCTTAATCATAGTTTCGCCCATATGAGCTACTGTATCAGCAACTTGAATGCCCGCTGCATTCAAAGCTTTAATTTTATCAGCCGCTGTACCTTTACCGCCCGAAATAATAGCTCCAGCATGACCCATACGTTTCCCTGGAGGGGCTTGGCGCCCGCTGATAAAGCCAACAACTGGTTTTTTCATATTTTTATGAATCCATTCCGCTGCTTCTTCTTCTGCCGTACCACCGATTTCACCAATCAACATAACCGCTTCTGTATCAGGATCTTGGTTAAAAGCTTCTAATGCATCAATAAAGTCAGTACCTTTGATCGGATCGCCGCCAATACCAATTGCCGTTGTTTGACCGATACCAGATGTAGTCAATTGATATACAGCTTCATACGTGAGTGTTCCTGAACGTGAAATGACACCCACATGACCTTTTTTATGGATATATCCCGGTATAATACCGATTTTACATTCATCTGATGTAAGTATTCCTGGACAGTTTGGACCAATAAGACGCGTTTTTTTACCTTCCATATAACGTCTTACTTTTACCATATCAAGAACTGGAATATGCTCCGTAATACAAACAACAAGATCCAGCTCTGCATCCACAGCTTCAAGAATTGCATCGGCAGCAAATTTTGCTGGTACATAAATTACTGAAGCAGTAGCGCCCGTAGTATCAACCGCTTCTTGAAGTGTATTATATACTGGGATACCATCCACAACCTGTCCGCCTTTACCTGGCGTAACACCTGCGACAACATTTGTCCCATAATCACGCATTTGTTTTGTATGAAATAACGCCGTTTTACCAGTAACACCTTGTACTACAACTTTTGTATTTTTATCAACATAAATGCCCATGATTTTTTCCCCCTCAGCCGATCAATTTCGCGTTTTGTTTTGCAACTAATTCGATAATCTTCTGTGCACCTTTTTCCATAGACTCTGCAAGAATTACTTCCGGAACATCTGCTTTGCGCAAGATTTCTCTGCCTTCTTTAACATTTGTTCCTTCAAGTCTTACAACAACCGGCACAGTCAAACCAACAAGTTTTGCCGCTTCTACGACACCACCCGCAATTACATCACACTTATTGATTCCGCCAAAGATATTGACAAATATACCTTTTACCTGATCATCAGAAAGCATAATTTCAAATGCTTTCGCTATTTTTTCAACGCTGGAATCACCACCAACATCAAGGAAGTTTGCTGGTTCACCACCATAATGTTTAATGATGTCGACCGTAGCCATTGCTAAACCTGCACCATTTACCATACAAGCGACATTACCATCTAAGGTTACATAACTGAAACCTTCTTTAGCAGCATCATGTTCTTTAGGGTCTTCTTCCGATTCATCACGAAGTTCCGCAACATCTGGATGACGGTAGAGTGCACTATCATCAAAATTCAATTTCGCATCGAGTGCAATAACTTTATCATCATTCGTTACAACCAACGGATTAATTTCAGCCAAAGAACAATCTTTTGCCATAAAAGCTCTATACAAAGCCCCCATGAGTTTTTCAACTTGACCAATAACTGTTGGGGCAAAATTCATTTTAAAAGCCATGCGTTTTGCTTGAAATGAAGCAAGGCCAACAAGCGGATCAATATATTCTTTAATGATTTTTTCCGGCATTGTATCAGCAACTGCCTCAATATCCATGCCGCCTTCTTCAGAACCCATCATAACTACACGAGCCGTATTGCGATCAATTACAAAGCTGAGATAATATTCTTTTTTGATATCACAACCCTCTTCGATCAGAAGCCGATTTACAACTTTACCAGCTGGACCAGTCTGATGTGTAACGAGGGTTTTACCTAAGATTTCTGTAGCATATGCTTTAACTTCTTCAATAGATTTTGCTACTTTAACGCCGCCGGCTTTACCACGGCCGCCAGCATGTATCTGTGCTTTTACTACACATACTTTTGTGCCCAATTCTTTTGCTGCAGCCACTGCCTCTTCCACTGAAAAAGCTGCCTTTCCGTTCGGTACTACAACGCCATACGATTTCAATATGCTCTTGCCTTGATACTCATGAATGTTCATGTTTTTGCCTCCCCTATTTACTTCGTAATATAGACAAGACACCGGGATTTTCCATTGTATTCCACGAACGAATATACACTCAAAAAATTCTGAGTCTAGCACGTTCCAGAACATCCCTATGTCGTGTTAACAACAATGATTTTTCATAAACAAAAAAACTGTATTCACCTAGCTTTTAGAATCTCTTATATTATTTATTATTAATTCGTATCAGTTCAACAGTTCAATTGTATATGAATCGCAACAATTCGTCCACTACTTATTAACAATAGTAAAATTTACACAATTTATTATAAATTCTTTTTTTTTCGCAGAAAAAGATTTCCTCTGTAAAACCTTCAATAAACTAGGCATAATAGAAATATTATACAAAAATTCCATTTTATTTAAAATTATGCTGTCATACATTTTATTTATTATTGATTTGGTCGAATTCGAAATCTTGCATCGTTAAAGCACCACATTACACCTCTGTTTATACTTCGCTAAACAGAAGACTTATCCTCTTTCTCCGACAGCCTTCAGCCCTATTAATGCAAATTTTACGATCATTCTATAAAAAAACAACCAGACTTTCATTCGGAAAAAGTTGGTTGTCCTTGTATTCGTCCATAAGAAATATGCTACTATTTTTTATTATAATCTTCCAGGGCCTGCACTGCATCCTGCAGCATTTTTTTACTAACTGGATATGGCGAATGAATAAGTTCCGCACTTTTTGCGGTAGATTCAAGAATCGGAACCAATTCTTCTAGTTTTATGTCAATATCAGCTAATTTCGTTGGTAAACCAACGCTTTTGCAAAATTCATATACTCTTTTCAAATCATCTAACTGCTGATCACACATCAGTAACACCAACACGCCATACATCACAACTTCACCGTGCAGATGCTTTGCCTCAATCTGCGGCAAAGTCGTGAGTTCACAAAATAAAGCATGGGCAATATGGGCATTGAAATCTTGCTGAACAAAATTTGAAACCATGCCCGTACTGACAACAATAGCCAGCATTACCTCTTCAAACGAGGCACTTGTCAGTTTGTTTTCATTATCAAGCAAAGCCTGTGCACCATATTGTAGAATTGGTGCCGCACACATCGTACTAATTGCTACACCAAGTCCATCTGAATGTTTTAGACTATCACCACGAGCTGAAATATTGGCTTCATAATATTTTGCAATCGTATCCCCCATACCAGCCCATAAAAATGACTTTGGTGCTTCCACGGCAATGCGAGTACACATAAAGACATGAACTGGTGGTATATTGGAAAAAGAAATTTCTTTATGCCTGCCATCAGGGTAATACATCACTGCCAAGCTAGTAAAAGCTGCACAATTGCTGGCAACTGTTGGAAATGTAAAAAATGGTATATTCAAAGTATGCGCCAATACTTTAGCTGTATCAATTGCCTTGCCGCCGCCAACAGCAAAAATCATATCGGCTTCTTCAACGGCCTGATCCTGACTTAATTTATGTACATTTTCATAGGAAGCTTCGCCGCCATATAGCAAAAATCCCGTAAATTCTAAGCCAATTCCTTCAACGGCTTCAATCAATTTATCTTCAGCCTTAGCAATGGCCGTTTTTCCACCAATTACAACAACTTTTTTCCCATAACGTGGACAAACTTGTTTTACAACCTCATAGGCATCTTTACCAATGGTATATCCCGGAAAAACTACAGTATATTTGCTATCGTTCATCTATTTCGGCTCCTTTATTACGCATATTTTCCTATAAAGCGAATACTCCAAAAATTCTCATGAAGAATGAAGTATCATAAATTCAGTATAGCATAAAACATATCGCTTGCCAAAAGCAAAAAGGCCATACGATAGTGATAACTCAACTATCGCACGACCTTTTTTTAATTTTATAGTTTTCCAGCTTCCACAACAACATCATCCGGTTTAACAGTATCACCATAAGCTGGTTTTAAAGTAGCTTCAAAATCTTTATGGAAAAATTGTTCAGCACCGAGTTTTGTTATTTCATCATTAAGCCAATTGAGTAATTCTGTATTACCTTTTTTAACCGCTGGCGCAATGGAATCCAAATCACCAAGTTTCGTTACACCAACTGTAAATCCAGCATTTTCTCTAGCCCAGGCAAAAACTAAAGTATTATCATGTGCCAGTGCAGCACCACGCCCATCTTTCAATGCCTGGAATGCTTCTGTATTTTGGTCATATTTCAAAAGTTCAATATCAGGATAGTTTTTCGTAAAATATGTTTCTGCTGTTGTACCTTTGTTTACAATTACTTTTTTGCCCTTAAGCTGATCCACACTCGTAATCGGCTGACCATCTGGAGAAACAATCCCCAAGGCAACTTTCATATATGGGTTGGCAAAATCAACTTTTTCTTTGCGTTCTGGTGTCACCGTAAAGTTCGCCAATGTAATATCAACCTTGTCCGCATCAAGAACTTCAGCCCGAGCTGCCGCTTCTGTCAAAACAAACTCAACTGCATTTTCATCACCCAGCAAGTCTTTGGCAATGCGATGCGCAAAATATACATCATAGCCTTGATTTTTCCCATTGGCATCCACAAAACCAAATGGCGGTTTATCACTAAATACTGCAATACGGATTTTACCGCGATCCTTTATTTGCTGAATCGTGGATTTTTGATCCGCTGCTTTCGTATCAGAAGAAGCTGCTTCCTTAGTTTCACTGCCGCATCCCGCTAAAAGCCCTATTGTAAAAACTAAAGTAAATAAAAGTGCCAGTATTTTTCCTGCCTTGTTCATCTAAATTCCCCTTTTCTATTGATAAATCTATTTTAATTTATAACGGCTTGCGCCTAAATTAACCAAATTAATAATTTACGATACTTGTTCATTAAATTTAAAAATATTCAAAAACTTTTTGGCCCGTTCACTTTTAGGGCTCGTAAAAAACAATTCTGGTGCTGCTTCTTCAACAATTTGACCCTGATCAATAAAAATGACACGGTCGGCTGCCGCTTTAGCAAAGCCCATTTCATGTGTTACAATGACCATCGTCATACCAGCTTGTGCCAATTCCAGCATAACATCCAACACTTCGCGAACCATTTCAGGATCTAATGAGGCGGTAACTTCATCAAACAACATAATTTCTGGATTCATACACAATGCTCGGATGATCGCAATTCTTTGTTTTTGACCACCAGAAAGCTGTGATGGATAGGCTTCTTTCTTATCAAGCAAACCCACGCGTTCCAGTAATTTTTCTGCCTGCTGCAAAACCTCTAAACGGTCTCTGCCCTGCGCTTTAATAGGACCTAATAAGATGTTCTCCAAAATCGTCATATGCGGAAATAAATCATAGCTTTGAAAAACCATTCCTATTTTTTGGCGAACAACATGCCATTTTGTTGCATCGGCATTAATGATCTGTCCATTTAGCTTGATTTCTCCTGCCTGAATTTCTTCAAGACCATTCAGACATCGCAAAAAGGTTGACTTGCCGCAGCCAGATGGTCCGAGCAGTACCACGACTTCGCCCCGCTGTACCTCAAGATTAAAGTCTGGCAGAACCTCAGTCTCACCATATTTTTTATTTAAATGTCTAACTTCCAAGACTTTTTCATTGGACTGTTTTGCCATAACAAAACATCCCCCCTAAGATTTTCTTATTTTCCATATTCGTACTATAACGATTATATCTTTCTCTCCTTTTTATTGCTGCCATTTCGTCTCTAGTTTTTTTGAAAACAAAGATACCGGATAACAGATGATAAAATAGAGAAAAAAGATACAACCATAAACCCAAAAAGATGCCGTCGGGTTTTTTAAAATCGATACTTCGATAATCTGCTGACCAACTTTTAATACTTCAACAACACCAATCAGAACAACGAGTGATGTCGTCTTAATCATCCGCGTGGCAAGATTGATTGCCGAGGGGATTAGGCGACGTAATGCTTGTGGAATCACAATGTATCGATAGACTTGCAATTTGGTAAGCCCAATCGCAAAACCACTATCCATTTGGTGTTTCGGCATGGAAGTAATTGCGCCCCGCACCAGATCACCCATTTCAGCCGTACCCCATAACGAAAAAACAATATCCGAAGCAAACTCAGCACTTAAATGAAAATGCAAGATTTTCGTAAGACTGAAATAAAACAAGAACAACCAGACAAGTGTAGGTATGATCCGAATTGCTTCCAGATAAAGCCGACAAATATAACGAATCAGGCGATAGCGTGACGTCATCAAGACCCCCAGCAAAATTCCAAAAACAGCTGAAAAAGCAATTGATACAGCTGCAATCCGAATACTCACGCTAAGTCCGTCGACAAGCCTAAATAGATTTTGACCTTCAAAAAGAACACTAATTCCCCACTCCTGCATGACGCACTCTCCTTTCTATATACGTCAGAAAAATTGATATCGGCAATAAAAGGATCAAATACGCCAAGACCAAAAGCACCAATGCTTCCGTAGTTTTATAATACATACCGATCAAATCTTTGGCGACAAACATCAAATCCGCCAAGGCAATCGCTGACACAACGGATGTTTCTTTCAATAAAAAAATAGCATTCGCGCCAAGAGCAGGTACAGCAACGGCGAAAGCCTGCGGTAAAATAATATACCGTGTCAATTGCCAGCGAGTAAGCCCGATACTGAGTCCTGACTCAATCTGGATTTTGCTCACAGCTTCCAGTCCGGCTCGAAATGCTTCTGACATGTAGCTGCCACCGAGAAAAGCCAGCCCTAATATTGCACAAGTATAGGCTTCCAGCTTAATCCCCAGCTTCGCCAAACCATAATACAAGAAAAATAACTGGATTAAAAGAGGTGTATTTCTTGATAATTCAATATAAATCCGCACGATTTTATCAAGTATTTTAATCTTATAATAGCCAATCAAAGCACAAATAAAGCCTATAATTAAAGACGATAAAATCCCCCACACTGCCAAATCCAATGTCATTTTTGCCGCTTTGATATACAATGGAATACTAGCTGACATAAAATTGAAATCCATTAAACCATTCCTTTATAGTATTTAAAACATATTTGTAATATATGTTTTATTTTTATCTGTTTGTATTATAATCCCTTTCATTTTTCTTGTCAATAGTTTTCATATATATATTATATGCTTTAGTGTAAACAAAAAGCACGGCAGTCCACAATCGGTCTGCCGTGCCCCTAGTTAAATAATATAATCAAAATAAAAGGTAAGTTTGCGATATTTATTAAAGAAAAACCATTTATTGGAGAATTTTGCATTTACTTGCGGATTATTGTAATCAATCGCTGCATAATCTTTGAAGATATCTTGCACATCCAAAGTTGAATTCGCTTTGATCCCAAAGCCCCGCCCATTAACGAGCGGATACGCTTCATATTCATATTCGCTAAATGGAATCAACGCCGCAACTTTGCCGCTGCGAATCTTGATTACGACTTGATCACGAAATACTAAAATATCAAAATGCTCTGGGTAATCAAAACTTTCACCCTGCGTTTTGATTGGATCACCAATTGTATATACATTGCTATGACCCGCTATTTTTGTGACTTCCAAAGAGTCAACATCATAATAAAATTCATCAAAAATATCGCCATGAGCCGTCAGTTCATTGCCGAAAAATGTTGGTGTGTTTTCAGCAATTGCTATTTGTTCACCGGCAATAACAATTCCGCCGCCGGCAACATCATATCCATCGACAACAACAAATCGTCCGGTCACATGGTTTTGCTGAAATACATCAAAAGCAATCGGCTCTTTTGTCTTAAAAACAACTTCCGCCACATCATTTAAAACAATTTTATCAACAACTTCTGCGGCGTGGAGCTGGGTTGCATCAATCACTCGAACAATCTGTTCCACTTCGCATTCGACTTCCTGCGTCGCCAATTTCAGTTTATATTTTTTATGTAATACTAAATCGGTTTTTCCCATCCAAAAGATCGAAGCACGGAATCGGTTGGAAATAAGGGGTTCGGAGCCGACACGTGTAATAATTTCACCACGCTTATTAAAAAACTCATCTTGCACAGTAATACCGGTCGACTCTCCGGCCGAAACGGTTTGTTTTTTATCACGTTCACTCCAATGTTCAATGGATTGCACTGTTGTTTTTTTTCCGCCTGGACAGATGATGATCTCATCGCCTACCGACAGCGTGCCAGCTTCAATACGTCCGGCAATAATACGACGGTCATCAAATTTATAAACATCCTGTATAGGAAAACGCAACGGTTTATTGCCGATTCCAGCTGCTGGTTCCAATAAGTCAATCGCTGCCAGGATTGGTTCACCTTTAAACCACGGCATTTTATCCGACTGCTGCGAAATATTTTCACCCAAAAAACCAGAAACCGGAATATATTTGAGCGGATAGACGCCGAGCCCTGACAAAAATTCTTTCATTTCCGCCACGACGGAATGAAAAACGCTTTCGGAATAATCCACTAAGTCCATTTTATTGATTACTACATATACTTTTTTTATCCCGAGCAGCGACAGCATATAACCATGGCGTTTGGACTGTTCTTGCACTCCTTGTTTGGCATCAATTACCAAAAGTGCCGCTTCGGCATTGGCTGCACCGGAAATCATATTTTTCAGGAATTCTTTATGCCCAGGGGCATCGATAATAACATATTCTCTTTGTTTCGTAAAAAACTGTATTTGGGTCGTATCAATGGTAATGCCTTGTTTCTGTTCTTCTTCAAATGCATCGAGCAAATAAGCATACTCAAACGGTTTTCCTGTTTCTTTGGCAATGCGTTTGACTTTATCGACTGCACCTTCTGGCAGTGAATTCGTATCATATAAAAGTCTGCCGATCACCGTTGACTTCCCATGATCCACATGACCAACTACAACAATTTTTAATCCATCTTTCTCTTGCGCCATGACTTAAACCTCCTAATAGTTTCCCATATATTTTGCAAAATCAATCTAAAACCGTGCTCTTCTTTGCGCTTACATATAACCATCTTTCCTGAGTTTCTGCATGGCATAAGAATCTTCCTGATCCTGTTTGCGGCCAGCCCGTTCACTTGTTTTGGTTGTTTTTAATTCTTCAATAATTTTATCGAGTGTATCCGCCTCTGAATCGATTTGGCCGGTACACATTTCACAGCCCAAACTCCGATATCGTTTACCATTTTTGGCAAAATACAGATCGATGATCGGTATATTTTCTCGACGAATGTATTCCCAAATATCCACTTCACTCCAAGCTAAAAGTGGATGAACCCGAATATGATTGCCCTTAGGAAAATCGGTTTTAAACTGATCCCAAAGTTCTGGCGGTTGATTGGCATAATCCCACGAATAATCTTTGCTGCGTTCACTAAAAACCCGCTCTTTGGAACGTGATCCTTCTTCATCACGTCTCACCCCAACGATCAATCCTTCAAAACCATATACTTGCACGACCTGCTGCAGCCCTTCTGTTTTGAGTGCTTTGCAGCAAGCCAGCCGACCTTTATCCGGACCCATTCCGGCATCAATTGCTGCTTGATTCGTATGGACAATTAAATCCAGATTAAGTTCTTTCGCTACACGATCTCGATAAGCAATCATGGCTGGAATTTTATGTTTTGTATCAACATGAATAAACGGAAATGGGCAGTGACCATAAAATGCTTTTTTTGCTAACCATAAAAGGACTGTAGAATCTTTACCAATTGACCATAACATGCCTAATTTACCAAGTTTTTTATATGCTTCCCGCAAAATATAAATACTTTCCGCTTCTAACTTATCTAAATGATCCATAGCCTAAGCCCTCCCGTTAATACGAATTTGAATTTGATTTGTTAATAATAATACTTTCCGTTGTCCCGTCACCTTTATCAATGACCCACTCGATGGTTGTTTCATTATCTTTAACATAGAGTAAGGTACCATTGCCACCCATATCCGCTCCCAAATAATAACGAATGGCATTTTGCGGACACTCTTTCAGACAAGAAGCACACCCCCAGCACTCTTCGGCGGCATGAATTTCTGCTTTCCCCTGTTTATCCAGTCGAATTAAATTCCCCGGACAAACCTGTTTGCACTTTTGGCAGCCAATACATTTTGTTTTGTCAATTTTGATGCTCATATCGTTCACCTCGACCGACTAATTTACGAAAAATAATTTTGATTTCGCCTGCATGATAGCGCGAGTTTACATATTTTTCCCAAGCTTGACTTTTGTTCGGATAATCAAGATTTTCAGCAAAACTATGCCATCTGGTTTCATGACGCGCTTTCAGATGAGCAATCAACACCTGACATACCGTTAGGCGTTCCTTCAGTTCAAAAATCTTGACCAATTCATACATATCCACTGCATTTAATTTTTTACTTAATTTCACTATTTTTTCAATTTTCTGCTGGGCCAAATCCAGCTGCTTTTCATTAAACTGATAATGACTGGTTATACCACCAGCATAGGTATCCATTACCTTCTGCATTGCTTCTTCTAGTTCACCCGTTGAGTATAGGCTTATTTCATTTTGAAAATAACCCTTTACGGATTGATACTTTTGCTGAAGTAAGACTTCATTTAATTTTGGCAATTTCTGATTAGCTGCATAAACGACTGCTGCCTTACCAGCTATTTCGCCTTCCACAAACGCTCCGGTAACATACTTTTGCGGGCAGCCTCCAGCAACATCCCCCGCCGCAAAAAGGCCCGGTAGTGTTGTGGCTCTATTACCATCAACCCAGTAGCCGCTAGCAGTATGACCACCTACAATATAAGGTTCTGTTGCTTCTATTTCCACGTTATCCTGCCCCGGACCTGTACCGGATTCAATCCACTTCAGTGTCTGGGCTGGAGACATATTCAGGTAAGCTTTTTTCAGAGCCTCTTCTTGCTCTAAGCTAATACCTTTTGTCTTTAGATAACACGGACCACGGCCTGCCAAGTTTTCTTGAATCGTTGCATAGACCCGTTCGGCTGTTGTATTACCATATTTATATTGATACTCTTCGCCACAAGAATTGATTTGTGCTGCCAAAACACCTTGGGCAAGCGTCCCAGTCGGTGAAATTGTATCCTTACAACGAAGCGCAATAAAGCGCATCTCAAAGGTTGTCATCTCGGCTCCCGAGCGAATCCCCATCGCGTAGCCTGCCCCCGTATTAAAAGGGCTGTACCACATCTTGTGCCTTGAAAATCCCGGATTATTGGGTTTGTATAAACCAGCAGCTCCGCCGGTTGCACAAATCACAGCCTTCGCTGTCAAAACATAAAACAGATTATGCTCAGCCGATAAGCCATAGGCACCAATCACTGCACTAGATTGATTGATATAATCAATGATATTAACATGATTTAAAACAGTAATATTTTTATGCCGCACAACTTCTTTTGCCAGAATAGGTTTAATGTTTTCACCGTTTATCTTTAGGTTACGACTCCCTCTTGTCACATACTCACCATTTGCATCCTTCAAAATCACCAAACCTAGACTTTCTACTTTTTGCGTAACCCGGTTCAAACCTTGCGCCATTGACAAAAGTAAATCTTCCCGCACAATATCTTCGGCATCTCGTTTTGCATAAGCAACGTAGTCTTCAGGTACTTGCCCTTTGGTAATATAGGCATTCAAGGCATTGACACCAGCTGCTAAACAGCCACTGCGCTTAATGTTAGCTTTATCCACAAGAATAATCGATAACGCGGGGTTTTGTTCTGCTATCGTAAATGCCGCATAACAACCAGCTGCCCCACCGCCAATGATCAAAATATCTGCGGCTTGTTGTTTTATTTCCATAAAAGCTACTCCTATCCCCGTTAAATATACACGGAATTCTGCTCTGTTTTAATGCGATTTTCAATAACTTCTGTATGACTTCCTTCAAAAGTGTAGACACGATGAATCAGAACAAAAACTTCCATACCAATCGTCAGGTCTTCCTGTTCGAGAGTTCGATACCCTGTTAATGGCTGACCTTTGACTTCAATATCGACCTGAATATTATTTCCCCGGAAATAAATGGTTCTTACAATTCCCTTTTCTGCCGCGAGCGGCGTAAGTATTTCTGTTTCATCTTTGGCTATCTCAATAAACTCCGGACGTAAAACGCCTTTTTCTTGGGGTTTTGCTCCATCTTTGCTTTCAAAGCCTTTAAATTTCGTATAATCATCAATAATCGTTGATTCTCCAATAAACTGGGCCACAAAAGGCGTTGCTGGTTTTTTGTAAATTTGCAGTGGTGTACCTTTTTGTTCAATCTGACCACGATTCGTTATAATGATTTCATCAGCCACTTCAACAGCCTCTTCTTGATCATGCGTAACAAAAATACTCGTGATCCCCAGCTTACCTATCGTCGTACGAAGCCACTGTCGCAGTTCTTTTCTTACTTTTGCATCAATCGCTGCAAATGGTTCATCAAGTAAAAGCAGTTGTGGATTTGGAGCCAAAGCCCGCGCAAAAGCAACCCGCTGACGCTGCCCGCCTGACAATTGATTTGGATATCGCCCTTCAAATCCCGTCAGACCAATCAGTTCCGTCAATTCATTTACTTTTTGGATAATTTCTTTTTTACTTTTTTTCTGCAAAGTAAGACCAAAAGCTATATTATCAAAAAGCGTCATATGCCGAAACAAAGCATAGCTTTGAAACACAAAACCGATACCACGTTTCCCCGGGGCAATATCGTTGACACGGCTGCCGCCAATCATAATATCCCCGCTATCTGGTTTTTCCAGACCAGCAATCATTCGTAAAATAGTTGTCTTGCCGCTGCCACTCGGTCCCAATAGGCCAACAAGTTTCCCCTGTTCGATCGAAAAATTCACATCCTGAGATGCTTTGAAATCACCAAATTTTTTATTGATCTGCTTCAATTCAACATACATGCGGCTAGGCCTCCTTTTCATTCTTCCATTCAACAATATTGCGGACAATCAAGATAAGTATCGCAAAGATGACAAGAATGGATGCTACCGCAAATGCAGCGGTGAAATTATATTCATTATAAAGAATCTCAATATGCAGCGGCAGCGTATTGGTCTTGCCGCGAATGTGTCCGGAAACAACCGATACTGCACCAAATTCTCCCATGGCACGTGCCGTACAGAGAACTACCCCATAAATCAGCCCCCACTTGATATTGGGCAGCGTGACTTTTCGAAAGATGGTAAAGCCACTGGCTCCCATCATCGTTGCTGCTTCTTCTTCATCTTTCCCCTGCGAATGCATCAGCGGAATCAATTCTCGTGTCACAAAGGGAAATGTGACAAAGATTGTGGCTAAAATAATGCCCGGTGTCGCAAAAACAATTCTCAGATTGTTTGCCGTCAGAAAATCATTTAGATAACTAATCCTCCCAAAAGTCATAACAAAAACCAACCCGGCAATAACCGGTGAAATAGCAAAAGGGAGATCAATCAGACTGCTCAAAATATTTTTCCCTTTAAAGCTGTATTTCGTAAGAACCCATGCCGCACATAAACCAAAAACAGTATTGCAGACAACAGCAACTACAGTAGCAATCAGTGTCAAATTCATTGCCTTCAGGGCAAATGGATCTAAAATCGCTTTGAAATAAACGGCAAAACCTTTTGATAAAGCTTCTACAATCACCACGAGCAAGGGTATAATCAGCATCAAAGTCAAAAACACAACACTAAGACCAATCAAGGTATATTTTACATATTTACTTTCTTGCATTGTCTCACCTCATATTCCCTTTAATCGGCTCATCCGCCATTGAATCAAATTGATGCTAAATAAAATCAGAAACGATAAAATGAGCAAAACCAGGGCAATCGCGGTTGCACCGTAATAATCATATTGTTCCAATTTGGACATGATCATTAAGGGAGCAATTTCCGTTTTCAGCGGTGTATTGCCAGCAATAAAAACAACACTGCCGTATTCACCAACGCCTCGGGCAAAAGCTAAACCAAACCCTGTCAAAAGTGAAGGCAGTATTTCAGGGAAAATAACCCGACGAAAAGTTGTCCAACGATTCGCACCGAGCATCATAGATGCTTCTTCGTATTGCGTATCCAGATCTTTTAAGATAGGTTGAATATTTCTTGTCACAAAAGGAATCCCAATAAAAATCAAAGCAATGGTAATTCCCATAAGTGAAAAGGATGATTCAATGCCAATTGCATAAAAAAATCTTCCAATCCAGCCATTTTCAGAATACAAAGAGGTCAGCGCAATCCCAGCTACCGCAGTTGGCAGAGCAAAAGGCAAATCAATCAACCCATCGATGATTTTCTTACAGGAAAACTCATAACGCACCAAAACCCAGGCCAAAATAATACCAAAAATACTATTGATAATCGCTGCAAAAAAAGCGCAGCCAAAGCTTACAATATAAGAATGTAACACGCGAGGATCAAGTACGGTTTGCAAAAACTTACCAAATCCCATGCCCCCGCCTTTTAAAATCAAACTCGCCAGCGGAATTAAAACAATCAATGTCAAATAAAATAGTGTGAACCCCATCGTAAAGCGAAATCCAGGGATCACTCGAGTGACTTTTGCCATATGCTGCGCTCCTTCTCCATTAAAATAAGCTCATATAACATTTGTCTTTATTTCCATAGGTAAAGGGATTCAATGTATGAATTAATACACTTGAATCCCCTTTCCTTTTAATCTGGATTTTTCGACAAATACAGCTATTTTTATTTATCTGTATAGATCTGATCAAAGGAACCGCCATCGGCAAAGTGATCGGCCTGCGCTTTAGCCCAACCGCCAAAGGCACCATCAATCGTCACAAGTTTAAGTGTTGGAAATTTATCTTTATATTTTTCGGCAATTTCAGGATCACGTGGCCGATAGAAATTTTTTGCTGCGATTTCCTGACCTTCTTTGGTATAGAGGAAGTCAAGATATGCTTTCGCAAGTTCTCGTGTTCCTTTTTTATCCACGACTTCATCAACAATGGCTACAGGCGGCTCTGCCAAAATACTAATAGAAGGCACAACAATTTCAAATTGATCCGGACTTTCCACAAGCGATAAAAAAGCTTCGTTTTCCCAAGCGATCAAAACGTCACCTTGTTCACGCTGCACAAAGCTCGTTGTAGCACCGCGGGCTCCTGAATCTAAAACTTTTACATTGTGAAATAATTTTGCCATAAAGGCTTTGATTTGACTTTCATCACCACCAAATTTTTCACTGGCATAAGCCCAGGCGGCAAGATAATTCCATCTAGCGCCACCGGATGTTTTCGGATTTGGCGTAACAATTGACACATCATCACGAACAAGATCATCCCAGTCCTTGATGTTTTTCGGATTTCCTTTCCTCACAAGCAATACAATCGTCGATGTATATGGCGAGGCATTATCCTTGAAATTCTTCTGCCAATCCTTATGTATAAGACCAGCTTGACTGATTTCATCAATATCATAAGCCAGCGCCAATGTGACAACATCAGCATCTAAACCTTCTATAACCGAACGACCTTGTTTGCCAGAACCACCATGTGACTGGGCAAAGTTAACTTCTTGACCTGTTTTATTCTTCCAGTATTCGGCGAAACTTTTATTAAACTCTACATAGAGTTCTCGCGTTGGATCATAGGATACATTTAAAAACTCTACGGGTGCTTTATCATCGGTTTTTGCTGCTGATTCATCGCCACATCCTGTGAGTCCAACCACTGCGAATAAGATTGCCGCTGCTACACTCAAAATGCTTTTTTTGTTCATTTTGCCGCCTCCAAATTATAAAATAAATTCATTGTTAATAAGTATGTTTTATATGCTTTCTGTATTTATAAATTATAATCTTTCAGTGTAATGTTGTCAATATATTTTTCATATATAACATATCAATTAGCTATGTATTCTGCGTAAAAAAAGCATGATCCAAGTCGATGGATCATGCTTTACATTTTAGCTATATTACATATTTATAATTTTATCTTTGCGTACGAGTACATCGCCAGTAAGAAGTTCCTGTTGAAACCATTTGAACCCCAAACGCTCAATCATTTTACCCAAACGTTCTTTTGTCTTGCCATTTTCTTTAAATAAAAGAATAGTCTTTTCGATCATCTCCATTGCTTCCTCACGAGTATAAAGACCTTTGATTGGTTTGCCGATGTTGATAAATTTCCCCCAAGTACCACCAACAAAAATGCGAATTCCTTCTTCATAACCATCAAGTGCTTTAAATGGACATTTTGCCCCGCAGCGCCCGCATTGAATACATTTATTGCGATTTAGACGTTTTTTTCCATCCGGTCCTGTCGTATAAGCTCCCACTGGGCAAATTAATTCACAGCCACATTTTTTACAGCCATGGCACTGACTGCGATGAAAAATTGGTTTGTGACTGCCGACAAGACCAATATCATTGAGCATTGGTTTAATACAATTATGCGGACAGCCCCCCACACCGATCTTAAATTTATGCGGTAGCTTCACCTGCCGATAGCCCATATAAAATCTATCATGTGCTTCTTTCGCAATACTATGTGTATCGATTTTGCCAAATTTACAAACAGTACCTTTACAGCTTGTCACCGGACGGACTTTATCGCCGGTCCCGCCAACTTGCATACCATGGTCTTTAAGAAATGCTGTAAACGGTTCAATATTTGCATAAGGAATCGCCAAAACCTCTACCGTCATTCGCGATGTCAAGGAAACATTGCCGTCGGCATAAAGGCGACTCGCTTCGGCAATTGTTTCCAATTGTTCGGCGGTTAAACAAGTATTTTCTGTAAGCACCCGAGCGGAAAATTTTTCAGTTCCACGATTGTTTAAAAAACCTAGTCCTTTTACTCGCATAATTTCTTCATTGCTGATTATCATCTGCCTGCCCCCAAATACAAATTAAATTTACACAAAATATCTAAAACTATGGATGAGTATATCATGCGCCGGAAAAAGCGTCAATACAAAACATATATGCATTATAAGATATGTATGTTTATAAAATGGTCAATAAAAAATGACCTCACACAAAAAAGTGAGATCATTCTCTTCCATTCAATTTAAAATAGATTTTTCTGACGTCTGATCAAAAAGATGAATTTTATCCATATCGAAAACAATTTCTATCGTTTCTCCTGTCTGTGCTTTTGTCTTCGGACTAACTCTGGCAACGACATTCCTATCCGCTATTTTCATAAATAAATACGTTTCTGCACCCATCAGCTCAATCACATCAACTATGCCTTTGATAATCATAGCATTTGCCTCTTTTAAATCATTTGCATCATCATACAAATCTTCCGGGCGTATTCCCATGATAATTTCTTTACCAATATACTCTTTCAGCTTTGGATTATTCGTTACAACTGGCGGTAAAACAAGACTCTCATCAGCAAAATCCAGCGTGAAAACTGTCGCTTTTTGCGTCACCGTAACTTTGAAAAAATTCATCTGCGGACTGCCTAAAAACCCAGCTACAAATAAATTACAAGGATGTCCATACAATTGCTGTGGTGTGTCAACCTGCTGCACAATGCCATCTTTCATTACCACGATCCGCGTACCCATGGTCATTGCTTCACGTTGGTCATGGGTAACATAGATGAAAGTTGTTTGTAATTTTTGATGTAATTTACGAATTTCTGTCCGCATCTGATCACGTAATTTTGCATCTAAATTGGACAGAGGTTCATCTAATAGAAAGACCTTAGGCTGCCGCACCATCGCCCGTCCCAATGCCACACGCTGACGCTGTCCGCCAGACAAAGCTTTTGGTTTACGGTCGAGCAAATCCTCAATTCCCAATGTATGCGCGGCTTCTAAGACACAACGCTGTATTTCCGGTTTCGGCAATTTACGGATTTTTAAACCAAATGCCATATTTTCATATACAGTCATATGCGGATATAATGCATAATTTTGAAATACCATGGCAATATCTCTATTTTTGGGTAAAATATCGTTTACCACCATACCATCAATTGATAATTCTCCCGTTGTAATATCTTCTAAACCAGCAATCATACGCAAAGTGGTAGACTTACCGCACCCAGATGGACCTACTAAAACAACAAATTCTTTATGTTTGATATCGAGGTTCAAGTTTTTTACAACCTCAACCCCGCCCGGATATGTTTTACTAATATTTTGTAACTGTACACTTGCCATAGCTATCACAATCCTCTCTACTATCTGGTTTTTCTTACAGAAGATGTTTTGTATTACTTCCACCTCATTCATTATGTATAGGAAACAACACTAGCTTTTATACTTTGCTTTATATTCTATCGGCGTTACACCTTCCAAAACCTTAAACACTTTAAAAAAGTACGTATAATTATTGAAGCCTACCTGTTGGACAATTTCCTTAAGTTTCGTATCCGTATGCTCCATTAAGTGCTTAGCCTGTCGAACCCGAATCTTATTTAAATATTCGGCAAAGCCAATGCCACAATCTTCTTTAAATATACGGCTGAGATAGGAACTATTACCACCGATATGCTCTGCCGTCTGATGCAGTGAAATATCTTTGGTATAATTTTGCCGAATATATTCCATGATTCTTTTTGTCAAATCACTATAATTGCTTTTTATATCGACGTCCAAAAGCAAAATAATCAAACGATGATACACTTCCAAAATCCAAGTTTTCACATCAAGGATTGTCTCATGTTTTTTCATTTCATCATAGGGTATCTCTGTATTCGTATACAAAATAGTAACATCCACCGAAGCTGCTCTAGCCAGTCGATTTGCAATACCAATGAGCTCTGCACAAATCATCTGAACCGACTTATAACTCACCTTAAGCAGCAGCATTTTGTCAAAAACAAAATCGAGCTGCTGGCTAACTTTTTCATAATCACCAGTACGCAAAAATAACATGATTTGCTTTTCATCTTTTACATCCAGATTGAAAAAATCAACCGTATGCTGCACAGGCTCAACATCACGAAAAACCTGATCTTTTCCCATGATCATCTTCCTATTTAATAAATCAACGGCTTCTTGATACATTTGCCGCGTATTCTCAATATGATCAAAAATTTTACCAATACTAAAACAAGCTGTAATATTCAAGTACCTTTTAATACTGACACTGATCCGATTCACTGTCGTATTAATTTGAGTCCAAATGCCGCGTTGACTGCGAATTGTCCCAAATGAAAATAAAATGACAAATTTACCTTTCTCCAGATAAGTCAGCACACCGTTGTTCATATCCCGTAAAATATCTTCGGTAAGATTCATAACCGAAGCCACCAGTCGAACTTCTTCAGCCTTTGTCAAACGACCCTTAATTAACTGAAAATCATCAATTGAAATCGCAACAAGCGAAAAATTATTTACTCCCAGCGGCAGTTCCAATTCTTTGATTTTCCCTTGAATGACCCTGTTATCTTGCTCATCCCCTAAAACCAAAGATCTGATAAATTCATGCTGCAAAATCGCTTTACTTTGTGCAAACTGCCGACGCAGCTTATGTTGTTGACTAATGGTATCTGTAGCTGCTTTTAATACGTTCAGTAATACTGTACGATCCAATTTGTGTTTTAACAGGTAATCAACCGCTCCATTTTTCATACTGTCTTTCACATAAGCAAAATCTTCATATCCACTCAAGGCAATACTCTTAATATCTTTGTAGTTTTCCTTTATATATTCAATCAAAGCCACACCATCCATAACGGGCATACTCATATCCGTAATCACTATATCAGGCAGGCATTCCTTGATCATTTCAATTGCATTTTGTCCATTCGTAGCCTCGCCACAAATTTCAAATCCATATTTTCCCCATTCAATGATGGTACGCAGATTCGTTCGCGTTGTAAAATCATCATCAACAATCAATACTCGGAACATTGTGCTCACCTCCTTGCTGCATTGCAGGCAAGATGATCTCTACTGTCGTATAAAAATTGAGCTCGCTCTCGATTGATACTCCATAGGAATTTCCAAAATACATTTTTATTCTTTCATTTACATTCGCAATACCAATACCGCTTAGTCCTGAACTACTCGCTGTTTGCCTTTTCAATAAAATCGCTAAAGTTTCTTTAGACATGCCCACACCATTATCGGTAATAACAAACTTAACTGTCTGTTCTTCCAAATACCCCTTAAGAACAATCATGCCCTGCCCCTCCATTGGTTCAATGCCATGAATCAATGCATTTTCAATAATTGGCTGCAATAACATTTTTGGTATTCGATACTTAAAAAGTTCTGGCTCAATATTATAAATAATATTGAATTTATTTAGATAGCGATATTCTTGAATATTCAAGTAATTTTTAATATATTCAATTTCCTCGCCAATACCAATAAGATCATCGCCGCTTCCCACCATAGCGTGAAAAATATTAATCAAGGATGTTGTAATATTTTCAATATTATAAGCATTTTGTGCTTTTGCTAAAAACCTTACAGTATTTAAGGTATTGGATAAAAAATGGGGATTGATCTGTGACTGTAAAGCCTTCAGCTCGGCCCGTCTTTTTTGCTTTTCTTTATATTTTATATTTTCTAGCAACTTTTTTATTTGCTGCAGCATAACATTGAACCGTTGCGTCACTTCACCAATTTCATCATTGTACTCATCTTTTATACTGACCGATAAATCACCCTGACGGGCCTGATTCATTGCTGTACGCAACCGCTGCAACGGTGCCAAAATCGTAGCAGCAAAAAAATAAGCTAAAAATACGGCTGCAAAAAAACAGCCAATCGCAATAACAAGTGTTTTTTCATAAATTTCCTGGCTGTTTGAGTTTAGATAACTAAACGGGATCACACCAACAACAAACCAGTCCGCACCTTTAATAGGGGAAAAGGCAATCAGATTTTCATTCTCTTCGATTGAATAATTAAAGACACGTTTGCCCGCTTGTGCTTGTTGCTTAAGCTCCGCAATCAGTTCCATATCCTGATAATGACTGCTGATACGCATTTGCGGATCACCGCTGGATATAATCGTCCCTTTTGTATCTACGACAAAAATTTTAGAACCGGCTCCAATATCAATGTCTTTATAAATATCAGATAAATATTCTTCACTGCTCCGAATAATCAAAGAACCAATTGCCTCTCCTGTATCGATTGATTTTATGGCTCGTCCCAATAAAATACCATCACTGCGCCGCAATTGTTCAGCACTCGTGGCATATTTGACCAGATAAAACTCATTATCCGAATTCACAGCATCCCAGACGACACCACCATCCTTGTCTTGCAGCTGCAGCAGAAAATCTTTTGTATAATCTGCCGTTAAATTCAATTTCATGCCCGGATCACCATAGGCATTTATTTTTTTCCCTTGCCTGGTATAGATCAAGACATCCGAGACATTACGCAATGAATAAAATTTTTTCGTATATTCTTCACGCATCACAACCTGGGCATGCTCAACTTCCCATTCGCTCATTGCATCATATTTTAACAAAGTGTTTTGAACTACATCCGAAAATTCAATTTCGATACTGTCATTTTCGAGTCTATCGAGATCCCGTTTAATATTTTGGGCAACTTGACTCATAACCTGAACGGAATATGTACTGATTTTTTCTTGAAGCGAATAATTGAATTGTTGATAAAAAACAAACACCGTCACCAGTAAAGGAATCAGTGAAAGGATCATAAAGAGAAAAACCAGCCTCGTTCTGATTTTAAGATTTCTAAACAACATAATAAATTTTGCCACAAAATAAATTTGGACTAATCGTTTACTAAACCAATTCTTTAAATATCGCATGACGATGCTCCTGTCTGCTCTGCTGTATTTTAGAAAAAATTCGTCTGATTTTTTATTTTATACATATCCATATTTCTCCAAAATCAGTATACCACAAAGCAGACAGTGAAACGTCAATAAGGATGAGTCACTTTTTACACCTAGGTAATTTTTTTATTTTATAACAATAAAGCGGAAAACATGCCAGGAAAGTTTCGGTAAAACGATTTGAAATACGGTAGTACCAACTACAGGAATTTCATTTTTCGGCACAACTGCCTGGGAGTTCTCAAATGTATTTTTAGCAAATAAATCTGGACCTGCTAATATACTATGTTCTATCATTTCAACTTTTCCAAAAGAACGCAAGTCAAGGGTAAATTCTGTGTCTTCTTTCATTTCACAGTTAAGAACGAAAACACTGATACTGTCATCTTGTTCGTTGTACGAAGCAGCGATCTGCATAGCAGGTACCATACCCCGATCTGGTGTATTTATACAATCTGCTTTCGTAAGTGTCTTCAAAGATTTGCCTCGCCCATAAGTGGACACTTGCTGAAATGGATAATAAATAGCTTGTTTTAAGACGCGTCCGCCTTTTTCGGTAAAGATAGGTGCTATTACATTGACAAGCTGCGCCAAGCAAGCCATCTTTACGCGATCGGCATTATTAAGCAATGTACATAACATACCGCCAAAAACTAGCGCATCCAATAAAGAATATTGATCTTCTAAGATCGGTGGCGCTTCCATCCAAGGAAAACGGACTTGTTTTTGAATATACCAAACATTCCATTCATCAAAAGAAATTTTCATTGTTTTCTTACTTCTGGTTTTGGCTTTTACATAATCTGCAGTGGCTGCAACTGTTTTGATAAACTCATCCATATCAATATATGACGTCAGAAAGTTTTCCACACTGCCTTCATTTTCATAATATCTATGCATGGAAATATAATCTACCTGTTCATAAGTATGTTCCAAGACAATACGATCCCATTCGGGATACGAATCTAAAAGCGGACTCGAGCTTCCACAACAAACCAGTTCTACCGATGGATCAATCCACTTCATAATCTTAGCTGCTTCACGAGCTTTTTCACCATAAGCCGCCGCCGAAAGAGCACCTGTCTGCCAAGGCCCATCCATCTCATTACCCAAACACCATGTTTTTATAGCATGTGGCTCTTTATGTCCATTTTTGCGACGTAAATCACTCCAATAAGTGCCAGCAGGATGATTGCAGTATTCCATCATATACCCAGCATCCTGTGGTGTGCCTGTACCTAAATTAACTGCAGCCATAACTTGGGTATTGGCTTTTTTACACCAGTCAACAAATTCATCAATACCAATTTGATTTGGCTCAACAGAGAGCCACGCGTAATCCAGACGTTTGGGTCTTGCATCTACCGGGCCAATACCATCGGTCCAACGATAACCAGATACGAAGTTTCCACCCGGATAGCGGACAATTGGTACGGAAAGTTCCCGAACCAGCTCCAAAACATCCTGTCTAAACCCCTGCTCATCGGCACGAGAATGGGTCGGTTCATAAATACCAGAATAGACCGCCCGTCCTAAATGTTCAATAAAAGATCCATATAATTTCGGATCAATATCTGCGATAGTATATGCTTTATCAATTTGACACGCTGCGTGTTTCATTACCAAACCCTCCAATAGTTATAATTAACCTTTCACTCCACCAACTGTAAGTCCTGAAATAAATGCTTTTTGATTTAAAATAAACAAGATAATAATTGGTATAACTGACATCACTGCACCAGGAAACAAAATATCATAATTGTTGCCATAAGGAGTAATCAAAGATTGCAATCCAATCGGCAAAGTCAGCATATCGTTCGAACGCAATACAATCAGCGGCCAAACAAAATTATTCCAGCTAAACATGGCCTGCAAAATCCCCATAGCACCAAAAGCCGGTTTCATGAGTGGCAGCATGATCTTGAAAAAAATTTTGAATTCACCGCAGCCATCAATTCGCCCTGCGTCCAAAAGTTCACGTGGCAAGGATTGGGCATACTGCCGAAAAAAGAAAATGGACATCGGTGCCACAACAAAGGGCAGAATGACACCCAGATAGCTATCAATCAAACCGGTACTAATCGATAATTCATATAGTGGTAATATCAATATCTCCACTGGAATCATCATAACTACTAAAACAATGATAAAAACTGCATTTTTTCCTTTGAAATTATACATCGCCAAACCATAACCAACCATAGATGTCAATAAAAGCGATAACAATGTATGAACCACGGTTATAACTACACTGTTAAAATACCAGGAAAGATAAATCCCTTCCTTGCCATCCAGTAAAAGCACATAATTATCAAAGTTCAATGCTGAAAAATCAATATTGAGGGAAATTCCCTGGCGTATCATTTCCACACCAGGTCGTAAGGATGAAATAACCAAGAAGAAAAAAGGAGCCAAACAAAATACTGCAAAAATCAATAAAATGACAAATACCAATGCATTGGTTATCTTTGGTCCCATATCAGTCAACCTCCTTTTTAAAGAAACCATTCAACCATAATTGAATAATGTTTAAGACCATCACGAGGACAAACAAACCAACACCAATCGCTGATCCTAATCCCAGATTATTATTATTGAACCCTTCTTGATACAGATACGTGACAATCGTTGTGCCAATTTCACCGGGAGAACGCGCACTGCTAAATAGGGCAAAGGATTCAGCAAACATAGAATATCCACCATACACACTGATCGTGAGCACATACACAATGACTGGCTTCAAACCAGGAATCGTTATATGTAAAAACTTTTCCCAAGCATTCGCTCCATCGATCGAGGCTGCTTCATATAGTTCATCAGGAATGCTTTGCAGCCCTGATAAAAAATAGATCACATTGACACCAAGCCAGCGCCATGTACACAACAAAACCATGACAAACATCGCTGTATTGGGATTTTGGAGCCATACTGTAGAACTTATGCCAAATACACTAAGCATTGAATTGATCAACGTTGTATCCTGTTCACCAAAAGCCAGACGGAAAAAAAGTCCGGCTACGATAACCGAGGTCAGTGCTGGCATAAAAAAAGCGGATCGAAAAAAGTTACGCCCCGGCAGTGTTTTTTTATTCAAGCATACCGCAAATAACAAAGGCAGCGGAATCAAAACAAGTAAGGTCCAAAACGTATATTTTGTTGTAATCCAGATTGCATTAAAAAAATGCGGATTCAATAAATTCATATAGTTCTGCCAACCAATAAAAGTTACATCCCCCGGTCCGTCAATTCTTTCAAAACTCATAATAACGGTAGAAATAATCGGATACAGGAAAAAAATCAAAAAAGAAATAACAAAGGGTAACACAAACAGATATGGAGCCGCCGTCTGTGAAAAAAATAAATCACCCCACTGTTTTTTCTTTTGTTTTTCGGTACAAATTGTTCTTGCTATAGGTTCTGACACGTAAAAAAACCTCCTCGCCCGCTGGGGAAATCTTGAATAAAATGATAAGGCCCCGCCTGCCATAGCCGAGTCCTACCACTCCCATTCATAGCAAAACCACCATTTGCTTTATTGTGCTTTAAGATCTTCTCCCGCTGCTTTTAAAGCTTCTTCTGGTGATTGGCTTTGTTCCTTAAGCACTCTAAAACAAACATTCTTTTGCAATAAAGAAATAGCCGCTGGATATTTCGCCCCAACATTTAATTGTCCAATATCAGCTACAATCGATTGCAATGTACTAAATATATCTGTACCAAAATAATCGGTATATTTATTTGGTGCTGACATGGCTGGATCAGACCAAGCATCTTTTCTGATTGGATCAAACCCTAATAAAGTCCATGTTTTGATACTGCCTTCTTTTGATAATTTTGCTTCCGCTAAAAATTGTTTAACTAATTCTGCATGTTTACTCTGCGTTGTAATAACAGTTGCGGTTCCCCCCATCCCCACTGATCTTTTACCACCAGCAAATACTGGCATCGGACGGATGACAATTTTACCTTTTAATTCAGGCATATATTGTACAAATCGCCCCATATACCACATTGGCATCCAAACCGAAGCCGCATTGCCTTTATTCATCCAAGCCCAGTATTCTTCGGAATGATGATACCCTCCTGGTGCCGGTACCGCAATTTTATCTTTATATAACATATCTTTCACCATTTGTAGTGTTTTGATATTAGTCGCATTGTCAAAACTTGAATTCCCGTCTTTATCTAAAACATCAGACCCTTGCATATTCATCAGTGGATAGACCGACCAGTGTTCTGTCGTTTCAATTGTTGTCATTGGTTTACCAGTTTTAGCAACGACTTGTTTACCGGCGGCAATATAATCATCCCAAGTAACAATTTTATTGATATCCACGCCGGCCTGATCTAATATTTCTTTATTGTAATACATGACTTCAGCGCCAACATGATAATCCACACCATAATATTTACCATCTTTCGCGTAATTGTCCATTCTCCCCATAATCAAATTATCTTTGATTGGATCAACAATATCATTCAGTTCTACCAAGCCTGGTTTACTGCCCTTAATATAATTTGCAAATTTCCCTATTTCAATATCTGCCAAATCCGGTGCTCCAGTACCAGACTGCAAAGCAATCAATAATTTATTATGCTGTTCATCATACGGATATACGTCCGTTTTTAAAATTATTTTTTTGTCGGGATGCTTTTCATTCCAGGTACTAACCGCATCATCCATAAACCCCTTGTGTAATTCTTGAAATGTCCAAAAATTAAGTACCGTTGCATCACCATCACCTGACGATTGTGCTGATTCTTTTTTTTGTCCACACCCTGCGGCTGCTACCGCTAACAAAACGACCATTGAAAGTACATAAACCCAGCTTTTTTTCATGAATACGTCTCCTCTCGTTTTTAAGATTAATTACCATTTTTAGATACCCATTCTGTAACATTGCCTCATAATATATAGTGTAACAAAATTCCACATTTTTTAAGCTCAACATTTTTTACATTTTATTTAAATTTTCTGTTTTTTCTGTAGATTTCATCATTTGTTCTCAATTCAAAAAAAATACAGGCAGTGACGACTCCATGGATACATTCAAATCCACCCTCGTTACTTCCTGTATTTTTCATCTTTTTCTGTACAAAAGCTATTTTCAAGCACGAAGTACCCGCCCCGGTTTTTTACCGGTAAATACACCTTGATAAACAACCGGCACACCATTCACTAAGACATATTCAATACCTTCTGGCTTATTATCCGGACAGCCTTGATCTGGGAAAACCGCCCTGTCTTTAATCGTACTTAAATTAAAAATCGTCAGATCCGCATCCATGCCAATTTCAATCTGCCCTTTTTTGTCCAAATGAAACGTTTGCGCTGGTAGCAGCGTTGCTTTATAGATAGCTGCCTCCAGTGTTAAATCATGTCGTTCCCGCACCATTTCCTTAATATATTTTGGAAATGACCCAGCAATTTGCGGATGACCTTCGCCTGGCAGATATTGTCCTATATCCGTGGATGGCATGGCATAATCTGGTTTTAAAGCAGCATAAATTTGCGTTGCATCATTTGGCACGCAGCAAATGACTGAATCATTTGGATATTTTTGACGCATCAGACGATACAATTCAAGATTCAACCGCTGCCCTTTATACGGACCGCTCGCTGCAATCATATCCGAAAAACGTATTTCATTATCATTAATGGTCTGTTCATCGAACGTTGCAGTACCAATAAATGTAAGCCAGTCCATATACATCCCGCTGTCAATCTTAATATTGAGTCCGTCTTGTATTGCTTTTTCGATAATCTCTAAAGCATCTCTCATAATGCCTGAACCATATTGGTAAACAAAATGAGAAAACAATAATGTAACGCCCGTTCGTTTGGCAATCGACAACACTTCAAATAAAGAATATAAATCATTTTGCGTAAACAAACGCGTGTGAATCGGCATCACACGATCAAAATCGGCACAAATACTGGCGAGGGATGTAATTTCATCAAAGGATGCCCCCGGCGAATAGTCGAGACCGAATGAAATACCACAAGCTCCGGCATCTAATGCAGCACGAGCCATAGACTTCATCCTATCAAACTCGCAAGGCAGTGCCCTCCGATAAGGATTGGAAATTCCTGCCGCTTGACGCAATGAAAAAGAATGTCCCACCAGTTCACCCTGATTAATATAAAACGCAGCCTTTTCCTGGCAGTAAAAAAAATCATCAAAATCAATCGGACTTAGACCGCAATTGCCACCAATGCTTGTTGTAATTCCTTGGCAGGCAGATAATTCACCACTATAAAGATACCCATCAACATGTCCATGCACATCAATAAACCCCGGACTTACAATTAAACCTTGTGCATCAATTACGATAGAAGCAGTCAAATCATCCCCTGTAACACAGACAATTTCACCATCTTTAATTCCAATATTTGCAATTCGTTTTGTCTGTCTGTTTGTGTTAATAACCGAACCTTTGCAGATTACAACATCAAGCATGTTCTCACCTGATCTCCCCTACATCAATATAAAATTTCTTTAAATATTACCAGAGTAATCGCCACCGATTACTCCGCTTTTTTGATCAAGTGACTGCTGTTTCCAGAGCCTCAGCCAACGAAAAAGTTCATTGCGACCGAGTGGCTGCGGCATAATTATGTTCTTGGTAACTGTAATCTTTTCCGCCAAGCCGGTAAAAAACAAAGCAGCCTTGCTGTCCGGCTGCGAAACAAAGATTGTCTCACCCGCCAGTTCGCTATGCTCGAGGCGCTGATAATAATCCAAATAATCTAAGATAGTTAACTGTGTCGTCACTGCATATGCATCTAGCTGTGATCTAGTGGGATAACGATCCGCATAATTCACCAGCATTTGAATTGAAATCGGCTCATTGCGTCTTGCTTTTACAATTCCAGCAATAATACTATTGGCCGTAACAAATGATGTGACCGAACCATCGGTCACTACAATACAAGTATCCATGATTCCATCGCGCATTGGCAGGATATAGCCGGTACACGGAATATCCCCCGCAATATCATATATGATGTAATCTAAATCTAAAGCATCCGTAATCCCCTGCATCTCCATCATTTCATCAATAATTTGAATACCTCGCGCCATACAGCCTACCCCTGGTTCTAAACTACCAAGTTCTAAGCAATAAGCTCCCGAAGCAGTTTTTATAATATAATCAGCCAATTGAATCACATAATTTTTTCTGTATTCTTCCAGTGCTGGAACCGCATCTGTAAAACCACGGAGCAAAATCGTTGAGCTTAAACTGCTATCATTACCGATTTGCAATACATGGTATCCAGCTCGTACCAATGCTTCACTCAAATTTGCTGCAATGATCGATTTGCCTACACCGCCTTTTCCTAAAAAGCAAATTTTCTTCGCTTCTTTCATAAAGCCTGCCACCTTTGCTATGATCTTTTCTTTACTATAACATTCTATTATAGCACCGTCAATCAAGCATATATGTTTTATATGCAATATATGTTTTATCTTATCACTTTATAAAACAAAAAAGTTGCTGCCACTAACTATCTTGATTACAACAGATAGTTTGCTGTCAGCAACTTCTTGATCTATTTATTTTTGTCCATAATATGAATTTGCACCATGTTTACGCAGATAATGTTTATCGAGCAGCGTTTGCTGCATCGGCAATAAAGAAGGATTAAGCGTCATCGCCTGATAAGCCATAAATGCAACTTCTTCCAAAACAACTGCTTTTTTTACAGCAGCGATTGGATCAGGGCCCCAAGCAAACGGTCCATGTGAATAAACAATTACGCCTGGCACTTCTTCCATCATGCGCTGCCCCATAGTCTCTATGATTACCTTTCCGGTCTCTTTTTCATATTCTCCTTGAATTTCTTCATTCGTCATCGCTCTCGTACAAGGAATTGCACCATAAAAATCATCCGCATGCGTTGTCCCCAATGCCGGAATGCTCATCCTTGCCTGCGCCCAGGATGTTGCATAACGTGAATGGGTATGGACAATTCCGCCAATGTTTTCACAAGCTTTATACAGCTCAATATGAGTTGCTGTATCCGAGGATGGATTGAGTCGACCTTCGATAATATTTCCCTCTAGATCAACAACGACCATATCTTCAGCTTTCATTTTGTTATATTCAACTCCGGATGGCTTAATAACAATCAATTTGCGTGTTTCATCAATGGCCGAAACGTTACCCCAGGTAAAGGTCACCATTTTATATTCCGGCAGCATCATATTTGCTTCATAGACTTTTTGTTTAAGTTCTTCTAGCATCTAGCTTCACCCTACTCTCTTATTTCAATTTCCAAACAAGATCTGCCATGAGTAAATCCTGTTTAAATTGATCGATCTCTGTTTTTTCGCCAATATGCACAAATTCAATATCCATGATTTCGGCCCAATCTCGCAGCTGTTCTGCTGTTACACTGTAGCTAATTACACTGTGATGAGCACCGCCCGCTAAAATCCAGCTTTCGGCAGACGTTTCGAGATTAGGAAGTGGTTTCCACATAACTCTGGCCACTGGCAGATTTGGCATAGAGAGAATTGGCTTTACAGCCAGAACATCATTCACAATCAGACGCATCCTGCCACCCATATCTATCAAAGTGGCAGTAATAGCGGGACCTGTTTTACCTTCAAAGACAAGCCGTGCCGGAGCATCTTTTCCGCCGATGCCTAAATCATGCACTTCAATCCTTGGTTTATCCGCAGCCACACTTGGACAAACTTCCAGCATATGTGCCCCTAAAATAAGGCTTTCACCATGATCTGCATAATGATACGTATAATCTTCCATTAGAGCCGTGCCCTTATCATCACCTTGCGCCATGATTTTCATAACACTTGCCAAAGCAGCAATTTTCCAGTCACCTTCTGGACCAAATCCATATCCGGCAGCCGTTAGATCTTGTGTAGCAAGTCCCGGCAGCTGATCCATTCCAAACAAGTCTTCAAAATTATTGACAAAAGCATCAAACCCGCCTGCTTCAAGGAACGTTTTCATCCCAATTTCCATTTTTGCCTGATAGCGCACCGATGCAATATTATCTGTATGCATCGTGTATTTCTGATCATAGTCCTTCATGAGGACATCAATTTGACTTTCCGTGACTTTATTAATATATTGTACTAAATCCCCTACAGGATATGTATTGACAGCCCAACCAAGCTTGATCTGTGCTTCTACTTTATCCCCTTCCGTCACTGCAACGTCACGCATATTATCAGAGAAGCGTGCCACCTTCAGTTCACGGCTGCCCATGACGCCTATAGCAGTACGCATCCATCTGCCGATTTTTTCCTGAACGATTTCATCTTCCCAATAGCCTACGACAACTTTACGTGCCAATCGCATACGCGTACCGATAAAACCGTGTTCTCTATCGCCATGCGCGGACTGATTTAAATTCATAAAATCCATATCAATCCCTTCATTGGGAATTTCTCGATTAAATTGAGTATGCAAATGCAGATATGGTTTTTGCAGTTTTCCTAAACCGCGTATCCACATTTTTGATGGCGAAAACGTATGCATCCAAGTGATAATACCCGCACAATTTTTATCATAGTTTGCATCTTCAATCACCTGTTCAATAGCATCCGAAGTTGTCGCTACCAACTTAAACACAATTCGTGCTGGTATTTTTGCTGATTCATTTAACTTTGTTACAATCGTTTCCGAATGACTGCCTACCAAACGTAAAGTTTCTTCACCATAAAGATGTTGACTACCTGTAATAAACCAAAATTCTGCTTCTTTTAAACATTTCATAAAAATCTACCTCCTATTATTATGATACTAAAATTCAAAGTATCATTTTTATTGTAAAAGCATCGCTTAGCTGTTAAAAATTTCAGTTATTTTTAGCTTTTATTACATCTTTTTTTATCTTTTTAAGACGTTTCATCGCATTATTATCACCACGACCAAAATAATCATGTAAGATATCATATTCTGCATAAAGTTTGTCATATACTGCAGCACTAACCTGATTTGGGATGTAAACATCCTCACGAAGTTTTCCCATATCACGCGTTGCCTGGAATATATCGTCATACCCACCACATGTTTTCCCAGCAGCTACTGCTCCAAAAATTGCCGAACCTAATGCCGGACCCTGTTTTGAACCAGCAATTCTAACTGGCAGATTGATGACATCTGCATAGATCTGCATCGCCATAGTATTTTTTTGTGAAATACCCCCTGATGCATAAAATTCCTGAATTGGTACACCACTCTTAATAAAGGTTTCGATAATTTTCCGCGTGCCATAAGCCGTTGCTTCAATCAAGGCACGATACATTTCTTCTGGTTTCGTCTGTAGGGTCATCCCGAGCATAAGTCCCGTCAGATCAACATCGACTAAAACAGAACGATTACCATTCCACCAATCAAGTGCCACAAGTCCCGATTCGCCAGCATCCAGCATTGCTGCTTTATCCGTCAAATATTCATGAATATTTTTATGTTCTTTTTTAGCGGCTGCTTCATATTCACTGGAAACGCAATTTTTAACAAACCAGTCAAAATGGTCCCCTACACAAGATTGTCCTGCTTCATAGCCAAAAAATCCCGGTAATATTCCATCTTCAACAACGCCGCACATTCCTGGAACGATTTTTTCTTCAACGCCTAAAAGCACATGACAGGTAGAAGTTCCCATGATTCCCAAGATCTTGCCCGGCCCTTCTATCTTGACTGCTGGAATCGTTACATGCGCATCAACATTACCAATAGCTACTGCTGTCCCTGGCTTTAGTCCCGTAAGTTTGGCCATTGCCGCTGTGATTTCACCAGCTTTTTCACCAAGTGCTGTAACTGGACAGCTTAATTTGGTGGTAGTTATATCTTCTAAACGAGGATCAAGGGCTTTAAAAAAAGCCGGAGATGGATAGCCATCTTTTTTATTCCACATCGCTTTATATCCCGCTGTACAGGAATTACGAGACTGTACTCCCGTCATCTGCCAAATAATCCAATCGGCAGCTTCAACAAAATAATCCATCGCCGCATAAATTTCTGGAGCTTCATCAAGAATTTGCCAAATTTTAGGAATTGCCCATTCCGATGAGATTTTTCCACCATATCTGTTCAGCCATGACTGCCCCATCTTGGCTGCAATCTCGTTGAGTTGATTCGCTTTATCCTGCGCTGCATGATGTTTCCATAGTTTCACATAAGCATGTGGCTGACTGCGATATTCAGCGAGAAAACAAAGTGGTGTTCCATCCGCTTTAACTGGTAAAACCGTACACGCCGTAAAATCAGTACCGATTCCAATAATATCATCTGGGGAAACACCTGTTTTTTTGATCAATTCCGGAATCGTATGCGATAATACATCAATATAATCTTGCGGATCCTGCAAAGCCCAATCCACACCAAGTTTTGTTCCGTCTGGCAACTGCTTATCCATGACTGCATGGGGATAGTCAAAAATACAACTCTCTAATTCTTTGCCTGTACCTATTTCCACTAAAACCGACCTGCCAGAAAGTGACCCAAAGTCCACACCGATTGAATATTTTGGCATGTATACCCCTCCTAAAAATTTATGACTCATCTTATTTTCTAAATATTATGCCCAAATCGAATAATCCAGTCACTATATTATTGAATATTCTTATTTTTAAGACTATTCAATAATATAGTGACTCTTTGCAATAACGACGCTTCTTCACTCCCCATTTCTACTTCAATTTATCAAAACTGTATGTTGAAATTTCATAAATCATACAACTAAGCTTATTTATCATACAAGTTCTATTGTTAGTATACTATTTAAAATAAAATTTTTCAATATTATTTTACTAAAATTTTAGAATTATCAATTTATTTAAAATGCTTTTCTGTTTCTCTGTCATAAATAAAAACAAAGAGACTCCGTACGCAATTATTGCTCACGGACGGAATCTCTTTCAATGAGTTCTGGTTTAAACTTTACAGTCATTTCACATTGTTCTTTATGGATAATTTTCATAAGATTTTCAGCAGCCACGCGGCCTAATTCTTCTTTTGGATGCGTAAAGGTAGTCAGTCCAACAGGTCCCAATGTTGCCAAATTGGAGTTATCAAATGAAATAACCGATAGATCTTCTGGTACTGATTTGTTGTTTCGTGCTAACAAATCCATCACCCGTAAGGCAATTTGATCATTATAGCAAATCACGGCACTGCAGCCATCGAGACGTTTCAAAATACGCTGCTCAAAATTTTCAACTACGTCACTATCTAAATCTTCCGTCGTAAACCAGACGATACTGTCTTCTTGCAGTAAAACCTTATTTTTTTTCAATTCACCCGCACATCCAGCATAACGAAGATGTCCCTGGATATCATCCGCTTTAAATATGCCCGCTACACGTGTATGATTTTTCTCCATCAAGTAATCTACCGCCGCTTTCCCGCAGGCATAATCATCCATAGCCACATAAGGAAAGCTCAGTCCCTGATAACAAGCATGGATAAATACACAGGGAATGCCCTGACGTTTAATCTGCTTATAAAGTTCTGCATTCAAGTTTGGCAGACCACTTTTTGTCGGCTCAACAATAAGTCCATCAACGCCTTTTTCGAGCATAGCTTCCAGAATTTTCATTTCGTTCTCTACTTTATTGTATGTAATAGCCAATTGCATTGAGTAATTATTATTTGTAAGAACCTGATCGATGCCTCGTATAACCCGCGGAAATAGATAATCATCCAAATATGTTGTAATAACAGCAATATTCATTGTAACAGCTCGCTGCACAATTCGAGTTGACGCCACATACGTTCCACTACCGCGTCGTCTTTCCAAAATACCATCATTTTCTAAAATACTCGTTGCCTGTCGCACAGTCTGGCGACTCAAAGAAAAAGCTATACTGAGTTCATTTTCCGACTGAAGTCGATCCCCTACGGCGAGAGCTTCTTCGGCAATCTGCTGTTTAATCCAATTAACAATTTTCAAATATTTCGGTTCACTTTTCTGCACTGCCATACAAATCACTCCATTAGTTTTCCAACTATTTTGTCTTTTTATAAAATCACAAAATTTTATGCTAAAGTTGTTCTTATGTTCAACTTTAGCATAGGCAAGACTTCATTGCAATATAAATCATACAAATAAGATTAATTTGTATGATTTGTCTCAATTTAAAAAACAATATCCTTTGATAGTTGTATTTTTTACTAAAAGACTTTGCTGCAGCCTGCAAAAAAGACCGTTCCTTAATATTATCTATTCTGGGCTGAACAGATATATATTGAGGAACGGTCTTTGCCTAAGCACAATTATCAATCACTATGTACGATCAGTCTGTAAACAAAGCAGTTGATAAATACCGTTCGCCGGTATCAGGTAAAAGTGCCACAATCGTTTTCCCTTCATTTTCCGGACGTTTAGCAAGTTCCACAGCTGCGGCAAAAGCTGCACCGCAGGAGATACCAACGAGTACGCCTTCTGAATGACAAAAATCACGAGCAAATTTAAAGGCCACTTCATTATCAATCGTTATGATTTCATCATAAATTTTAGTATTTAATGTATCCGGTACAAAACCTGCACCAATTCCCTGTATTTTATGTGGACCGGCAACGCCTTTTGACAATACCGGTGATGTTGTAGGTTCAACTGCCACAATTTTGATCGCTGGGTTTTGCGATTTCAAATATTCCCCAACACCAGTCAATGTTCCACCAGTACCAACACCAGCAACAAAAATATCTACTTTTCCATCTGTATCCTGCCAAATTTCAGGACCTGTAGTTGCTTTATGAGCAGCTGGATTTGCCTGATTTGTGAACTGGGATGGAATATAGGAATGTGGTGTTTCTTTTGCCAGCTCTTCCGCTTTTGCAATTGCACCTTTCATACCTTTTGCACCATCCGTCAATACAATCTGAGCACCATATGCCTTAAGAAGATTTCTTCTTTCAATACTCATTGTTTCTGGCATTGTAAGAATCGCTTTATAACCACGAGCTGCTGCTACGCTTGCTAAACCAATACCGGTGTTACCACTCGTTGGTTCTATAATGATGGAATCTTTATTGATGAGACCTTTTTCTTCTGCTTCATCAATCATTGCTTTTGCAATACGATCTTTTACACTACCTGCCGGATTAAAATATTCCAATTTAACTAAAATTGTTGCTTTAAGATCATTTTTTTTACTATAATTTTTTGCTCTTAATAAAGGTGTACCTCCAATAAGATCTGTGATGCTTTCATAAATTTTTGCCATGTTGAATCCCTCCGCATATTATTTTTTATCTCGACTACTAAACTCGAAACGCAAATGTTTCGCTCGAATTATTTCGTAAAACATATATGATTAATATGCTTACATTGTATACCCCTTTACCGATCCTGTCAATACTTTTTCGGAAAAATGTCAATAACATACTCCTTAACTATGTTATTGACATTATACTTCAACTTATATTATAATGAAAAACATATAGTATTAGTATGAAATGGGTGGTTATTCATGAAAATTTCTGCAAAAGGACGCTATGGTCTTGCCGCCATGTCACATATGGCACAAAACTATCAAACAGGCAGCCCGATTACCATTATTAGCATTGCTGAAAAACTTGGTATTTCGAAGATTTATCTTGAACAAGTTTTTTCACTGCTCAAAAGATCTGGTCTGGTCAATTCAATAAAAGGTGCGCAAGGCGGCTATCAATTGGCTTTAGCACCAAATAAAATCACCGTATATGCGATATTGGCCGCTATTGAAATCGCATTAGTGGAAACAACTGAAAACACGGTCAAAGAGCAAGCTCCATCACTCGACGCAGCGCTTCGTATCACTGTATTCAATGTCATTGACCGCAATCTTTCTGAAACATTAAAACAAATATCACTAAATGATATTATCAATGAAGCAGAAAAACAAAAACCAATCGATGATTTTATGTATTTTATTTAAAAAGGACTGAAACATATGAAAAAAGATACACTCTGCATTCATGCAGCAGCCATTGAAAACAACCCGACCCGAGCAATCAGTATGCCGATTTATCAATCAGCAACGTTTGTTCACCCCGGAGTCGGTCAGACTGCCGGTTATGATTATTCACGCCTGCAAAACCCAACCCGTGAACACTTAGAAAAAACGGTTGCTCATCTTGAACACGGTTTGGACGCAATGGCGTTTTCCACGGGTATGGCAGCACTTACTATGTTAATGGAACTGTTCACTCCAGGTGATCATATCATCGCCTCGAACGATTTATACGGTGGTTCACACCGCCTGTTCGATCATATCTCCACAAAAAACGGTCTTTCTTTTAGTTCAATTGATACGTCCGATCTAGCTCAGATCGAACAAAATATCAACCCCAGCACAAAAGCAATCTATATTGAAACACCAACCAATCCGATGATGCATGTTACAGATATCAAAGCTGTTTGCGAAATCGCTAAAACACATAATTTGCTTGTCATCGTCGATAATACCTTCCTTACACCTTATTTTCAGCAGCCACTCAGCCTTGGTGCTGATGTTGTTTTACACAGCGGAACGAAATATTTGGGTGGACACAATGATACCCTGGCTGGTTTTCTCGTCGTTAATGATGCTGAACTATCAGCCAAATTACGGTTCATCTATAAGACGGTTGGCTCTTGCTTAGCTCCCTTTGACAGCTGGCTTTTATTGCGGGGCATAAAAACATTAGCAATTCGCATGGAAAAACAACAAGAAAATGCTTTGCAAATTGCAAATTGGTTAAAAAAGCAGCCAAAAATAAAAAAAGTATATTATGTCGGTTTACCAGAACATCCCGCTTATGAAATTTCAACCCAACAAGCTTCAGGCTATGGTAGTATGATCTCATTTACCGTTGATCAAGAAAAAACGGCCTGTCAGCTATTAGAACATATTAAAATCATTCAATTTGCTGAAAGCTTGGGCGGTGTAGAAACACTCATGACCTATCCAATGATGCAAACCCATGCTGACCTGCCGCAAGCAGAACGTGAAGCAAAAGGGATCAATGAATGTCTCTTAAGATTATCGGTTGGTATCGAAAATGCCGCCGATCTCATTGCCGATCTCGAAGCAGCCTTTATTTAATTTCAGGAGGACTACATATGAACTATAACTTTGATAAGATTATTGATCGAAAAAATACGAATTCTTTAAAGTATGACTTTGCTGTAGAACGCGGCAAACCCGCAAATATACTGCCGCTTTGGGTAGCCGATATGGATGTTATGGCTGCCCCTGAAATTATCGCCGCCATAACCGCCGGCTGCCAGCATGGTATTTTTGGATATTCAGATGTCAAACGTGATTATTTTCTAACAATTGCTAAATGGCTGGATGAATCTTTCAACTGGAAAGTCCAAGAAGACTGGCTTATTAAAGCCCCCGGGGTTGTTTTTTCCATTGCCATGGCCATTCGGGCTTTCACAAACCCCGGTGACAGTATACTCATTCAGAGACCCGTCTATTATCCCTTTTCACTGACAATCGAAGATAATGATCGACGGCTAGTCAATTCACCGCTCATTTATAAAAATTTTCATTATGAAATGGACTACACGGATTTCGAAGAAAAAATTATTCAAAACAACATAAAACTCTTTCTTCTCTGCAGCCCACACAATCCCGTTGGCAGAGTTTGGACAAAAGAGGAACTCATTCGCATTGGTGACATCTGCCTAAAACATGATGTCTTAATTTTAGCTGATGAAATACATCATGAATTTGTTTACAGCGGACATAAGCACCATGTCTTTGCTGATTTAAAACCTGAATACTTAAATCGTACTATCACTTGTACAGCGCCGAGTAAAACATTCAATCTAGCCGGTTTACAAGTCTCACATATTTTTATTGCTGACCAAACATTACGAAAAAAATTCAAAAAAGAAATTGATAAAACCGGGTATTGTGAGTTAAATTCGTTAGGATTGATTGCGGCAAAAGCAGCTTATGAACATGGTCGAGATTGGCTGAACCAACTAAAAGTATATCTGGCAGAAAATCTTCGTCTGAGTCGTGACTTTATCGAAAAGGAACTCCCCGGTGTTCGGCTCGTCGAACCAGAAGGCACTTATTTGATCTGGCTTGATTTTTCTGCACTGGGTCTATCGCCGGAAGAGTTGGATCAAAAGATCATCCACAAGGCTGGTCTGTGGCTTGATCGTGGCCCGATGTTCGGTCCTGAAGGGGCAAATTTTCAAAGAATTAATATCGCCTGCCCCCGTGCAACGCTCACGCAGGCTTTGCAAAATCTAAAAAACATACTCGAATGACGTCAAAATTTTCACAACCATATAAATAATCTATTCTCTAGTTGTGTGACATCTTGCGAAATTTGTCTTAACAAATTTTCTTTTTTAGTGTATAATAAGTATATAGCAAGGTGTTCCGCAATTTTGATGGAGGTATTTTGTATGTTGATCGACAACGTCTATGTTACTATCGAGGACGGTCAACTGGAAAAAAGTGAAATTCAATATTATATAGAAAAAATCAAAAAGCATTCCAAAGGCAAGGAGCTTAAAAGTATAGATTTTAAGCTTACTGACGATTATGTGGATCTTAGATATGCATTTCACTCTATTCCATTTGAACGAATTCGTCGCGTAAATATCACAACATTTAATTCAAATCGTTGTGTCGTTTAAAAAGCAATTTTTGTTTTTTATTGACACTTTGTTTTTTATTCTTAAAAATCGAATAAAGCAGGGCATAAAATCCATCTGGATTTTATGCCCTGCTTTATTTTATTGACTAACTCTTTTATTCTAATGTAACAGCCGCTTTATCTTCTGTCTTGGCACGCAGCAATTCTTTCACGCAGTGAAAAGCAACCGATGCCGCTAAGGTCATCAATGCTAAAGCCAAAATAAGCTGCAATCCATCAATCATAAAAACAAAACCACCGCTGACAAATAACTTATTATAAATGCCATAAACGGCTTGCAGTAACGCCGTGAAAGTAACCAGAAACATAACCGTCATTGGCACGTAAAGCATCCAGCCCTGGCGCCCGGTTGTTTTTAAAAACACGGCTAGGCCAATCAGCACCAATGCACTCAATAACTGATTCGCTGCACCAAACAGCGGCCAAATATTCATATACCCACCCAAACATAATAAATATCCACAAAACAAGGTGATAATAGTTGCAAAATATTTATTCGTACAAACACGCTGTACCCATGTGACTTCCCCTTGTGTTTCACTCATAAAAAGTTCTTGGAAAGACATCCGACCGATACGAGCAACGGAGTCAAGTGACGTCATTGCCAGTGCTGATACGCACATCGTCATAATACAGCTAGCAATGCCGATTGGCAGTCCAAACATCGATAAAAATCCAGCTACTGCATTGGAAAAAATCTGAAATGGCGTGCCTTCCGGTAATACACCATTTGTTGCTGCCGAACAAACTACAACTAAAGCAACAATTCCCAGCAAACATTCTACCAGCATCGCACCATAACCAACAAACAGCATATCTTTTTCGTTGCGAATCGTTTTAGAAGACGTACCTGATGAAACCAAACTATGAAAGCCCGATACAGCACCACAAGCAATCGTAATGAAAAGCATTGGAAAGAGCATTTTCCCATTCACTTCAAAACCAACAAATGCTGGCATCTGGAGCGTTGGATTTGCTACAATCACCCCGATAACTGCTCCCGCAATCATACCTAGCAATAAAAAAGAACTAAGATAATCACGAGGTTGCATCAAAAGCCACATTGGCATAACTGATGCCGCAAAAATATAAGCGAAAACCACATACAGCCAAACCGTTTTATCAAAATACAATGGATAGGCAATACCAGCTGCGAGCATCACAAGAATCAAAATAATACCAACAACAAATTCAAGTTTTTCCGATGGTTTAAATCGTTTAATAAAGAGTCCAAATAAAATGGCTACAAAAATATATAACATTGAAATGGATGCAGCGGCAGCATTTGGTGTCGCCAGCGAACCATCTTTGGCAAAACCATTAAATGTATTGGCTACAATATCGGCAAAAGCAGCAATAACCAGTAGCGTAAAAAGCCAGGAAAATAATAAAAATAACCGTTTTCCCATTTTGCCAATATATTTTTCAATAAGAACCCCCATTGATTTGCCATCGTTTTTAACAGAGGCATAGAGTGCTGTAAAATCTTGTACCGCACCAAAAAAAATGCCCCCAACTAAAATCCATAACAATGCTGGCAGCCAGCCAAACATGGCGGCAATAATCGGTCCAGTCACCGGTCCTGCACCCGCAATTGAAGAAAATTGATGTGTAAACACCGTGATTTTTGAAGCTGGTATATAATCCTGACCGTCCTCAAATTTATAAGCAGGCGTTTTCGCCTTCGGATCAATGCCCCATATTCTAACGAGCCACCTGCCGTAACTGATATAGGCACCAGCTAGTATAACGATACCAATTCCTACAATGGTTAAACCATTCATAAATAAGTCCCTCATTTCTTTCTATAATTCTAGAATAATAGCTGCAGATAAATCAGGTGATGTAAATAAATAAATGCAAAAAAAACCTTCCTCTCCATAAATTCCATGAAGACGAAGGCGACTCCGTGTTACCACTCCAATTGCTGCTCCAGCAGCCACTCAGAACAGTTTTCAGCCTGACTAAAAACTGCTTCCCGTTAACGGTGGAAAACCGTACAGACTGATTCTATATTCCAGCCAAGATTCGATAGGTGATAAAATCATTGTTCCAATGTCACTCTTCCACCAACAAATGACTCTCTGTAGAAAACATGCCAAGATTTCGTGTCCTAATTATCTGCATTTCTTTATTCTATTGTATGATAATATATCATTCAATAGAATATTTGTCAATATTTTTGTGTCAACATGTAAACCAGTATAATAAAACGAATATGCTAATTTTATTTTTTTTAAACGAAAAAGTCGAAATCTACTAAAAAGATTTCGACTTTTTCGACTTGCCAAAAGAGGGTATCATGAAAAATTTATTGTTTAGCGGCTTCAATCGAACTTTTCGATGAAAGCTTGCTTTTACGTTCCGTAATCAAAGCTTGCATAATAATAAAAATGCAGAGCAATGCTCCCACAACAATTTTTGTCCACCAGGCAGACAATGTTCCTTGAAATGTGATAAAGGTAAGAATGACACCCTGAATGAGTACTCCAAACAAAGTTCCTGGAATGAAACCAACCCCGCCGGTAAGAAGTGTTCCGCCAATTACGGACGAAGCAATCGCATCCATTTCCATACCTAATCCATGCAGGGTGTACCCAGATAGCATGATCCAAGAATATACAACACCACCCAAAGCTGCACAAAAACCACTAATAACATAGACCATGATTTTCGTTTTAAATACAGGCAGTCCCATAAGTGATGCAGATGCTTCATTGCCACCCAAGGCAAAGATCGTACGACCAAACTTCGTATATTTTAAAACGACCGCCGCAACAACCAGTGCACATAAAGCCACTACTGCACCAATTGATATAAACCCTAAACCAAAGATACCAATACGTTCACTGGCAATTGACACATAAAAGTCATTGGTTATACTGATCGTTTCCCTTGAAATAACCGCTGTAAGTCCTCGGCAAAAGAACATCCCGGCCAAAGTCACGATAAACGGCTGCATATTGAAGGCTGTAATCAAATACCCCTGCACACCGCCAATGAAGATTCCCAAAACGAGTACTGCGACCACTGCAACAGGTACAGATACACCTGTATTTTGCAAAAGCGATGCCAAAATCATACAGGAAAGAGCTACAATTGCACCAACCGATAAATCAATTCCACCCGTTAAAAGCGTAAAAGTAATCCCGATTGTCACAATGATTAAGGCCGAATTATCAATAAAGAGATTAAAAAATACCTGTGGCCGCATAAACCCCTTATAGGTCATGATACCAACACCATATAGAACCAGAAACAAAATCACAGTTACAAAAAATGAAAAATATTGTGATGAAATCGCTTCATTGGTCAATGTTCTCAATTTTGAATTCATGCTTTATTCACCGCCTTTTCATCCATCAGAAAGTTTTTATCTCCCTGTGGACCCACTTTATTGCGGGATTTCCAATTATTGAACATAACTCTGAATTTGCTAGACTGCATCAAGCAGAGAATAATAACGGCAACCGCCTTAATTACCGGCAATTGCTCTGAAGACACGCCCAATGCATACATGGTCGTTGTCAGAGTCTGAATTGTAATGGCGCCGATAACACTGCCGCCAATATTGAATTTACCACCGCTAAGCAAGGTACCGCCTAAAGCTACAGCCAATATCGCGTCCATTTCCATATTAAGTCCTGCATTATTGGCATCAGCGGCGCGAATCAAGGAACTTTCAATCAGCCCTGACACCCCCGCACAAAAACCCGAAAATGCATAAACAAGAAAAATAACAAACGTTACATTGATACCTGTAAATCGACTTGCTGTTGGATTAATCCCCACCGACTGAACAAATAGGCCAATCGATGTTTTTTTAATGATGAACGTTACGAGTAAGATCATGGCAATGGCAATAAAAATTGTCGTTGGTAAAATATTGCCAGGAATACTACTGCCTATATAGGCAAAAGGTTTATAGTATACCGTTATGATCTGACCTTCTGTAATAAGCTGAGCAATCCCACGCCCGGCTGTCATCAAGATCAGTGTTGCAACAACCGGTTGAATTTTAAACTTCGCTACGAGTAAACCATTCCAAACACCACATAAAACGCCTGCCAAAACAGCTGCCAGCATCGCTAAAATCATTGGATATTCAGCTGCCCCATCGCCGCGTCCGCCGATCAGCGTACAACAAACCGCTGAGGATATGGCGATTACAGAACCAACCGATATATCTATACCACTCGTCGCTATGACAAAGGTCATGCCAAGTGCCAGAATAATAAGCGATGACGAGCGATTTAAAATATCAATCAACCGTCCATACAGACGACCATCATCGGTCATTTCAATCGTTAAAAACCCATCCACAAAAATAACGTTGAAAATAAGTAATACTGCTAGCGCAAAAAGAGGTAAAAACAATGGACTAGCTGTTATTTTCTTGAGTGTTTCCATCAAGCATCCCCCCCTGCAATCGCCCGCATCACATTTTCCGAGCTTATAGCATCGCCTTCAATTTCAGCGACTTTATTACGATCACGCAAAACGATTAACTTAGAACAAGTACGAATCATTTCATCCAATTCACTAGAAATAAATATCACCGCCATGCCCTTTTGTTTCGCTAAAGTAACGGCCATTTTCTGTATCTCATTTTTGGTACCAACATCGATACCTCTCGTTGGTTCATCTAAAATTAAAAGCTCCGGATTTGTTGCTAGCCAACGGGCAATAATCACTTTTTGCTGATTACCACCGCTCAGGTTTTTAATAAGCTGCTCCCGATCAGAAACTTTTATATTCAAAAGTTTAATGTAGTCATCGACAATAACAATCTGCTCGTTAAGGGGAATATGATGAAAAATGCCATCTTTGGCCTGCAACGCTAATATAATATTTTCTCGTACACTCAAATCTCCAACAACACCTTGTTGCTTGCGATCTTCTGGACAAAAGGCAATTTGTTGCTGCATGGCCTTCATTGGTTCATCCAAGCGCATTTGTGTCCCGTGAATAAGGATTTCCCCTGCCGTGATTTTGTTGATACCAAACAACAATTCTGCTGTTTCAGTCCGGCCTGAACCCAAAAGTCCCGCAAAGCCCATTACTTCACCTTGATGGATTTGCACATCCATATGATTGAGTTTTCCAATACAAGAAATATTTTTTGCATCAAGGAAAACTCCTGCTGATGGTACACTTTTTTCTTCTGATTTATCGAAATCTTTCAAAGCTGATAAATCTTTTCCGATCATTTTCGCAATGAGTTCAACTCGTGGCAATTTTGCAACATCATACGCCCCCACAAGTTCTCCATTACGTAAAATCGTAATTTTTTCGCACAAATCATAAATTTGTTCCAAAAAATGTGAAATAAAAATAATACCCATGCCCTGTTTTTTCAGTCGGCGAATTACCGTAAAAAGTTTCTGTGTTTCCTGTTCATCAAGGCTTGATGTTGGTTCATCAAGAATCAATATCTTTGCTGAAACATCAACAGACCGAGCAATCGCAATCATTTGCTGAATTGCAACTGAATAATGATCCAATGTTTTTGTCACATCAATATCAACATTCAGTTTCTGTAATAGTTCCTGCGCTCTTGTATTCATTTGCTTCCAGTCAATAAAACCATGTTTTGTCGGCTGGCGGCCAATAAATATATTCTCTGTAACTGTCAGATTCGCACAAAGATTGACTTCCTGATATACCGTAGATATACCGACTTCTTGTGCTTCTTTTGGCGTTCGCGGGGCAATTGCTTTCCCTTCCATATAAATACTGCCGCCATCGCGCGGGTAAACGCCTGTTAAAACCTTTATCAATGTTGATTTCCCTGCACCATTTTCACCCATAATAGAATGAATTTCTCCAGCCCTTAAAGTGAAGTCAACGCCGCTCAATGCTTTAACGCCAGGAAAAACTTTATCAATTTGTCGCATTTCTAAAAGTAGATTTTCCATATTCCCACTTCTTTCTCCTGATGGCAGTTTTTAGATAAAAATAACCACACCCTAACCGAACAACCCGGTTACGGGTGTGGTTATAGCTTTAGATCAAAACCTTAATATTTTCTTTCTGGTAAAGTTTTAGCAGCTACATCCGCTGGGAAGATTCCTTCTTCAACATATACATTTTTAGGAACTTCTTCTTTATTTAAAATTTTCTTTGCTGTTTCCATAAGAATATCTCCTTGGAGTGGATTACATTCTACAGTACAGTTTGCTTTACCATCGATCATTGCCTGGAACATACCTTTTACTGAGTCAATCGAAATAATTGTAATATCTTTACCTGGTTTAAGACCTGCTGCTTCGATAGCCTGAATTGCACCAAGTGCCATATCATCATTATGAGCAAATAAGATATCAATTTTATCACGATCAGATTTCAAGAATGATTCCATAACTTCTTGACCTTTTTGGCGTGTAAATTCACCAGTTTGTGATGCCAAAATCGTATATTTCGCTGCATCAGGAGCTGCTGCCATAGCTTCTTTAAATCCATTCGCCCGACCAATCGCTACGGAAGAACCTACGGTGCCTTCAAGAACTACGATATTGAATTTATCACCACTACGTGGTTGTTTATTTTCTTTTTTCATGTATTCGTCAATCCAATTGAATACTTTTTTACCTTCTGCAACTGAATCCGTACCAATTTTTGCTATATATAAGGATTCATCGCTTAATTTCACATCTCTATCAACTACGATTACAGGAATCTTAGCATCTTTTGCTTCTTTCAATACAGTATCCCAGCCTGTTTCCACGATTGGAACAAAAGCAATAATATCAACGCCTTGAGCGATGAAAGAACGAATTGCCTTAATTTGATTTTCTTGTTTTTGCTGTGCATCTGAAAATTGTAAGTTAATACCTGCTGTTTTAGCTGCTGATTTTATAGATTCTGTATGGGCCGTTCTCCACTCAGATTCAGCACCAATTTGGGAGAATCCCATGGTAATCTGTTTTCCACCGGATGAGGCCGCTTTTGCATCATCTTTTTTTGCCTGGTCACCGCCGCCACAACCTACAGCTAAGACTAACAACGAAATTGCCAATAATAACGAAATAACTTTTTTCATTTTCTCGACTCCTTTTTCTTGTTAATTAAAGTATCCCCGCTTCATTTGATAAAACTTTTTCTTGCACACCCTTTTTTCCCATTCACCTCGAATTCTACAAAATATCCAATTTGGAGTTATATACAAAAACCCCCTGAGTTCCAACAGATGAAATCCTGTAAATCCACCTGTAATCGTAAAGCAGGAAGTGCTTTACACATTTTTATTCTTTAGCCATTTTCTTAACCGAAACATTCGCTGACAACAATCTGAATTGTTTATAAATCAAAAACTAACAAAACTTTCTGAATTTTATTATGTAAAAAATAAGCCTCTATTGTTACTTTCATTATCATACAACTTGTTTCTTGCTTATTTACTTTTATCATACAACTATCAGAATTATTTTTCAATAGTTTTTTAAAAATTCACAAAATATTTTATTAATTGAATATTAAATCAATAAAAAAAAAGAGAGCCGCCTGCTACTCTCTTGTAAAATAAATCAATTTGTTTTTTTTAATTTACGGTGTAAGACACAACGTATTCCAGGCTTGATATGGGGAATAGCAAAACAGCGATTACACGAGAGGCATTTCGCTTTTTCTTGTCCGGCCAAAAGGTTCAGAAATAAATCCGGTTCGCAAATTAAAGGGCGCCCTAACGATACCATATCAATCCCAGCTGCCAATACTTTATCCATATCGTTCAAAGACTGTACGCCACCTACTAAAGCGATTGGTATGTCCACCGAATTTTTCAATTTCGCAATACGATCCAAATAATAAAGACTAGCTGTCCGCGGCAGTGAAATAAAATCAACACCACTAAATTCAACTAGTTCTACCTGTAAAGCCTTGCACTCATGCAGTACATACAACATATCTTGTCCATATTGTTCATCATTGGTTTTACTATCATTATTGATTTTAATCAATACCGGAAAAGATTGGCCACACTGTTTTTGAATTCCCTGAATGATTTCACGGCAAATCCGAAACCGATTTTCAATACTGCCACCATATTGATCAACTCTTTGATTAAACGTTTCATCCAGAAAACGTGATAAAAGATAGCTGTGAGCTGCATGTATCTGAACTCCATCTACACCCGCTTTTTGTAAACGAACTGCAGCCGCAATAAACTGTTCTTCAATTCCCTTGATTTCTTCAATTGTCAGTGCTCGTGCATGACGATCTTTTCTTAGATCACGTTCTACAACATCAATTAAATCATCATTATTAACCGCTCTAGGTCCGGCGTGATTAATCTGCACAACAAATTTAGCTCCATAAGCATGAACCATATCACGAGCTTTGGTGAACTGCGCAATAAAACGGTCATCATAAATATTAATTTGCTCTTCGTTGGCCTGACCTTGTGGGGAAACACTGCAATGCCCTGTTATAATAAGGCCCACATTATTTTTAGCTAAGGTTTCATACATATCATATTCAGCATCTGTCATAGTTCCATCCGAATTGCCCAAAAAGCTATGCACAGCGGATCGTATCAGGCGGTTTTTAACTGTTAAATGCTGTAATTTAATTTTTTCTTCTATTTTTCTCATACAAATACCCTCCAAATTGTCACAATAACTTGTTTATTATACCACAATCAAAAATATTTGACCTAGCTGCACCGCTTAACGCAAAAATGTTTTATATACTAAAGGACCGTTGCCAATTAATGCAACAGTCCTTTTTAAGCGTATTCTTATTTTTCTGTTCTCCGAATGTCCGCACCCAAGCCGCAGAGCTTCGTTACAAGGTGATCGTAACCTCGATCTATATGATGTATATACCCGACTTGTGTTTCGCCGTCTGCAACAAGTCCAGCCAGCACCATGGCAGCACCAGCGCGAAGATCCGTTGCTTTAACCTGGCAGCCAGTTAATTTATGAACACCTTCAACAACCGATGTTCGTCCATCGATTTTGATATTCGATCCCATACGTTTTAATTCATCTACATGCATAAAACGATTTTCAAAAACTGTTTCCGTAACGAGTCCGGTACCTTCGGAGACCGTAAGCATTGCCATGAATTGTGCCTGCATATCGGTTGGAAAGCCTGGATATGGCATTGTTTTAACATCCACCGCTTTCGTCTGTTTATCACAAGTCACACGAATACCATTTACATCTTCTTCAATCGTGACACCAGCCTCTTTAAGCTTTGCAATTACTGGCTTCAAATGTTCACTAATTGCGTTTTCAATATAAACATTCCCACGAGTCATTGCTGCAGCGACCATATACGTCCCTGCTTCAATGCGATCCGGAATAATCGTATAATTTTTACCAATGAGCTTCGTAACACCATCAATCTTAATTACATTCGTACCAGCACCACGAATTTTAGCCCCCATAACGTTCAAATAGTTTGCTAAATCAATGATTTCTGGTTCTTGTGCTGGATTTTCAAGAATAGTCTGCCCTTGTGCCATACAAGCTGCCATCATGATATTTTCCGTTGCCCCGACACTTGGAAAATCAAGATAAATCCTTGCCCCTTTCAAGCCATGTGGTGCACTAGCCTGAATAAAGCCATGACCTATTTCTATCTCCGCACCAAGAGCTTCAAATCCTTTTAAATGAAGATCAATCGGTCTTGTTCCAATAGCGCAGCCTCCTGGCAAAGAAATTTTTGCTTCACCGCAGCGTGCTAAAAGCGGACCCATGATTAAAAAAGACGCTCGCATTTTGCGCACAAGTTCATATGGTGCTTCACAACTGGCAATCACAGAACTATCAACAAATAAAGTATCTTTTTCACTATCAAACTGTACTTTTACACCTAATTCAGTTAAGACTTCAGAAATTGTATGTACATCTTCTAGTGCCGGAACTTCATCGAGAAGACTCGGCCCGTCTTGACCCAAAAGTGTCGCCGCAATAATCGGTAACACTGCATTTTTTGCCCCGCTGATTTTCACGCGGCCTTCCAATCTATGACCACCATTTATAATTAACTTCTCCATTATATCCTCCCGAAATAATACTCCTAAGCATCACTCCATAGTTTATCATCAACAAGGATTTCTATCAAGTCCTTTCCTGCTTAATATGAAAATAAAAAAAGAAGTGCGGCCAAATCCACACTTCTTTTTTTATCTTTAAAAATCTGTTTTTGTTGCTTTAAGCCGTGCTTTGGCACGTTCAAAAGCAGCATGAGCACGACTTGAATCGATATCTTTGCCTTTTTCAGCACCGACTTTAAAAGCATCCAATCGTTCCTGTGCCCTAGCATATGCTTGTTTTGCACGATTGATATCAATATTGATTGGCAGTTCAGCCGCCGATGCTAAGATCGTAATCTTATCTGGCTGCACTTCCATAAAACCGCCGCTCACAGCAATAAGCTGCTCACCAGCATCTGTCTTAGCCCTCATAGCATGAGGAATCAATCCAGTAATAAGCGGAGCATGATGCGGTAAAATGCCAAGTTCACCACCCGTACTACGGACAATAAGCATATTAACATCGGTTGTATAAACAACTTTTGTTGGAGAAACAATTTCCAGCTTTATTGTAGCCATGAATTATTCCCCCTTTTTCATTTTGCGATCTGCTTCTATAACCTCATCAATAGTACCAGCCATATAGAAAGCGGCTTCTGGAATATCGTCATGTTTACCTTCTAAAATTTCTTTAAACCCGCGAATCGTTTCTTTCAGTGGAACATATTTCCCTGGTGAACCAGTAAATACTTCCGCTACGAAAAACGGCTGGCTTAAAAATCTTTGAATTTTACGCGCTCTGGCAACAACGAGTTTATCATCATCTGATAATTCTTCCATACCCAAAATCGCAATAATATCCTGCAATTCTTTGTATTTCTGAAGGACTGCCTGTACACCACGAGCTACTTCATAATGATCTTCACCAATAACATGAGGGTCAAGAATACGAGAAGTAGAATCCAGTGGATCCACTGCTGGATAAATACCTAATTCGGCAATTTGACGAGAAAGTACTGTCGTTGCATCCAAATGGGCAAATGTTGCAGCTGGAGCGGGATCTGTCAAATCATCAGCCGGTACATATACGGCCTGTACCGAAGTAATAGACCCTTTTTTCGTTGATGTAATACGTTCTTCAAGCGCACCAACATCGGTTGCCAGTGTAGGCTGATACCCAACTGCAGACGGCATACGACCGAGCAATGCAGATACTTCAGACCCAGCTTGAATAAAACGGAAAATATTATCAATAAACAAAAGTACATCCTGACCTTGTACGTCACGGAAATATTCTGCCATCGTAAGACCTGTTAATGCTACACGCATACGAGCACCTGGTGGTTCATTCATCTGTCCATAAACAAGTGCTGTCTTATCAATAACGCCGGATTCTGTCATTTCTGACCACAAATCATTACCTTCACGCGTACGTTCACCTACACCAGCAAATACGGAGTATCCACCATGCTGTGTTGCAATGTTATGAATCAATTCCATAATCAGAACTGTTTTACCAACACCAGCACCACCGAACAAACCGATTTTACCACCACGGGAATACGGTGCAATAAGATCGACAACCTTAATCCCCGTTTCGAGAATCTGTGTTGAAGTTTCCTGTTCGTCGAATTTTGGTGCAGAACGATGAATTGACCAAAATTCTTTATTGCCAACCGGCGCTGGATTATGATCAACCGTTTTACCAAGTACATTAAATACTCGACCAAGGGTTTCATTCCCAACAGGTACTTTAATTGGAGATTTCGTATCGACTGCTTCCATTCCACGAGTCAAACCATCGGTAGAACTCATTGCGATACAACGAGTGACACAATCACCCAAATGCTGCATAACTTCAACTGTCAAATCAATCTTCACTTCACCTGCGACCCCCTGAATGGTGATCGCATTTAAAATTGCTGGTAGTGAATCCGCTGGAAATTCAATATCTACGACAGGTCCAATGACCTGTACTACTTTACCATTAGCCACTATAAGAAAACCTCCTTACTTCAAGGCTTCCGCACCACCCACGATTTCTGTGATCTCGCGGGTAATGTTTGCCTGACGCACTTTATTATAATGCAAGTCTAATTTGTCAATGAGTTCTTCGGCGTTGTCCGTTGCATTGCTCATCGCAGTCATACGGGAACTTAGCTCACTTGCGGAAGCTTGGAGTAACGCCGCATATATTGTTGTTACCAAGTATTGTGGTAATAAGAATCCTAGCACTTCACCAGCGGATGGTTCATAAATATATTCTCCACTTGATGCATCCTTTTCACCATCTCCAAGATCGTCAAACGGCAATAATTTAATCGTTGTCGGAATGGAGGTGATTGCCGAGATGAATTTTGTATATACCATATAGATTTCATCACATTCACCTGCTGTGAATTTTTTGATGAGATCCGAAGCGATTTCGCGCGCATTATCATACGTAGGGCGTTCGCTGATACCGGTATATTGACTCACGATACTGTAATGGCGGTTGACGAAATGATCTCTCGTTTTTCTGCCGACCGTGACTAAATCCACTTCGGATTTGTTTGAAATATGCGCTGCTGCTTCTTTAAAAACATTACTGGCATAAGCACCAGCAAGACCTTTATCCGAGGCAAGCACGAGATAGAGTTTTTTTCCATCTTGACGCACTTCGAGCAGCGGATGGCTGAATTCGCCGCCTGCATTTGCCGCTACATCGGCAATAACCTGACGCATTTTATCAGCGTATGGCTTATTGGCCACTGCCGATTCCTGTGCCCGGCGCAAGCGAGCTGCAGCTACCATTTTCATGGCTTTTGTGATTTGCTGGATACTTTTTACGCTTTTTATACGACGGCGTATGTCTTGTAAACTAGCCAATTAAAAATCACCTCGCTGCATTATGCTTTCTTATAAGAAAATGTTTCCTTAAATTCACCAATTGCCTTGTTGATCTGTTCTTCAAGGGCATCGTCGAGTTTTTTCTGTTCAATAATTTTTGCACCAATTTCAGCATGCGTGCTATTCATGAATTTGAGGAAGCCCTGATGGAAGCGCACTACCTGATCTACTGGAATATCCGCTAAAAACCCTCTTACTGCGGTATAAATAATCAGTACCTGATCTTGTACTAAAAGTGGTGAATACTGTGCCTGTTTCAACGTTTCTACCATACGTGCACCACGATCGAGCTGATCTTTGGTAGCTTTATCAAGATCCGAACCAAACTGCGAAAAAGCAGCAAGTTCACGATATTGAGCAAGGTCAAGACGCATACGCCCGGAAACTTGTTTCATCGCTTTAATCTGAGCACTACCACCAACACGTGATACCGAAAGACCTACATTGATAGCCGGTCTAATCCCAGAATAAAACATTTCTGTTTCAAGCATGATCTGACCATCTGTAATTGAAATAACATTTGTCGGAATATATCCGGAAAGATCGCCTGCCAAAGTTTCGATAATTGGCAGTGCCGTAATGGAACCTGCACCAAGTTCATCTGATAACTTTGCCGCACGTTCCAAAAGACGAGAATGTAAATAAAATACGTCCCCAGGGTATGCTTCACGACCTGGTGGTCTACGAAGCAATAAGCTCATGGCACGATAAGCTGCCGCATGTTTCGAAAGGTCATCATATACGCATAGACCATGCTGGCCTTTGTACATGAAATATTCCGCAATTGCCACACCGGCATAAGGAGCCAAATACTGAAGTGGTGCACTATCTGCAGCCGTTGCAACAACAACAACTGAATATGCCATAGCGCCCTGATCTTCTAATGTTTTTACCACACGAGCAATTGTCGATGCTTTCTGACCAATTGCTACATAAACGCAGAAGCAATCCTGTCCTTTTTGATTTAAAATTGTGTCAATCGCAATTGCTGTTTTACCAGTACCACGGTCACCAATGATAAGTTCACGTTGTCCACGACCAATTGGCACCAAAGCATCAATTGCTTTAATCCCTGTTTGCAATGGTTCATGTACTGATTTTCTATCAGCGATACCAGGAGCCGGATATTCAATCGGACGATTTTCTGTCGATTCAATAGGCCCTTTGCCGTCAATTGGACGACCCAAAGCATCCACCACACGTCCGATCATTGCTTCACCAACAGGTACCTGCATGATACGGCCAGTTCTTTTAACCGTGTCGCCTTCTTTAATAAGTACATCGCCACCGAGAATAACGGCGCCGACGTTATCTTGTTCAAGGTTTAATACTAAACCATAAATATCGTTACCAAAGTCAAGTAATTCTCCCGCCATAGCTTTTTCTAAACCATGGATGTGAGCAATACCATCACCAATTTCGATAACAGTTCCTACATCATCAACATTCAGATCCACATCATAGTTTTTGATCTGTTCCTTGATAATGGCTGTTATTTCTTCTGGATTCATTTTCATACTACTCTGTCACCCCAATCTACAAGTTAATTTGCCATTAATTGTTTTTGTAATGATTGCATCTGGCGTATTATGCTGCCATCGATAAGTCTATCACCGATTTTTACAACTACACCGCCGATAATGCTCTGATCTATTTTTGTCCGAACCACAACTTTTTTCCCTGTAGATTCTTCCAATTTTTCAATCAGTTTTGCTTGCTGCTTTTCATTTAAAGCAGATGCTACCGTAACTTCTGCATGAATGATATTTTGAGCAGCATTTGACAGAGTTTGATATTCTCTGACAATTTCTTGTAATAAAACTTCACGACGTTTGTCGATGAGCAGCATCAAAAAATTATAAACTGATACAGACAGTTCTTCCTTAAACAGTTTAGCGCAAAGATCTTTTTTTGCATTTGGCTGAATTTGAGGGTTCACTAAAAATGAGGCTAATTCTTTATGTGCATCAATTTCGCTGGCAACTGTTTTTAGATCAGTGCCATATTCATCGATTTTACCATCATCTTGTGCTACTTCAAAAATTGCCTTCGCATATTTATTTGCCAACTGCATGTTTAACATGGCAAACCACCCATTTTGTCTTTGTCTAGTTTATCGATGAATTCACCAATCAAGCGATCATTAGCTTCTGTATCAATATTGCTGCCAATAATTTTTGTTGCTGCAGCCATTGATAAAGCGACAACTTCGCCTTTTAACTGGGCTACGGCCCGCTCACGTTCGTGAACGATTTCTGCCTGAGCGGCTTTGCGCATTTGATCGATCTCACGTTTTGTTTCATTGATATGTGCTTCGCGCTCTTCTTGCGCTCTTTTAATCGCCTTATCTACGATTTCTTGTGCTTGTATTCTAGCGGTTGCAAGCTGATCATGGTATTCCTTCAGAAGTTCCTGTGCTTTAAGCTCATCTGCTTCTGCGGATTCAATGCTTTTCGCAATTTGATCTTCACGCTCTTTTAAAACTTTCATCAAAGGTTTATAAGCAAATTTTGTTAAAATTGCTGCCAAAATTAAAAAGTTAAAAATCTGTGCAACCAAAGTCATATTAATGTCAACCATTCTGCTGCCTCCTTATCTCACGTATAAAGTGGGCGACGGCATTCTTATGCTGTCGCCCTCACATAAAAAGTCTATGACAATTCATTATTTGATTAATGGATTTGCATATAACAGAACGATGGCGATAAC